>NZ_JACHIK010000007.1 GCF_014203155.1 Shinella fusca
TCACAAAACCACCCATAACGCGGGGTGGAGCAGCCCGGTAGCTCGTCAGGCTCATAACCTGAAGGCCGCAGGTTCAAATCCTGCCCCCGCAACCAAAATTTACAGCAAGCCCCGCAGCCAAACAGCCGCGGGGCTTGTTGCGTTTGGCCTCCGTGCCCAACGCGCCGCGCTTGATTGTTCGCCGCACAGAGGCGACGGCCAATGTTCGCGACCAGGCCGCTTTCCACGTCTGTGCAGTCACTGAATGTCACTATCGACGTCCTTTGATAGCAGCGATAGGTGCTCCGCAGCCGAATGGCGGCATAGCCGTTTGCATATATAAACCATTCAGTCTACATTATGGGCATGCAAAAGCCATCAAGCCCTTCTCCTACCATCGGCAGGCCCCGCGAATTCGATATCGGGGAGGTAACGCGAAAGGCGATGAACGTTTTTTGGGACCGGGGTTATCATGATGCTTCGCTGCCGGATCTGCTCGGCGGCATGGAGCTGTCGCGGGGAAGTTTCTACAAGGCCTTTGGCGACAAGGAAGCCGTGTTTCTCCGTGCCCTGGATATCTATATCGAAGATGCCGTTCGAGACATGCGTGAGATCCTGAAAGCCGACGTCTCGCCGGTGATCGCCATACGGAACGCCTTGCTGCGCTATGCGGATCTGTCGTCAGGCGATGAGGGACGGCGTGGGTGTTTCGCGGTGGGGACCGCAACGGAAATGCTGCCGGCCAATCCCGAGGCCGCCCGGCGCATCGCTTCCTTGTTTCGCCGGCTGCAGGACCTCTTCGCCGACGCGATCGTGCGGGGCCAGAAGGCCGGCGAGTTCGACGAGCATCTGGACGCTCAGGCAATCGCGCATTTCATCGTCTCCCAGGCCAACGGGATGAGGGTGCTCGGCAAGGCGGGATCATCCCGCAAGCAGATGCGCGCGAATGTCGATCTCGTCATGAAACTGCTTTCCTGAGATTCGCCGGGCTCCCCGTGAAGGGGATGGAAAGATTTTACTTGAAATGGGAACTGAATGGTTCCAAATAGGATGCGGATGGGGAGTGCGCGTTGCGTGCTCCGTCCGATTAGGTACTGAATGGTTCCGAAATGGCCGTCGTGGCCGAAGACTGATCATTGGCTTACGGCCGGTTCGGAAACGCGAATCCGCTCACCTCGAAAGGGATTAAAAATAGTGTCAAGGAAGTTCGAAAATCACGTATCCGTGGTGACCGGAGGATCCACCGGCATCGGTTTCTCCATCGCCCGGGGGCTTATCGCCGAAGGGGCCAGGCGGGTCTACATCACCGGCCGGTCGGCCCACACGCTGAACGAGGCCGCCGCTCTGCTCGGCGGCGCGGCCGTCCCGGTGGTGTCCGACGCTTCAAGCCTTTCCGACCTGGAAAAGCTGAAGGGCGAGATCGAAGAACGCGGCGATATGCTGGATTCGGTCTTCGCGAATGCCGGAATCTGCGAGAAGAACGAATTCGGCAACACGGCCGAAGCGGATTTCGACAGGACGTTCGATATAAATGTCAAAGGCGTTTTCTTCACCGTCCAGACATTGGTTCCCCTCGTCAAGGACGGGGCTTCGCTTGTGCTGACGGCATCGATCTGCGCCAACAACGGCATGGAGGGGCTGAGCCTCTATAATGCTTCGAAGTCCGCTGTCAGGTCGTTCGCGCGTACCTGGGCCAACGAACTTCGCGGCCGGAAAATCCGCGTCAACGCGCTGAGCCCGGGCTTCACGCTTACCCCCCTCATGAAGAACGGCCTCAATATGGGAGAGGCCGAGATCCAGGCCCTCAGAGACTTCACCGCTCGCGAGGTTCCGCTGGGCTACATGGCCGAGCCGGCCGAGATCGCCGCCGCCGGCCTTTTCCTCGCATCGCAGGACGCCAGCTATATCAACGGTATCGAACTGACGGTCGATGGCGGACTGGAGCAGATCTGAAGCCTGGAGACCGGGCTCGTCCGTCACGGACGGCCCGGCACCTATCCCGAATATAGGAGATGTTTGATGAAAGTCTGGCTGATTACAGGATGCTCCGGCGGCTTTGGAAAAATCCTGGCGCATCGTGCGCTTGCGCGCGGCGACCGTGTCGTCGTCACGGCGCGTAACTTGGACTCGCTCGGCGAGTTCACCGCTCAATATCCGCAAACCGCAAGGGCTGTCGAACTGGACGTGACCCGTGCGGGAGATGCGCAAAGGGCCGTAAGCCTCGCGGAGAAAGAGTTCGGCCGTCTCGATGTGCTGGTAAACAATGCCGGCCACGGCATGATCGGCGCTATCGAGGAAGGCACGCCCGCCGAATATCGTCCGCTGTTTGAAACGAATGTCTTCGGGCTGATCGAGATGACGAGGGCGGCGCTTCCCCTGCTTCGCCGACAAAAAGGCGGCCGGATCGTCAACCTGTCGTCAGGCGCCGGCCTGAGGGGAACCGCCGGGCATGGATACTACAATGCGACGAAGTTCGCGGTGGAGGGACTTTCCGATGCTCTCTCCGCGGAACTCGCGCCCTTGGGCATCGCCGTCATCGTCGTGGAGCCTGGGCCGTTCCGGACGGAATTCCTGGGGCGCTCGATGACGGTCGCAAGGAATGTCATCGACGACTACACGGTTTCGGCCGGCGGCGCCCGGACCTACCGCGCGACGAACGATGGAAGGCAGCTCGGGGACCCTGAAAAAGGCGTTGCGCTGATGATGAAGGCGATCGATTCCGAAAACCCTCCGCTCCGCCTTCCCCTGAGCGCGCGCGTCATCGAGCTCGCCCATGCGAAGTTCGCCGCCTTTGGCGAGGCTGTTGCGATCTGGAAGGAAGACATCGTGTCGACGGGCTTCCAGGACTAGGATCAATCCCGGCGGCATGACGAATGCCGCTGTTTTCCCGCCTCTGCTTTCGCGCAGTCTCCACGCGGGTGTCGCACTTGACATGACTACCTACTGGAAGGTAGATTGGCCACATGAGCAACTTATCGACCACCTCCGACGTGATCCTTGCTTCCGCGCGCGCGCTGATCGTGAACGGCGGATACAATGGCTTCAGCTATGCCGACATTGCGGACGTCGTCGGCATACGCAAGGCAAGCATCCACCATCATTTCCCGACCAAGGCGGATCTTGTCCGGACACTGGTGCTGCGCTATCGGGAAGACGCCCAAAGCGGCGTCGCCGCCCTTGAGAATAGCGGCGGGCAACCCCTCGACATCCTCAGGACATATGCGGACCACTGGGCGAAATGCATCGAGGATGCAAGCCGGCCGTTCTGCGTTTGCGCAATGCTGGCGAGCGAACTGCCTTCGCTGCCGCCGGAGGTCGCGACGGAAGTGACCGCCTTCTTCCGCTTCCTCTCCAGATGGCTGACCGCCGTCATGGAGCGAGGCGCGGTAACGGGTTCCCTGACCCTGTCGAGCCCCCCTGAGGTCGAGGCGGAGACGTTCCTCGCCTGCGTTCACGGAGCGATGCTGTCGGCGCGCGCCTATGGGCGACCGGACATGTTTGCTGTGGTGCTCCATCCGGCCCTACAGCGCCTGTCCGCAACCGCTATCCAATAATCTCGCGGGCGAGCCGTCGCCCGTGGGCAAAATGCGTTCTCTTTGCCTATCAACTAGTAGGAAGATAAATATGATCAAGACACCGATCGCCGCCATGGCGCGCACTCGCGAATGTTCAAGCGAGGCCGGGAGGAGGCCGTTGTGTCGAGGCGACTAGCCGCGATCGAGCCGGTTTCGGCGACGGCGCCATCGAGCCCCGTTGATATCTGCCAGACGAATTCGATCCTGACGGATCCCGACGGGCGCTGGGTCGCCGCCCGGCAGTCGGCCATCACGGCTGGCCTCGAGCGGCGAGGCCAGCCGGCGGCGGATCTTCACCGCCGGGCGATCCCGGAAGCTCTCGGGAGAGAGCGTACGTATCGGAAAGCCGGCCTGGGACGAGACAACACCTCCCGGCGGCCGCGCCTTCTACATTTGAGCGTTTCACGGGCGAGGGGCGAACCGCAGCCATCAACCGAAAACAAGGACGTATACAATGACCAACCAGACACCCGGCACCTTCAACGACAACGAATACTGGCTGAAGCGCTATTATTTCGTGCGGGCGGCATTCTCCACTATGTGGGTCATCGCGGCGCTTGTCGCAGGAAGGCAGTCGTTTGCCGTTGCCGCCCTGCTGCTGGCCGTCTATCCCGCATGGGATGCCGCGGCGAACGTCATCGATGCCACGCGAAACGGCGGACTGGCAAGGAACCGCAGTCAGGCGTTCAATTTCGCAATCAGTTCGCTCATGACCGTCATCGTCATCTTCGCCCTGAACGTGAGCATGAACTGGGTGCTTGCCGTCTTTGGCATATGGGCGATCTTTTCCGGATTGCTGCAGCTAAGTGCCGCCGTCCGCCGCTGGAAGACGAACGGTGGTCAGTGGGTAATGATCCTCAGCGGGGGACAATCGGCAGTAGCGGGCGCCTTCTTCATCGCTCAGGCCGGCATGCCCGATGAGCCGTCGATCGCGAATGTCGCCGGATATGCGGGTCTCGGCGCCTTTTACTTCCTGGTCTCCGCCATCTGGCTGACGGTCAGCCACATGAGGCGCGCAGCAGCGGCATGAAAACACGTCCAGCCTGACCGGCTATCGCGACGACCGCGATTGCCGGTCAGGCTGGAGGGTTCTTCCGCGACCTGACGCCACGGTGAGCGGATACCGGCTGCTGTCTCCATGCGCCGCCAGGTGCACAACGGGGTGGACATGAATTGCGGGCGCGGTAGATAGACGTCCGGGCAACCAGTTCACCTGCGATGGAGAATGCCGTGGCGAAACCCAGCCGAACCCGCGATCTCACCTCCGGGCCGATTGCGCGCACCTTGCTCATCTTCGCGCTGCCCGTGCTCGGCGCGAACGTCCTGCAATCGCTGAACGGGTCGATCAATGCGATCTGGGTGGGGCGGTTTCTCGGCGAGTCGGCGCTGACGGCCACGTCCAACGCCAATCTTGTCCTGTTTCTCATTCTCGGCACGGTCTTCGGCATCGGCATGGCCGCGACGATCCTGGTGGCCCAGTCCGTCGGCGCGCACGACCTGCCCGAGGCGCGCCGTATCGTCGGCACCAGCGCCACGTTCTTCCTGGCCATCTCGGTGCTGTTCGCGGTTTGCGGCTGGATCTGGGTCGATGCGATCCTCACCCTGCTCGGAACGCCCGCCGATGCCCTTCCGCTGGCCCGATCCTATCTGCGCATCATCTTCCTCGCGGTGCCGGTGATGAACCTGCTCGCCTTCGTCATGACCGTGTTGCGCGGCGCGGGCGATTCGCGCACGCCTTTCGTTTTCATGGCGCTCGCCGTCTTCCTCGACGTCGTGCTGAACCCGTTGCTCATCGACGGGATCGGTCCGTTTCCGAAAATGGGCATCGCCGGGTCGGCCACCTCCACGCTCATCGGGCAGACCGTCAGCGCCGTTTCGATCCTGGCCCTGCTCTATGCGCGCCGGCATCCGCTGCGGCTTGCCGGCGAAGACCTTGCGCTGCTGCGGCCCGACGCGACGCTCCTGCGCCTTGTCGTCGTCAAGGGGGTCCCCATGGGCCTGCAGATGATCGTGATCTCCGCGGCGGCGCTGACGGTGATGGGGCTCGTGAACACCTACGGCTCGCAGGTCGCGGCCGCCTACGGCATCGCCGCCCAGCTGTGGACCTATGTCCAGATGCCGGCCCTGGCGGTGGGGGCTGCGGTTTCTTCCATGGCCGCGCAGAATGTCGGCGCGGGCCGATGGGACCGGATCGGCCGGATCACCGCTGCCGGCGTCGGTTTCAATCTCGTGCTGACGGGCGTGCTGGTCGTGGCCCTGTACCTGTTCGACAGGGCGGTGCTCGGCCTTTTCCTGACAGGAGACAGCGCCGCCATCGATATCGCCATCCACATAAACAACGCCGCCTCCTGGTCCTTCATCCTGTTCGGCATCACCATCGTCCTCTTCGCCACGGTGCGGGCGACCGGCGCCGTCATGCCGCCGCTCATCATTCTGGTCATCTCCGTGCTGTTGGTGCGCACGACCTTCGCCTACGCATTGCGGAGCGTGCTCGGCCAGGACGCGCTGTGGTGGAGCTTCCCTGCCGGCTCGATCACCTCCCTGCTGCTGGCCGCAGCCTATTACCGCTTCGGCAACTGGCGGAACCTGCACATGATCGAGAGCCGGCCCGCCGCGGGCCTTGCCCCCGACACCGGCTTCGGCATGCCGCGCGAACGCGCGAACCTCGCGGGGGAAATGTCATCCGCCGAGCCGTGATCAGCGGTTAGGGCGATGCGCGCGCTGTGAATTTCAAGTAGCTTCGGTTGTGAAAAGGATATACGGACTGCAACCAAATGCTGAGAATATCGCAAGGCGAAAACTAAAAGTTGACATCCCGATAGAGAAGACCTATATGTAGATTGTCGATATTTGCTTGCTTAGCTTTGGTTATCGCGCGTCTGACACCGTGCCCTGAACGAACCTTTTCTTTCAAAAATCGCTATCACCGTCCGCAGCGCCGCGAGCGTTGTGGTCCTCTTATTGCTATGAAAGGGTTCATCATGACCACTGGCACAGTTAAATGGTTCAATTCCACCAAGGGCTTCGGCTTCATTCAGCCTGACAATGGCGGCGCCGATGCGTTCGTTCACATCTCGGCCGTGGAGCGCGCCGGAATGCGCGAGCTCGTCGAAGGCCAGAAGATCGGTTACGAACTGGAGCGCGACAACAAGTCGGGCAAGATGTCGGCCTGCAACCTTCAGGCCGCCTGAATCATCCCGGTATCCGCTCTCCGTTGACCACGGATGTACTGGCACTGTTGAGAGCATGATACCAGCAAGGTCAGGCGGATCGCCTGGCCTTTTTTGTTGCCGCGATATCCTGCGGCGCCCAATCCGGAAAAGACCATGTCACAGACACACAGCAAATCCCGCCAGCAGGCGGAGATTGCTTTCGCCAATGCCCAGTCGCAATTCTTCGCCCGTAACAGCGCTGTCGAGGAACTCGATTCGCTTACTCTGGCCCGCGAGGAAAAGACCCGGAGACTTCGCGAAGCCCGCCTTGCGAAGGAATTGAACGACCGCGAGGCGGCGACCGCCTCTCTCATCGCCAAACGGGCCAAGTCGACCTGATTTGCAGCAACGCGATCGGCGCTCCGCCAACCCAAGGCCATCGGGCTCTGGTGCCCGAGTTTCGGACATCCGGACGGACCGGAGTGGCTCTGCGGCTCGCTACCGAATAACTGTCATATCCCAGGGAGCCTCCCATGCCCGAAATCTCTGGCGAACTCCAGGCAATCAACACGGCCTGGCAGATCGCAATCCAGGAAATCCTGCGGATGGTGATCCGCGACATGTATCATGCGGACGGAGAGGCGACCTTTCTGGCGAATATCAAGCGCATCGAAGCGGCTGCAGTCGACAGCATTTATTCCGACCTGCGACTGCGCGGGACGAATGAATGGACGGAAGTGCTTGTCAAAGACAAGGCGAGCAACTTCGTCACGACGCTGCTGACATCGTTCACATACGATCGCGCTTGATGGGCGACAACTGCGGCGCATGCACGGCCCTCAACTGAGGAGGCAAGCCGTTCGATCCCCGCGCAGGTGAAAATGCCCCTAATGTCGCTTGAATCTGTCGAAGGCGGGCGCATACAGTAAACGCACGTTGGAGGGCGTGACGGCGAACATCAAGGCCCTGAGGGTAGCCCAGACAATGGCTTGAGACGTGCTTTACCCGGCGTTTGACCTTGCAGGAGCAGAACTTGACCACTCTCGCCAAAATGCGTGGACAAAAGGCCGGGGCGGAGCCGCGAGCAGGACCGTTCTCCTCAAGTCCACCGGCCTTCGAGCACATCATCACCGGCATCGACGAAAGTTTTCTCTGGCGCCTCGATGATTATCCGTGGGAGCGCAATGTCTGGAACTTCCATCCCGAATTCGAAATTCACCTGATCCGCAAGGGGGCGGGCGTCGCCTTTGTCGGCGACTATATCGGCCCTTTTTCGGCGACCTATCTCACCGTGATCGGTTCGGACCTGCCGCATGACTGGGTGACGATGATGCCGCCCGGCGAGGTCATCGAGGGGCGAGATCTCGTCGTGCAGTTCCACCCCGACCGCATCCGCGAGGCGACACGGCTTCTGCCGGAATTTGCGCAGCTCGGGGATTTCTTCGCCCGTGCCCAGCGGGGACTCGTCTTCAACGGCGAGACGTTGATAAAGGGCGCGGATATCATCGAGCGCATGGGAGCAAAAAAGGGTGTTGCGCGTCTGGCGCTTTTCCTGCAACTGCTCGATCTTCTGGCCAGCTCGGCGGAGTACGAGGTGCTGTCCTCGCCGGAATATTCACCGAAGCTCGATGCCGAAACGCTCGATGCGCTCCAGCGCGCGCTCGTCTTCATCTATCGTAATTTCGCGACCGATATCCGCCTGTCAGATGTCGCCGACCTTGCCGGCATGAGCGAAAGCGCCTTTTCCCGCTTCTTCAAGAAGAACACCGGCAACACCTTTACCGACCATGTCAACAAGCTGCGCATCTGGCAGGCTTGCAAGCTTCTGGCCGAAACCGACATGCCGATCACCGATATCTGCTTCGAGGTCGGCTACATGAACATATCCAACTTCAACCGGACATTCCTGCGCCAGCACCGCATGACGCCGTCCGCCTATCGACGGCTCACGCCGCAGCGCCGTGCGCAACGCGACGATCATCCTGCCATCGATGAAACCTTGCGCAGATAGTCCGTATTTTTTGCAATGCAACATAGTGGTTCGCATTAAAGTATAGATTGGCTGCAACAGACACGCTAGTTTCCACAACTCCCACGCATAGTATGCGTTTTAGCGAAGATACTCGCTGACAGATCGGTGCCGGCCACGAGGAGGTCGTGCCGCGCCGGCCAAAGATACCTTGAGGGAGGTTCACCCATGACATCCGTGAAGACGCTCGTTTCGAGCATCGCCTACGCATGCCTTCTTGCCAGTTCCGTCTCGTCCGTTGTGCTGGCCGCCGAGTGCTCCGGCACGATCCGCGTGCTTGCCCAGCCGCGCGACGGCCTGACGCTCCTGGAAAACTACAAGGACGAGTTCGCCAAGCTCTCCGGCGGCGCATCCTTCGAAATCGACTATCTCAACGAGAACGACCGCCGCGCGAAGACCAAGGCGGATGCCTCGACCATCGGTAAATACAACGTTTACTACATCGACGAGGCGAACGTCGCGCTCTTCGCATCGGCCGGCTGGATCGCGCCGCTGATGGATTACTACCCCGCCGAATACGACTATGCCGATTTCGATCCCGGTCGCCAGAAGGTCGCGACCTATGACGGCAAGGCATGGTTCGCGCCGCTGACAGGCGGCGGCGACTTGCTCGTTTACCGGAAGGACCTGCTCGAGGCCGCAGGCATCAAGCCGCCGACGACGCTCGACGAGATGAAGGACGCCGTGAAGAAACTGCATCAGCCGGACAAGGGGATTTATGGCATTGCGCTGCGCGGCCAGCGTGGCTCGGGCGCCAATGTCTGGCGCTGGATGCCCTACTTCAAGGGATTTGGCGGCGAGTGGTTCGACGGCAACGAACCGAAATTCAACAGCGAGGCCGCCGTCAAGGCGACGGAAACCTACCTGGAGCTTTTCAAGTATTCCGCACCCGGCACGCAGACCGGCGGATGGGATGAATCGGTCGGCGCCTTCACCTCCGGTCAGGTCGCAATGCTGGTCGAATCCACACCGCTCGTTGGCATGGCGATCGATCCCAAATCCTCGCAGGTTGCCGGCAAGGTCGGCTATCTGCCGCCCCCGACGCCGCTTACCGGCGGCGGTTACGGCCACGGTCTCGCCATCGGCACGAAGGCCAATGCGGATGAGGCATCGAAGGCCTGCGCCGGCCTGTTCATCGCTTGGGCGACGTCAAAGGAGAATGAGCAGCGACGCCTGGAGGCCAACCAATTCAGCGAGCTGAACCGCACCAGCATCATGACTAGTGAGACCTTCGCCAAGCTCTACGGCCCCGATCTCGGTCAGGCGCTGGCTGACACGGGCAAGGTCACGGCCGTCAACTTTTGGCAGAGCCCGCTCTGGCCCGA
Source organism: Shinella fusca (assembly GCF_014203155.1). Classification (GTDB taxonomy): domain Bacteria; phylum Pseudomonadota; class Alphaproteobacteria; order Rhizobiales; family Rhizobiaceae; genus Shinella; species Shinella fusca. The sequence continues at coordinate 10,061 of NZ_JACHIK010000007.1, forward strand.
TCTCGGCGACCGCTGGGGCATCATCTTGGAAGAGCTGATCGCCGGTTCTCGCACGGACATCAAGGATGGCCTTGCCGAACTCGAAGGCTTCGCCAAGGACCTCGTTGCCCGCAGCCAGTAGCCTTCGAACCGCGCGGCCGCCATCGCACTCCCGAGGCGGCGGCCGCGCGCTCCCGAGGAAAGATCCATGACATCAAGAACCCGTCTGCCCACCATCTTCCTGGCGCCGCCGCTGCTCATCCTCGCGGCGCTCGCCTTCGTGCCGACAGCCTATGCCGTCTACATTTCCTTCCGCAACCGCGAGCTCAGCCGGCCCGACGGCAGCTTCGTCGGCCTTGCCAATTATATCGATCTCTTCTCGGACCGCCGCTTCGTCAACGCCGTAGGCGTGTCACTGACCTGGGAGCTTGTCACCGTCACGCTGACGCTTCTCGTCGCCGTCGCGCTCGGCATCCTGCTCTTCGAATTCGCCTCGGCGCGCCAGCGGGCGGTGCTGACGTTAGTCTTCCTTGTACCGGTCATTCTGCCGCGCGTATCGGCGGCCTTCGTCTGGAAGTTCGCCTTCCATCCGCTCTACGGCATCGTTACCTATCCCTACAAGGCGATCACCGGCCAGCCGCTCGACCTGCTTTCCAACCCCGCGACGGCACTGATGACCGTGGCGCTGGTAGACGTGTGGCAATGGGGCTTGTTCTTCGCCGTCATCGTGCTGAAGCTCCTGGAAACCCTGCCGCCACAACCCTTCGAGGCCGCGCGCCTCGATCATGCGCGTCCTTGGGAGATCTATCTCTACGTCGCGCTTCCCATGCTGAAGGCGCCGCTCATCTCGCTCACCTTCATCAAGATGATCGAGTCGCTGCGCGCCTTCGACCTCATCTACGTCATGACCCGCGGCGGCCCCGGCATCACGACGGAAACGCTCGACATGTACGCCTTCTCGCAGGGCTTCATTGAATCCGGCCGCATCTCCTACGCCTCCGGCATGGCGGTGCTGATGATGCTGGCGACGACCGTCATCTTCACGGTGATCTGGAAGAGGGTAAAGCCATGACCGTCTCGCGTATCCTCGGCAAGACCGTGCTCTATCTCGCGGCCTTCTCCGCCGTCTTCCCCATGGTCTGGACGGCGATCAACGCCTTCAAGAACCGTGTGGATATCGTCACGCCGACGCCGCTCTTCATCTTTACGCCGACGCTCGACAATTTCGCCTATGTGCTCGGCCGGGAAAGCGTTGCCGCGGGCCTCGTCAATTCCCTGCTCGCCGCCGGCGGCTCGGTGCTGATCGGTGCGCTGCTCGGCCTGCCGGCCGCCTATGCGATCGCCCGCTATCCGAACCGCTGGTCGGCCGACATCCAGTTCTTCGTTCTGTCGCTGCGTTTCCTGCCGCCGGTGGCCGTAGCGATCCCGCTCATGGTGATCTGGCTCGATCTCGGCTTCTACGACACCCTGACGGCGCTGATCGCCACCTATACTCTCCTGACGCTCGCGACCGTCATCTGGCTCGGCGTTCCCGCTTTCGCCCGCGTGCCGAAGGAGGTGGAGGAGGCCGCGCGCGTCGACGGCTACGGCCCTTATGCGGTGTTCTTGCTGATTGCGTTGCCGATTGCCATGCGCTCCCTCATCGGTGCCGTCGCCTTCGCCTTCGTGCTGGTCTGGAACGAATTCCTGATCGCACTGATGCTGACGACCTCGGATGCCAAGACGCTGCCGATCGTCGCCTCGGAACTCACCCAGCTCGGCCGCGACGTGCCTTGGGGCATCCTCAATGCCTCCGTCGTGCTGCTTTCCATCCCGCCGCTCCTGCTCATCGGTATCCTGAGCGGGCTCCTCAACAATGCGTTCAGGCGCAAGAGCAATTGATGACAGGACATATCTCCATGCAGGCCTTGGTTCTCGAAGAGAAGGGCGTGCTTGCCCTTCGCGATATCGATCTCCCACTGGCCGTCGGTCCCGACGATGTGAAGATCGCGATACATACGGTCGGCATCTGCGGCAGCGACGTGCACTATTATACCCATGGCGCCATCGGCCCCTATGTGCTGCACGCACCCATGGTGCTCGGCCACGAAGCGGCCGGCACCGTCGTCGAGATCGGCGAGAATGTCCGCTCGCTTTCGGTCGGCGACCGCGTCTGCATGGAGCCGGGCATCCCCGATCTCGCCTCGCGTGCCTCCAAGCTCGGCCTCTACAATGTTGACCCGGCGGTCCGCTTCTGGGCGACCCCGCCCGTGCACGGTATTCTGGCCCCTCATGCCGTGCATCCCGCCGCCTTCACCTACCGCCTGCCGGATAGTGTGTCCTTCGCAGAAGGCGCGATGGTCGAGCCCTTCGCCATCGGCATGCAGGCTGCCACCCGTGCCCGCATCGTGCCGGGCGATGTCGCGGCCGTCATCGGCGCGGGGCCGATCGGCATCATGGTGTCGTTGGCGGCCCTTGCCGGCGGCTGCAGCCGGGTGCTGCTCTCGGATTTTTCCACGGAGAAGCTGGCGATCGCCGCCGCCTATCCCGGCATTGAGGCGGTCAACCTGAACGAGACCGCGTTTTCCGCCGCTGTCGCGGCGGCGACAGCGGGCTGGGGCGCTGACGTGGTGTTCGAAGCCAGCGGTAGCGCAAAGGCCTTTGACGGGCTTTTCGACCTCGTGAGGCCGGGCGGCGCGGTCGTTCTGGTCGGCCTGCCGGTGGATGCCGTGCGCTTCGACGTGCCCGGGGCCATCTCCAGGGAAGTGCGCATTGAGACCGTGTTCCGCTATGCCAACGTCTTCCACCGGGCGCTCGAACTCATCGCCTCCGGCAAGGTCGACCTGAAGCCGCTGATCACGGGCACCTATTCCTTCGAGAACAGTATCGCAGCCTTCGAGCGGGCGGTCGAGGCGCGACCGACTGACGTGAAACTGCAAATCCGCGTGCAGGAGGAGAACTGAGCATGGCCAACATCGTCTGCTCCCACATTGACAAGGCCTATGGCGCCATTACTGTCATCAAGGACTTCAACCTGGAAATCGCGGATCACGAATTCGTGGTCTTCCTTGGGCCCTCCGGCTGCGGAAAATCCACGCTCCTGCGCATGATCGCCGGGCTCGAGGAAATCTCGGGTGGCGAGGTTTCCATTGCCGGGCGCACCGTCAACGACCTCGAACCGCGCGACCGCGGCGTTGCGATGGTCTTCCAGAATTATGCGCTCTATCCGCATATGACGATCTACGACAACATCGCCTTCGGCCTGAAGCGCATGAAGGTCGAGAAGGCGGAGATCGATAACCGTGTTAGGGCCGTCGCCGGCACGCTGGGGCTGGAGCCCTACCTTGCTCGCAAGCCGACCGAGCTTTCGGGCGGCCAGCAGCAGCGCGTGGCCATCGCCCGCGCCATGATCAAGACGCCGCGCGTCTTCCTGTTCGACGAGCCGTTGTCCAATCTCGACGCCAAGCTGCGCAACCATATGCGTGTCGAGATCGCCCGACTGCACCAGAGCCTCAAGACTACCACCATCTATGTCACGCACGATCAGCTCGAAGCCATGACACTGGCCGACCGCATTGTGCTGATGAAGGGCGGAGCCATCGAACAGGCCGGCACGCCGACGGAAATCTACCAGCGGCCCCGTACGCTCTTCGTCGCCGGCTTCATCGGCACGCCGAACATGAATTTCCTGGATGTTACGGCTCGCAACGACGGCGAGGCTTGGTTGCTTGAAGGGGATGGTCTTCGCTTCCGCGTCGGCCGTGAGCGCTTCGACATCAGGGAAGGCCAGGCCCTGACGCTCGGTGTGCGGCCGTCGTCGCTGTCGATATCCGGTAACGCCGAAGGAAGGGAAAACATCCTCTCGGGGCTCATCGATCTCGTTGAGTTCCATGGCGACAACGCGCTGGTTTCCTTCCGCGTCGGCGGCGTGGAGATCGGCGCCCTCGTGCCGGCCAGCAACCGGCCGAAGACGGGCATGACGGTCGCCTTCTCGGTGCCGGCAGAAAGCCTGCATGCTTTCGATCGCGCGACAGGTCTCTCGGTGTTGAGAGATCGACCGTGATTGGACAGCAGTCAACTCTCGTTGCGCGCCGGGAAGTGTTCGACATGAATCTCCGCGGTGCGGCCGAAATAGACCACGCGGCGGCCCGTAAAGGAGACCATGTAACCCGCGCAGCCGGTCGCCTTGACCTTCTCGCAGAAGGCGGCATAGCCGTAGTCGGCGGGGTTTGCCTGGGCCCACCGTATGAGGACTTCGACCTTGTTGGCATCGAACGCAGGGGCGACCCTCCCGGATGAAGGAGGCATGTCCAGGACGATGCTGTCACCATCCGGCAGATAGCAAGTCCGGCTATTGCGACGGAAGTCGACGGCGTAGCCCTCGAAGCCGGCAGCGATTAGTTTTTCGACCGTCTCCGGAAAGCTCAGTCTTCCGTCGTAGGCAGCATCCAGACAGATTTTGGCAATGGAAATCCGTTCCGCGTCCATGGCGGTTCCTTTCATGTCAAGGTTGAAATAGGGCGGTTCTCAGTCCACCGGCGTTGCGTCAAGCCCGCGCCGCTCGGCGAGTATCTTCAGAATTCGGTTGAGGGTTTCGTGTTCTTCCCTCGTCAGGGTATCAAAGAACTCCGCATCGTTCTCATCGGCAAGCGCTGCAAGGACCGGGATTTTGTCCCGGCCCTCGTTCGTCAGGGACAGGCTGTGGGCGCGCTTGTCATCCTTGTTTTCCGTCCGCACGACCAATCCCTTCGCCAGCAATCGCTCCGCAAGTTTGCTGATCGCACCTTTGGTCATACCCATCTTCTCGGCGAGGACCGACGGGGGCACTGGCTCTAAATCGTAGAGTGCCCGCATGAACGACCACTCGGCGACCGTAACATCCTGGCCAGCCACCTTCCGCGCAAACTCCTGCGACACTGCGTTCGATACCATCCGCATCCAGTACCCGGTGTGATCGGTCAGTCGTGAGGCATTCAAGGCGGTTCTCCATATAATTGACTGGGAAACTACTTATAATAAGTTTCCTAGTCAATGATATTCTTCGCAGTTCATGGCCGCCGTAAATCCCGTGTCGACAGCGGATATGGCGGATCGCTTCGGAAGAGGTTTGGGAAAATCGATCGACGAGCGAGGGAACTTATCGTCGCGATCGTGGTTTTCCGCCGAGCCACCCGGCTTGAACGAGGATAACATCATGAAAAAACTTCTGTTTGCCGCCGCGCTCGTCGGCGCATCGACCCTTGGCGCCTATGCTCAGACCGCCACCGCGCCCGCCACCGACGGCGACACGCCGGCTGTCGCCACTCCGGACAGCAAGAACGCAACGGCCCCCGTCGAGGGCGCCAACAGCTTCACCGAGGATCAGGCCCGCGAGCGGATCGTCGAGGCCGGCTACGCCGACGTCGCCGGCTTGAAGCTCGACGACAAGGGCGTCTGGCGCGGCACCGCGATGAAGGACGGCAAGACCGTCAATGTCGCGCTCGACTACCAGGGCAACATCGTCGCCAACTGATACAATCGGAGGAACTTCCATGAAAACCGTAACCGGCCTTTTTGACGATTACTCGGACGCACGTTCGGCAGTCAGCGCGCTCGAGGCGCGCGGTGTGCCGTCGAGCGAGATCAGCATCGTGTCGAACAATGCAGACGACCGCTACACCAGGGACACCAATGCCGCCGAAGGGGCGGGCACGGGTGCCGGCATCGGTGCAGCCGTCGGCGGTGTCGGCGGCCTCCTTACAGGCCTCGGCATCATGGCGATCCCGGGCGTCGGCCCGGTTGTGGCGGCGGGCTGGCTGGCGGCCACCGCGGCAGGCGCCGCAGCCGGCGCTGTCGCCGGCGGCGCGGCGGGCGGCCTGATCGGGGCGATGACGGAATCCGGCGTCCCCGAAGAGCATGCCCATGTCTATGCCGAGGGGGTTCGCCGCGGCGGCACGCTCGTCACGGCGCGCGTCGATGACGGCCTTTATGCCGAAGCCGAGGCGATCCTGCGCCAGTCGAGCTGGGTCGATCCGGACGCTCGCCGTGCAGTCTATGCCGAAGAGGGATGGACCCGCTTCGACGACACGCTCGATCCCTACGGCCCGGCCGAGATCGAGAAGGAGCGCCTTCGCTACAGACGGTAAGGCCTTCTGGGGGCCGGCGGCAAGGGACAACACCGTCCGACAGCCGCCGGCTCCTTGCCCCAAAGCGTGGGCGGATGGGCCGACGTTCGACCATACCCGCCGCTGATATTCGTTCCCTCCTGAAAAGGTGTTGTGCGCTTTGCGAGAAAATCTCGGATGCGACAGGCCGCGATGAAGTGCCGGAAAGCCTGTTTTGCCTGCATTTTCTTGAACGCCGGGCTTTTGCGGATCGAGGATGCGAATGCCGAGGCAAGCGCCAGAAGCCAATGCAGCGCTCGCGCCCGCTTGACAGATTTCCCGAACTGAATGCAGTTTGATCATAACGTAGGTGCCAACCTGACGAGAATGCCCCGTTCAACGCATGTTGATGACGATCCGGAGTTCGCAACTCCTGGAACAGGGTCCTGGCGAAACTGACGGAAATGTCGGTTCAACTATGGAGCTGGTGGGGTATGAGGGAAAATATTCTCCTTCCTGAACAATTTTGCGTCGAGTACGCCCGGAATATTCGTTCCGTGCGGCTTCGGCTCTTCCGTTGCTGTCGCGTTGGCTGCGGCCAAGTCGCCATTGCGATGGGGCAGCCGGTCTCCCGCACGCCCGCTGCCGGGCGCATCCGGCCACGTTATCCGTTCCAGGCATGAGCTCGGCTCCGGCATGGGCATATGCCCCGATGGCCATGCCGCACGCCTGATGGAGAGGGGCGCAATCCAAGCGAAACGCTTGCAAGGTAGGGAGGAGTTTACCTTGGCACATGCAGACGAGGAAATTGCAGCCAACGCATGCCCGGAGGACGAAAAGCTCGGCATAGGCGCCAACCTGGCCTATGGGCTGCAGCATGTCCTGACGATGTATGGAGGCATCGTCGCCGTTCCGCTCATTCTCGGGCAGGCGGCCGGGCTGGACACCGGCGGGATCGGTCTCCTGGTCACGGCCTCGCTCTTCGCGGGGGGCCTTGCCACCATCCTGCAGACGATCGGCGTGCCGTTCTTCGGCAGCCGCCTGCCGTTGGTGCAGGGCGTCTCGTTCTCCGGCGTCGCGACGATGATCGCGATCTCGGGCAATGGCGGCATTCCGGCCATCCTCGGGGCGGTCATCGCCGCCTCGGTGATCGGCCTCCTGATCACGCCGGTCTTCTCGAAGATCACCCGCTTCTTCCCCCCGCTCGTCACCGGCATCGTCATCACCACCATCGGCCTGACATTGATGCCGGTCGCGGCATTCTGGGCGATGGGCGGCAACAGCAGCGCGCCCGATTTCGGCAGTACAGCCAATATCCAGCTTGCGGCGGTGACGCTCACCATCGTGCTGCTGCTCAGCAAGCTCGGCAGCGCCTCGATCTCGCGGTTGTCCATCCTGCTTGCGCTCATCATCGGCACGGGCATCGCCTACGTGCTCGGCATGACCGACTTCTCGCAGGTTGCGAACGGCCCGTTCTTCGCCGCGCCCGCGCTCTTCCACTTCGGCTACCCCACCTTCGAGATCGCCGCCATCATCTCCATGTTCATCGTGATCATGGTGACACTGGTCGAGACCTCGGCGGATATCCTCGCCGTCGGCGAGATCGTCGGGACGAAAGTCGACGCCCGGCGGCTCGGGGACGGTCTGCGCGCCGACATGCTCTCCAGCATCGTCGCTCCCTTCTTCGGCTCCTTCACCCAGAGCGCCTTTGCCCAGAATGTCGGCCTGGTCGCCGTGACGGGAGTGAAGAGCCGCTATGTCGTGGCGACCGGCGGTCTCTTCCTGGTCGCTCTCGGCCTGCTGCCGGTGATGGGCCGCGTGGTCGCGGCGGTGCCGAGCGCCGTCCTGGGCGGGGCCGGGATCGTGCTTTTCGGCACGGTGGCGGCCAGCGGCATCCGCACGCTGTCCAAGGTCGATTACAACAACAACATGAACCTGGTGATCGTCGCGACCTCGATCGGCTTCGGCATGATCCCGATCGCCTCGCCGGGCTTCTACGAGCAATTCCCGGCCTGGGTCGCGACGATCTTCCATTCCGGCATCAGCTCCGCGGCGCTGATGGCGATCGCTCTCAACCTCCTGTTCAATCATCTGAGGGCCGGCAATTCCGATCAGCCGTCCGTGTTCGCCGCGGCGGCCGAACGGACGATCCGCTACCAGGACATCGCGCGTCTGCACGACGGCGACTATTTCCTGAACGGCAAGCTCTACGACGCGAAGGGCCTTGAGATCCCGATGATCCCGGAAGCCGCCCACTGAGGCTTTCATCTTAACCACACGGCCCGGGTCGAGCTGGCTCTCGATCCGGCCATCCTTTCCCGCGACGTCCAAGGAGACAAAATGTCGGAAGAAACCGAAACCAAACGCCTGCTCGATGCCCTGTTCGATGCGATGGAGAATATCATTCCCGTGACCGAGGCCGGCGTTGCCGCGGGCAACAAGGTCTTCGGCGCGGCGCTGCTGCGCAAGTCCGATCTCTCGCTCGTCCTCGCCGAGACGAACAACGAGACGGAGAACCCGCTTTGGCACGGGGAGGTTCACACCCTGAAGCGGTTCTACGAGATCCCGCAATGCGACCGGCCGGATACGAAGGACCTCATCTTTCTGTCGACCCATGAACCCTGCTCGATGTGCCTGTCGGCCATCACCTGGGCAGGTTTCGACAATTTCTTCTATTTCTTCAGCCATGAGGATTCCCGCGACGCCTTCGCCATCCCGCACGACCTGAAGATCCTGAAGGAGGTCTTCACGCTGGAGCCCGGCGGCTACAACCGCACGAATGCCTTCTGGAAGGGCCGCTCGATGAAAGCTCTGGTCGACGGCCTTCCCGAGCCGCGGCGCGAGCAGTTCAAGGATCGCGCCGAGGCGATCCGGTTGAAGTACGAAGACCTCTCTGTCGTCTACCAGGCGAGCAAGGACGGAAACGCGATCCCGCTCAACTGATCGGACGCGCCCCGCCGTCTCACCCTGAACGCGCCGCCGGCGGCTTCGCCCCGGCGGCGCGTTTGCTGTAACCAAAGCCTCCCTTCGGGTAAAGGCCATGACCTCCTGTACGCTGGAAACCAGGGCTCGACCCTTCATTGTATGACAATCACCTCCGCCCGTTTCGGCTCTCCAAAGCGCCGGGGCGCTGCATGCGAATTGTCGAAAGTCAAGTTACGGTCGCTAAATTAGGGTTTAGCGTTAACTGTTCCTAAAGTGTTCGGCCTGCACTTAGTCATACTATAAGGAGATCATCATGCTGCTTGGCCGACTGCTTCTCACCGCCGCCAGTGCTCTTGCGCTCTCGGGCGCCGTTGCTGCGGCCGAACCTGCGAAACCCGATATCCTAAAGCTCGTCACGCCCGAGGTCATCAAGCAGATGCGGACGTGGATCGAGAGCGACATCGTCCGCATCTCGATCGCCACCCAGAACAAGCGGCTGTCGAAGCTCGACCAGGCGACGATCGACACGCTCGACAAGCAATGGGTCAAGGAGCGCGAGAGCGAGGACAAGCCGCTGATCGCGGCAACGCTCTCCAATCCGCTCTCCATCTATCTTTCGCGCATGCAGGGACGCTCGCTCGGCCTTTATGCCGAGATCTTCATCATGGACCAGAACGGCCTCAATGTCGGGCAGAGCTCGATCACCAGCGACTTCTGGCAGGGCGACGAAGCCAAGTTCCAGAAGACCTATGACGTCGCCCCCGACGCCGTCTTCATCGACGAGCCGGAATTCGACGACGAGATGAAGGTCTGGCGCGGGCAGGTGAACTTCACCGTGACCGACACGGACGGCAAGTCCATCGGCGCGGCGACGGTCGAACTCAACCTGACGGAACTCGCCCGGCGCGCCGAAACCGGCGCGTGAGCGCCCGCCCGGGCCTGGAACAACCGAATCCCTCGCAAGGCCGCGGTATGGCGCAGAGGGTGTCGAGGAGCATAGACATGTCCCTGTTGAACAATATCTCCGTCAGCCTGAAGGGCTTTGCCGCCTTCGCGACGCTCACGATCATCGCGACCGCCGCCTGCGGCCTGATCTACATGCGCTCGACGACGGCCACGCATCTGGTCGAGGCCAATCTCGCCATCGGCGCCCTGATCGACGATACGGGCCATCTGTCGGATGCCGTCTCGGAAGCCGATCTCGCCTACAAGAACTTCCTCCTGACCGGCAACCGCGACTTCGTCTCGCTCTACGAAAGCGAAAGCGCCAAGATCGACACCAAGGCGAGCGAGCTTACGGCGGAATTCGCCAAGACGGCGCCGGACCAGGTAGCCGCGCTCAAGGAGACGGCGGCCATCGCCGCGGCCTGGCGCGACGAGTTCGTCAACCGCCAGATCGTCCTGATGCGCGACCCGATGACGGTCGAGCTTGCCCGCGCCATCGAAGCGACCGGCGAGGGCACCACCCGCGTCGGCGAATTCAACGGCAAGCTGGCGGCATTGATCGGCAGCCTGCAGAAGCGGGCCGACGTTGCCTCGGCCGACCAGCAGGCTGCGCTCTCCTCGGTCGAGACGATCAGCCTGATCGTGCCCATCCTCGTTGCGGTCGTCGCGGTCGTGCTCGGCATCCTCAACCATCTTTATGCCGCCCGCCCGCTGATGCTGCTCGCCGGCACGATGCAGCGCCTTGCGGAAGGCGATCTCGACGTGCCGACCGTCTATGTCGGCACCGACGAGATCGGCCGCATCGCCGCGACGACGGAGGTCTTCAAGGAATCGGCGCTCGCCAACCGCCGCCTCGAGGCCGAGGCCGACGAGAACCGCCGCCGCGCCGAGGCCGACCGCCTCGCCGCCCAGGACCGCGCCGAGACGGAAGCCGCCGAGCGGCTGCGGATCGCGACGTCGGGCCTTGCGGACGGCCTGCAGCGGCTCGCCTCCGGCGACCTCTCCTTCCAGCTCGACGAGGCTTTCGCAGCGGATTTCGAGACGCTGCGCCACGACTTCAACCGCTCGGTCGCCCAGCTCGGCTCGACGCTCTCGGCCATCGCCGGCAGCATCTCCGCCATGGAATCGGGCACCCGGGAGATCGCGGCCGGCGCCGACGACCTGTCGCGCCGCACCGAACAGCAGGCCGCCTCGCTCGAGGAGACCGCGGCCGCCGTCGAGGAGATCACGTCCAACGTGGTCAATTCCACCAGGCGGACGGAAGAGGCCCGCGAGGTCGCAAGCCGCGCCAACGTATCGGCAACGGAATCCTCCGAGGTCGTCTCCAGGGCCGAGGACGCGATGCGCAAGATCGAGGAGAGCGCGCAGCAGATCTCCAACATCATCGGCGTGATCGACGAGATCGCCTTCCAGACGAACCTTCTGGCGCTGAATGCCGGCGTGGAAGCGGCACGTGCCGGGGAAGCCGGCAAGGGCTTTGCCGTCGTCGCGCAGGAAGTGCGCGAGCTTGCCCAGCGCTCGGCGAACGCCGCCAAGGAGATCAAGCAGCTCATCCAGAATTCGACGAACCAGGTCTCCGGCGGCGTCGAGCTCGTGCGGCAGGCCGGCGGCGCGCTGCGGACGATCGGCGGCTTCATCGCCGAGATGAACACGCACATGGATGCGATCGTCATCTCGGCGAAGGAACAGTCGACGGGCCTTTCCGAAGTCAACCAAGCGGTCAACGCCATGGACCAGACGACGCAGCAGAATGCGGCGATGGTCGAGGAATCCAACGCGGCCTCCGCGACCCTCGCCAACGAGGCGGCAAAGCTCCGCGAGCTCGTCGCCCAGTTCCGCCTCGGCAACGAAACAGCCCCGGCCGCGGCGCTCCGCCAGGTGGCGCGCAGCATGGCCCAGCCCACGCGCCAGACGGCCGTCCGCATGGCGTCGGCGGGCAATGCCGCGGTCGCGCAGGAATGGACCGAGTTCTGAGAGAACGAAGCCCGGCGGAACGGCCGGGCTTCTTTTCATTCTTTTCGGCTCTCCGCGGGGATCACGCCGCGTTGAGCTTCTTCTCGCAGCGCAGCAGCATGCCGTAGAGGTCGCGCGGCTCGTCGGGGTCGGCGAGAAGGTCGAGCTCGGTGAACATGCCGTGCTCGGCAATCTTCTCCCGCACATAGCGGAGCGCGGAGAAATCCTCGATGGCGAAGCCCACGCTGTCGAAGAGCGTGATCTGGTCCGCGCTCCTGCGGCCCTCGGCCTCGCCGGTCATGACCTGCCAGAGTTCGATGACGGGATGCTCGGCCGGCAGTTGCTGGATCTCGCCCTCGATGCGCGTCTGCGGCGGATATTCGACGAAGATGTCCGAGCGCAGCAGGATGTCCTTGCTGAGTTCGGTCTTGCCGGGGCAGTCGCCGCCGACCGCGTTGATGTGGACGCCGGGACCGACATGGTTGTCCGAGAGGATCGTCGCATACTGCTTGTCGGCCGTGACCGTGGTGATGATATCGGCGCCCTCGACGGCCTCTTCCACAGAAGCGCATTCCGCGATGGTGAAGCCGAGGCCGGCAAGGTTGCGGGCGCATTTCCCGGTGGCCGATGCGTCGATGTCGTAGAGGCGGAGCCTGTCGATCCCGAGCAGCGAGCGGAAGGCACGGGCCTGGAATTCGCTCTGCGCGCCGTTGCCGATGATGGCCATGGTGCGGGCATTCGGCCGCGCCAGGAATTTCGCCGCGACGGCGGAGGTCGCCGCGGTGCGCAGCGCCGTCAGGATCGTCATCTCGGTGAGCAGCATCGGATAGCCGTTGCCGACATCTGACAGGACACCGAAGGCCGTCACGGTCTGGCGGCCGTCGCGCGTGTTCTTCGGGTGGCCGTTCACATATTTGAAGCCGTAGAGCGTCCCGTCGCTGGTCGGCATCAGCTCGATGACGCCTTCCTTGGAGTGGGAGGCGACGCGCGGGGTCTTGTCGAAGACCGGCCAGCGGCGGAAGTCCTCCTCGATGGTCGCCGCCAGTTCCGTCAGGAACCGGTCGATGCCGACCTTGAGGACCAGCTTCATCATATGGTCCACGCTGACGAAGGGAACCACGTTCAGTTTCGCATCAGTGTTCATTTTGCCTCCAACAAGAGAACAGCCGCATTCAGCCGGCGAGCGTCGGGCGATCCATCACCCGCTTGCCCATCAGGCTGGAAACGAGATCGACGAGGAGCTTGGCGGTCTTGCCGCGCTCGTCGAGGAACGGGTTCAGCTCGACGATGTCGAGGCTCGTCACGAGACCGCTGTCATGCAGCATTTCCATGATCAGGTGCGCCTCGCGGAAGGTCGCGCCCCCCGGCACCGTCGTGCCGACGGCCGGCGCGATGTCCGGTTCAAGGAAGTCGACGTCGAAGCTCACATGCAGGAGGCCGCCGGCGGCCCGGACCCGCTCGATGAAATTGCGGACGAGGACGCCGACGCCGTGCTCGTCGATGACGCGCATGTCGTGCACCGTGATGCCGGTCCTGCCGATCGCGGCCCGCTCGGCGGGATCGACGCTGCGGATGCCGATCATGCAGACATTCTCCGCCGGAACGGGATTGGCGAGCGGCGGGAAATAGCCGTCGAAGCCGGGCTGGCCGGTATAATAGGCGACCGGCGTGCCGTGCAGGTTGCCGCTGACCGTCGTTTCCAGGCTGTGGAAGTCGGTATGGGCATCCAGCCAGAGCACGAAGAGCGGCCGGCCGCGCTCGGCGGCCCGGCGGGCAAGGCCCGGCACGGTGCCAGCGGAGATCGCATGGTCGCCGCCGAGGAAGATCGGCATGCCGGCTTTGCTGTGCTCGTAGGCGGCGGCCGAAAGGGCCTCGATCCAGGCGACCGTCTCGCCGAGATGGTGCACCGCCGCATTCGGATGGGCCATTTCATCGAAGGCGCGGGGGCTGATATTGCCCGTGTCCTTCACCTCATGCCCGAGTTCCTCCAGCGCCGTGCGAAGGCCGGCGATGCGAAGGGCGCTCGGACCCATCTCGCAGCCGAGCTGTCCCGCACCGATTTGCAAGGGGGCGCCGATCAGCGTGCATTCCATGGTTCACTCCCATCCGGTTTTCCCAAGCGTAGAAGCGCGGAGTGGCAGATTGAATATTGAATTTTGGCATCCCGGAATGGCATATTGACCATAATGGAAAGTCAGGGAGCCATTTTGGCATGGACGAGCTCGACCGGAAGATCGTCACCCTCCTGCGCGGCAACGGTCGCAGGAGCGTTTCGGACCTTGCGCTGGAAACCGGCGCCTCGCGTGCCACCGTCAGGGCGCGCATCGAGCGGATGGAGCAGGACGGCACCATCGTCGGCTATACGGTGATGCTGCGCGCCGATGCGCTCGAGGATGTCGTGCGCGGCGTGATGACGATCGAGATCGAGGGCCACGTCACCGACCGCGTCATCCGCACGCTCGGCGGATTCCCGGAGATCTCGCAGATCCACACGACGAATGGCCGCTGGGAGCTTTTGGTGGAGCTCAGCGCCGCGAGCCTTGCCGAATTCGACGCGGTCCTGCGCAAGATCCGCCTCGTGCCCGGCATCACCGGCAGCGAGACCAGCATCCTCCTGTCGACGCCGCGCTCGACGAAGGCCAAGCTCTAGGGTCCGCCGCCGGTGCTTTTCAGCGGATGAAGATCAGCGCCATGCCGACGATGACGAGGGCGGCGCCGGCCCAGGCGCCGCCGGCGGGCCGCTCGCCGGTCTTCAGCCACAGCATCGGCAGGATCATGGCCGGCGAGGTGGCCGAAAGGGTCGAGACGATGCCGACCTTTCCGCCGGAAAGCGCAAAGAGCAGCAGCGTCATGCCGATGGCAAGGGCGAGGACGCCGGTGAGCGCGGTCACCGCCGCGACCTTGAGCGTCAGCGGGCCCTTCGGCTTCACGGACGGGATCGGCAACTGGATGAGGATGCTGAGGCAACCGGCGGCGATGCCGACGCGCAGCATCGAGGCGAGGAAGGGATCGATGCCGCCGGCCATGACCGGGCGGGCGACGATGGAGCCGACGGCCTGGCTGGTCGCCGCGCCGATGCCGAAGAGAACGCCGACCCAGAGCGGCCCCTTGATCGCTTCCCATTGATGCATCTGCGCGCGGCGCTTGCCGAACACGATGGCGAGGAACACGCCGACGGCGGTGAGCGCAATCCCCGCCACCGCGATGGCCGACAGGGTTTCGCCAAGCGCCACCCAGCCGAGCACGGCGGCAATCGGCGCGTTGAGGGCGAAGAGGATGCCGGAGCGGCGCGGGCCGAGCCGGTTGAGGCACGCGAAGAGCAGCGTATCGCCGATGAAGATGCCGATGAGGCCGGAGAGCAGCAGCGGGCCGGCGCTCGCCATGTCGAGATCGCGCCATGCGCCGGTGAAGAGCACGTAGAGCGCCAGAAGGCCCGTGACGAAGACCTGGCGCGTCCGGCTGAAGGCAAGCGCGCCGAGATGGCCCGCCGGGCCTGCCGAGATCAGCCCCGTCATGGCCCAGCAGGTCGCGGCGCCCAGCGCGGCAAGTTCGTGGATTGGCATCGGTTTCCGATCGGCAACGAGGTTCTGCAGGCATGCTGCGGTGGCACGTTAAAGCGCGTCCGGGCCGCTTTCGTCCAGCCTTCTTTCCGCCCGTCAACGATGGGCGCTGTCATCCGGCTTCAAAAAAGATCGGATAGACGACCCTGGACGAAGGGGAACGCCAACCGCTCCCGGCAAGCTTGAAGGGCATCGTCCATGGTGAATGTCACGATCGCCGGCATCGGCTATGTCGGTCTCTCCAACGCGGTCCTGCTCGCCCAGCACAACGACGTCGTCGCCTACGACATCACGCAGCAGAGGGTGGACGACCTCAACAACCGGATTTCTCCCGTCATCGACGCGGATATCGAGGACTATCTCGCGACGAAGCCGCTGCGCTTGAGAGCCACGGCGGACAGCACGGAAGCCTTTTCCAACGCCGACTTCGTTGTCGTCGCGACCCCCACCAATTACGACGCCGTAACCAACTCCTTCGACACGAGCAGCGTGGAGACGGTCGTCGACGATGTCCGCAGGGTCAATATGCGGGCGACCATCGTGATAAAATCGACGATCCCCGTCGGCTATGCGCAGGCGCTGCGTGAGGCGCGCGGCGACGAGCGCATCATCTTCTCGCCGGAGTTCCTGCGCGAAGGCAAGGCGCTTCACGACAACCTCTACCCGTCGCGCATCATCGTCGGTGCGGACAGTCCCGAAGCGCGCCAGTTCGCCGCCCTCCTCCGGCAGGGCGCCGTCAGGGCGGATATCCCGGTGCTCTTCACCGGCTCCGGCGAGGCGGAGGCCGTCAAGCTCTTCGCCAATACCTACCTTGCCATGCGCGTCGCCTATTTCAACGAGCTCGATTCCTATGCGATGGCGCATGGTCTCGATACGCGGCAGGTGATTGAGGGCGTCGGGCTCGATCCGCGCATCGGCAAGCACTACAACAATCCCTCCTTCGGCTATGGCGGCTATTGCCTGCCGAAGGACACGCGGCAGCTCCTCGCCAATTTCAGCACGGTGCCGCAGAACCTCATCCGTGCCATCGTCGACGCCAACACGACGCGCAAGGACTTCCTTGCAGCAGATGTCCTCGCGCGCAGCCCGGATGTGGTCGGCGTCTATCGCCTTGCCATGAAGAAGGGTTCAGACAATTTCCGCGCCTCCTCGATCCAGGGCATCATGAAGCGCATCAAGGCGAAGGGCATTCCGGTCATCATCTACGAGCCGGATTATGCAGGGGACGAGTTCTTCCGCTCGGAAGTCGTGCGCGATCTTTCCGCCTTCAAGCGGCGCGCCGATATCATCCTTACCAACCGCGCGGCGCCGGAGCTGGGGGACGTCCGGGAGAAGGTCTATACGCGCGACGTCTTCGGGACGGATTGAGTCCCGGTCCCCGATTGGCTATGAAACGGCATGTCTCTTCAATCCGTCCGCACCTTCTTCACCGAAAACGCTCCCGATATCGCCGTCCTCGTCACCGAGCAGAGCTCGGCGACCGTGGCGCTTGCGGCGGAGGCGCACGGGGTGGCGCCGGAGCAGATCGCCAAGACGATCTGCCTGCGCATCGGCGAGGAGATCGTGCTGCTGGTCGCGGCCGGTACGGCACGGCTCAGCAACCGGAAATTCAAGGGTCGCTTCGCCGCAAAGCCGCGCATGCTCGATGCCGAGCAGGTGCTGGCCGTGACGTCCCATCCGGTCGGCGGGGTCTGCCCCTTCGGCCTGCCGTCGCCGCTGCCGGTCTATTGCGACGCCTCGCTTCAGGCGTTCGAGGAGGTCGTGCCCGCGGCCGGGGCGACGAACGCGGCGGTCCGGCTTTCCCCGCAGCGCCTTGCCGCGCTCGTCACCGGCGAATGGGTCGACGTCTGCGAATAGGCCTGCGCTCGCCCGGTCCGCCATGAAAGAGTTTCGCGAAAATTCGGGGAAATCGCCGGCTGGCGCGTGCGCGGCGGAAAAAGCAATATGACGGAACTGTGATCACAGTGGCCCGCTTGTGTGGACCGCTGTGCACGGGCGCGGAAGATCCGCGAACGGGCTGCTGGAGGAGCACAAGCCCGGAACTGTCGCACGGCGGCGCCGGACGGCGTCCGCCAGGGGGAGAAAACATGTTTGAACGGCTTTTCAAGCTGAGTGAGCACGGCACGTCGGTACGCACCGAGGTGATCGCGGGTCTGACGACCTTCCTCACGATGTCCTATATCATCTTCGTCAACCCGGACATCCTGTCGACGACGGGCATGGACCGGGACGCCGTCTTCGTCGCGACCTGTCTTGCCGCGGCGCTCGGTTCCCTGGTCATGGGTCTGGTGGCCAACTGGCCGATCGGCATGGCGCCGGGCATGGGCCTCAACGCCTTCTTCGCCTTCACGGTGGTCGCCGCTCTCGGCTTCACCTGGCAGCAGGCGCTCGGCGCGGTCTTCATCTCCGGCACCATCTTCGTCATCCTGACGGTGACGGGCGTGCGCTCCTGGCTGATCGCGGGCATCCCGCATTCGCTGCGCAGCGCCATCGCCGCCGGTATCGGCCTCTTCCTCGGCATCATCGCCCTGAAGAGCTCCGGCATCGTCGTCGACAATCCGGCAACGCTCGTCGGCCTCGGCGATCTCAAGCAGACCGGCCCGCTGCTGGCGATCCTCGGCTTCTTCATCATCGCCGTGCTCGACGCCATGCGCGTCAAGGGCTCGATCCTCATCGGCATCCTCGTCGTCACGGTTCTTTCCTGGGTGCTCGGCGTCAGCGAGTTCCGCGGCATCGTCTCGGCCCCGCCGTCGATCCTGCCGACCTTCCTGCAGCTCGACCTCGTCGGCGCCCTGCACGGCGGCCTGCTGCACGTCATCCTCGTCTTCGTGCTCGTCGAAGTCTTCGACGCCACGGGCACGCTGATCGGCGTCGCCAAGCGCGCCGGCCTCATCCAGGAAGGCAAGCAGAGCCGCCTCGGCCGCGCGCTTCTCGCCGACAGCGCGGCAATCGTCGCCGGCTCGCTGATGGGCACCAGCAGCACCACGGCCTATGTCGAAAGCGCCTCTGGCGTCCAGGCGGGCGGCCGCACGGGCCTCACGGCCTTCACCGTCGCCGTCCTGTTCCTCGCCGCGCTCTTCATCTCGCCGCTCGCCGCCTCGGTGCCGAGCTACGCGACGGCGCCGGCCCTGCTCTATGTCGCAGGCCTGATGATGCGCGAACTGACGGAAGTCGAGTGGGAAGACCTGACGGAAGCGGCACCCGCCGCGCTCACCGCGCTCGCCATGCCCTTCACCTACTCCATCGCCAACGGCCTTGCCTTCGGCTTCATCACCTATGTCGTCATGAAGCTCTTCACCGGCAAGTGGAAGGACATCCACCCGGCAACGGCGCTGGTGGCAGCCCTCTTCGTCATCCGCTTCGCCTTCTTCGCGGAATAGGAAGACAACCAGCCGACAAGGAAAGGGCCGCGCCTCAGGCGCGGCCCTTTCCTTGTCGGGTAACAAAAAGCCGGCCCGTGGAGGCGGGCCGGCAAAATCCGCTGTCCCGGTGGCGGATCAGCGGATCAGGAAGCTTTCCGGGTAGAAGTGCTCTTCCAGGTTCACGCCCTCGCCGCCGCGGTCGACCACGGCGAAATCCGACACCGCGTCGAGCGGCGTCAGGATGCCGTGCCAGACGTTGCGGGCGATATTGACGCCCTGGCCGGGCGCGGTGCGGAAGGCGATCGGCTCGGAAGGACCGCTCTCCGTCTCCTCGGCGACGACGACGAGGAACGTGCTGTCGCCGAGCGGAATGAAGGCCTGGCTGCCGAGCGGATGGCGTTCCACCATGTTCAGCTCCAGCGGCAGCGGATAGGGTTCGCCGCGCAGGAGGCTGATCATCGGCCGGGCCTTCTCGCCGGTCGTCTCGATATAGGCAAGGTCGTGGTAGCGCGTGCATTTTCCCGCATTGATCGGGAAATTCACCGCGCCCTCCTGCTCGATGACCTGGCCGAAGGGCGCGAAGGCCTCCCGGGTCAGGGGCTTGATCTCGATTGTCTTCATGTCTTTCCTCCCTCGGCCAGCCGGCCAAAAACACGCAGACGGCTGATGCCGCCGTCCGGATGGATGTTCAGGCGGACATGCGTCACCGCATCCGCCCTTTTCACGAGATGGCCGTCGAACGTGTGGATACGGTCGGCGGCCAGTTTCTGCTCGGGCAGGATCTCCTGCCAGAACATCGACGCGGCGGTGACAAGGGTGGGGAGGTCCCCTGTCGTGCCCGTCAGGTCGGCGGCCTGCACGGAGCAGGCATCCGGGTAGTTGCCCTTGAAATGGGCGGTATCGACGACGATGCTCTCCACCGTCGCCCGTGCGGCAAGCCTCACCACGATCCATTCGTGGCCCGGCTCGCGGCGGCGGCTGGTCTCCCAGCCGTCGCCCATATTGATGCCGCGGCCGGGGGCGAGCAAGCGCTGGTGGCCGTAATGTCCGTTCGAAAGCGCGATCACCTGCCCGCCGCTGAGCGCCGAGGCAAGGTCGAAGGCCTCGTTCTCGCGGCCCTTCCGGTCGAGTGCGGGCACGCCGTAGACGCGCAGCCGCGCCACCCCGCCATCGGGAAAGATCCGCAGCCGCACATGGCTGTAGAGCCCGTCCGCGGCGCAGTCGAAGAAATGCTGGGCGCTCGGGCCGAGCGGGCTCGGCGACAGCAGCTCCGTCCAGACGGTCGCATCGTCCGGCCCGTCCGGTGCATGGCAGCCCTCGATGGCGCAGGCCGTCGGGTAATTGCCGGTGAAGAAGGCCGTGTCCACGTCGAAGCCGCGGATATGGCCGATTGTCGCCAGCGCGACGACCGCGTGGTCGTGGCCGGGGCCGCGCCGCCGGCGCGTCTCCCAGCCGTCCATCCATTTGCCGTGCTCGTCGTAGCGTCCGGGATGGAAGACGGCGGGTTCGTCCGCCAGCATGCGCGACAGCGGCCCGAAGAACTCGTCCGTCGCAAAAAGGCCCCTTGCCCCGAGGCTCGCCGCGGCAAGGTTGATCGTTCCGCGCGCGAAGGCGGGCAGCGCTCCGGCCGACATGGCGCCGTCCTCAGTCCGGCAGGATGGCCTTGAGCCGGAGAAGCGCGATGCGCTCCACCTGCCGGCAGGCGGTTGCAAGCTCGGTTTCCCGGTCGTTGCCGATACGCGTCTCGAAGGCGGCAAGGATGCTCGCCTTTGTGTTGTCCCGCACGGCGATGATGAAGGGGAAGCCGAATTTCTCCACGTAGCGGCCGTTGAGGTCGGTGAAGTGCGTGCGCTCCTCGTCCGTCAGCGCGTCGAGCCCGGCGGAGGCCTGCTCTTCCGTCGAGCTTGCCGTCAGGCGCTTGGCCGCGGCGAGCTTTCCGGCAAGGTCCGGGTGGGCGACGAGCACGCCGAGGCGCTCCTCGTCGCTCGCCGCGCGGAACTGGAAGGTGAGCGCGGCGGCAAGGCCGGTCGCCGTGTCGTTGGCCGGCGAAAGCTCGTCGGCGAAGGCGCGGCGCGCGATCCAGTCGGAATGCTCGAAGATGCCGCCGAAACGCTCCACGAAGGCGTCTTCCGGCATCTGCGAGGGCCGCTCGGCGGCGGGCTGCGGCGGATGCGTCTTCGCCCAGTGCTCGGCGATGTCGACGCGGCGCGCGATCCAGACCTTCTCGTGGCTCTTGACGTAGTCGATGAAGCGGGCGAGCGCCATGACGCGGCCCGGCCGGCCGATCAGGCGGCAATGCAGGCCGATGCTCATCATCTTCGGGCTGCCCTTGGCGCCCTCCGCATAGAGCGCATCGAACGAGTCCTTCAGGTAGCTGAAGAACTGGTCGCCGCTGTTGAAGCCCTGGGGCGTGGCAAAACGCATGTCGTTGGCGTCGAGCGTATAGGGGATGATGAGCTGCTGCCTGCCGGCGTGCTCGTACCAGTAGGGCAGGTCGTCGGAATAGGTGTCGGAGATGTAGTCGAAGCCGCCCGCCTCCGTCACGAGATCGACGGTGTTGACGGAACAGCGGCCCGTATACCAGCCGCGCGGCCGCTCGCCGGTGACGAGCGTGTGCAGGCGGATCGCCTCGGCGATGGCTGCGCGCTCCTCTTCCGGCGGCATGTCCTTGTGCTCGACCCATTTGAGGCCGTGCGAGGCGATCTCCCAGCCGGCGGCCTGCATGGCGGCGACCTGCGCCGGCGAGCGCCTGAGCGCGGTCGCAACGCCGTAGACCGTGACCGGCACGGCCTTTTCCGTCAGCAGCCGGTGGAGGCGCCAGAAGCCGGCGCGTGCGCCGTATTCGTAGATCGATTCCATGTTCCAGTGGCGCTGGCCCGGCCATTGGGCGGCGCCGACGATCTCGGACAGGAAGGCCTCGGATGCCGCGTCGCCATGCAGCACGCAGTTCTCCCCGCCCTCCTCGTAGTTCAGCACGAACTGCACGGCGATGCGCGCATCGCCCGGCCACTTCGCTGCGGGCGGCGTCTGACCGTATCCGTACATGTCGCGGCAATATCGCATGGAACGCTCCTCCAAACGTTTTTCGGCAGCAATGTCTAACCCGAAAACGGTGCGTTCCATTCCCTACGGAAATTTTGAAAGTCTCGAACGATCATGCCGCTTTTCAGGGGAAAGGGCCTGATGGATAGTGGAGTGAGGAGCGCTATGCTCGGGAGGAAAACATGCAGTCTCATTCGCAAGGAGCCGGCCGGCTCACGACCCATGTGCTGGACACCGCGCGCGGCAAGCCCGCCGAGGGCCTGCGCATCGACCTTTACCGCGTCGAGGGCGACACGTTCCACCACATCAAGACCACGCAGACGAACGACGACGGGCGCTGCGATGCCCCGTTGCTCTCGGGCGAGACGATGAAGGCCGGGAACTACGAACTGCGCTTCCATGCCGGCGACTATCTCGGCAGGACGGGCGACGGCCCGATGTTCCTCGACATCATCCCGATCCGCTTCGGCCTTGCCGACGAGGGCGCGCATTACCATGTTCCCTTGCTGGTATCGCCCTTCAGCTATTCCACCTACCGCGGGAGTTAAGCCATGGCGGCCGTCTCGATCCGCTCGCAATTGCGTTTCATCCTCAATGGCCGCGACGTCGCGCTGAGCGACGTTGCGCCCGACCAGACGCTGCTCGACTGGCTGCGCCTTTCCCGCTCGCTCAAGGGCACCAAGGAAGGCTGCGCGGAAGGCGACTGCGGCGCCTGCACGGTGCTGGTCGGCCGGCTGACGCCCTCGGGCGGCCTCGTCTATGAGGGCGTCAACGCCTGCATCCGCTTCCTCGGCTCGCTCGACGGCTGTCATGTGGTGACGGTCGAGCATCTGGCCGGCAGCGAGGAGAAGCTCCATCCCGTCCAGCAGGCCCTGGTGGACTATCACGGCTCGCAATGCGGTTTCTGCACGCCGGGCTTCGTCATGTCGCTCTATGCGCTGTGGATGGAGAACCCGACGCCGAGCGACCAGGACATCGAGACCGCGCTGCAGGGCAATCTCTGTCGCTGCACCGGCTACGAGCCGATCCTGCGCGCCGCCCGCGCCATCTCCGGCTATGCCGGCACGGACAAGGATCCGCTCATCGCCGAGCGCGCGGACATGATCGCCCGCCTTGCGGCGCTGCGCGACGGCGCCCGCGTCGAGATCGGCGAGGGGAAGAACCGCTTCGTCGTGCCGGCGAGCCTCGACGATTTCGCCGCCGTGCTGGAGGCAAGCCCGACGGCCACGGTCGTCGCCGGCTCCACCGACGTCGGCCTCTGGGTGACGAAGCAGATGCGCGACATCTCCCCGGTGGTCTTCATCGCCGGGCTCGACGAGCTGAAAACCCTTGCGGTGAAGGACGGCATGATCACCATCGGCGCCGGCGTCACCTATACAGAGGCGCTCGAGACCCTTTCGCAGCATATCCCGGCGCTCGGCCCGCTGATCACCCGCATCGGCGGCCAGCAGGTGCGCAACATGGGCACGATCGGCGGCAATATCGCCAACGGCTCGCCCATCGGCGATACGCCCCCGGCGCTGATTGCGCTGGGCTCGACGCTCACCTTGCGCAAGGGGGCCGAAAGGCGCACCATTTCGCTTGAGGATTTCTTCATCGCCTACGGCAAGCAGGACCGCCAGCCCGGCGAATTCGTCGAGGCCGTGCATGTGCCGGTGCCGGCGGCCTCGGAAAAGTTCGCCGTCTACAAGGTGACCAAGCGGCGTGACGAGGACATCACGGCAACGCTCGGCGCCTTCCGCCTGTCGCTTGCCGCCGACGGCACGGTCGCCGCGATCACGATCGCCTATGGCGGCATGGCGGCGACGCCCAAGCGCGCCTCCGCCGTCGAGAAGGCGCTCATCGGCCAGCCCTGGAACGAGGCGACGGTGGAAGCGGCCATGGAGAAATACGCCGAGGACTATGCGCCGCTCACCGACATGCGCGCGACGGCCGAATACCGGGCGCTGGTGGCGCGGAACCTTCTCCTCAGGTTCTATATGGAAACGACATCCGGCGGTGCGCCCGTGCAGGTGTCCAGATACGAGGCTGCGTAAGCCATGAACAAGCACACACCCGACCTCAAGGCCGAAAAGATCGCCGGCGGCGTCCATTCCAGCGCACGCCATGACTCCGCCCACAAGCATGTCGCCGGAACGGCCGTCTATATCGACGACATCACCGAGCCGGCGGGCACGCTGCATGCGGGCCTCGGCCTCTCCACCGTCGCCCACGGCATCCTGAAATCCGTCGATCTTTCGGCGGTGCGCGCCGCCCCCGGCGTCGTCGCCGTGCTGACGCACGAGGACGTGCCGGGCGTCAACGACATCTCGCCCTCCGGCATGGACGACGATCCGGTGCTTGCCGACGGCAAGGTCGAGTTCCACGGCCAGCCGATCTTCTGCGTCATCGCCGAGACCCGCGAGGAGGCCCGCCGGGCCGCGCGGCTCGCGAAGATCGAATACGAGGAGCTGCCGGCCGAGATCGACATCTGGGACCTCGACGTCGAGACCCATCGCCAGGTGGTGACCCCACTGACGCTGAAGCGCGGCGATGCGGCCTCCGCCCTTGCAAGTGCCCCGCGGCGCGTGAAGGGCCGCATGCGGCTCGGCGGGCAGGACCATTTCTATCTCGAAGGGCAGATCTCGCTTGCCGTTCCCGGCGAGGACGACGACGTGATCGTCTATTGCTCGACCCAGGGGCCGAGCGAGACGCAGCACATGATCGCCCATGCGCTCGGCGTGGCGAGCCATTCCGTCACCGTGGAAGTGCGCCGCATGGGCGGCGGCTTCGGCGGCAAGGAGACCCAGGCCAACCAGTGCGCCGCCATCGCGGCCATCGCCGCCCGCAAGCTGAAGCGTGCCGTCAAGATCCGGCTCGACCGCGACGAGGACATGGTCGCGACCGGCAAGCGGCACGATTTCGCCATCGACTACGAAGTCGGCTTCGACGACGAGGGCCATATCCTCGCGGTCGACTATACCTTCGCGCTGCGCGCCGGCTTTTCGGCGGACCTCTCCGGCCCGGTCGGCGACCGCGCGCTGTTTCACTGCGACAACGCCTATTTCTACCCGCATGTGCATGCGAAATCCGCGCCGCTCTACACCAACACGGTGTCGAACACGGCCTTCCGCGGCTTCGGCGGCCCGCAGGGCATGGTCGGCGCCGAGCGCGTCATCGACGAGGTGGCCTTCGCCGTCGGCAAGGACCCGCTCGAGATCCGCAAGCTGAACTTCTACGATCCGATGGGTGTCGAGGGCGGCCGCAACCTCACCCCCTACCATCAGAAGGTCGAGGATTGCATCATCCAGCGCATCGTCGCCGAGCTGGAAGAAAGCGCGGACTATGCCGGCCGCCGCAAGGCGATCGCCGAGTTCAACGCGAAGAGCCGCTTCGTCAAGCACGGCATCGCGCTGACGCCGGTGAAATTCGGCATTTCCTTCACCAAGACGGAATCCAACCAGGCCGGCGCGCTGGTGCATGTCTACACGGACGGCTCCGTCCACATGAACCACGGCGGCACGGAAATGGGCCAGGGCCTGCACCTCAAGGTGGCGCAGGTCGTGGCGGAGGAATTCCAGATCGACCTCGACCGGGTGAAGATCACCGCGACGACGACGAGCAAGGTGCCGAACACCTCGCCGACGGCGGCCTCCTCCGGCGCCGACCTCAACGGCATGGCCGCGCAGAACGCCGCGCGCCAGATCAAGGACCGGCTGATCGATTTCGCCGCCGAAAGCCATCAGGTGCCGCGCGACCAGGTGGTCTTCCTGCCGAACCGGGTGCGCATCGGCAATGCCGAGATTTCCTTCAACGAACTGGTCAAGCAGGCCTATATGGCGCGCGTCCAGCTCTCGGCGGCCGGCTTCTACAAGACGCCGAAGATCCATTGGGACCGCTCGAAGGGCCGCGGCCACGCCTTCTACTACTATGCCTACGGCGCAGCCTGCTCGGAGGTCTCCGTCGACACCCTGACCGGCGAATATGTCGTCGAGCGCACCGATATCCTGCACGATACCGGCCGCTCGCTGAACAAGATCATCGATATCGGCCAGATCGAGGGCGGCTTCATCCAGGGCATGGGCTGGCTGACGACGGAGGAGCTGTGGTGGGACGGCAAGGGGCGGCTTCGCACCCATGCGCCCTCCACCTACAAGATCCCGCTCGCCTCGGACCGGCCGAAGGTCTTCAACGTGGCGCTCACCGACTGGTCGGAAGCCTACGAGCCGACGGTCCACCGCTCCAAGGCGGTCGGCGAGCCGCCGCTGCCGCTCGGCCTTGCCGTGCTGCACGCCCTTTCGGATGCGGTGGCGAGCGTCGCGGACCACACGGTCTGCCCGCGCCTCGATGCCCCCGCCACGCCCGAGTGCGTGCTGATGGCCATCGAACGCCTCAAGGCGGCGAAAAAGGGGTGAGGAAATGCCTGCCGCGCGCGAAGACATCCGGGATTTCCTGCGCCGCGAGCCGGCGGCGATCCTGGTCGAAGTAACGGGCGCGGCGGGCTCCACGCCGCGCGACACGGATGCCTGGATGCTGGTCTCGCAGCGGGCGATCTTCGCGACGATCGGCGGCGGGCAACTGGAATACATGGCGATCGACCACGCCCGGCGCGCGCTGCGCTCGGGCCTCGACGCCGCGCCGATGGACGTGCCGCTCGGCCCGGAAATCGGCCAGTGCTGCGGCGGGCGTGTCGGCCTTTCCTTCACGCCGCTCAATCCGGAGCTTGCGGGCGACCTCATCGCCCGCAGCGACAGGGAAATGGCCGCGCGCCCGCATGTCTACGTCTTCGGGGCCGGCCATGTCGGCGATGCGCTCGCCATGGCGCTCTCGCTCGCGCCGCTGCGCGTCGTGCTGGTGGATACCCGTGAGGACGAATTGATGGCCTCCACCGTGCCGCGCGTCGAGACCTGCCTGACGGCGATGCCGGAGGCGGTGGTGCGCGATGCCCCGCCCGGCAGCAGCTTCGTCGTCCTCACCCACGACCACGCGCTCGATTTCCTGATCGCCGCCGAGGCGCTGCGGCGCACGGATGCCGCCTATGTCGGCATGATCGGCTCGAAGACGAAGCGCGCCACCTTCCGCAACTGGCTGACGCGCGAGATCGGCCGGCCGGAGCTTTTCGACAGCCTCGTCTGCCCCATCGGCGGCACGGCGGTGAAGGACAAGCGCCCTGCGGTCATCGCGGCGCTGGCCGCGGCCGAGATCACGACCGCCGCGCTCCTGTGGGCCGGCGCGAAGGCCGGCGCCGCCCCGGCGGTCAGCCGCTGACGGCTTCCGCTTCGGCTTCGGCCTCACCCTCGGGCTCTTCCCCGAGAAGGCGGCCGATCAGCCGCTGACATCGCTCCGCCATGAACTCGATCATCAGGCGCACCTTCGGGTCCTGGAAGCGCTTGTGCGGATAGATCGCGGCGAGCTGCACGGAAGCGGGCGGGCAATCCTTCAAGATCTCCACGAGCCGGCCTTCGGAAAGGTGCGACTTCACCTCGAAGAGCGGCTTGTTGATGATGCCGCGGCCTTCGAGCGCCCATTGGGTGAGGACGTCCCCGTCGTCGCTGTCATAGGGGCCGGCGACCTCGAACTTGCGCGCGCCTTCCGGCGTCACCAGCGTCCAGAAATATTCCTTCGAGCCCGGATAGCGCAGCAGCAGGCAATCGTGCTTGTCGGCGATCAGCGCGTCGGCATTAACGGGCGTGCCGCGCCGGGCGAGGTATTCGGGCGAGGCGCAGAGCACGCGCTCGCAATTGAGGATGCCGCGCATGCGAAGGTTCGAATCCTCCAGGACGCCAAGCTTGAAGGCGACGTCGACGCCTTCGGCGAGGATATCGACATTGTGGTCCGACAGGCGCACGCGCACCTCGATATCGGGATACTTGTCGTGGAACTCGGGAATGCCCGAGGCGATGAGGCGCCGGCCGATGCCGAGCGGCGCGGTGATCCTCAGCGACCCCTTCGGATTGCGCGAGAGGTCGGCGATGGCGGCCTCGGCCTCGTTCACCGCCTCGATGATCTTCACCGCGCCCTCGTAGAAGACACGGCCGTGCTCGGTGGGCGAGAGCTTGCGCGTCGTGCGGTTGAAGAGACGTACGCCGAGATGGCGTTCCAGTTCCTTGATGCGATTGCTGGCGACCGCCGGGGTCACGCGCTGGTCGCGCCCCGCCGCCGAAAGAGTACCGAGTTCGACCACGCGAACGAAGACGCGTACATTATCGAGATAGGACATGCGCTCTTTCTAGCATATTGGCAGAATGAGCAAAGTAGGCGGCCATCTTTTAGTTTTTTTTGAAAGTGTTGGGGATTCGCCGGGATTTCCGGGAAAATCAGTTGATGGCAAACAAATAGACGAAAATCGGGAGGAGGTCCCCCATGTATGAATACGCCATTGCCTGGGATTGGGTAATGTTCGCCGTCCGCTGGCTGCACGTCATCACAGCCATCGCCTGGATCGGCTCGTCCTTTTACTTCGTCGCCCTCGACCTGGGCCTGAAGAAGCATCCCGACCTGCCGCCGGGCGCATATGGCGAGGAATGGCAGGTCCACGGCGGCGGCTTCTACCACATCCAGAAATACCTGGTGGCGCCGGCCCACATGCCCGAGCACCTCGTCTGGTTCAAATGGGAGAGCTACGCCACCTGGCTTTCGGGCTTCGGCATGCTCTGTCTCGTCTATTACGCGGGCGCCGACCTCTTCCTGATCGATCCGAACGTCCTCGACGTCTCCAAGCCGGTGGCCATCGCCATCTCGCTGGCCTCGCTCGGCTTCGGCTGGATCATGTACGACCTCATCTGCAAGTCGCCCTTCGGCAACGACAACACGCGGCTGATGGTGGCGCTCTACTTCATCCTGGTCGTCGTCGCCTGGGGCTATACGCAGGTCTTCACCGGCCGCGCAGCCTTCCTGCATCTCGGCGCCTTCACCGCGACGATCATGTCGGCCAACGTGTTCTTCATCATCATGCCGAACCAGCGCGTGGTCGTCGCCGACCTCATCGCCGGCCGCAAGCCCGATCCGAAGTACGGCCGCATCGCCAAGCAGCGTTCCACGCACAACAACTACCTGACGCTGCCCGTCCTGTTCCTGATGCTGTCGAACCACTATCCGCTGGCCTTCGGCACCCAGTACAACTGGATCATCGCCTCGCTGGTCTTCCTGATGGGCGTGACGATCCGCCACTACTTCAACACCCGCCACGCCAATACGGGCAATCCGACCTGGACCTGGCTTGCGACCGCGCTGCTCTTCGTCGCCATCATGTGGCTCTCCACGGTGCCGAAGGTGCTGTCGGGCGAGCCCTCCGACAAGGTCTCGGCCGTCGCCCAGCCCTTCGTCACGGCGGAAGCCTTCCCGCAGGTGCGCGACACCATCCTCGGCCGCTGCTCCATGTGCCATGCCAAGGAGCCCGGCTGGGAAGGCATCATCTCGCCGCCCAAGGGCGTGATGCTGGAAACGGACGGCGAGATCGCCGCCCATGCCCGCGAGATCTACCTGCAGGCCGGCCGCTCGCACGCCATGCCGCCCGCCAACGTCACGGCGATCTCCGACGAGGAGCGCCGCCTGATCGTCGCCTGGTACGAAAGCGCGGTGAACGGAGAGAAGACGCAATGAGCGAGCTTCTGATCCGCGGGCGGGTGCTGACCTTCGTCGCCGAGCCGCAGGGCATCGACGACACGGCCGCCTGGCGCTACTTCGAGGACGGCGCCGTCTTCGTGCGCGGCGGCAAGGTCGTCGCCACGGGCGATTATGCTGAGGTTCGCGGGCGCGCCGGCGCGGATGTCGCGGTCGCCGACCACAGGCCGAACCTCGTCCTGCCGGGCCTCATCGACACGCACCTGCACTTCCCGCAGACCCAGGCCATCGCCTCCTACGGCGCACAGCTTCTCGAATGGCTGAACACCTATATCTTCGTCGAGGAGCAGAAGTTCTGCGACACCGGCCATGCCGCCGCCGTCGCCGACCGCTTCATGGACGAGCTCATCTCGAACGGCACGACCACCGCCGTCGCCTATTGCTCGGTGCATCCCGAAAGCGTGGACGCCTATTTCACCGCGGCCGAAGCCCGCGGCATGGGCATGATCGGCGGCAAGGTCATGATGGACCGCAATGCGCCGGACGCGCTGCGCGACACGCCGCAACAGGGCTATGATGAGACGAAGGCGCTGATCGCCAAGTGGCACGGCCGCGGCCGAGCGCGCTACGCCATCAGCCCGCGCTTCGCCATCACCTCGACGCCGGAGCAGCTGGAGATGAGCCAGGCGCTCGTCGCCGAGAATCCCACCTGTTACGTCCAGACCCATCTTTCGGAGAACAAGGACGAGATCGCCTTTGCGACCTCGCTCTATCCGGAGGCGAAGGACTATACCGACATCTACGCCCGCTACGGGCTCCTGAACGAGCGCATGCTGCTCGGCCACTGCATCCATCTCAGCGACCGGGAAATCGCGGTGCTCGCCGAGACGCGCAGCGTCGGCGTCTTCTGCCCGACCTCCAACCTCTTCCTCGGCTCGGGCCTCTTCGACCGCGACCGCTTCGACAAGGCCGGCGCCCGCTGGTCGGTCGCCACCGATGTCGGCGCCGGCACCAGCTTCTCCATGCTGGAGACGATGGACGAGGCCTACAAGGTGCTGCACCTTCGCGGCCAGAAGCTGACGCCCTTCAACTCCTTCTACCGCATGACGCTGGGCAATGCCCGCGCGCTCGGCCTGGAAGACCAGATCGGCTCGCTCCATGCCGGGGCGAACGCGGACATCGTCGTACTCGATTCCTCCGCCAAGCCGGCGATGGAATACCGCATGCGCACGGCGACCTCGCTGGCCCAGGAACTGTTCATCCTGCAGACCATGGGCGACGACCGCTGCGTGGCCGAGGTCTATGTCGCCGGCAAGGCGATGAAGGCGAAGGCGAGCGCAAAGGCGCGCGTGCCGGAAACGGCTTGAGGAATTCGGCGCGGCGGGCGCATATTTGCCCGCCGGTGCGCCATTCCTATTACCCCCTCCGTTTTTTTCTCATCTTCTCCGTCGTCGTCCTCGGGCTTGACCCGAGGATCCACTCCACACGCTGAGGGCGTGCCAAATGGATGGATCCTCGGGTCAAGCCCGAGGATGACGGAAGAGAGGAGGGGGGTCTTGACCGGCTGCGCCTTACGCTTGCCGCACCCGCCCGCCCATCGCCTTCGTCACGCCTTCCGCCGCCGCCCGTATCACCGGGCCGAAGGCCTCGACCTTCTCGTCGGGCAGGCGCACGGCCGGGCCGGAGACCGAGATTCCTGCGACCGCTTCCCCGTATTCGTCGAAGATCGGCGCTGCGACGCAGCGCATGCCGAGCGTGTGCTCCTCGTCGTCGATGGACCAGCCGCGCGTGCGGATCCTCGCGATATCCTCCAGCAGCGTCGGCACCGTGTCGCGCGTCTTGTCGGTGAAGTGCTGCAGCGTGCGGCCGGCAAGCAGCGCCTCGATGCGGCTGTCCTGCCAGGTCGAGAGGATCGCCTTGCCGATGCCCGAGGCATGGATCGGCCCGCGCCGGCCGGGGCGGAAGAAGGCGCGCATCGGCGCATGGCTCTCCACCTGCGAGATGAACACCACGTCGCCGCTGTCCTCGATGGCGATATTGGCGGTCTCGCCGCAACCCTCCATCAACTGTTTCAGGAAGGGCCGGCTGATCGTGCCGAGCTTGCGGAAGCGAAGGTAGGCGGTGCCGATCTCGAAGGCCTTCACGCCGATGATCCAGGCGCCGGTCTCCCCGTCGTGGCTCACCATGCCGTGCTGGGAAAGCGAGGTCAGCAGGCGGTGCACGGTGGAGGGCGCCATGCCGGACTGGTCGGCAAGATCGGTCAGCGCCGCCCCGTCCGCCTGCGCCACCAGCTCGAGGAGCTTCAGGCTGCGGTCCAGCACCTGCACGGAGGAGGGCGCGGCGTTTTCCGCCGGCTTGCGGCCGGGCCGTCCCCGCGTCTTTTCCTGATGCTCCGCCATGATGCTTCCTCCCTCGTCGCCGCATCATCCCATAGCCCGCCTCGGCGGATTGTTCCAGATTCGTTGAAAATGTTTATTTCCATATGGTGGGATTGATTTCCATTTTATGATTGCGCGGAAAGAGGAATGCGTTACCTTCCGTATCGAGAGACGGAGGATACCCCATGGCTAAAATGCGTGCTGTCGATGCAGCGGTCCTGGTTCTGGAGAAGGAAGGCATCGATTGTGCCTTCGGCGTACCGGGCGCTGCGATCAACCCCCTTTATTCGGCGCTGAAGGCGCGCGGCTCGGTCCGCCACATCCTTGCCCGCCACGTCGAGGGCGCAAGCCACATGGCGGAAGGCTATACCCGTGCCCGCGCCGGCAATATCGGCGTGTGCATCGGCACCTCCGGCCCGGCCGGCACCGACATGATCACCGGCCTTTATTCGGCCTCCGCCGATTCGATCCCGATCCTCTGCATCACCGGCCAGGCGCCCCGCGCCCGCCTCGACAAGGAGGATTTCCAGGCGGTCGACATCGCCAAGATCGCCGCGCCCGTCACCAAATGGGCCGTCACGGTCATGGAACCGGCGCTTGTCCCTTACGTCTTCCAGAAGGCGTTCCATGTCATGCGCTCCGGCCGTCCCGGCCCGGTCCTCATCGACCTGCCGATCGACGTCCAGCTCGCCGAGATCGAGTTCGACATCGACACCTATGCCTCGCTCGGCGTCTACAAGCCAGCCGCCACGCGTGCCCAGGCCGAGAAGGCGCTGGCCATGCTGAATGAGGCCGAGCGCCCGCTGATCGTCGCCGGCGGCGGCATCATCAATGCGGACGCCTCCGACCTCCTCGTCGAATTCGCCGAGATCGTCGGCGTTCCGGTCATCCCGACGCTGATGGGCTGGGGCACGATCCCGGACGACCATCCGCTGATGGCCGGCATGTGCGGCCTGCAGACCTCGCACCGCTACGGCAACGCGACGCTGCTCGCCTCCGACTTCGTCTTCGGCATCGGCAACCGCTGGGCCAACCGCCACACCGGCAACGTCCCGACTTATACGGAAGGCCGCAAGTTCATCCATGTCGACATCGAGCCGACCCAGATCGGCCGCGTCTTCGCCCCCGATTTCGGCATCGTTTCGGATGCCGGCGCCGCGCTGAAGCTCTTCCTCGACGTCGCGACGGAATGGAAGACCGCCGGCAAGCTGCGCGACTGGTCGGCCTGGGCCGAGGAATGCCGCGAACGCAAGCGCACCATGCTGCGCAAGACCCATTTCGACCAGACGCCGCTGAAGCCCCAGCGCGTCTACGAGGAGATGAACAAGGCCTTCGACCGCGACACCTGCTACGTCTCGACCATCGGCCTCAGCCAGATCGCCGGCGCGCAGTTCCTGCACGTCTACAAGCCGCGCAACTGGATCAACTGCGGCCAGGCGGGCCCGCTCGGCTGGACGCTGCCGGCAGCGCTCGGCGTGCGCGCCGCCGATCCGGACCGTCCGATCGTCGCCCTTTCCGGCGACTACGACTTCCAGTTCCTCATCGAGGAGCTTGCGGTCGGCGCCCAGCACAAGCTGCCCTACCTGCATGTCGTCGTGAACAATTCCTATCTCGGCCTCATCCGCCAGTCGCAGCGCGGCTTCAACATGGACTTCGAAGTCTCGCTCGCCTTCGACAACATCAACGCGGATGGCGATGCGGAAGCCGGCTACGGGGTCGACCATGTCGCGGTCGCCGAGGGCCTCGGCTGCAAGGCGCTGCGGGTGCGCAGCCCGAACGAGTTCCAGGAAGCCTTCAACACGGCGCAGGACCTCATGAAGGAGCATCAGGTTCCGGTCGTCATCGAGTTCATCCTCGAGCGCGTCACCAACATCGCCATGGGTGCCGACATCAATGCCGTCGTCGAATTCGAGGACCTCGCCGAGCGCGGCGAAGATGCCCCGACCGCAACGCTGGCTGCGCTGCTCGACTGATCTAGGGAGACGAAAATGCCGAAATTCGCGGCCAACCTGACCATGCTCTTCAACGAGGCGCCCTTCATGGAGCGCTTCGCGCTGGCCGCCAAGGCCGGCTTCGAAGGGGTCGAATATCTCTTCCCCTACGATTTCGACAAGGATGCGATCCGCGCCGAACTCGACAGGCACGGCCTGACGCAGGTCCTGCACAACCTGCCGGCCGGCAACTGGGCCGGCGGCGAGCGCGGCATCGCGGTCCTACCCGACCGCGTCGACGAGTTCCGCCGCGGCGTGGCCTCGGCCATCGACTATGCGACGACGCTCGGCTGCAGGCAGATCAACTGCCTGTCGGGCATCGCGCCGGCCGGCGTGCCGGACGAGGTGCTGCGCACCACCTTCGTCGCCAACCTCAAGCTGGCAGCGGCGGAGCTCGGCAAGCACGGCATCAAGCTGCTGATCGAGCCGATCAACCATTTCGACATTCCGGGCTTCTACCTCAACACCCCGGACCAGGCGGCCTCGATCATCGCGGAAGTCGGTTCCGACAACCTCTTCATCCAGTACGACCTCTACCACCAGCAGCGCACGGAAGGCGAACTGATCGGCACCTTCAAGAAGCACCAGGCGAAGATCCCCCACGTGCAGCTTGCCGACAATCCGGGCCGCAACGAGCCGGGCACCGGCGAGATCGCCTACGGCTTCGTGTTCAAGACGCTCGACGCACTCGGCTACGACGGCTGGATCGGCTGCGAATACAAGCCGCGCACGACCACCGAGGAAGGCCTCGGCTGGCTGGCCGAAGTCGGCCGCTGAGCATCACAAATTTCAGGACTGGGAGTTTAATCATGGCAAATATCGGTTTCATTGGCCTCGGCATCATGGGCACCCCCATGGCGCGCCACCTGCAGGACGCCGGCCACACGGTCATCACCTCGAAGTTCCACATCCCGCCGCACAAGGATCTGGTCGATAACGGCCTCAAGATCGTCGAAAGCCCGAAGGCGCTCGCCGAGACGGTCGACACGATCATCCTCATGCTGCCCGATACCCCGGAAGTCGAAGACGTGCTCTTCGGCGAGAACGGCGTCTCCTACGGTCTTTCGGCCGGCAAGCTCGTCATCGACATGAGCTCGATCTCGCCGATCGCCACCAAGGAATTCGCCAGGAAGATCCGCGCCACCGGTGCGGAATATGTCGACGGCCCGGTCTCGGGCGGCGAGGTCGGCGCCAAGAACGCCTCGCTCTCCATCATGGCCGGCGGCTCGCAGGAAAGCTTCGACCGGGCGCTTCCGCTCTTCCAGCTCATGGGCAAGAACATCACGCTCGTCGGCGATTGCGGCGACGGCCAGGTGACGAAGGTCGCCAACCAGATCATCGTGGCGTTGACCATCGAGGCCGTTGCCGAAGCGCTCGTCTTCGCGTCGAAGGCCGGTGCCGATCCGGCCCGCGTGCGTTCGGCGCTGATGGGCGGCTTTGCCTCCTCGCGCATCCTCGAAGTGCATGGCGAGCGCATGGTCAAGCGCACCTTCGATCCGGGCTTCCGCATCTCGCTGCACCAGAAGGACCTCAACCTCGCGCTCCAGGGCGCCAAGGCGATCGGCGTCTCGCTGCCCAACACGGCGCTGACGCAGGAGCTCTTCAATCAGTGCGCGGCCCACGGCGACGCGGGCCTCGACCACTCCGGTCTCGTCACGGCGCTGGAGCGCATGGCGAACCACGCCGTCGCATGACGGCCTGACCGGGCGGGGAGGGGAGCCCCGCCCGGTCACCCCTTCTGGAGGAGGAGACACAGCCCCTCGCCCCGCTGCGCCGTTTCCGACTGGAGGCGGTTCTGGCGCGCGGGTGGGGGGCTGTGTTTATATGAGCCATTCGCAGACCTGGAGGAACCGCATGCCGCCCATCGCCGATCCGCGCGCCTTTCTCGAAACGCTCTTTTCCGCCGCGGTTTCCGCCGCCGATCCGGACAAGGTGCTGGCCGCCAACCTGCCGGAAAAGCCGAAGGGCCGCACGGTGGTGATCGGCGCCGGCAAGGGCGCCGCGCAGATGGCCCGCGCCTTCGAGCGCCTGTGGGACGCGCCGCTTTCCGGCGTGGTCGTCACGCGCTACGGCTATGCCGTGCCCTGCGAGCGCATCGAGATCCTCGAAGCCGCCCATCCCGTGCCGGACGACAGCGGGCTCCTTGCTTCCGGCCGGCTGATGGCCGCGGTCCGGGGCCTGACGGAAGACGACCTCGTCGTCGCCCTCGTCTGCGGCGGCGGCTCGGCCCTTCTGCCCGCGCCCGCCGGCCACCTGACGCTCGCCGACGAGATCGCCGTCAACAAGGCGCTGCTTGCCTCCGGCGCACCGATCAGCGCCATGAACGCCGTGCGCAAGCAGGTCTCGCGCATCAAGGGCGGTCGGCTTGCCGCGCTCGCCTATCCCGCCCGCGTCGTCTCGCTCGTCGTTTCCGATATTCCGGGCGACAACCCCGCCCTCGTCGCCTCCGGCCCGACCATCGCCGACGAAACCACCAGAGCCGACGCGCTGCGCCTCATCGAGCGCTACCGCCTCGACCTGCCCGAGGCGGTGATGCGGCATATCCGGGACGGCAAGGACGAACCGCCGCTACCGTCCGACGCGGCCTTCGCCCGCAACGAGGTGAAGCTGGTCGCCTCCGCCGCCGTTTCGCTGGAAGCCGCCGCCGCCGCCGCCAAGGAGGCCGGCATCGAGGCCGTCATCCTGTCGGATGCCATCGAGGGTGAGGCCTCGGAAGTCGGCCGCGTCCACGCCGCCATCGCGGCGGAGGTCGTGCGCCGCGACCGGCCGTTCCAAAAGCCCATCGTCATCCTCTCCGGGGGCGAGACGACGGTGACGATCAAAGGCAAGGGCAAAGGCGGGCGCAACGGCGAGTTCCTGCTGTCCTTCGCCTGCGCCACCGACGGGCTCGACGGCCTTCACTCGCTCGCCGCCGATACGGACGGCATCGACGGCTCGGAGGACAACGCCGGCGCCTTCGCCGACGGCACCACCGTCGCCCGCCTTGCCGACAAGGGCAAGGACGCTGCCGAATACCTCGCCCGCAACGATAGCTGGACCGCCTTCGACGCGCTCGGCGACCTCTTCGTGCCGGGCCCGACCGGCACCAACGTCAACGATTTCCGGGCGATCCTCATCCAGTAGCCCGAAACAAGACAGCCCCGGCTTGCCGGGGCTGTCTTGTTTCGTCCGCTCGCTTTTTTCCTTCCGCCCACCTCTCCGTCGTCATCCTCGGGCTTGACCCGAGGATCCAGGCGACACCCACGGACGCGGATGGATGCTCGGGTCAAGCCCGAGCATGACGGAAGAGAGGGCAGCGCTCCGGCCACTCTCGCCGGCGCCGCCGGCGCGGATACCGGCCGTTCAGGCCGCCGGCTGCTTCGTCTTGCGCAGGTACGGCAGCACCGTGTCGAAGGAGCCGAAGCGGGCGATGGCGTCCTCGTTGGAGATGCCGCCGCCGATGATCACGTCGTCGCCCTGCTGCCAGTTGGCGGGCGTGGAGACCTGGTGCTTGCTGGTGAGCTGGATGGAATCGATAGCGCGCAGGATTTCCGCGAAGTTGCGGCCGGTGGACATCGGATAGGTGAGGATCAGCTTGATCTTCTTGTCCGGGCCGATGACGAAGACGGAGCGCACCGTGGCGTTGTCGGCGGGCGTGCGGCCTTCCGAGGTATCGCCGGCGCCGGCCGGCAGCATGTCGTAGAGCTTTGCGACCTTGAGGTCCTTGTCGCCGATCAGCGGATATTCGACGTCGAAGCCCGTGGCGGTGCGGATGTCGGCCTTCCACTTGACATGGCTTTCGACCGGATCGACGGAAATGCCGATGATCTTGACGCCGCGCTTGCGGAACTCGCCGTCGAGGCCGGCCATGGCGCCGAGCTCGGTGGTGCAGACGGGGGTGAAGTTCTTCGGGTGCGAGAAGAGCACGGCCCAGCCGTCGCCGATCCAGTCGTGGAAGCTGATCGGGCCGGCGGTGGTTTCGGCGGTGAAGTCCGGAGCGGTGTCGTTGATGCGAAGGCTCATGGGATCGTCCTCTCTGTCGTGCGGGTCGCGAGCCGTAAGGCCCGCGAAAATGGGTCCGCAGGGTAGATAGAACGAAAAACCGGGCTTGCCTATAGCGGCGGGCGGCGGGGGCAAGGGGCGGCAAGAGCGCATCTTTGCGCCGTTTTCCCTTGTGGCAAGATGCCGTTCGGCAAGTGCCGGCCACCGCGCCAAACCGTTCTCCCCGGGCGGCGCGGCGTGGAAAGGCGATTTTATTTCGATTGCAGCCTTCAATTGCCGATTTCGGCCCGTCCGCTGGTCAGATCCACGATCAGACGGCCGATTTCCTCCGCCTTTTCCGCCGGCACGCGGAAGGAAAGCCGCGCGCCGCTCTCGTGAAAGGCCTCGTCGTCCATCACCAGCCCGGCAAAGGCGGAAAGCCGCGCCTTGACCAGCGCGAGGTCCGAAAAGCCGAGCGAGACGGAAAGCGCGGCCCGCTCCACATATTCCGTCCTGGCCGCCGCGCGAAGGCACGCCGCCGCCGTGCCGCCATAGGCGCGCATCAGGCCGCCGCTGCCGAGCAGGATGCCGCCGAA
Source organism: Shinella fusca (assembly GCF_014203155.1). Classification (GTDB taxonomy): domain Bacteria; phylum Pseudomonadota; class Alphaproteobacteria; order Rhizobiales; family Rhizobiaceae; genus Shinella; species Shinella fusca. Next base: position 48,356 of record NZ_JACHIK010000007.1, read on the forward strand.
CCAGCGCGTGACGACGACCAGCGTGCGGTCGAGGTCCTGCCCGTCGATGGCCTGGAGGATGGGTTTGCCGGCCGTGCCGCTCGGCTCGCCGTCGTCACTGAAGCGATAGGCCTGCCCGATGCGCCAGGCCCAGCAATTGTGGCTTGCCGAGGCATCCGAGATTTCCGCCAGCCGCGCCTTCGCCTCCGCCTCGCTCTCGACGGGGCAGGCAATGGCGAGGAACCGGCTCTTGCGGATGTCCTGCTCGAAGATTTCGGTGCGGTCCAGCGTGTACACGGGGGTCTTCGTAGCCCTTCCGCACCGGCCCTATCAAGGGCGTAATAGCGCACCAATTTTATGGACTATTGACTGCTGCCACGATTTCGCCATGATGATGACCGGACCCTTAACCAGCACGGAAGCGATGGCATGATGTATCTCGGTGGCGTGACGCTCGGCTACTTCAACCTCTACCCGCCCGGCTTCCAGCCGAAGACCGAAGGCGCGCGCCGCGAGACGGAGACGGCGCCGGGCACGGCGACCGAAGGCAGGCTCCCGCTCGAAGGCAGCCGCCTTTCCGCCTCCCGCCGGCCCATCCAGTGGCCGCTCTACCTTTTCTTCTAAATCCTTCGACCACAGGAAATCATCGGTGATTTCCTGTGGTTCCGTCAGAACGAGACGATGGCCTCGATGCTAGGCCCGCGGATTTCTCCCGTGGGCTTTGCGGCCGGATCGGTGCCGGCGCGCGAGGCAAGGCGGATCGTCTTCACGCCGCCGGGCGCGAGATGGAACCAACTGTCCGATGGCAGGAAGCCCTCGGCCTCGATGGCGATGGACTGGGTGAAACGATCCGCCGAAAGGTCGAGCACCCAGCCTGCCGCATCCTGCCGAAGCGTCGCCGACAAGCTGGCGGGCGTCATCGCCGCCGTGCGGCCGCGCGGGAAATGGAAGGCTTCCGCAATCACCGCTCCCTCTTCGTCGAGAAGCCGGCCGACGGTCACGCCATGGGACGGCGGGCCGAAGCGGAAGGCATAGGTCGTGTCGAAGAAGGCGCCGAAAAGGCTCGTTGCCGGCAGCGTCTCGGCGGAGTGCGGCGCAAGCGCCATCTCCCGGCGGCCGGAAACGACCGGCTGGCGGCCGTGGCGCAGGCAGGAGAGTTCCAGCGTCAGGCGCCGCTCCTCCGCGCTGTCGTTGATCGCGTGGACGTCGAGGCCGTTGGTGCCCTCGTCGGAAAGCGCAAGCTGCACCGGGCGGAAGGCGCGGCGCAGCGCGTGCCAGGCGGATTTCGGCAGGCCCGTCGCATCGACCACGCCCCAGCCCGCGCCGGGCAGAAGGTCCTGGAAGGTCCAGACGAGGGCGCCGTTGCAGGTCGATTGCGCCCGGCGCCATTCGGCGAAGGTCGCCTCCATCACCTCGGCGACGGCGGCGCGGGAAAGGTCGAGATAACGCGCGGGGTCCTCGCGGCGAAGACGCGCCGGATCGATTTCATAGAGAAGGCCGAGATAGTGGTCGCGCACGTCCTCGAAATCCCAGGACGCGCCACGATCTCTTGGGACACGGGCCTTCCAGCGCGGATCGTGAACGGCCGGCACCGGCAGGTGCGCATCGAGCGTCGCCTGCTCCGGCACGTTGGCGAAGGCGAGGCTTTCGGCGGCAAAGCGCACCTCGGCGCGGCGCGCGTCATCCAGCGGCCGGCAATAGGCGCCGACGCCGTAATAATGCGTGACGCCGGCATTCGGCGAAAATGGCATGGCCCCGCCGCTCGGCGAATTTTCCACGTAAGGCACGTCCGGCCGGTGCGCGGCGCAAAGCATAGGCAGGATATCGCGTGTCAAAGGCCCGGCCCATGCCGTCTCCGGCAGGCCGAGCATTGCCGCCTGCTGGTCGATCTCGCTGCCGCCGCAGAGCACGGCGAGCGATGGCGAGGCGGCAACGGCGTCGAGGAACTGCGCGACTTCGGTGCGCACGTTCTCGATGAAGGCGGGATCGTTCGCCGGATAATCGAAATTGGCGAACTGGAAATCCTGCCAGACGAGGATGCCGAGCTCGTCGCAGAGCGCGAAGAAGTCCGGCGTCTCGTAAGCCATCGTGCCGCCGATGCGCAGCATGTTCATGCCTGCATCCGCCGCGAGCTTCAGCGGCGGTTCGTAGCGCTCCCGCGTGCCGGGCAGATCGACGATATCGGCAGTGGTCCAGACGGCGCCGCGGCAGAAGATTTTCCGGCCGTTGACGATGAGCGCGAAATCCCGGCCGTCCGCGCCGCGGTCGATCTCGATGCGGCGAAAGCCGGTGCGGCCGAGGGAATGGCGCACTCCATCCACCGTCAGGGTAATGTCGTGCAGGACCGGCGTGCCGTGCGTGCGCGGCCACCAGGCTTCGACATCGGGGATCACGAGGCTGGCGCTGAAGCTGCGCTCTCCATTCGGGATCGCCTCGACGGCGACGCCCGCGCATTCCACGGTCGGCGTTGCCGCGCCGTCGAGCGAAAAGCCGATCTCCAGCCGGCCCTTGCCGTCCTCGTGAAGCCGTGCGGAGAGGCGGATATCCGTTGGAACGGCGGGCGCCGGCCGGGCGAGGCGCACCGGCCGCCACGGGCCGACGGCATGAACCTCCGGGCACCAGCCGGGCATGCGGCCGAGGAGGGTGGTGCGCACGAGCCGAAGCCCCTGCGGCGTGATCATCTGCGGGCGCCAGCGGGCGCGGGGCCCGCGCTTTTCGAGGTGCGGCTTCAGCGCGCGGAAACAGAGGGCGAGGCGGTCCCCGCCGGTCAGCGTGACCGGCAGGGTGTGGCGCACGAACATGCTGTCCGAGGAAAGCGCGAGCGCGCCGTTCCACCAGATCTCGGTGATCGTCGCGAGGCCGTCGAAATGCAGCATGGCCTCGCCGGGCGCCTCGCCGGCAAGGTCGAGCACGTACCAGGCGTCGAGATGGTCGAGCGGTTCGGGCGCGGCGCGGTCGAAGCGGCTGGCGCGTTCGAGGGCGCCGGCGACGGTGCCGGGCACGGGGGCGTCGATGAAACCGGAAAGGCCATTCAGCGCCGACGGGTCGGCCGCGCTGCCGGCAGGCAGCAGGGCCATGCGCCAGCCGGTGGAAAGCGCTTTTCCGGTATCGGGCATTCCCTCTCCTTCAGTCGATGCGGGCGGCAAGGCTCGACATCAGAGTATCCCACGCCTCGATGGCCGGGTCGAGCGCCGTTGCCAGCGGGTCGAACCTGCGGCGGGTCACGGCGCGGGCAAGCTGGAACTGCACGGACTTTGCCGTCTCCGAGATTTTGCGCGCGGCATCGCCATTGTCGAGGCCGAGCCAGTCGAGATGGCTTGCGGCCAGCTCGAAATTGGCACCGAGCTGGCGCAGCGTGTTGAAGGCGTATTTGTGGAAGAAGCCGAACGGCCGGTCCGCCACGGCCTCCACCTGCTGCGGAAAGACCTTTGCGAAGGCTGCGACGGGATTTTCCGCCGGGCGCCGGGCGAAATGGAAGGCGAGGAGGCGTCCCGCCTCGCGGCGCAGGTGAGCGTCGTCGGGGCGCTTTTCCGGGAACTTCGCAAATTCCGTATAGGGCAGGAAGGGCAGGTCCTCCGGGCCGTCGTTCAGGTGGAACAGGCCGTCGAAATCCTCGCCCTCCAGCCGGAAGAAGCCGGCATTGTGGAAATAGTCGAGCCGCTTGGCCTGAAGGTCCAGCCGGTTGATCGCCACCGTCGTCTTGCCGTGCTCCTGGCGGTAGGCGACGCCGCGGGTGTCCGGCATGTAGAAGCTGTCCATCTCGACGAGGCAGAGGCGCCCGCGCGCGATCTGCGTTTCGACATGGCCCTCCACCCGGTCGAAGATGGCAAGCTCGGTCGAGCGGATGCCGTAGAGCGCTTCGAGGTCTTCCAGCGGCACCTTGAAGAAGGTGAACTGGTCGCCCTCGAAATCCTGCGTCAAGGAGAAGCCCAGCATCGCCTCGGGCCGGGTGCCGAAAGCGTTCAGCACCTCGATCCAGAGGTCGACATAGCAGTTGGTCTCCGGCCACGCGCGCTCGGCGTCGTGCAGCGCGTGCGGCCGGTAGGTCGCGGGGTCGAGCCCGGGAAAGACGGCAGCCATGTCAGTCCTGGTATCCCAGCACGTTGCGCACGTCCGTCGGCCAGGCGGCGATGTCGAGGCCGTGGCGGGCGAAGAGCGCGAGCGCGATCCGCTCCAGGCCGAAGCCGACGCAGGCGGTATGCGCGACGTCGCCGTTTTCCAGGTTGAGGCCCCATTTCGCGCCGAAGGCGTCCTGATGGTAGTTGAAGCTCATGCAGGCCGTCGGCTTGGCGGTGGACGTCACCGGGATCAGCAGCTCGAACTTCAGGTTCTGGTCGCGCTGGTTGTTGGCGAGCATGCGCCCGGCGCGGCCGAAGAACGGGTCATTGGCCACATCGATCGTCACGTCGAGGCCGACCTTGGCCATCATTTCGAGGCCCCGGTCCATCCAGGTCTGGCGGAAGGTCGTCACATGCTCCTGCGTGCCCATGCAGACATATTCGCGCATGCGGAAGAGCTGCTGGCGGGCCGGGTCGTTGGAGGGCTCGTGGCGGAAGCAGTAGGACTGCAGGTCGTAGAGCCCGCCGCCTGCCGGCAGGCGGCCGCGTTTGGCGATCGTCGGATAGAGCGGATAGCAGGCCGCCGGCGTCAGCACGATGTCGGTCGCCTTCTGGTCCTTCGTCCAGTCGCCCTCGACCTCCATGCATTGCAGGAGGCTCATGTGGTCGAGCTCGCCGCCGCAGAAGCTGTGCACGGTGCCGGCAAGCTGCGGGAAGCTCTTCATGTAGCCGGAGGTCTCGAAATGCGCGCGGTTCATGCCCGGCGGAAAGCGCATCGCCTCCGCGCCGTCGGCCCCGCCATAAGTGTCGACCAGCCGCTCGAAGCGGGCGATGACGTCCTCGAAGGCGCCCGAGCGGCCGTAAAGGCCCTCGACGCCGGTGTCGATGAGAAGGCCGGAATCGAAGAGCCGGTCGAGAAGGGAAGTCTGCATGTCCATGGTGTCACCCGATCAGGCTGGTGTCCTGCTTGTGGACAAGCAGGAGGTTCGACGTGTTGCCGAGGATGCGGTCGTTGGAGATCATCAGCTGGGCGGAATGCGCGTCGCGCAGGTGCCGGCCGAGGCTGAAGGGCGTGCCGTTCTTGTAGCCCATGATGCCGCAGATCAGCATCGCCTGGTTGATGATGGCAAGGATCGTTTCGGAGGACGCGATCTTCACGTTGTTCATCGCCACGGCAAAGCCCATGGAGGAAAGCCGGTCGGGATCCGCCTTGGCTGCCTCGTATTCCTTGAGGCCGGCAATGGTGTTGGATTTGACGAGCTGGAGGAGGTTTACGGCTTCCGCAAGGCGCAGCGCGCCGGGCGGCGTCACGCCGGGGCTCTTGCGGGCGGCGGCGCGCACGAAGGCCTGCGCGCGGGAAACGGCGTTGACGGCGATGCCGTACCAGACGGCGCTCCACAAGAGATGCGAGGTGGCGAGCATCGACTGCGCCGCGATCTCGGCGAAGGGCTTGGGAAGGATCTGCTCCTTCGGCGCCTCTCCCTTGAAGAGCCAGCCGTCCGAGCAGGTGCCGCGCATGCCGAGCGTATCCCAGACATGGGTCTGCTCCAGCGTGTACTGGTCTTTGGTGAAGACGGTCATGACCTGGTCGGTCGAGGCGGCGTCCGCATGGGCGCGCGAGGTGATGAGGATCGCGTCGGCATGGGCGCCGTAGGAGATGACGGTCGCATCCTTCGTCAGGCGGCAGGTGTCGCCGGTAATCTCGATGGCACAGATGCTGTTGCGGAGATTCCCGCCGATGCCGCCCTCGGTCGTCGCCGAGGCGAGAAGCAACTGTTCGCCGGCGACGCGGCGCATGAAGGCGGAATGCCAGGCGTCGCCCGCGCCGTGCGAGACGAGGCTCGACAGCTTGATATGGTGCATGGCGAAGACCATGGCCGCCGCCGAGCAGGACTGGCCGATCAGCGAGCAGACTTCCGCGATCTCGGAAAGGGAGGCATCCTCGCCGCCGAGGGCTGCGGGGATCTGGATGGAGAGCAGCCGTTCGGCGATCATCGCGTCGACGGCTTCGCGCGGGAAGCGGGCCCTGGCGTCCACGTCGTCGGCATGCGCTGCGGCCACGGCGGAAACGCGCTCGGCGCGCTCGGCAAGGCCCTTTCCGACGGTGACGGTCATTCGGCGGCCTCCGCGCTGCCGACAAGGCCGGAGACCGCCCGCGTGATCGCATCGATGCTCTGGAAGGACTTGCGGTTGAGGAGGTTGTCGGGGAACTCGACGTCGAAGGCGTCCTCGATGCCGAGCATCACCTGCACGGAGGCGAAGGAGGAAAGACCCGCCGCATAGAGATCGGCATCGTCCGCGAGCGTATCGACCGGAACCGGAAGACCGCCGTGCTTGCCGAGGATTTCACGAATCGTCTGCTTCATCTTCTTCTCCATCGCTTTCTTTGCCGGCCGGGGAGGCCATCGGCTTATCGTTCCGCACATCCATAACCGGCGGTTGATAAGATCGGTTGAAAGGACATGGATAAGATTTCGTGAAGCGCCTCCGCAGGCTGGATCGGGATGGAACGATCCGTTTCGGAACATCATGAAGAAAGGGCGAAGAATGCCGGTTTTCGAGGACATCGGGCGAGGAGGCGCCTGTGCCCCGACGAGACGGTTCCGTCCCGTTGAGGCCTCGTTAGCCATAAACGCAGAACGTGCCGCCGGGCGGCGCCCATCGCGGATTTCCGGCCGTCAGTGCGCCTCGTCCCAGTTGGTGGCGGCCCGCGCGTCCACCTTCAGCGGCACCTTCATCGACAGCGCCGGCATGGAGGCGTTCTCCATGACGTCGACGATGACGGGGATGGCCTTCTCGACCTCGCCGTCCTCCACTTCGAAGATCAGTTCGTCGTGCACCTGCAGCAGCATGCGGGCGGAAAGGCCGGCCGCGGCAAGCGCCGGCTCCATCTTGATCATGGCGCGGCGGATGATGTCGGCCGCCGATCCCTGGATCGGCGCGTTGATCGAGGCACGCTCGTTGAAGGCGCGCACCGAGGGGTTGGACGACTTGATCTCCGGGTAATGCGCGCGGCGGCCGAAGATGGTCTCCACATAGCCGTTCTCGCGGGCGAAGGCCTTCGTCGTGTCCATGTAGTCCTTGATGCCCGGGAAGCGCTCGAAATACTTCTTGATGTATTCGCCGGCTTCCGAGCGCTCGATGGAGAGCTGGTTGGCAAGGCCGAAGGCGGAGATGCCGTAGATGATGCCGAAATTGATCGCCTTGGCCCGGCGGCGGATTTCCGAAGGCATGCCCTCGACCGGCACGCCGAACATCTCGGAGGCCGTCATGGCATGGATGTCGATGCCGTCGGCGAAGGCCTGCTTCAGTTGCGGGATGTCTGCGACATGGGCGAGCACGCGCAGCTCGATCTGGCTGTAGTCGGCCGAGACCAGCTTGTGGCCGGGCGTCGAGATGAAGGCCGTGCGGATCTTGCGCCCTTCTGCCGTGCGCACCGGAATGTTCTGGAGGTTCGGATCGGAGGAGGAAAGGCGGCCGGTCGTCGTCGCGGCGAGCGCGTAGGACGTGTGCACGCGCTTCGTGTCGGGATGCACGAAGCCGGGCAGCGCGTCGGTATAGGTGGATTTCAGCTTGGTGAGCTGGCGCCAGTCGACGATCTTGCGCGGCAGGGGAAGGCCCTGCGCGGCAAGGTCCTCCAGCACCTGCGCGGAGGTCGACCATTGGCCGGTCTTCGTCTTGGAGGCGCCGGGAAGGCCCATCTTGCCGAAGAGGATGTCGCCGAGCTGCTTGGGCGAGCCGATGTTGAAGCGCTCGCCGGCAAGCTCGTAGATTTCCTCCTCGAAGCCTGCCGCGCCCTGCGCGAGCTCGCCGGAAAGGCGCGAGAGCACCTGCCGGTCGATGGTGATGCCGCGTTCCTCCATGCGGGCGAGCACGGGCACCAGAGGGCGTTCCAGCCGCTCGTAGACGGCCGTCATGCGCTCGGCCGCAAGGCGCGGCTTCAGCACATGCCAGAGGCGAAGCGTCACGTCGGCGTCTTCCGCCGCATAGGCGGTGGCGCGGGAGATGTCGACCATGTCGAAGGTCTGCGCGCCCTTCCCGGAGCCGGCCACCTCCTTGTAGGAAATCGGCTTGTGGCCGAGCCAGCGTTCGGAGAGCGTGTCCATGCCGTGCGTGCCCGCGCCCGCATCCAGCGCATAGGACATCAGCATCGTGTCGTCGAAGCCCTGAACGGTGATGCCGTGCCGGCGCATGACGAGGTAGTCGTATTTGAGGTTCTGCGCGACCTTGAGGACCGACGGGTCCTCCAGCAGGCCCTTCAGCCGCTCCAGCGCCGCGCGGATGGGGATCTGCCCATCGGCCATGCCGCCGCCGAGGAGGTCGCCGACGCCCGTCTTGTGGTTGAGCGGCACGTAGCAGGCGCGGATCACGGTGCCGGAAGGGTCCTTCGCATTGTCGGCGATGGCGAGCGAGAAGCCGCACAGTTCCGCCTGCATGGCGTCGAGCGAGGTCGTCTCCGTGTCGAAGCCGACGAGGCCGGCCTCGCGCGCGGCGGCGATCCAGCGGTCGAGCGCTTCGAGGTCGCGCACCGTCTCGTAGGTGGAATGGTCGATCGGCGCCGCCGAAAAACGCTCCGCGCGGCTCCTTGCCAGCGCTGTGGGCGAAAGGTCGCCGGCAACGGCGGCCGGCAGCAGCGTCGCGGCGGCTTCCGCCGCCGTCTCCGTGCCGTCGAGGGCGGAAGGCCGGCCGGCGGCCTCGCCCTTGTCGAGGTCCGGGCCGTGCGCCGCAGCGCCCCATTCCACCGGCACGCTCGCCGCCTCGATGGCGCCGGCGTCGCAGTCGCACGCTTCGGCCACGCGCCGCGTCAGCGTGGTGAACTCCATGGCTTTCAGGAAGGCGATGAGCTTCGGGCCGTCCTGCGGATGCAGGATCAGCTCGTCCAGCGGCGTGTCGAGGGGCGTGTCCGTCTTCAGCGTGACGAGCTGGCGCGAGAGCCGCACGAGCTCGCGGCTGGCGATGATGTTCTCGCGGCGCTTGACCTGCTTGATCTCCTCAGCGCGCGCGAGCAGCGTGTCGAGATCGCCGTATTCTTCGAGAAGCTGGGCGGCGGTCTTCGGGCCGATGCCGGGGACGCCCGGCACGTTGTCGGTCGAATCGCCGGTCAGCGACTGGAGGTCGATCATCTTCTCCGGCGGCACGCCCCATTTCTCGATCACCTCGGGAATGGAGATCTGCTTGTCCTTCATGCCGTCATACATCGAGACGTTCTCGGTCACGAGCTGCATGAGGTCCTTGTCGGAGGAGACGATGGTGACGTCCGCGCCGTCCTGCTCGGCAAGGCGGGCATAGGTGGCGATCAGGTCGTCGGCCTCGAAGCCTTCCTTTTCGATGCAGGGCAGGTTGAAGGCGCGGGTCGCGTGGCGGATGAGGCCGAACTGCGGAATCAGGTCTTCCGGCGGCGCGGTGCGGTTCGCCTTGTACTGGTCATAGAGATCGTTGCGGAAGGTTTTTGAGGAATAGTCGAAGATGACCGCGAAATGGGTCGGCGTCACGCCCACGTCGGTGTTGCGCGCATCCTTCAGGAGCTTCCACAGCATGTTGCAGAAGCCCGAGACGGCATTGACCGGCAAACCGTCCGACTTTCGGTTGAGCGGCGGGATGGCGTGGAAGGCGCGGAAGATGAAGCCGGAGCCGTCGACGAGGAAGAGATGATCACCTTTTTTCATGGGGTGAATGGATAGCGCGGGCGGCCTGTCGCGTCCATCTTTCATTGCGGGCGAAGGGTGCCCGGAAGCCTCACGCGAACGTTACCGATTTGTAATTTTCGCGGGCCTTCGAATCCCTTGAAAAGCCACATTCGGACCCACAGATATTCCTCATCGGCACCTGATCAAGCCGTGTCTGGCATAACGGCCTGTCCCCCGCCGCGCCAGACAAGGACAAAGGCCTTATCCCCCTCTCCGGGCCTTTGTCCAACATTTGCGAAGAAGCCGCCGCGACAAGCCTCCTGTCGTCGGCGGCTTCCCGCGTTTGAGGGGTTGCATCGCCTGCGATCCATCGTTGTCATCGTCTGAAAACCGGCATAGCTTCTTGCCATGGAGTTTGACCGGAAGGATTCGGCAGCCTACCTCGCCAATCTCCTGGCGAAGGGGGCCTCCCGCGCGCTGCAGGCGCGGGCGGACGGGGCCGGCTTTGCGCCCGGCCAGTTCCCGGTTCTGCTGGAACTATGGGGCGGCGACGGCCTCACCCAGCGCGAACTCCTCGACAGGCTCGACATCGAACAGGCGACCATGGCCAACACGCTTGCGCGCATGGAGCGCGACGGGCTTATCTCGCGCCGCCGCCACCCCCGGGACAGGCGTGCGCAGCTGGTTTTCCTGACGGCGCGCGGCAAGGCGCTGCGCGAGAGCGCGATGGCCGCGGCGAGCGCCACGGAGGACGCGCTTTTCCAGGGCTTCCGCCGCTTCGAGCGGGAACTCCTGCTCGAATACATGCGCATGGTGCTGGCCAATCTCGGACGCGACGTTCGCCCCTGACCGTCGCAGGGCCGTCATACGATTTGCCCTTGCCGACGGGATCGGTCTAATGTCGCCGCGAAAATCATTCTGATTTGCCGCATGCCGCCGCCGCGGGGCCGCCTTCGCGCAGCATGCATTGAAGGATACCGACATGACCAACATTCTGCCCGTCCTCGATCGCGCCAGCGCCGATATCCCGGCCAGCCTCGAACGCCTGTTCGAGCTGGTGCGCATCAAATCCATCTCCACCGATCCGGCCTTCAAGGCGGATTGCCGCCGGGCGGCCGAATGGCTGGTCAAGGAGCTGCGCTCGCTGGGCTTCGACGCGACGGTGCGCGATACCCCCGGCCATCCCATGGTCGTCGCCCACCACGAGGGTGCCAAGGCCGATGCGCCGCATGTCCTCTTCTACGGCCATTACGACGTGCAGCCGGTCGATCCGCTGAACCTGTGGGACCACGATCCCTTCGATCCGGCGGTGCGCGAGGTCGAGGGCGGCCGGCGCATCATCACCGGCCGCGGCACCTCCGACGACAAGGGCCAGCTCCTCACCTTCGTGGAAGCCTGCCGCGCCTACAAGGAAACCGTCGGCGCGCTGCCCTGCCGCGTCACCATCCTCTTCGAGGGCGAGGAGGAGTCCGGCTCTCCCTCGCTGAAGCCCTTCCTCGAAGCCAATGCCGCCGAGCTGACGGCCGATTTCGCCCTCGTCTGCGACACCAGCATGTGGGACGCCGATACGCCGGCGATCTCGGCGGGCCTGCGCGGCCTCGTCGGCGAGGAGATCGTCGTCAAGGCGGCCGACCGGGACCTGCATTCCGGCTATTTCGGCGGCGCGGCGGCCAACCCGATCCACATCCTCGCCGACGTGCTTGCGGGCCTCCACGACGAGACCGGCCGCGTGACGCTTCCCGGCTTCTACGACGGCGTCGAGGAAACGCCGACGCAGATCAAGGCCGCCTGGGAAAAGCTCGGCAGCTCGGCCGAAAGCTTCCTCGGCGAGATCGGCCTGTCGATCCCTTCGGGCGAGAAGGGCCGGTCCGTGCTGGAGCTCACCTGGGCGCGCCCGACCGCCGAGGTCAACGGCATCACCGGCGGCTATACCGGCGAAGGCTTCAAGACGGTGATCGCGGCGGAAGCCTCGGCCAAGGTCTCCTTCCGCCTCGTCGGCAAGCAGGATCCGGCGAAGATCCGCGACGCCTTCCGCGCCTATGTGCGTGCGAAGATCCCGGCCGACTGCTCGGTCTCCTTCCACGCCCATGGCGGCTCGCCGGCCATCCAGCTTCCCTACGATTCGGCTCTGCTCGGCAAGGCGAAGGACGCGCTCTCCGACGAATGGCCGAAGCCCGCCGTCGTCATCGGCATGGGCGGCTCGATCCCGATCGTCGGCGACTTCCAGAAGATGCTCGGCATGGAATCCCTGCTCGTCGGCTTCGCGCTGTCGGACGACCGCATCCATTCGCCGAACGAGAAATACGATCTCCGGTCCTTCGAGAAGGGCATCCGCTCCTGGGTGCGCATCCTTGCGGCGCTTGCCGCCCGTTGAGGGCGGACAGACGGGCCGGGCCGGCTTCGACCGGCCCGAAGCCCGCGGATGGGAACGGTACGCGATGGCATTGAAGACCGGGGGCAGGATGGAATGAAGCGGCTGGGGAAACTCTTCTGGCCGCTTGTCAGCACTGCGGCGATCGTCCTTTCCGTCTATATCCTCTACCGGGACCTGAGGGGTCTTTCGCTCGACGCGTTCATGGCGAGCCTCCAGGCGATCCCGCTGTCGGGCTGGCTGCTTTCCTGCCTCGCCACGCTCGTCGCTTACGCGGCGCTTGCCGCCTACGACCACCTGGCGCTGGAACATCTCGGCCACCGCATCTCGCTGTGGTTCATCACGGTCACCTCCTTCACCACCTATGCGCTGTCGCACAATATCGGCGCCTCGGTCTTCTCCGGCGCGCTGGTGCGCTACCGCGCCTATACGTCGAAGGGGCTTGCCGGCTCGGAGGTCGGCCTGCTCGTCGCCTTCTGTTCCTTCACCTTCGTCCTCGGCACCTTGATGCTGTTCGGCCTCGTCCTCGTCTTCGAGCCGCAGATCGTCGAGCGCTTCGCCGATTTCCTGCCCATCGAGGCGGCCTTCTCGACGGGGCTCTTCATCCTCGCGCTCGTCGCGCTCTATGTCGTCGGCAGCCTCGTCGGCTTCCGGCCGATCAACACGCGCTGGCTCAAGCTCGAATATCCGAAGCCCTCGCTCGCCTTCCGCCAGCTCGTCATCGCGCCCATCGAGCTCATCGGCGCGGCGGCGATCATCTATTTCGTGCTGCCGGCGGCGGGCAATCCGGGCTATTTCGTCGTGCTCGGCATCTTCCTCGCCTCCTTTTCCGTCGCCCTGCTCTCGCATGCGCCGGGCGGCATCGGCGTCCTGGAGCTCGTCTTCATCGCCGGCCTGCCGGACATGGACCCGGCGGCGGTGCTGGCTGCGCTCGCCGTCTTCCGCCTCTTCTACCTCATCATTCCCTTCGTCATGGCGCTGGTGGTCATCCTCGTCTTCGAGCGGCAGCGCTATCTCGCCCGGGCGCGTGAAACCGAAGATTGAAACGGGTGGATCCTTCCCGGTTCATTCCGCGTTCAGGCGAATGGTTTCATGCTATGAACCGTCTGAACAAGTGTGAGACGACAACCCAAGGGAGACCGACATGAAGATATCGATCAAGACGGGCCTTTCCACCGCGGTGGCGGTTGCCATGTTCGCCACGTCCTTCGTATCCGCACCGGCCTTCGCCATGCCGATGGCAAAGGTCGACGCGTCGCGCGCGTCCGACGTCGTGGACGTGCAGTATCGCCATCGCGGCGGCTGGTATCACGGCCATCGCGGCTACCGGCATTCTCGCCACGGCTACCGGCGCCATTCGGACGGCTGGTGGTATCCGCTGGCCGCCTTCGGCGCGGGCGCGATCATCGGCGGGGCAATCGCCAACGACGGCTATTCCCGTCCGCGCGAAGCCGGCATCAACCCGCGCCATACCGAATGGTGCTATGCGCGCTATCGCTCGTACCGGGCCTACGACAACACGTTCCAGCCCAATTACGGCCCGCGCAAGCAGTGCTATTCGCCCTACTTCTGAGGCGAGGATACGGGCGGCCTTCGGGCCGCCCGGTTCCGTTAAAATCGCCCGGAGCGCGTTCACCGCTTCTTAACGACCCCTTAAATCGCCGCATTTAAGGTCCACCGGACGGGCATATTCCCAGAGGGCTCATCCGACCGCTTATGGCAGGCAACCGAAAATCCCAGCGCATCGAACCGTCCTTCCACGAAAGCGAAGGGCGCGAGGACGACGATTTCCACGTCGGCGCCGACGATCGCGTGACCGGCGGCGGCGGGCGCAAGGGGCGGGGCAAGCCGGCGAAGGCCTCCCGCGGAAGGCGCGGCGCCGGCCGTCGGCGAGAACCCTCCCTTGGCTTCTTCGGCCTCGTGCGCAGGCTCTTCTACTGGTGCATCGTGCTGGGCATCTGGGGCGCCATCGGCGTCGGCGGGCTCGTGCTCTACTACGGCGCACGCATGCCGAGCGCCACGAGCTGGGCCATTCCCGCCCGTCCGCCGAACGTCAAGATCCTCGCGGTCGACGGCGCCATCATCGCCAACCGGGGCCTTACCGGCGGCGAGGCGCTCTCGCTGGAGGACATGTCGCCCTATATCCCGCAGGCCGTCATCGCCATCGAGGACCGGCGCTTCTATTCCCATTTCGGCATCGATCCGCTCGGCCTTGCCCGCGCGGTGATCACCAACATCGCCTCGGGCCGCACGGTGCAGGGCGGCTCCACGCTGACGCAGCAGCTCGCCAAGAACATGTTCCTCTCGCCCGAGCGCACGCTGGAGCGCAAGGTGCAGGAGGTGCTGCTTTCCCTCTGGCTGGAGCACAAGTACACCAAGGACCAGATCCTTGCGATGTATCTCAACCGCGTCTTCTTCGGCTCCAATTCCTATGGCGTGGAGGCGGCCTCGCGGCGCTATTTCAACAAGTCGGCGCGCGACGTGAACCTCGGCGAGGCGGCGGTTCTCGCCGGTCTCCTCAAGGCGCCGTCGCGCCTTTCGCCCGCCCGCGACCCGGAGGCGGCGGAAGCGCGCGCGCAGGTCGTCCTCGGCGCGATGCGCGAGGAGGGCTACGTTACCGACGCCGAGATCAAGACCGCCATGTCGCAGACGCCGGCGCGCGCCAAGCGCTACTGGTCCGGCGCCGAGCACTATGCCGCCGACATGGTCATGTCGCAGCTTCCCGGCATGATCGGCGACGTCACCGAGGACCTCGTCATCGACACGACGATCGACCTCGACCTCGAGAAGAAGGCCGACGAGGCCATCAAGGCGACGCTCGACAAGGACGGCGCCAAGCTCAACGCCTCGCAGGCCGCGCTCGTCTCCATCGACGGCACGGGCGCGATCCGGGCGCTGGTCGGCGGGCGCGACTATGCCGACAGCCAGTTCGACCGCGCCTCGAAGGCCAAGCGCCAGCCGGGCTCGGCGTTCAAGCCCTTCGTCTATGCGACGGCGCTCGAACAGGGCCGCTCGCCGCTCTCCGTGCGCAACGACGCGCCTGTGAAGATCGGCAAGTGGACGCCGGAGAACTACGACCAGAAATACCGCGGCGAGGTGACGCTCGCCAACGCGCTCGCCCATTCGCTGAACACCATCGCCGCCCAGCTCGTCATGGAGGTGGGGCCGTCGGAGGTGGTCAAGCTTGCCAAGCGGCTCGGCATCGAATCGGAGCTGCAGGCGAACGCCTCCATCGCGCTCGGCACCTCGGAGGTGACGCTGGTGGAGCTGACCTCCGCCTACGCCCCCTTCATGAACGGCGGCTACAAGGCGACGCCCCACATCATCCGCCGCATCTCGACCGCCGACGGCAAGGTGCTCTACGAGAACACCTACGACAACCCGCCGCGCGTGCTTTCACCGGAGATCGTCTCCATGATGAACGGCATGATGGAGCGCGTCATCACCGAGGGCACCGGCAAGAACGCCCGCATCCCCGGCTGGCAGGCCGCCGGCAAGACCGGCACGACCCAGTCCTTCCGCGACGCGCTCTTCGTCGGCTACACGTCCAACCTGACGACGGGCGTGTGGTTCGGCAACGACGACGGCAAGTCGATGCGGCAGGTGACGGGCGGCGGGCTGCCCGCGAGGGCCTGGAGCCAGTTCATGATCGCCGCCCACAAGGGGCTTTCGCCCTCGCCGCTCTTCGGCACGGGCATCGGCCAGACGCCCGCGAACGAGGATACGAGGCCGGCGCCGGAGGGCGACCAGCTCTTCGACATCATCTCGCGCACGCTCGGCACCGAGGAGCGGCCGACCGACACCGGCGCGGCGGTGGCGACCGGCGAAGGCGGCGCCGTGGCGGTGGACGACGGGCTCGTGCCGCCGGCCGATGTCGGCAGCCGGCGGCAAACCGGCACCCACCGCACGACCCTTCTCGACGTTCTTCTCGGAGGCTGACGCCCGGCGCCGTCTTGACGCCCGTCAGGAAGCCCACCACATTGCCGGCGGAGCGTGCCGCATCGCGGCCGGAACGCTGATTTTGCGCGCCTTGCGGCCCTTCGATGTCTTGCAGTCGTCCGGAGGGCTCCTTATATACGCCGCAAAGCTAAGGGTTTGCCCCTCGGCTTTCTGGAAGACCATACCATTAGGGGCTGCCGAACGAATGCCTGAATGGGTTCCGGCAGTTCGCTTGAAGGAGAGAATGACATGGCTAAAGTAATCGGTATCGACCTCGGGACCACCAATTCCTGCGTCGCCGTCATGGACGGCAAGGACGCCAAGGTTATCGAAAATGCCGAAGGCGCGCGCACCACGCCTTCCATGGTCGCCTTCACCGACGACGGTGAGCGGCTGACCGGCCAGCCGGCCAAGCGCCAGGCGGTCACCAACCCGGAAAACACCCTGTTCGCGGTCAAGCGCCTCATCGGCCGCCGCTACGACGACAAGACCGTCGAGAAGGACAAGGGCCTCGTTCCCTACAAGATCGTCAAGGGCGACAACGGCGATGCCTGGGTCGAGGCGCAGGGCAAGGATTATTCCCCCTCGCAGATCTCCGCGATGATCCTTCAGAAGATGAAGGAAACCGCCGAATCCTATCTCGGCGAGAAGGTCACGCAGGCCGTCATCACGGTTCCCGCCTACTTCAACGACGCCCAGCGCCAGGCCACCAAGGACGCCGGCAAGATCGCCGGCCTCGAAGTGCTGCGCATCATCAACGAGCCGACGGCTGCAGCGCTTGCCTACGGCCTCGACAAGAAGGACGGCAAGACCATTGCCGTCTACGACCTTGGCGGCGGCACGTTCGACATCTCGGTCCTGGAAATCGGCGACGGCGTCTTCGAGGTGAAGTCGACGAACGGCGACACCTTCCTCGGCGGTGAAGACTTCGACATGCGCCTCGTCGAATATCTCGCAGCCGAGTTCAAGAAGGACCAGGGCATCGACCTGAAGAACGACAAGCTCGCCCTGCAGCGTCTCAAGGAAGCTGCCGAAAAGGCCAAGATCGAGCTGTCCTCCTCGCAGCAGACGGAAATCAACCTGCCGTTCATCACGGCGGACGCTTCCGGCCCGAAGCACCTGACGATGAAGCTGACCCGCGCCAAGTTCGAAGCGCTCGTCGACGACCTCATCCAGCGCACCGTCGCGCCCTGCAAGGCAGCCCTCAAGGATGCCGGCGTCACGGCGGGCGAGATCGACGAAGTCGTCCTCGTCGGCGGCATGAGCCGCATGCCGAAGGTGCAGGAAACCGTCAAGCAGCTCTTCGGCAAGGAGCCGCACAAGGGCGTGAACCCGGATGAAGTGGTCGCCATGGGCGCGGCCATCCAGGCCGGTGTCCTGCAGGGCGACGTCAAGGACGTCCTCCTCCTCGACGTGACCCCGCTGTCTCTCGGCATCGAAACGCTGGGCGGTGTCTTCACCCGTCTGATCGAGCGCAACACGACGATCCCGACGAAGAAGAGCCAGACCTTCTCGACCGCCGAGGACAACCAGTCGGCCGTGACCATCCGCGTCTCGCAGGGCGAGCGTGAAATGGCTGCGGACAACAAGCTGCTCGGCCAGTTCGACCTCGTCGGCATCGCCCCGGCCCCGCGCGGCATGCCGCAGATCGAAGTCACCTTCGACATCGACGCCAACGGCATCGTGCAGGTCTCGGCCAAGGACAAGGGCACCGGCAAGGAGCACCAGATCCGCATCCAGGCCTCCGGCGGCCTCTCCGACGCCGACATCGAGAAGATGGTGAAGGACGCCGAGGCCAATGCCGAAAGCGACAAGAAGCGCCGCGAGGCCGTCGAGGCGAAGAACCAGGCCGAAAGCCTTGTCCACTCGTCCGAGAAGTCGCTGAAGGACTATGGCGACAAGGTCTCCGCCGATGACCGCAAGGCCATCGAGGATGCGATTGCCGCCCTCAAGACCGCCGTCGAGGCTTCCGAGCCCGATGCCGAGGACATCAAGGCCAAGACCAACACGCTCATGGAAGTCTCCATGAAGCTCGGCCAGGCCATCTACGAGGCGCAGCAGGCCGAGGCCGGCGCCTCCACGGACGAGGCCGGCGACAACGTCGTCGATGCCGACTACGAGGAAGTCAAGGACGACGACGACCGCAAGAAGTCGGCCTAAAGCCTCCTGAACTGCCGGCCGCGCATGGCGCGGCCGGTGCAACGGATAGCAAAAAGGCGGAAGTCAGCGCGAAGGGAAACAAGGCACCATGATCACTCCCGTTTACCGCGGTGGCGACATCATGGCCTTTCCTTCGCCCCGGCTTCCGCCTTTTCGCATGTGTAGCGCAAGGCAGTTCCGCAATAACAAGACCGTTCCCGCGAAACGGACGTGACCCGAATGGCAAAAGCTGATTTTTACGAGACGCTGGGTGTCTCCAAGACCGCCGACGAGAAGGAGCTGAAAAGCGCCTTCCGCAAGATGGCGATGAAATACCATCCCGACAAGAATCCGGGCGATGCCTCCGCCGAGCAGAAGTTCAAGGACGTCAACGAAGCCTACGAGATGCTGAAGGACCCGCAGAAGCGCGCGGCCTACGATCGCTACGGCCATGCGGCCTTCGAGCAGGGCGGCATGGGCGGCGGCTTCGGCGGCGGCGGTTTCGGTGGCGGCGGCTTTTCCGACATCTTCGAGGACATCTTCGGCGAGATGATGGGCGGCGGGCGCCAGCGGCGCTCTTCGGGCGGGCGCGAGCGCGGCGGCGATCTTCGCTACAACATGGAGATCTCGCTGGAAGAGGCCTATGCCGGCAAGACCGCGCAGATCCGCGTGCCGACGTCGATCACCTGCGACGTCTGTTCCGGCTCGGGTGCCAAGCCCGGCACCAGCCCCAAGACCTGCGCCACCTGCCACGGCGCCGGCCGCGTGCGCGCCGCTCAGGGGTTCTTCTCCATCGAGCGCACCTGCCCGACCTGCCACGGCCGCGGCCAGACGATCAGCGACCCCTGCACGAAGTGCCACGGCCAGGGCCGCGTCACGGAAGAGCGCTCGCTGTCGGTCAACATCCCGGCCGGCATCGAGGACGGCACGCGCATCCGCCTTGCCGGCGAAGGCGAGGCGGGCCTGCGCGGCGGGCCGGCGGGCGACCTCTACATCTTCCTGTCGGTCAAGCCGCACGAGTTCTTCCAGCGCGACGGGGCGGACCTCTACTGCGCCGTGCCGATCTCGATGACGACGGCGGCCCTCGGCGGCACCTTCGACGTGGCGACGCTCGACGGCACGAAGTCGCGCGTCTCGGTGCCGGAAGGCACCCAGGCCGGAAAGCAGTTCCGCCTGAAGGGCAAGGGCATGCCGGTGCTGCGCTCCGCGCAGGTCGGCGACCTCTATATCCAGATCCAGATCGAGACGCCGCAGAAGCTCACCAAGCGCCAGCGCGAGCTCCTGAAGGAATTCGAGGAGATCTCCTCCAAGGAGAACAACCCCGAATCTGCCGGTTTCTTCGCGCGGATGAAGGAGTTCTTCGAGGGGTGAACACCTTCGGGACGCGTCTTCCAGATGGAGCCGGGGTGCAGAGCACCCCGGCTTTTTTCATGCCGCGCGCAGGATGAAGTTCGCAAAGCGCTTCTGCACGAAGGGCGTGATGACGAAGACCATCGCGAAGACCATGATCGGTGCGATGAGCGCCGTGCGCTGCCAGGTCGTCCAGCCGTCGGTGAGCGGCAGCACGATATAGAGGATCGCGGTGATCAGCGGATAGACCGGCAGGAGCAGGGCGAGCGCGAGGTGCAGTTTCGAGAGCTTGCGGGGAGCGGGACTGGTCATGGGAGCAACCTTTATAAAAACGGAACGTTTCGTTTATATAGAAACGAAACGTTCCGTTCAAGCCCTTTCCGTGCTAGAAGCGGGAAAAAGGAAAAGGCCATGACCGAGACAGACGAAGCCAGCCCCGCCCGCCGCTCCATCGGCGCAACGCGCAATCCGGCGAGCCAGGACGCGATTCTCGCGGCCGCGGAGGCGGTGCTTCTGGAAAACGGGCTCGGCGGCTTCTCCATCGAGGCGGTGGCGCGGCGCGCGCGCGCAGGCAAGCCGACGATCTATCGCTGGTGGCCCTCGCAGGCCGCCCTTTTGTTCGACGTCTACCACAACCGCAAGCGCATCAATTTCATTCACCCCGACACGGGCAATGTGCGCGACGACCTGCGCGCCTATCTCTCCGGCCTGTTGCAGACATGGCGGGAGGGCGGCAGCGGCGAGGTCTTCCGCAGCCTCGTCGCCAAGGCGCAGGGCGAGCCCGCCGCGCTTGCCGCGCTTTCGGCCTATATGGCGGAGCGGCGCGAACAGAGCGGCAGGATCATCGAGAAGGCGCAGACGCGCGGCGAGGTGCGGGCGGACGTGGCGCCCACGCTGGTCCCCGAGTTGCTCTCCAGCTTCGCCTGGGGGCGGCTGCTCACCGAGCGGCTGGACGTTTCCGATGCCGAGATCGACGCGGTGGTCGATGCGGTGCTGTCCGGCATCAAGCCCTGAGGCTTCAATTATCGCCTTGCAGCAGCACCAGCGTCCCGTCGGCGTTCACCCGGGTCGTGACGCCCTCGTAGCTCTTCAGCCGCGGATGGCTCGTCTCGATCGGGTGGTGGTGCGTCGCCGTCATCACCGCGACATGGGCGCCCGCGCCTTCGCCCGCCAGGATGCCGGCCGGCACGTCCTCGAAGACGAGGCAGTCGGCCGGGTCGACGCCGAGCTTTCCGGCGCCGAGGATATAGCCGTCCGGCGCGGGCTTGCCCTTCGTGATGTCGTCGGCCGTCACGATGACGGTCGGCAGCGGGATGCCGGCGGCGGCAAGGCGGCGATGGGCAAGCGCCACCGGCGCGGAGGTGACGATGCCCCAGCGCCCGGCCGGAAGGGCGGAAAGGAAGGCGATCGCGCCGTCGATCGGCACGATGCCGTCCACGTCCTCCAGTTCGGCCATCTCCACCTCCTTCGCTTCCGTCACGGGATCGACGCCGGGCAGGCCGAGCCGCGTGATCGTGTCGATGCCGCGAACGCCGTGCATGGTCGGCAGGAAGGTGGCGACGTCCAGCCCGTGCTTCAGCGCCCAGCGCGTCCACACCCGCTCGGTGGCGGGGATGGAGTTGATGATCGTGCCGTCCATGTCGAAGAGGAAGGCGGCGAAGCTGCGGTCGAAGACGGGACGGGGGGAAGAGGACAAGGCGGAGGACCTGCTGGCTGGGAGGGGAGGACGCAAGGCGCGGGCGGGCCCTCCGCTTACCGCCTCCCGCCCGCGCCGGCAACCGCCCGCCCGTCCGCGCGATGCCGTTCCGGCTTTGCTGTTGCCCGATCCCCACGAATACTCTAGCTCTCAGCCCATGCCGCACAAGGTCTCCCTCTCCCGCCTCAAGCTCACGGATTTCCGCAACTATGCGGGCCTGTCGCTTGCGCTCGACGGCCGGCATGTCGTGCTGACGGGGCAGAACGGGGCGGGCAAGACGAACCTCATGGAGGCCGTCTCCTTCCTCTCGCCCGGCCGGGGCCTGCGCCGCGCGGCCTATGGCGACGTGCCGCGCGCCGGGGGCGAGGGCGGTTTTTCC
This sequence comes from Shinella fusca, assembly GCF_014203155.1. GTDB lineage: Bacteria > Pseudomonadota > Alphaproteobacteria > Rhizobiales > Rhizobiaceae > Shinella > Shinella fusca. The sequence continues at coordinate 69,894 of NZ_JACHIK010000007.1, forward strand.
GTCTTCGCCACGGTCGACGGCATGATGGGCGAGGTCGATATCGGCACCGGCACGGAAGGCGGCGAGGACGGCCAGGCGCGCAAGCTCCGCCTCAACGGCACGCCGGCACGGACGGTCGACGAACTGCTGGAGCACCTGCGCGTCCTCTGGCTGACGCCGTCGATGGACGGGCTCTTCACCGGCCCCTCGGCCGACCGCCGCCGCTTCCTCGACCGCCTCGTCCTCTCGCTCGATCCGGGCCACGGGCGCCGGGCGGCGGATTTCGAGAAGGCGATGCGCGGCCGCAACCGGCTGCTCTCCGAAGGAAGGCCGGACCCCGCCTGGCTGACGGCGCTGGAAAGGCAGATGGCCGAGCTCGGCATTGCCATGGCCCATGCCCGCCACGAGCTCGTCAGCCTCCTCTCCGGCCTCGTCGAGGCCGCGCGCGACGACGGGCCGTTCCCCTCCGCCACCATGCGCCTTTCCGGTTTCCTCGACGAGGAGTGGCAGCGGCCGGCCTACGAGATCGAGGAGATCTACCTCGCCCTGCTGCAGGAGGGCCGCTACCGCGATGCGGCTGCCGGCCGCACGCTGGAAGGGCCGCACCGCGCCGATCTCCTCATCCGCCACCGTGAGAAGGACATGGAGGCCGAGCGCTGCTCGACGGGCGAGCAGAAGGCGCTGCTCGTCGGCCTTATCCTCGCCCATGCCGGGCTCGTCACCGGCATAACGGGCCATGCCCCGGTGCTGCTGCTCGATGAGATCGCCGCCCATCTCGACGAAGGCCGGCGCGCGGCGCTGTTCGACCGGGTGGACGCGCTCGGCGGCCAGGCCTTCATGACCGGCACGGACCGGGCGATGTTCGATGCGCTGGGCGAGCGTGCGCAATTCCTCACCGTCGCGAACGGAGGCATCCTGCCATGACCGATCCCCTGAGCCCCGAAGAGATCGACCGCTACCGCCGCCACATCGTGCTCGCCGAGATCGGCGGGGCGGGGCAGCAGAAGCTGAAGGCCGCCAATGTGCTGATCGTCGGCGCCGGAGGCCTCGGCGCGCCGGTCATCCAGTATCTCGCCGCCGCCGGCATCGGCCATATCGGCGTCCTCGACGACGACACGGTCTCGCTCTCCAACCTCCAGCGCCAGGTGATCCACGACACCGCCGGCCTCGGCACGGCGAAGATCGAAAGCGCCGAAGCCGCCGTCGCCCGGCTCAACCCGCATGTGCGCTTTTCCGGCATGCCCGAGCGGCTGACGGCGGAAAACGCGCCGCGCCTCCTTGCCGGCTACGATCTCCTCATCGACGGTTCGGACAATTTCGACACGCGCTATGCGTCTGCGGACGCGGCCGAGGCCGCGCGCATCCCCCTCGTCACCGGCGCCGTCGGCCGTTTCGACGGCTCGCTGACGGTACTGAAGCCCTACGAGGCCGGCCCGGACGGCACGCTGAACCCCGGCTACCGCGATCTCTTCCCGTCCGCCCCGCCGCCCGGCGTCGTGCCCGCCTGCGCCGAAGCCGGCATCGTCGGCGCGCTGACGGGCGTCATCGGCACGCTGATGGCGATGGAAGTGATCAAGCTCGTCACGGGCGCCGGCGAGCCGCTGGTCGGCCGGCTGCTGCTCTACGACGGGCTGGCGGCGCGGTTCGAGACGCTGAAATACCGGCGGCGGAAGGGCTGATTGAATTTTGCGGGTGTAAGCGGCACGGCCGCCTATACCCGCCCCGGCAGCACGCGGTCCGGCGGGCGGTGGCCGTCGAAGAAGGTGCGGATGTTGATCACCACCTTCTCGCCCATGTCGATGCGCCCCTCGATCGTCGCCGAGCTCATATGCGGCAGCAGCACGACCTTGCCCTCGGCGGCGAGCTTCAGGAGCTTGGGGTTGACCGAGGGCTCGTGCTCGAACACGTCGAGGCCGGCCCCGGCGATGCGGCCCTCGCGCAGGCACTTGATCAGCGCCGCCTCGTCGATGATGCCGCCGCGCGCCGTGTTGACGATGTAGCTCGTCGGCTGCATCAGCTCCAGCCGCCGGGCCGAGAGCAGGTGGAAGGTGGCGGGCGTCGACGGGCAGTTGACCGAGACGATGTCGACGCGGGCGAGCATCTGGTCGAGGCTGTCCCAGTAGGTCGCCTCCAAGGCGTCCTCGGTGTCCGGGCGCACGCGGTTGCGGTTGTGGTAGTGGATGGAAAGGCCGAAGGCCTTGGCGCGCTTGGCGACGGCCGTGCCGATACGGCCCATGCCGACGATGCCGAGCCGCTTGCCCGAGATGCGCCGGCCGAGCATCCAGGTCGGCGACCAGCCGGCCCATTCGCCCTTGCGGTCGGTGAGGATGCGCGCGCCCTCGGCAAGCCGGCGCGGCACGGCGAGCATCAGCGCCATGGTCATGTCGGCCGTGTCCTCGGTCAGCACGTTCGGCGTGTTGGTGACGGTGATGCCCTTTCGCGCGGCCGCCTCCACGTCGACATTGTCGACGCCGTTGGAAAAGCAGGCGATCAGCTTCAGTTGCGGGCCGGCCTGCTCGATCAGCGCGGCGTCGATCCGGTCGGTCAGCGTCGGCACCAGCACGTCCGCGCTCTTGACCGCGGCGACGAGCTCGGGCTGGCTGCGCGGGGTGTCGTCGATGTTGAGTTCGGCGTCGAACAGCTCGCGCATCCGGGTCTCCACCACCTCGGGCAGGCGGCGGGTGATGTAGACCTTCGGTTTTTTCTTCTGCGTCATGGGATGTTCCGGCGTCCTGTTGACGGGTCCTTAACCAAGTTGGGCAAGGATTGCTTCATCAGGGGCATTTTCTACCAGACCCGGTCGCGAAGACAATCCGCCCTCTTGGCGGTTCCGGCGATTTGCCACCGCTGACCGGCCCGGCAGCCTGATGCCCTTTTCAGTCTAGTGCGGATTTTCCATGCGTAACCTCGTCGTGCGTCTCAGCCTCGTCGCCCTCGCGGGCATCCTCGTTTCCGTCGCGGGCATCGAATTCGCCCATGCCCAGGCGGCCAAGGGGCCGAGCGGCCTGCCGCTGCCCCGCTTCGTCAGCCTCAAGGCGAAAAGCGTCAACCTGCGCGTCGGCCCCAGCGTCGACTATGCGGTGGCCTGGCGCTATCTCAAATCCGGCGTCCCGGTGGAGATCGTCCAGGAATACGACAACTGGCGCCGCATCCGCGATGCGGACGGCACGGAGGGCTGGGTCAACCAGGCGCTGCTCTCCGGCGAGCGCACCGCCCTGACCGCGCCGTGGATGCGCGGCAAGGGCGAGGATATCTTCGTCAACATGCGCCGCGAGGCCTCCTCCAACAGCGCCGTCGTCGCCAGGCTCCAGCCGGGCGTCGTCGTCAAGGTCGGCGAATGCAACGGCGACTGGTGCCGCGCCGAGGTGGACGGCACGAGCGGATGGGTCGCGCAGGCCGAGATATGGGGCGCCTATCCGGGCGAAGCCTTCAAATAAGGCCGACCTTGCGGGCCTCTTCCGCAAGCGACAGCAGCGGGCGGGGGCCGACCTGCTGGATGACGAGGCCGGCGGCAAGGCTGCCGAGCCGGCCGCAATCGGCAAGCGACCGACCGGCCGTATAGCCGTAGAGGAAGCCGGCGGCATAGAGGTCGCCCGCGCCCGTCGTGTCGACGACGCTCGGCACGCTGATCGCGTCCACCTTCGTGCGCTCGCCCTTCGAGAGGATGACGGAGCCTTCCTCGCTCATCGTCACGGCGGCAAGCCGGCAGTCCTGCGAAATGCGCGCCAGCGCCTCTTCGAAATCGTCCGTCTCGTAGAGCGCCAGTGCCTCGGCCTTGTTGGCGAAGACGATATCGACCGTGCCCGAGCGCATGAGGTCGAGGAATTCGCCGCGGTAGCGGTGGACGCAGAAACTGTCGGAAAGCGTCATCGACATCTCGCGGCCATGGGCATGGGCGATGCGCGCGCATTCGCGGATCGCGTCCTTGGCGCGCGGCGGGTCCCACAGATACCCTTCGAAATAGGTGACCTTGGCCTCGGCGACGACCTTCTCTTCCACGTCCTCCGGGCCGAGCTCCACGCAGGCGCCGAGATAGGTGTTCATCGAGCGCTCGCCGTCCGGCGTCACGAAGATCATCGAGCGGGCGGTCGGCGGGGTGCCCGCGAGCGGCCTCGTCTCGAAATGGACGCCCTGCGCGCGGATGTCGTGGATGAAGATGTCGCCGAGCTGGTCGCTCGCGACCTTGCCGAAATAGGCGGCCCTGCCGCCGAAGCTCGCAACGCCCGCGCCCGTATTGCCGGCGCTGCCGCCGGAGGCTTCGAGCGCCGGGCCCATGCGCGAATAGAGCAGTTCCGCCCGCTCCGCGTCGATGAGGTTCATCGCGCCCTTGATGATGCCGTTGTCCGCAATGAAGCTGTCGTCGCAGCGCGCGATGATGTCGACGATGGCGTTGCCGACCGTCAGCACGTCGAATGTCGTCATGAGGGGGATTCCCTTCCTGGAAGGTGAGGAGACCGGGGCAGCCCCTCATCCCGCTGCCGCGACCTTCTCCCCGCAAGCGGGGAGAAGGGATTTGTGGACAACCTGTGCATCCTTTCCTTCACCCCGCTTGCGGGGAGAAGGTGCCGGCAGGCGGATGAGGGGCCGCCTGAACCGCTTCGTCAGTCCTTGGCGCGTTCCACGTAGGAACCGTCTTCCGTCGCGATGACGACGCGCGTGCCGGCCGTGATGTGCGGCGGCACCAGCGTGCGAACGCCGTTCGAGAGGATCGCCGGCTTGTAGGAGGAGGAGGCCGTCTGGCCCTTGACGACCGGCTCGGTCTCGACGATCTCGAGCGTGACGTGGCGCGGCAGGTCGATGGCGATGGCGATGCCCTCGTGCACCGAGAGCACCACGGTCATGCCTTCCTGGAGATAGACCTTCAGGTCGCCGATGTCCTCGGAGGACATGGTGAGCTGGTCGTAGGTCTCCGGGTTCATGAAGTGGTAGCCGTCGCCGTCTTCGTAAAGATAGTTGTGCTCGCGGTCTTCCACGAAGGCGCGCTCGACCTGCTCGGTCGTGCGGTAGCGCTCGGAGACCTTGGTGCCGTCGGAGATGCGGCGCATGTCGATCTGGGTGACCGGCGTGCCCTTGCCCGGATGGAAGTTCTGCGCCGTCAGCACGACATAGAGCTTGCCGTCGACGTCGAGCACATTGCCCTTGCGGACGGAAGAAGCGATGATCTTTACCATAAGTCTTCCTTGTAACTGAATGGATCGCGTCGTAGAGGACCCTCGCAAGGCGTCTTCCCGAGCGCTGGAAAAAGCGTTTTCGGGGCCGCAACTATCCTATATTCCGGCAAAAGACCAGACTTACCGCCGGTAAGGCCGAAGAAACCGTCACGGAAAAGCCATGAACCGCAAGCCCTCGCCCTGGTGGACGCCCGACGTCCATGCCGATCGCCGGCCGTTCCTGCTTGCAAGGAACCGCATCCAGGCGGCGCTCAGGGCATGGTTCGCCATGCGCGATTTCATCGAGGTCGATACGGCGACGCTCCAGGTCTCGCCCGGCAACGAGGCGCACCTGCACGCCTTCGAGACGGCCGCCATCGGCCATGCCGGCACGAAGACGCCGCTCTATCTCCACACCTCGCCGGAATTCGCCTGCAAGAAGCTGCTGGCCGCAGGCGAAAAGCGCATCGCCTGCTTTGCCCATGTCTACCGCAACCGCGAGCGCGGGCCCCTGCACCATCCCGAGTTCACCATGCTGGAATGGTATCGCGCGGGCGAGGCCTATGACGTGCTGATGGAGGATTGCGCGCTGATCCTCGCGCTTGCCGCCGAGGTGGCGGGCGCCCCGATGCTCGTCTGGCGCGGCGCAACCTGCGATCCCGCGCTCCCGCCGGAGCGGCTGACGGTGGCCGAGGCCTTCCGTCGTCATGCCGGCATCGACCTCCTCTCGACGTTGGAGCCGGACGGCGCGACGGATCGCGGCCGCCTTGCCGCCGCCATGCAGGCGGCGGGTCTTCGCGTTGCGGAAGACGATACCTGGGCCGACCTCTTCAGCCGCGTGCTGGTGGAGAAGGTGGAACCGGCGCTCGGCTTCGGCCGCGCCACCATCCTTTGCGAATATCCCGTGGCCGAGGCGGCGCTTGCCCGCCCCGCCGCGCACGACCGGCGCGTCGCCGAGCGTTTCGAGCTCTATGCCTGCGGCGTGGAACTGGCGAATGCCTTCGGCGAGCTGACGGACGCGGCCGAGCAGCGCCGCCGCTTCGAGCTGGAAATGGCGGAGAAGGCCCGCGTCTACGGCGAGACCTATCCGCTCGACGAGGATTTCCTCGCCGCCCTTGCCGCGATGCCGGAGGCGAGCGGCATCGCGCTCGGCTTCGACCGGCTCGTCATGCTGGCGACCGGCGCCTCGCGCATCGACCAGGTGCTGTGGGCGCCCGTCGCGGAGACCGCGCCATGACCGCCGCGCGCAGCCTGACGACGATCGGCGAGCTCAGCGCCGCCGGCCTCGTTCCCGAGGAGAAGCAGGCCGGCATGGCCGCCGTCGCCGCGCGCTATGCCGTCGCCGTCACCCCCGCGCTCGTCTCGCTGATCGACGGCGGCGATCCGGAAGATCCCATCGCCCGCCAGTTCATCCCCGACGCGGCCGAGCTCACCACCCTGCCGGAGGAACGCGCCGATCCGATCGGTGACCTCGCGCACAGTCCGGTCGAGGGCATCGTGCACCGCTATCCGGACCGGGTGCTCCTGAAGGCCGTGCATGTCTGCCCGGTCTATTGCCGCTTCTGCTTCCGCCGCGAGATGGTCGGGCCGGAAGGGCTCGGCACGCTCTCGGCAAAGGCGCTCGATACGGCCATCGGCTATATCGCCGGGCGGCCGGAAATCTGGGAAGTGATCCTGACAGGCGGCGATCCGCTCGTCCTTTCGCCGCGCCGCCTGCAGGCCATCATGGAGCGGCTGTCCGCCGTCCCGCATGTCAAGGTCGTGCGCTTCCACACCCGCGTGCCGGTGGTCGATCCCGCGCGCATCGACGCCGCGCTGGTCGAGGCCCTGAAGGCCTCCGGCAAGGCGACCTATCTGGCGCTCCATGCCAACCATCCGCGCGAATTCACCGCCGAGGCCCGCGCCGCCATCGCCCGCATCGTCGATGCCGGCATCGCGATGATCAGCCAGACGGTGCTGCTGAGGGGCGTCAACGACGACGCGGCGGTGCTCGCCGATCTGATGCGGACCTTCGTCGAAAACCGGATAAAGCCCTATTACCTGCACCATCCGGACCTTGCGCCCGGCACCGCGCATTTCCGCCTCACGCTCGCTGAGGGCAGCGCGCTGGTCGAGAGCCTGCGCGGCCGTATCTCCGGCCTCTGCCAGCCGGCCTATATCCTCGACATTCCCGGCGGCCACGGCAAGGTGCGAGCGGATTCCATGGCCGTCGAGGAGGCCGACGACGGCTGCTTCCGCCTGCGCGATTTTCGCGGCATGACGCATGTCTATCCGCCGGAAGAGGGGGCGGTCTAGCGCCGGTTCCAGTCTCGCCCTCTGTCGTCATCCTCGGGCTTGACCCGAGGATCCAGCGCCGCGCCTGGAGCGTGGATGGTCGGGTCAGGCCCGACCATGACGAAAAGAAAGCGTGTGCCGGGAGAACCGGCGAGGCGTATGCCGGCTCTCTCCGCCAGCCTCAAAACTCTTCCCAGTTCCCTTCCGCACCCGTCTCCTGCCGCACGCCGAGCGCGCCGGCGAGCTTTTCGCTGAGGGCGAGGGCCGGGGAACCGACCGGGCGGGAGGTGTTCGAGGCGGGCTTGACGTTCCACTGGCCGGGGGACTTGCGGGCGACCTTCGGTTCGGGTGCGGCCATGGCAGGCGGCGTCGGGGCGGCGGGCACGACGTGGAGGTGCGGCGCATGCATCGTGCGGCCGGCTGCCGCGCCGGCGCCGACATTGAAGCGGCCGATCAGCGCGTTCAGCGCCTGCACTTCCGAGGCGAGGCCGTGGCTTGCCGCCGTCGTCTCCTCGACCATGGCGGCGTTCTTCTGCGTGCCCTGGTCCATGGTGTTGACGGCGGTGTTGATCTCCTGAAGGCCGGTCGACTGCTCGCGGGCGGCCTCGACGATGGCCTGGACGTGGCCGTTGATCTCCTGCACCTCGGTCACGATGGTCTGGAGCGCGCGGCCCGTGTCGCCGACGAGCGAGACGCCGCTCTTGACCTGTTCGCCCGAGGTGGTGATCAGCGCCTTGATCTCCTTTGCCGCCTGCGCCGAGCGCTGGGCGAGTTCGCGCACTTCCTGCGCGACGACCGCAAAGCCCTTGCCGGCTTCGCCTGCACGGGCAGCCTCGACGCCGGCGTTGAGGGCCAGCAGGTTCGTCTGGAAGGCGATCTCGTCGATCACGCCGATGATGTTGGTGATCTCGCTGGAGGACTTCTCGATCTCCTGCATGGCCGCGACGGCGCGGCGCACGATCTCGCCGGATTTTTCCGCGCCCGAACGGGTGCGGGCGACGAGGGCACCCGCCTCTTCCGCCCGCTTGGTGGAATCCTTGACGGTCGTGGTGATCTCCTCGAGCGCGGCGGCGGTCTCCTCGACGGAGGCGGCCTGCTGCTCGGTGCGGCGCGACAGGTCGTCGGCGGCGGCGCGGATCTGGCTGGCGCCGGCATCGATCGCCCGTGCGTTCTCGCCGACCTCGCGCAGCGCGTCGCTGAGGCGCGAGACGGAGGCGTTGAAGTCTTCGCGCAGGCGGTCGAGATCGCCGTCGAACGGCTTTTCGATGCGGCAGGTCATGTCGCCCGAGGCGAGCTTGCCGAGCGCCTCGGCAAGGCTTGCGACGGCCTCCTGCACGCGGCCGCTGTCGCGCGTGCGCTCGGCCTCGCGGGCCTGGCGCTCGCCGTCGGCGCGGCGCCGGTCGTCCTCGCCCTGGCGCTCGAGGCGCTGGCGTTCGGCGGCATTGTCCCGGAAGACGGCGACGGTGCCGGCCATGTCGCCGATCTCGTCCGTGCGGTCGGCATGGGGAATGGCGGCGGCGGTGTCGCCCCCGGCAAGGCGCTTCATGGCGCCGGCAAGGCCGTTGAGCGGCTTCACGACGCGGCGGTTGACGAGGAAGATCGCGGCGATGGCAATGCCCATGGCGGCGGCGAGCGAAGCCCAGGTGAGCAGGAAGGCGGAGCCCTCCTCGGCGCGGGCGTCGAGGATCGTTTCCTCCGTCACCTTCTGCGTGCGGGCGACGAGGTCGTTGAGCGAGGCGGTGATCGCGTCGGCGCTCGCCTGCATCGGGCCCTTGTAGACCTCAAGAGCCGGCCCCTTGGCGGCGATGGCGGAGAACTGGATCAGCTTTGCGGATTCGTCGAGATAGGTCTTCAGCGCCGCCTTGATGCCGTCGATCTCGGCGGCCGCGTCCGCATCGCCGGCATTGGCCGCGGCGTAGGAATCGACCATGCCGGCAAAGGCGTCCGCCCGTTCCTTGATGCGCGCCTCGATGCGGCCGATCTCGTCGGGATCCATCGACAAGAGGTGCTCGGAATAGGTGGCGTTGAGATCGGAGAAGGCGTGGCTGAGCTGCAGAATGCCGCTTAGCTGCGGCATGCGTTCGCTGCCGATCCGCTCGATCGAGCCGGTCATCGCCGAGAGCGAGCGGAAGGCGACGACGCCCTGAAGGCCCCCGAGGACCACCATCAGAAGGAAGAGCGCGGGCAGGAGCCTGCTGATCCGGACATTGCGCATGACAGTTCCCTGATTTTTGGCCCGCGCGGTTGCGGGCATGTGTGCGCGGGAGTCTAGAAGCGGCGGTTTAACACGCGCTTAATGGAGACTGCCGCTGCCTGCCTTGCCGGCCGCTTTTCCGCATCCCATATGCTGGTCGAACAGGAGTTTTCGATGATCCTCGATGCCGCGCGGCTTTCGCTCGCCAATCTCTTCGCTCCCGAGACGCGGCGCGTCTTCTGGAAGGTGCTCGGGCTCACCGTGCTTGCCCTCGTCATTGTCTGGTTCGCGCTGCGGGAAAGCTTCATCGCCTTCGCCTGGCCGTGGCTCCAGGGCGTGCTCGTGCCGGACCTGCCGCAATGGGCCGGCTGGCTCACCTTAATTTTCGGCATCCTCGCCAGCATCGGGCTGGCGCTCGGCCTTGCGCTGCTGCTTGCGCCGGTGACGGCGATCATCGCCGGCTTCTTCCTCGACGACGTTGCCGAGGTCATCGAGAAGCGCGATTATCCGGCCGACGAGCCCGGCACGGCGCTGCCGCTCGGCCCGGCGATCCTCGGCTCGGTGAAGTTCCTCGGCATCGTCATCGCCGGCAACCTTCTTGCGCTTTTCCTGCTGTTCGTGCCGGGCGTGAACCTCGTCGCCTTCTTCGTCGTCAACGGCTACCTGCTCGGCCGGGAATTCTTCGAATTCGCGGCGATGCGCCACCGCCCGCCGGAAGAAGCGCGCCTCTTCCGCGCCAAGCATGCCGCAACGGTCCTTCTTGCCGGCCTCATGATTGCGGCCTTCCTCGCGATCCCCGTCGTCAACCTCCTGACGCCGCTCTTCGCCGCCGGCCTGATGGTGCATCTCCACAAGGCGCTTTCCCGCAAGGATCCGGGTTTTACGGCCTCCTCCGTCAGTCCGTAGCCCCGACGGCCTGCGGCGGCAGCTCGACGAGCGGTGCGGGCACGTCTGAGGTCTTCTCCGGCGACTTGCAGAGGTCGGCGATGACACAGTGCTCGCACTCCGGCCGGCGTGCCTTGCAACAGTAGCGCCCGTGCAGGATCAGCCAGTGGTGGGCGTGGTAGAGATATTCGTCCGGGATGATGCGGATCAGCTTTTCCTCCACCTCGTCCGGCGTCTTGCCGGGGGCAAGGCGCAGCCGGTTGGCGATGCGGAAGATGTGGGTGTCGACGGCAAGCGTCGCCTGGCCGAAGGCCATGGAAAGCACCACGTTCGCCGTCTTGCGGCCGACGCCCGGCAGCATCACCAGCTCCTCGCGGGTGCGCGGCACCTCGCCGCCGAACTTCTCCACGAGCATCCGGCTGAGCGCGATGACGTTCCTGGCCTTGTTGCGGTAGAGGCCGATCGTCTTGATGTAGTCGCGCACCTTCTCCTCGCCGAGCGCCAGCATCTTCTCCGGCGTGTCGGCGACCTTGAAGAGAGCACGCGTCGCCTTGTTGACGCCGGCATCGGTCGCCTGGGCGGAGAGCGCCACGGCGACGACCAGCGTGAACGGATTGACATGTTCCAGCTCGCCCTTCGGCTCCGGCCGCTGGATGGAGAAGCGACGGAAGATCTCCTTGAGCTCATCCTGTGAATAGAGGCTCTTCGGCCGCGCCGGCGCCTTTCGGGGCCTTGCGGCGGCAGGCGTTTTCTTTTTGGTCTTTCCGTTTTCCATGATGCTTCTATAGTCATTGGTCATGACGCAAGGCAACGCCGACTTCTCGATGAACGACCGTCCGGTCTTCTCCGCCGAGCTGCATCCCTACCGCTCGCTCGGGCGCAACGGGCACCGTGTGTTCTTCCTTATCGCCGGTGCGCTCAGCGTCGCGCACATGGCCGTCTTCCTGCTGTCCGGCGCCTGGCCGATCGTCCTGTTCTTCGGCGCGGATTTCCTCATCCTCTTCGGCGCCTTCTGGCTGAACAACCGGGCGGCGAAGGCCCGCGAGATCGTCTCGCTCTCGCGCACCAACATCTCGATCCGCAAGATCAGCCCGTCCGGCCGGGAGACGGAGCACGTCTTCAACCCGTTCTGGGCGCGCTTCCTCGTCTCGCGCAAGCCGAAGATCGGCATCACCGCCATGCATGTGCGCGGCAGCGGGCATGAGACCGATGTCGGCACTTTCCTGCCGCTCGACGACCGCGAGCGCTTCGCTTCCGCCTTTTCAGGCGCACTCGCGCGGGTAAAACGCGGCTACTAGCAGGCGTGCAGGAAACGGGTGGCGGGCGCGTTGGCGGCGTGCTTTTCTGGCGGCACAGGAGAAAACCGATGAACATTGCCGCGACCTTGAAAACCGACATCACGCCCGAAGGCGACGACTACTCGACCGTCCGCCGGGTCATCGAGATGATCACGGAGGATTATCGCGAGCAGCCGGGGCTGGACGATATCGCCGGCCGGCTCGGCCAGTCGCCGACACAGCTCCAGAAGACCTTCACCCGCTGGGCCGGCCTCTCGCCGAAGGCCTTCCTGCAGGCCGTCACGCTCGACCATGCCAAGCGGCTCCTGCGCCAGGAGGAATTGCCGCTCCTGGAGACGAGTTTCGAGGTGGGGCTTTCCGGCCCCGGCCGCCTGCACGACCTCTTCGTCACGCACGAGGCCATGTCGCCCGGCGAATGGAAGGCGCGCGGGGCGGGCCTGACGATCCGCTACGGCCTGCACCCCTCGCCCTTCGGCGGCGCGCTCGTCATGATCACCGACCGCGGCCTTGCCGGCCTCGCCTTCACCGACGAGCCGGACGGCATGGATGCCTTCGAGGACATGGCCTCCCGCTGGCCGAACGCCCATTACGTCGAGGACGTCGAGGCGACCGCCGCCTATGCGGAACGCATCTTCGATCCGAAGCGCTGGGACCCGAAGGCGCCCCTGCGTGTCGTGCTGATCGGCTCGGATTTTCAGGTCCGCGTCTGGGAGGCGCTGCTGCGCATCCCCATGGGCTGCGCCGTCACCTATTCGTCCATCGCCGAAAAGCTCGGCCAGCCGACCGCCTCGCGCGCGGTGGGCGCGGCGGTCGGCCGCAACCCCATCTCCTTCGTCGTGCCCTGCCACCGCGCGCTCGGCAAGAGCGGCGCGCTGACCGGCTATCACTGGGGCCTCACGCGCAAGCGCGCGATGCTCGGCTGGGAATCGGGCAAGGCCTGAAAAGGAAAGGGCGGCTAGAACGTCGGTTGCCGGGGGGTATCGGCAATCCGTTGTTCGGCGTATTTCGATGGCGGCAACCCGACAAAACGGGTGAAGGCCGTGCTGAAGGCGCTGGCGGAACCGTAGCCGACCTGCTCGGCTATCTCGTGCATTCCCGCGTTTCCTCGCCCGAGCAGGTTTTTGGCGAGAGCCATGCGCCATGAGGTCAGGTATTCGATCGGGGTAAGGCCCATCACGCGGCGGAACCGATGGAAGAAGGCCGAGCGGGAAAGCGCCGCCTCACGGGCCAGTTGCTCTACGGTCCACTCTTTCCCGGGGTCTTCATGCAACAGGCGGATGGCGGTCACCAGACGGCGGTCGCCCAGTCCCCGGAGAATTCCGCGCGGTGCGGTTTCGCCGACTGTAGAGCGCAGGGCTTCCAGCAATAGGACCTCCAGCAGGCGCGCCAGGATCATCTCCCGCGCGGGCCTCTCGGCGCGGGCTTCGTCGGTCAGAAGCTGAACGATGGACGAAAGTCTTTGATCGCCGCGGATATGCACGAGTTGCGGCATCAGCGAGACCAGCAACGTCGCGTCCGGCGATCCGAAGGTGAAGTGCCCGACGAGCAGCCGCGCGTTGACGGGGCCGCCTGGATTTCCGTGTCTGGTTTCTGCGGGAAGCATGGTGACGGTCAGCGGGTCGATACCTGTTTCGCTCTCTTTCTCAAGGCCCGACATGCTGAAGGAATAGGCTGCGGGAATAAGGACAAAATCTCCGCGCTGAAGAAGAAGCGCCTCGTTGCCCGACACCGCAAGACGCGAGGCCCCTTCCAGGATCACGCAATAAAACGGCTGCCCCGTTTCCGCGCGCTCGACGCGCCACGCGCCGGCGCCGCTGACGACCTTGGAATAGGGCGCGCCCGGCTGCAACAGGGCGACGATTTCTGCCAAGGGGTCGCTCAAAACGGTACTCTCGATAATAAATGCCGGATTTTCCATTATGGAAGATGCTGCCCGCCCCGTCTACCCTGACACGATCAATTCAGGCACGGGAAACGAATATGAAGTCTGTTTTCATCACCGGCTGCTCGTCCGGGTTCGGACGGGACACCGCAAAATTCTTCCTCGAGAACGGCTGGAAAGTCGTGGCGGCGATGCGGACGCCCGATGAAGGCATCCTGCCGCGTTCGGAGAACCTGAAGATTGTCGCATTGGACGTGAAAAATCCCGAGAGCATCCGTAGGGCGATCGATGCGGCCGGTCCGATCGACGTGCTGGTGAACAACGCAGGCATCGGTTGGCTGAACGCAGCCGAAGGGACGTCCATCGAAACGATGCGCGATCTCTTCGAAACGAACACGTTCGGAACGATCGCGATGACCCGGGCGGTATTGCCTCAATTCAGAGAACGCGGGGACGGGGTTGTTGTCAATGTCAGTTCAAGCGTGACGCTGAAGCCGCTACCGCTGCTCTCGATATACACCGCCAGCAAGGCGGCGGTGAACGCATTCACGGAATCCGTCGCGTTGGAACTCGCACCATTCAATGTGCGTGTCCGGATTGTATTGCCGGGGCGCGCTCCGGACACGCGCTTCGGCGACACCGCCCGGTCCCGCGTGCAGCGCCAAGGCGGCTTTCCTGATGCCTATGCCTCGGTCGTCGCGGGCGTCTTCGCCGCATGGGAGCAGCAGCAGTACGCGGAATGCACCCGATCGGCCGATGTCGTCGAGGCAATATGGCGTGCAGCAACCGATCCGTCATCGCCGATGCGCATACCCGCCGGCGCTGACGCCGTGGCTTTGTCTGCCTAACCGCAGCTTGTGGCCGGCTGGAGCGCTTGACCTTGCCGCGCCATCAAAAGCCGGCCTTCGTCATTTCGTGCCGTACATGCGGTCTCCCGCGTCCCCGAGGCCGGGCACGATATAGCCCTTCTCGTTGAGCTGGCGGTCGATGGAGGCGGTGTAGACCGGCACGTCCGGGTGATGGGCGCGGAAGCTCCTGATGCCTTCCGGCGCGGCGAGCAGGCAGAGGAAGCGGATGTTCGTCGCGCCGCGGCTCTTCAGCGTGTCGATGGCGGCGATGGCCGAATTGCCGGTCGCCAGCATCGGGTCGACGACGATGACGAGGCGCTCGGCGATGCTGTCGGGCGCCTTGAAGAAATATTCCACCGCCTCCAGCGTCTCGTGGTCGCGGTAGACGCCGATATGCGAGACGCGGGCCGACGGCACCAGCTCCAGCATGCCTTCGAGCAGGCCGTTGCCGGCGCGCAGGATCGAGGCGAAGACCAGCTTCTTGCCTTCGAGGACCGGCGCGTCGATCTCCTCCAGCGGCGTCTCGATGCGCGCGGTCGTCAATTCGAGATCGCGCGTCACCTCGTAGCAGAGGAGCGTGGAGATCTCGCGCAGCAGCCGGCGGAAGCTGCCCGTCGACGTCTCCTTCTTGCGCATGATGGTCAGCTTGTGCTGCACGAGCGGGTGATCGATGACTGTGACGCCGTCCATGGCCAACCTTCCGGAACTGAGTAAACGCCTCTTTTTCCACGGAACGGCGGCCCCCCGCAAGTGAAGAGAGCCGCGCGCCGCCAACATCCCCAGCTAGGACCGATCGACATTCAGCCCAATCCGGCCTGCAAATGGCGCTTTCCCGGGCTTCCGGTGCTCACGTACCGAAAGTACGCTGCGCTTCGGGTCCCGGAAAACCACCATTTTCGGCTCGGCCTGAGCTGAATGTCGATCGGTCCTAGAGGGCGGAAAGCAGCCTCTGCCGCGTCGGCTCGTCGACGAAGGCCGCCTCGATGGCCGTCCGCGTCATGCCGAGGATCTCATCGTCGCTGAAGCCCATGAGCGTGGAGGCGACCTCGTATTCGCGGGCGAGCGAGGTGTGGAAGAAGGGCGGGTCGTCCGAATTGAGCGTGACGCGCACGCCCGCCGCATGGAGCGCCCTCAGGGGATGGCTCTCGAAATCGGTAAAGACCTTGAGCGCGACGTTCGAGCCGGGGCAGACCTCCAGCACCGTGCCCGCGTCCGCCAGCCGCTTCACGAGATCGCCGTCCTCGATGGCGCGCACGCCGTGGCTGATGCGCGAGGGGCGGACATGGTCGAGCGCGTCGCGCACGCTGAAGGCGCCGGAGAGCTCGCCGGCATGGATGGTGATGCCGAGGCCGGCGTCGCGGGCGATGTCGAAGGCCCGCGTGAAGTCGGCAACGCGGTGCATGCGCTCCTCGCCGGCAAGGTTGAAGCCGGTGACGAGCGGATGCGGCCGGCGCGCGGCATATTCGGCCGCCTTCACCACCCGCTCCGGGCCGAAATGGCGGATGCCGACGATGAGAAGCCGCGTCTCGATGCCGGTCTTCGCCTTTGCCCGCTCCGCGCCCTCGGCAAGGCCGCGCACATAGGCGTCCGCGCCGATGCCGACGGCATCGCCCTGGTCGGGCGAGACGATCAGCTCGCTGTAGATCGCGCCGGCTTCGGCGATTTCCGCAAGATAGGTCTCGGCGAGCAGCGCATAGTCCTCCTCCGTGCGGAAGAGGTTGGCGGTCGCGTCGTAGCTCTGAACGAAGCTGGTGAAGTCGTGCCAGGCATATTCGCCGTTCCGGATGAAGGCGGAGGTGTCGACGCCGTAGCGCGCCGCCTGCGCCAGCGCGAGGGCCGGCGGCGTCGCGCCCTCGATATGGCAGTGCAGCTCGGCCTTGGGCATGGTTTTCGTCACAGGAAGCTCCTTCCGTGCGGGCCCGGCGCAATGCCGAGATGGCGGGCGACGGTCTCGCCGATATCGGCGAAGGTGGTGCGGGTCTCGATGAGGCGCGAGCGGATGCCGGGCCCGAAGCTCATGATCGGCACGCGCTCGCGCGTATGGTCGGTGCCGCGCCAGGTGGGATCGCAGCCGTGGTCGGCGGTAAAGATGACGATGTCGCCGGGCTTCAGCTTGCGGTCCACTTCCGGCAGGCGCCGGTCGAAGGCTTCGAGCGCCGCGGCATAGCCGGGGACATCGCGGCGGTGGCCGTAGAGCATGTCGAAATCGACGAAATTGGTGAAGACGAGGTCGCCGTCCTTCGCCTCGTCCATCACGCGCAGCGTCGCGTCGAAGAGCGCCAGGTTGCCGTTCGCCTTGGTGAGCGTGCCGATGCCCTGGTGGGCGAAGATGTCGCCGATCTTGCCGACGGCATGCACCGTGCGGCCGGCTTCCGTCAGCCGGTCGAGGAGGGTCGGCTCGGGCGGCAGCACGGAATAGTCGCGCCGGTTGCCGGTACGCTCGAAGGTCTGCGGCGTCTCGCCGAGGAAGGGCCGCGCGATAACCCGGCCGATGCGCCCGCCGGGCCGCTCGTCGAGGATTTTCCGCACCGTCTCGCAGAAGGAAAGCAGCCGGTCGAGGCCGAAATGGGTCTCATGCGCGGCGATCTGGAAGACCGAATCGGAGGAGGTGTAGCAGATCGGCTTTCCGGTGCGGATATGCTCCAGCCCGTGGCGGGCGATGATGTCCGTACCCGAGGCGTGGCAATTGCCGAGGATGCCGGGCACGTTGCCCTGCCTTGCGATCGCCTCCACCAGCTCGGGCTCGAAGGCGTCGCCCTCGGCGGGAAAATAGCCCCAGTCGAAGGTGACGGGCGTTCCGGCGATCTCCCAGTGGCCGGACGGGGTGTCCTTGCCGTTGGAGACCTCGCTTGCCGCCCCATGATAGCCGAAGACGCGCTGCGGCACGTCCATGCCGGGCGGGAAGCGGCCGGTGGCGGCGCGCGCGGCGTGCAGCAGGCCGAGGGCCGACATGTTGGGCAGTTTCAGCGGCCCTTGCCGGAGGCCGGGCCGATCGGCGGCGCCCGCCGCGCAGAATTCCGCGATATGGCCGAGCGTATCGGCGCCGAGATCGCCGAAGGCCGCCGCATCCGGCCCACCGCCGATGCCGAAGGAATCGAGAACGAAGAGAAAGGCCCGCGCCATGGATCACCTGTCGTCAGTCCGCATCCGCGTGACATCGCACAGGCCCTGCGAAGGGTTCAAGGAAAATCGCCGCGCCGGCCGGTCGGCCTCAGCAGCCGCTGCAGGCGATCGCGTCGCCGACGCGCTGGCGGAAATAGCTCGTCTTGGAAAGGTTGACCTCGTTGATCTGCGAGCTGAGGCCCGGCGCCATCAGGAGGATGGAATGGGGAACGACCAGCTCCGTGCGCACGATGAAGGTGCTCTTGGCGTCCATGTTCGACGGCAGCGTGACGGCGTCGCCCGAGCCGTAGGGCTTGCCGGCCTTCTGGTCGCGGGACCAGGCGACCGTCGCCTTGCCGTCGGCATCCACCGCGATGCCGGTGATCTTGAGCGAGTAGCCGGTGATCGCATAGGGCGCGAGCACGTTCTTCACGACGTCCTTCATTGTGTCCAGCGTCGCCGCCGTCGTCGTCTTGCTCTGCGTCAGGAGGTCGGAGACGGTGCTTGCCGCCCGGCTGACCTTGCGCGATGTGGCGACGGCGACGGAAATCTCGAAGGCGCCGATATAGGCCATGATGAGAATCGGCGCGACGATGGCGAACTCGATGGCGCCGACGCCGCGGCGGTCGTCGACGAAGCGGCGAAGCCGCAGGAGAAGGCCGCCGCCAGGCAGCGTCTTTCCGGTCCGTCCGGTTTCGGCAGGAGCGCCCATCACTGGTAATCCTCGTTCTGGACGACGGCCGTCGCGACCATCAGGTAGTTCTGCCGGGAGCCGTCCGCGGAGCGGACGCTGGAGAGCATGGGGCGCACGAGGTCCGTCACCACGTCCCAGCGATAATAGGCGCGCACGATGTTGATCGTCTTCTTGCCGCCGGGCTCGAACTTGAACGACGTGGTGTCGAGGTCGCCGTCGGTGATGGGAACGGCCTTCGGGATCTGCGCATAGGAAGAGAAGCTGCGCACGTCGATCCACAGCTTGTCGGGTTTGGCCGCCTCCGTCGCCGAGCAGGGCATCAGGATCTTGATCTCCTCGCAGAAGGCCTTGCGGAAATCCTCCTTGGACATGGTGGAGGTGATCGCGCCGGTGCGGATCTTGCGCGCCATGGTGTCGGTGGCGTTCGCCAGGAGCTGCTCGCCGGTGAAGGCCACGAAGGTCTCGATGGAGGCGAAGACCATGATGAAGAAAGGCAGCGCAAGAAGCGCGAACTCGATGGCCGCCGAACCGTCGCGGCGGGCGAGGAAACGCTCGCGCAGGTCCTTCATAGGCCGGCGGCGAGGAATTGCGTCATGACCGAGCGACATCGCGATCCATTCCCAAATGCTGGATATGGCGAGATTAGCCGGCAGACCCTTTACATTTCGTGTGCAAGGCAAGGAGGAATTGAACGGTTTCCCGCATCCGGACGCCGAATGCGGGACGGGCCTCAACCGCCGTTGGCGGTCTTGCTGGCATGGACCTCGCAATTCGGCGTGCAGGACAGCACAGAGCGGTCCGTCTGGCGGAAGACGCGTACCGTGTTGCCCTCGTCGATGGAGACGAGGACGCGCTCGTCGACGATGGCATTGCCGTCGGCATCGAGCAGGACGAGGTTGGTGGTGCCGAAGTTACGGCCGGTCAGCACGATGGTGTGCGCATCGGCCACCGTCGCGTCGGCGACCTCGGCATTGCCGACGATCACCTTGCTGACCGGACGGTCGAGCCTGAGGACGCGCGCATGGTCCATATAGACGCGCATGAACTGTTCCTCGGCGAAGGCCGTGCCCGTTGCCGAAAGGAGGGCAAGTGCGGCTGTCGCAAGCGTTGCTGCCCCAGCAGCGAATGTCCAGTGGCGTCCCATAAACAGTCATCCCGACAATGAATTGCCGCTAGCATCGCCGGGAATGGTGAATGAAGGTTTAAGGCAGGGGATCGTATTCCCGTTTCAACCCTGACGCTTATTGCAGGCCAAAAGCCTGGCTATACGCAAAAGCCGCAAAAAACGGGCCGATAAGGCCGAATTGACCGGATGGTAACCATAAATCCGGCCTCTGTCGGTTAGGGTTCCATTAACTGACTTCTTTAAGCCGATGGAAATGGCCTGCCTGTAGGTTGCAACCATCCGAACAACGGAAACAGTTGGCGGACGTGCTGAACCAACATCGTGGAGCTAGGAGAATACCATGACCAAGATTTTCGCTCGCCTTATGAAGGACGAGTCTGGCGCAACCGCCATCGAATACGGCCTGATCGCCGCCCTGATTTCCGTCGCCCTCATCACCGGCGCCACCGCACTCGGCGGCTCGCTGAACAACACGTTCATGAGCCTCAAGGACAAGATGCAGGCTACCGAGGGTGCATATGACTAATAGCTAGGCAACTAGCTAGTCAGCATTTGGAAAGCCGCCTGAAGGCGGCTTTCTGTCTTTCGCGCATTATCCATTCCGAAACCGATCAGGCGCATCATCTTGGAAAGCAGGAGACTGCCGTGACTCAGGCCATCATCTTCGTGGTTTTCCCGCTGTGCCTTGCCCTTGCGGCCTGCTCCGATTTCCTGACAATGCTGATTCCCAACCGGGTCTCGGCGATCCTCATCGCCTCTTTCCTCGTCGTCGCGCCGCTCGCGGGCCTCGGCCTCACGGAGATCGCGATGCACCTTGCGGCGGGGGCTGCGGTCTTTGCGGCCTGCTTTGCGCTGTTCGCCATCAACGCCATGGGCGGCGGCGATGCGAAGCTCCTGACGGCGAGCGCCGTCTGGTTCGGCCTCACCTTCTCGCTGGTCGAGTTCCTGATCTACGTGTCCTTCTTCGGCGGCCTCTTGACGCTCGCCATCCTGTCGCTGCGCTCGCACACGAACACGATCCTGGCGAGCGGCCTGCCGGTTCCCCAGCATCTGCTGACCGCCAAGAAGGTGCCCTACGGCATCGCCATCGGCGTTGCGGCCTTTGCGGCCTATCCGTCCTCGCCGCTGATGCTCGCCGTCCTCGGCGGCTGACGTCAACCGGGCGTTAACCATAGCCGTAAGGCGCTTATTAACCATAATTACACCATTGCCGGTCAATCTGGGCGGATAGGAGACTCCGCAGCTCAGGGAAACCACATGAAACCGGCGCGAATCATCATTCTGGCAGTGGCCGTCGTTTCGGCGGGCGTGGCAGGGCTGCTCGCCCTTCAGATCGCGCGCGGCGGCAAGCCGTCGATCGAGATGCAGAAGGTCGTTGAGCGCGAGCCCACCATCAACGTGCTCGTCGCCAAGGAAAGCCTGCCGGTCGGCGCGCGTCTCAATCCGGATGTCGTCGCCTGGGCGCCCTGGCCGCAGGGCTCCATCGTCGAAGGCTTCATCACCGATCAGAACCGGCCCGATGCCGTCGACAAGCTGAACGGCGCCATCGCGCGCATGCCGATCTTCAACGGCGAGCCGATCCGCCAGGAGAAGATCGCCGATTCCTCCAGCCGCATCATGTCCTCGCTGCTGCCGGCCGGCAAACGCGCCGTCGCGACGGAAATCTCCGTCGCCACCGGCGCCGGCGGCTTCATCCTGCCGAACGACCGCGTCGACGTGACCATGGTGCGCAAGAACGGCACCGGCGCCTATCTCACCGAAACCGTGCTCTCCAATGTCCGCGTTCTGGCGATCGACCAGCAGATCCAGGAGAATCCGGACGGCTCCAAGGCCGTCGTCGGCACCACCGCAACCCTTGAGCTCACGCCGGACCAGACCAAGGTGATGGCCGTCGCCCAGCAGATGGCAGAGCGCCTGTCGCTGGCGCTGCGCAGCGTCGCCGACGCCCAGGAGCCCGACAACACGGCTGCCGACTACCTGCTTTCCGGCGGCGACGGCTCGCCGGTCGTGCAGGTGATCAAGACCGGCGAAATCGTCACCGGCGCCACGTCCGCAACGCAGAAGTGATCAGGAGCTGACCCCCGTGTTTGGAATCGCAAGGACTTTTCGGGCTTCTGTCGCAGGCGGTGCGAGCTTCTGCCTCGCATTTTCCGGCCTGCCGGCGGCAATCGTCACCGGCGCCCCCGTCTCGGTCGCCGAGGCGGCCACCAGCTCCATCATCCGCATCCAGGAGAGCGGCCCCGGCGCGCGCAAGACGCTGAGGCTCGGCCTCAACAAGGCTCTCGTCATCGACCTGCCGAGCGACGCGCACGACATCCTCGTCGCCGATCCGGTCAAGGCGGATGCCGTTACCCGCACCTCGCGGCGCATCTATCTTTTCGGCAAGGAAGTCGGCCAGACCAACATCTTCGTCTTCGGCCCCAATGGCGAGGAGATCGTCAGCATCGACCTCAACGTGGAACGCGACGTGAGCGGGCTTCAGGCGAACCTGCGCCGCTTCATCCCCGATTCCGACATCCAGGTCGAGATCATCTCGGACAACATCGTGCTCAGCGGTTCCGTGCGCACGCCGCAGGATGCCGCGCAGGCGGTGAGCCTTGCGGAAATCTTCCTGAAGGGCGGCGAAGCGACGACCCGCAACATCACGGCGCAGGGCAACAACGGCGATGCGGCCATCTTCGGCGAGGCGCGCCAGAGCTCGCAGGTCGTCAACATGCTGCAGGTCGAGGGTGAGGACCAGGTCACGCTCAAGGTGACGGTCGCCGAAATCCGCCGCGAAGTCCTCAAGCAGCTCGGCTTCGACAACACCTTCAGCCGCGTCGCCGGGGCCTCGGGCTCCAATCTCGACGTCCTGACCTTCAACGCCGCCTCCGCCGGCCTCACCGGCTCGGTCGCCGGCAATATCGGCAAGTTCGGCATCGATATGGCGCTGAGCGCGCTCGAACAGGCCAAGGCGATCCGCACGCTGGCCGAACCGACTCTGACGGCCGTCTCCGGCCAGTCGGCCACCTTCAATTCCGGCGGCGAGCGCCTCTATACCGTCTCGGACGGCAATGGCGGCTACTCGACGACCACCTACCAGTACGGCATTTCCCTCGGCTTCACGCCGACGGTGCTTTCCTCCGGCCGCATCAGCCTCAGGATCCAGACGAAGGTCTCCGAGCCGACCACGGCGACGGGCGGGGCGGAATACCGCCGGCGCGACGCCGAAACGGTCGTCGAGCTGCCCTCCGGCGGCTCCATCGCGCTTGCCGGCCTCATCCGCGACGACGTGCAGCAGTCGATGAACGGCACGCCGGTCGCCTCGAAAGTGCCGATCCTCGGCGCGCTGTTCCGCCAGAAATCCATCGAGCGCAACGAGACGGAGCTGGTGATCATCGCCACGCCCTATCTCGTCAAGCCGGTGAACCGCAACGCGCTTGCGCGGCCGGACGACAATTTCAACCCGGCCAGCGACGCGGCGAGCGTCTTCCTCGGCCAGGTCAATCAGATCTATGGCCGCAAGAGCGACCTGCCCGCCCAGCGCTACGAAGGCAGCGTGGGCTTCATCTACAAATGATCGGGTGCGACGTGACGAAGGGACGGGCCCAGCCAATGGCAAATGAAATGCACAGCACCAGCAAGACCGGCCGCACCGCCGCGCTCCTGGCGATGGCGGTGGTCGCCGCGCTCGCCGCAGGCTGCGCGAACCCCGACCGCTCGACGACGGGCGCGCTGCCGGACGACTACCGCACGCGCCATCCCATCGTCGTCGGCGAGCAGGAAAAGACGATCGACATCCCGATCGCCACCGGCGCCTCCCGCCTGACCCGCGGCCAGAGCGAGGTGATCGCCGGCTTCGTCGACGGCTATGCGACGGGCGCCTCCGGCATCTTCCGCATCCTCGTTCCGGGCGACGCGCGCAATGCGGCGGCGACCGCCGTGACGAGCCGCGAGATCCGCAGGCTGGTTGCCCGCCGCGGCGTTCCCGCCCGCAAGATCGTCATGGAAAGCTATGTCGCCGGCGATCCGGCGGAGGCAGCGCCCATCCGCCTCAGCTACTACGCGATCACGGCCTCGACGCCGGCCTGCGGCCAGTGGCCGGAGGACCTAGTGGTCAACACGTCCGCCAACAAGAACTACTACAATTTCGGCTGCGCCACGCAGAACAACCTTGCGGCCCAGATCGCCGATCCCAACGACCTCCTCGGTCCGCGGCGCATGACGCCGGCCGACGCCACCCAGCGCGGCAATGCGCTGCAGCGTTACCGTGACGCCTATACCGAACTGAAGGACATGTGACGCCATGAGCACGGTCGACTACACCTTCACCAGCGAGGCCGCGCAGGAGACGGCGGACGAGGCCGTGCGCCCGACCGACCTCGAATCCGTGCGCCCGCTGCCGCGCATCTCCGTCCACGCCTTCTGCGAGAGCGAGGCGATGCTGCGCGCCATGGAGCGCTGCGGGCAGGACCGGCGCATGGCCAAGGTCAGCCTCAAGATATCGAGCGCCAGCATTGCGGCGGCGGCCAACATGTTCGCCTCCGCGCCGACGCCGAACCTCCTCATCCTGGAGACCTCGACCGAGCCGCGCGGCATCATGGAGGAACTGGCTCCACTCGCCGAGGTGTGCGATCCCTCCACCAAGGTCATCATCGTCGGCCGCTACAACGACATCCCGCTTTACCGCGAGCTCATCCGTAACGGCATTTCCGAATACATGGTCGGCCCCGTCGGCATGGCCGAGGTGCTGAACGCCATGGCGGCGATCTTCGTCGACCCGGAGGCCGAACCGCTCGGCCGATCGGTCGCCTTCATCGGCGCCAAGGGCGGTGCGGGCTCCTCGACCGTCGCGCACAATTGCGCCTTCGACATTTCCAGCCTGTTCCAGACGGAAGTGATCCTCGCCGACCTCGACCTGCCCTACGGCACGGCCAATATCGATTTCGACCAGGATCCGCCGCAGGGCATTTCCGAGGCGATCTACGCGCCGGACCGGCTCGACGAGGTCTTCCTCGACCGCCTGCTGACGAAGTGCTCCGAGCACCTGTCGCTGCTCGCGGCACCCTCCATGCTCGACCGCGCCTACGACCTCGAGCGCGGCTCCTTCCAGCCGGTGCTCGAAGTGCTCCAGCGCAGCGCGCCGGTCACGGTGCTCGACGTGCCGCATGCCTGGTCGGAATGGACGCGCACGCTCCTGTCGGAGGTCGACGAGCTGATCATCACGGCCGTGCCGGACCTTGCGAACCTGCGCAACGCCAAGAACATGCTGGACGCGCTGAAGAAGCTCCGGCCGAACGACAAGCCGCCACACCTCGTCCTCAACCAGGTCGGGATGCCCAAGCGCCCGGAAATCGCGCCCGCCGATTTCTGCGATCCGCTCGGCGTGGAGCCGGTGGCGATCATTCCCTTCGACGCGCAGCTTTTCGGCACGGCGGCCAACAGCGGCCGCATGATCGCGGAGATGGACAAGAAGTCGCCGACCGCGGAGACCTTCTCGCAGATCGCCCATCTGGTGACGGGCCGCGCGACGGTGAAGAAACCCAAGAAGGCCGGGCTCGGCAAGATGCTGGGCCTCCTCGGCCGCAAGTAAGTCCCGGGAGAACCCGGGGGCGATGCAACAGACTGGATGAAACGGCATGTTCGGCAAACGCGGCAATGAAGGTTTCGGCAAGAGCGGCACGGCGGGCCAGGCGCCCGTCGCCATGCCCGCGTCCGCCCCGACCATGACGGTGGAGCGGCCGGCGGCCGCCGCCGCGCCGGCACAGCCCGTCTTCGAGCCGGCGCCCGCGCCTGTCGCGGCCCCGACGCCGGCTCCCGCCGCGCGCCGCCGCGTGGCCCGCACCGAGGATTACTACGACACGAAGAGCCAGGTCTTTTCCGCGCTCATCGACACGATCGACCTGTCGCAGCTCGCCAAGCTCGACACCGAGAGCGCGCGCGAGGAAATCCGCGACATCGTCAACGACATCATCACGATCAAGAACTTCGCGATGTCGATCTCCGAGCAGGAGGAACTGCTCGACGACATCTGCAACGACGTTCTCGGCTACGGTCCGCTGGAGCCGCTGCTTGCGCGCGACGACATCGCCGACATCATGGTGAACGGCGCTGGCAAGACCTATATCGAAGTTGCCGGCAAGGTGCAGGAATCGGAGATCCGCTTCCGCGACAACGCCCAGCTCCTTTCCATCTGCCAGCGCATCGTCAGCCAGGTCGGCCGCCGCGTCGACGAATCGAGCCCGATCTGCGACGCGCGCCTGCCCGACGGCTCGCGCGTCAACGTCATCGCCCCGCCGCTCGCCATCGACGGCACCGCGCTCACCATCCGAAAGTTCAAGAAGGACAAGCTGACCCTCGACCAGCTCGTCCGCTTCGGCTCGATCACGCCGGAGGGCGCGACGCTGCTGCAGATCATCGGCCGCGTGCGCTGCAACCTCGTCATCTCGGGCGGCACGGGCTCGGGCAAGACGACGCTGCTCAACTGCCTGACGCGCTATATCGACGAGGACGAGCGGGTCATCACCTGCGAGGACTCGGCCGAACTCCAGCTCCAGCAGCCCCATGTGGTGCGCCTTGAAACCCGCCCGCCGAACATCGAGGGCGAGGGCGAGATCACCATGCGCGACCTCATCAAGAACTGCCTGCGCATGCGTCCCGAGCGCATCATCGTCGGCGAAGTGCGCGGACCGGAGGTCTTCGACCTCCTGCAGGCGATGAACACCGGCCACGACGGCTCGATGGGCACGATCCACGCCAACACGCCGCGCGAATGCCTTTCGCGCATGGAGTCCATGATCGCCATGGGCGGCTACACGCTGCCGGCCAAGACCGTGCGCGAGATCATCGCCGGCTCCATCGACGTCATCATCCAGGCCTCGCGCCTGCGCGACGGTTCGCGCCGCATCACCCACATCACCGAAGTGGTCGGCATGGAAGGCGACGTCATCGTCACGCAGGACCTGATGCGCTTCGAGATCCAGGGCGAGGACGCCAACGGCCGCATCGTCGGCCAGCACACGGGCACCGGCATCGGCAAGCCGCATTTCTGGGATCGCGCCCGCTATTTCAATGAGGACAAGCGCCTTGCGGCAACGCTCGACGCGATGGAAAAGCCGTAAGGGCAGATAGGCGCGCGGATGTTCGGGCTGGATATCAACATCGTTGCGATCTTCGCGCTGGCGGTGCTCTCGACCGCGGGCCTTGCCTACGGCCTGCTGTTCTCGCGCATCGAGGCGGAGAAGAAGACGGAAAGCCGCGTGCGCCGCGTGCAGGCCGCCGAGACCGACCAGGGCAAGGCCAAGGCTGCCCGCGACCGCATGCAGGAACTCTCCAAGCGCCGCAAGTCGGTGCAGGATTCGCTGAAGGACCTCGAAAAGAAGCAGCGCGAGCAGACCAAGCGCGTCGCCACCACGATGAAGGCGCGCCTGTCGCAGGCCGGCCTGTCGCTGACCGTCACGAAGTTCTACATCTTCAGCGCGATCTTCGGCCTGTTCGCCTTCGTGCTGACGCTTCTGGCGGGCGCGGGCCTTCTCGTCTCGCTCGGCGCCGCCTTCATCGTCGCGGCGGGGCTGCCGCGCTGGGTCGTCGGCTTCCTCGTCAAGCGGCGGCTCAACAGGTTCCTCGAGGAATTCCCCAACTCGCTCGACGTCATGGTCCGCTCCATCAAGTCGGGCCTGCCGCTCACCGACGCCCTCCGGCTGATCGCCGCCGAGGGACAGGAGCCGGTCCGTTCGGAATTCCGCCGCATCGTCGAGGCCCAGCAGGTCGGCCTCAGCGTGCCGGAGGCCTGCGCGCGCATGTTCACCAACATCCCGCTGCAGGAAGTCAACTTCTTCTCCATCGTCATCGCCATCCAGAGCCAGGCGGGCGGCAACCTCTCCGAAGCGCTCGGCAACCTGTCGCGGGTGCTGCGCGAGCGGCGCAAGATGCGCGCCAAGGTCAACGCGCTGTCGATGGAAGCCAAGGCCTCGGCCGCCATCATCGGCGCGCTGCCCTTCATCGTCGCCTTCCTCGTCTACCTTACCTCGCCGGAATACATCATGGTTCTCTTCCACGATCCGCGCGGGCACCTCATCCTCGGCATCTCCGGCATCTGGATGTCCATCGGCATCCTGGTGATGCGCAACATGATCAACTTCGACATCTAGGGGGCGGCCATGGTTGAAACGCTTACCAATCCGGCCATCCTGCTTCCCGCCTTCGTGATAATCGCGGTGCTGGCGACCTTCTACACGCTGGCGGCGCCCTATTTCGAGCGCGGCGACCTCAACAAGCGCATGAAGGCGGTGGCGCTGGAGCGCGAGCAGATGCGGGCGCGCGAAAGGGCGCGCCTCAATGCCGAGGCGAGCCAGAGCAAGGCCTCGCTGCGCGCCCAGCACAACACCTCCGTGCGGCAGGTGGTCGAGCGGCTGAACCTGCGCGAGGCGCTGGTCGACGCCAACACCGTCAACCGCCTGCGGCAGGCCGGCTACCGTTCGCAGAACGCGCTGAACATCTTCCTCTTCGCCCGTTTCGTGCTGCCCTTCGTGTTCCTGGCGCTTGCCGTCTTCTACATCTTCTATCTCGGCTTCCTCGGCGACAAGCCGCTGCCGATGCGCATCCTCGCCACCGTCGTCATCGCCTATATCGGCTTCTATTCGCCGAACATCTTCGTCTCCAACCAGGTGACGAAGCGGCAGAAGTCGATCCGCCGCGCCTGGCCGGATGCGCTCGACCTGATGCTGATCTGCGTGGAATCGGGCATTTCCATCGAGGTCGCCTTCAAGCGCGTCGCCGACGAGATCGCCATGGCCTCCTCGGAACTTGCCGAGGAGCTGGTGCTGACCACGGCCGAGCTCTCCTTCCTGCAGGAGCGCCGGCAGGCCTATGAGAACCTCGGCACGCGCGTCGGCCTCGACACGGTGAAATCGGTCACGCAGGCCCTCATCCAGGCCGAACGCTACGGCACGCCGCTCGCCCAGGCGCTGCGCGTGCTCGCGCAGGAATGCCGCGACCAGCGCATGAACGAGGCCGAAAAGAAGGCCGCCGCCCTGCCGCCGAAGCTGACGGTGCCGATGATCCTGTTCTTCCTGCCGGTGCTCGTCGCCGTCATCCTCGGCCCCGCCGGCATCCAGGTCGCCGACC
The DNA here is from genome assembly GCF_014203155.1 of Shinella fusca. GTDB lineage: Bacteria > Pseudomonadota > Alphaproteobacteria > Rhizobiales > Rhizobiaceae > Shinella > Shinella fusca. The sequence goes on from NZ_JACHIK010000007.1 coordinate 98,431, forward strand.
GCTTCTGAACGAGACCCCATAAGACATGACGGAAAACGCCCCGGCCGAGGTTTCGGCCGGGGCGTTGGCGTCTTGGGAGGGACGCTTGGAGATCAGTTGGTGTTGTTGTCCTCGGCGGCGAGCTTCTTCCAGGCGTTCTGCTGGCTCAGCATGGCGCGCAGGTAGGCGACGTTCGCCTCGGCCTGCTGGGCGGTCAGCTCCTGCCGGGCGATGGTCTCCGCCTCCTGGAAGCGGCCCTGCAGGCCGACGGCCAGCGCAAGGTTCTGCCGCACGCTGCTGTCGGCGCCGGGCTGCTGGGCGGCCGAGCGCAGGTAGGTCTCGGCCGTCTTCAGGTCGCGCGCCAGAAGATAGGACATGCCGAGGTTGGAGAGCACCGAGGGCTCGTTCGGCTGGATGTCGAGCGCGGCGCGGTAGCGCTGGCGTGCCTCGCTCGAGCGGCCGAGCTGGTCGAGGATCGCCCCTTCGGCCGATTTCAGCCGCCAGTCCGGCCGGTCCGGCGTCTGTGCGCGCAGGATCGTATCGAGCGCCTGCTGGAGCTGGCCGGCGGCGGCCTGCGCCTTGCCGTAGGCTGCCAGCACCTCGCGGTCGTTCGGATTGGCGATGGCGACCTGCTGCATGACGGCGAGCGCCTGGTCGTTGCGCCCGTTCATGCGCAGGACGCTCGCATACTGGATGCCGATATTGCGGTCCTTGGGGTTCTTCTCGTAGGCCTCGCCGATCCGCTCGGCGGCCCCGCGAAGCTGCGTCGCGTTCATGGCGGCCACCGGCTCGGACTTCGGGATCGACCCCGTGGTCATGTTGCTCTTGCCCGCGCAGCCCGCAAGGGACAGGCCGATGAGGAGGCCCGCGCTCGCAAGGAGCGCCGGACGAAGTGACGAACCCTTAGGGCAAGCGGCCATGATCAGTCCCCGAAGCGATTTTCCCGCATGTCGCGGCGGTCAAGGAATCACGCCGCAATCTCCGCTCCAGCAATAATCTGTTAACCCTAACAGAGTGTTAATCGCCTGATTCTCAAGCTCGTCTGCAAAGGTTCCGCCATGGCCCCCTTCCAGTTCATCGACCGGCCCTCTCCCTTCAACACGAAGGGCGGCAAGACGCTGCCGATCTTCGCGATCACGCCGGCCCATATCGAGACCGGGTCGATCGACCCGATCGCCCTCGACTGGGCGAAGAAGGCCGGCTTCAAGGCCGAATCGGGCGCGCTGCTGATGGTGCCGACGGCGGACGGGCATCTCGGCGGCGCGCTCTTCGGCCTCGGCAAGAACCCGTCCGACGCGCCGTTCCTGACGGGCAAGCTCGCCCGCACCCTGCCGGCCGGCGACTGGCATATCGAGACCGCACCGTTGACGGCCAACCGCCTCGCGCTCGGCTACGGCCTCGGCAGCTACCGCTTTGAGCGCTACAAGGCCGCCGCCGCCGAGGCGCCGACGCTGCTGATCCCAACGGACGCGGACGCCGCCGACATCAAGCGCCAGCTCGCCGGCGTGTTCCTTGCCCGCGACCTCGTCAACACGCCGACCAACGACATGGGCCCGGATGCGCTGGAAGACGTCTTCCGCGCGCTCGGCGAGCACTACAAGGCGAAGGTCTCCGTCATCGCGGGCGACGATCTGCTCAAGGAGAATTTTCCGCTCGTCCACACGGTCGGCCGCGCGGCCGCGCAGGCGCCGCGCCTCCTGGAACTGCGCTGGGGCAAGAAGGGCCACAAGCGCGTGACGCTCGTCGGCAAGGGCGTGACCTTCGATACTGGTGGCCTCGACATCAAGCCCGCCTCTTCCATGCTGCTGATGAAGAAGGACATGGGCGGGGCGGCGAACGTCATGGGCCTCGCCCTGATGATCATGGACGCCAAGCTGAAGGTGGACCTGCGGGTCCTCGTACCCGTCGTCGAGAATTCCATCTCGGCGAACGCCTTCCGCCCCGGCGACATCTATAGGAGCCGCAAGGGCCTCACCGTGCAGATCGACAACACCGACGCCGAGGGCCGGCTGATCCTTGCCGACGCGCTCGCCTATGCGGACGAGGAGGAAGCGGACCTCATCGTCGACATGGCGACGCTGACGGGTGCGGCGCGCGTCGCGCTCGGCCCGGACCTGCCGCCCTTCTTCACCGACGACGACGACCTTGCGCACGACCTTGCCGAGGCGAGCCTTTCGGTGGACGACCCGATGTGGCGCATGCCGCTCTATGCCGGCTACGACAAGGACGTCTCCGCCCGCATCGCCGACCTCACCAACGCGCCCGCAGGCGGCATGGCCGGCTCGATCACCGCGGCGCTGTTCTTGAAGCGCTTCGTCACGCGCAACCGGCGCTGGGTGCATTTCGACATCTATGCCTGGGCACAGGCCGAGCGGCCGCATTCGCCGGTCGGCGGCGAGGCGCAGGCGATCCGCGCGCTCTACCACCACCTGCGCAAGGCGACCGCCTGACGGGACGCTTTCCTTCGGACGAACGATACGGTAGCGTAACGACAGCCATTTGCCCGGAGGAGCCGTGCCGGTAGATCTCACCCCATCGCAGGCGCTCGGCCTCTGGCATGAGGTGACGCTGCAGCAGGTCCACGAGGACGGGCGCGACCTGACGCTGCGCCAGCTTGCCATCCTCCTGGAAATCTACCTCGTGCCGCCGCCGCATACCGTGCGGGGGCTGGCCGCCAGGCTCGGCGTCACCAAGCCGGTCATCACCCGCGCGCTCGACACGATGGGCGAGCAGGGGCTGGTGACGCGGATGCGCGACGAGCGCGACCGGCGCAACGTCGTCATCAAGCGCACCGTGGACGGCGCGCTCTATCTCGAACGCCTCGGCGACCTCATCATCGCCGGAGGCCGCAAGCTCGCTCCGTGAGAAGACCATGACCGCCTTGCCAGACCGCCGCCTCAATGCCTACCGCCCCGACCTCGCCGAGGAGGCCCTGCGCGGCACCGTCGACGCCGCCCGCTACGTCTCCGGCACGCCGGCAACGGTCTCGGAGCCCGTCGTGCCGCTGCGGCCCCGGCCTGACGAGGCGGCCGGCATCGACACGCAGGTGTTGTTCGGCGAGAGCGTCACCGTGCTCGACCGGACGGACGGCTGGGCCTGGGTGAAATCCGCCTTCGACGGCTATGTCGGCTATGTCCGCGAGACGGCGCTGGCGTCCGGGACGGGCGCGCCGACCCATGTCGTCGCCGTCCCCCGCACCTTCGCCTATACGGGCGCGGACCTGCGCACCCCCGCCGCCTTCGCCTTGTCGATCGGAAGCCGGCTAACGGTTGTCGGCGAGAGCGAGACGCGCGGGACGCGCTACCTCACGCTCGAGGGCGGCCGGTCGGTCGTCGCCGGCCATTGCCTACCGGCCGGCGCGCCGGCGAGCGAGGACTACGTCTCCGTCGCCACCCGTTTCATCGAGACGCCCTATCTGTGGGGCGGGCGCTCGGGCTTCGGGATCGACTGCTCGGCCCTGGTGCAGCTTTCCATGATGATGACGGGCCGCACGGCGCCACGCGATTCCGACATGCAGGCCGCCGGCCTCGGCACGCCCATCGAACGGGGCGAGCTGCATCGCGGCGACCTCGTCTTCTGGAAGGGGCATGTGGCGATCATGGAGGACGAGGCGACCATCGTCCACGCCAACGGCCACACGATGAGCGTGGCGCGCGAGAACCTCGACGCCGCCATCGCGCGCATCGGCTGGCTCTACGAGCAGCCGACGGGCTATCGCCGGCCCTGAACGTCTCAGTAACCCGCGCTGCGGTCGACGAGATATTCCAGCGGCTTGCCGCTTTCCAGCCGCTCGATCTGCTCGCCGACATGGCGGAAGAGCGCCCCGACGTCGGAGGCGGCCGCGGCATGCGGCGTCAGGAACGCCTTGTCCATCGACCAGAGCGGGCTTTCGAGCGGCAGCGGCTCCTGCTCGAAGACGTCGAGCGAGGCGCCGTGCAGCGTGCCGTCGTTGAGGCTCGCGACGATGTCGGCCTCCACCTGGCTGCCGCCGCGCCCGCCGTTGACGAAGACCGGCGCGCCGAAGGGGCCCTTGCGGGAAAGGCGGGTGAAGAGGCCCGTGTTGAAGATGCCCTTCGTTTCCGGCGTCAGCGGCAGCAGGCCGACGAGGATGTCGGTCTTCGCCAGGAAGGCGTCGAGCCCGTTTTCATCATAGGTCTCGAAACCCTCGACCTTGCGGCCGCTCTTCGACCAGCCGATGACGTTGAAGCCGAGCGTCTTCAGCTTGGCCGCCGCATCCTGCCCGAGCACGCCGAAGCCCATGATGCCGATGGTGAACTCCTTCGCCTCCGGCTGGGCGAGCTCGCGCCAGACGCGCTTTTGCCGCTGCGCCTCGTAGGCCCGGTGCTGGCGCAGGTGCAGGAGGCATTGCAGGGCGACCCACTCGCTCATGCGCGTCGTCAGGGAGGGATCGACGAAGCGCACCAGCGGCACGTCCGGCAGGCCGGGCAGCGTCAGCACATGGTCGACGCCCGCGCCGCCGGAAAAGACGACCTTCAGGTCCTTCGCCCGGGAGAAGAGGTCGGCGCCCGGCTTCCAGACCACGGCATAATCGATGCCGGAAAGGTCGCGGTTGCGGCTTGCCGGATGGAGGAGGTTGATCACCTCGCGGTCCGGGAAGGCGCCCTTGAGGGCGGCGGCGACCTGTTCCTGGTCGAATTTGAGATCGATGATGACCGGGCTTTTCGTCGGCATGCTGGTTCCTGCTGCTATTGGCTGATCGTCTCGCTGCGGACGGCTTCGAGGTTGAAGGCGGCGGCCATCAGGGCCTTCGTGTAGGCTTCGCCCGGCCGCTCGATGATGTCGTTTGCCGGTCCCTTCTCCACCACGCGCCCGCTGCGCATGACGATGATGTCGTTGGCGAGCGCGCGCACGACCTTGAGGTCGTGGCTGATGAAGAGATAGGCGAGGTTATGCTTCGCCTGAAGGTCGCGCAGGAGCTCGACGACCTGCGCCTGCACGCTCATGTCGAGCGCGGAGGTCGGCTCGTCCAGCATGACGAATTCGGGCTTCAGCACCATGGCGCGAGCGATCGCGATGCGCTGGCGCTGGCCGCCGGAGAATTCGTGCGGGTAGCGCCACCTTGTCGAAGGGTCGAGGCCGGTTTCCTCCAGCGCGGCGGCGACGCGATGGTCGCGCTCGGCCTCGGAAAGCGACGGCTCGTGGATCTTCAGGCCCTCCGCGACGATGTCGGCGACGGACATGCGCGGGGAGAGCGAGCCGTAGGGGTCCTGGAAGACGATCTGCATGCGCCGGCGCAAGGGCCGCATCTCGGCGAAGGTGCGCCCGGCGATGTCCTGCCCGACGAAGGCGATGCGGCCCTTCGAGGAGATGAGCCGCGTCAGCGCAAGGCCGAGCGTCGTCTTGCCGGAGCCCGATTCGCCGACGACGCCGAGCGTGTGGCCGGCGCGCAGCTTGAGGTCGATGCCGTCGACGGCCTTCACATGCTCCACCACGCGGCGGAGAAAACCGGCCTTGATCGGGAACCAGACCTTCACGTCCTCCGCCTCGATGACGACGGGCTGGCTGTCGTCCGCGGGCCGCGGCGCGCCCTTCGGCTCGGCGGCGAGCAGGTGGCGCGTATAGGCGTGCTGCGGGTTGGTGAAGATCTCCTCGACCGGGCCGGTCTCGACGATCTGCCCCCTGGTCATCACGCAGACCCGGTCGGCGAACTTGCGCACGATGCCGAGGTCGTGGGTGATGAAGAGCATGGACATGCCGTGCTCTTCCTTGAGGTTTTTCAGGAGTTCGAGGATCTGCGCCTGCACGGTGACGTCGAGCGCCGTGGTCGGCTCGTCGGCGATCAGCAGTTCCGGGCGGTTGGCGAGCGCCATCGCGATCATCACGCGCTGGCGCTGGCCGCCGGAAAGCTCGTGCGGATAGGCGGCGAGCCGCTTTTCCGGCTCGCGGATGCCGACCTGGTTGAGCAGTTCGAGGATTTTCACGCGCGCGGCGGGGCCCTCGATGTCCTGGTGGAGCTTCAGGATCTCGCCGATCTGCCGCTCGATGGAGTGCAGCGGATTGAGCGAGGTCATCGGCTCCTGGAAGATCATGGTGATGTCGTTGCCGCGCACCGCGCGCAGCTCGGCATCGGAGGCGGAAAGGAGGTCCCTGCCGTTGAAGACGATCTCGCCGGAGGGGTGGCTAGCGGCGGGATAGGGAAGGAGCTTCAGGATCGAGTTCGCCGTCACCGACTTGCCGGAGCCCGATTCGCCGACCAGCGCCACGACCTCGCCGCGCCGGATGTCGAAGGAGACGCGGTCGACGGCGAGCGACGTGTTGCCGCCCTGATGGAAGGCGACGGAGAGATCGCGGACGGAGAGGATGGTTTCGGGAGCGCTCACCGGAAGGTCTTCCTCGGATCGAAGGCGTCGCGCGTCGCCTCGCCGACGAAGATCAGCAGCGACAGCATGAGGGACATGACGACGAAGGCGGTAAGGCCGAGCCACGGCGCCTGGAGGTTCTCCTTGCCCTGCGCGATCAGCTCGCCGAGCGACGGCGAGCCCGGCGGCATGCCGAAGCCGAGGAAATCGAGCGAGGTCAGCGTGGTGATCGAGCCGGAGAGGATGAAGGGCAGGAAGGTGAGGGTGGCGACCATGGCATTCGGCAAGAGGTGCCGCGTCATGATCGTCGCATTGCCGACGCCGAGCGCCCGCGCCGCCCTGACATACTCGAAGTTGCGTGCGCGCAAAAATTCCGCGCGCACCACGCCGACGAAGCCGACCCAGGAGAAGAGCAGCATGATGCCGAGCAGGATCCAGAAGCCGGGCGGCAGGATGGCGGCGATGATGAGGAGGATGTAAAGCACCGGCATCGAGGACCATATCTCGATGAAGCGCTGCATCAGGAGGTCCGTCCAGCCGCCGAAATAGCCCTGCACGGCGCCGGCCGAAACCCCGACGACCGCCGAGCAGATCGTCAGTGCCAGGCCGAAGAGCACCGAGATACGGAAGCCGTAGATGACGCGGGCGAGAACGTCGCGCGCCTGGTCATCGGTGCCCAGCCAGTTGAGGTTGTGCCAGTTGCAGTTGGGATCCGCCGCACCGTCCGGATAGCCGGCGCAACGCTCTTCTCCGCCCATCAGCCAGAAGGGCGGCGTCGGCGCGGAATGGGGGATGTTGGAATTGGTGGTGCTGTAGGAATAGCGGATCGGCGGCCAGATCATCCAGCCGTTCGCCTCGATCTCGTCGGTGATGAAATCGGAGCGGTAGTCGGTCTCGGCGAGGAACCCGCCGAACTTTTCCTCCGGATAGTCGATCACGACGGGAAAGAGCAGCTCGCCCTTGTAGGAGGCGAGGATCGGCCGGTCGTTGGCGATGAATTCGGCAAAGAGGCTGAGGACGAAGATGACGAGGAAGATCCACAGCGACCAGTAGCCGCGCCGGTTCGCCCGGAAATTCTCCCAGCGCCGCCTGTTGGTCGGCGAGAGCAGGCCCTTCCGCGGGGGAGCGACGGGGGGCGTGTCCGTGACGGCGCTCATCACACGTCCCTCCGCTCGAAGTCGATGCGCGGGTCGACCCAGGTATAGATGAGGTCGGAGACGAGGGAGACGACGAGGCCCATCAGCGAGAAGATGAAGAGCGTGGCGAAGACGATCGGATAGTCGCGCCGGACGATGGAATCGTAGCCGAGCCGGCCGAGCCCGTCGAGCGAGAAGATATATTCGATGAGCAGCGAGCCGGTGAAGAAGGCCGAGATGAAGGCGCCCGGAAAGCCGGCGATGATGATCAGCATGGCGTTGCGGAAGACATGGCGGTAGAGCACCTGGCTCTCGGTGAGGCCTTTCGCGCGCGCCGTCGTCACATACTGCTTCTTGATCTCGTCGATGAAGGAGTTCTTCGTCAGAAGCGTCGTCGTCGCGAAGGCGGAGAGCAGCAGCGTGATCAGCGGCAGCGTCATGTGCCACATGTAGTCGAGCGGCTTCTGCCACCAGGAAAGGCTGTCGAAATTGTCCGAGACGATACCGCGCAGCGGGAACCAGTCGAGGAACGAGCCACCGGCGAAGAGCACGATCAGAAGGATGCCGAAAAGGAAGCTCGGCACGGCATAGCCGACGATGATGATGCCGGAGGTCCACACGTCGAAGGCCGAGCCGTCCTTCACCGCCTTCTTGATGCCGAGCGGAATGGAGATGGCATAGGAGAAGATGAGGATCCACACGCCGAGCGAGATGGAGACCGGCATTTTCTGCGCGATGAGGTCGACCACCGAGGTATTGCGGAAGAAGCTCTCGCCGAAGTCGAAGCGCATATAGTCCCACATCATCGTCAGGAAGCGCTCGAGCGGCGGCTTGTCGAAGCCGAACTGCTTTTCCAGCTTGGCGATGAATTCGGGATCGAGGCCGCGCGCGCCGCGATAGGCGCCGTCGCCTCCGGTCTCCTGCGTCATGTCCGTGCCGCCGGAGAGCCGGTCGCCGGAGCCCTGGCTGGTGAGGTCGGCGATGACCTGCTCGACGGGGCCGCCCGGTGCGAACTGCACGATGGCGAAGGAGATCGCCATGATGCCGAAGATCGTCGGGATCATCAGCAGCAGGCGGCGCAGGATATAGGCGCCCATCAGCGCCCGCCCGCCGGCGCGTGCCGCCGGTCTTTCCGTCTTGGCCCAGTCCTGTCGGTCAAGCCCAACCCTTCCGTTCTGCCGCCGCGCGCGGCGGTGATTCGTTCCCGCCCATATGGAGCCGAGGACGCCGCACGGCGCAAGCCCCGGCTCATTTGCCGGCGTTCTTCGACCACCAGACATCCGGGAAGCCGAGCCCGTAATAGGGCAGTTCCTGCGGCCGGGCGAGCTGCTTCCAGTAGGCGATGTTGATCGTCTTGGAATAGAAGAGCGGGATGACGTAGTGGTGGGCGAGGAGCACGCGGTCGAGCGCCCGGGTCGTCGCCACCAGCTCGTCGCGGTTCGGCGCGAAGACGATCTTCTTGATCAGCTCGTCGATGGCCGGATCGGCGATGCCGGCATAGTTCTTCGAGCCTTCCTGCCCGACCGAGGACGAGCCCCAGTAGTCGCTCTGCTCGTTGCCGGGCACCAGCGACTGCGCCCAGATGCCGTAGATCATGTCGTAGTCGAAGCTGCGCACGCGGTTGGTGTATTGCGAGGCGTCGACCGTGCGGATGCGCGCGTCGATGCCGATCTTCTTCACGCTGTTGACGAAGGGCGTCACCGTCCGCTCGAAGGAGGGATTGGAGAGCAGGATCTCGAAGCCGAAGGGTTTGCCCGTCTTCGTCTCCACCAGCTTGTTGCCCTTGAGCTCGTAGCCGGCCTCCTTGAAGAGCGTGAGCGCCTTGCGCAGGTTCTCGCGCACCTTCTGCGGGTCGCCGTTGACGGGGTTTGTGTAGGGCGTCGTGAAGACCTCGGCGGGGACCTTGTCCTTCAGCCCTTCGAGGATTTCCTTCTCGCGGCCCTCCGGCAGGCCGGAAGAGGCGAGCTCCGTACCCCAGAAATAACTGTCGACGCGCTGGTAGGCGTTGTGGGCGAGGTTGCGGTTGAGGTCCTCGAAATCGAAGGCGTAGTTCAGCGCCTCGCGCACGCGCTGGTCCTTGAACTGCTCGCGCCGGAGGTTCGGCACGAAGGCCTGCATGACGCCGGTGGCGCGGCGCGGGTTCTCGATCTGCTCGCGCACCACGCGCCCGTCCTGCATGGCCGGGAAATCATAGGCCGTCGCCCAGTGGCTGGCGCTGTTGTCCTGGTAGAAATCGACGTTTCCGGCGCGGAAGGCCTCGAACTCCACGTTCTTGTCACCGAAGAACGTATAGGTGATCGTGCCGAAATTGTTCTGGCCGACATTCACGTTGAGGTCCTTGCCCCAGTAGTCGTCGCGCAGCTCGAAGCGGATGGAGCCGCCGGCCTGGAAGGAGGCGATCCTGTACGGCCCGGAGCCCATCACCGGCTCCAGCGTCGTGCGGGCGATATCGCGCTTGTTGCCCTTGGCGTCGGTGCCCTCCCACCAGTGTTTCGGGATGATCGGGAACTGGCCGAGGATATTGGGCAGCTCGTGGTTGTTCGTCTCGTCGAAGCGGAAGGTGACGTCGCGCTCGCCGGTCTTTTCGGCCGAAACGACGTGGCGGTAATAGTTGGCGAAGAGCGGATTGTGCGCCTTCACCATGTCGAAGGAATAGACGACGTCCTCGGGTGTCACCGGCTGGCCGTCCGCCCATTTCGCCTCCGCCCTGAGGCGGAAGGTGGCGGAGGAGATGTCGTCGGGATAGGAAACGCCCTCGGCGAGCAGGCCGTAGGCGGCGGTGATCTCGTCCTCGGCCGATTTCAGCAGCGTGTCGAAGACGAGCGAGGTCACGCCCGTCGCCGCCTCGCCCTTGGCGAGGACCGGGTTGAACGTGTCGTAGGTGCCGGTTTCCGAAAGCTTCAGCTCGCCGCCCTTCGGCGCGTCGGGATTGGCATAGTCGAAATGGGCAAAGCCGTCCGGGTGTTTCAATTCGCCGATCGTGGAAATGCCGGTGCGCCAGACGGGCGCCGCATCCTCGGCCCTTGCGCCCTGTGCCCCCGTGGCGCAAAGCCCGAGGGCGACCGCGAATACGACTCTTGCGAAGGCTGCCTGCATATGCCCGTTCCCTTTCGTTGCCATGCCGAAGCATGGGCGAGAGAATAGGCAAAATCCGGGCAATTGACAGCCTGCCATCAAAGCGGCGGTTTTTGCCGCACCTATGGGGGCCGATTCACGACTGCGAAAGGATGATCCTTTAACCTTTCGCAACGATTGCGACTTTCGAGACCGGACAATGCCTGCGCATCTTCCCCTTTCCCGCCTGAAAACCTCTCTTGCCGCCGCCCTGGCGCTCGCGACTCTCGCAAGCCCGCTTGCGGCAGAGGAGCGTCCCGCCAGGGAGCTCTTCGGCGCCCAGCGCCTGCCGGCGAAGATGGTCACGAGCCCCTACGGCTCCTATGCAAGGGGCTGCATCGCCGGTGCCGTGGCGATCCCCACGGACGGGCCGACCTGGCAGGCGATGCGCCTTTCGCGCAACCGCCGCTGGGGACACCCGGCCATGATCGCGCTCATCGAGCGGTTCTCGCAGGATGCGCGCAGCAAGATCGGCTGGCCGGGGCTTCTCCTCGGCGACATCTCCCAACCGCGCGGCGGGCCGATGCTGAACGGCCATGCCTCCCACCAGGTCGGGCTCGATGCCGACATCTGGTTCACGCCGATGCCGGACCATCGCATGTCCGCCGCCGAGCGGGAGGCGCTGCCCTTCACCTCCATGCTCGACAAGAGCAAGTTCCTGACTGTCGATCCGCGCCGCTGGACCGAGACCCGCGCGCGCCTCGTCATGATGGCGGCGAGCTATCCTGAGGTCGAGCGCGTCTTCGTCAATCCGGCGATCAAGAAGAAGCTCTGCGAGACCTGGCGGGGCGACCGCTCGGCACTCGGCAAGGTGCGGCCGATCTACGGCCACGACGAGCATTTCCACATCCGCATCAAGTGCCCGGAGGGCGCGGCCGGCTGCAAGCCGCAGGCCAAGGTGCCGCCGGGCGACGGCTGCGACGCCTCGCTCGCCTGGTGGTTCACCAAGGAGCCCTGGGCAAAGCCCAAGCCGAAGAAGGACGCCAAGCCCGTCAAGCCGCATTTCGTCACGCTCTCCGACCTGCCGAAGGCGTGCAGCGCGGTGCTGGCGAGCGATTCGCCCGCGTCCGAGGCGGAAGCGACCTATCGCGGCAACGGCGGCACGTCGACGGCGCTCGCCTTCTCCGCCGGGGCGGACGATGCGGGCCTTGCCGCCGGCATGGCGATGGACGCGGCGGTCGGCCTGCCGGCCATCGTGCCGATCCCGATCCCGCGTCCCATCCAGTAATCAGGGCTCTTCGTAGAGGCGCTGGCCTTCCCGCAAGGCCGCGTCGAGCCGCCCGCCCTCGGGGAAGATCGACAGCGTTTGCGGCTTCCCGACGCCGTCGACGAGCCGCGGACAGGTCTCGGCCGCGCCGAGCACGGTCGTCACCGGAATGACGCCGGCCCAGATCGGCAGGGCGAAATCGTCCTCGTCGTCGCCGACGCCCTTGGCACGCACCTTGGCGGCCGCCTCCTCGATGGGCATTTCGATGATCGTGGTCGCCTTCGCCTCCTGCGTCGTCAGCGGGCGCAGGAGCGCGCTGCGGCCGGGATAGAAGCGGTCGACGACGTCGCGCATCGCCTCGATCTTTTCCTCCGGGTCCTCCACCAGCCGCGCCGTGCCGAAGCACATGGCGGAGCGGTAGTTGGCCGAATGGTTGAAGCCGGAGCGGGCAAGCACCAGCCCGTCGAGATGGGCGACGGTGAGGCAGGCGGGCGTGCCGGCTTTCAAATGCCGCAGCATGCGGCTGGCGGACGAGCCGTGCCAGTAGAGCGTGTCGCCCCGGCGCCAGAACAGCGTCGGTGTCGCATAGGGCTGGCCGTCGATGACATAGGCGACATGGCAGAGCATGGCGGCATCGAGGACGGCGTGGACGGCGGCGCGGTCGTAGCTGGCGCGCTCGTGGAGGCGCTTGACGCGGTTGCGCGGGGTGACGGGGTAGGCGGTATCGGCGGTCATGCGGGGCTTGCCTTTCTCGAACGGTGCCGCCATGGTGCGCCATGGCATTGGATCGGAAAAGCACCAATAATGATGAAAAAATCCGGACCAATCGTCCGGATTGGTCGGCGCTCGTGCCCGTGCTGCCCGAAGCGGGCGGGCGCACGCCGGCGCTCTACCGGGAACTGCGGCGGCTGATCGAGACGGGCGCGGTGCCGCCCGGCAGCAAGCTGCCGCCGACGCGCGATCTCGCCCGGCGGCTGAAGGTCTCGCGCGGCAGCGTGGTCGCCGCCTTCGAGACGCTGATCGCCGAGGGCTACGCCGTTGCGCGCACCGGCGCCGGCACCTTCGTCGCCGACCGCGTGCCCAGCCTGAAGCCGGCCGCGCCCATTGCTGCGGAAAGCGCGGCACCGAGGCCGCCGCTGCCGGGCACGCTCGGCGTCGCCATGGCCGATGCGCGTACGCTCGGCCTCTTCCGCACGCTGCTGGCGCGCCACCTCGCCCGTCCGGGGCCGGAGCATTTCTCCTATGGCGACCCGCGCGGCGGCGCGGGCCTGCGCGAGGCGGTCGCGGCCTATCTGCGGCAGGCGCGGGGCGTGCGCTGCGAGGCGCGCTCGGTGGTCGTCACCACCGGCACGCAGCAGGGCATCGACCTCTTCATCCGCACGGCGCTTTCCCCCGGCGACCGGGTGATGATCGAGGATCCCTGCTATCCGAGCGCCCGCGCCGCCTTTTTGGGCAGCGGCCTTGCCGTCTCGGGCCTTGCCGTGGACGGCGAGGGGGCGGATATCGCGAAGGCGGTGCCCGGCGCGCGCGCCGTCTATGTCACGCCCTCGCACCAGTTCCCGCTCGGCGTGACGATGAGCATGCGCCGGCGCCTCGCCCTCATCGACTGGGCGCGCGAGACGGGCGGCTGGATCGTCGAGGACGACTACGACAGCGAGTTCCGCTTCGCCGGCCCGCCGCTCGCCGCCATGCAGGGCATGGACGGCAGCGGCCGGGTCGTCTATCTCGGTACCTTCTCCAAGGTGCTCTTCCCCGGCCTGCGGCTCGGCTATGCCGTGATTCCCGACGCGCTGCTCGAACCGCTCGTGGCGCTGCGCGCGCGCAGCGACCGCGGCCCGCCGACCCTGCCCGAGGCGGCGCTGGCCGATCTTCTCCGCGAGGGCCATTTCGCCGCCCATCTGCGCCGGGCGCGGCGGCGCGCCGAAGCCGCGCGCGATGCGCTGGTGGCCGGGCTCAGGACGGCGGGAGACCTCACGGTGGACGTGCCGGACCAGGGCCTCCACCTCGTCGCCGGCCTGCCCGCCGCGCTCGATGACGTGGCTGCGGTGGAGATGGCGCGGATGGCGGGGCTCGGCGCGCGGGCGCTGTCGGCCATGGCGGTCACCGGGCCGGCGCGGCAGGGCCTCGTCGTCGGCTTTTCCGGCTTTGCGCCGGAGGTGCTGCATGCCGCTGCGGCGCGGTTCGCCGCGATGGTCTAGGCGACGCGGCGGGCCTTGCCGGCGGCGATGGTCGCCACCCAGGCGCGGGCGAGCGCAAGGCCGGTGGCGTCGGCCGCCGGGCCCATTTCGGCGGCGTGGATTTCGCGCTGGTCGATCCAGCCGGGCGCAGTCTCGGCCATTACGGCGGGGAAGGTCCGCGCCCATTCGTCGACCACCGGGCGGCTCGCCTCGAAATGGAACTGCGTGCCGTAGACGGCGCGGCCGATGCGGAACGCCTGGTTCTCCGCCGCCGGGTTCGCGGCAAGACGCACGGCGCCCTCGGGCAGGGTGAAGGTGTCGCTGTGCCACTGGAAGATCGGGAAGGCGCCGGCGGCGGCCGACAGGACGGGATCGCCCGCGCCGTCCGGCGTCAGGGCGACGCTGCACCAGCCGAATTCCGGCGCCGCGCCGATCAGGTTCTCCGCGCCGTAGGCCCGGGCCAGCAACTGGCTGCCGAGGCAGACGCCGAGCACCGACTTGTCGGCATCGCCGAAGCGGCGCATCAGCGCGGCGAGCGCCGGCAGATAGGCATGGCGCTCGTCGTCGCGGGCATTCTGCGGCCCGCCCATGACGACGATGGCGTCGTGGCCGGCATCGTCCGCCGGCAGGGCCTCGCCCGCATGGGGGCGGCAGATGTCGAGTTCGGCGCCCGCTTCGTCAAGGGCGATGCCGATCTGCCCGAGCAGCGTCACCCTGTCGTTTTCCACCACCAGAACCCGCATCCGTCTCTCCTTCTGCCCGTCGCGCGAGACAACCACGCCGCCCGGCCGCGTTCAAGTGTCCCGGATGGAATAGGGCGGTGGTGTGCCGTGGGGCGTGGATCCTCGGGTCAAGCCCGAGGATGACGGAGAGGGGGAGAGGCTGCCCGTGCATCAAGCGACAGCATGCGGAACCGCTGCTTCCGTCCGCCATACCTTTCTTCTTTCGTCATCCTCGGGCTTGACCCGAGGATCCACACCGCACGGCACGCCGCCGCTGGCGTCAGGGGTAGATCACGCCCTTGCGCAGGATGATGTTGGCGTAGAGCCGCGGCTCGCTTGTCTGCACCAGCGTATGGGCGGCGCGCACGCGGTTGTAGAAATCCGCGCCGACGAGGGGCACGACATTGCGGTCCGGTTCGTGGCGGGCGCAGCAGTCGATCATCTCGCGGTGGACGGGCTCCAGCCGGTCACGCTCCTGGCGGAAGGTGGAGCGGAAGATCGCCTCCTCGACGAAATCGTCGACGGGCATCACCGAGAGGATGGCGTTCAGCACGGGAAGCAGCGTCACACCGTCGAGGCGGATCAGCCTACGGGCATGCTCGACGCCGGGATAGTTGCCGTCGACGATGGCGATCTCGTCGCCGTGGCCCATGGCGCGCAGCGTGGCGAGCAGTTCGGGGCTCAGGATGGGATCGATCCCTTTCAGCATTAGGCAAGCTCCTTGAAGAGGACGTTCTGGTCCGGAAGATAGCGGGAGAAGAGCGGCAGGCTCGCCCCGCCGATCGAGCGGGCGCTGCTGCCGACCGCGCCCTCGATGACCTCCGGCAGGGTGACGCCCTGCAGGTCGAGCCGGGCGATGGCGGCCTGCGTCGCCGCGACGACCCGCTCGCGCACCCAGCCGGGAAAGCCGCCGTCGATGACGACGGCGGAAAAGTCGATGACCGAGGCGGAGGCGACGACGGCCTGGGCGAGCGCGGCGGCGCTGTCCTCGATCCACAGTTCCAGCGGCACGCCGAAATCGATCCAGTCGTCGGGCGAGTACCAGAGCGGCTTGGGATCGATGCCGTGCTCGCGCAGGAGGTTTTCCAGCCGATAGATCGAGGCGATCTTGAGGAGCTGCACCGTCTGGCCGTCGCGGCCCTGTACGGGCAGCGGGCCGATGGCGCCGGCCGTGCCGGTGCGGCCGGTGAAGAGCGCCGAATTGAGCACCACGCCGCCGCCGATGAAGGAGCCGATGAAGAGATAGAGAAAATCGGGATATTGCGGGCCGCGGCCGAAGACGAGCTCGGCCGCGCAGGCACTCGTCGCGTCGTTCTGCAGCACCACCGGATAGGGCACGCGCGCGGCGATTTCCGCTTCGAGATCGAAGCCGCGCCACTGGTCCATCTCGGCCTGCGGCGCGCCGACCTCGCTCGCCCAGCTCCACAGCTCGAAGGGCGCGGCGACGCCGAGGCCGGCGATGCGGCCGCGCTCTTCCGGCGTGATCGAGGCCTCCAGCTCGGCAAGGCCATCTTCCACGAAGGCGAGCAGCGGGCCGGGCATGGGATGGGAGAAGCTGCGGCGTACCCGCCGGCGGATGCCGCCGACGAAGTCCATGAGGACGAGGTCGGCGCTGCGCCGGCCGATCTTCAGGCCGAGCGAATAGACGGCGTCCGGGTTGAGCCGCATCGGCACGGAGGGCTGGCCGACCCGGCCGCGCATCGGCTCGCCGCGCGTCAGCAGCCCCTCGGCCTCCAGCGCGCGCATGATGACGGTGACGGTCTGGGCGGAAAGGCCGCTGCGCCGGGCGATGTCGGCCTTGGAAAGGCTGCCGTGCCGGCGCACCAGCGACATGACGAGGCGCTCGTTGTAGGCGCGCACGCGCACCTGGTTGGCGCCCCCGCTCGGGTCGAGGATTTCGGCCGTCGCGGCGGGTGCCGTCGCGGCATTCTTCGTCATCGTCTCCTCCCGTGCCGTCCGGGCGTCCGGCGCCCCTTCGGTCTTTTATTGGCTGGCATCCGCCTCTTCCACCGGAAACGTCACAGCCCGGGCTTTTCGCCCCTGTTTCGTGAAAGCATGCCACATCGAATTAATAATTCAACTCGATTTATTTATTGACAGGCATTTCCTTTGGTGCTCTTTTTATCCCCGGAAGCACGGACGGCAGGAGGAGACCTGCGGCCCCTGCGACCGGATGGCCCCAGGAGAGGGGCGCATCCCGTTTTGTCCTTGGGAGGATCACATGAAGAAGACCATCGTTTCCGCCGCTCTCGGCGCGCTCGCGCTTGGCGTGGCCTTTGCCTCGCCGGTTTCGGCCGCCGATGTCAGCGCCTGCCTCATCACCAAGACCGATACCAATCCCTTCTTCGTCAAGATGAAGGAAGGCGCCGAGGCGAAAGCCAAGGAACTCGGCGTCACGCTGAAGGCCTATGCCGGCAAGATCGACGGTGATTCGGAAAGCCAGGTCGCCGCCATCGAGACCTGCATCGCCGACGGCGCCAAGGGTATCCTGATCACCGCCTCCGACACGAAGGGCATCGTCCCGACGGTCCAGAAGGCGCGTGACGCGGGCCTGCTCGTCATCGCCCTCGACACGCCGCTCGAGCCGATCGACGCCGCCGACATGACGTTCGCCACCGACAACCTGCTGGCCGGCGAACTGATCGGCAAGTGGGCCGCCGCCACGCTGGGCGATGCCGCCAAGGACGCCAGGGTCGCCTTCCTCGACCTGACGCCGAGCCAGCCGACCGTCGACGTCCTGCGCGACCAGGGCTTCATGAAGGGCTTCGGCATCGACGTGAAGGACATCAACAAGATCGGCGACGAGGACGATCCGCGCATCGTCGGCCACGACGTGACCAACGGCAACGAGGAAGGCGGGCGCACCGCCATGGAAAACCTCCTGCAGAAGGATCCGTCCATCAACGTCGTGCACACCATCAACGAACCGGCCGCTGCCGGCGCCTATGAAGCGCTGAAGGCCGTCGGCAAGGAGAAGGACGTGCTGATCGTGTCGGTCGACGGCGGTTGCCCGGGCGTGCAGAACGTCATCGACGGCGTCATCGGCGCGACCTCGCAGCAGTATCCGCTGATGATGGCGGCGCTCGGCATCGAGGCCATCAAGAAGTTCGCCGACACCGGCGAGAAGCCGCAGGCCACCGAAGGCAAGAACTTCTTCGACACGGGCGTCGCGCTCGTGACCGACAAGCCGGCCGCCGGCGTCGAATCCATCGACACCAAGACCGGCAAGGACAAGTGCTGGGGCTGATGCCCTGAAGCGCCGGCCCGGCATGACCGGGCCGGCCATCCGCCACGGACGGATCGGGTGGCGCGGGCGAACGGCCCGGCAAACGCACCCTTTGTTTTGACAATCGCGAATAGACGTGGGCACCTTTCCAGGGCGGGGGACGGCGGCGGGCCGCATCCTTCCGCAAGGGGAGGAGTGGCCGCATGACGCGGCGGGTGCGCGCAAAGCGGCACCGGCGATGCGTCCGTGTATCATTTCATCCGCAGATGCCGCGACGGTCGGCAAACGGAAGGGGAGGAACAGGATCATGAGCGAGACAACGACGGCCTCGCAGCCCCCGCAGGGCTCGCAGCCCCCGCAGGGTTCGCAACCTGCGCAGGAATTCGAGAAGGTGCTGACCGGCAGTTCCACGCAGGTCGCGTCCTTCGATACCCACGACAAGACACCCATCCAGAAATTCCAGCATTTCCTCCACGGCAGTCCTTCTGCCGTGCCGCTCATCGTGCTCGTCATTTCGGTGGCTGTGTTCGGCGTCCTGCTCGGCGGCAAGTTCTTCTCCGCCTTCACGCTGACGCTCATCCTCCAGCAGGTGGCCATCACCGGCATCGTCGGCGCGGCGCAGACGCTGGTGATCCTGACGGCCGGCATCGACCTCTCGGTCGGCGCGATCATGGTGCTGACCTCGGTCGTCATGGGCCAGTTCACCTTCCGCTACGGCCTGCCGCCGTCGCTCGCCGTGCTCTGCGGCTTCGCCTGCGGGGCGCTCTGCGGCTATATCAACGGCATCCTCGTCGCTCGCATGAAGCTGCCGCCCTTCATCGTCACGCTCGGCATGTGGCAGATCGTCCTCGCCTCGAACTTCCTCTATTCGGCCAACGAGACGATCCGCTCGCAGGACATCTCCGCGCAGGCGCCGCTTCTCCAGCTTTTCGGCGAGAACCTGCGCCTCGGAAACGCGGTCCTCACCTACGGCGTCGTCGCCATGGTGCTGCTCGTGGCGGTGCTCTGGTACGTGCTGAACCACACGGCCTGGGGCCGGCACGTCTATGCGGTCGGCGACGACCCGGACGCGGCGGAGCTTGCCGGCGTCAACGTCAAGCGCATGCTGGTCTCGATCTACACGCTCTCCGGCCTCATCTGCGCGCTGGCGGGCTGGACGCTCATCGGCCGTATCGGCTCGGTCTCCCCGACCGCCGGCCAGTTCGCCAATATCGAATCGATCACCGCCGTGGTGATCGGCGGCATCTCGCTCTTCGGCGGGCGCGGCTCCATCCTCGGCATGCTGTTCGGCGCGCTCATCGTCGGCGTCTTCTCGCTCGGCCTTCGCCTCGTCGGCACGGACCCGCAATGGACCTATCTCCTGATCGGCGTCCTCATCATCTCGGCAGTCGCAATCGACCAGTGGATCAGAAAGGTAGCAGGCTGATGGCACAGGAACCCATTCTCTCCGCCCGCGGCCTCGTCAAGCGCTACGGCCGCGTCACCGCCCTCGACAATGCGGATTTCGACCTCTATCCCGGCGAAATCCTCGCCGTGATCGGCGACAACGGCGCGGGCAAGTCCTCCATGATCAAGGCGATCTCCGGCGCCATCACGCCGGACGAGGGCGAGATCAGGCTGGAAGGCAGGCCCGTCACCTTCCGCTCGCCCATCGAGGCGCGCAAGGCCGGCATCGAGACCGTCTACCAGAACCTCGCGCTCTCGCCGGCGCTGTCGATCGCCGACAACATGTTCCTCGGCCGCGAGATCAGGAAGCCCGGCATCATGGGCAGCGTCCTGCGCAAGCTCGACCGCGGCGCGATGGAGAAATTCGCCCGCGACAAGCTCTCCGAGCTCGGCCTGATGACGATCCAGAACATCAACCAGGCGGTGGAAACGCTCTCGGGCGGCCAGCGCCAGGGCGTGGCGGTGGCGCGCGCGGCCGCCTTCGGCTCCAAGGTCATCATCCTCGACGAACCGACGGCCGCGCTCGGCGTCAAGGAAAGCCGGCGCGTCCTGGAACTCATCCTCGACGTGCGCCGGCGCGGCATCCCCATCGTGCTCATCTCGCACAACATGCCGCATGTCTTCGAGGTGGCCGACCGTATACATATCCACCGGCTGGGCCGGCGGTTGACGGTCATCAACCCGAAGGACTACACCATGTCCGACGCCGTCGCCTTCATGACCGGGGCAAAGGCGCCCTCGGAGGCCGTCGCCGCATGATATCGCCTGCCACGATCGTGGATGCACTCCAGCGGCGCGCGGGGAACGCGCGCCGCTTCCTCGTCGGTCTCGCCGGCCCGCCGGCCGCCGGCAAGTCGACGCTTGCCGAGGCGCTGCGGGAAAACCTCCTCGCCCGCGGCGAGAGCGCCGAGATCCTGCCGATGGACGGCTTCCACATGGATAACGCCATCCTTGCCGAACGCGGCCTCCTGCAGCGCAAGGGCGTGCCGGAGAGCTTCGACGGCCGCGGCTTCGTCGATATCGTCAACGCGCTGAAGCGGGCCGAGGGCGAGGTGCTGGTGCCGGTCTTCGACCGCTCGCGCGAGCTTGCCGTCAACGCCGCCCGCGCGATCCCGCTGGAGACGCGCTTCGTCCTCGCGGAGGGCAATTACCTGCTCTTCAGGGATGCGCCCTGGGACAGGCTCGACGGCGTCTTCGACTTCACCATCTTCGTCGGCCCGCCCTACAAGGTGCTGGAGGAACGGCTGCGCCAGCGCTGGCTGGGCTATGCGTTGCCGGCGGACGAGATCCAGTGGAAGCTCTACGGCAACGACCTGCCGAACGGAAAGCGCATCCTCGAGAATTCCCGGCCCGCCGACCTTCATCTCGACCTTTTCTGAGGCGATTGTCCTTCGTCGCCACGGGTGCTATCGCAGCCGTGAAGATAGGAAGTGACGCCCATGACCACAGAACTCACCATCCGCCGGCCGGACGACTGGCACCTGCACCTGCGCGACGGAGCCATGCTGGAAGGCGTGATCGGCGATACCAGCCGCCATTTCGCCCGTGCGATCATCATGCCGAACCTCGTGCCGCCGGTCGTCACCACCGCCGATGCCGGCGCCTATCGCGACCGCATCCTCGCCGCGCTGCCGAAAGGCGACCGCTTCGAGCCGCTGATGACACTCTACCTCACCGAGCACACCGACCCGGACGACGTGGAAGCCGGTTTCCGCAGCGGCCTGATCCGCGCGGTAAAACTCTACCCGGCCGGCGCGACGACCAATTCGCACGGCGGCGTGCGCGACATCGAAAAGGCGATGCCCGTGCTGGAGCGCATGGCGGAGATCGGCCTGACGCTCTGCGTGCACGGCGAGGTGACGACGCCGGAGGTCGATATCTTCGACCGCGAGGCCGTGTTCATCGAGACGGTGCTCGACCCGCTGCGCCGGCGCCTGCCGGAGCTGCGCGTGACTATGGAGCATGTCACGACGAAGAACGGCGTCGACTACATCAAGGCGTCGAGCGCGAACCTTGCCGGCTCGATCACCACGCACCACCTCATCATCAACCGCAACGCCATCCTCGTCGGCGGCATCAAGCCGCATTATTATTGCCTGCCCGTCGCCAAGCGCGAGGAGCACCGGCTGGCGCTGCGCGCTGCCGCCACGTCCGGCGACACGCGTTTCTTCCTCGGCACGGATTCGGCCCCGCATGTCGATCCGCTCAAGGAATGCGCCTGCGGCTGCGCCGGCATCTACACCTCGATCAACACGATGAGCTGCCTTGCCCATGTCTTCGAGGAAGAGGACGCGCTTGCGCGGCTGGAGGCCTTCGCCTCGCTGAACGGTCCGGCCTGGTACGGCCTGCCGGCGAACGAGGAGACGATCCGCCTCGTCCGGCGCGCCGAGCCGGTCGCCTTCCCGGCGAAGATCGAGACGGGCGCGGGGCCGGTGACGGTGTTCGACCCGATGTTCCCGCTGCATTGGGACGTCGCCTGACGCTATATGAAGGGGCGGGGCTCGCGCTTCAGCCCTTCCCAGCCCGAAAGGGCGAGCAGGCCGTCCGCATCGAGGATCTCGCAGCCCCGGTCCTGCCAGCGCATCAGCTTGCGGTCGGCGAGCTTGCGCAGCGTCTTGTTCGTGTGGACGAGCGACAGGCCGAGCGTGTCGGCGATATGCTGCTGGGTGATGGGGATGACACGCCGCCCGCCGGCAGCGCCCGTCGCGCGCGCCCGCTGGTGGATGAAGGACAGGAGATAGGCGGTGCGCTCCAGCGCCGTGCGCCGGCCGATACTGAGCAGGTGCTCGTCGAGGATGCTTTCCTCCTGCGCGGCGATCCAGGTGAGGTCGTAGGCAAGCGAGGCGTGGCGCTCGAAGAGCCTGCCGAGCTGGGCGCGCTCGAAGACGCAGAGCGTCACCGGCGTCAGCGCCTCCACCGAATGGTCCATCTCGCCCATCAGGCTGCCCTGGAGCCCGACGAGGTCGCCGGGGAGCACATAGTTCATGATCTGCCGCCGCCCGTCCGTCAGCAGCTTGTAGCGGAAGGCCCAGCCCGAGAGCAGGGTGAAGAGATGGGCGCTGTGCATGCCCTCCACGAGCACGGTCGCGCCGCGCTCGACCGAAAGCTCCCCGCGCTTGAACTGCGCGACGAAGTCCAGTTCCTTCGCTGAAAAATCCCGGAAGGTCGGAAGGCTCCTGAGGGGACATTGCTGGCAGGGCGTCTGCCATTTCGTCTGGTGTCCGCGCGTCGTCTCGCCTGCCATCGTGCCCCGTTCCCCGTTTCCCCCGGCTGGCGGGGGGAACGTCGCGGGACCGTCCTTGTTCCGCTCTTGCTATGTCTTTTTTAAATGACAGCAAAATGGCCCGGACACACAGTCCGCCTCCCGAACCGCCGCGATTTGCGGCGGTCCGCTATGGATAGGAGTGCGGCACCATGAAGACCGATCTTCCGCACATCTTGATCGCCGAGCCCGAATTCCTGATCGCGCTCGATGCGGAATATCTGATCAAGGCGGCATTCGATTGCCGCGTCACCCTGCAGCGGCCCGAACAGGTCGACCATTGGGATTTAGCGGCGCTTGCCGATGTCGATCTCTGCCTGCTCGACGTGCCGGGCGAAACCGCGGAAACGCTCGCGCGCATCCGGCGGCTGGTCGACAAGGGCGTGCCGCTGCTTCTGACGACCATTTCGGAGATCCAGCGCGGCGGCGTCACCGGCTTCGAGGTCGTCCCGGTCGTCACGAAGCCCTTCG
The DNA here is from genome assembly GCF_014203155.1 of Shinella fusca. GTDB lineage: Bacteria > Pseudomonadota > Alphaproteobacteria > Rhizobiales > Rhizobiaceae > Shinella > Shinella fusca. Next base: position 121,491 of record NZ_JACHIK010000007.1, read on the forward strand.
AGGCGGAGACGCTGACCGCCCTGGTCAAGGCGCGGCTGCGGCCAAGGCCGCAACCGCTCGAGACGACGGATCAGAACTGACGGCCGAGCCTGGCGTCGAGCGAATGGCGGTTGGCGCCGCGCACTGCGAAGAAGAACAGGATCAGCGTCCACAGGATGGATTTCTCTGCGCCCATCAGGCCCTGATCCTGCACGATGCCGTGGAAATAGACGGTGACGGCGAGCACGATCATGCCGGCGAAGGCGGCCGGGCGGGTGAGAAGGCCGATGGCGATGAGGATGCCGCCGAAGAACTCGGTGGCCGAAAGCAGCGGCGACCAGAATGCGCCCGGATAGAAGCCGAGGCTTTCCACCATGCCGCTCGCGCCGAACGGATCGAGGATCTTGCCGTAGCCGTGCGTGGCGAGCAGCAGGCCGGCGGCAACGCGCAGCAGCGTCTCGGCCCCTTCGCCCAATGCCGAATAGACGCGCCCGAGGGCGGGCACGATGAGGCGGGGACGGTCGGTGGCGATCTCGGTCATGGAATCTCCTGTCGGAATGTTGCGTTCGCCCTCTCTCCGGCAGGCCGGTGACGGGGGCAAGACGGGCGCCGACAAAACATGATAAATTAAGTTGACTTTTTCGTGAGCGGATCGCAATCAGCCGCGTGCCAAAAGGCGCCGCCTGCTTTATGCTTTCCCGCCCACCATGGAGAGATGTCATGTCCGACGAAAAACCGCGCGTCTCGATCCTTTACTGCACCCAGTGCAACTGGCTGCTGCGGGCCGGCTGGATGGCGCAGGAGCTTCTGTCGACCTTTTCCGATGCGCTCGGAGAGGTCGCGCTGATCCCCGGAACCGGCGGCAATTTCGAGATCCGCGTCGGCGAGGTGCTTGTCTGGGAGCGCAAGCGCGACGGCGGCTTCCCCGGCCCCAAGGAACTGAAGCAGCGGGTGCGCGACGTCATCGAGCCGGGCCGCGACCTCGGCCATACCGACCGGGCGGACCACACGCAGGGCTGAAACGAAGACGGCGGGCCGAAGCCCGCCGCCGTTTGCATCCTTGCCTGCCGCTCACCGATAGGGCGAATGGCAGACCCGGTAGATCCCGCCGCCCGCATGGTAACGGTTGGTCGCGGGGTCGTAGGTGCGGTAGCGGTTGAGGCACCAGTTCACATGCGCCCGGCGTCCGCCGCCATAGTAGCGCGGCCGCTCCCAGCGGGGGCGATAGTAGCGCCGCTCGTAGCCGTAGTGCGGGCGGTAGTAACGGCGGTGGTAGTAGCGCGGCCGGCATCCGTAGCCGACGCAGAATTCCACCTGCGCCTGCGTGACGTCGCTCTTCGTCTGGACGTTCATGTCCGGCACGGCCAGCGGAACGGCCTCGGCCGCACCCATGGGCGCGACGGCGGAGGCGATCCCCATCGCGCAACCGAAAACAAGATTTCGAATCTTCGACATGTTGATCCTCTCTATCCTGGCGGGATATTTCCCTGTCACGTCCCTATCGCGTATTACGGGCGCACTTTTTGTTTTATTCGTGATCGCGCACATGGATCCATGGCGCGGCACGCGCCCGCAAGGGACAGGAGAGGTATCGAATGAGCCTGAAATTCGGAACCAGCGGCCTCAGGGGGCTTTCGGTCGATCTCGAGGGGCCGGCGACCGCGCTCTATGCGGCCGCCTTCGCCCGGCATCTCCTGCAGTCCGGCCTTGCCCGGCCGGGTGACGAGGTTCTGGTCGGCCGCGATTTCCGCGCATCGAGCCCGGCCATTTCCGCCATCGCCATCGCCGCGCTCCGCAAGGCCGGCCTTGCCCCGCGCGACTGCGGCACCCTGCCGACGCCCGCGCTCGCCCTGCTCGGCCTGAAGCGCCATGCGGCGGCGCTGATGGTGACGGGCTCGCACATCCCCGCCGACCGCAACGGCATCAAGTTCTACCGGCCGGACGGCGAGATCGACAAGGCGGACGAGGCCGCGATCACCGCCGCGGCCGCGTCGATCCGCGCCGAGGGCATGCCCATCGCCGCGCAGGAGACGGCGGAAGACCTCGGCGCTGCCGCCACCGATCTTTACGAGACCCGCAACCGCGCGCTCCTGCCGGAAGGCAGCCTTTCGACCCTGCGGGTCGGCGTCTACCAGCATTCCACGGTGGCCCGCGATCTCTTCGTCTCGGTCCTCACCCACTATGGCGCGGACGTCGTGGCGCTCGGCCGTTCGGAAACTTTCATTCCGGTGGATACCGAGGCGGTCTCCGCCGAGACCGTCGCGCTGCTGCAGGGCTGGGCGCTCGAACACGGGCTCGATGCGGTCGTCTCGGCCGACGGCGACGGCGACCGGCCGCTCGTTACCGACGAGACAGGCACGCCCATCCGCGGCGACCTCGTCGGGCTGATCGCGGCCCGCTTCCTCGGCGCAGAGGCGTTGGCCACCCCGGTCACCTCCAATTCCGGCATAGAGGCGGCCGTCACGGCCAGGGTGCTGCGCACCCGCGTCGGCTCGCCCTTCGTGATCGCCGCCATGAACGAGGCGGTCGCCGCGGGCGAAAAGGCGGTGGTGGGCTTCGAGGCGAACGGCGGCACGCTGACCGCGACCCCCTTTTCCGTCAACGGACATACGCTCGCCCCGCTGCCGACCCGCGACAGCCTGATGCCGATCCTCGCCGTCCTTTCGCTGGCGGCCGGCGGCAAGGCGCCGCTTTCGCAGATTACGCGCGGCTTCGCCCTGCCGGCCGCCGCCAGCGACCGGCTGGAGGATTTCCCGGTCGAGACGAGCGCCGAGCTGATGGCCGAGCTGCGCTCCGGGCCGGGCCCGCTTGCGGCCTTCCTCGCGCCGATCGGCGTGCCGGCGAAGACGAGCGACATCGACGGGCTGCGCGTGACGCTGGAAGACGCGAGCGTCATCCATTTCCGCCCGTCCGGCAATGCGCCGGAAATGCGCTGCTACGTGGAGGCCGCCGACGAGGCCGCCGCCGCCCGCCTCCTGGAGGCGGGGCTCTCGCGCATCCGTGCCTGGGCGGTGAGCCGCTGAGCGGCTTTTCGCCAAGCTGTTGCGAAAACTTCAAAAAGCCTGTTGACACCGGCGGGCGCTCCTTCTACATGCGTCTCCGTCGCCCAGATGGCGGAATTGGTAGACGCGCCAGCTTCAGGTGCTGGTACTCGAAAGGGTGTGGAGGTTCGAGTCCTCTTCTGGGCACCAAATTCCGTTCCGGTCTTTCCGGAACCTGCCAAAAAGCCCGGCTTGCCGGGCTTTTTTGTTGCCTGCGATTCGCCTGCCAGCGCGCTTTCGGCGAAACAGAATCTTTCCGGCGCACTCTTGCGTCGCCCGCGCGATGCGCACATAAGCCACGGGACGTTTTCTGCCTCTTTTCTCATCAGGATCATCGTGGCCGCCTCGAAGCACGATGCCCGCAAAACGGGCTTTTGGTCAAAATATCGGCTGTTTGTCCCCATCCTGGCCGGCGCCACCCTCAAGGAACGCCTGATCGGCTGCGTGGGCGCGCTGATCGGCATCTGCCTTACCGGCCTCGTCTGCGGCCTCGCCATGGGCGAGGGCCCGCATCTTCCGCTGATCGTCGCCCCGGTCGGCGCCTCCGCCGTCCTGCTCTTCGCCGTGCCCGCCAGCCCGCTCGCCCAGCCCTGGTCCATCGTCGGCGGCAACACCATTTCCGCCCTGGTCGGCGTCACCGTCGCCGCGCTCGTCACCGATCCGGCGCTCGCCATCGGCCTTGCCGTCGCGCTTGCCATCCTCGCCATGTCGCTCACCCGCTCGCTGCATCCGCCGGGGGGCGCCGCCGCGCTCACCGCGGTCATCGGCGGGGCGGCCGTCACCCGCGCCGGCTTCTGGTTCCCGCTCGTTCCCGTCGCGGTCAATTCGCTGCTTCTCGTCGGCGTCGGCATGCTGTTCCACCGGCTTTCCCGCCGGCAATATCCGCACCGTCAGACGGTCGCGCCCGTCAATGCGCACCGCACCGCCGATCCGCCGGCCGCCTTCCGCGTCGGCTTCAACACGGCCGATATCGATGCGGCCGTCGCCAGCCTGAACGAGACCCTCGACATCAGCCGTGCCGACCTCGACGCGCTGCTGCGGCAGGTGGAGTTGCAATCGCTCCTGCGCCAGCACGGCGAGCTCACCTGCGCCGACGTCATGTCCCGCGACGTGGTGACGACCGTGCCCGACGCCAGCGCCGAGACGGTGCGCGGCCTCCTGCTCGCCCACGACATCCGCACCCTGCCCGTGCTCGACGGCGAGGGCCGGCTTGCCGGCACGGTCGGCCTGCGCGAGCTTGCCGCCGCCGCGCCCGATGCCCGCCTGCCGGTCTCGCAGGCGGCGACGGCGAAGGCCGGCGACCCCGCCATCGGCCTCGTGCCGCGCCTGACGGACGGGACGATCCATGCCGTCGTCGTGACCGACGGCGACAACCGGGTCGTCGGCATCATTTCCCAGACCGACCTTCTGGCGATGCTCGCCAAGAGCCTCTCCGAGACCCGCCCCATACCCATGATGGCCGGCCACGGGCAGGGCATATGAAAGGCCGGTCCCGCAAGTTTTCCAGAAAGCATGAAAGATGAAGGAGTATTAGAATGGCGACTGTCGACGAGAAGCTCGAACCTGTGCTTGCCCAGGTCCTGAAGCGCAACCCCGCCGAACCCGAATTCCATCAGGCCGTGCGCGAGGTGCTGGAAAGCCTCGGCCTCGTCGTCTCCAAGCATCCGGACTACCTCGCCGACGCGCTGATCGAGCGCATCTGCGAGCCGGAGCGCCAGATCATCTTCCGCGTGCCGTGGGTCGACGACAAGGGCCAGGTGCAGATCAACCGCGGCTTCCGCGTGCAGTTCAATTCGGCGCTCGGCCCCTACAAGGGCGGCCTTCGCTTCCATCCCTCCGTCAATCTCGGCATCATCAAGTTCCTCGGCTTCGAGCAGATCTTCAAGAATGCGCTGACGGGCCTGCCGATCGGCGGCGGCAAGGGCGGCTCCGACTTCGATCCCAAGGGCAAGTCGGACGGCGAGATCATGCGCTTCTGCCAGTCCTTCATGACGGAGCTGCACCGCCACCTCGGCGAATACACCGACGTTCCGGCCGGCGATATCGGCGTCAGCGGGCGCGAGATCGGCTGGATGTTCGGCCAGTACAAGCGCCTGACCAACCGCTTCGAGGCGGGCGTCTTCACCGGCAAGGGCCTCAGCTACGGCGGCTCGCTGGTGCGCAAGGAAGCGACCGGCTACGGCGCGGTCTACTTCACCCGCGCCATGCTCTCCACCAAGGGCACGGATTTCGAGGGCAAGCGCGTCACCGTCTCGGGCTCCGGCAACGTGGCGATCTATGCCATCGAGCAGGCGCTCGACTACGGCGCCAGGGTCGTCGCCTGCTCCGACAGCAGCGGCTATCTCGTCGACGAGGAGGGCATCGACCTCGCCCTCGTCAAGGAGATCAAGGAAGTGCGCCGCGAGCGCCTTTCGGAATATGCCCGCGCCAAGGCGAAGGGCGTGCATTTCATCCCGGCCGGCAAAGGCTCGATCTGGGATGTGCCGTGCGACGTGGCGCTGCCTTGCGCCACGCAGAACGAGCTTTCCGGCAAGGATGCCAGGACCCTGATCGCCAACGGCGTGATCGCCGTCGCCGAGGGCGCCAACATGCCGTCGACGCCGGAAGCGGTGCGCATCTTCCAGGACGCCGGCGTGCTCTTCGGCCCCGGCAAGGCGGCCAATGCCGGCGGCGTCGCCACCTCGGCGCTCGAAATGCAGCAGAACGCCAGCCGCGATAGCTGGAGCTTCGAGCAGACGCGCGAACGGCTCGGCCAGATCATGCAGGGCATCCACGACCGTTGCGCCGAGACCGCCGATGAATACGGCGCCAAGGGCAATTACGTGCTCGGCGCCAACATTGCCGGCTTCATCCGCGTGGCCGAAGCCATGCGCGCGCAGGGCGTCATCTGATCGCACCTGCCGATCCTCATGCCGCAGACGGCCCCGGACCCGGTCCGGGGCCGTTTTCGTTGGCCGGGTCGAAGGCGCGCTCGTCAAGGCCGCCGGCAATCAGCCTGAAGACCGGGCGCACGTCGGCCGGAACGGAAGCGCCGGTCCCCGCCTGGAAATGCACCTTCTCCAGCGCCACCCAGTCGCGAATGCCCTCCGGCCGGTCGAAGGTCATGGCCTCGCCCTCGCGAAGGCCGACAAGCGCAAGGCCGTAGAAGGTGGTCACCGGCAGGAAGACGCCGCCCGGCGCATAGGTGCCGGGAAGGCAGATCGTGCGGGTATCGGTAAGCCCGCTTGCGCAGCGGAACGTGACGCGCGCGTCGATCGTCGCAAGATCGGCGGGGATGCGGCTTTCGGCCGGCAGGCGGCCTGCCGTCAGTTTCCGTTCGAGGAGCGCGAGCCATTCCGGCGTCAGCGGCGACCAGTCGCGCAGCATCCGTTCCAGTACATATCCGTCCCTTGCCGTCAGCGTTGCGGGATCCTGTCTCATAGCATTCTCCATCCTGCCCGCACGGGAGGCGGGGCATTCGACATCCATCATGGAGACGCCCCCTGGCCGCGGATGCGGCGCAGGGGGTCAGGATCCTGCGACGAGGCAACCTCCGATGCGTCCGGACTGGGAGAAGGAGAGGAATTTCATGGCGGCCGGTGCCTCAGGAGGCGCGGGCCGCATCCGGCGCGGCTTCGTGCACGGCGATCACGCTGAGGCGCCGGCCCTTGCCGTCGCGCGCGGCCCATTCGATCGACTGGCCGGCGGACATGCCGAGAAGCGCCGCGCCGACCGGCGTCAGCACGGAGATGCGCTGGCGGGAGATGTCGGCATCCTTCGGGAAGACGAGCTCGGCGCTCTGCGGCGCCTCGTCGTCGATGCGGAATTCGGCGACCGAGCCCATGCGCACGATGCCCGGTGCCATGCGCGCGTCGTCGACGATCTTCGCGCGGTCGAGCTCGGCGGCCAGCAGCTCGGCGGCCTGCGGATCGCGCTCGGCCAGCATGTCGGCAAGGTTGGAGAGCCGCGCATGCTCGGAGCGGGCGATGGTGATGGCGGGCAGGCGGCCCGCCCTGGTCTTGGTGGCGGTCATGGAAAACCTCATGGGCTCCCGCAGCCTGGGGATGCGGGCAAGGAATGAAAAAGAAGATGGTGTCGCGCTGGTCCGGTGCGGTTCGCCTGAAGAAACGGAACCGCTTTCGCCCCACGGCCGGGGCGCGACGCGGCCGGGCCGGGGGCTAGTGTCCTGCGAGAGGAAACAGCCGCTTCAGAAATCGGGCGATGGAGAGCGTCGTCGTCATGCCCCATGATGGGCCGCTGGCGGCGGTAAAGTCAAGCGCAAGGCCCTGCGACCGACTGGCGGTTTGACAGAAGCCAGTTCAGGGTCGATAGCTCGGCTATCCCTTAAGAATGGAGTGCTTGCCGATGATCGAGAGTCTGTTTGCCAACAACCGGGCATGGTCCGCCGAACGCAAGGCGGAAAAGGCCGACTATTTCGACCGTCTGGCCAAGCTGCAGGAGCCGGAATATCTCTGGATCGGCTGTTCCGACAGCCGCGTGCCGGCAAACGTCATCGCCGGCCTGGAGCCGGGCGAGGTCTTCGTCCACCGCAACGTCTCCAACCTCATCCATCCGACCGACCTCAACATGCTCTCGGTCGTCGAATATGCCGTGCGCCAGCTCGGCGTGAAGCATATCATCATCTGCGGGCACTACGGCTGCGGCGGCATCCGCGCGGCCGTCAGCGGCGAGCGCTTCGGGCTCATCGACCATTGGCTCCAGCCGGTGCGCGACGTCGCCGACCGTAGTTTCGAATGCCGCGAATGCGGGACATGGAGCGAAGGCGATCTCGACCGGCTCTGCGAGGCCTCCGTCGTTGCGCAGGTCGAGCGCCTCGCGCGCACGCCCACCATCCAGACGGCCTGGCAGGAGGGCCGCGAGGTCGCCATCCACGGCTGGGTCTACGGCCTGAAGGACGGCCTCCTCTCCAACCTCAACTGCACCGTCAGGGGAAACCGGGAGGGATAGATGCCCGTCAGGATCAAGCGCGTCTACGACGCACCAGCCAAGGAGGACGGCGAGCGCATCCTCGTCGACCGCCTCTGGCCGCGCGGCCTTTCGAAGGAAAAGGCGCATCTCGACGAATGGATGAAGGATATCGCGCCGTCGCCGGCGCTTCGCCAATGGTTCGGCCACAAGCCGGAGCGCTGGGAAGCGTTCCTGGCGCGCTACCGGCAGGAGCTGAAGGGCAATCCCCTGCTGGACGACCTCAGCCGGCGCGCGGCGGCGGGAACGGTGACGCTGCTCTACGGCGCGCGCGACGAGAAGCGGAACCAGGCGGTGGTGCTTGCCGGCATTCTCGGCGAGAAGCCGGGGGCCTGATTTCATTTGCCTGGGAAGGAAAACGGCGCGATCCTTGCGGATCACGCAGGGAGGCCGATGAGCATGGATGACGACGACGACAGACCCGCAACCTTCGCGTCCCCGGCCTGTTTCCTGCACGAGATCGATCCGGCCTATGCGGGCCTTCCCGGCCCGCTCGACCTTCAGGCCTGGCGGGACGTGAACCGCTGGCGCAAGAGTGAGCGCGAACGCCTCCTCGCCGAGCGCCTTGCCATTCCCGCCGAGGTGCGGGCGGGCCACGGCGAAGCCATCGCCGCCCGGGTCCTCGCCGAGATCGGCGATGTCGAGGGCCGCATCGTCAGCGCCTACTGGCCCTTCCGCGGCGAGCCGGATTTCCGGCCCTTCATGGAGGAGGTCGCGCGGCGCGGCGGGCGGACGGCGCTGCCCGTCGTCGTCGAGAAGGGGCGGCCGCTGGAATTCCATCTCTGGCAGGCGGGCGAGGCGCTGTCGCGCGGCGTCTGGAACATTCCCGTGCCGGCGGCGGCAAATCCCTGCCGGCCCGATATCGTCATCGCGCCGGTCGTCGGCTACGACCCGGCCGGCTACCGGCTCGGTTATGGCGGCGGCTTCTTCGACCGCACGCTGGCGGCGATGGCGGAGCGCCCGCGCGTCATCGGCATCGGCTACAGGAGCGCGCGGGTCTCGACGATCTATCCGCAGCTGCACGACGTCCCGATGGACATGATCGTGACGGAGGCCTGCACCGTCCGGCCTCAGGATTCGACCGTGCGCGCATTGACGTAGAGCGCCCGTCCGGCGAACCAGCCGTTCACCGCCGCGCCGAGGCCGAGCAGCACGATAAGCACCGCGCTCCAGGCGAAGCTGCCCGTCCAGCCGCGAATGAGGCCGACGATCAGCGGCCCGATGGCGGCGAGCAGGTAGCCGACGCATTGCGCCATGCCGGAAAGATGCGCCGCCATGTGCGGGTCGCGCGTGCGCAGCACGATGACGGTGAGCGCGACGGCGATCAGCCCGCCCTGTCCGATGCCCTGGATCACGGCCCAGAACCAGACGGACCAGAGCGGCGCGAAGAGGAGACCGAGCAGCGCGACGGTCGCAAAGCCGCAGAGCACGACGTTGATCAGCCGCTGGTCCCTGCCGCGTACGGCAAGGTGCGGGGCGACGAGGCAGGCGGCTGCCTGCACCATCACCGAGACCGAGACGATGGCCCCGGCGGTGACGCCGTCGAGCCCGCGTTCGCGCAGGATCGGCACCAGCCAGCCGAAGACGCAATAGGCAAGCGCCGATTGCAGGCCCATGAAGAGCGTGACGTGCCAGGCGAGCCGGTCGCGCCACAGCCCTTCCACGCGGAAGCCGGCGCGCTTGGCCTTGCTGCGCGAGGAGAGCACCTGCGGCAGCCAGAGCAGGCCGACGAGAAGGGCCGGCAGCGCCCAGGCGGCGAGCGCCCCGTCGAGCGAGCCGCCGAGCGCCTGCTCGATGGGCAGCGTCAGGCCGGCCGCCCCCGCGGCACCCGCGCAGAGCGCCATCGTGTACCAGCCGGTCATCAGCGCCGCCTTGTCGGGGAAGTCGCGCTTGACGAGGCCCGGCAGCAGCACGTTGCCGACGGCGATCGCCGCGCCGGCAAGCGCGGTGCCGAGAAAGAGCAGCGGAATGGAGGACAGGCCGCGCATCGCCGTGCCGAGCGTCAGCAGCGTGACGACGGCGAGCAGCGTGCGTTCCGTGCCGATGCGCTGGGCGACGGGCGCGGCCAGCGGCGAGAACAGGCCGAGGCAGACGACGGGGAGCGTCGTCAGCAGGCTGGCGCCGGTGGCGGAAAGGCCGAGCGTCTCGCGGATCTCCGGCAGCAGCGCCGAGGCGCTGGAGAAGACCGGGCGCAGGTTGAAGGCGATGAGGACGAGGCTTGCGCCGAGCAGGAACCGTGCCGCCGCGCTCTTCGGCAGGTGCGGTTCGGGTGCGGGCACGCTGTCGGCCTCGGCGTCGATGAGGTCGATGGCGCCGGGGTTGGTTTCGGGGGAGGGGGAAAGGGTCATGGGAGGAGCATCCGGTCGAGGGCGGAAAGGACGGGGGCCATGAAGCGGCGCACGGCGGTGTCTGCCGCCTGCGGATCGCCGCTTTCGATGGCGTCGACGATGGCGGCATGGGCGGCATCGTCGGGTTCGGGAAGCTCTTCGCTCAGGCTCGCCTCGATGGTCTCGGCGATGAGCGTGGAGAAGAAATCGTACATGCCGACGAGAACGGCATTCTGCGACGCGGCGATCACCGCCTGGTGAAAGGCGAAGTCGCGGGCGATGAAGCCCGCCTTGTCGCCGCCCTCGTAGATGCCGCGCTCGGCCAGGAGCGCGCGCAGATGCGCGACCGTTTCGGGCGTGCGGCGCAGCGCCGCCAGCCGCGCGGCCTGCGCATCGAGCGCAAGGCGCGCCTCGTACTGGTCGCGAAGGCCGGCGCGGCGCGCCATGGTGAGCGGACGAAACGCATCGGCGGCGGAAACCACATAGGTGCCGGAGCCCTGCCGCGTTTCGAGATAGCCCTGCGAGACGAGCGCGCGCACGGCCTCGCGCACCGTGCCGCGGCTGACGGAGAGCATGGCCGAAAGCCTCGCCTCGTTCGGCAGCTTCTCGCCGACCGCCCAGCGATGCGCGAGGATTTCGCCGCGGATGGCTTCGACGGCGGTGTCGGCGAGGTTCGTCTTGTTGAGAGGGTCCATGGTTCAAGTCATAAAGTCATCAGATGACTTTATGACTATTCCTCTTCGTATCCGCCGTCAAATAGAATCGGCCGGACCGCATCGGGTCCGGCCGATGAAGGCGCATTACTGCTTGCGCGGCCAGGTGTCGGCGAGGCGGTAGCCGGCCGGCCATGGATCGTCCGGGTCGAGCATCACCTGGCTCGTGCCGGTGACCCAGGCGCGGCCCGAGATTTCCGGCACGACGGCGGGGCGGCCGCCGACCGTGGTCTCGCCGAGGATGCGGCAGTCGAAGCGCGAATCGAGGATCGAATAGCCGGAGAAGGATTGTCCGACCTTGATCTCGCCGCGGGCGTGAAGCACCGCCATGCGGGCCGAGCATCCGGTGCCGGTCGGCGAGCGGTCGAGCTTTGCCGGCTGGATGACGACCGTATTGCGGCCGTGCAGCGCGCCGTCGCGCTCCTCGACCGGCAGCGTGAGCTGGCAGAAGGAGATGTGGTTCCAGTCCGGGTTTTCCGGATGGGTGAAGCCGAGCTGCTCGTTGGCCGCTTTCGTGATGCGGATGCCGGTTTCGGCGAGTTCCCGCGCCTCGTCCGGTGTCACGGAAAAACCGAGCGCGCGGGCGTCGGTCAAGACGAAGCTGTCGCCGCCATAGGCCGTGTCGACGGTGAGCGTGCCGAGGCCTTCCACCTCCAGCTTGGCGCCCAGCCTGTCGGCGAAGGAGGGCACGTTGGTGACGGTGATGCGCTCGGCCTTGCCGTTGCGGCAGGTGGCGACGACGTCCACGAGGCCGCCCGGCGCTTCCAGCACCATGCGCGTCTCCGGCTCGACCATCGGGATGATGCCGCTGTCGAGCAGCACGGTCGACACGCAGATCGAGTTGGAGCCGGACATCGGCGGCGTATCCTCGGGCTCCATGATGATGAAGCCCATGTCGGCGCGCGGGTCCTTCGGCGGTACGAGAAGATTGATGTGGCGGAAGACGCCGCCGCGCGGCTCGTTGAGTACGAAATTGCGCAGCGTCTTGTCCTCGGCGATGAACCTGCGCTGTTCCCACAGCGTCTTGCCGGGCGGCGGGGCGACGCCGCCGACGATGACGTCGCCCACCTCGCCCTCGGCGTGGCAGGTGACGATGTGGATGACCTTGCTGCTGCGCATGGCGCGACCTCCGCTTTCCCAATGTCGTACGCCGGCGGCCGGGCCGGCGCGGTTGTCTATTCATAGAAATATTGGATCCAATATACAATCCCGTTTCTCATCGGTTGTCCGCCGGGTCGCTCGGTTGCCCCGCCGCCGGTTTCGACCTATGACCATGGCTCCATTCACCGGGGTTGGACACGATGAAATTTGCTGCCGTCGATGTTCGGCAGGCCGCTTCGGCGGCCGACATCGTCTATGAGGCGCTGCGCAGGGCGATCATCGAGGGCGACCTTGCCGAGGGCGAGAACCTCCGGCAGGAAGAGATCGCGCAGATGTTCAACGTCAGCCGCATCCCCGTGCGCGAGGCGCTGTCGCGGCTGGAGCAGCACGGCCTCATCACCACGCAGCGCTACAAGGGCGCCGTCGTCGCCGGTCTTTCCATCGAGGAGATCGAGGAGATCTTCCAGTTCCGCGCCCTCATCGAGGCCGAGGTCATGCGGCTTGCCGTTCCCAATCTCGACCGTGCGACGCTGGAGCGCGCGCAGGCCTATCGCGACGCCTTCGACCGGGAGACGGACCCGCACCGCTGGGGCGAGATCAACCGGATGTTCCACTACAGCCTCTACGAGGCCTCGCACCGCCCCTATTATCTCCAGAACGTGCGCGCCTCGCTCGACAGGATCGACCGATACCTGCGCGCCCAGCTTTCCTTCACCGACGGCGTGCCGCGGGCCGGGCGCGAGCACGAGGCGATCCTTGCGGCCTGCGAAAAGGGCGACGCCGCTCTCGCCTCGCTCCTCACGCGCGACCACATCCTCGATGCCGGCCGCTCGCTGGTGACGTTCCTGCGCGGCCAGCGCGGTTGAGCGGGGCTTTTCAAGGCGGCGGCGCTTTTGTATAAGGCTTTCAAATCGATTTAAATTCCCCGGAAAACCGCAAGGAAAGCCGATGTCGCGCCGCAAATGCATCGCCCTCATCGCCCATGACGAGAAGAAGGACGACATGGCGGCCTTCGCCGCCGAGAACGAAGCCTTTCTCGCCGAAGCCCGCATCGTCGCCACCGGCACGACGGGCGGAAGGGTGCTGGAGGCCTGCCCCGGCCTCGACGTGACGCGGCTGAAGAGCGGCCCGCTCGGCGGCGACCAGCAGATCGGCGCGCTGATCGCGACGGGCGAGGTGGACCTGCTGATCTTCTTCGTCGATCCGCTGACGCCCATGCCGCACGACGTCGACGTCAAGGCCTTGATGCGCCTTGCCATCGTCTACGACATTCCGATGGCGCTCAACCGCGCGACGGCGGAAAGCCTGCTCGACTTTGCGGGCGATTGACGCCACCTTGGGCGGGGCCGCGCGCAAGCAGGTCCATTCATGTGAAAGAACGGGACAGTCCGATGGTAAGGCCGAACGACAACGACACGCATTTCCCCTTTCCCATCCTCGTCGGCGATATCGGCGGCACCAATGCGCGCTTCGCGCTGCTGGTCGATGCCTTCGCCGAGCCGAAGCTGCTTCCCATCATCCAGACCGCCGACTATCCGAACATCGACGACGCTCTGCAGCAATGCATCCTCGACAAGACGTCGGTGCAGCCGCGCTCGGCGATCCTGGCGCTCGCCGGCCCCATCGAGGGCGACGAGGTGCCGCTGACCAATTGCCCCTGGGTCGTGCGCCCGCGCGACATGATCGCCAATCTCGGCTTCGAGGACGTGCTGCTCGTCAACGACTTCGAGGCGCAGGCGCTCGCCGTCGCCTCGCTGGGTGACGGGGACCGCGAGAAGATCGGCCCCGGCATCGAGCGTCATTCGGCCTCGCGCACCGTGCTCGGCCCGGGCACCGGCCTCGGCGTCGCCGGCCTCGTCCATGCCCGCCAGAGCTGGATCCCGGTTCCGGGCGAGGGCGGCCATGTCGATGTCGGACCGCGCAGCGAGCGCGACTACCAGATATGGCCGTTCCTCGAACCCATCGAGGGCCGCATTTCCGCCGAGCAGCTCCTGTGCGGGCGCGGCATCATGAACATCTACCACGCCATCTCCGCCGCCGACGGCGTCGATGCGCCGCTTGAGACCCCGGCCGACGTGACGGCGAAGGCGCTCGCGCAGGAGGACCGCGCGGCCATCGAAACGGTCGCGCTGTTCTCCACCTATCTCGGCCGCGTTGCCGGCGACATGGCGATGATCTTCATGGCCAAGGGCGGCGTGTTCCTTGCCGGCGGCATCTCGCAGAAGATCCTTCCCGCCCTCCGCGGTCCGGAATTCCGCGCCGCCTTCGAGGACAAGGCGCCGCACAGCGCGCTCCTCCGCTCCATCCCCACCTATGTGGTCACCCATCCCGTGGCGGCGCTGGCGGGCCTTGCCGCCTTCGCGCGCATGCCGGAGCGATTCGGTGTTGCAACCGAGGGACGCCACTGGAAAAGGTGAGCCTTTCGCAAAGGTCTCGACGCTCCGCGGACTCGCCAAAGCCGGGTCCAGCCCCTATAGAGCGCCCTAGGGCCGGTCCGCCGGCCGCTGTCGAGACCGTGCAGGAAAGTCAGTTTATTGACCGATAAAAGTCGAACCGAGCGCCCGCCCGTCAGCTCCGACACCGTTACGACCGTGCTCAAGCGCGTCATCGCCGAAAACGGCCGCGAGCATCTGCGCGGCTATCTTGCGGCCATCGCCTGCCTCGTCGTGGTCGCGATGACGACGGCCTTCACCGCCTGGATCATGGAATCGGTCGTCAACGAGGCCTTCGCCAACAAGCGCGCCGACCTCGTGCTCATCATCTGCGGCGCGATCTTCGTTGCCTTCGTGCTGCGCGGCTTTGCGACCTATTACGAGGCCGTCATCCTCTCCAAGATCGGCAACAATATCGTCGCGCGCTACCAGCGCCGGCTCTATTCGCACCTGATGGCGCTCAGCGTCGGCTTCTTCAGCGAGTCGCGCTCGGCCTATCTCGCCGCCCAGATCAGCCAGAACGTCACCGGCATCCGCGACGTCCTCAACATGACGGTGACCTCGCTCGCCCGCGACGTGCTCACCCTCGTCGCGCTCATCGGCGTGATGATCTCCAAGGACTGGCTGCTGACGCTCATCGTCTTCGTCGTCGCCCCGCCGCTGCTCCTCGGCCTGCGTTACGTCTCCAAGCGCCTGCGCAGCGCGACGCGCGAGGCGGTCGAGCTCAACAGCCATGTGCTCGGCGCCATGCAGGAGACGATCCAGGGCATCACCATCGTCAAGGCCTTCACCATGGAGGACCAGCTTCGCGGCAAGGTCGAGGCGATCATCGACGAGGCGGAGCGCCGCTCCAACCGCATCGCGCGGCTGACCGAGCGCACGGCGCCGATGACGGAAACCTTCGCGGGCTTCGCCATTTCCGGCGTGCTCGCCTATGCCGCCTACCGCTCCATCTACGGCGACGTGATGCCGGGCGCCTTCTTCGCCTTCGTCGCCGCGCTCCTGATGGCCTACGACCCGGCGCGCCGCCTTGCGCGCCTGCAGGTCTCGCTGGAACGCGCGGCCGTCAATGCGCGCATGATCTACGAGGTCCTCGACCTCAAGCCGCGCCAGGCCGACCGGGCCGACGCGAAGCCGCTCGCCATCACCGACGCGTCGATCGACTTCCGCAATGTCCGCTTCGGCTATTCGGAGGGTGAGACCATCCTCAAGGGCGTGAGCTTCACCGCCGAGGGCGGGCGCACCACGGCGCTCGTCGGCCCCTCCGGCGCGGGGAAATCCACCGTCATCAGCCTCATCCCGCGCTTCTACGATCCGGCCGAGGGCGAGATCCTGATCGACGGGCAGGACATCGCCCATGTCACCAAGCAGTCGCTGAGAAACGCCATCGCCTATGTCTCGCAGCAGCCCTACCTCTTCGAGGGCACGATCCGCGACAACATCCGCTACGGCCGGCCGGAGGCGAGCGATGCCGAGGTGGAGGCCGCGGCCCGCCACGCCTATGCGCACGATTTCATCCTCGCCCAGCCGCTCGGCTACGACACGCCCGTCGGCGAGAACGGCGTGACGCTTTCCGGCGGCCAGCGCCAGCGGCTTTCCATCGCCCGCGCGCTGGTGCGCAATGCGCCGATCCTCCTCCTCGACGAGGCCACCTCCGCGCTCGACACCGAATCCGAGCAGGCCGTGCAGAAGGCGCTCGACGAGGCGATGAGCGGGCGCACCGTCGTCGTCATCGCCCATCGCCTTTCCACGGTGGTGCGGGCCGACAAGATCGTCGCGATGCAGGACGGCCGCGTCATCGAAGAAGGCACGCACGAGGAGCTTGCGGCCCGCGAAAACGGCCTCTACGCTCGCCTCAACAATCTTCAGGCGCCCGCCGTCAGCGCGGGCAAATAGTGCAGGGAAAGAACGAGATGAGCGGCACCGCAATGAAGCTGGTCGTCGTCGGCGCCGCCGGCCGCATGGGCCAGACGCTGATCCGCACCATCCACGCCATGGAAGGCGCGGCCGTCTTCGCCGCCGTCGAGCGCGAGGGCTCGCCCTTCGTCGGCCGCGATGCGGGCGAGCTTGCCGGCCTCGGGCCGATTGGCGTTCCCGTCACCGACAAGCCGCTGGAAGCCTTCCTCGAAGCCGAAGGCGTGCTCGATTTCACCGCACCGGCCGCCACCGTCGAATTCGCCGGCCTCGCGGCGCAGGCGCGCATCGTCCATGTGGTCGGCACGACCGGCTGCGCGCCGGCGGACGACGAGAAGATCCGCGCTGCCGCCCGCCATGCGCGGATCGTCAAGTCCGGCAACATGAGTCTCGGCGTCAACCTCCTCGGCGTCCTGACGCAGACGGCTGCCCGTGCGCTCGGCCCGGCCGACTGGGACATCGAGATTCTCGAAATGCACCACAAGCACAAGGTCGACGCGCCCTCCGGCACGGCGCTGCTTCTCGGCGAGGCAGCGGCGCGGGGCCGCGGCATTTCGCTTGCAGAGCATTCCGTGCGCACGCGCGACGGCCACACCGGCCCGCGCCCGTCCGGCGCCATCGGCTTTGCCACGCTGCGCGGCGGCTCGGTCATCGGCGAGCATTCGGTCTTGCTGGCCGGCGAGGGTGAGCTGCTGACGCTCTCGCACAGCGCGACGGACCGCTCGATCTTCGCCCGCGGCGCGGTGCATGCCGCGCTCTGGGCGCGCGAGCGCAAGCCCGGCTTCTACTCCATGCTCGACGTGCTCGGGCTCAACTGATCCAACATCGGAGACCTATCCCATGAGCGGAACCCTCGTCCTCGTTCGCCACGGCCAGAGCGAATGGAACCTGAAGAACCTCTTCACCGGCTGGCGCGACCCGGACCTCACCGCGCTCGGCATCGAGGAAGCCACGACCGGCGGCAAGGCGCTCGCCGAAACCGGCATCAAGTTCGATATCGCCTTCACCTCGGCGCTGTCGCGCGCGCAGAAGACGCTGCAGATCATTCTCGACGAGATCGGCCAGCCGGGCCTCGAGACGATCCGCGACGAAGCGCTGAACGAGCGCGACTACGGCGATCTCTCCGGTCTCAACAAGGACGATGCCCGCGCCAAGTGGGGCGAGGAGCAGGTGCATATCTGGCGCCGCTCCTACGACGTGCCGCCGCCGGGCGGCGAGAGCCTGCGCGACACCGGCGCGCGCGTCTGGCCCTACTACCTGACGGAGATCCTGCCCCGCGTGCTGCGCGGCGAGAAGGTGCTCGTCGCCGCCCACGGCAATTCGCTGCGCTCGCTGGTCATGGTGCTGGACCGGCTTTCGAAGGAAGAGATCCTGAAGCTCAACCTCGCGACCGGCGTGCCGATGGTCTACGTGCTCAACGCCGATTCCACCGTGCAGTCCAAGGACGTGCTCGGCGACATGTCCGGCGCGCATTAACCGGCCGTTTACCACGCCGTTCGAAGATCGTGGACCGGGGCGCCCTGCGGCGCCCCTTTTGCCGTCCGTTAGCCGGCGGCGTGCTATTTCGGGACAGATCCTTCCGGAGACCGTCCCATGTTCCTTCGCAGCCTCGTTCTTGTCGTCGGGTCCGTCGCGGCCGCGGCCGCCTTCGTGCCCGGCCTTGCGACGCGCTATCTCGAAACGGCCGCATCCGGCACGCCGCCCGCAAGGGTCGAGAAGGCTTCGGTTTCGGCGGGCCAGGATGCGGCGCGCTATACCGGCAACCGCAGCGCCGTCATCGCGGCCGATGCGGACGGCCATTTCACCGGCCTCTTCTCCATCAATGGCCGCAAGGAGGAGGGCATGGTCGATACGGGCGCCAGCATGGTCGCCCTCAACGTCTCCACCGCCCAGCGCCTCGGCATCGACAAGGCGGACCTCGATTTCCGCTACGCGGTCGACACGGCCAACGGCAAGGCGCGTGCCGCCTATATCCGCCTCGACAGGGTCGAGATCGGCCCGGTGCGCATGGAGAAGGTCGGCGCCATGGTGCTGGAAGACAAGGCGCTTTCCGGCACGCTGATCGGCATGAGCTTCCTCAAGGGGCTCTCGTCCTACAAGGTCGAGGACGGCAAGCTGCAGCTCACGCGCTGACGGCCTCGAGGATTTCCGGCGCGGCGGCCGGCGCTTCCGGCGTGGTCCGGTAGAGCGCGGCAAGCCGCATCGCCGCGCGCTCGGCGGCATCGGTGCTTGCCGCATGGACGCGGCCGATCTCCATGCCCTTTTCCACCTTCGTGCCGAGCGGCAGCAGGCGGTCGAAACCGACCCGGTGGTCGACGGTATCGTCCGGCCGGCTGCGCCCGCCGCCAAGCTCGATGACGGCAAGGCCGATGCCCCGCGTGTCGCAGGCGGCAAGGTAGCCGGCCTCGTCCGCAAGGACCGGGCGGATGACCGGGGCGGGCGAGAGATAGACCGCCGCCCGCTCGACGATATCAGCCGGGCCGCCGAGAGCGTGCACCATGCGCCCGAAGACCTCCGCCGCGGCGCCGCTCGTGAGCGCTCCCCTCGCCTGCGCGAGGGCCGCGGCGGGATCGGTCTCCAGCCCGGACAGCGCCAGCATTTCGGCGGCGAAAGCCAGAACGATGCGCTCCAGCCGCGTGCCGGCCTTCTCGCCCTTGAGGAAGGCGATGCAGTTTGCGATCTCCACCGCGTTGCCGGCGGCGTCCGCCAGCGGCTGGTTCATGTCGGTGATGAGCGCGGATGTCTTCACGCCCGCCCCGTTCGCCACCTCGACCAGCGAGCGGGCGAGCGTCTCGGCCTCGGCCATCTCCGTCATGAAGGCGCCGTTGCCGACCTTCACGTCCAGCACCAGCGATTGCAGGCCGGCGGCGAGCTTCTTGGAAAGGATCGAGGCGGTGATCAGCGGCACGGAATCGACCGTCGCCGTCACGTCGCGGATGGCGTAGATGCGCTTGTCGGCGGGCGCGAGGTCCGCCGTCTGGCCGATGATCGCGCAGCCGATGTCCTTCACCGTACGGCGGAAGATGTCGGCGGAGGGCATGATCGTGTAGCCGGGGATCGATTCCAGCTTGTCGAGCGTGCCGCCGGTATGGCCGAGGCCGCGCCCGGAGATCATCGGCACGGCAAGCCCGCAGGCGGCCGCGATGGGCGCCAGCATCAGCGAGACATTGTCGCCGACGCCGCCGGTCGAATGCTTGTCGGCGACCGGGCGGCCCAGGTCCGACCAGTCGAGCACGTCGCCCGAATCGCGCATGGCCAATGTCAGCGCCACGGTCTCCTCGCGCGCCATGCCGTTGAACCAGACCGCCATGGCGAAGGCGGCGACCTGCCCCTCGGAGACGCTGCCGTCCGTCACGCCGGCAACGAGGCGGGAAATCTCCTCGGGCAAGAGCGGCTCGCCATTGCGCTTTCGGCGGATCGTCTCCTGCGGCAGCATCTCAGTAGCTTGCCGGCGCGGCGGGCGCGGGCTGGCCGCCGAGCACGGAAAGAATGTCGCCCAGAAGCCCCGAGGCGCCGAAGCGGAAGGTTCTCGGCGTCGCCCAGCCTTCGCCGAGGATCGAGGCGGCGAGCGCCAGGTATTCGCCGGCATCCGCCACGGTGCGCACGCCGCCCGCCGGCTTGAAGCCGACCGGCCTGCCGCTCGTCTTGATGGCGTTCAGCATGATCTCTGCGGCCTGCAGGGTGGCGTTGACGGCAACCTTGCCGGTGGAGGTCTTGATAAAATCCGTGCCGGCGGCAATGGCAAGGTCGGAGGCCTCGCGGATCAGCGCCGGGTCCTTGAGTTCGCCGGTCTCCAGGATGGTCTTGAGCGTGACGGGCGGCGGGCAGGCGGCCCTCACGGCCGTCACCATCTCCGTCACGGCCTCTTCGTCGCCGGTGATGAAATCGCGGTACGGAATGACGAGGTCGATCTCGTCGGCGCCGTCGGCAATCGCCTGCTTCGTCTCGGCGACGACGTCCGCAATGGCCATGTCGCCCGAGGGGAAGTTGACGACGGTGGCGATCTTCACCGCATTGCCCTTGCTGAGGATGCCGCGCGCCTGAGCCACGAAGCGCGGCCAGATGCAGATGGCGGCCGTGGGCCCGAAGGGCGTCTGCGCCTGCCTGCAGAGCTTTTCGATGGCCGCCGCATCGCAGGTGTCGGTCAGATCGGTCAGGTCGAGCAGCGAGAGCGCTTTCTTGGCGGTGGCCTCATGCATGGTCGTCGTCTCCGCCCGCGATCATCTCGGCGAGGATTGCGGCGAGCCGCTTTCCGCCGACCGGGGCCATGTCCTTGGTTTCGTGATGGCTGAGTTCGCCGCCCGTCATGCCGGCGCCGAAATTGGTGATGACCGAGGCGGCGGCGACCCTGAGGCCGAGATGGCGGGCGATCAGCACTTCCGGCACGGTCGACATGCCGACGGCATCGGCGCCGAGCACGCGCGCCATGCGGATTTCCGCCGGCGTCTCGAAGCTCGGCCCGGAGAACCACATGTAGACGCCGCTGGAGAGCGGGATGCCGAGCTTTTCCGCCGCCCGCTCCATGCTTGCGGCGAGCCCGGCATCATAGGCATTGGTCATGCCGACGAAGCGGTCATCGCCGGCAAGGCCGATCAGCGGATTGGTGCCGGAGAAATTGATGTGGTCGGAAATGCGCATCACCGAGCCGGGCGGCATGTCGTCCCGCAGCGATCCCGCCGAATTGGTGAGGATCAGCGAGGTGACGCCGAGCCCCTTCAGCACCTCGATGGGCGTGCGCATGGCATTGGCGTCGCCGCTCTCGTAGTAGTGCACGCGGCCGGAGAGCACGATGACGGGGACGGCGCCCAGATGGCCGATGACAAGCTCGCCGGCATGGCCCGAGACGGCGCTGACCGGAAAGCTCGGCAGGTCGGAGTAAGAAATGCGCAGCGGATCGGTGATCGCTTCCACCAGCGAGCCGAGGCCGGAGCCGAGCACGATGCCGTGGCGCGGCGCGACGCCGCCGAGGCGCGAGATGAGGAGGTCGGTCGTCGTGGCGCTCATCCGATCACGTCCGTTGCAAAGCCATGCGGCAGAAGCTCTTCCATCGTCATGGTCTTCTTCACGCCGGTCTCGTCGCAGAGGTAGATCTGCGTTTTCGCCGAGGCGAATTCGGCGATCTTCTGCCGGCAGCCGCCGCAGGGCGGGCAGAGCGGCAGCTTCTCGGCAATCACCGCCATCTCGACGATCTTCGTCGCGCCGGCCATGATCATGTGGCTGATGGCGGTGGGTTCGGCGCACCAGCCCTGCGGGAAGGAGATGTTCTCGATATTGGCGCCGGCATAGATTCTCCCGTCCTCGGCACGGATGGCCGCGCCGACGGGGAATTTCGAATAGGGCGCATAGGCGTGGGCCATCGCCGCGCGCGCCGCCTCGAAGAGGTCGTGGGACATTTCTAGCGCTCCTTGACGTAGGGCACGCCGCCGGCCTTCGGCGGAATGGCCTTGCCGATGAAGCCCGCAAGCAGGATCACCGTGAGGATATAGGGCAGCGCCTGCATCAATTGTACCGGCACCTTGCCGATCAGCGGGAAGGCGTAGCCCTGGTAGCGGATGGCGAAGGCATCGAGGAAGCCGAAGAGCAGGCAGGCGAAGAGGATGTTCTTCGGCCGCCACTTGGCGAAGATGAGGGCGGCGAGCGCGATATAGCCCTTGCCCGCCGTCATGCCCTTGGTGAAGCCGGCATTGGCCGCAAGCGAGAGATAGGCGCCCGCCACGCCGCACAGGATGCCGCAGCAGATGACGGCGCGGTAGCGCAGCCAGATGACGGAGATGCCGGCGGTATCGACCGCGCCCGGATTTTCCCCGACGGCGCGAAGGCGAAGGCCGAAGCGCGTGCGGTAGAGGATCCACCAGCTCGCCGGCACCATCAGGAAGGCGAGATAGGTGAGGGGCGAGTGGCCGGAGAGGAGGTCGGAATAGACCTGCCCGAGGATCGGCACGTCGCGCAGGCTGTCGGCGAAGGGCAGCTTGATCGTGCCGAAGCGGCCGTCCGCCGAGAGCGCGGGCGTGCGCCCGCCCTGCTTGAACCAGGCCTGGCCGAGGATGACGGTGGCGCCGGCGACGACGAAGTTGATGGCGACGCCCGAGACGATCTGGTTGCCGCGCTGGGTGATCGAGGCATAGCCGTGCACCAGCGAGAGCAGCACGGAAATGAGGATGGCGGCAAGCAGCCCCATCATCACGGACTGGGTGATGTAGGCGACGGCGCCGGCGGCGAAGGCCGCGCCCAGCATCTTGCCTTCGAGGCCGATGTCGAAGACGCCGGCCCGCTCGGTGAAGAGGCCGGCGAGGGCGGCGAGGATCAGCGGCGTCGAGACGCGGACGGTCGACTGCGCAAGCTCGATGAAGACCTGAAAGAGTTCCATGGTTCAGGCTCCCTTGGTGGCGGCGACGTCGCTCGTCTTCGGCGAGAGCCCGAGGACGATGCGCGTGATGGCCGGGCGGAACATGTGCTCCAGCGCGCCGGCAAAGAGGATCACCAGGCCCTGGATGATGACGATCATGTCGCGCGAGATGGAGGGCATCTCGAAGGAGATTTCCGCGCCGCCCTGGTAGAGCATGCCGAAGAGGAGGGCGGCCGGGATGATGCCCGCCGGATGCGAGCGGCCCATCAGCGCCACGGCGATGCCGACGAAGCCGGCGCCCTGCACGAAATCGAGCTGCATGCGGAACTGCTCGCCCATGATCGGGTTCAGCGCCATCATGCCGGCGAGCGCGCCGGAGAGCATCATGGTGATGATGATGATCTTCGCTTCCTTGATGCCGGCATAGCGGGCGGCGGCAGGGCTGTGGCCCATGGTGCGCATCTCGTAGCCGAGCTTGGTGCGCCAGATCAGCACCCAGACGCCGAAGGAGACGAGAAGCGCCAGCAGGAAGGAGATGTTGAACGGCGCCGAGCCGACGGAAAGGCCGAAGATCGACATCAGCCAGTCGAGCTTGGGAAGCTGCCCACCCGCATCGAAGGTGCGGGTTTCGAGCGACATGGAGCCGAGCGGCTTGAACACCTTGTTGAGCAGGTAGTTCATGAGGCTGGCGGCGATGAAGTTGAACATGATCGTCGTGATGACGATATGGCTGCCGCGCTTGGCCTGCAGCCAGCCGGGAATGAGCGCCCAGAGCGCGCCGAAGAACGAGGCGCCGACGATGGCGATCGGGAAGACGAGATACCAGGGCAGCGTCCGGTCGAAGGCAAGGCAGGCGAGCGCCACGCCGATGCCGCCGATATAGGCCTGCCCCTCCGTGCCGATGTTGAAGAGGCCGCAATGGAAGGCGACCGCGACGGAAAGGCCGGTGAAGATGAAGGTCGTCGTATAGTAGAGCGTGAAGCCGATATATTCGCCGCGCCCGAAGGCGCCGTTGATCATGTGGTAGGCGGCTTCCAGCGGGCTTTCGCCGACGATGAGCACGACGAGGCCGGAGATCAGGAAGGCGACGACGAGGTTGACGAGCGGGATCAGGCCGTATTCGGCCCAGGCCGGCAGTTTCGCATAGGGTACGCTCATTCCGCGGCCTCCTTCGGGCCTTCCACGCCGGCCATCAGCAGGCCGAGTTCACCTTCGGATGCCTCGGGCGTGCGCTCGCCGACGATGCGGCCGGCGAACATGACGAGGATGCGGTCCGACAGCGCGCGGATCTCGTCGAGCTCCACCGAGACGAGCAGCACCGCCTTGCCCTGGTCGCGCATCTCGATGATGCGCTTGTGGATGAATTCGATGGCCCCGACGTCGACGCCGCGCGTGGGCTGGCCGATGATCAGCACCTCGGGGCCGCGCTCCATCTCGCGCGCCAGAACGATCTTCTGCTGGTTGCCGCCGGAGAAGTTGGCGGTTTTCAGCCGCGGGTTCGGCGGGCGGATGTCGTAGGCGGTGATCTTCTCTTCCGCGTCGGCGCGGATCGCGTCGACGTCGAGCAGGAAGCCCTTCCGGTATTTCGGATCGTCGTGATAGCCGAGGATGGCGTTCTCGCTCTCGTCGAACTTCAGGACGAGGCCGACATGGTGGCGATCCTCCGGCACATGGGCAAGGCCGCGCTTGCGCAGCGCCGCCGGGTCGGCATCGCCCGTCACGTCGATTGCGCTGCCGGAAAGCAGCACGGTGCCCGAGGCCGCCCGGCGGATGCCGGAGATCGCCTCCAGCAGTTCCGACTGGCCGTTGCCGGCAACCCCGGCGATGCCGACGATCTCGCCGGCGCGGATATCGAAGGAGACGTCGTCCACCATCGTCACGCCCCGGCTGTCGCGGACCGTGAGGTTGCGGACGGAAAGCTTGACGTCGGCGGGCTTCGCCTCGCCCTTTTCCACGCGCAGCAGCACGCGGCGGCCGACCATCAGCTCGGCCAGCTCCTCCACCGAGGTCTCCGTCGTCGTGCGCGTCGCCACCATCTCGCCGCGGCGCATGACGGAGACCTCGTCGGTGATCGCCATGATCTCGCGCAGCTTGTGGGTGATGAGGATAACGGTCTTTCCCTGCTCCTTGAGCTGCTGGAGGATGCGGAAGAGGTGATCGGCCTCCGCCGGCGTCAGGACGCCCGTCGGCTCGTCGAGGATGAGGATATCGGCCCTGCGGTAGAGGGCTTTCAGGATCTCGACGCGCTGCTGGATGCCGACCGGCAGCTCCTCGATAACGGCGTCCGGATCGACCTCCAGCGCATATTCCTTTTCGAGCCGCTTCAGCTCCGCGCGCGCCTTGGTGATGCCGGCATTGAGGATCTGGCTTTCCTCCGCGCCGAGCATGATGTTCTCCAGCACGGTGAAATTCTCGACCAGCATGAAGTGCTGGTGGACCATGCCGATGCCGGCGGCGATCGCCGCGTTCGGATCGCGGATGTCGACCTTGCTGCCGTCGATCAGGATGTCGCCGTGGTCGGCCTGGTAAAAGCCGTAGAGGATCGACATGAGGGTGGATTTGCCGGCGCCGTTCTCGCCGATGATGCCGTGAATGGTGCCCTTGCGGACCTTCAGGTTGATGTTCCGGTTGGCGTGGACGAGGCCGAAGCTCTTGTCGATGCCCTTCAGTTCGATTGCCAATTCGCTCATGACGATCCGCTCTTACGGGGATTTGGGGCCGAAGGGCCGCGCTTCCGGCCTATCGGCTCGTAGTCTTGTTGCTTCCGCCGCTCTTGTCCAGCCCGATTGCGGGCAGGGTCCCGCGCCGCTATAGCTCGTGCCGCCGCCTCTGACCGGCAAGGAGGACCATGCCCATGCCCGACCGTTCCGAAGAAACCCAGGCCGAGCGCATCGCCCGTCTGGAGGAGCATGTCGCCCATCAGGCCAACACGATCGAGGAGCTTTCCGACCAGCTCGCCGAGCAATGGCGGGTGGTCGAGCAGCTTCGCACAAAGCTCGACCGGCTGACGGAACGGTTCCTCGTGCTGGAAGAAGGGTCGCTGGAAGCCCCGGCCGTCACCCGTCCACCGCACTATTGAGGCCATGAGACGGAATCGGCCCGCCTGCTTGCGCAGACGGGCCGGTGATCTGGCCGATGCCGCTTAGTAGGGGCAGGTCTCGTCCGACATGTAGTCGTGGACCTGTACCGTGCCGGCGATGATGTCGGCGCGCGCCTTGTCGATGGCGGCCTTCATTTCCGGGGTGATGAGCGGGGCGTTGTTCTCGTCCATGGCGACGTCCACGCCGCCTTCCTTGAGGCCGAGCACGTTGATGCCGGGCTTGAACGTGTCGTTCTTGGCCGACATGAAGGCGTCGTAGACGGCAACGTCCACGCGCTTGACCATCGAGGTCAGCACCTTGCCGGGCTGCAGGCCGTTCTGGTTGGAATCGACGCCGATGCCGAGCTTGCCCGCGTCGGCCGCAGCCTGCAGGACGCCGACGCCCGTGCCGCCCGCGGCATGGTAGACGACGTCGGAGCCCTGGTCGAACTGCGACTTGGCGATCTCGCCGCCCTTGACCGGGTCGTTCCAGGCGTCCGGCGTCGTGCCCGTATAGGCTTCGAGCACGTTATAGTCCGGGCCGAGCGACTTGGCGCCGCCGATATAGCCGCAGGCGAACTTGTGGATCAGCGGAATGTCCATGCCGCCGACGAAGGAGACGGTCTTCGTCTTGGAGGCCATACCGGCGAGGATGCCGGCGAGCCACGAGCCTTCCTCTTCCTTGAAGACGACCGAGCGGACGTTCGGCTTGTCGAGCACCATGTCGATGATGGCGAACTTGGTGTCCGGATATTCCGCGGCGACCTTCTCGAGCGCTGCGGACCAGGAGAAGCCGGCCATTACTATGGGGTTGTTGCCGTCGCCGGCAAAGCGGCGCAGCGCCTGCTCGCGCTGGGCGTCGTTGGCGATTTCGAAGTCGCGGTATTCGATGCCGGTCTCGGTCTTGAACTTTTCCGCGCCGTTGAAGGCTGCCTCGTTGAACGACTTGTCGAACTTGCCGCCGAGGTCGTAGATGATGGCCGGCTTGATGTCCGCGGCGAGCGCGCTGGCCGACATCGCAGCGGTGGCAAGAAGGGTGAGAAGGGTTTTCTTCATTGTGCAGCCCTGTTCGCTATTGATCTTATAGGGACCTTCCGGGCGGCGCGTGAAACAGCGCGCACGGAGCCACCGACCCCTTTCCCTCGGGTCAGGCTGGCGGCATCCTTGCACGGCTGCTGGAAAAATTCACCAGAAATTTTTCAGTTGGTAAAAAATATGGCCGCTGCAGGCAAAGGGTTTCCCCTTCCGCTGTAGCGGCCATAACCTCTTGGAATAACGGCGCTATCAGCCGATGGCGCAGGAAACGCCCGTGCCGCGCAGGCCGCAATAGCCGCCCGGATTCTTGGCGAGATACTGCTGGTGCGCCTCCTCGGCGAAGTAGAACGGACCGGCCTCGGCGATCTCCGTCGTGATGCGGTCCGTGCGCCCGGCCGCCGTCAGCGCCGCCTGGTAGGCGTCGCGCACGCGGCGCGCCGTCTCAAGGTCGCCCGCGTCCCCGGCATAGATCGCCGAGCGGTAGGTCGTGCCGATATCGTTGCCCTGGCGCATGCCCTGCGTCGGGTCGTGCGCCTCGAAGAAGGCCTTCAGTAGGGTTTCGAGCGAGACCTTTGCCGGATCGTAGACGACGAGCACGACTTCGGCGTGGCCGGTGAGCCCCGTCGTCGTCTCGTGATAGGTGGGGTTCGGCGTGAAGCCGCCGGAATAGCCCGATGCCGTCACCCAGACGCCGGGGATCTGCCAGAGCAGCCGCTCGGCGCCCCAGAAGCAGCCCATGCCGAGGAGCACCGTGCGGTAGCCCGCCGGATAGGGCCCCTTTAGCGGATGGCCGTTCACGAAATGGGTTTCGGATGTCGCAATGGGCTCGTGGCGGCCGGGCAGGGCTGCCTCGGGCGCGGGCATGGCGGTCTTCTTGTTGAACATGTCGATCAGGAACATTCTGGCCTCCCTGGCCGGACTTGGAGAAACGGGCTTTACGCGGTGAAGCGGCCCGCGACGGGCGGCCGCCTGTAGGCGATCACCCAGAAGAACAGCGAAACGATAAGCAGCACGGCGAAGGCCGGCTGCGAAAGCACCCACATGGCCGCCGGATCCCACGCATAGGGAAAGTTGCGCATGATGCTGTCGGCGACGAGGGCGATCGTATCGGGGCTCGCCGTGCTCCAGGCGACGGCAAGCGGCGTCAGCACCGGCTCGGAAGCCGAGACCGACTGGATCGCGTCGATCGTGCCGGCCATGATGGCGACGACGAGGGCGAAAAGGCTGATGGCCTTGAGGACGAACCGTATCATCGCGCCCTCCCGGCGCAGCCCGCGAGCGGCAATTCCGCCCCGCTTTCTTCCTGCCTATAGATAGGAAGACGGCCGGCCTTGCGCAATCCTTCGCCGCAGCGCGGGAAATCCTTCAAGTTTCTGTCAGAAAGCGGTTGATCCCGCTGCAAACCTCGGTATATATCGCGCCGTCTCGCCGGAATGGAAACAGGAAAGCGATCCGCGCCGGACTGACCGCCGGCAGCGAGCGGACGGACAGGTGGCCGAGTGGTTGAAGGCGCACGCCTGGAACGCGTGTATAGGGGAAACTCTATCGAGGGTTCGAATCCCTCTCTGTCCGCCATCCCTTCCCAAATCATTGATTTTTAATGCGTGCCGTCAGCTCGACAGGCGCGGGGATTTTACCGTCTTGAGGAAGAGCGCCTTCATGGCCGCCTCGATGCCCTCGGTGGGGCTGACCTCGAAATAGAGGCCGTCGCTGGCGCATTCCTTCATCTTCGTGCCGATCTCGTTCTGGAAGGGCGAGATCCAGGTATTGTACCAATCGTTGGTGGGGAGCGGCAGGTAGGTCGTATAAAGGACCGCGATGCGGATGCCGCGCTTCTTCAGGGCGTCGCAGTATTTCGTGTCGATCGGCTCCTGGCAGCGGTTGCCGGTCAGCTTCTTCGTGCAACCCTTGGCCTTCTCGCTGTCGCCGACACCATCGGCGACGAAGAAGACGACCTTTTCCCGGCTCGCCGTGCTGCTGCCGTCGCCCGGATCGTCGATCTCGCCGCCGATCTTGGTGAGCGCATCGTCGAAACTGGTCTGCTGGTCGTTGTTGTAGCCCTGCTTGGGAATGCTCATGAGCTTGATGTTCGCCGTCGCCTTCTTCAGCGTATTGAGGTCCGACGTCAGCTTGGAGACCGTGAAGAGCTTCACGTCCGTCGCCGCCTCGCCGAACGTATAGGCGGCGATGCGGAACTGGTTGGCGTATTTCTGCGTGGCGACGGCCTCGTCCATGAGGGCCGCCGTCGCCTTCGCCACCACGTCGATGCGAATGGTCGCGCCGATCTTCCGGGCGAGGTTGTAGTAGCTGTTCTTGTCGTCGACGCCGTTGTTGACGATATGGCAGGCGAAGGCGCACTTGTCGGAAGTCGCCGCCACCATCTTGGCGACGTCGCCCGGCGTCGCGCCCACGCCCATCGAGGGCGTGTTGTCGAGCAGCATGTAGAAGTCGGTGAAGCTCTCCGTCTGGTAGACGGCCGTCGCCGTGCCGCTCACCGTGATCACGTCGTGGCCGATGATCCGCAGGAAGGTTGTCGGCACGGCGGCGGAGAAATGCACCGCGGACGACAGGTTGTTGCCCTTCTTGTTTACCGTGACGGCAACGTCCACCGGCGCCTGGAGAAAGGAATCGCTGCTCTGGGAGAGGAAAAGCTCGCGCCCGTCGGCGTTCGCGACCGGGACGTCGCCGTCCGCCGACATCTTGATCGCCGCCGCAACGCCCTTCGACTGCTCGGTGATCGCCCCGAGGGCTGCGGAATCGGCCGCGTCCATCAGCTGCGAGCGGATGCGCAGGGCATTGGTGAAATCGATCGCCATGCCCGCGCAGCCGAGGAGCGGCACCATGATGAGCGCAGTGAGAATCCCGAAATTCCCCTGCCTGTCGGATAGAATGCGGCGTGGCTGCAACGTCGTTTCCCCAATGCCCCGTCTTTGAAGCGGAGCATCGCATGAGGAAATGAACAATTAGTAATACTAATCCGGCCGCTTCGCACCCCGTCAGGAAACGACGGCGCGATCGGTGACGCGGCGCCAGTTCGTGCCGTCGCTGAAGGCGAGGACGGCGCCGCCCGACGCGTCTGTGACGTGGATGATCTGCCCCGCCCCGGCGCCGGCGGGCGGCAGGGCGGCGACCGTGTAGCCGGCGACCCGCACGGGCCCGGCGACATCGAGCCTGCAGACCGGCGTCGCGCTCAAGCCGACACCGAGGTTGCCGGTCGCCGCGTCCGCCCGCATAACTTCGGTAAAGGTGCCGCCGTCGGAGGAGACCTTGACGGTGAGATTGTCATCGCCGACGAGGCCGATCTCGGCGCGGCCGGAAAAGCCGGTCTGGAGCAGGAGCGAGGCGGTGTTGCCGGTGCCCGCCTTGTTGATGACCTTGCGGGCGTCGCCGCTGCCGGGCGTGACGTCGTCATGGCTGAGAAGCTCGGCATTCGCCTTGACGGCCAGCCGGTTGTTCGCGTCCGCGCCGGTGTTGATGCCGAGGGAGGGCACGTTGTCGCCCGAAAGCGGGATCGTCCGCCAGGCCGTGCCGTCGAACAGCAGGAACCGGCCGGTATCCATCGCGTAGGCAAGAAAGCCGGCGGCCGGCGGGATGGCCGTGAAGGCGCCGTCCTGGAAGACCGCGATATGGGTTTCGGCAAGGATGTCCCAGGCGGGGCCGGACCGGCCGGCGGGCAGGATATAGGCATCGCCCTCCGCCGGCGTGCCCGGTTCCCCGGTCGTCGTCGCGGACTTCACCGCGCATTGCACCACGGCGTCGAGCCGGCGCAGGCTCTCGTTGACGGTGACGTGCTTCTGGGCCTGCGACGGCATTACATAGCCAAGGCCGATGCGCGGCGAAACTTCTGTCATGTTCCTGATCCTCGATGACGTTGCGCGATGTCGCGGACTCTAGCATCGAGGGGAAAGGCGGGGACGAAGGGGGAAATTCCCGTCGTCAGGCGAGCCAGGCCGGCAGGCGTGGCGGCACGCGGCCGGTCAGCGCCGCCTCCACGCAATCGGCAAGGTTGCCGAAGCGCACGGTGCGGCCGGAAAGACCCGGGCCGTAATGGGCGTATTTGCCGGAATTGGTGATGAGCGCCCGCGTCTTCGTCGGGAAGACGGGCTCGGAGATCGAGCACCAGCAGAGGTCCGGCAGCACCTGCACACCGCTTTCCCGCAGCCGGGCAAGGACGTCGCCGGCTTCGGCCATGACGTCGCGGCCGGCGGTGACGATCACCGTGACGTCCCCGTGCCGCTTGCGGCCGGCAAGCGCGTCGGCGAAGGCGCGGCATTCGGAGGCCGAGGCATGCGGGCTGCCGATGGCGACGAGCTCGACTTCTTCGGGGCCGTCGTTGAACATCGTCCAGACGTCGATCATGTCGGCGCGGGTGATCGCCGCACGGTCGGCATCCGGCGCGGCGGCGCCCTCGGCCTCGGGCGTCACGCCCTCGATATGCAGCATGGGTGCGGCCGAGGTGGTGCCGAAGGCGGCGCAGAGGGCCTTGAGGTCGTCCCGCGTCGGTTTCGCATCGACAAGGCCGGTGAGGAGGGGGATGCGGTCCGGCGCGGCGCGGCCGGCGAGATAGCCGACCAGCGGCCAGAAGGCGTCGTCGATCTTCTCGGGAAGCTCCACCGCGATGACGCGGCTCGCCTTGCGGTGTTCGGCAAGATAGACGCCGGAAAGCGGCGCGCGGCCGGTGAGGGCGATGCAGAGGTCGAGGAAGTCCGGGTGCTTGGCCGTGCGCGCGCCGAGCACGGTGTTGGCGAAGATCACGGCATTGGATTCGGCCCAGGCGATCGCCTCGCCCGCCTTCGGCGCGCTGTCGAGCAGGTAGGGCGAGCAGGTAAAGGTCGGCCGGCAGCCCATGCGCACATAGGCGTCGGCAAGCCGGGCGGCCGGATCGCCGAAGTCGTGCGGCACGCCCTGCCTCTCCCAGTTGGCGCGGTCGACGGAAATGGCGTTCATCGTGGTCGGCACGCGCACCTTCGCGCCCATGTCCGCCATCTTCTCGGCAAAGGTCAGGTTGGCGGGGCTGGCATAGATGCAGCCGTCGATATGGCCCTGCACCACGTCGACGAGCTTTTCCGCGCCCTGCTGGGCGGCCATGGCGGCGGTGATGCGCATGGCGAGCTGCACGGCGATGCCGTCGCGGCCCTCCAGCATGGCGCGGTCGTCGCCGGTGAGGTCGAGCGCGGCGGTGGCGGGCGGGGAGACGGGGACCGTCAGGCCGTCGGCCTCGATGGCCGTGTCGCCTATCCTTGCCGACTTCGCCCGACAGAGCGTGTCGAAGGCATCGTGAGAGAGGCGCAGCACCGGCAGCGACTTGCCGAACATCTCGGCGGCGATGAGCGCGCCGAGGGTCAGCACGTCCTCCGCCTCGCTGAAGATGAGGGCCGCGGGCGCGCGGCCGGTCAGCGCGAGGTCGAGCAGCACGCCGGAGCCCGTGCAGGAGCCGCGGCTCGACGGCATCATCAGGATGCCGCCGGTGATCGTTCTGCCGTGCAGCGGATGGTGCACGTCGATGACCTTGCCGGTCGCCGGATCGACCCCGCCCCAGAAGCTCAGCGCCTCTCCCGCCGCGATGATCGGGCCGGCGGCGGTGCCGGCGAGGATGCTGCGGGCGGAAAGGTCGGCCATGGGACGGCTCCTAGAAGCGTTGCGGAGAGAAGGGGGCGATGTCGATGCTCGTCGGCTGCCCCGTCAGGAGCTCGGCGACGAGACGGGCGGTGCCGGCCGACTGGGTGAGGCCGAGATGGCCGTGGCCGAAGGCGTAGACGACGTTCGCCGTCGCGCGGGCGCGGCCGATGGCCGGCAGGCTGTCCGGCATGGAGGGGCGGAAGCCCATCCACTGCACGCCGCCGTCCGGCTTCAGGCCGGGCAGGAAGCGCCGCGCCTTCTCCAGCATGGCTTCCGACCGGCGGAAGTTCGGCGGTAGCTTCAGTCCGCCGAGCTCCACCGCGCCGCCAACGCGGATGCCGGTCGAAAGCCGGGTGACGACGAAGCCGTGGCCGCCGAAGGTGACCTGCGTGCGGAGGTCGAAGGCGTCCGCCGGCAGCGTCGTGTTGTAGCCGCGCTCGGTTTCGAGCGGGATGTTTTCGCCAAGGCCGCGCGCAAGAAGGTGCGAGAAGGCGCCGGCTGCGAGCACGACCCGCTCCACGCGCCGCGTGCGCCCGTCCGCGGTGGCGATCTCCACGCCGCCGTCTATGGCTTTCAGGCCGGAGACCTCGGCGCGCTCGATCACGCCGCCCCTGGCACGGAAATGGTCGGCGAGCGCCAGCGTGTAGAGCTTCGGGTCGGCGATGGAATACCAGCCGGGCGTGAAGGTGCCGTGCGTGAAGCGCGGGGCGAGGCCGGGCTGGATCTCCGCCATCCCGGCGGCGTCCATGTGGCGGAATTCGATGCCGTGTTCCGCGCGGGCCTTCCAGCCGGGCAGCGAGGTGTCGAGCTCGGCTTGGCTCTCGTAGACCTGGAGATTGCCTTCCTTGCGCAGCATGGACGCCGTGCCGGTCTCAGTGAGGAACGGTTCGAGCGCGGCCTTGGAAAGGTCCATCAGCGCCGTCTGCGCGGCGGTGGAAAGGGCGACGCGGCTCGCCGAGCAGGCGCGCCAGAAGCGGAACATCCACGGCGCGATCTGCATGGCATAGGACGGCGGTATGCTGAGCGGCCCGAGCGGGTCGAGCAGCCATTTCGGCGCTTTCCTCAGGATGCCGGGCGAGGCGAGCGGCAGGATGTCGGTGAAGGCGAAG
Source organism: Shinella fusca (assembly GCF_014203155.1). Taxonomy (GTDB): domain Bacteria; phylum Pseudomonadota; class Alphaproteobacteria; order Rhizobiales; family Rhizobiaceae; genus Shinella; species Shinella fusca. Next base: position 155,151 of record NZ_JACHIK010000007.1, read on the forward strand.
GCGCCTGCGTTGCCGGCGGAGGCGCCCGCGGCGGGAGCCTCGCGTTCGAGGACGGTGACGGCAAGGCCGCGCGCCTCAAGCGCGATGGCGGCCGACAGGCCGACCACGCCGGCGCCGATGACGACGACGCCGGGCTCGATTTCGGTTTTCATGTTGGCCTCAGTGCGTTGCGGCGAGGAAGGTCTGGAGCTCGGGGTCCTTCGGCGCGTCGAACAGCTCTTCCGGCGGGGCGATCTCGGCCATCACGCCCTTGTGGAAGAAGGCAACGCGGTCGGAGACCTCGCGGGCGAACTTCATTTCATGCGTCACGCAGATCATCGTCATGCCCTCGGAGGCGAGCATGCGCAGCGTGTCGAGCACTTCGCCGACGAGCTGCGGGTCGAGCGCCGAGGTCACCTCGTCGAACAGCATGTAGGCTGGCGACATGGCGAGCGCGCGGGCGATCGCCATGCGCTGCTGCTGGCCGCCGGACATGCGGCTCGGATAGACCTTGAGCTTGTCGGCGAGCCCGACATGGCTGAGCTGCTTGACGGCCATCGCCTCGGCCTCGGCCTTCGACTGGCCGAGCACCTTGACCGGCGCCAGCATGACGTTCTCCAGCACGGTCAGGTGCGGGAAGGCGTTGAACTGCTGGAAGACGATGCCGAGCTTGCGCCGCAGCTTGTTGAGGTCCGTGCCCTTGGCATGGACGTCGGTGCCGTCGACGACGATGCGGCCGGCGTCGATGGTCTCCAGCCCGTTGATGCAGGTCAGCAGCGTCGACTTGCCCGAGCCCGAGCCGCCGATGATGGTCAGCACCTCGCCCTTCTTCACGGTGAGGTTGATCCCCTTGAGGACTTCGAGCTGGCCGAAGGATTTGCGGACGTTTTCGATCTCAATCATTGGGGGACCACCGTTTTTCGAGATACCCGCCAAGCCGGGCGACTGGGAAGGAGATGATGAAGTAGATGGCGCCGCAGATGATGAGGATGAACAGCGGCTCCTGAAGGCGCGTGACGAGGATCTGCGAGGCGCGCAGCAGCTCGATGAGGCCGAGCCAGAGCACGAGCGCCGAATCCTTCATGACGCCGAGCGTCAGGCCGATCCAGGCGGGCAGCGAGACGCGCGTGGCGAGCGGGGCCACGATGTAGCGCATGTCCTGCCACCAGGTGAGACCCAGCGAGCGGGCGGCGCGGCGCGTCGTCGCCGGCACGGAGGAGATGCCGCCGCGCACGATCTCGGTGCAATAAGCGGCCGTATAGAGCGACAGCACGACGCAGGACGTGGTGAAGGGCGGCCAGCCGAGCTTGAAGATAGACTGCGCCGCATTGCCGAGCACGAGCTGGATGAGCAGCGGCACGGAGCGGAAGACGTCGAGCAGGAAGGTCAGCGGGATCGACCAGTAGGGACCGGCCTGGTTGCGGATGACGCCGAAGACGATGCCGAGGATGGTGCCCGCGATGACGGAGACGGCGGTGACGGCGAGCGTCATGGCCGCGCCCTGCGCGAGGAAGCCGAGATCGGCCAGGGTGAGGGAGGTGTCGAACATGGCTTACCCCTCTCAGTAGCGGAACATGCGCGCGGCGAAGAGGCGCGCGATGAGCGTCACGGCCTTGGCGATGAGATAGTAGATCACCGCCGCGATCGCGAAGAATTCGAAGGTGCGGAAGGAACGGGCGTTCAGCTCCTGCGTGACGCCGGCAAGGTCGGTATTCATGCCGACGGTGACGCCGAGCGAGGTCATCAGGATCGCCCAGACCATCTGGTTGGTGGCCGGCAGGAAGGCGACGCGCAGCATCTGCGGCAGCACGATGTAGCGGAAGGCCTGCAGCGGCGTCATGCCGAGCGAACGGCCGGCGCGCGTCTGCGTGTCCGGGATCGCCTTCAGCGCGCCGCGGAAGTTCTCCGCAAGATAGCCGGCATTGTTGAAGGCGATGCCGACCAGAAGCGCCGTATAGGGGCTGAGGTGGATGCCGAAATTGCCGAGGCCGAAATGGGCCATGTAGATCTGGAAGAGCGCCGGCGTGTTGCGCGCGATCTCGACCCAGCCCGTGGCGAAGCCGCTCAAGGCGCGGTTGCCGGACAGGCGGAAGAGCGTCAGCGCCAGGGCGACCGCAAGGCCGACGACCATGGACAGGATCGCGATCTGCAGCGTGACCAGAGCGCCGTCCAGCATCTGCGGCAGCGCCTTGAACGCCTGGTTCCAGTGGAAGGAATAACTGATCATTGCCGTCTCACCCTTCGGAAACGAACAGCGGCGCGGGAGATCGTCCCGCGCCGCCGGGAAGCGGCAGATTAGCGATAAACGCCGTTGACGGACAGGGACGGAAGGTCGCCGCCGACCCACTTCTCGTAGAGCTCGGCGTAGCGGCCGGTACGGACCTGCTGGTTGATGAAGAGGTTCAGGTAGTTGATGAGGCCGTATTCTTCGCGGTTGGTGAAGAGCGAGACGTAGTCGATGTCGTAAGGAGCCATGCCGACGACGGAGATGCCGGCGAACTTGCCGCTCTTGACGTTGGACTGGGCAACCGTCGAGGTCGAGACGGTGGCGTCGATCTGGCCCTGGCTGAGCGCGAGGAAGACGTCGGCCTGGGTCTGGTACGGACGGAATTCCCCGGCGCCCCATTCCTTGACCGATTTTTCGAGCGCGATGGCCTCGAACGTGCCGGCGGTGGCGCCGACGGTCTTGCCCTTCATGTCCTCGAAGGACTTGATGCCCGACTTGTCGTTGGCGGTGACGGCCATCTGGAAGGCGAAGTAGGGGATCGTCATGCCGACGGTCTTGGCGCGTTCCAGCGTGTCGGAGGTCGAGGCGACGCCGACGTCGACGCGGCCGGACATCAGGGCCGGGATGCGTTCCGGGAAGGGCGTTTCGACGATTTCGGCCGTGACGCCGAGCGCCTTGGCGAGGTCGTTGCAGTAATCGACGTCGAAGCCGATCGGGTTGTTGTTCTCGTCGCGCGAGCCCATCGGCGGGAAGTCGAGGACGACGGCGCAGCGCAGCGTGCCGGACGAGATGATGTCGTCCAGCTTGTCGGCCTTGGCCGGGCTGGTCAAAGCGGTGGCGGCAACGAGGCCGAAGGCGAGGACCGAGGTCTTCTTCATAACTCTCTCCCTGGGTTGGTCTGTCGATCCACGCGGGCGGAGGTCCGTCCTGCGCCAGAGGCGTAAATCTCCTCTAAAATACAAGTAATATACAAAAAGTATATACCTGCGGCGAGAAAATGTGCGGAGCATGGCCGTTCCGTGACGGCCGCGCTCCGCAGGGGGCAGGCCCTTGACTTAGTTGAGGAAATCCTCCGGCAGCAGGCATTCCGGCATGTTCTGGTAGGAGACCGGGCGCAGGAAGCGGCGGATCGACAGGGTGCCGACGCTCGTCGCGCCGAAATTGGTCGAGGCCGGGTAGGGGCCGCCGTGAACCATGGAATCCACCACTTCGACGCCCGTCGGGAAGCCGTTGACCAGCACGCGGCCGGCCTTGCGTTCCAGCACCGGGCGCAGGCGCTTGGCGTCATCGAGGTCGCCGGCATCCATGTGGATCGTCGCCGTCAGCTGGCCCTCGAAGTTGCGGGCGAGCTTTTCCATCTCGTCCACCGAGGAGACGCGCACGACGAGGCCGAGCGGGCCGAAGACCTCTTCGGAGAGCGCATGGTCGGCGAGGAACTGTTCGCCGGAGATCTCGAAGAGGTTCGGCAGCGCCTCGCGGCCTGAGGACTGCGTCGTCAGCAGCGGCTTGACCGTGTTGCGGCTCTCGAAGCGCGCCTGGCCGTCGTGATAGGCCTTGGCGATGCCGTCGGTCAGCATGGTCTGCGGGCCGACCTTGGAGAGCGCCTCCACGGCGGCGGCCGTGAAGCGGTCGGCATCCGCGCCGTCCGTGACGACGGCGATGCCCGGATTGGTGCAGAACTGGCCGGCGCCCATGGTGAGCGAGCCCGCCCAGCCCTGGCCGAGGCCTTCCGCGCGGGCCTTCATGGCTTCCGGCAGCAGGAACATCGGGTTGACCGAGCCGAGCTCGCCGAAGAACGGGATTGGTTCCGGGCGGGCGGCGCACAGGTTGAAGAGGGCGCGGCCGCCGGCAAGCGAGCCGGTGAAGCCCACGGCCTTGATCAGCGGATGCTGCACGACGGCTTCGCCGACCTGGCGGTTGCCGCCCTGGATCAGCGAGAAGACGCCCGGATGCACGCCGGTCTTTTCGATGGCGGCAAGGACCGCCTCGGCGACGATCTCGCCGGTGCCCGGATGGGCGGAATGCCCCTTGACGACGACGGGGCAGCCGGCGGCAAGCGCCGCGGCCGTGTCGCCGCCGGCCGTCGAGAAGGCGAGCGGGAAGTTGGAGGCGCCGAAGACGGCGACCGGGCCGATCGGCCGCTGGATCAGGCGGATTTCCGGACGCGGCGCCGGCTGGCGGTCCGGCTGGGCGGCATCGAAGCGGCGGTCGAGGAAGTCGCCCTTCTCGATATGGTCGGCGAAGAGGCGGAGCTGGCCGGTCGTGCGGCCGCGCTCGCCCTGGAGGCGCGCGACGGGAAGGCCGGTCTCCTGCGTGCCGATCTCGGTGATGGCCTCGGCGCGGGCCTCGATCTCGTCGGCGATGGCGCGCAGGAAGGCGGCGCGCGTCGCACGGGAGGAATAGCCGTAGCTGAGGAAGGCTTCCTCTGCGGCCTCTGCGGCGCGGTTCACCAGCTCGACCGTGCCGACGGCGAATGCATGTGCCGGGCCATGGGCGGGAGAGGAGGTGAACGTGCCGTTGCCGTCCAGCCATTGACCGGCGACGAGGTGTTTACCGTTGGGAGTGAAAGCCATTTGACGTACCTTTCTCGGGGGATAGGGATTCGCCCGGCAGGAGAGGCGGGCGAATTGCACTTGTCGAAATCTTGTATACTCTATGTATGCAATTGTTCAATCGCCAACCTGCCGTGGTCGGCCAACCTGACGAGACGAAAATGACGCAAAGCTCCACCCTGACGATTGACGCCCTTCATGCGCGTGTCGAAGCGATCTTCCTGAAGGCCGGCCTCAATGCAGTGCAGGCCGGAGCGCTTGCCCGCGTCATTGTCGCCGGTGAGCGTGACGCCTGCAAGTCTCACGGGATCTATCGTATCGAGGGTGCGCTGCGCACCGTCAAGGCCGGCAAGGTCAGGCCGGATGCGGTGCCGGTGCTCGACCGCAACGAGGGTTCGGCCATCGTCAAGGTCGATGCCGCGGGCGGCTTTGCCAACCCGGCCTTCGAGCTCGGCGTTCCGGTGCTTGCCGAACGTGCCCGCACGCTCGGCATCGCCGCCCTCGTCATCAACGACTGCACGCATTTCTCGGCGCTCTGGCCGGAGGTGGAGGCGGTGACGAAGGAAGGCCTTGCCGCTCTCGTCATGTGCCCGAGCTATGCGACGGTCGCCCCCACCGGCGGCAGCAAGCCGCTGCTCGGCACCAATCCCTTCGCCTTCGGCTGGCCGCGCAAGGGGGCCCCGCCCTATGTCTTCGACTTCGCCACCTCCGTCGCCGCGCGCGGCGAGATCGAATTGCACCGCCGTGCCGGCAAGCAGCTTCCCGAAGGCTGGGCGATCGACGCCGACGGCAACCCGACCACCGATCCGGAAGCCGCGCTTGCCGGCGCCATGCTGCCTTTCGGCGGGCACAAGGGCTCGGCCATCGGCACGATGATCGAGCTTCTCGCCGGCATCATGATCGGCGACCTGACGAGCCCGGAAGTGCTCGACTATCTCGGCACGACGACGCTCGTCCCCTTCCACGGCGAGCTCATCATCGCCATGTCGCCGGAAGCCTTCGCCAAGGGCCGCCCGGGCGATCCCTTCGCCCGCGCCGAAGTGCTCTTCGAGGCCATCGTCGGCGGCGGCGCACGCCTGCCCTCCCAGCGCCGCTTCGCCGCCCGCGGCAAGTCGGAAGCCGAGGGCGTCACGCTGACCGCCGCCGAGGTGGAGCAGCTCGACCGCCTGCTGGACGAGGGCCTCGACGCGGTCAACTGACCGCGGCCCGGCCTCACCCCGCTCTCGGCGTCATCCCCCGGGCTTGACCCGAGGATCCACGCCCCACGACACGCCTTCGCCACAGGCAAAACAAAAAGGCCCTCCTTGCGGAGGGCCTTTCGCTTGGGAGGCGCGTAAATTTACGCCTTGTAGGTCTGCACGGCGCCGGGGAGCTCGCTCCATTCGGCATACCAGGTGTCGAAGAGCTTGAGCTGGCTTTCGACATAGCCGCGCTGGCTGTCGGAGAGCGCGTCGGTCTCGTTGAAGTGCAGCGTGTATTCCTTGTCGCCCTTCAGCACCATCATGTGCTTGAAGTAGAGGACGAGGTCCGGGCCTTCGTCGAACGAGGAGAGCACGCCGAGGGCCGATTCCAGCTCCAGCGCGCGGGCGCGGGCGTCCGCATCGCCCCGGGCGGCCGCCTGGGCGAGGTTGCACATGTGGAGGACTTCCTTCGGCAGCACGCAGCCGATGCCGGTGATCGCGCCGACGGCGCCGCAATTGACGAAGCCGTGGAAGACGCAGGTGTCGACGCCGATCATCAGCGAGACGTCGTCGTCCCGGCTGGTGATGTTCTCGGCCGCATAGCGCATGTCGGCAGCGCCGCCGAATTCCTTGAAGCCGACGAGGTTCTTGTGGTCCTGGCGCAGCGCGAAGAAGAGGTCGGCGCGCGTGGCGAAGCCGTAATAGGGGCTGTTGTAGATGACGGCCGGAAGATCGGGGGCGGCCGAGAGGATCGCCTTGAAGTGGTTCTTCTGGGCGGCGATGACGGAGCCGCGGGAAAGGACGCGCGGGATGACCATCAGGCCCTGCGCGCCGACCTTCTGGGCGTGGGCGGCATGCGCGACGGCCGAGGCGGTGTTGACGGCGCCGGTGCCGACGATGACCGGGATGCCGGCCTTCACGAGGCGTTCGACGCCTTCCATGCGCTGTTCGTCGGTCAGGAGCGGCCAGTCACCCATCGAGCCGCAATAGACGACGGCGGACATGCCCTTTTCGATCAGTTCCTTGCCCTTGCGCACCAGCGCGTCGAAGTCGGGCGTGCGGTCGTCCTTGCAGGGGGTCATCAGGGCGGGAATGACACCGGAAAAAATCTTGGCCTTCATGTCGATCTCCTATGGCGGGTTCGGTCGGGCGGTCGGCGATGCAAGGCCTCCCCCTCTCTCGACGATGGATATAGCATCTTGTATTTTATTTGTCGACAAGAAAAATACAAAAGCTCAAAGCGCGATATCGAGCCTGTCGTTCCGGCTGAAAAGCTTTTGCACCTGCGCGACGATCGCCTCCGCATGCGCCTTGCCGAGCCGGTCCGCCTCCTCGATGTCGCGCGCCTCGATGGCGGCGATGATCGCGGCATGCTCGTCCACGAAGCGCTGCGGGAACTGCTCTTCGTAGGACTGGTAATAGAGCTGCAGGATGCGACGGCCCTCATCGAGCAGCCGACGGAACAGGCTGGTGAAATAGGGATTGCGGCCGGCCTCGGCGATGGCGGCGTGGAAGGCGGCATTGGTGGCGATCATCGTCAGGTTGTCGCGCATGGCCAGCGCCGCCGCATAATCCTCGTGGAAGCCCCTGATGACCGGCAGGTCCTCGGGCCGGTGGTTCTGCGCGGCAAGCCGCGTCGTCACCCGGTACATCAGCACCAGCGCGTCGAAGAAGGTGTGGAGGTTGAGGAAATCGATGTTCGACACCATGGTCGAGCGGTTCGGCAGGGTCTCGATCAACCCTTCGCCGGCAAGCCGCACCAAGGCTTCGCGGATCGGCGTGCGCGACATCTTGAACCGCTCGGCAAGCTGCACCTCGTCGATGGGGCTGCCGGGGGCGAGCTTCAGGTCGAGGATCTGGTCGCGCAGGAGGTCGTAGACCATCTTCACGCCGGAGCCGCGCTTGCGTTCGGGCAGGGAATGGGAATCGGTGTCGGTCATCGAAAATCCTCTTGTCGACAAAAGAAATACAATTGTCCGCCGGCGCTATCAATCGTTTTAAGTGGGCCCTTTGGCGAAAGCGCCGTCAAGCCCGCCGGGCCGGCAGGCGACAAGAAGGATGGGGAAAGCCGCATGCGCGCAGCCCGTTCCGCGCCCCGCCGCGGGGAAGCGGCAGGGGGAGGCAGGGTTCGGTGCGGGCCGGTCAGAAAAGGGTTTCGTAGATTTCCGGCTTGAAGCCGGCCGTCAGCGCGCCGTCGCGGTCGAGGATGGGGCGCTTGATCATCGATGGCTGGGCCTGCATCAGCGCGATGGCCCTGGCGGCGTCGAGGTCCTGCTTGTCGGCGTCCGGCAGGGCGCGGAAGGTGGTGCCGGCCCGGTTCAGCACGGCTTCCCAGCCGAGCGCGCCGACGAAGCGCGTCAGGCTCGCCGCGTCGATGCCCTCGGCCTTGTAGTCGTGGAAACGGTAGGCGACGCCCCTGGCGTCCAGCCAGGCCCGCGCCTTCTTCATCGTGTCGCAGTTCCTGATGCCGTAGATCGTGACGGTCATGCGCCTCTCCTCATGCCCTGCCGCTCAAAGGCTCAGGAACTTCTCGATGACGGCATCGACCTCCGCCGTCTTCAGGCCGGCGATGTTGATGCGGCCGGAGGTCGGCATGTAGATCGCCTGCTCGGCGCGCAGCTTCAGCACGTCCGCCGCCTCCAGCGGCAGCAGCGAGAACATGCCTTCCTGCTCGCGGATGGCCGTCGCCACCTGCCAGCGGCGGGAAAGGCCGGCGGCAAGGCGCTCGCGGATGGCGGTGATGCGCAGGCGCATCGCTTCGATCTCCGCCATCCAGTCCGCCTTCAGCGCTTCATCGCCGAGGATCGTGCTGACGATGGCCGAGCCGTGGTCCGGCGGCATGGAATAGTTGACGCGGGCGAGCGCCGCGAGGTTGCTGCGCAGCGCCGGCACGGCATCGGCATTGCCGCAGGCGGCATAGATCGCGCCCGTGCGCTCGCGGTAAAGCCCGAAGGACTTCGAGCAGGAGACGGCGACCAGCATTTCCGGCACGGCGGCAAGCAGCATGCGCAGGCCCGCGGCATCCTCGTCGAGGCCGCGGCCGTAGCCCTGGTAGGCGATGTCGACGAGCGGCATCAGGCCGCGCGCGGCGATGAGGTCCGTGACGGCGCGCCACTGCTCGGCGGAGAGGTTCGCGCCTGTCGGGTTGTGGCAGCTTGCGTGCAGCAGCACGGCGTCGCCGGGCGCCGCGCCCGAAAGCGCCTCCACCATGCGCTCGAAGAGCACGCTCTGCGAGGGAATGTCGAAGAAGGGATAGGTGGCGATCTCCAGGCCGGCGGCCTGGAAGATGCTGGCATGGTTCGGCCAGGTCGGCATGCCGAGCCAGATGCGCTTGACGCCGAGGCGCACGAGAAGGTCGCCGCCGATGCGCAGCGCACCCGAGCCGCCCGGCGTCTGCAGGCCGGCGACGGCGCGTCCGCGTCCGGCTTCGCCCGCCGTCAGGTCCCACAGGCGCTCGAGGAAGACGGGGTCGCCTTCCGGGCCGACATAGGCCTTGGTCGGCTGCGTCTCGACGAGGCGGCGCTCGGCCTCCTTCACCGCGCGGAAGATCGGCGTCGCGCCCGTCTCGTCGCGGTAGACGCCGACGCCGAGGTCCACTTTGCCGGGCCGGGCATCGGCGCGGTAAAGGCCGATGAGGGCGAGCAGCGGGTCGTCGGGCTGGGGGGCGAGGGCGTCGAACATGGCCGGGATTCCTGTGCGGGGGTCTGTGCTGCAAGCGGTTTAGGCCAAAGTTCGCGCAAAATCGACAGGGATATTGCGCTAGTCGCGCAAGAAACGTCGCACCCCCCCCCCGGGTTTTGCGCGGAAGACGGGCATGGGCGGCACGCGCTGCCCCGATATTTGCGGAACCTTCCTGTCGCAGGGTGGTTGCCGGAAGGAAGCCGCCCCCCATATGATGACCGGGTGCCATGAGGAAGGTCCGTTGGACAGGAATGCCAAGATCGCACAGGCCGCGCTGCTGACGGCCATTCGCAACCGCCGCGGCCATCGGCCGCCGGAGAACAATCGCCCGGGCGACACCGTGATCGCGTCCTACAACGTGCACAAATGCGTGGGCGTCGACCGGCGCTTCGATCCCGGGCGCACGGCATGCGTGATCGCCGAGATCGATGCGGACATCATCGCCGTGCAGGAGGCCGACAAGCGGTTCGGCGAGCGCTCCGGCCTCCTCGACCTCGAAGCGCTGGAGCGCGACTGCGGCCTCGTGCCGGTGCCGATCACCGCGCTCTCCTCGACCGGCCACGGCTGGCACGGCAACATGATCATGATCCGCAAGGGGGCGGTCGGCGGCGTGCGGCAATTGAAGCTGCCGGGTGTCGAGCCGCGCGGCGCGCTGGTCGTGACGCTCGACCTGCCGCTCGGCAAGCTGCGGCTCGTCGCGGCGCATTTCGGCCTCCTCAGGCGCTCGCGCGAGCAGCAGGCGATGGCGATCCTCGCCTCGGTGGCGGAGGAAGAGGAAATGCCCACCCTGCTCGTCGGCGACCTCAACGAATGGCGTGTCGGCCGGCGGTCCTCGCTCGCCCGCCTCCAGCCGACCTTCGATCCGGCCTCCGGCGCGGTGCCGAGCTTTCCCTCGCGCTTTCCCGTGCTGGCGCTCGACCGGGCGCTCGGCCATCCGCACGACCTCGTCACCTCCGTGGAGGTGCACGACACGCCGCTCGCCCGCCTTGCCTCCGATCACCTGCCGATCAAGGCGCATATCGACCTCAAGGTTGCCTCGGAGCGGAGCGCGGCGCCTAAAGATACGGCGAGCCGAGCCATGTGATGCGCTCGACGAGGCGCTGGGCGAAGGGCCGGGCCTTCAGGTCCTCCAGCCTCACCTCTTCGGCGCTCGACAGCGCGGCGGCGATGCGTCGGCCGATGAGGTCGGCGAAACCCGCATCGATCACCTCGATATCCACCTCGAAGTTCAGCCGCAGCGAGCGCGGGTCCATGTTGGACGAGCCGACATAGGACCAGGCGCCGTCGACGACCGTGAGCTTGGAATGGTTGAAGGGCCCCGACGCGCGCCAGATGCGGCAGCCGTATTTCAGGAGCTGGTCGAACTGCGCGGTCATGGCGAGGTCGACGAGCTTGAGGTTGTTGGAGGAGGGGACGACGATGTCGATCGCCACCCCGCGCCGCGCCGCCGTCACGATGGCGCTGATCAGCTCCCGGTCCGGCAGGAAATAGGGCGACATGATGCGGATATGCCGCTTGGCGACCGAGACGGCGCCCATCAGCATGCGGTGGTTGGTCTCAAGGCTCTTGTCCGGCCCGGAGGCAACGACGCGGGCGAACATGCCGCTTCCCGGCGCATCCGGCGGCGGGGCGATCTGCCAGGCCTCGCCGGAAAGGTCGTCGCCGCCGGAAAAGCGCCAGTCCTCGTAGGCGATGCGGAAGAGATCGCCGACGACCGGGCCGGTGAGGCGGAAATGCGTGTCGAGCGCGGCGGCCTCGCCGGAGAACTCCGTGCAGAAGCCCGAGCGGATGTTGAGCCCGCCGGTAAAGGCGAGGCTGCCGTCGACGACGAGGATTTTCCGGTGGGTGCGCAGGTTCGCATAGGGCAGGCGCAGCCCCATGACGATATTGCCGTTGAAGACGTCCGCCGGCACCTTCGCCCGCCTGAGGTCCGAGACGATGGAGGGGATGGAGTAGCGGGCGCCGACGGCGTCGATCAGCACGCGGACCGCGACGCCCCGCGCCACGGCCGCCGAAAGCGCCGCGACGAAGCGCTCGCCGGCATCGTCGCGGTCGAAGATATAGGTTTCGAGCAGGATGGAGCGTTCGGCGGCGCCGATCGCGGCGAGCATGGCGGCGTAAGCCTCGTCGCCGGTCGAAAGCAGGTCGATGCGGTTGCCGGACGTGAGCTTGCAGCGCCCCACCGTATCGCCGAGCCGCAGCATGGCGGCCAGCGCCTCGCCGTAGATCGCCTGCACTTCCGTGTCTGAGACGTCGTATTCCTCGAGATGGTGCCAGCCGGCGGCAAGCAGCCCCTCGCGGCCGAGATTGAGCGTCTTGCGGCGGATGCGGTTGACCCCGCCGACGGCGTAGATGAGCGGTCCGACGACGGGCGAGAGCACGATGACGCCGACCCAGCCGATGGCCGCGCGGACCTCCTCCTTCGTCATCGTCGCGTGGATGGCGGCCGGAACGCCGAGGGCGACCGACAGGACGACGAGGATATGGGGCCAGTAGGCCGAGAGCGTCTCAAACATGATGCGTGCGGATTATCCCAGGCCGGCAGCCGTTGTGCCTCTATATATTGCCTGGGACGATCCGAATGCGAGAGGGAGGAACATGCAAGCGGCGAAAGATTTTCGCCGCCGTCGGTCAGTCCTCCAGCGTGCCGGGCTTGCGGTCCTTGCGGGTCGCCTCGCGGCAGGCGATCTTCATCAGGTCGTCGCCGCGCCGGGCATGGCGGGCGGAGCTGCGCGTGGCGACCAGCCCGTCGTGGCGCGCCGTCACCTCCAGCGTGCCGTCCGCCTCGCCCGGCCGCACGATCAGTGTCGCCAGCAGGTCGCCGGCCTTCACCTCCTCGCCGATGTCGCGGTGGAAGAGGATCGTGCCCGGCTCGGGCGCACGCACCATCTCGATATTGTCGAGCGGCACGGCAGGGCCGGCATAGGTTCTTGCCTGATGCGCCGGATCGGCGACGATGCCGCGGCCGGCAAGGAAGGTCCACAGCCCGTCCGCATCGTGCTTTGCCATGTCGGGATAGACGTCGCGCCGGCCGCGCAGTTCCACGGTCGTCGCGAGCCGGCCGGGAACGCTTTTCAGCTTGTCGCCGCCCTGGTGCTTGAAGGCATGGCCGACGGCCTCCTCGAAGGCGGTGCTTTCGCCGTCGGAGAGGAACACGGCCTGCATGTCGAGGCTTGAGGCAAGGTCTGCCGCCTCCGGCCAGAAGGCCTCGTCGATATAGGCATATTGCAGGGATTCGTCGTCGCAATGCAGGTCGAGCACGAGGTCGGCGCCGAGCGCGGTGTGCAGCAGCGTGCGCTTCAGCCGGTCGGCGGCGCTGCGGCGCTCCAGGCCTTCGAGCAGGCCGTCGCGTCCGGCAAGCGCCACCAGCGGGAAGTCGCGGTTGAAATTGGTGCGCGAGCCGAGGTCGAAGCGGCCCTGCATCTCGCCGAAATGCGACTGGGCGAGCCCGATCGGGTTCGCCTGCGGCACGACGGTGATGTCGCCGCGGATCGCACCCTCGCCATCGGCCTTGCGCAGCCGCTCGAGGAAGAAATGGAGGAGGGCGGTGCCCGGCAGCTCGTTGGAATGCAGCGCCGCCTGGATATAGACGGAGGGCGCCGCCGCATCGCTGCCCTTGAAGCGGTAGACCGGCACGCGCCATTCGATGCCAGCCGTATCGCCGCCGATGATGATCTCGGATCGTTCCACGTCGTCTCCTCCTGAATCGTTTGCCGAGGGTTATGCGAATTGCCCGCGCATGGCGCAAGCCCCGGCAAGAAACGGGTTGAAAGTCGCCGGGCAAAGCCCGATCTTGTGACAAAACGGGAACAGGAGCCGGATATGGCCCACAAGACGCACTATCTGATCTTCGAGACCGAGGCCGGTCCGTGCGGCATCGCCTGGAGCGAGGCCGGCGTCCTGCGTTTCCAGCTTCCCGGCGAGAGCGCCGAGACCACGCGCCGCCTGCTGCTGCGCCATCTGCCCGAGGCGGAGCCGGCCGAGCCGCCGCCGGCCGTCGCGAAGGCTGTCGCCGGGGCGAAGCGCTATTTCGCCGGCGAAGCCGCGGATTTTTCCGACGTGCCGCTCGACCTTGCCGGCCAGAGCGTTTTCTTCCTGAAGGTCTATGCGGCGGCGCGCCGCCTCCACTGGGGCGAGACGACGACCTACGGCACACTCGCCCGCGAGCTCGGTGCCGGGCCGGAGGCGGCCCGCGAGGTGGGGCAGGCCATGGCGAAGAACCCCGTCGCCCTCATCATCCCCTGCCATCGGGTGCTCGCCGCCGGCGGCAAGGTCGGGGGCTTCTCCGCGCCCGGCGGGGCGTCGTCGAAACTGAAGATGCTGGCGCTGGAAGGCATCTCCCTTGCTGCGCCGGAGCCGGCGCAGCAATCGTTCGGGTTCTGAGCAGGCTACGCGGTTACGCCCGCAGCGTCCCGCCGGTGGTCTTCACGACATTGCCGACGATCTTGGCGGTCAGGGCCTCGAAATCCTCGTCGGTCAGCGTCTTGTCGACCGGCTGGATGACAACCTCGATGGCGATGGACTTCCGGCCTTCGCCCAGCGACGCCCCCTCGAAGACGTCGAAGACGTTGACGGCGGCGATCAGCTTGCGGTCGGCGCCGCTCGCCGCGCGGACGATCGCGCCCGCTTCCACCGACTTGTCGACGACGAAGGCGAAGTCGCGCCTGACGGCCTGGAAGGGCGAGAGGTCGAGCGCCGGCTTTGTGCGCGTCGCCTTCTTCTTCGGCTCCGGCATGGCGTCGACGAAGATCTCGAAGCCTGAGAGCGCGCCGGAGACATCGAGCGCGCCGAGCGCCTTCGGGTGGAACTCGCCGAAATAGCCGAGAACGATCTTCGGGCCCATCTTGATCGTGCCGGAGCGGCCCGGATGATACCAGCCGGGCGCGCCGGGCTCGATCTGCACATTGCCCATCGGCAGGCCGCAGGCCTCGATCACGGCGAGCGCGTCGGCCTTGGCGTCGTAGACGTCGACCGGCTTGCCGCCGCCCTTGGCGGCGTTCGACCAGAGGCGGCCGGAGCCCGAAAGCGAGGCCGTGCCGCGGCGGATGCCGCCGGCAACGCGCCGCTGGCCTTCCGGCCGGTCGCTCTCGTAGGTGCCGGAGACCTCGAAGAGCGCCACGTCGCCATAACCCTTGTCGGCATTGCGCTGGGCGGCCGAAAGCAGGCCCGGCAGCAGCGAGGGGCGCATGTCGGACATGTCAGCCGCGATGGGGTTGGAGAGCGCCAGCGAGGCCGCACCGCCGCCGAAGATCTCGGCATGGGCCTTCGGAATGAAGGACCAGGTGACGGCCTCCAGCATGCCGCGGGCGGCAAGCGCCCGCCGGGCGAGCCGCGAGCGGATCTGCAGCGTGGTGAGGATGCGGCCGTTGACCGCGCCGTGGCTTTCCAGCGGCGCCGGACGGATGTTGTCGACGCCGTGGATGCGCATGACCTCTTCGACGAGGTCCGCCTTGCCGTCGACGTCCGGGCGCCAGGAGGGAACCGCGACCGAGACGCGTTCGCCCGCGCCCGTCACGGTGAAGCCGAGGCGGGTGAGGATGTTGGTGCTCTCGGCTTCCGAGACGTCGAGACCGGTCAGGCGCCGGACTTCCGAGAACGGGAAATCGACGACCTTGGCGTCATAGCCCTTGTAGCCGACGACATCGGTCTTCGCAGCCGTGCCGCCGCAGAGCTCCAGCACCAGTTCGGTGGCGCGCTCGAGGCCCGGCACCATGTATTCCGGGTCCACGCCGCGCTCGAAGCGGTAGCGCGCATCGGTGATGATGCCGTGCGAGCGGCCGGTCTTGGCCACGTTCATCGGGTCCCAGAGCGCCGATTCGATCAGCACGTCGACGGTGTTCTCGTCGCAGCCGGAATGTTCGCCGCCCATGATGCCGCCGATGGATTCGACGCCGTTGTCGTCGGCAATGACGATGTTGGACGGGTTGAGCGTATATTCGCGGGTGTCGAGCGCCAGCACCTTTTCGCCTTCCGCCGCGCGGCGCACGACGAGGTCGCCCTTCACCTTGGCAGCGTCGAAGACATGCAGCGGACGGCCCTGGTCGAAGGTCATGTAGTTGGTGATGTCGACGAGCGCGTTGATCGGGCGAAGGCCGATGGCGAGAAGCCGCTGCTGCATCCAGCGCGGGCTCGGGCCGTTCTTCACGCCGCGCACAAGGCGGAGCGCGAAGCCGGGGCAAAGGTGGTCGTCGCCGCCAAGCTCCAGCTTCACCTTGACCGGCGTCTCGCCTTCCACCGTGAAGGACGGCGCCTTCGGGGTTTTCAGCGTGCCGAGGCCGGAGGCGGCAAGATCGCGGGCGATGCCGAAAATGCTCGTGCAATCCGGACGGTTCGGCGTCAGGTTGATCTCGATGACCGGATCGTCGAGGCCGGCATAGGCGGCATAGCTCGTGCCGATCGGCGCATCGGCCGGAAGGTCGATGATGCCGTCATGGTTGTCGGAGATTTCCAGCTCCTTCTCCGAGCACATCATGCCGCGGCTCTCGACGCCGCGGATGGTGCCGACGGAAAGCGTGACGTCGATGCCGGGCACATAGGTGCCGGGCGCGGCGAAGGCGCCGACAAGGCCGGCGCGCGCGTTCGGCGCGCCGCAGACGACCTGGACCGGGTCGCCCTTGCCGGTATCGACCATCAGGACACGCAGCTTGTCGGCGTTCGGATGCTGTTCGGCGGAGACCACCTTGGCGATGACGAAGGGCCTGAAGGCCGCCTTGTCGTCGACATGTTCCACTTCAAGGCCGATCGCCGTCAGCTTGTCGCAGATCTCTTCGAGCGTGGCGTTGGTGTCGAGATGATCCTTCAGCCAGGAGAGCGTGAATTTCATTGTCTTTCTCCTTGGATGCCGGTTATGCGCTGAGGCCGCCGAACAGGGTCGGCATGTCGAGCGGGCGGAAGCCGTAGTGGCTCAGCCAGCGGACGTCGGCGTTGAAAAAGTCGCGCAGGTCCGGCATGCCGTATTTCAGCATGGCGATGCGGTCGAGGCCCATGCCCCAGGCAAAGCCCTGGTATTCGTCGGGATCGAGCCCGCCGGCGCGCAGCACGTTCGGATGGACCATGCCGCAGCCGAGGATTTCCATCCAGTCCGTGCCCTCGCCGAACTTGACGATCGGGCCGGACGAGCGGTCGCACTGGATATCGACCTCGAAGGACGGCTCGGTGAAGGGGAAGAAGGACGGGCGGAAACGCATGGTGACGCTGTCGACCTCGAAGAAGGCCTTGCAGAATTCCTCCAGCACCCAGCGCATGTTGGCGACATTGGCCTTCGTGTCGACCACGAGGCCTTCGACCTGGTGGAACATCGGCGAATGCGTCGCGTCACTGTCCTGCCGGTAGGTCTTGCCGGGGATGATGATGCGGATCGGCGGCTTCTGCGCCTCCATGGTGCGCACCTGCACGGGCGAGGTGTGTGTGCGCAGCACCTTGCGCTCGCCGCTCTCGTCGGCGGGGAAGAAGAACGTGTCGTGCATCTCGCGGGCGGGATGGCCCTCGGGGAAGTTCAGCGCCGTGAAGTTGTAGTAGTCCGTCTCGACGTCCGGGCCCTCGGCGATGGAAAAGCCCATGTCGCCGAAGATCGCGGTGATCTCGTCGACGATCTGGCTGATCGGATGGATGCGCCCGCGCTCGGCGGGCGAGGAGCGGACGGGCAGGCTGACATCGACCGTCTCGGCGGCAAGGCGCGCCGCGATGGCGGCATCGCGCAGCGCGCTCTTGCGCTCGGCGATGGCGTCGGTCACGCGCGTCTTCAGCGCGTTGATCGCCGCGCCGCGCGTCTGGCGCTCTTCCGGCGACATGGTGCCGAGCGTCTTCAGGAGCTCGGAGACGGAGCCCTTCTTGCCGAGCGCGGAAACCCGCACGGCTTCGATCGCCGCCTCGTCGGAGGCGCCGGCAACGTCGGACAGGAGCTGTTCTTCCAGTGTGTCGAGTTCAGTCATCTTTACCTGCTTTGCTTGCGTCGGCCGGGCGGGGAGGCAGAAGAACCTCGCAGAGATAGCGGGTTGCGGCGAGGAAGCGTCGCAGATCACTACCCATGTGGACGCGCCCGATCAATCGGGTGGTGGACAAAAACTTGGCGAGGAACCGCACCATGTCCGCAAGCGCCGCCTCGGCGGCGGGCGGCGCATTGGCGCGCCAGGCGGCATAGGCTTTTTCGGCCGTCGCATCGCCGAGGCGCGCACGGTCGACGAGCTGCAGGAAGAGCAGCCACAGATCGCGCGCCTGGGCGGTCGCGAGCGGCATGGCCGCCTCCGGCTCCTCCTCGAAATCCATGAAGCCGATGCGCCGCTCGCCGGCCACGAAGAAGTCGCGCGGATGGGGGCGCCCGTGGCAGAGACCCTTGCCGTGCAGCGCGCCGAGATGGGCGGCGCAGGCGACGAGCAGGCCGTCATGGGCGGCGGGGTCGCTGTCGCGCAGCACATCGAGCCGCGCCGTCACCGTTGGCGCGACGTCGGAGAGGACGAGCGCGCTGCCGGAGGAATAGAGCACCTTCGGCACGGGCACGCCGGCTGCAGCGAAGGTCCCGATGCGGCGGATCTCGCGGGCGATCATGCCCTTGCTGTCGAGAGTGGGGGAGGGGCGCAGGAACGGCTGGCCGAACAGGCGGGCGAGGAGGTTTTGCGCCTTCGTCCAGACCGGCGGGTGCTCCGTGCCGTAGCGCTTGATCCAGACGGCGCCGAAGGAAAGCTCCACGCGCTCGACGCGGCGCGCCTCGCGGGTGAGCGCGGCAAGCAGCGTGCGGATGTCCGCATCGGTCATCTCGGGAATCGCGCCGAGCGCGGCGAGCCTTGCGTCCATGGTCCTCATCCGGATCAAAAACAAAACCCGCCCCGGTTCCCCGGCGCGGGTTTCACAACGAAGCAGGAATGGTTGTGAGCGCCGGTTAGTTGACGGCGGCCTCAAACTCGTTCTGCGTGCCGGCTTCCTTGAGGTATTCCAGCGCCTTCTTGGCGGCTGCGACGAGCGCGCCGAAAGCTGCGGTCTCATGGATCGCCATGTCGGAAAGCACCTTGCGGTCGACTTCGATGCCGGCCTTGTTGAGGCCGTCGATGAAGCGGCCGTAGGTCAGGCCATGCTCGCGAACGGCAGCGTTGATGCGCTGGATCCACAGAGCGCGGAAGTTGCGCTTGTTGACCTTGCGGTCGCGGTAGGCGAACTGCTTGGAACGATCAACCGCTGCCTTGGCGGCGCGGATGGTGTTCTTGCGGCGGCCGTAGAAACCCTTGGCTGCCTTGAGTGTCTTCTTGTGCTTGGCGTGGGACGTTACGCCGCGTTTTACACGTGCCATGTCATGATCTCCTTAACGTATCAAATTGCTCGAGAAGTCTCAGAGACCGTTCGGCAGGTAGTTCTTGATGACCTTCTTGCCATCGGGCTCGGCCAGCACCATGGTGCCGCGCGCGTCGCGAATGAACTTGTTGGTACGCTTGATCATGCCGTGGCGCTTGCCGGCGGCGGCAGCGACGACCTTGCCGGTCGCGGTGATCTTGAACCGCTTCTTGGCAGACGACTTCGTCTTCATCTTGGGCATTTTGCTACTCCATTCTTCTTGAATTCGAGACGGCTGACGAGGCGCGTCTCCAGCGTAAAGAACGGCCACGGCATGCCCTGCCGGACCGTTCGGACGGCGGCTTGTAACCGAAGTCCCCGAAAAGCGCAACCCGATTCCGTGGAAAGGCCGGTTTTGCGGGCGGAAATGGAAAAGCCGCCCCGAAAGGCGGCTTGATCCGTTCGGAAGGCCCGCGGGTTTACCGCGGCGCGAGCACCATCATCATCTGGCGGCCTTCGAGCTTCGGCTCGGCTTCGACCTTGGCGATGGTCTGGGTGTCTTCCTTGACCTGCTGCAGGAGCTTCATGCCGAGTTCCTGGTGGGCCATTTCGCGGCCGCGGAACTTCAGCGTCACCTTCACCTTGTCGCCTTCGTCGAAGAAGCGGTTCATCGCCTTCATCTTCACCTCATAGTCATGGGTGTCGATGTTCGGGCGCATCTTGATTTCCTTGATCTCGACGATCTTCTGCTTCTTGCGCGCTTCGGCCGCCTTCTTCTGGTTGGCGTATTTCAGCTTGCCGAGGTCAAGGATCTTGCAGACGGGCGGCTCGGAGTTCGGTGCGATCTCCACGAGATCGAGGCCGGCTTCCTCGGCCATGCGGAGCGCCTGATCGGTGGGGACGGTGCCGTGGTTGTGGCCTTCGGCATCGATGAGCTGGATCCGGGGAACCCGGATTTCCCTGTTGGAGCGCGGGCCGTCCTTGACGGGGGCTTCCGCTTTGAATGGTCTGCGAATGGTCGTGTTCTCCTCGAACTGTTTCGACTGGTACGATGGCGTGCGTCGATCGGGCCGTCTTGCCGCCCTGCGGCGTCTGTCGGCAATGTGTTGATCGCGCTTCCGAAGTCAATAGCATGGGACGTGGAAAAAATCACCACCTGTCCTTGCGGTTGCGAATCTGGTCTAGGACGGGGCCGACAGGCGGGAGCCGGGCGGTTTTCCGACCGCGGCGCACGACAGGGAGATAGGCATGGCGACGGCGAACGGCAACGGGGACGCGGTGGAATTCATCACGGTCGGCACGGGCGGGGATGCGCGCGGGATCACCGTTTCGCTCCAGCGTCCCGCAGCCGGCAACGGCCTTGCCCATTTCGTCTGGCTCGGCGGCTACCGTTCCGACATGTCGGGCACCAAGGCGATGGAGCTCGCCGGCCTTGCCGCACGCCTCGGCGCCGGCTGCGTGCGCTTCGACTATTCCGGCCACGGCGCCTCGGGCGGCGCCTTCACGGACGGCACGATCTCGCGCTGGCTCGAGGAAGCTCTCGCCGTGATCGATCATGCGGTAAAGACGATCGGCACGCGCCGCGCCGTGCTGGTCGGCTCCTCCATGGGCGGCTGGATCGCGCTGCGCGCCGTCGAGGAGCTCGCAAGGCGGAACGGCGTCGAGATCGCCGGCCTCGTCCTCATCGCGCCCGCGCCGGATTTCACCTCGGAGCTGATCGAGCCCAACCTGACGCAGGCGGAGCGCACGGCGCTTGCCGAACGCGGCCAGTTCGAGGAACCGACGCCCTACGGCCCCGACCCGAACATCTATACCTTGAAGCTCATCGAGGACGGACGGCAGAACCGCGTGCTCGACGGCGTCATCGAGACGGGCTGCCCCGTGCATATCCTGCAGGGCATGGCCGATCCGGACGTTCCCTATGCCCATGCGGTGCGCTTGATGGAGCATCTTTCCGGCGACGACGTGGTGCTGACGATGATCCGCGACGGCGATCACCGCCTCTCGCGCCCGCAGGATATCGCGAAGATCCTCGAGGCCGCTGAGGCGCTTGCCGGCGCGCCGTGAAGCGCCGGCCGGCCGCGTCTTAACCATAATGCGGCATCGCCAAAACTGATGATTGACGAAAGGTCCTTCTGGCCGTTAACTTTTTGTTAACGATGAGGGGACGTTTCATGGCACGAATGACTGGTGCAAAGGCCGGGGCTGCAGCGGTGCTCGCTCTCCTCGTATCTTCTTCCTCGGCCTTCACGGCGCCGGCTTCGGCGCTTTCCATGCGGACCGGCGCGGTGACCTCGCAGCCGATCGGCCATTACGAATTCTGTCAGACCCACAAGTCCGAATGCCGCGCCGGCGTGCGCAACCTGGCGCCCGCCAAGGTCACGTCCTTCGGCTGGACGGTCGTCCGCAAGATCAACGCCAGCGTCAACCGCGACATCGCGCCGATGACCGACAAGGACCTCTACGGCAAGGACGAGTTCTGGGCCTATCCCGACAAGGCCGGCGATTGCGAGGACTTCGTGCTCCTCAAGCGCCGCAAGCTGATGCAGCAGGGCTTTGCCGCGGGCGACCTGCTCGTCACCGTCGTGCGCAAGCCGGACGGCGAGGGCCATGCAGTCCTGACGCTGCGCACCACCGAGGGCGACTACATCCTCGACAACCTCAACAACGAGGTGAAGCTGTGGACCGAGACGCCCTATCGCTATCTCAAGCGGCAGGCCTCGTTCAACGCCGGCCGCTGGGTATCGATCGAGAACGGCGACGCCGTCATGGTGTCCTCGGTCGGCCAGTAGGCATCCGCCTATGGGAATTCCGGAAAGGCCGCGGATCGCTCCGCGGCCTTTTGCTTTGTTTACTTGCTGGCCATCGCCGCCATGCGCTCGGAATAGCGCCCGCCCGCCACCTTCGCGGGGGAGAGGAGATCGCCGAGGCGAGCAGCCTCTTCGGCCGTGAGCGCCACGTCCGCGGCGGCAGCGTTCTGCTCCAGATGCGTCACCTTGCTGGCGCCGGGGATCGGCACGATGAAGTCGCCCTGCGCCAGCACCCAGGCAAGTGCGAGCTGGGCCGGGGCGACGCCCTTTTGCGCGGCCATCTCCTCCAGCAGCGCCACCAGTGCCAGGTTGGCGTCGAAATTCTCCGCCGCAAAGCGCGGCAGCGAGCGGCGGAAATCCGTGTCGGAAAGCCCGTCGAGCTTCTTGAGCGCGCCCGTCAGCACGCCGCGGCCGAGCGGGCTGAAGGGCACGAAGCCGATGCCGAGGCTGCGGCAGGTTTCCAGCACGCCGTTCTCCTCCACGTCGCGGGTCCAGAGGGAATATTCGCTCTGGACGGCGGCGATCGGGTGCACGGCATGGGCCCGGCGGATCGTCTCGGCGCCGGCTTCCGAAAGGCCGAGCGCCTTCACCTTGCCCTCGCGCACGAGCTCGGCCATGGCGCCGACCGTCTCCTCGATCGGCACGGCAGGGTCGACGCGGTGCTGGTAGTAGAGGTCGATGACGTCGGTGCCGAGCCGCTTCAGCGAGGCCTCGGCGACGGCCTTGACGTTCTCCGGCCGGCTGTCCGTGCCGGTGATCATTTCGGCGGACGGCCGGGACGGGTCGATGCGGAAGCCGAACTTGGTGGCGATGGCCACCTTGTCGCGCACCGGCTTCAGCGCCTTGCCGACGAGGATCTCGTTGGCATAGGGGCCGTAGACCTCGGCCGTGTCGAAGAGCGTGATGCCGAGGTCGACCGCGCGGTGCAGCGTGGCGACGGCGGCGGCCTCGTCATGGGTTGCGCCGTAGGCGTGGCTCATGCCCATGCAGCCGAGGCCGAGGGCGGAAACGTCGAGGCTGCCGAGATGTCTGTGCTTCATGGCGAAATCCTTCTGGAAGGCGGAAACGGGGCCGGGCGGCGGGGAAGCCGCCGTCATCCGGCAAGGCTCAATCTAGGGCTTGCCGCCTCTTCTGAAAATTGCTGCAAAAGCCAACGACTTGTTCTATCTGTTCGAACAATGAACCGGACCCAGCTTTCCCAGCTCGCCGTGCTGGCCGTCGTCGCGGAAGCGCGCTCCTTCCGCAAGGCGGCCGCGGAGCTTGCCGTCGCGCCCTCGGCCGTCAGCCATGCCGTCTCGGCGCTGGAGGCGAGCCTCGGCGTGCGGCTGCTGGCCCGCACCACCCGCTCCGTCGCGCCGACGGAGGAGGGGCGCCTGCTGCTCGACACGCTCGCGCCCGCACTTGCCGATATCGGCAATGTCATGGAGGCCTTGGCCGACCGGCAGGGCCGCCCCGCCGGGCCGCTGCGGGTCACCATGCCGCTGATCGCCGCCGAGGAGATCGTCATGCCGCGCCTCGGCGCGTTCCTTTCGGCCTATCCGGAGATCGAACTGGACCTTCGCACGGACGACCGCTTCGAGGACATCGTCGAGAAGGGCTTCGATGCGGGGCTGAGGCTTGGCGAGCATCTGGAGGCGGACATGATCGCGGCCCGGGCGAGTGGCCCGTGGCGCGGCCTCGTCGTCGGCGCGCCCGCCTATTTCGAGCGGCACGAAAAGCCCCTGCAGCCGCGCGATCTCATGCAGCACCGCTGCGTCCGCCGGCGCTTTTCCAGCGGGCGGATCTATCGCTGGGAACTGGAGAAGGACGGGCGGCAGGTGACCGTCGATGTCGACGGGCCGCTCATCGTCTCCGACCAGCGGCTGATGCGCGCCGCCGCCATCGACGGGGCGGGCCTTGCCTATGTCTTCGACCAGCGCGTTGCCGAGGACATCGCCGCCGGCCGGCTCGTGCCGGTGCTGGAGGACTGGTGCCCGGCCTTCGACGGCTTTTCGATCTACTATCCTTCGCGCCGGCAGATGCGCCCGGCGCTGCGCGCCTTCGTCGATTTCTTCCGCTACCGGGGCTGAGGCTCAGGTCGCAAGGCGGTAGCGCAGGTGCCCGTCGGTCTCCACATAGCTGTCGTAGAGCCTGCGGGCGCGTTCGTTCTTCTCGCTGACATGCCAGTAGATGCCGCGCCAGCCGTGGCGCCTGGAGATGGCGACGAGGTCGTCGATCAGCGCCCGCCCGACGCCCTTGCCGCGCGCTGCGCCGTCCACGAAGAGGTCTTCCAGGTAGCCCTCCGGTGCGATGTCCCAGGTGGAATCGTGATAGTGGTGGATGGCAAAGCCGAGCAGCCTGCCGTCGTCCTCGGCGACGCGCATCGAGACGCGCGAGGCGGGATCGAGGATGCGCGCCCAGGTGAAGGCCGTCACCTCCTCCGATACCTCGGTGCCGTAGAAGGCGAGATAGCCGGCCCAGAGTGTCCTCCAGGCCGCCTCGTCGGTTTCGCGTGCGTCGCGGATGAGGAGCGCCATGGTCACGCGCCCGCGCGGTCGAGCGCGGCCATCTGGTCGGCGGAAAGCGTCAGGGCCGCCGCCTTCGTCAGGCTGGCGAGCTGCGCAAGGCTTGTGGCGCTGGCGATGGGGGCCGTCACGGCGGGCTTGGCCATCAGCCAGGCGAGCGCGATTTCCGCCGGCGCCGCGCCCGTCTCGGCCGAAACGCTGTCGAGCGCGGCGAGGATGCGCAGGCCCTTGTCGTCGAGATAGCGGGCAACGCCGCCGCCGCGCGCCTTGCCCTCCGTATCCGCCTTGCTGCGGTACTTGCCGGAAAGGAAGCCGGAGGCGAGGCTGTAATAGGTGATGACGCCGATGTCCTCCTTGCGGCAGAGGTCCGCCAGCGGACCCTCGAAGCCCGCCCGGTCGTAGAGATTGTATTCCGGCTGCAGCGCGCCGTAGCGCGGCAGGCCCGCCCTGTCGGCGGCCTCGAAGGAGGCCTGAAGCTGGCCGGCATCGAGGTTGGAGGCGCCGAAGGCGCGCACCTTGCCCGCCTTCAAGAGGCCGGCATGGGCCTCCAGCGTCTCCTCGTAAGGCGTTTCCGGGTCCGGCCAGTGCGAGAGATAGAGGTCGATATGGTCGGTCTGGAGCCGACGCAGCGAGTTCTCCACCTCCTCGATAATCCAGGCCTTGCGCAGGTCCCGCCGCCCCTGGCCCATGTCGGAGCCGACCTTGGTGATGATCACCACCCTGTCGCGGGCGATGCCGGAACGCTTCAGCCACTTGCCGATGATCGTCTCGGATTCGCCGCCCTTGTTGCCCGGCACCCAGCGGGAATAGGCGTCCGCCGTGTCGATGGCGTTGAAACCGGCGCCGGTGAAGGCGTCGAGCAGGTCGAACGAGGTCTTCTCGTCGGCCGTCCAGCCGAACACGTTGCCGCCGAAGACGAGCGGGGCGATGGAAAGGCCGGTCTTGCCGAGGGGGCGGAGCTGCATGGGGATCCTCCAAGGGGTTCGTGCTGAAATATTCTCTCCACATAGGGCGTTGCGCGCCCTTTGCGACGCCCGTGCGGGAATTTCGGGCGCTTGCGAGGAACGTACCTCGCCGCTAGTCTCTCGCGCAAATCAAGGAGGATCATCATGTTGCGTTTCGGAATCCTGTCGACGGCCAAGATCGGCCGCGAGCTCGTCGTGCCGGCCATCCAGGATGCGGAGAACTGCGTCGTCACGGCCATCGCCAGCCGCGACCACGCCAAGGCCCGCGCCATGGCCGACCGCTTCTCCGTGCCGCATGCCTTCGGCTCCTACGAGGAGATGCTGGCCTCCGACACGATCGATGCGGTCTACATCCCGCTGCCGACCTCGCAGCATGTCGAATGGTCGATCAAGGCGGCCGATGCCGGAAAGCATGTGCTGTGCGAAAAGCCGATCGCGCTCGATGCCGGCGAGATTTCCGCGCTGATTGCGGCGCGCGACCGCAACAGGGTGCTGATCTCGGAGGCCTACATGGTCACCTACAGCCCCGTCTGGCGCAAGGTGCGCGCGCTCATCGCCGAAGGGGCGATCGGCCGGCTGCGCCATGTGCAGGGCGCCTTCACCTATTTCAACCGCGATCCCGGCAACATGCGCAACGTGCCGGCGCTCGGCGGCGGCGGCCTGCCGGATATCGGCGTCTACCCGACGATCACCACGCGCTTCGCCACCGGCAAGGAGCCTCTCCGCGTGCAGGCGAACACCGACCGCGACCCGGACTTCGGCACGGACATCTATTCGAGCGTGCGCGCCGATTTCGGCGATTTCGAACTGTCCTTCTACATCTCCACCCAGCTTGCCCAGCGCCAGGTCATGGTCTTCCACGGCGACAAGGGTTTCATCGAGGTCAAGTCCCCCTTCAACGCCGACCGCTACGGCGCCGAGGAGATCGAGCTGACCAACCAGAGCCACAGCGAAAGCCAGCACTTCCGCTTCCAGGACGCGCGCCAGTACCGCCGCGAGGTCGAGGCCTTCACGCGTGCTGCGCTCGGAGAGAAGGAGGAGGTGGTGACGCTGGAAAGCTCCGCCGCCAATCAGAAGCTCATCGACGCCATCTACCGCGCCAGCGAGAAGGACGGCTGGGAGCCGGTGTGAGTGCGACGCAAAAAGGGGAGGTGATGCCTCCCCTTCGAGTTTGAAGTCCGTTCGGCTGCTTCGGTTCGAGCGTCCGCTTGGCTGCCGTTGCAGCCGTGCCGCCTTGGCTCTACCTCCATGATCGTCATCCTCGGGCTTGACCCGAGGATCCACCATGCATGCCGTGCCGGCGGGTGGATGCTCGGGTCAAGCCCGAGCATGACGGAGGAGGGGAGGAGGAGAGGCCGCGCCGGCGTTGAGGGACGCGGCCCTATTCGTCGCCCATCTTGAGCGCGGCGATGAAGGCTTCCTGCGGGATCTCCACCTTGCCGAACTGGCGCATGCGCTTCTTGCCTTCCTTCTGCTTGTCCAGAAGTTTTCTTTTGCGCGTGGCATCGCCCCCGTAGCACTTGGCGGTCACGTCCTTGCGCAGCGCGCGAACCGTCTCGCGGGCGATGATGCGCCCGCCGATGGCGGCCTGGATGGGGATCTGGAACATGTGCTGCGGGATGAGGTCCTTCAGCTTCTCGCACATGACGCGGCCGCGCTTTTCCGCCGCCGAGCGGTGGACCAGCATGGAGAGCGCGTCGACCGGCTCGGCATTGACGAGGATCGACATCTTGACGAGGTCGCTCTCGCGGTAGCCGTGCAGATTGTAGTCGAAGGAGGCGTAGCCCTTGGAGATCGACTTCAGGCGGTCGTAGAAGTCGAAGACCACCTCGTTGAGCGGCAGTTCGTAGGTCAGCATCGCGCGGTTGCCGACATAGGTCAGCTCCGTCTGGATGCCGCGCCGGTCCTGGCAGAGCTTGAGGATGCCGCCGAGATACTCGTCCGGCGTCAGGATCGTCGCCTTGATCCACGGCTCGCGGAATTCGGCGATCTTCACCACGTCCGGCATGTCGGCCGGGTTGTGCAGTTCCTTCTCGGTGCCGTCCGTCATGGTGAGCTGGTAGACGACCGAAGGGGCCGTCGCGATCAGGTCGAGGTCGAATTCGCGCGACAGGCGCTCCTGGATGATTTCGAGGTGCAGCAGGCCGAGGAAGCCGCAGCGGAAGCCGAAGCCGAGGGCTGCGGAGCTTTCCATTTCGAAGGAGAACGAGGCGTCGTTGAGGCGCAGCTTGCCCATCGCCGAGCGCAGCTCCTCGAAGTCGGCCGCATCGACCGGGAAGAGGCCGCAGAACACCACCGGCTGGGCCGGCTTGAAGCCGGGCAGGGCCGAGGCGGTCGGGCGCCTGTCCTCGGTGATCGTGTCGCCGACGCGGGTATCGGCCACTTCCTTGATCGAGGCGGTGATGAAGCCGATCTCGCCGGGGCCGAGCGAATCCATCGCCACCATCTTCGGCGTCAGCACGCCGACGCGCTCGACGGTGTATTTCGCATCCGTGCCCATCATGCGGATGACCTGGCCCTTGGTAAGCCGGCCCTCGATGATGCGCACGAGAACCATGACGCCGAGATAGGTGTCATACCAGCTGTCGACGAGCAGCGCCTTCAGCGGCGCCTTCTCGCCGCCCTCGCTCTTCGGCGCGGGCAGGCGGGTGACGATGGCTTCCAGCACGTCCGGTATGCCGAGGCCGGTCTTGGCCGAGATGAGCACGGCGTCGGAGGCGTCGATGCCGATCACTTCCTCGATCTGTTCCTTGATGCGCTCGGGCTCGGCCGCCGGCAGGTCGATCTTGTTGAGGACGGTGACGAGCTCGTGGTTGTTGTCGATCGCCTGGTAGACGTTGGCGAGCGTCTGGGCTTCCACGCCTTGCGAGGCGTCGACGACGAGGAGCGAGCCTTCGCAGGCCGACAGCGAGCGCGAGACCTCGTAGGCGAAGTCGACGTGGCCGGGCGTGTCGATGAGGTTCAGCACATAGGTCTCGCCGTCGTTCGCCTTGTAGTGCAGGCGCACGGTCTGGGCCTTGATGGTGATGCCGCGCTCGCGCTCGATCTCCATGTTGTCGAGGACCTGTTCGCTCATCTCGCGGTCGGCAAGGCCGCCGGTCGACTGGATCAGCCGGTCGGCCAGCGTCGACTTGCCGTGGTCGATATGGGCCACGATCGAGAAATTGCGGATATGGTCGAGGGGCGTCGAATTATTGGTGCTCATGCGCGCCATATAGCAGCGGGGCGGATTCCCGCAAAGCGGTAAATGAAGGGTTTCCTCGCCGCAAGCGCCGCTATTCCGGGGCTTTCTCGCCCTCCACCAGCGCGCCGGCATTGGGCACCTGTGCGCTGCGGATCTCGAAGGTCTCGCGCGCCTCCGGCGGCACGGTTTCGCGAAGGCGCAGGCGATGGGCGACGAAGGCCGCATAGAGGAGCGCGACCGCCATCACCGCATAGATGAAGGTCTTGTCGCCGAAGACAGGTGTCAGCGCCGTCACGGCGAGCGGCACCAGCGTTGCGGCGGCCGACCAGGCGACGAGCAGGGTGGAGGCGAGCGGTACGAAATCGTCGGGATCCGTGCGGTCGTTGGCATGGGCGTTTGCGATGGAATAGACGCTCTCGACGCCGCCGGCCCACAGCGCGAAGACGATCATCAGCACGGCCATGGCGCCGAAGGAGACGAAGAGCGCGGCGACCGCCGTGCCGGCGATCAGGAGGCAGGTGCCGATCAGCACGACGCGCCGGTCCACGCGGTCCGACAGCGTGCCGAGCGGATATTGCACGAAGAGGAGGCCGAACTGCATGACGAACATCAGCAGCGCCACGTCGGCCTGCCCGACATCGTGGGTGGCGGCATAGATCGGCGTGAAGCCCTGCACCACCATGGAAAGGCCGCCGGCGGCCAGCACGCCGATCAGCGCCACCGGCGAATTGCGCCAGGCCATGGCGAAATCGACATTGACGCGGGCGGGCGGCGGCGGGGTCGGCAGCCGGGTGAGGCCGATCGGCAGCAGCGCGACGGTGGTGACGAAGATGGTGACGAGGGGCGCGAGGTTGCCGTCCGCCGGCATCCGGCCGAAGAGCCACGCCCCGACGCCGAGCCCGAGCACATAGGCCATGTAGAAGAAGGACATGGCCTTGCCGCGCCAGCGGTTGTCGCTGGCATGGTTCAGCCAGCTCTGGGCGATGATGAAGTTGAAATTGCCGGCGACGCCATAGACCCCGCGCGCGAAGACCCACAGCAGCGGGTGGATGCCGAGCGCCACGAGGAAGGCGGCGATGATGACCAGCGCCAGCGAGCAGGAGAAGGCGCGCGCATGGCCGACGCGGCGGATGACGGGGCCGGCGATGACGCAGCCGACGAGCCCGCCGAAAGCGATCATCGTGACCGCCGCGCCCGGCGTCCATTCCGGCGCGCCGACGCGGGCGAGCACATAGGGCACATAGGCCAGCATGATGCCGTTGCCGATGGCGACGAGCGTCATCGAAACGACGATGGCGGTGATGGAAAAGAGCGAGGATGCCCGCTGCGTCTCGCCTGTCATCTGCATGCCTCCCCCTCGCGCGGCGCCACCTTATCCGGCCGGGCGGTGTCGCATTGTCGCCGGAGCGGCATGGCGGAAATTTATTTTCGGTCGGCGGGGTAGCGGCGTTGACTCCATCATGAGGGATAATTATTCCATGATAATGGAAAATGAAACGGAACCTCTGGAAAGCGCCATCGGCGAGCGGGTGCGGATGCTGCGCACGGCGCGCGGCCAGACGCTCGACGACCTCGCCTCCGCCTCCGGCGTCAGCCGGGCGATGATCTCGCGCATCGAGCGTGGCGAGGCGAGCCCGACGGCGCAGCTTCTGGCACGGCTCTGCACGGCGCTGGACCTGACGCTCTCGGCCTTCTTCGCCTTTTCCGGCGAGAGCGGCGATCCCTTGTCGCGGCGCGAGGCGCAGGTGCTCTGGCGCGATCCGGAAACGGGTTACCAGCGCCGCGCCGTATCGCCGCCCAACACCGCCTCGCGCGTCGACGTGGTGGAGGTGGAGTTCCCGGCCGGCGCGCGGATCGCCTATCCGCCGGAGACGGCGAAGGCGGGCATGACGCAGCACGTCTGGCTGTTCTCCGGCCTGCTGCGCCTGACGGTCGCCGGCATGGCGCACGACCTTCGCCCCGGCGACTGCCTCTATATGAGCATCACCGAAGGCCATGTCTTTGAAAATCCCGGCGACATGCCGGCCCGCTATGCCGTGGTGCTGGACCGCGGACGCTGAACGAGGAACCGATGAGCGACATACGCCTGTTCGATACGAATGAAGCCCGCGCCCGCATCGGGGAACTGGCCGAAGTGCTTGCCGATTGCGTGACGGACGGCGCTTCCGTCGGCTTCATGGCGCCTTTCGGGCCGGCCGATGCGCTGCCCTTCTGGGAGGGCGTCGTCGCCGCGGTGGCGGAGGGCGCGGTGCTGCTCTTTGCCGCCGAGCGGGAGGGCCGCATCGTCGGCACGGTGCAGATCGGCATGAGCCAGATGCCGAACCAACCGCACCGGGCGGATGTGAAGAAGCTGCTGGTCAGGACGGACGAGCGCGGCCGCGGCCTTGCCCGCGCGCTGATGGCGGCGGCGGAGGCCGAGGCGGCCCGGCGAGGCAAAACGGTGCTGGTGCTCGACACGGCGACCGGCAGCCCGGCCGAAAGCATCTACGGACGCCTCGGCTGGCAGCGCGTCGGCGTCATCCCGGATTATGCGCTCTACCCGGACGGGCGCTATTGCGGCACGACGCTGTTCTACAAGCGCGTCGGCGGGCAGGAAGCGCATTGACAGGAAAGGTCCGGTCCTGCACCCATGCGGGCCGAACGTTCGCAGCAATGACGGCCCGCCATGTCCAAGACCACCCGCGCCACCCAGGCCCTTTCCAAAGCCGGCGTCTCCTTCACCGTCCATACCTATGACTACGATCCCGGCGCCGAGCGCGTCGGCCTCCAGGCAGCCGAGGCCATCGGGGAGCACCCGTCGCGCGTCCTCAAGACGCTGATGGCGGAGGTGGACGGCAAGCCGGTCTGCGTCATCGTGCCCTCCGACGAGGAGGTCAGCATGAAGAAGCTGGCGAGCGCCTTCGGCGGAAAATCGGCCAGCATGATGAAGCCGGCGGATGCCGAGCGGCTGACCGGTTTCGTTGTCGGCGGCATCAGCCCCTTCGGGCAGAAAAAACAGGTGCCGATCGCCATCGAGGAAGCGGCGCTGGCGCACGATGCGGTCTACATGAACGGCGGCCAGCGCGGCCTTCAGGTGCGGCTTGCCCCGCGCGATGCGGCGGCGGCGCTGAAGGCGATCGTCGCGCCCGTCGTCGCCTGACCTTCTCTTCGCCCGTCCGGCGCACTACGTTTCCCGCATCGATTTTCAGAAAGCAGGCTGTCATGACCCATCCTTCCGTCGATCCGCAAAAACTCGAAAAGCTCGCCGAAGTCGCCGTGCGCGTCGGCCTCCAGCTCCAGAAGGGGCAGGACCTCGTGGTGACCGCGCCGGTCGCCGCCCTGCCGCTCGTCCGCCTCATCACCAGGCACGCCTATATGGCCGGCGCCGGCCTCGTCAGCACCTTCTATGCCGACGAGGAAGCGACGCTCGCCCGCTACCGCTACGCGCCGGACGAGAGCTTCGACCGCGCCACCGACTGGCTCTACGAAGGCATGTCCAAGGCCTATGCGAACGGCGCGGCGCGCCTTGCCATTTCCGGCGACAACCCGATGCTGCTCTCCGGCGAGGACCCGGCCAAGGTCGCCCGCGCCAACAAGGCCAATTCCACGGCCTACAAGCCGGCGCTGGAGAAGATCGCCAATTTCGACATCAACTGGAACATCGTCTCCTATCCCAATCCGTCCTGGGCGAAGCAGGTCTTCCCGAACGATCCCGAGGACGTCGCGGTCGAAAAGCTCGCCAATGCCATCTTCGCCGCCTCGCGCGTCGACGTCGCCGATCCGGTCGCCGCATGGGCGGCGCACAATGCCAATCTCGCCAAGCGCTCGGCCTGGCTCAACGGCAAGCGCTTTGCCGCGCTCCACTTCAAGGGGCCGGGCACGGATTTGACGGTCGGCCTTGCCGACGGCCACGAATGGCACGGCGGCGCCTCCACGGCGAAGAACGGCATCACCTGCAACCCGAACATCCCGACGGAAGAGGTCTTCACGACGCCCCATGCGCTGCGCGTCGAGGGCCACGTCTCCTCCACCAAGCCGCTCTCGCATCAGGGCACGCTGATCGACAATATCCAGGTGCGCTTCGAAGGCGGCCGCATCGTCGAGGCGAAGGCCTCGAAGGGCGAGGCCGTGCTGAACAAGGTGCTGTACACCGACGAGGGCGCGCGCCGGCTCGGCGAAGTGGCGCTGGTGCCGCATTCCTCGCCGATCTCGGCGAGCGGCATCCTCTTCTACAACACGCTGTTCGACGAGAACGCCTCCTGCCACATCGCGCTCGGCCAGTGCTATTCGAAGTGCTTCCGCGACGGGGCGAACCTTTCGCCGGAAGAGATCCGCGCGCAGGGCGGCAATGAGAGCCTCATCCACATCGACTGGATGATCGGCTCCGACAAGGTCGACATCGACGGCATCGCCGCCGACGGCAGCCGCGTGCCGGCCATGCGTGCCGGTGAATGGGCGTAATCAGAAGAGAGAGCCCTGCCGGGGGGCGGGCTTTTCCGCCTCCGCCTTGGCGGGCGCCTTTTTCCGGGGCGTGCCGCCGCTCGAGCCCCCACCACCCGAGCCGGTGACGGCATCCACCGTGCCGTCGGCGAACTCGATGCCGATCGCGCGGCCGGGGCCGAGGCTCGCCGCGCCCTTCACCGGCACGCCGTCTTCGTCGCGCACCAGCGCATAGCCGCGCTTCAGGACGTTGCGGTAGGAGAGCGATTGCAGCACGCGGTCCTGCGCAAGCAGCAGCGCGCGGCGGCGGGAAAGGTCGCCGGCAAGCGCGCTCCCGGCGCGGAGCGTCAGGCTCGCCAGCTTCTCGCGGCTGCGTTCCGTCTGGGCCTTCACGCGGGCGGGCGTCGCCCGCAGCGAAACGTCGAAGGCGGAGAGCCGGGCGCGCAACTGGTCGAGCCTTCGCTCGACGATGCGCTCGGCCCTCAGCACCCGGTCGCCGACGCGCTGGCGGCGCTCGGCGATGCGGGTCAGCAACATGTCGGGCCGCAGGTGCGCGGCGGTGCGCTCGAAGGCGCGGCGCTTGCCCGCGGTGTTCATCTGCAGGCCCCGGCCGAGCCCGGCCGACGCCTCGTCGAACCGGCGGCGCGGCAGCGCCAGGAGCTGGTCGAGCGAGGGAAGGGCCCTTGCAAGGGCGCGCACGCCCTGCCGGCGGTTTTCCATCTGGCGGGCCGTGGCGCCGGAAAGGCGCGCGGCGAGCGAGGCGACCTCGGCCGCAAGGTCCGCCTTCACGGGCACGGCCATTTCGGCGGCCCCCGTCGGGGTCGGCGCGCGCCGGTCGGCGGCATGGTCGATCAGCGTCCAGTCCGTCTCGTGGCCGACGGCCGAGATCAGCGGGATGCGCGAGGCCGCCGCCGCGCGCACGACGATCTCGTCGTTGAAGCTCCAGAGATCCTCGAGGCTTCCCCCGCCGCGCGCGACGATCAGCACGTCCGGCCGGGCAATCGGCCCGCCCGGCTCCAGCGCGTTGAAGCCCGAAATGGCGGCGGCGACTTCCTCGCCCGAGCCTTCGCCCTGCACCTTGACCGGCCAGACGACGACATGGACCGGGAAGCGGTCGGAGATGCGGTGGAGGATGTCGCGGATCACCGCGCCGGTCGGCGAGGTGACGACGCCGATCACCTTCGGCAGGAACGGCAGAGGCTTCTTGCGGCCGGTATCGAACAGGCCCTCGGCGGCGAGCTTGCGGCGGCGCTCTTCGAGCAGCGCCATCAGCGCGCCCGCGCCTGCCGGCTCCAGCGTCTCGATGACGATCTGGTATTTCGAGGAGCCGGGGAAGGTGGTGATCTTGCCGGTGGCGATCACCTCCATGCCCTCTTCCGGCTTGAAGCGCAGGCGCGAGAAGCTGCCCTTCCAGATCACCGCGTCGATGCGCGCCCGCTCGTCCTTCAGCGAGAAATAGGCGTGCCCCGAGGAATGCTGGCCGCGATAGCCGGAGATCTCGCCGCGCACGCGCACCTGGTCGAAGGCCTGCTCGACGGTGCGCTTGATGGAGCCGGAAAGCTCCGAGACGGAATATTCGGCAAGGTTGCTGGGCGAATCGCTGTCGGAAAAGAAGCTCATGCGCCAAGTCTAGCCGGTTTGGCCGACGAAGACAGGGCGCGGGGCGCGGCGTCCCCAGATGCGTGCGGCTATTGCGGCTTCACCCGGTAGAGCCGCAGCACCGCGCCTTCGGTGCCGGCGACGGGCTCCAGGTAGGCCGGAACCCTGCCCTTGAGGAGATCGGCATAGAGGCCTTCCGGCTCCGCCTTGGCGAGGTCGCGGGTCTGGGTGTCGTCCGGGCAGAAGGCGAGCAGCGTCACATGCGCCCCGCGCAGGAAGGCTTCGGCCTGATGCGGGTTGGAGAGGCCGATATGCATTTCCGTCAGCATGCCGCCCTGGTTGCGGTGATAGGGAGCGGAAAGGACGCGGTGGCCGGTATAGCGCAGGATCGCCGCCCCGATATTGGACGGACCGGCGACGACACCGACAGGCTCGTCGGCGAGCGGGCGGATCGAGGCCATGTCGGTGCAGGAGGCGCGCGCGGCGGCCTTCGCCGAAAGGCCTTCGGTAAGCAGGGCCTGCGAGCGGCCGGGCAGCGCCGCGCCGGCAAGCGCCCAGCTTGCCGGAACGGAGGCGAGCGTGACGAGGAAGAAGGCGCTCGCGCGCCGGATATTTCTCGGCGCGGCGTTCGCCGCATTGCGCAGGTCCGCGATGAGGAAGCCGAGCGGCAGGGCCGAGAGCAGGTTGGAGAAGATCGCCCCGCGGATCTGGATCAGCGTGACGGTGAAGGAGACGGCGATGAGGGCAAGGAGCACGCCATGGGCCTCGCGCGCCTCCTTGCGCCGGATGCGCCAGAGGCAGACGAGGATGGCAAGGAGGCCCGGCATGTAGAAGGTGCCGATGGAGGCGGGCTCGCGGTGGAACTGCTCCAGCGCCGACTGCGCCTCGATGACGCCGGAAAGCCAGAAGGTCTTCAGCAGCGGGTCGAGCGTATCGAGCGGATTGGCAAGGCAGCCGGGGGCGATGAGGAGGACCGCGGCGCCGATGACCGCGCCGGCCACGGCAAGCGCGGCGAACCGGCCGGCACGGGACCGCCCGCTCGCCAGCGAGGCCGTCAGGAAGAGCGCGCCGCCGCCGAAGGTCGCCAGCGCATAGAAGCCGTAGGAAAGGCTGTCGCAGGTCACCTGCCCGTAGCGGGACGGCGCGACGGTCGCAAAGAAGGCGAAGGTCACGGTCGCCGCGAGCGCTAGCCCGAAGGCAGCGGCAGCGTCCCGGAAAGCCGGGCCGTGCCAGACCCAGCGCAGCGAGACGACGAGGCAGACGGCGGCGATCAGCGGCGTCGTCTCCGCGCCGATGGCGATGGCAAGGCCGGAAAGCGCGCCGGCAATGGCATGGTCGCGCGCCCGCATGAAGGGGTCGAGCAGCATGGCGGCGATGCAGGCGGCAAGGGCGAGCTGGACGTTGTGGTGGTCGATAGCGCCCGGCTGGAAGCGGTTGAGCGCGACGAGGAACAGCACGGTCAGCACGAGCGTCGCGTGCATCGCGCCCTTGCCGCCCAGCCGGAAGCCGGCAAGCCCCATGCCGAAGATCACCGGCACGGTCAGCGAGAGCGGCCAGACGGCCAGCGCCAGCGCCTCGGCCCGCTCGCGGCCGGTGAAGAGCGAGAAGATGTCGATGAGGTTGGCAATCGGCAGGTCGACGAAGCGCGACCAGTGCATCAGCGTGCCGCCGGCAAGGCCGAGGCGGTATTGCGTCGTGTCGAACCAGCTCTGGCCGGCAAGAAGGTCCCGCACCATGACGAGCCGCATCGTGTCGTCGTTGTCGGCGCCGACATAGTCGGTCGCAAAGGGCAGCGAAACCGCAAGCAGGAGGGCGATCGCAAGGAGCGAATAGAGGATGAGGATGCCCGGCGTCATGCCCTGCCGGCGTTCCGCCGTCTGCGGATGGGCAAGCGGCAGCGCCGCGGGCATGGGGTTGGACATGGTCTGCCCTTTCGTCCGCCGTTTCAGGTCCGCCGAAACCTAGCCTTAACCTTCTCAAGAAATAGTAAAACCGGCGGCCGCAGCGGCTGGCCCACGGGAGATCGCGCCGCCATGACGGAAGCCTTGCTGGAAGACCTCGACATCGCCGTCCTGCTGCCCTGCTACAACGAGGCGCAGACGATCGGCGACGTCGTCGCCGGTTTCCGCGCCGCGCTGCCGTCCGCGCGCATCTATGTCTACGACAACAATTCCACCGATTCCACGGCGCTGCGCGCCGCGCTCGCCGGCGCCACGGTGGTGCGCGAGCGCCGCCAGGGCAAGGGCAATGTCGTGCGCCGCATGTTCTCCGATATCGAGGCGGACATCTACGTGATGGCCGACGGCGACGGCACCTATGCGGCGGGCGATGCGCCCGAGCTGGTGCGCACGCTGATCACCGAGGGCGCCGACATGGTGGTGGGCACGCGCCGCGGCGTCCATGCCGATGCCGGCCGCCAGGGCCACGCCTTCGGCAACCGTATCTTCAACACGCTGTTCCGCGCGCTGTTCGGCAACGATTTCTCCGACATCTTCTCCGGCTACCGCGCGTTCTCGCGCCGCTTCGCCAAGAGCTTCCCGGCCGTTTCCGGCGGCTTCGAGATCGAGACGGAGATGTCGGTGCACGCCTCGCGGCTGCGCATGCCCGTCGCCGAGCTGGAGCTGGACTACGGCCGCCGGCCGGAAGGCTCCCATTCCAAGCTCTCCACCTTCCGCGACGGCGGCCGTATTCTCTGGATGTTCGCCATGCTGATGAAGGAGACGCGGCCCTTCGCCTTCTTCGGCGCGATCAGCGGCGTCTTCATGGCGGCGAGCCTTTCCTTCATGGCGCCGGTGCTGGCGGCCTATTTCCGCACCGGCCTCGTCGAGCGCATGCCGACCTGGGTCTTCTCGCTGGCGCTGATGATGATCTCCTTCCTCGTCTTCTCCGCCGGGATGATCCTCGATTCGCTCGCCCGCGCCCGCGCCGAGCAGTTGCGCGTCCACTACATGACGCTGCCGGCGGGCCGGCACATGCGTACCGCCCGCAAGGTGCCGGAAAAGACGACACGCCATCTCGCCGCCTGAACAGGATCGCCATGAACCGGGAAACCACCAACCGCATCCGCTTCGTGATCGAGGACGTGCTGCCGCCGATCCTGCGCGATTCCGCGCTGTTCCGGCAGGCCGCGAGCCTCGTCTGGGGCAAGCACATCGCCAAGCTTGCGAAATTCCGCGAGCGCGCACCCTTCCTCACCGCCGCCGAATACGAGGACCTTTACCGCGAGCACCCGCGCGTCCATGCCGGCACGGACAATTCGCAGGCCTGCATCGACCGTATCGTCGCTTCCGTCATCGGCGACAGCGTCTGCGACGTCGGCTGCGGCACGGGCGCGCTGCTCAGCCATATCAAGGCGGGCAATCCGGGCCTCGGGCGCCTGACGGGGGTCGATTTCGTCGTGGAGGATGCCGCGAGCATCGACGGCGTCGAGTATGTCGCCGCCATGATCGAATCCCTGCCCTTTGCCGATGGCGAGTTCGACACGGTCGTCTGTACCCATGTCATCGAGCATGTCCTGGAATATCGGCAGGCCATCGCCGAGCTGCGCCGCATCGCCCGCCGGCGGCTCATCATCGTCGTGCCGCGCGAGCGGGAATACCGCTACAGCTTCAATCCGCACTTCAATTTCTTCCCCTATACGCATTCCTTCCTGCGTGCCGTGCATCCGGTGCCGGAGCGTCATGTCTGTGTCGATATCGGCCGCGACATCTTCTACATGGAAGATCGGACGGAGGCCGGGGTGTGACCTTAGGAAACTACAGCCCGGGTGTCTGGGCCGGCCTCATCGGTACGCCGCTGATGATCGCGGTGGGCCAGGTGCTCTTCAAGCTGACGAGCGGCACGACAGGCGAGTTCGGTGCCAGGGGCCTTGCCGCGCTGATGCTCAATCCGCTGCTGCTGGCCGCGCTCGCCATCTACGGCACAGGCACGATCATCTGGATCTTCGTATTGAAGGCGGTGCCGCTGACGATCGGCTATTCCTTCATGGCGCTCACCTTCTGCTTCGTGCCGCTGCTCGCCAGCGTCTTTCTCGGGGAGGCCCTGACGGTGCGCTATGCGTTGGGCGCCTGCCTCATCGTCGGCGGCATGCTGGTCATCAACGGCTGACACTACCCTCCGCCGCTACCCAGCAGGAAAGATTTCCCTTGCCGGTAAAATGCACTACCGTCGCGCCGGAATGAAAACGGGGAGCCCTTCATGCGCGTCATCTTTTCCGAGGACCACAAGCTCAGGAACGCCCGCAGCGAGCTTTTCGGCGGGGAGCTGGTGCCGCCCTTCGAGGCGCCGTTCCGCGCCGAATGGATTCTCGCGGCCGTGCGCGAGGCGGGCTTCACGGATGTCTCTGCGCCCGAGCGCCACGGCCTCGAGACTGCGCTGAAGGTGCATGACGCCGGCTACCTTTCCTTCCTCGAAAAGGCATGGGGCCTGTGGGAAGCCGCCGGCTACAGGGGCGAGGCCATCGCCACCTCCTTCCCGGTCCGCCGCACCTCGCCGCGCATCCCCACCCAGATCGACGGTCTTCTCGGCTATTATTGCAACGCGTCCGAAACGGCGATCTCGCCCGGCACATGGGAGGCGGCCGTCTCCTCCATGCAGGTTGCGCTGACGGCGGCCGACATCGTCGCGGACGGAGCGAAGGCCGCCTTCGCGCTCTGCCGCCCGCCGGGCCACCATGCCGGCATCGACAGCTTCGGCGGCTATTGCTTCATCAACAATGCGGCCGTCGCCGCCCAGCGCTTCCTCGACAGGGGCGCACGGAAGGTCGCGGTCCTCGACGTCGACTTCCACCACGGCAACGGCACGCAGGATATCTTCTACGAGCGCGG
This sequence comes from Shinella fusca, assembly GCF_014203155.1. Lineage (GTDB taxonomy): Bacteria > Pseudomonadota > Alphaproteobacteria > Rhizobiales > Rhizobiaceae > Shinella > Shinella fusca. The sequence goes on from NZ_JACHIK010000007.1 coordinate 194,339, forward strand.
GGACGTCTATTTCGCGTCCCTCCACGGCGATCCGGCCGAAGCCTTCCCGCATTTCCTCGGCTATGCGGAGGAGACCGGCAAGGGCGCGGGCGAGGGCACGACGCGGAACTATCCGATGCCGCCCGGCACGCCCTATTCCGTCTGGGAGGCGGCGCTTGTCGATGCGCTGAGGCGCATTGCCGCCTTCGGCGCGGAGGCGATCGTGCTGTCGCTCGGCGTCGATACCTTCGAGAAGGACCCGATCTCCTTCTTCAAGCTCACTTCGCCCGACTATGTGACGATGGGCAAGGCCGTCGCGGCGAGCGGCGTGCCGGTGCTCACTGTCATGGAAGGCGGCTACGGCGTCGAGGAAATCGGCCTCAACGTCGCCAACACGCTGAAGGGGATCGCCGGCTGAGGCCGGGCATCAATTTTCCTGAAGCAAGGCGTCACGATTATCCGTTTGCCGCCGGGCGGGCCCTCCTCTAGGACGGCAGGGCGGAGGATTTTCCATGGCGGACGAACAGGCGGCGACGGGCGGCGGCGGGCTTTCGGGCTCGGGAAACACGAGGTTCCTCACAGGCATCCTCCTGTGCTTCGGCTCCATGTCCAGCGTACAGTTCGGCTCGGCCTTCTCCGCGACGGCGATTGCGCTCTACGGACCCTTCGCCACGACCTTCCTGCGGCTCGTCATGGCCGCGGCGATCCTTGCGCTCATCGTGCGCCCGCCGGTGCGCTCCTATAGCCGTGCACAGTGGAAGAGCGCGCTGACGCTCGGCGTCACCATGGCGGCGATGACGCTCTCGTTCTTCGCGGCCATCGAGCGCATTCCGCTCGGCCTTGCCGTGGCCATCGAGTTCCTCGGCCCGCTCGCCGTGGCGACCGTCTCGCTCGGCGGCGGGTGGCGGCTCGTCTGGCCGTTCGCGGCCTTCACGGGCGTACTGCTGCTTTCCCATGACGGCGAGGGCTGGGTCGGCGATCCGGTCGGCGTGCTCTTCGCCGCCGCTGCCGCCGTCGGCTGGGGCACCTACATCGTCCTCGTCAAGCAGGCCGGCAAGGCGTTCAGGGGGCTGGAGGGCCTTGCCATGTCGCTGATCGTCGCGGCTGTCGTCGCCGCGCCCTTCGGCCTGCCGCGCACGCCCGAGGCGATGAGCCCGGAAGGGCTTTCGATGATGCTGGGCCTTGCCCTGCTCGTGCCGCTCTTTCCCTATGCGCTGGAGATGATCGCGCTGCGCCGCATGCCGATGTCCGCCTTCGGCATCCTGATGAGCCTCGAGCCGGCGCTCGGCGCGCTTGCCGGCTTCCTCGTGCTCGGCCAGCCGATGACGCCCCTGCAGATGCTCGGCACGGGGCTGGTGGTCGCCGCAAGCGCCGGCGTCACCTCCGGTACGCAGGCGGAAAGCTAGGGCGCGGCCGGCCTCTTTCATGTTCCTGCCGCAATCGCTAGGTTCAAGCAGAATCATCGAACGATCCGGGGACACTCATGTACAAGAAATGCGCGCTTATCGCCGTTGCCGCGGCCTATCTTTCCGCCTGCACGACGACCGATCCCTATACGGGTGAGCAGAAGGTCTCCAACACGGCCGGGGGCGCCGCCATCGGCGCCGGCATGGGCGCCGTCGCGGGCCTCCTGATCGGCAACAACCCCGTGCAGCGCCGCAATGCCGCGCTGATCGGCGCCGGTGTCGGCGCGCTCGCCGGCGGGGCCATCGGCAACTATATGGACAATCAGGAAGCCGAGCTGCGCGCGCAGCTCCAGGGCACGGGCGTCTCGGTGACGCGCGTCGGCGACCGCATCGTCCTCAACATGCCGTCCAACGTCACCTTCGCGACGGACCAGGACCAGGTCATCCCGCCCTTCTACCCGACGCTCGATTCCGTCGCCATCGTGCTGCGCAAGTTCGACAAGACGCTGATCGACGTCGACGGCCACACCGATTCCGTCGGCAATGCCGGCTACAACATGGACCTGTCCAACCGTCGCGCCAACTCGGTCGCCAACTACCTCGCCTCGCGCGGCGTCGATCCGCGGCGCATGTCCGCCATGGGCTACGGCCTCGAGCGGCCGATCGCCTCCAACGCGACGGAAATGGGCCGTGCGCAGAACCGGCGCGTGGAAATCTCCATCTCGCCGCTGCGCCAGGGCTGACCGTCCTCTACGGGCCCTCGCGTTCGGGGGCCCATTCCAGCCGCTTGTAGTCGAACCCGTATTTCAGCGTCGGCTTGACGATCTCGAAATAGGGCGAGAGGTCGAAGTCGCGCGGCGTGTAGAGCGAATGATGGCGGATATGCAATATCTCCTCGCGTGAATAGGTCGAGGTCGCCGCGGCGTGGCCCGGCGCATAGGTGATGTTCGGCAGGACGGGATAGCCGATGGTCTGGAAGGCCTCGGCGATCAGCGTCGAGCAGATCGCCCGCGTCGGATCGCCCGAGCCGAAGGCGATCAGGCGGCGGCGCCAGCGCACCGGAACGGGCGGCGTCGGCAGGAAATAGCGCAGCATGTCCGTGATGTTCTTCAGGTCGTATTTGAGCCCGAGCCGCGAGACCATGAAGGCGAGCAGCGCGTCGCGGTCCTCCGGCGTCAGGCCGATGGGCCGGCAGATGCGCGTGTTGTAGGTGCGGTACTTGGTGAGCGGCACGGCGATGCAGCCATCGCCGATATTCACCTCGATGAGCTGCGGGCGCTCGGTTGCCGGAAGCGCGGCCTGGTCGAGCGTCAGCGGCGCGGCTTCGCCCACGAAGAGCGCGGCATGGGACCATGTCGACTGCGTGAGGTACTTGATCGCCGCCGAGACCTTCTGGTTGCCCTCGATGAGCAGCACGTCGCCGGGCCTGAGCGTGCGCGCCAGCGTTTCGGGATCGGAGGGCGTATAGGGCTCGTAGCCGGAGGTCTGGGACTGCAGCTTGTCGGCAAGACGGCGGCCGAGGCGGTCGAGCAGCGTGTCGCGGCTTGCGGAAAGCGGCTTCAGTCCTGCGGTCACGTCTCGTCCCTTGCATCCATCGGCCGCCACTCTAACCGCACGCAAGGCTTGCTGTCGAGGTTGACCATGCGCGGCTCCATCCTATATTTAGAATTATTCTAAACTGGATAGTCCGCGATGTTCTTCCGCTTCTCCCGCACCGGCAAACGCAGCCTCGAATCCCTGAGCGAACAGGAGATCCTGGCGCTCGCCATTTCCTCGGAGGAGGACGACGGGCGCATCTACCTTGCCTATGCCGATGCGCTGCGGGAGGCCTATCCCCATTCCGCCCGCGTCTTCGAGGAGATGGCGGCGGAGGAGAGCCACCATCGTCAGCTCCTGATCGACCGGCATGTCGCCCGCTTCGGCGAGCGCATCCCGCTCGTCCGGCGCGAATATGTCCGCGATTTCCCCGAGCGCAAGCCCGACTGGCTGATCCGCAACATGCCGCTCGAAAAGATCCGCGCGCAGGCCGAGGCGATGGAGGCGGCCGCCCACCGCTTCTATCTGGAGGCGGCCGCCCGCACGCAGGACGCGGCGACGCGCAAGCTGCTCGGCGACCTCGCCCTTGCGGAAAAGTCCCATGAATCGCTCGCACGGCGGCTCGGCGAAAAGCACACGCCGCAGGACGTGAAGGCGGAGGAGGACGAGACGGCGCGCCGGCAGTTCGTGCTGACCTACGTGCAGCCCGGCCTTGCCGGCCTGATGGACGGCTCGGTCTCCACGCTCGCGCCGATCTTCGCCGCCGCCTTCGCCACGCAGGATACCTGGCAGACCTTCCTCGTCGGCCTCTCGGCCTCGGTCGGCGCGGGCATCTCGATGGGTTTCACGGAAGCCGCCCATGACGACGGCAAGCTCTCCGGCCGCGGCTCGCCGGTCAGGCGCGGCCTTGCCTCGGGCATCATGACGGCGCTCGGCGGCCTCGGCCACGCGCTGCCCTACCTCATCCCGAATTTCATGCTGGCGACCTCCATCGCGGTCATGGTCGTCTTCGTGGAGCTCTGGGCCATCGCCTTCATCCAGAACCGCTACATGGAAACGCCGTTCCTGCGCGCCGTCCTCCAGGTCGTCCTCGGCGGCAGCCTGGTCCTCGCCGCCGGCATCCTCATCGGCAACGCCTGACGGGGTGCCCGGTCAGCCGAGCCGCACCCAGTCCGCCGCTTCCAGCACATAGGGCGCGAAGAGGAAATCGCGGATTGCGGCGATCCGCTCCTGCGACCAGTCGATCAACACGAAATGCGCAGGCGCCGCCATCGGGCCGCCGGCATCGAAGACCAGCATGGCCGGCCGCCCCTCGACCGCTCCGAGGGCAAAGCGCCACTTCGTTTCCTGCGCATAGCGCGTGAAGTAGGAACCGATCCGGTCGCGCCCCTGCAGGTGGAGCCGGTTCACCAGGTCCAGCTTCACGTCGTCGGCCAGCATGGCGCGGATCGTGTCGAAATCGCCGCTGCGGAAGAGCTCGACATAGGCGGCGATCCTGCGCCGGTCCGTATCGGACATCAGCGGCAATCGCGTGTCCTCGGGCGCCTCGGCCAGTTCCCGCAGCCCGGCGCGCCCGCGCTGTAGCGCCGACTTGGCCGCCGCCGCTGAACATCCCGCAATGCCCGCGATTTCCTCGACGGAATGGCCGAGGACGTCCTTCAGGATGACCGCGCAGCGCTGAAGCTCCGGCAGCCGGAGGAACGTCCGGAAGCCGATCGCGACGATATCCGCCTCGGGCATGGGCGCGGCCTCCATGTCCTCGGTGAGGGGCACGACCGTGGCCCGGGCCTTGCCGCGCAGGAAGTCGAGGCTCGCATTGTGGGCGATGCGGAACAGCCAGCCGTCGAGATTGTCTACTTCCGCCCCCTGGCTTCGCGCATGAAGCGCCTTGACGAGGGCGTCCTGGAGAACGTCCTCGCCGCTGACGGCCGAGCCCGTCATGCGCGCGCAGTAGCGGTGAAGGCGCGGCCGCAGCGCTTTCAGGCGATCCTCGAAGTCGTCCATGTCCGCTCCCTGCCGCGGGCCGTCCATTTATTCGTGCCGGATGTCGAGGACCGGCGCCCCCATCACCGAATCCAGGCTGGCGAGTTCGCGGATTTTCGGAAAATAGGCCTTCATGCGCGGATCCTCGCGCATCGCCGCGACGGCGGCAGGGCTCTCCCATTCCGAATGGATGACGACGCTGGCGCCGTCGCTCGCCGCGATCAACCGGGTCGCCTTCCAGCCGGCCAGCGTGCGGATCACCGTCTCGGTGTTCTCCTTCAGGAGCGCGATCAGCGCCTCCTGCCTTGCGGGCTCGACCTTCAGCACATTGATGAGGGTAACGGGATCGGACATGGCATGCTTCCTTCTGTTTCGGATATGCCAGGGACGATCCTCAGGGCGCAAACGGATCGCGAGACCGGAAATTTTTCGACGGTATCGAAAGAAACGGCCGCTATCTGCGATAGCGGCCGTCATCCTGTCAGGAATGCGGGATCATTCCCACTCGATCGTGCCCGGCGGCTTGCTCGTCACGTCGTAGACGACGCGGTTGATGCCGCGGACCTCGTTGATGATGCGGGTTGCGGCGCGGCCGAGGAAGTTCATGTCGTAGTGGTAGAAGTCGGCGGTCATGCCGTCGACGGAGGTGACGGCGCGCAGCGCGCAGACGAATTCGTAGGTGCGCCCGTCGCCCATCACGCCGACGGTCTGGACGGGCAGCAGCACGGCGAAGGCCTGCCAGATCTTGTCGTAGAGGCCGGCCTTGCGGATCTCGTCGAGATAGATGGCGTCGGCCTCGCGCAGGATCTCCAGCTTGTCGCGGGTGATGCCGCCCGGGCAGCGGATGGCAAGGCCCGGCCCCGGGAAAGGATGACGGCCGATGAAGCTCTCGGGCAGGCCGAGCTCACGGCCGAGCACGCGCACCTCGTCCTTGAAGAGCTCGCGCAGCGGCTCGACGAGCTTCATGTTCATGCGCTCGGGAAGGCCGCCGACATTGTGGTGCGACTTGATCGTGACCGAGGGGCCGCCGGTGAAGGAGACGCTCTCGATGACGTCCGGATAAAGCGTGCCCTGGGCGAGGAAGTCCGCGCCGCCCAGCTTCTTCGCCTCGTCCTCGAAGACCTCGATGAACAGGCGACCGATGATCTTGCGCTTGGTCTCGGGGTCCGAGACGCCCTCCAACTCGCCGACGAAGCGGTCGACGGCGTCCACATGGATGAGGTGGAGGTTGTAATGCTCGCGGAACATGGCGACGACGTCGGCCGCCTCGTTCTTGCGCATCAGGCCGTGGTCGACGAGGATGCAGGTGAGCTGCGCGCCTACCGCCTCATGGATGAGGAGGGCCGCGACGGAACTGTCGACCCCGCCCGAAAGGGCGCAGATCACGCGCTTGTCGCCGACCTGCTCGCGGATCGCTTCCACGGCGCGCGCGCGATAGGCCGACATCGACCAGTCGCCCTTGATGCCGGCGATCTTGTGCACGAAGTTGGAGAGGAGTTTCGCGCCGTCCGGCGTATGCACCACTTCCGGGTGGAACATGGTCGTGTAGTAGCGCTTCGCCTCGTTGACGCAGATGGCGAAGGGGGCGTTTTCCGAAACGCCGATGATCTCGAAGCCTTCCGGCGCGACGGTGACGCGGTCGCCGTGGCTCATCCAGACCGGATATTTCTTGCCGACGTCCCAGAAGCCGTCGAAGAGCGGGCTGCTTTTAAGGATTTCGACGTCGGCGCGGCCGAACTCGCGGGCATGGCCGCCTTCTACGGTGCCGCCGAGCTGGGTGGCGAGCGTCTGCTGGCCGTAGCAGATGCCGAGGATGGGAAGGCCCGAATCGAAGACGACTTGCGGCGCGCGGGGGCTGCCCTGGTCGAGGACCGAGGCGGGGCCGCCGGAGAAGATGACCGCCTTCGGCTTCATGCGGTGGAAGGCTTCCTCCGCCGACTGGAAGGGGATGATCTCGCAATAGACGCCGGCTTCACGCACGCGCCGCCCGATGAGCTGGGTCACCTGGCTGCCGAAATCGATGATGAGAACGCTGTCGGGATGGGCTGTCTGGGTCATGGCGAGCCTTTAAAGAATATCCGCGCGGCGCGCAACGGGGGATTGCCGGATTTTCAGCCGTTGGAAACGATGCCGCTGCCCGCGACGGCCGCCTCCAGCCTGTCGACGGCGGCGGCGAGCTTCTCGTCGATGACGTGGAGATATTCCGTCCAGCCGCCGATATGGGTGAGCTCCGCCTTGCCGTCGGAAATACCGCGCAGGCCGATGAACGGGACGCCGAAGGCCTGGCAGGCGCGCAGCGCCCCGTAGGTCTCCATGTCCACCATGTCGGCGTCGATCGCCGCATAGGCCGCGCCGGAGACGATGTTGGCGCCCGTCGAAAGCCGCGCCGCTGGAATGCCGGGAATGCGTACCAGCAGCGGCACCTCCGCCGGCAGGTCGAGGAAGGGTGTCGCGCCGCGGGTGAAGCCGAGGGGCGAGGCGTCCATGTCGCGGTAGGAGACGGAAATCGCCTGGTAGATGCCGGTCTGCTCCAGCGTGGCGGAGCCGGCGGAGCCGAGCGAGACGACGAAATCGGGAAGGTTTCCTCCCGCCTCCAGATGGCAGAGGGCGAGCGTCAGTTGCACGGCGGCCTCGACCGGGCCGACGCCGGTCATGAAGGGCGCGATGCGGGCCTTCAGGTGCGGGCCGTATTCGGCGTCCACCGCCATGACATAGAGGATGCGCCTGTCTGCGACGGTCTTGAGGGTGAAGCTCATCCGGCGATGTCCTCCCGGCCGCGCACGACCATCATCGTGCCGGTCATGGAGGCGATCAGCTTGGCGGGGCCGTCCGAGATGGCATAGCCGCGCCCGTCCGCCACGATGATGTTGCTGCCGGGCTTGGTGACCTCGCCGCGGAAGAGGAAGCGCTCGCCGCGCCCCGGCGACATGAGGTTGACCTTGAACTCGATGGTGAGGATGGAAGCGTCCGCGTCGATCACCGAATAGGCAGCATAGCCGCAGGCGGTGTCGAGCGCGGCGGAGATGATGCCCGCGTGGAGGAAACCGTGCTGCTGCGTCAGCTTCGCGTCGAAGGGCAGCTCGATCTCCACCGTGCCGTGCTCGATGCGGGTGAGCTCGGCGCCGATCAGCCGCATGGCCGCCTGCTTGCTGAAGCTCCTGGCGATACGGCCGGAGAAATCCGGCGGGGGAAAATCCGTCATCGTGCTTCCATGGTCGCGGCGAGGGGCCGCAATTGCATGCGCGGAGGTTTGCATGCTCCATGTTGCACTGCAAGAGCGATGACGGATTTGCCTCAGTTCAAGGCGAGAATCGCGATGTTGAGCGCGCTCGCGAAGAGCGTCCAGGCGAGATAGGGCAGGAACAGCAGCGCGGCCGTCCGGTCCTGCCGCCAGGACGCGGCGATGAAGCCGGCGACCGAGACGACGAGGGCGATCACGACGATCAGCGCCGCCGCCGGATCGTGCAGGCCGAAGAAGGCTGGCGACCAGGCGAAGTTGAAGACGAGCTGCGCGAACCACAGCCGCATCGCCATGGTGCGGCGGAAGGAGAGCCAGGTGCGCGCGCCCACGACGCCGATGATGAGGTAGAGGATGCTCCAGACCGGCGCGAACACCCAGTTCGGCGGGTTGAAGGCGGGCTTGGCGAGCGATGCGTACCATCCGTCGGGGATATTGTTGGCGCCGATGAGAAGGCCGCCGCCGAGAACGAGGATGATGAAGGCGAGATAGACGAGGGATCTGTTCTGCATGGGCGGAAAGGTAGGGCGCCGCGTGCGATCGTCCAGACGGTCTCAGCGCGGCGGTGCAAGCCCGGCGATATGCTGGTCCCACGCCACATCCGCGCGGCGGCCGGCGAAGCGGCCGTCATAGGACGAGACGGCAAAACCGTGCGGCGCGGCGGCGATGCCGGCGGCATCCGGCACGTCCTCCTCGCGAAGGACGCGGCCGCTTTCGGCGTCGAGCACGACGAAGCGCCCGCCGTTCGGCGAGGTGAGGCCGACCAGCCCCTCGCGCCGGTTGACGGCGATGGCCCCGACATAGTTGGCAAGGCCGATGGTGGTCTCCTCCGGCAGGGAGAGAAAAGTCAGGTCCTCGCCCTTGCCGAAATGGCCGACGAGCGGCGGCAGGTCGTTGCGTGGCCCCTCGTACTGGCAGGCGAACCAGATGCGGCCCTTTTCGTCGAGGTCGACATGGCGGGTGGAGAGCTGGCGCAGCTTTTCCGGCAACGCGTGCCGCTGGACGAGGCCGCCCGTCGCCGCGTCGATGAGGGCGAGCGAAGGCTCCATATGGTCGAGGTTCAGCTTGGTGCGGCCGAAATCCGGATGGGTCTCGATGCCGCCGTTCGCCGCGATCAGCAGCCGGCCGTCGTCGCTGACGGAAAGGTCGTGCGTGCCGATGCCGTAGGTGGAGTATTCGCCGATGCGGCGATAGCCGTCGCGCGCGTCGTAGAGGCCGATCACGCCGCGGTTGGCGTCGAAATCGTTCTCGCTGGCATAGAGCAGCCGCCCGTCCGGCGAAAAGCAGCCGTGGCCGAAGAAATGCCGGTCCTCGGCGGCGGCGATGGTGACGGGCGCGGCCTTGCCGCCGCGGTCGATGACGAGGGCGAAGGTGCCCGGCCGCCGGGCGAAGGCGACGAGATGGTTCGTCGCGGGCGAATAGGCCATGCCGTGGCTGCGGGCCGGCAGCGGCGTTCGGTCGATCACCGTGCCGTCCTCCGACAGGACCGCGATGGCGAACCGACCCGCATGGTCCATGCAGCCCGAGGCGAAGACCGCATCGGCGCGGGCGAGCGCGAAGGCGGCGCGCGGGCCGAGCGTCGCCAGCCACGCCGCGCCCGCCATGCGCAGGAACGCGCGGCGGTCGAGGAGGGCGCTTGCCGTTGCGGCCGTTCGCATCAGTCGCCGTCCGCGAAGGAGAAGCCGGCGCCAAGCCCGATGGCGCCGCCGAAATCGCCGTTGAGGCTGACGATCAGGTCGCGCGTGTTGACGAGCAGGAAGGCGATCTTTTGCTGTTCGGCGGGCGTCGTGACGGCCTTCTCGATATCGGGATCGGCGGTCCGGACGACATTGCGCAGCGCCGTCAGCACGAAGTCGACATTGCCGCTGAGCGAGGTGTGGCCGGGATCGACGAATTCGGCGATGCCGGATTTGTCGAACAGGGTCTGAAGGCCCTCGAAATTGGCGTCGATCGATGTCCATGTGTTGCCGGAGCGCCAGAAGACGGCCGATTTCGGCCGCGCCGTGCCGCCGTTGCGGTAGAAGGTCTCGATGCGCTGGTCGCGCACCGCCTCCGCGCCGTGGACGAGAATGCCGAGCAGGGCCGTCATCGCCTCCTTGCCGGTACGGAAGACGGGGTTCTGCGGGCCGGGATGCTTCCAGTCCTGCTGCACGCCGTCCGGCGCGTCCCAGGCCGCCGCAAGCTGGCCCGCGGTCGTCTCGATATGGGTGGCGACGGCCGCGCCGTAGCGGCAGCGGAAGCTTTCCGGCGCCGACATCAGCGTTTCGGAGCCGGTGCCGTAGAGCACGAATTCGAGCGCGCCGAAACCCTGGATCGCCACGCTCTTGCCCGCCATGTTGGCGGGGTCGGTATCGGCCTCGTCCGGTTGCTGCAGCAGCGCCTGCACCTGCTTGAGGCCCGTGCTCTTGCGGTCGGGATAGAAGAGGATGCGTTCGAAGCGGTTGTCGTTGAGCACCGGGCCGATGCGCACGATCTCGATGCGGCCCCAGTCGGTGACGGCCTGCCGGAAGGCCGCGTCCAGCACCTTGCGCGAGTCCTCCGAGGGCGCCTTGCAGAAGGCCGCGGTCGCCTTGGCGAGCGCCCCGGCGGAGGCGTGGAAGGCGCGGTAGCCAGGCCGGATGACGTCGTCCACCGCCTGCGCCATCACCGCGCCGACATTGGCGTCCGTCAGCTCCGGCGGGGTTGCCTCCTGTGCGAAGGCGGGGATGGCGAAGCCGGTGGCGAGGAGGAGAGCGGCAAGGCGATGCACCCGGAGCTTACCCCCCTCTGCCCTGCCGGGCATCTCCCCCTCAAGGGGGGAGATCGGCAAGCGGCGGAAACCTCGCTCAAATCGCGACGTCGAAGAGGAGCGCGACAGTGCTCCATCCAATCTCCCCCCCTGAGGGGGAGATGCCCGGCAGGGCAGAGAGGGGTGCCTCAGATGTGCCCTGCTCCACAGGCCGGCCGCGAGGGAGGAGACGAAGCAGAGGAGGGATAGGCGCCGGGTCATCAGAGGCTCTCCAGGAAGGTGAGTAGGGCGTCGCGGTCGTGTTTTTCCAGCGCGGCGAAGCGGTTGCGCGCCGCCTGTCCCTCGCCGCCATGCCAGAGGATGGCCTCGGTGAGGTTGCGGGCGCGGCCGTCGTGCAGGAAGAACGTATGGCCGTTGACGGTTTTGGTAAGGCCGATACCCCAGAGCGGCGGCGTGCGCCACTCCCGGCCGCTCGCCGCCCCCACCCTCTGCCCGTCGGCGAGGCCCTCGCCCATGTCGTGCAGCAGGAAATCGGAATAGGGCCAGATGAGCTGGAAGGCCTGGGCCTTGTTGGCGGCGTCGCGCCGCGTCACGAATTTCGGATGGTGGCAGGAAATGCAGCCGGTCTCGTAGAAGATGCGCTTGCCGGCGAGCGTTTCGGGAAAGCTCGCCTTGCGCCGCGCCGGCACGGCGAGGTTTTCCGCATAGAAGGTGACGAGGTCCATCACCGGCGGCGGCGCTTCGCCGTCGCCGAGGCGGGCCTGCACGCCGTTCGGCCGTTCCATGCAGGCCGTCTCGGCCGCCGTGCAATCGCCCTGCGGCAGGGGTACGTCGGGCGTCGAGATGCCGATATCGAAGGCGAAGGCCTCGGCGCTCTGCTGGCGCACGCTCGCCGCCTGCGCCTTCCAGCCGAAACGGCCGAGCGCCTGCCGGCCGGTCGCCGGGTCGACGGCGACCGCGGCCTTGCCGCTGATGCCGTCGCCGTCCGCATCGTCCGGGTCGGCAAGCGCGAGGATATCGGCCGGATGGATCGCCTCGATCAGGCCGAGCCCGTGCATGGGCTGGGTGATGCGCGGCGAGAGGGTGGTCGTGGGGTCGAGCGCGCCGAACGCGAGGTCGGCGACGGTATAGGTGGGCCGGCGCAGCGTGACGACCTCGCCGCCGGCAAGCGTCACCGGCTCCTCGCTGTACTCGATCGCCATGCGCCCCTCGGCCTTGAGGCCGGGAATGGCCTGGTCCTGAAGCTGCCGGCCGTAGACCGGGTCCGGCAGGCTCATCGCGGTGAAGTCCTTGAGGGCCGCCTCTTCCGCGGGCGTCTTCGCCGCGCGGGCAAGGCGCAGGAACATCGAGGTCGCGTCGTCCGCGCCCTCCGGCGGATGGCCGCGGCCGTCCCGGACGTGGCAGGACTGGCAGGCGCGCGCATTGTAGAGCGGCCCGAGCCCGTCGGAGGCCTGCGTGGAGGAAGGCGAGGAGACCCACAGCTTCTGGAACAGCGCATTGCCGAGCTTGAAGGTCTCGCGCTCCTCGAAGGTGATGTTTTCGGAAAAGTGGGAGAAGCTGTTGACGTCGATTTCGGCAAGCGAGGTTGCCGCGCCCGCCGACATCGCCTCGTACTGCTCGGCCTTGGAGAAATCCGTCGCCGGCTTCGTGACGGCCGCAACGCGCTTCAGGTCCTTCGGCGAGAGGTCGTCGCGCCCGCGGCCGGCGGATTGGGCGGCGCTAAGACCGAGAACGCCTGCCGCGACGGCAAGCGCGGCGGAGACCGCGAGCAGGCGACGGGCGGGGCGTTCGGTCATCGAGGAACCGGGCCGCCGTCCGGAAAGGACAGCGGCCCGCCTTTTATCATTGGAAGACAGCGTTAGGATTATCCAGGCTGTCGGAGCCTTCAAGCTCGATCTTGCCGAGGTCGAGCGACGTGATGACGCGCTCGATGGTCTTGGTCTGGTCGATCAGGCTGTCGATGGCGGTCTGGACGACCTTGTTGCCTTCCTCGTTGCCTTCGCCGATCATCTGGTCGTAGGCCTCGCCCCCTTCGGCGCGGTCCACCAGCGCCTTGAAGGCGGCGTGGCTGGCGTCGAGCTTTTCCGTCATCTCCTTGTCGAGCGCGGCGTCTTTTTCGGCGACGAGCTCGTGGAGCGACGGGCCGGTCATCTTGGTGCCGTCCGGACGGGTATATTCGCCCGTATAGACGGTCTGGATGCCCATGACGTCATAGTAGTGCGAATTGTGCGTGTTGTCGGAGAAGCAATCGTGCTCTTCTTCCGGATCGTGCAGCAGGAGGCCGAGCTTCATGCGCTCGCCGGCCAGCTCGCCGTAGGAGAGCGAGCCCATGCCGGTCAGCATGGCGGTGATGCCGGCCTTCGGATCGGCGGTCACGGTCTTGGCCGCTTCCCCGTCCGGCGCCCAGGTCGTCACCATGTCCTGCAGGTCGGAGACGAGCAGCGAGGTCGCGGCCTTCAGGTAGGCGGCGCGGCGGTCGCAATTGCCGTTGGTGCAATTGGCCGTGTCGTAGTCGCTTGCCGGGCGGTTGCCGGCACCCGGGCCGGTGCCGTTGAGGTCCTGGCCCCACAGCAGGAATTCGATGGCGTGGTAGCCGGTGGCGACGTTCGCCTCCACGCCGCCCGCCTCGTGCAGTTCCTGAAGGACTTCCGGCGTGATCGTCGTGGCGTCGATGGTCTTGCCGCCGATCTCCAGCTTCGGGTTGGCGATGACATTGCCGACGAACAGGGCGTTCTCGTCGCTTTCCGTGCCGTAGCTCGGGTCGACATAGTCGATCAGGCCTTCGTCCAGCGGCCAGGCGTTCACCTTGCCTTCCCAGTCGTCGACGATCGGGTTGCCGAAGCGGTAGGCTTCCGTCTGCTGGTAGGGAACGCGCGACTTCAGCCACGCTTCGCGCGCCGCCTTCAGCGTGTCGTCGTTCGGCTTGGCGAGGAAGGCATCGACCGCCGCGTCCAGTGCCTTGGCGGCGTCGAGCGCGTCGGAATACTTGGCATGGGCGATGTCGGCATAGTGCTTGACGATGGCCGCCGGATCGGCTGCCGCGTGGGCGGAGCCGACGGCAAGGCTCGATGTCGCGGCCGCAAGCGCAAAGACTGCGGCGCGAAGGAAGGAAGTGGTCATGACGTCTCCTGGTGTCCTGTTGTCGTGTCCCCCCGACACCGGACGCCGCAACCCGCCGTCAGACAGGCCGCAGTCCGGATGCCCGGCAGGCGCCGGGCTCGGGATAATTCAGGCGCCCTGTCATGGACCAAATAAAAACTGGTGTCAAAGTGTATAGTTTAGAACCGTTTCAAGTTCTCCCGCTCCGCGGGCGCAAGGATCAGGCCTTGCGGGTCATGGCGCAGAAGAAGAAACCGTCCGTGTCCGTCGAGGCGGGCGTCAGCGTCACGGTGCTGCCGTCGCGCGAGCGGGGCTGCGGCGTGCGGTCGCCGAAGAGCTTCCGCCAGGTTTCGGTGGCGGGCTGGAGGGTAAAGTCCGGATTGGCCTTGCAGAAGCCATGCACCTGCTCCTCGTTCTCCTGCGGCAGGATGGAACAGGTGACGTAGAAGAGCGTGCCGCCGGGCCGCACGAAGGCGCTGGCATTGGCGAGCGCTTCCTGCTGCTGGGCAAGGCGTTCCTCGAGGTTCTTCTCGGTGAGGCGCCATTTGGTATCCGGCCGGCGGCGCCAGGTGCCGGTGCCGGTGCAGGGCGCATCGACCAGCACGCGGTCGAACCTGCCGGCCAGCGGCGAAAGGCTGGAAAGGTCCTCGTGGACCTGCACGTTGCGGGTGCCGGCGCGCTTCAGCCGCTCGATGATCGGGGCGAGGCGCTTACGGTCCGTGTCGTAGGCATGGACCTGGCCTTTATTGTGCATCGCCGCGGCCATGGCGAGCGTCTTGCCGCCGCCGCCCGCGCAGAAGTCGAGCACCTGGTCGCCTTCCTGCGGCACGACGAGATCGGCGACGATCTGCGAGCCCTCGTCCTGCACCTCGAACCAGCCCTTCTGGAAGGCAAGGTCGGCCGTGACGTTCGGCAGGCGCGAGGGGCCTTCGCCGGCGGAAATGCGGATGCCCTGGCGGGCGATGGCGGAGGCGACGGCGCCGTTGCGCTCCAGCGCCTTCAGCACCTTGTCGCGGCCTGCCTTCAGCGTGTTGGCGCGAAGGTCGAGCGTCGGCCGTCCGGCAAGGGCTTTCGCCTCCGTAAGCCAGTCATCGCCGAAATTGGCTTCGAAGGAAGGCTGCACCCACCCGGGAATGTCGCCCTGCACATGGGGCGCCGCCGCATCGAGCGTGCGGGCGTTGAAGGCGGCAAGCCTGTCTTCGGAAAGCGGCGGCGGGGCGAAGCGGTCGCCGTCGACCTCGCCGGCAAGCGCTTCCGGCGAAAGGCCCCATTGGCGCAGGAGCACGGCATAGCCGAGGGCGGTGGGGCTGTCGTCGTCCATCAGGAAGGCGTGCGACAGTTTCATGCGCAGCGCGTCGTAGACGATATTGCCGATGGCGGCGCGGTCGCCGGAGCCGGCGAACCGATGGGAGAGGCCCCAGTCCTTGAGCGCATCGGCGACGGGGCGCCGCCGCGTCTCGATATCCGTCAGAACCTCGATGGCCCCCGAGAGCCGCCCACCCAATCGCATCCGTCTACTCCGTTTTGCGTCGTGGTAGCGGCGGAATGCGGGAAGAGCAAGCCGGCGCGGGCAGATTCGGGATCAGCCGATGACTTCGTAGCAGATCTTGGCGTGGCCGGAGCGGATCATGCCGATGTTGGAGGCGGCGGCCTTGGAAAGATCGAGCACGCGGCCGCGGACGAACGGGCCGCGATCGTTGATGCGCACCACGACGCTCTTGCCGTTGTTCGCGTTGGTGACCTTCAGCTTCGTGCCGAAGCGCAGGCTGCGGTGGGCGGCCGTCAGCAGGTTCGGGTTCATCCGTTCGCCCGATGCGGTGCGCGAGTGCAGCGCATACCACGAAGCGCGGCCGCAGCCGGCGGCCTGTGCATCGGAAAAGGTAACGAAGGAGGAGGAGGCGGCAATGAGGGAGGCAAGAGCGAGGCTGGAGAGCTTGAGCATCATGTATCGGACGACCTTCCGGGCAAGTTGTGAACTTCCGCTGTGTTGGTCGCCCTATGAGGAAGCAAAAATGGCGAAAACGTGCCTCAACCCGCCGCAATCCCGTTCCGGGGCCGCGCGGATATACAGTCCATCGCCCGCGATGGATTTTTAACGTTGGTTAACGGAGCCGGAAAAGTTCTTCCGAATCAGTCGTTAAACTGGATCGACTTGTTTTGTGGAATGGCGATCCGGCATTCGCGCAAATTTCCGGAAAAAACTTTCAATATTAGCAATTACTGCGCAGGAATTCGGCGGCGAAAATGAGGCAAATATCCCATAGGTTGCATTAAATCGCAAAAGCCAAGCCTGCGGCCTTCGCTCCCTCAGCCGCGCCAGCGTCCGGAAGCATGGAGCTCGCCGAGCGAGAGGCGGTAGTTCGGGAAGCGGAATTCGAAGCCCGCAGCCTTCAGTTTCGCGTTCGAGACGCGCTTGTTCTCCGCATAGAAAGACCGTGCCATGGCAGAAAGTTCCGCCGTCTCGAACGGAATGTCCGGCGGGACGGGCTGGCCCATTAGCCGGGCAGCCTCCGCCACGACGTCCTGCGGCGGGCCGGGCTCGTCGTCGGTGATGTTCCAGACGCCGCCGCGATGGCCTTCGGCGAGGAAGAGCGCCGAGCGGCCGATGTCCTCGACGCGGATGCGGTTGAACACCTGGTCCTTCTTTATGAGGCGGCGGGCGGTGCCCTCCTCCATGTTGCGCAAGGCGTTGCGGCCCGGCCCGTAGATGCCGGCAAGGCGCAGCACTGCGACGGGAAGGCCCGAGGCCTTGCCGAAGGCGAGCCAATGGTTCTCCGCCTCGACGCGCTCGATGGAGCGGACGGAGACGGGATTGAGCTTCGTTTCCTCGTCCACCCAGCCGCCCTTGTGGTCGCCGTAGACGCCGACGGTGGAAAGATAGCCAGCCCATTCGAGCTTCGGCATCAGCGCGGCAAGGGCAGGCACGCCGGCGCGGAACAGGGGATCGCCGTCCTTGCCGGGCGCGATCGACTGGACGACGTGCGTGGCGCACCCCATCACCGCGGCAAGCGCATCCGAAACCGCGCCGCCGTCATAAAGGACAGGCTCGATGCCGAGGGCACGGAGGCTCTCCGTTTTTTCGGCAGAGCGCGTCGTGCCGGAGACGGAGAAGCCGGCCTGCCGGAAGGTTTCGCCGATGGCCCTGCCGGAAAAGCCGGCGCCGAGGATCAGGAGGTGCTTCATTGTCCGTTCGCCTTCGCTCGCTCATATTCCGCGCGCACGTCCTCGTCCGCGTCCTCCGCCCTTCCTGCCGCAAATCGCTCGAATTCGGAAGCCTCCATCAGGCGGGAGAGCGCCCAGGCGGCCATGCCGCGCACCACCGGCGCGGTGTCGTCGGCAAGGCGGAGGCATGGGTCGATGAGGCTGCGGTCGCCGGAATTGCCGGCGGCGATCAGCACGTTGCGCACGAAGCGGTCGCGGCCGATGCGTTTCACCGGCGAGCCGGAAAAATGCGTGCGGAAGGTGGGATCGTCGAGCGTCAGGAGATCGGCGATCCTCGGCGCCTTCAGGTCGTCGCGCGCGACGAGCTTCATTTCGGAGGCGAGGGCCGCGAACTTGTTCCACGGGCAGGCGGCAAGGCAGTCGTCGCAGCCGTAGATGCGGTTGCCGATCTTCTCGCGGAAATGCGGTTCGATCGGCCCCTTGTGCTCGATGGTGAGATAGGAGATGCAGCGCCGCGCATCGAGCTTGTAGGGCGCGGGAAAGGCGTCGGTCGGGCACGCGTCGAGACAGGCCCTGCAGGAGCCGCAATGGTCGCGCTCCGGCTCGTCGCGCAGGAGATCGGCGGTGGTGAAGAGGCTGCCGAGGAAGAGCCAGGAGCCGTGCGTGCGGCTGACGAGGTTGGTATGCTTGCCCTGCCAGCCGAGCCCGGCGGCGGCCGCGAGCGGCTTTTCCATGACGGGGGCCGTATCGACGAACACCTTCACGTCCTCCCCGCCGCGCGCGGCAAAGCGCGTCGCCACTTCCTTGAGCCGGCCCTTGATGAGGTCATGATAGTCGCGGTTCTGCGCATAGACCGAGATCGCTGCGCGGTCCGGCATGGCGAGCACATCGCGGGGATCGTGCTCCGGCCCGTAGTTCATGCCGAAGAGCACGACGGAGCGCACGTCGCTCCACAGGACGCGCGGATCGGCCCGGCGGGCCTCCGTCTCGGCCATCCACTCCATCGTGCCGTGATAGTCGGCGGCGAGGAAATCGGCGAGCCGCGCGGGCGCCTGCGGAATGGCGTCGGGGCCGGTGATGCGACAGAGGTCGAAGCCCTTGTCGGCGGCCTCGGCCTTGAGGAAATCCGTCAGGCGGCGGCGGTGCCTGTCGTCGCCCGGCATGGCACCGTCCTCAGAAATCGAGGTCCGCGTAATGCGAGACCGGCGTGACGCCGCGCACGCGCTCGGCGAGCAGCGGGCGGAAGGAGGGGCGGGACTTCAGCCGCTGGTACCAGTCCTTGGCCTGCGGCGATTCCGTCCAGTTAATCTCGCCCATATAGTCGAGCACGGAGAGCGAGGCGGCGGCGGCAAGGTCGGCGTAGCTCAGCCGGTCGCCGGCAAGGTAGGTGCGCGAGCCGGCGAGCCACGAGAGATATTTCATGTGCTGGCGGATATTGGCGCGCGAATTGCGCAGAATCTTGCTGTCCGGCGGCCCGCCGCCCTGGTCCGAGGTCATCTGGAGCTTGAAGATGCGCTCGCGCACCAGGGGGCGCGTGACGTCCTGCTCCATCTTCTGCAGGAACCATTCGGTGAGGCGGCGGATCTCCGCCCGCTGGAACGGGTCCTCGGCCAGAAGCCGCCGGTCGCGCTTGAGCACGCCGTGCGTCTCGTCGAGATATTCGGAGATGATCGATGCGCCGCAGAGCGCGCGCATGCTGTCGTCGACATAGACGGGAAGCGTGCCGGCCGGGTTGAGGGCGAGGAAGTCGCGCCGGTTCTCCCAGGGCTGTTCCTCGGCCAGTTCCGTCTGGAAGCCGTATTCCGCCAGGATCAGGCGCACGAAGCGCGAGGCCGAGGACATGGAGTGATGATAGAGTGTGGGCATGAACGCTGCTTTACTCGGATTGCGGAAGGGGGCGTGCCGGGCCGGCCGCCTCATGCGGAACTGATTTGACCACGGCTGATTTGACGAACCTATAGAAATTTGGTGGTACAAACACAAGCGAATCGGGCCTTTCGCCGCATATGCGCTTCGATTCGTGCCTATCCTCCTCCACTCTCAAGGACCTTTCATGGCAGACCAGTCCATCGTCAGCGCCCTCATCCTCGGTCTCATCGAGGGCCTGACAGAATTCATCCCGGTTTCCTCCACCGGCCACATCCTGCTTGCCGGCCATTTTCTCGGCTTCAAGTCGCCGGGCAACACTTTCGCCGTGCTGATCCAGCTCGGCGCGATCCTCGCCATCCTCTCCGTCTACGCGGCAAAGCTGCTGCGCATCGCCTTCGCGCTGCCCTCGAGCCCGCAGGCGCGCCGCTTCGTCTTCAGCATCCTCCTCGCCTTCCTGCCGGCGGCGGTCATCGGCGCGCTCGCGCATGATTTCATCAAGTCGGTGCTGTTCGAGACGCCCATGCTGATCTGCGTGGTGCTGATCGTCGGCGGCGTCATCCTCTACGTGATCGACCGCCTGCCGCTGAAGCCCCGCTACACGGACGCGATGACCTATCCGCCGTCGCTCGCCTTCAAGATCGGCCTCTGCCAGTGCCTCGCCATGATCCCCGGCACCTCGCGCTCGGGCGCGACCATTGCCGGCGCGCTGCTGATGGGCACGGACAAGCGTTCTGCGGCGGAGTTCTCGTTCTTCCTTGCCATGCCCACCATGGTCGGCGCCTTCGCGCTCGATCTCTACAAGAACCGCGACGCGCTTTCCTCCGACGACCTTTTCGTCATCGGCGTCGGCTTTGCGGCTGCCTTCGTCGCCGGCCTCTTCGTCGTGCGCTCGCTGCTCGACTATGTGTCGCGCCGCGGCTTCACGCTCTTCGCCATCTGGCGCATCGTCGTGGGCGTGCTCGGCCTCGTCGGCCTTTTGGTCTGGGGATGAGGAAACGGCTTCGGCCGGTCGTTCCGGCCGGCCGGGGCTTACTTGACCGAGGCGGTCGTGCAGGGGTCGATGCCATAGGCCGGCGAGCAGCCGTGCTTGCTGGCGGAGACCGTCGAGGGTGCGGCAAAGGATCCGGCCACGATGATCAGAGCCGAAAACCCGAAGAAGATTGCAATTGCCTTGCCCATTTGCGCCGGAAGCCTCTCAAGTGCTGAAATGCGCCGCTTCTGTCCTGTTGCATGACGCGGCGGGTGCGGTGTTTATTCGCAGGTCCCGCCACAATCAATATCGCCACATGCTGAATCGCGCGTAAATGCCGCAACGCATTTTTTAACCGCTGCATAAGTGCAACAGCCGGCCCCAAGCGCTTTGGAAAAACGGGAGCGGCCGCCGCGGAACGCGTCCGTGGCGGCCGGCTTCGATGCGGGAAAATCAGGCCGTGCGGTCGATCTTGGTGAACTGGCCCTGCGTGCGGTAGCGCACGAGATAGCTCGGCAGGATCACCTCGACGAGCGCCGGCTCGATGCCGATGGCTTCCAGCGTGCGGCCCTCGGCGCGGGCGGCGTCCGAGACGATGTTGTCGGCGCGCAGCAGCGTCACCTGGTCGGCTGTCAGCGGCGGCTTGACGAAGGGGATCATCGAGGCGAGCGAGCCGATCAGCGAAGCGACGGCGAAGGGCAGCGAGACGAGCGGGTTCTTGCGGTCGACGATGCGCAGCATGGTTTCGAGACACTGGCGGAAGGTCAGCACTTCCGGGCCGCCGAGCTCGTAGATGCGGCCGCGCTCGATCGTGCCGTCCACCGAGCGGGCGACGGCTTCGGCGACGTCGCCGACATAGACCGGCTGGAGCTTCGTGCGGCCGCCGCCGATCAACGGCAGGAACGGCGCATAGCGCGCCATGGTGGCGAACTTGTTGAAGAAGCCGTCCTCGGGGCCGAAGACGATGGAGGGGCGCAGGATGACCGCATCGGGAACCGTGCGCCGCACGGCCGCCTCGCCGCGCGCCTTGGTGCGGGCGTAGGTCGAGCCGGAATTCTCGTCCGCGCCGATGGCGGAGATGTGGGTGAGCTTCGCACCGGCCGCACGCGCGGCTTCGGCCACGGCGCGGGCGCCGAAATCCTGCACGGCGTCGAAGGTGTTTCGGCCGGTCTCGAAGAGCACGCCGACGCAGTTGACGACGTGGTCGGCGCCTTCGACGGCGCGATCGACCGACTGGCGGTAGCGCAGGTTCGCCTGCACGAAGGAGATCTGGCCGACGCCGCCGATCGGCTGGAGGAAGCCGGCAAGGTCCGGCCGGCGCACGGCGACGCGGATGCGGTAGCCGCGGCGTGCCAGCGCGCGCACCACATGACGCCCGACGAAGCCCGAGCCGCCGAAGACGGTGACGAGCGGCGGAAGGTTGGACAAGGTCATGGGATGCTCCTGAAGAGAATGGTCGGTCTTTAGGGCCTACATAGCCCAAACCGCAGGCAAGGTGAAGCGCGGCGAAGCGTCTCCCGCGGCCTTCCTTGCGCCGGCGCAAGACAGCGCCGTCAGACGCCCTCGACGACCACCATCTCGGCGTCCGCGACCTCCTGGCGGATGGCGGCGGCGATCTGGTATTCCGGCGAGTTGTAGCAGTCGACGGCCGCCTGGAACGAGGGAAACTCGATCACCACGTTGCGCGCGCGCACCGCGCCCTCCAGCCGCTCGAACGTGCCGCCGCGGGCAAGGAAGTTCGCACCGTATTTCTCGAAGGCCGGCTTGGCGGCCGCGACATAGTCCTTGTAGCGCTCGGCGTCACGGACATCGACCCGTGCGATCCAGTAGCCCTTGGGCATCGTTCTCTCCCTGTTTTCAAGCGGCAAGCGCGCCGTCCATCTCGGCGAGGATCGCCTTTGCGGCGGCGAGCGGATCGTCCGCCTTGACGATGGGCCGGGCGACGACGAGGTGGCTGGAGCCGGCCTTCAGCGCATCGGCCGGCGTCATCACGCGCTTCTGGTCGCCGAGGTCGGCACCGGCGGGGCGGATGCCGGGCGTGACGATGGCCATGTCCGGCCCAACGATCTTGCGCACGGCTTTCGCCTCCTCGGCCGAGCAGACGACGCCGCCCATGCCGGCGATGCGCGCCTGTTCGGCGCGGCGCAGCACCAGCGTGTGGGGATCGTATTCGTAGCCGGCGTCGAGCACGTCCTTGGCGTCCATCGAGGTCAGGACCGTCACGCCGAGAAGGCAGAGGTCCGAGCCCTTCGCCGCGGAGACGGCGGCGGCCATGGCCTTCGGATAGGCGTGCAGCGTCAGCATGGACATGCCCATCTTGACGATGTTCTCGACGCCCTTGGCCACCGTGTTGTCGATGTCGAGCAGCTTCATGTCGAGGAAGACTTTCTTGCCGTCCTTCGCAAGGTCGCGGGCGAATTCCAGCCCGCCGGCAAAGACGAGCTGGTAGCCGATCTTGTAGAAGAGGGCGGCCTCGCCGAGCGTCCTGACCACCTTCTCGGCCTCCGCGATGGTCGGTACATCGAGGCCAACGATCAGGCGGTCGCGCGCGGACATGGTCACATCCCCTTCCAAGATTGCATTGCCGTCCAGTCGCATGTCACGCCGCGGTCCGCAAGCGGGAAAGCGAAAAGACCGCCGGCGGCCTCAGTGGGTGCGGCGGTAAGTCCAAAGCTGCGCCGGCGGAATGTTGCGCACGACGAAGTCGAGATGGCTGATCTGGTAGCGGTCCGGCATGGCGACGACGGGCGAGAGCGGGCCGTAGGAGATCTGCACCACGGGACGGCCGACGGGAATGCGGCCCAAGAGGTCCTCGATCAGCGCCACGCGCCGGTGCATCGGGAAATTGAGGAGCGGCACGGCCGAGACGATGCTGTCGAAGGTCGCATCGCTGAGGTCCCCGAGCGTCTTGTCGAGGTCGAAGGCATCGCCGTTGATGAAATTGACGCCGGAAAAGCGCGCGACGAGGTGATTGTAGAAATCCGTCGAGAATTCGACCGCGAAGAGCTTTTCGGGTGGAAGGCCGGTTTCCAGGATCGCCTTGGTGATGACGCCGGTGCCGGGACCGAGCTCCAGGACCGGCAGGCCCGAGGCCGGATTGACGACGCCCGCCATGCGGCGCGCGGTGATGGATGAGGTGGGAATGATCGCTCCGACCGCCCGCGTATTGCTCATCCAGCCCTTGAAGAAGCGGATTTCCTCGTCGAATTTCCTGCCGAGCCGTTCCTTCACCTTCACGCGCAGCGTCATGCCGTCCCCTCCATGGTCGCGTTCTTCCGGCCGGCGGCGGGGTTCATCCCGCGAATCGCCGGCTCGGCTGAATATGCGACGCGGTTTGCGTCAAAAACAAGTCTGATTGCGTCGTCTTTGTCTCATACAATCACTTGTCTCTAAAAAAAGAACCCGCCGGCATCCGGCGGGTTCCCCGATTCCTGTCGTGCCACGCCGCGGCTATACGCGCATCGGCATCAGCACGTAGAGCGCGTCGTCGCCGGCAAGGTCGCGCACCAGCGTCGGCGAGCCGGGATCGGCCAGCATGAAGACGGCTTCCGTGCCGGAAAGCTGCGCGGTGATGTCGAGCAGGTATTTCGCGTTGAAGCCGATTTCGAGCGGATCGTTCTCGTAGCCGACGGCGAGTTCTTCCGTCGCGCTGCCCGAATCCGGGTTGTTGACCGTCAGCGTGAGCTGGCCTTCGGCGAGCGCCAGCTTCACGGCGCGGCCGCGCTCGGAGGAGATGGTGGAGACGCGGTCGACGGCCTGGGCGAAGGACTGGCAGTCGATCTTCAGTTCCTTGTCGTTGTTGGTCGGGATCACGCGCTGGTAATCGGGGAAGGTGCCGTCGATCAGCTTGGAGGTCAGCACGATGGAGCCGATGGTGAAGCGGATCTTCGCGTCGGAGACTTCCACGGTGACGGTGAGGTCCGGGTTGTCGACCAGCTTCTGCAGTTCGCCGACCGTCTTGCGCGGGATGATGATGCCGGGCATCCCCTCCGAGCCCGACGGCGCATCGACGTCGGCGCGGGCGAGGCGGTGGCCGTCGGTGGCGACGGCGCGCAGCTTCAGGTCGCCCTTGCTCTCGATCGTGTGGATGAAGATGCCGTTGAGGTAGTAGCGGGTCTCTTCCGTCGAGATCGCGAACTGGGTGCGATCGATCAGCATCTTGAGATCCGTCGCCTTGAGGCGGAACGTGTGCGAGAAGCTGCCGGCGGTGAGGTCCGGGAAGTCGGACTGCGGCAGGCACTGCAGCGAGAATTTCGAGCGGCCCGAGGCGACCGTCATGGAGGCGCCGTCGGCGCTGGTGGCGAGCAGCACTTCCGAGCCGTCCGGCAGCTTGCGCACGATGTCGTAGAGAAGGTGCGCGGGAACGGTCGTCGCGCCGGCCTGCTCGACCTGCGCGGGCGTGGCCTCGGTGATCTCGAGGTCCAGGTCGGTCGCCTTCATGTCGAGGCTCGCGCCGTCCGAGCGCAGGAGCACGTTCGAGAGGATCGGGATCGTGTTGCGCCGTTCCACCACGCGGTGAACGTGATTCAGCGACTTCAGAAGATTGGACCGCTCGAGAGTAATGCGCATTGAACTGTACCGCTTTCGACCGCTGGCACGCCGGAAACCGGCGCGGCATTGCCTTGAATTCCGGCGGATGCCGGACTGATGTGGAGGGGCAAAATGGCAGAAGTCCAAGGAGGATTGCAAGTGCTAACGGCGCGGGATGCACGATCCACAGGCCGCGCACCTTGCAGGTGGCTCCCCGCTCGCCCATAAGGAGGCAAAGGAAAGGCGAAAGACGATGCGGGACGAAGGCGCGGCAAACGGGACGGGCGAGGGCGGCAGGACGTTCCGTCTCCACAATGCCGTGATCCCGGCCCGGCCGCTGGAGCCGGCGCTCTATCTCGTCGCGACCCCCATCGGCAACCTCTCCGACATCACGCTGCGCGCGCTCGAAACGCTGGCCGGCGCCGACGTGCTCGCCTGCGAGGATACCCGCGTCACCCGCGTGCTGCTCGACCGCTACGGCATCGTCAACCGGCCCTATGCCTATCACGAGCACAATGCCGACGAGGCCGGCCCGCGCCTCATCTCGGCGCTCGAAGCGGGAAAATCCGTCGCGCTCGTCTCCGATGCCGGCACGCCGCTCGTCTCCGACCCCGGCTATCGCCTCGCGCTGCTTGCGATCGCCGCCGGCCACCGCGTCGTGCCCATTCCGGGCGCCTCCGCGCCGCTCGCCGCGCTCGTGGGGTCGGGCCTGCCGAACGATGCCTTCTTCTTCGCCGGCTTCCTGCCCACCAAGGACAAGGCGCGCCGCGACCGGCTCGCCGAGCTTTCCGCCGTTCCGGCAACGCTCCTCTTCTTCGAATCGCCGCACCGCATCGCCGCGACGGTGACGGCGGCCGCCGACGTTCTGGGCGAGGGGCGGGCGGCCTGCGTCTGCCGGGAGCTCACCAAGACCTTCGAGGAGTTCCGCCGCGGCACGCTCGGCGAGCTTGCCGCCCATTACGGCGACGGGCATGCCGTCAAGGGCGAGATCGTCTTCGTCGTCGGCCCGCCGGGCGCGGCGGCGGCACCCGAGGCGGCGGACGTCGACCGGCTGCTGTCGGCGCTTGCAAGGGACATGCCGGCCGGCAAGGCGGCGACCGAGGCGGCCCGCCAGACGGGCCTGCCGCGCAAGGAGCTCTACCAGCGCCTCCTCGACCTGAAGGACGCCGATGCGGGATAGGACGGCGGATCCCGGCCGGCAGAAGGCCTTTCGCCGGGGGCATGCCTCCGAATACCTCGCCGCGCTCTATCTCCTCGCCAAGGGCTTCCGCATCCGCGCGATCCGCTACCGCACCAAGCTCGGCGAGATCGATATCGTCGCCCGGCGCGGCGACCTCGTGATCTGCGTGGAGGTGAAGGCGCGCGCGAGCGTCGACGCCGCCGTCTTCGCCGTCACCGGGGTCGCGCAGCAGCGCATCCGCGCGGCCGGCGACATCTGGCTCTCGCGCCAGCCGGACGCCCATCGCCTTTCGTTGCGGTACGATATCGTCGCGGTCCTGCCCTGGCGGCTTCCACGACATTTTCCGGATGCGTTCTGATCGAAGGCCGAGGGCTCGCAAGAGCAAGGTTACGGATCGTTAAAATGCCGCGGATCGTCTCAACCGCGCCGTTACCCGTGCAGGTTAATCTTCTCCCGATTGCAAAGGGGGATGATATGGTCCTGAAACTCATGCTCGCCACCATGGCCGCCGCCGCCATCCGCACGCACCGGCAGGAAGCCAGGGCGCCGCGCCCGCCGGTCGCGGCCGCACCCGACGACATGGAGATGGAGCCGGCGCCCATCGACCCGGCCTGGATCCTGTCGGGCAGTCCCGTGGCGCGCGTGTCGCTGCATTCGCGGGCCTATGACAGGCTGGCGCGGACGGCGGTCTGGGATTGCACGGCCGGCACCTTCCGCTGGTATTTCGGCTGGGACGAGACGGTGGTGATCCTCGACGGCGCGGTGCATGTGACCGGCGAGGACGGCAGCGAGCGCACGCTGAAGGCCGGCGACGTCGCCTATTTTCCCGCAAAGAGCTGGGCGACGTGGCATATCGACAGCTATGTCCGCAAGGTCGCCTTCTGCCGCAAGGAATTCCCCATCCCGATCGACATGGCGCTGAAGCTGCGCGACCGCGTGCGCGGCATCCGGCGATCCTCCGGGGGGCTTGCCGCCTGAGCCGCAGCGCCCGTTGCCTTCGGGCCTGCGGCACCTTACATGTGTCGGGCATTCCTGAGGGGACTTTTCATGGCCAAGATCAAGAACGTCGCGGTTCAGATGGACCACGTCTCGACCATCAACATTGCCGGCGATTCCACCTTCGCCATGAGCCTCGAGGCGCAGAGCCGCGGCTGCAGGCTCTTCCACTATACGCCCGACCAGCTCAGCCTGCGCGACGGCAAGGTCCATGCGACCGTCCAGCCGATGGAACTGCGCGACGTCAAGGGCGACCATTTCACGCTCGGCGCGCCCGAGCGCATCGATCTTGCGACGATGGACGTGGTGCTCCTGCGCCAGGACCCGCCCTTCGACATGGCCTACATCACCTCGACGCACCTCCTGGAGCGTATCCACCCGAAGACGCTGGTGGTCAACGATCCGGCCTGGGTGCGCAATTCGCCGGAGAAGATCTTCGTCACCGAATTCGCCGACCTGATGCCGGCGACCCTCATCACCCGCGATCCGGGCGAAATCCGCCGCTTCCGCGAGGAGATGGGCGACATCATCCTGAAGCCCCTCTACGGCAACGGCGGGGCCGGCGTCTTCCATTCCACCCGCGACGACCGCAACCTTTCCTCGCTCCTCGAAATGTTCGGCCAGCTCTTCCGCGAGCCCTTCATCGCCCAGCAATACCTGCCGGACGTGCGCAAGGGCGACAAGCGCATCCTGCTCGTCGACGGGGAGCCCGTCGGCGCCATCAACCGCGTGCCGGCCGAGCATGACAGCCGCTCCAACATGCATGTCGGCGGGCGCGCCGAGGCGACGGAGCTGACGGCGCGCGAAAAGGAGATCTGCGATCGCATCGGCCCGGCGCTGCGCGAGCGCGGCTTTCTCCTTGTCGGCATCGACGTCATCGGCGACTACATGACCGAGATCAACGTGACCTCCCCGACCGGCCTTCGCGAAGTCAAGCGCTTCGGCGGCGCCGACATCGCGGCGCTTCTGTGGGACGCCATCGAGCGCAAGCGCTGAGCCTTCCGCACCGCGCTGCGGGGCGTTCCGTTCGCGGACGTCCCGCCTTCGTTCCGCAAATACAACCGCATGCAACCGGCGCGGGGAAAAATCGCCCGCCGGTTCTATAATTGTTCTTGTTT
Source organism: Shinella fusca (assembly GCF_014203155.1). Lineage (GTDB taxonomy): Bacteria > Pseudomonadota > Alphaproteobacteria > Rhizobiales > Rhizobiaceae > Shinella > Shinella fusca. The sequence continues at coordinate 222,133 of NZ_JACHIK010000007.1, forward strand.
CATTCCCTGTTCCATGCCAGATTTGCAGATGCAACCCAGAGGCGGTTGCGGGCGCGGGTTTCGGCAGAAACGTGTTGCGGCGTCGTCATGCGCCATGAACGGCGCGGCGCTGCGGGGCAGGCGGGGGCAGGCATGGTGGCGCGGGTCGGTACGATTGCATTCCAGGGCATCGAGGGCGTGCCCGTCGACGTGCAGGTCATGGTGGCGCCCGGCAAGGTGGGCATGCAGATCGTCGGCCTTGCGGACAAGGCGGTGGCCGAGAGCCGCGAGCGGGTGCAGGCCGCGCTTCATGCCTCCGGCCTTTCGCTTCCGCCCAAGCGGGTGACGGTCAACCTCGCGCCGGCCGATCTTCCCAAGGAAGGCAGCCATTACGACCTTGCCATCGCCCTCGGCCTGATGACGGCGCTCGGCGCCGTGCCGGGCGATGCGCTTGGCGATTATCTCGTCATCGGCGAATTGAACCTCGACGGCACCATCGCGCCCGTCGCCGGCGCGCTGCCCGCCGCCATGGCCGCCAATGCGCTCGGCAAGGGCCTCGTCTGCCCGGCGGAAAACGGCGCGGAAGCGGCCTGGGCCGGCGGCGGCCTCGATATCCTCGCCCCGCGCAGCCTGATCGCGCTCGTCAACCATTTCAAGGGAAGCCAGGTCCTTTCCCGCCCCGCCCCGGCGATCCGGGCCGCAGCATCCGATATGCCCGACCTTGCCGATATCCGTGGCCAGGAAAGCGCCAAGCGCGCGCTGGAGGTGGCCGCCGCGGGAAACCACAATCTCCTGATGGTCGGCCCGCCCGGTTCGGGAAAATCCATGCTGGCCGCGCGCCTTGCCGCCATCCTGCCGCCGCTCTCGCCGGCCGAGCTGCTGGAGGTCTCGATGATCCATTCCGTCGCCGGCCAGCTTTCCGGCGGGCGGCTCTCCGACCGGCGGCCGTTCCGCACGCCGCACCATTCGGCCACCATGGCCGCGCTCGTCGGCGGCGGTCCGCGCGCCCGGCCGGGCGAGGCTTCGCTCGCCCATAACGGCGTCCTCTTCCTCGACGAATTGCCGGAATTCTCGCCGCAGGCGCTCGATGCGCTGCGCCAGCCGCTCGAAACGGGCGAATGCGTCATCGCAAGGGCCAATCACCGCGTCAGCTATCCCGCCGCCGTGCAACTGGTCGCGGCGATGAATCCCTGCCGCTGCGGCATGGCGGGCGAGCCGGGCCGCACCTGCGCCCGCGGCCCTCGCTGCGTCAGCGATTATCAGGCCCGCATCTCCGGTCCATTGCTCGACCGCATTGATATCCGCATCGACGTGCCTGCCGTCTCGGCGGCAGATCTCCTGCGTCCCGGCACGGCGGAGGCAAGCGAAGCGGTCGCCCGCCGCATCGCGCGCGCCCGGGCGCTGCAGGTGGATCGCTTCGCCCGGCTCGGCATGGCCTCGGTCACGAGCAATGCCCGCGCCTCGACCGCGATCGTCGAAAAGGTCGCCGAGCCCGATCCGGGCGGCCTCCAGCTTTTGCGCGATGCGGCGGAGAAGATGCGCTTTTCGGCCCGCGGCTATCACCGCGTCCTGAAGGTCGCCCGCACGCTGGCCGACCTCGACGAGGCCTCGACCGTCGGCCGCATTCATCTGGCCGAGGCGATCTCCTACCGTATCGCCGGCGAGCGGCTGGCCGCGGCATAGCCGAAACAGGCAGGCCCGCCGCACCCATGGCGCGGCGGGCGTCCTCTCAGCCCCCGAGGCCTTCGAAGAGCGCGGTCGAAAGGTAGCGCTCGGCGAAGGAGGGGATGATGACGACGATGGTCTTGCCGGCGTTTTCCGGCCGGCTGCCCACCTTGGCGGCGGCGGCGAGCGCCGCGCCGGAGGAGATGCCGACCGGCACGCCCTCGAGGCGCGCCACGAGGCGGGCATTCTCGAAGGCTTCGTCGTTGGTGACGGTGACGACCTCGTCATAGACGCCCGTGTCGAGGACGGCGGGCGCAAAACCCGCGCCGAGGCCCTGGATCTTGTGCGGGCCGGGCGCGCCGCCGGAAAGGATCGGGCTGTCCGCCGGCTCGACGGCGACGACCTTGAAGCCGGGCTTCCTGGCCTTCAGCACCTGGCCGGCGCCGGTGATCGTGCCGCCGGTGCCGATGCCGGAGACGAGGATGTCGGCAGCGCCCTCCGTGTCGTTCCAGATCTCCTCGGCCGTCGTGCGGCGGTGGATGTCGGGGTTGGCCGGGTTCTCGAACTGCTGGGGAATGACGGCGTCCGGGATGGCGGCGGCCAGCTCTTCGGCCTTGGCGATGGCGCCCTTCATGCCCTTCGGCCCCTCGGTCAGCACCAGCTCGGCGCCGAGCAGCAGCAGCATCTTGCGCCGCTCGACCGACATGGTCTCCGGCATGGTGAGGATGAGGCGGTAGCCCTTGGCCGCCGCGGCGAAGGCGAGCGCGATGCCGGTGTTGCCGGAGGTCGGCTCGACGAGGGTCGACTTGCCGGGCGTGATCTTGCCCTGGGCTTCCAGCCACTCGATCATCGCCACGCCGATGCGGTCCTTCACGGAGGCGATGGGATTGAAGAATTCAAGCTTGGCGAGCAGGGTCGCCACGACGCCCTTTTCCTTCGCGAATTTGTCGAGCCGGACGAGCGGCGTGTTGCCGACGGTCTCGGTGATGGAGGCATAGACGCGGCCGCGGCCGGGCTTTCGTGTATCGGTCATCGATTACTCCTCGGTTCTTCCGGCAAGACCATAGGAGGGAATGCGGCCTTGGGCGAGTCCGGATTCGTCCGGCAAAAAGCCGCAGGCGACGCGCCGCCTATGCCGCGCGCGTCGCGATATAGGCAGCCGTGCCGGCAAGGACCCCGGCCGCGAGCCGGTTCAGCCGCCGCAGCGCCTTCGGCTGGCGCATGAGGAGCCGCGCCCGCGAGGCAAGCGCGATATAGGGCACCAGCACGGCGAGGAGCACGATGAAGGTCGCGGCCAGCAGCACGCCGTAGTCCCTGAGCCCGACCGCATTGAGATCGACCAGCGTCGGCACCAGCGCCACGTAGAAGAGCATGGTCTTGGGATTGCCGAGCGTCACGAAGAGGCCGGAGAGGAAGGACATGGCAAGGCTCGTCGAGCCCTTCGCCTCGATGTTCTGGGGCAGCAGGCCGGTCGTCCAGAGCTTCCAGGCGATATAGCCGAGATAGAGCGCACCGGCGATCTTGATGAGAAGGAAGGCCGTGGTGAAGGTCTGCGCGATGAAGGCAAGGCCGAGGATGACCGCGGTGAGATAGAGCATGTCGCCGAGGATGAGGCCGAGCCCCATGAAGAAGGTCGGCCGGAAGCCGGAGCCGAGCGCGCGGGCGACGATCGCCGTGATGCCGGGGCCGGGAATGACGGCGGCGATGAACAGCGCGCCGCAATAGGCGAAAAGAACGGCAAGGGTCATGGAAGGCTCCTTCGGGTCGTCTTTTATCGCGCCTGTAGGCCCGCCGCAATGAGCGGGCCGGGTCAGAACTCCGCCGTCGGCGGCAGGCCGAAGGGCAGCGCCGGCCGAAGGTCTTCCGCCGCGCGCAGCATCAGCACGAGGTCTCCCGTTTGCGGCACCGCGCGCGCCTCCCAGCCGAGATGATCCGGCGCGAAATGCACGGTGACATGCGACGGCGTCACCCGCAGGCTCGCGAGGATATCCGCAAGGCGGGGAATGTGCGCACCGACGATGTCGACGAGGCCGAAGCTGCCGTCTTCCTCACGCCGCCAGGCTATGACGGCGTTGTCCTCTTCCATCAGGTCGAGCCGCAGCTCCGTATCGAGCGCCGCATTGAAAAGGAACATCTCCTTCTGCCGCAGCGGCGCGAACCGGTCCGAGACGGGCCGCCGGCCCTCCAGCAGGCGGGCGAGCACCGTGACATCGGCCTCGCTCGCCATATCCAGCCGCCGCACCGGGCCGGCCTTTCCTTGGGCAGGCATGGGCCCGACAAAGCGATGCAGCGCCATCGGGCAAAAGCCGTAGCGCCGGTAGAGCTCCGGCGTGTCGGTGAGGAGCACGACTGCCTCGAAGCCCTCGCCATCGCAATGGTCGAGCGCCGCCTGCATGACGGCGCGGTAGAGGCCGCGCCCGCGAAAATCCGGCCGCACCGCGCCCGATTGCAGGCCGGCGGCGCGCACGAAGACGCCGTCCACGACGAGCGGCAGCGAGAAGGCGGTGATATTGGCGATGCAGGCGCCGGCCGCATCGAAGAAGGCGAAGGGAACGCTCGACGGATCCGGCCCGCCGAGCCGGTCGAGGATCGTCACGTCGATGCCGAAGGTGTCTTCGAGCAGGGCCGCAAGCGCAAGCCAGGCGGCCGTGCCGCCGAAATAGTCCTGCCGGAAGGTGAGGCGGGTTCGGCCGGGCATGGCCTCAGCGCACGCCGGTGGAGCCGAAGCCGCCGGCCCCGCGCGCCGTCTCGCTCGCCTGCGCCGTCTCGTTCACCGCCACCTGCGTCACGGGGGCGATCACCATCTGGGCGATGCGCATGCCGCGTTCGACGGTGAACGCCTCCTCGCCGAGATTGACGAGCAGCACCTTCACCTCGCCGCGATAGTCGCTGTCGACGGTGCCGGGCGTGTTGAGGCAGGTGATGCCGTGCTTGAAGGCAAGGCCGGAGCGCGGGCGCACCTGTCCCTCGTAGCCGTGCGGGATCTCGAAGACGAAGCCGGTCGGCACCAGCGCGCGCTTGCCCGGCTCCAGCACCATCGGCGCCTCGACGGCGGCGCGCAGGTCCATGCCGGCCGCGCCTTCGCTCTCGTAGGCGGGAAGCGCGATATCCGCGCCGTGCGGCAGGCGGATGAGAAGGAGGGCGGGCTTTGTCTGCATGCGGCTCATAAGCCGGCGGGCGGGCGTGCGCGTCAATTGCACTTTCCGGGCGGAGCCTGTAAAGACGCGGCAACTCACAGGATATTGCTTGAACATGGCCGAAACCCTTGCCGAGGCGGTCTCCCGCCGCCGCACCTTCGCGATCATCGCGCACCCGGACGCCGGTAAAACCACCCTCACGGAAAAGCTCCTTCTCTTCGGCGGCGCCATCCAGCTCGCCGGCGAGGTCAAGGCGAAGAAGGACCGCATCCAGACCCGCTCGGACTGGATGAAGATCGAGCGCGAGCGCGGCATCTCGGTCGTCACTTCCGTCATGACCTTCGAATATGACGGCAACGTCTTCAACATCCTCGATACGCCCGGCCACGAGGACTTCGCCGACGACACCTACCGCACGCTGACGGCGGTGGACGCGGCCGTCATGGTCATCGACGCGGCCAAGGGCATCGAGCCGCGCACGCTGAAGCTCTTCGAGGTCTGCCGCCTGCGCGACATTCCGATCATCACCTTCGTCAACAAGATGGACCGCGAGAGCCGCGACCCGTTCGAGATCCTCGACGAGGTGGAGGAGAAGCTGGCGCTCGATACGGCCCCGGTCACTTGGCCGGTTGGCCGTTCCAAGACCTTCTGCGGCTCCTATCACCTTGCCGACCGCACCTTCCGCGGCTCGGACACGCAGGTCCAGCCGACGAGGATGGACGATGCCGCCGAGGTCGCCAAGCACCTGCCGGAAAACGAGCGCGAGGCCTTCATCGAGGAGATGGAACTGGCGCGCGAAGCCTGCCGCCCGTTCGACCGCGAAGCCTTCCTCGAAGGCCACCTGACGCCGGTGTTCTTCGGCTCGGCGCTCCGTAACTTCGGCGTGCGCGACCTCATCAATGCGCTCGGCGCCTTCGCGCCGCCGCCGCGCGACCAGGTGGCGGACGTGCGCAAGGTCCATGCGGCGGAAGACAGGATGACGGCCTTCGTCTTCAAGATCCAGGCCAACATGGACCCGAACCACCGCGACCGCATCGCCTTTGCCCGCGTCTGCTCCGGCATGCTGGAGCGCGGCATGAAGGTGCGCCTTGCCCGAACGGGCAAGACGATCGGCCTTTCCGCGCCGCAGTTCTTCTTCGCCTCGCAGCGCCAGCTTGCCGATACGGCCTATGCCGGCGACGTCGTGGGCATTCCCAACCACGGCACGCTCCGCATCGGCGATACGCTGACGGAAGGCGAGGCGCTGGTCTTCGAGGGCGTGCCCAACTTCGCGCCGGAAATCCTGCGCCGCGTGCGGCTGGAAGACGCCATGAAGGCCAAGAAGCTGAAGGAGGCGCTCCAGCAGATGGCGGAGGAGGGCGTCGTGCAGCTCTTCTCGCCGGAGGACGGCTCGCCCGCCATCGTCGGCGTCGTCGGCGCGCTGCAGCTCGACGTGCTGAAGGAGCGGCTTTCGGCGGAATACGGCCTGCCGGTCTCCTTCGAGATGTCGCGTTTTTCCGTCTGCCGCTGGATCTCCTCCGACAGCGCGGCCGAACTCGACAAGTTCGTCACCCAGCGCCGCGGCGACATCGCCCGCGACCTCGACGGCGACCCGGTCTTCCTCGCGCAGGATTCCTTCTCGCTGCGCTACGAGGCGGAACGCTACCCGGCGATCAAGATGGTGGCCATCAAGGAGTATCACGTCAGCAAGGCATGAGGCGGCGAAGACCCCTCCCTAATCCCTCCCCACAAGGGGGAGGGACTTAACTCGTGGCACCCTCGGCGAAAAATTTCGAGGGAAAAGCGTGCTGCCAGCCTTTCTCGCCCCTTGTGGGGGAGATGCCGGCAGGCAGAGAGGGTCTTTAAAATCCCGTGACACTAGCGCCCGCATCTGCGACAACCCTCCCCGGACAGGGGCGTCCGCCGTCAGGCGGGCTGAGAAGCACCCTTTGAACCTGAACCGGATCATGCCGGCGGAGGGAGTCGCAGGGTGCCGTTTCCCGCCGCCCGAAGGCCGCCTCCGCTAGAAGGAGGCGCTATGGCCGAGACGATTGCCAACATCCTTTCCATCGCGGGGTCCGATCCGTCCGGCGGCGCCGGCATCCAGGCCGATCTCAAGGCCTTCGCGGCCTGCGGCACCTACGGCATGGCTGCGCTGACGGCGCTGACGGCGCAGAACACGCAAGGCGTCTCCGCCGTCCATCCCGTGCCGCCCGCCTTCGTTACGGCGCAGGTCGCCGATGTTTTCCGCGATATCCGCGTCGATGCGGTGAAGATCGGCATGATCGCCTCGGCGGAGATCGCCGAAGCCGTGGCGGATGCGCTCGCGCCGCACGGCGCTGTTCCCGTCGTGCTCGATCCGGTGATGATCGCCAAGGGCGGCTCCCCGCTGCTGGCGGCGGAGGCCGTCTCGGTGCTGACGCGCCGGCTGCTGCCGCTTGCGAGCGTACTGACGCCCAACCTGCCGGAAGCCGCTTCCCTCCTCGGAGAGGCGGAAGCCGCGGACCGGGCCGGCATGGAGGATCAGGCGCGGCGCCTGCTCGCGCTCGGCCCGAAGGCGGTTCTGCTCAAGGGGGGGCACCTGCCGGGCACTGAGAGCCCGGATGTGCTGGCGACGGCGGAGGGCGTGCGCTGGCTCGAAGGCGTGCGGGTGCCGACGCGCAACACGCACGGCACCGGCTGCTCTCTGTCGAGCGCCCTTGCGGCGGAACTCGGCAAGGGGCGGCCGCTTGCCGAGGCCGTGGCGGCGGCCAAGCGCTTCGTCGCCGGTGCGGTGCGCGGGGCGGATGCGCTTTCCGTCGGCTCCGGCCACGGCCCGCTGCACCATTTCCATGCGCTCTGGCGATAGGCGTCAGCGGTCGGCGAGCGCCAGCCGCAGGCCCATCAGGCCGAGGGCGGCGGCAAAGCTGCGCTGGGTCCACAGCATGACCTTCGGCCGGCCCAGCACCTGCCGGCGCAGCCCCGCGGCAAGCGCGGCATAGAGCGCGAAGACGAGGAAGGTCAGCGCCATGAAGACGCCGCCGAGGAAGAGCATCCGCACCGTCGCGTCGGGTGCCTGCGCCGGCACGAATTGCGGCAGGAAGGCGAGGAAGAACAGCGAGAGCTTCGGGTTGAGGATATTGGTGAGGATACCCTTGCGCAGGATGGAGAAGGCGCGTCCCGCCGGCTGCGCAGGCCCGAGATCCAGCGCCTCGCCCTGCCGCAGCAGGCTCCATGCGATGAAAAGGAGATAAGCGACGCCGAGATAGCGCAGCGTCTCGAAGGCGAGCGCGCTCGCGTGGAGCAGCGCGGCAAGGCCGGCGACGCTGGCAAGGATATGCGGCACGATGCCGAGCGTGCAGCCGAAGGCGGCAAGCAGGCCGTCGCGGAAGCCGCCGCCCATGCCGAGCGCCAGCGTATAGAGCACGCCCGTGCCCGGCAGGAGGATGACGACGAGCGAGGTGATGAGGAATTCGGTGGTCATGGGAGTTCCCGTGGCTGGAGAAAGCGGCAGGGAACACCGGAAGGCCGTCGCCGGTCTTGAACGAAATTGCGGGAAGATCAGGCGAGGGCGGAAAGATAGGCGCCGGGCGTATAGCCGTAGCGGCGCGTGAAATTGCGCGTCATGTGGCTCTGGTCGGCAAAGCCCGCCGCCATGGCCGCCTCGGCGAGCGGCGTGCCGGCGGCGATCATTCGCCGGGCAAGGTCGGTGCGGCGCTGGAGCTGGTAGGCATGCGGCGTCAGGCCGGTGAGGCGGACGAAATCGCGCAGCAGGCGGAAACGGCCGATGCCGCACGCGTCGGCAAGGTCATGAAGTGTCACCGCCGCAGCCGGGTCCGTGTCGATCCTCTCGCAGGCGCGGGCGATCGTCGCTGCCGCTTCCCGCGGCGGCGCCCGCTCCCTCAGAACGGCGGCGAGCAGCAGGAGAAGCCGTTCTTCGCCGGCAAGGGGCGCGGCATCGCCCGAGAGCAGCGCGGCAAGGCTTGCCGAGACGAGGCGGGCGATGCGCGCATCCGCCAGCACCGGCGCGTAAAATTCCTCGCGCGGCCGCCCCTCGAAAATATCGGCGGCGGCTGTCCCGACGAGATCCGGCCGCAGGTAGAGCATGCGCCAGGCGCGCGGCCCGTCGCCGAGCGGCGCGCCGTCATGCACCTCGCCGGGATTGACGGTGATCGCGTCGCCGGCCTCCGCCTCGACGAGGCCGCGCCCGCTCGCCGATTTCTGCGCGCCGCGCTCGATGAGGCCGATGCCGAAGGTCTCGTGCGTATGGCGCGTGAAGCTCAGCCGGCTGTCGGCGAAGACCGCCTCGATGCCGTCGACCTGCGTCTTGAGAATCCGGAAGTGCCCGTTCGCCATGGCGCGATCTTTCGGCATCCGCACGGCGGCGTCAATGCCGCATCTGTTCCATGGGAAACGGCGCGCCGCGCCGCGCGCTCCATAATGACACGCATGGTTTCGTCCCGTTTACATTCGTTAACGCATTTTTACCCATTTGCGTTGAAAATCCGGGCAGTGCCATGGTTAATGCGTCGGGTTTAACGCCGGTTCGCGCCGGTCCTTTGAAGCGGGAAGTGCGTCATGTGCCGTTGGGCAGCCTATCGCGGGGAACCGCTTTATCTCGAGGAACTGGTGTCGTCGCCCGCCCATTCGCTGATCGAGCAGTCCCATTGCGCCACCCGCGCCAAGACGGCGACGAACGGCGACGGCTTCGGTGTCGCCTGGTACGGCGAAAGGCCGGAGCCCGGCCTTTACCGCGACATCCTGCCGGCCTGGTCCGATTGCAATCTCAGGAGCATCGCCCGGCAGGTCCGCTCGCCGCTCTTCCTTGCCCATGTGCGCGCGGCGACGGGCGGCGGCACGCGGCGCGACAATTGCCATCCCTTCGTCCACGGCGTCTGGTCTTTCATGCACAACGGCCAGATCGCCGATTTCGAGCACCTGCGCCGGCCGCTCGAAACCATGCTCGACAACGACCTCTACAATTCCCGCACCGGCTCGACGGATTCCGAACTCCTGTTCCTGCTCGCCCTGCAATTCGGCCTGGAGCGCGATCCGCTCGGCGCGATGGCCGAGACGATCGCCTTCGTCGAGCGGCTCGCCGCGCATCTGGAGCGCCGCGTGCTCGTGCGCTTCACGGCGGCCTTCTCCGACGGCCGGCAGCTTTATGCCGTGCGCTATGCGACGGACTTCGCCGCGCCCACGCTCTATGCCGCGCCGATGGGCGAGACCGGCGGCTACTGCCTCGTGTCCGAGCCGCTGAACGACGAGGTGGAAGCCTGGGTGGAGATCCCGGACGGCAGCGCCGTCGTGCTCGGGGAAAACGGCGTCGACGTGCGCATCTTCTCGCCCGCCGGCCGTCCGGCGGGCGGAATGGAAGCGAAACTCGCCCTCGTCAGGTAAGCCGCTCGGCGATCCAGCCGGCAAGGCGCCCGGCGACCTCGTCCTTGGAAAGGTCCGGCCAAGCCGTAATGCCGGCCTCGGTGATCAGCTTCACGCTGTTGCGCGTGCCGCCCATGATGCCGGTTTCCGGCGAGACGTCGTTGGCGACGATGAGGTCTGCGCCCTTCTTCTTCAGCTTCACCCGGCCGTTCTTCTCGACGTCCTGCGTTTCGGCGGCGAAGCCGACGACGATCTTCGGGCGGTCCGCATGGTGGCCGACGGTCTTCAGGATATCCGGGTTCTCCGTCAGCATCAGCGGCGGCGGGCCTTCGCCCGGCTGCTTCTTGATCTTCTCCGCATTCGGCGCCGCCGCGCGCCAGTCGGCGACGGCGGCGACCATCACGGCGATATCGGCCGGCAGTGCGGAGAGCACGGCCTGAAGCATTTCCTCGGCCCGTTCCACCCTGACCACGTTCACGCCCGGCGGGTCGGGGAGGGTGACGGGACCGGAAACGAGCGTGACGTCCGCCCCGAGCCGGGTAAGCGCCGCGGCAATGGCATGGCCCTGCCGGCCGGAGGAACGGTTGGCGATATAGCGCACCGGATCGATCGGCTCGTGCGTCGGACCGGAGGTGACGACGGCCCTGCGTCCGGCAAGCGGCTTCGCACCGCCATCGATCAGGCGTTCCACGGCGGCCACGATCTCCAGCGGCTCGGCCATGCGGCCGAGGCCCGCTTCGCCGCCCTCGGCCATCTCGCCGGCATTGGGGCCGATGAAGGCATGGCCGTCGGCGCGAAGCGTCTCGACATTGCGGCGAGTCGCGGGATTGGCCCACATCTTCGGGTTCATGGCGGGCGCGAGCAGGACCGGCCGGTCGGTGGCGATGAGGACGGCGGAGGCGAGATCGCCGGCAAGGCCGTTCGCCATCTTCGCCATCAGGTCGGCGGTGGCGGGTGCGACGAGGACGAGGTCGCAGTCGCGCGCCAGCCGGATATGGCCGACATCCTGCTCGTCCTCGCGGGAAAAGAGGTCCGTATAGACATGGCCGGAGGAAAGCGCGCCGACGGCGAGCGGCGTCACGAATTCCTGCGCCCCGGCGGTCATGACCGGCCGCACCTCCGCGCCGCGCTCGCGCAGGCGCCGGATGAGGTCGAGGCTCTTGTAGGCGGCGATGCCGCCGGAGATGACGAGGAGGATGCGTTTTCCTGCAAGCGGCATGGCGGGTCCCGGGCTCGTGAGGCGCATGGTGCTCTTTCCTCCTATCCCTTTGAAAAGGCTTTTCCAAGCCGTTTCGGGCGGAAGCGCTCAGGCGCCCTCGTCGGGAATGTTCAGCACATGGCCGCAGGCCTTGCAATGCACCGCGTCCGCCTCGTGGCGCGACAGGCCGCATTGCGGGCAGGGGAAGGTCACCTTGTAGGGCCGCACGATCGCCTGTGCGAGCCGCACGAAGAGCGAGATGCCGATGATCATGGTGACGATGGAGGTGAGCTTGCCCAGCGTTCCGGGCAGGATGACGTCGCCGAAGCCGGTGGTCGTGACGGTGGCGACGGAGAAATAGAGCGCGTCGACGAAGCCGGCAAAGCCGTCCGCGCCGTAGAAGAAGTTGCTGTAGACGAAGCCGGTGACGAGGAAGAGGAAGACGAGGAAATTCGCGCAGGCCTCGATGATGTCTTCCTTGTCGCCGTTGCCGGTGCGGTAGAGCATCAGGGTAACGAGCTTGCTCTGGCTGATCGCCCAGATGCGCAGCACCCGGAGGAACGCGAAATTGTGCAGGTGGCTCGGCACGAGCAGCGTGGCGAGGATGACGAGGTCCACCCAGGTCATCGGCCGCATCAGCCAGTAGCGCAGGTTCGGCGCGATCAGTGCCCGCGCGGCAAGCTCGAAGGCGATGACGGCAGCGATGGCGAGATCGACCGCCACATAGGCCGAGCCCGCGCGCAGGTAAGGCCCCGTGATGAAGAAGGCGAGGATCGCAACATCGACCAGCAGCAGCGCCACCTGGAAGCGGATCGCCTGCCGGTCGCGGCCGAAATAGAGCCCGCGCAATTGCCGGCGCAGCCGTTCGAGGGTGGTTTGCGGTTCGGTGTCGCTCGGCTGCGTGTCGGTCATGACGGGGAGACTAGCGCCGGGAAGGCGCCGGTCAAGCTCAGGTGAGCTTCCAGGCGATGTAGACCAGCACCGCCGCGATGACCCAGAGCGCAAGGCGGCCCGAACGGCTGTGGCGCGCCTCGGAACGGCCGATCGCTTCCGCCGTCTCGGCGTCGAAGCGAAGGCCCTTCTCGGCCATGGCGGTGAGGTCCTGCGAGAACTTTTCCGCCTTGGCGGCGATCTCCGGGGCGGCCTCCGCCAGCCTGAGGGCGGCATGCGCGCCGTCGCGAAGGTCTGCAAGAAGGCGCTTGGGGCCGAGATTGTCGCGGATCCAGTCGCCGACCACGCCCTCGGAAGCCTTCCACATGTTGAAGCGCGGGTTCAGCGTGCGGGCGACGCCCTCCACCACCACCATGGTCTTCTGCAGCATGACGAGCTCGGTGCGCGTCTCCATGTCGAAGAGCTCCGTCACCTCGAAGAGCAGGGTGAGCAGCTTGGCCATGGAGATCGTCTCGGCCGGCTGGCCGTGGATCGGCTCGCCGATGGCGCGGATCGCCTGGGCGAAGCTCGCCGTGTCATGGTGCGAAGGCACGTAGCCGGCCTCGAAATGCACGTCCGCCACGCGCTGGTAGTCGCGGGTGATGAAGCCGTAGAGGATCTCGGCAAGGAAGCGGCGCTCCTTCTTGCCGAGCCTTCCGACGATGCCCATGTCGACCGCGACGATGACGCCCGCGGGATCGACGAAGAGGTTGCCCTGGTGCATGTCGGCATGGAAGAAGCCGTCGCGCAGCGTGTGGCGCAGGAACGACTGGATCAGCGTGTCGGCGAGGCGGTCGAGGTCGTGGCCGGCGGCGCGAAGGCCGTCCACGTCCGACATCTTGATGCCGTCGATCCATTCCATGGTGACGACGTCTCGGCCCGTGCGCTCCCAGTCGACCGTCGGCACGCGGAAGCCGGGGTCGTCCTTCGTGTTCTCGCCGAGTTCGGAAAGGGCGGCGGCCTCCAGCCGCAGGTCCATCTCCACCTTCGTCGTCTGCTCCAGCGTGCGCGTCACCTCCACCGGCTTCAGCCGGCGGGTGTTGGGCAGGATCTTCTCCTGCAGGCGCGCGGCCGCATACATGGCCTCGAGGTCGTGGCCGAAGCGCTGGCGCACGCCGGGGCGGATGACCTTGACGGCGACGCGCTGTTCGCCATCGGCCTTGCGCACGGTGGCCGGATGGACCTGCGCGATGGAGGCGGCGGCGATCGGGTCGTCGAATGTGGCGTAGAGGTCCGCGAGCGGACGGCCGAGCGAGCCTTCCACCGTCGCCACCGCGGCCTCCTTCGGGAAGGTCGCCATGCGGTCCTGCAAGGCCGAAAGCTCGACGGCGATCTCCGCGCCGACGACGTCGGGTCGGGTCGCCAGGAACTGGCCCATCTTCACATAGGAGGGGCCGAGGCGCTCGATGGCGCGGGCAAGGTTGTCGCCGCGCCCGACCCGGGCGGCCTTGCGGCGCTCGAAGAGGCCGGCAATGGCCTTGCCCGTGCGAGCGAGCGGCGGCATGCCGTCAGCCGGCAGCGCCGAGACGACGCCCTCGCGCATGAGGACCCAGCCCACGCGGGCGAGGCGAAAATAGGCGCCGATGACGCTCATTCAGAGCTTCCAGCCGGAATGCAGCGCTGCGATGCCGCCGGTGTAGTTGGTGTAGGTGACGCGCGAGAAGCCGGCCTTGCGGATCATCGCGGCGAAGTCCTCCTGGCCCGGGAACTTGCGGATCGATTCCACGAGATACTGGTAAGGCTCGGCATCGCCCGTGATCATCTTGCCGAACTGCGGGATCGCCTTGAACGACCAGGCGTCGTAGAACCTGTCGAGCAGCGGCATCTCCACCTCGGAGAATTCCAGCACGAGGAGGCGCCCGCCGCGCTTCAGGACCCGGTAGGCTTCCGACAGCGCCACATCGATGCGCGGCACGTTGCGGATGCCGAAGGCGATCGTGTAGGCGTCGAAGCTGTTCGCTTCGAAGGGCAGTTCCTCGGCATTGGCCTCGACGAAGTCGAGATTGGCGGAAAGGCCCTTCCTGGCAGCCCGGTCGGCGCCGACGGAGAGCATCGAGCCGTTGATGTCGAGGACGGTGGCGTGCGCCAGCCGGCCGGAGGCCTCGACGATGCGGAAGGCGATGTCACCCGTGCCGCCGGCAACGTCCAGCACCTTGTAGGACGGGTCCTTGCGCGGGTTGAGGCTGGCGATCATCGCGTCCTTCCAGGCCCGGTGCAGGCCGGCGGACATGACGTCGTTCATGATGTCGTAGCGCTTGGCGACCTTGTGGAACACGTCGTTGACGAGCGCCTGCTTCTCGCCCTGCCGCACCTCGCGGAAGCCGTAGGAGGTCTCCATCCCGCCGTCTGCGGATGTGCGCTGTTCCGTCATCGTCGTCTCCGTGGGCCTGTCTGTCGCAGCCGGATTGCCGCAAAGACCATAGCGAATTGCCGTCTGGCGCGCTATCTGAACGCTTCGCCGCGTATATAGGACATAGATTGCCGAGAGGGAAATGCCCGGGCGCGGCAAATGCGCCCAAAGGTTAAATCCCCTTCAAGGAGAACGACATGCCGGAATTGCCGGAAGTGGAGACGGTGAGGCGCGGCCTCGCGCCCGTCATGGAGGGTTCGCTGATCCGCCGGGCGGAGCTGCGCCGCCCGGACCTGCGCTTTCCCTTTCCGTCCGGTTTTGCCGGGGCGCTGGAGGGCAGGCGGGTCCTTTCCCTCGGCCGGCGCGCGAAATACCTCCTGATCGATCTCGACGGCGGCGATGTGGTGATCGCCCATCTCGGCATGTCCGGCTCCTTCCGGGTGGAGGGCGCGGATGCCGGCGAGACGCCCGGCGACTTCCACCGGCCGCGCGGCAAGGACGCGCGCCACGACCACGTCGTCTTCCACCTGGAGACCGCGGATGGCGAGCGCCGCGTCGTCTACAACGACCCACGTCGTTTCGGCTTCATGGATATCGCCCGCCGCGAGGATATCGCCGGCCATGCCTTCTTCCGCGATCTCGGCGCCGAGCCGACCGGCAACGCGCTCGATGCCGACTACGTCGCGGCGAAGTTCCGCGGCCGCCAGACGCCGCTGAAGGCGGCGCTCCTCGACCAGAAGAACATTGCTGGCCTCGGCAATATCTATGTCTGCGAGGCGCTGTGGCGTGCCCATCTTTCGCCCGAGCGTCTGGCCGGCACGCTGGTGACGGCGGCGGGCAGGCCGAAGAAGGAGCTCGTGACGCTCACCGGGGCGATCCGCGAGGTGATCGCGGATGCCATCGCCGCCGGCGGCTCGACGCTGCGCGACCATATCCGCGCAGACGGCTCGCTCGGCTATTTCCAGCATTCCTTCTCCGTCTACGACCGCGAGAAGGAGGCTTGCCGCACGCCCGGCTGCACGGGCACGATCGGCCGCATCGTGCAGGGCGGCCGCTCGACCTTCTATTGCGCCGCCTGCCAGAAGTAAGAGAACAGAGGAGAGAGAAGAATGGCCTATGAAACCCTGCTGGTGGAGACGCGCGGGCGCGTCGGCCTTGTCGCGCTCAACCGGCCGCAGGCGCTGAACGCCCTGAACCGCCGGTTGCTCGACGAGTTGAAGGCTGTGCTTGCCGGCTTCGCGGCCGATGCCGGCATCGGCGCGGTCGTCGTCACGGGCTCTGAAAAGGCCTTCGCGGCCGGCGCGGACATCAAGGAGATGCAGCCCTACGGCTTCGCCGAGGCTGTTGTCGAGGACCTTGCCGCCGGCTGGGACGAGGTCGCGGCCTTCCGCAAACCGATGATCGCGGCCGTCAGCGGCTTTGCGCTCGGCGGGGGCTGCGAGCTTGCCATGATGTGCGACTTCATCATCGCTTCCGAGACGGCGAAGTTCGGCCAGCCGGAAATCACGCTCGGCATCCTGCCCGGCATGGGCGGCACGCAGCGCCTGACCCGCGCCGTCGGCAAGGCCAAGGCCATGGACCTCGTGCTCACCGGCCGCATGATGGATGCGGCCGAGGCCGAGCGCTCGGGCCTCGTCGCCCGGGTCGTCGCGCCGGAGAAACTGATGGAGGAGGCGCTGGCGGCAGCGGAGAAGATCGCCGGCTACTCGCTGCCCGCCACCATGATGGCGAAGGAAGCGGTCGCCCGCGCCCACGAGACGGTGCTGTCGGAAGGCATGCGCGCCGAGCGCCGGCTGTTCCATGCGCTCTTTGCGACCGAGGACCAGAAGGAGGGCATGGCGGCCTTCATCGAGAAGCGCAAGCCGGCTTTCCGTAACCGTTGAGGCAGGCGCATGTTGCGCAAAAGTGTGAAGCGGTCTTGCGATAACAACATGCGAAAACGAAGATGCTAGAGTATCCGTGTTGGTCAAGGTAGGGATGGGACCCATTTTCTGCCTTTGCTGAGCAGTGCATTGGCGAGGACGATGAGTTTTCGCATGATTG
>NZ_JACHIK010000008.1 GCF_014203155.1 Shinella fusca
ACAATGCGAAAACTCCTCACCATCCTCAACGCAATCATCCGCGACGGCAAACCATGGAAAAACGCTTGACCACAAAGACAGTCGCTCTCCCCGCAGGCGGGGCGAAGGGAACAGGATGCACCGTTTTCCTCAAGCAATGCCGGTTCGCAGGGCAAGTCCCCTCTCCCCGCTTGCGGGGAAAGGGTTAGGGTGAGGGGCAACCGCCACCGACTTACATCGCGTTGAGCGGGCCGATGCCGAAGAACAGGGTCTCGCCGGAGGAATCGTCGACGCCGTCGTTGTCCGTCACGACGAAACCGTTGCCGGCGGCGTCGATGGCAAAGCCCTCGACCTTGTCGACGACATAGCCGTTGCCGGCCTTGAGGTCGGGGATGAGGTCGCGGACCTCTTCCTTCCTCACCACCGGTAGTTCCCCGCCGAGCTTGGCCGGCTTCAGGTCGGCGAGCGCCACGCGATAGAGCTTCTTCAGCTTCGCGGCCGTGCCGATCAGGTTGTCGCGCTCGATGATATAGGCGTGGTCGCCATGGGCCGCGATCTCCGAAAGGCCGACCCAGCCTTCCGCCGTCGTGTCGAGCGGATAGCGCACCGCACCCCATTCCTTCGAGGAAGGCTTGTAGGAGACGAGCTTCACGAAGCCCTTCTCGTCGTCGCCCCATTCGCGCTGCATGGCCATCCAGAGGACCTCGTCGTCGCCTTCGCCGACGCGGGTGATGCCCTCGAAGCCGAAGCGCTTCTCATGCGCCCGCAGCTCGGCGGGGATGGCGATCTCCCTGTCGATCTCGCCCTTCTCGTTCACATGGAGGATGGCATGGGGAACGAGCTTGTCGGCATCGCCCTCGTTGGCGAGCCAGAAGCCGCCCTTCCCGCCCGGCGTCAGGCCTTCGCTGTCAAGCTTCTGGGCGGGTGCGCCGTTGCGGGTGATGCGCAGCGCATCGACGATCTTCGCCGGCTTGGCCGTCGCGTCGATCGTGAAGATCGTCGGCTGCGCGGCGTAGAAGGAATCGTTGACGGCATAGAGCATGCCCGGCTTGCCCTCGACCGGTGCGAGGCCGGAGAGCGCGCCGAAGCCGATCAGCTCGCCGTCCTTTTCCGTGGAGACGATCTGCGGATAGGCCGCCTCGCCTTCGGCGCGCTCGTAGATCATGACATGCGAGCGGGCGCCGCCGTCTTCCACGAGGTCCGTCTCGTTGGCCGTTACCAGCAGGTTGCGGCCGGGGATGGCGACCGCACCTTCCGGGCCGATGCCCGACGGCAGGAGCTGGAGAAGCTCAGGCTCGGCGCCCGTATCCTCGTAGACGCCGACCACCGAGGCACGCTCCGCCAGCACGAAGAAGAGGTTGTCGTCGCCGAATTTCGCCGCCTCCAGGCCTTCCGGCTCGATGCCCTTCTTGTTGCGCTTGTCGGGATAGTGGCCGATCTTCGCCACCTCGCGTTCGAAGGACGCACCGCTCTCGTAGAGAACCTTGCCCTGCTTGTCGAAGATGGTGAAGCCGCGCGCGCCGCCCTTCCAGTCGCCTTCGTTGGCGACGACGAGGCGGTCGTCGTCCAGCCACTTCACGGCGTCGGGCTCGCGGGCGGCGTCCTTCATCTCGCCGGTGAACGTCAGCGCACCGTCCTTCCTGGTGTCGATGCCTTCGAGGCTGACGGTGCCGGCGGAGAAATGCGTCTTCACGGCGCCCGTCCTGCCGTCGACGATGACGATGTGGTTGTTCTCCTGAAGCGTGAGCGCCACTTCGTCGAGGCTGTTGAAGGAGACGAATTCCGGTTCCGGGTCGTCGCCGGCGATATCGGCAAGCCCGGTCAGCGCGACATGCCGGATCGAGCCGCAATCGACGACGCCGTCCTTGAGCGGGAGAAGAACGAGGTCGCCGGCCGGCATCTGCGGCAGATCGCCGTCATTGACCTCCTCGTCGCGCTCGTTTTCGATGGCGATGGCGGCGAGCGTCTTGTCCCTGTTGAGCGCGATGGAATCCGGCTGGCCGCCGAGATCGCAGGTCGCTTCCACTTTCCTCGTGGCGATATCCACCTGGGCGAGGATGCCGGAAGGCTTGGTAAAGCTCTCGCGCGTGTTGACGGCGACGAGCGCCTTGCCGGCGGCGATGGTCACCGAGGTGGGCTCGCCGTCGAAGGGGACGATGCCGCCGGCCATCGGGGCCTTCGCGTCGGTGATGTCGATGAAGCCGATCGCCTTCAGCGGGCTGTCGGAATAGACGAGCGTGTTGCCGTCCTCGCTCGTCGCGATGATCTCGGACGAGGTGGGCGTCGCCTTGTCCTTGCCGTCCGGCAGGTTGTCGGCGACGGCGAAGGATGCAATGCGGTTGAATACGGGCTCGGCGCTGGCGGCGGGCGCCGCCGATGCGGCGAGGACCGCCGCGAGCGCGGCGGTGAGCGAACGGGTCTTCATGAAAGCCTCCGGAATCCGGTTTCAAGGAACCCGGCGGTTCTGCGGCCTTCGTGTAACAGCCGCATGACAGGCGGCCGTTCCTTGGCTCAATAAAAAGGGGCCCGGAAAACCGGGCCCCGATCCTGAAATCCAGGATTTTGCGGCGGAGTGGATAACCGCTCTGCCCTGCAGCGCAGCGCGCCATGAATGACACATCAGGCGCTGCACGACATCGATATGCCGCGTGATCCCTAAACCGCTTCCGACTTAGGGATCATGCGGCACGAAGGATCAGCCGTTGACGGCGTCCTTCAGGCCCTTGCCGGCCGAGAACTTCGGCACGTTGCGAGCCGGGATATCGATCTCGGCGCCGGTCGAAAGGTTGCGGCCCTTCGAAGCTTCGCGACGCGATACGGAGAAATTGCCGAAACCGACGAGACGAACGTCGCCACCGTTCTTGAGTTCGCCCTGGATCGTCTCGAAAACGGCGTCGACAGCCGATGCTGCGTCCGTCTTGGAGAGGCCGGACTTCTCAGCGACCGCGGATACGAGTTCATTCTTGTTCATGTTTCCACCCCTTTCTTACGGTTTGAAACGACTCATACAAGTCGGGGGCAGAATACGCATCGCCCTTCGACCCGCAAGAATATTTCGCCGCAATCCCCTGAGAATCCGGGGTTTACACACGTTTTCAACGAAAAAGACCGGCCCGAAGGCCGGTCTTTCGCTTTTCCGCGCCGAAAACGCGGCAATGCGGGAGGCGAAGGCTCAGTGCGCGACGGCGCCTGCGCCCTCCTCGGACGATTCGACGGCAGGCACCTTGGCCGCCTCGAGAGAGCCGTCCCATTCGATCGGCTCGGGCTTGCGCAGCAGCGCATGTTCGATGACCTCGCCCATGCGGGAGACCGGGACGATCTCCATGCTGTTCTTCACGTTGTCCGGAATATCCGCCAGATCCTTGGCGTTTTCTTCCGGGATCAGCACCTTCTTGATGCCGCCGCGAAGGGCTGCGAGCAGCTTCTCCTTGAGACCGCCGATCGGCAGGACCCGGCCGCGCAGCGTCACCTCGCCCGTCATCGCGATGTCCTTCGAGACCGGGATGCCGGTCATGATGGACACGATGGCGGTCGCCATGGCGATGCCGGCCGACGGGCCGTCCTTGGGCGTCGCGCCTTCCGGAACGTGGACGTGGATGTCCGTCTTGTCGAAGCGCGGCGGCTCGATGCCGAAATCGACGGCGCGCGAGCGGACATAGGAGGCCGCCGCCGAGATCGATTCCTTCATCACGTCCTTGAGGTTGCCGGTCACCGTCATGCGGCCCTTGCCACCCGGCAGGCTGACGCCTTCGATGGTGAGCAGCTCGCCGCCGACTTCCGTCCAGGCAAGGCCCGTGACGACACCGACCTGATCCTCGCGCTCGGCTTCGCCGTGGCGGAAGCGCGGAACGCCGAGGAAGTCGTGGATGTTCTCCGCCGTGACCTCGACCTTCTTCGCCTTGCCCTTGATGATCTCGGTGACCGCCTTGCGGGCGAGCTTCATCAGTTCACGCTCGAAGTTACGAACGCCCGCCTCGCGGGTGTACTGCTGGATAACCGCCATCAGCGCGCCGTCGGTGACCGAGAATTCCTTCGGCTGCAGCGCGTGGTCGCGGATCGCCTTGGGCAAGAGGTGCCTTTTGGCGATTTCCAGCTTTTCCTCTTCCGTGTAGCCGGCGATGCGGATCACTTCCATGCGGTCCATGAGGGGCGCGGGAATGTTCAGCGTATTCGCCGTCGTCACGAACATGACGTTGGAGAGATCGTATTCGACTTCCAGGTAGTGGTCCATGAAGGTCGAGTTCTGTTCCGGGTCCAGCACCTCAAGCAGGGCCGAAGACGGGTCGCCGCGGAAGTCCATGCCCATCTTGTCGATCTCGTCGAGCAGGAAGAGCGGGTTGGACTTCTTCGCCTTCTTCATCGACTGGATGACCTTGCCGGGCATCGAGCCGATATAGGTGCGGCGGTGACCGCGGATCTCGGCCTCGTCCCGCACGCCGCCGAGCGCCATGCGGACATATTCGCGGCCCGTCGCCTTGGCGATGGATTTCGCAAGCGAGGTCTTGCCGACGCCCGGAGGGCCGACGAGGCAAAGGATCGGGCCCTTGATCTTGTTGGACCGGGCCTGCACGGCGAGGTACTCGACGATGCGCTCCTTGACCTTGTCGAGGCCGAAATGATCCTCGTCGAGGATCTTTTCCGCGTTGTTGAGGTCGGTCTTGATCTTCGACTTCTTGCCCCACGGAATGCCCGTCAGCCAGTCGAGATAGTTGCGCACGACGGTGGCTTCGGCCGACATCGGGCTCATCTGGCGCAGCTTCTTGAGCTCGGCGTCCGCCTTCTCGCGGGCCTCCTTCGAGAGCTTGGCCTTGGCGATCTTCTCTTCCAGTTCGGCCATCTCGTCGCGGCCGTCCTCGCCGTCGCCGAGCTCCTTCTGGATCGCCTTCATCTGTTCGTTGAGGTAGTACTCGCGCTGGGTCTTCTCCATCTGGCGTTTTACACGCGAGCGGATTCTCTTCTCGACCTGCAGGACGGAGATTTCTCCTTCCATGAAGCCGAGCGCCTTTTCAAGGCGCAGCTTCACGCTCGTCGTCTCCAGCATTTCCTGCTTCTCGACGATCTTGATGGAGAGGTGCGAAGCGACCGTGTCGGCGAGCTTCGAGTAGTCCTCGATCTGGCTCGCGGCGCCGACGACCTCGGGCGAGATCTTCTTGTTGAGCTTCACATAGTTCTCGAACTCGGAGACGACCGAGCGCGACAGCGCCTCGATCTCCACCGGGTCCTCTTCCGGCTCGGCCAGCACATGGGCCGTCGCCTCGTAGAATTCCTCGCGGTCGGTATAGCCGTCGATCTCGGCGCGCGCGCGGCCTTCGACCAGCACCTTGACGGTGCCGTCGGGCAGCTTGAGGAGCTGGAGAACGTTGGCGACGGTGCCGATGCGGTAGATGGCGTCGGTCTCCGGGTCGTCGTCGGAGGCGTTGATCTGGGTGGCAAGCATGATCTGCCTGTCGGTGCCCATCACCTCTTCCAGCGCGCGGATCGACTTCTCGCGACCGACGAACAGCGGCACGATCATATGCGGGAACACCACGATGTCGCGCAGGGGCAGGACCGGGAAAGCGGTCGATTCGTGCGGCGCAGACGTCTTCTTCGTCATGTCATTTCCTTTCAAACGTCCCGTTTCCGGGAACCGGACCGATCGGTGCTTGGGCTCACCGGGCCGGCGATCTTTTCCACCCACAAGTGGCGTGCGGTTAACGCTTTTTCAAGTACGGCCGCGGAGTGCCCCACCTCGCGGCGGACCGGATATGCGCTCACATGGAGAAAGCCTAGCCTGCGGCCCTGTCGCGGAACTTGCGGCCTTCTTCCGGCAAGACCGCCGGAGCATACGCGAGACAGAATCGAAGTCTTCCATTCTGGCGTGGCGCGCATCGTTTCGCAACGGCGCGCCAAAGCAGCGGAAGGTTGCGCATCATGCCCCTTCCCCCGGCGAACGACCAGTCACGAAATGTCGCTAGGCGGCTCACACGAAAAGACCCGCCGCAGCGGGTCCCGGACCGTCGGCAAACAGCCCCTCATCCGCCTGCCGGCACCTTCTCCCCGCAAGCGGGGCGAAGGGAAAGGATGCCGGGGCTTCGCGAAACCGGAAACCGGTTCGGCATTCCCCTTCTCCCCGCTTGCGGGGAGAAGGTCGCGGCAGCGGGATGAGGGGCCGTTCCGCCAGCCGGTCAGGCCGAAACGTTGGCCTTCTCTTCGGAGCGCTCCGAGTAGATGTAGAGCGGACGGGCCGCGCCCTTGACCACCTCGTCGGAGATGACGACTTCGCGCACGCCTTCCAGCGTCGGCAGCTCGAACATCGTGTCGAGCAGGATCTTCTCCATGATCGAGCGAAGGCCGCGGGCGCCGGTCTTGCGGACGATCGCCTTGCGGGCGATCTCGCGCAGCGCGTCCTCGTGGAAGGTGAGCTCCACGTCTTCCATCTCGAACAGGCGCTGGTACTGCTTGACGAGCGCGTTCTTCGGCTCGGACAGGATCTGGATCAGCGCGTCCTCGTCGAGATCCTCCAGCGTCGCCAGCACGGGCAGACGGCCGATGAACTCGGGGATGAGGCCGAACTTGACCAGGTCTTCCGGCTCCAGTTCGCGCAGGACCTCGCCGACGCGGCGGTCTTCCGGCGCACGCACCGTCGCGCCGAAGCCGATGGAGGTCTTCTCGCCGCGGGCGGAGATGATCTTGTCGAGGCCGGCGAAGGCGCCGCCGCAGATGAACAGGATGTTCGTCGTGTCGACCTGCAGGAATTCCTGCTGCGGATGCTTGCGGCCGCCCTGCGGGGGAACGGAAGCGACCGTGCCTTCCATGATCTTCAGAAGCGCCTGCTGCACGCCCTCGCCCGACACGTCCCGCGTGATGGACGGATTGTCGGACTTGCGCGAGATCTTGTCGACTTCGTCGATATAGACGATGCCGCGCTGGGCACGCTCGACATTGTAGTCGGCCGCCTGCAGGAGCTTGAGGATGATGTTCTCCACGTCCTCGCCGACGTAACCGGCTTCGGTCAGCGTCGTGGCGTCGGCCATGGTGAAGGGCACGTCGATGATGCGGGCGAGCGTCTGGGCGAGGTAGGTCTTGCCGCAGCCCGTGGGGCCGACCAGCATGATGTTCGACTTCGCCAGTTCCACGTCCGAGCCCTTGGCGGCATGCGCCAGGCGCTTGTAGTGGTTGTGCACCGCGACCGACAGGATGCGCTTGGCCTGCTGCTGGCCGATGACGTATTCGTCGAGGACCTTGATGATATCCTGGGGCGTGGGAACGCCGTCGCGGGATTTCACCATCGAGGTCTTGTTCTCTTCGCGGATGATGTCCATGCACAGTTCGACGCATTCATCGCAGATGAACACCGTCGGTCCGGCAATCAGCTTGCGGACCTCGTGCTGGCTCTTGCCGCAGAAGGAGCAGTAAAGGGTATTCTTGGAGTCGCCGCCGTTGCTGCCGCTGACCTTGCTCATATCACTTTCCTTCCAGCACGCCGCCCATTCCTTGCGGAAGATGGCCGGACCACTCAAACCGCCCTTGCCGGAACCGCTCGCGCCATCCGTCAAAGGCTCCAGGGGTACTGACCGGAAAAGGGGCTGGGCCCCAGACCCGGTGGCAACGAATCCCCCACCGAAATACCGAATGCTAGGCTGTCACAAATCAACATAGCATTAACGGCCAATATTACCGCCTTTGCCGGGCGGATAAAGCCCCGTGGACCTTACAAATGTGTCACAATAGCTTCATCCGCGGCAAAACCATGACCTTACGCTGCGTCAGGTCCTTCGACCGCTTCGCGGCTCGTGATGACGCGGTCGACGAGGCCCCAGTCCTTCGCCTCGTCCGCGCTCATGAAATGGTCGCGGTCGAGCGTCTGCTCGACTTCCTCGTAGGTGCGCCCGCAATGCTTGACGTAGACCTCATTCAGCTTGCGCTTCATCTTGAGGATGTCCTTGGCGTGGCGCTCGATGTCCGAGGCCTGGCCCTGGAAGCCGCCGGAGGGCTGGTGCACCATGATGCGGGCGTTCGGCGTGGCAAAGCGCATGTCCTTGTGGCCGGCGGCCAGAAGCAGCGAGCCCATCGAGGCGGCCTGGCCGATGCACAGCGTCGAGACGGCCGGCTTGATGAACTGCATCGTGTCGTAGATCGCCATGCCGGAGGTGACGACACCGCCCGGCGAATTGATGTAGAGCGCGATCTCCTTCTTCGGGTTCTCCGCCTCGAGGAAGAGAAGCTGCGCGCAGACGAGCGTGGCGATATGGTCCTCGACGGGACCCGTCAGGAAGATGATGCGCTCCTTCAGGAGGCGCGAATAGATGTCGTAGGAACGCTCGCCGCGGTTGGTCTGCTCGACGACCATCGGCACCAGAGCCATGGCGGTATCTACGGGATTTGTCATGTCAATCCTTCATCTCAAGTGGCCCTGAAACCCGTCGCAAGCGTTGGGAATCAGCAAGTTTCGTCCTCCCTACATAGAGTGTCAGGGTATCGGACTTCAAGACGGCCGCATGTTTTGCGGCGCTCTATGCCAGAATGCGGTTAACCGGCGCGCGGCCGAAGCGCGGATTTCCACAAGCGGATGGCGGACAGGGTGAAGGAAGGGTGAATCCTGCCGGGCAGGATCACACGAGGCGGATCGGGCCGGGATAGGACGCCAGACGCCGGTCTGCGGTCAGTAGCAGGAGACCCTCGGTTCGCGCCTGGGCGACGAGCATGCGGTCGAAAGGATCGGCGTGAATGGCCGGCAGGTCCGCCACCGCAACCGCGTGCGCGGCATTGATCGGCAATTCCTCGTAGCCGTTTTCGAGGAGGCCGCGCCGGACAAGGGACGCATCGGCCGAGAAATCATGCCGGTTCAGAGCCTGCTTGATCGCGATTTCCCAAATGCTTGCGGCACTGAAAACCAGCAGGTTATCCTCGTCGGCCATCAAGGAGACCGCCTCGGCGCTGAGGCGTTCAGGCCCTTCGGCGGCCCAGATCAGGAGATGGGTATCGATCAGCAGCCTCATTCGTCACCGCTGAACAGTTTTTCGATTTCCCCCTCGCCCATCCTGTCGAAATCCGCGGGAACCTTCAGTTGCCCCCGAAGGAACCCGAAGCGACGCGGAGCCGCCCTGGCAGTGCCGCTCTCCAACGGCACGACGCGCACCATCGGCTTTCCCGCCTTGGCGATGACGAAGGCCTCGCCCTCTGCCGCCTGCTCGACAAGGCGGGAAAGGTGGGTCTTGGCTTCATGGATGTTGACGACACGCACGGGCGCCCCCTCATGGACTTAGTCCACTAAACTTAGTTCACTTCATCCTCATTGTCGAATCGCTCTTTCCGACGGGCGCCAAATGGATTAGCTCTCGGCCATGACGACGACGCACCTGCCCTTCCTCAACATCGATCCCGCCAGCCGCCGCGTTTCGCTCGACGGCCGCAATCCCGATTTCTACCGCGATCCGAATCCGGCCTATGCGGCGCTGCATGCGCACTGTCCCACCTTCTGGTGGGAAGAGCAGAAGATGTGGTATTTCACCGGCTACGACCATGTGAACGCGCTCCTGCGCGACCGCCGCTTCGGCCGGCAGATCCTGCATGTGGCGACGCGCGAGGAACTCGGGATGCCGGCGCCCCAGCCGCATCTTGCCCATTTCGACGCCGCCGAGGCCTGGTCGCTGCTGGAGCTGGAGCCGCCGGAGCACACGCGGCTGCGCACCCTCGTCAACCGCGCCTTCGTCTCGCGCATGATCGAGAAGCTGACGCCGGAGATCGCCGCGCTCTGCCATGAGGCGATCGACCGTTTCGAGAGGGACGGCAGGGTCGAACTGCTGTCCGCCTTCGCCGATATCCTGCCGGTGACGATGATCGCCCGCATGATCGGCATTCCCGACGCGATGGGGCCGCAGCTCCTGAAATGGTCGCATGCCTATGTGCGCATGTACATGTTCGGCCGCACCCGCGAGGACGAGGTCAATGCCGACAGGGCGGCCGAGGAATTTTCCGACTACGTGCGCGGCGTGATCGCCGAGCGCCGGGCCGAGCCGCGCGACGACCTGCTCTCGCACATGGTGCACACCGAGCACCGCGGCCAGCTCCTCACCGAGGACGAACTGGTCTCCACCACCATCGTGCTGCTCAATGCCGGCCACGAGGCGACGGTGCACCAGATCGGCAATGCCGTGCGCACCATCCTCGAAAACGGCGCCGATCCGGCCATGCTCTTCGCCGATGCGAAAACGACGGAGCGCACGGTGGAGGAATGCCTGCGCATCTCCGCGCCGGTGCACATCTTCCAGCGCTATGCGCTCGAGGACGTCGAACTCGACGGCATCCGGTTCCGCCGCGGCGAGAAGGTGGCGATGATCCTCGCCGCTGCCAATCTCGACCCGAAGAAATTCACCGACCCGCTCACCTTCAGGCCGGATCGCGACGAGGGCGCGAACCTCTCCTTCGGCGCCGGCATCCATTTCTGCATCGGCGCGCCGCTTGCCCGTCTGGAGCTGAACGTCGCCCTGCCGATCCTCTTCCAGCGCCTGCCCGGCCTCAGGATCGAGAAGAAGCCCGTGGTGAAGGACGTCTATCACTTCCACGGGCTGGAGGCGCTGGAACTCGCATGGTGATCACGGCATGCGAAAAACCTAAAGCCGGATGACGTAATCCTTGCGAGTCGTTTCAACGACTTCCCAGGTTCCCTTGAAGCCGGGCCTGAGGATCAGGCGGTCGCCGGCCTTCAGGTGCGTGGTCTCGCCGTTTTCCGAAACGATGATCGATTGTCCTTCGAGGATGTGGAAATATTCCCACTCGTCGTACTGGATGCGCCATTTGCCCGGCGTCGACTGCCAGATGCCGGCATAAAGGCCGCCATCGGCTTCTTCGATGTTCCAGGTGGTGAAGACCGGGTCGCCCGCGATCAGCCGGTCGGCGGCAGGGCGGCCCGTCTCGGGCTCGATGCCGGTAATGTCGAAATCGCGTATCTTGGTCATAAGGCTATCCGTTCCTTCGTGAGCGAAGCGCCCCTCGTCCGGCTGCCGCTACCTTCTCCCCGCAAGCGGGGCGAAGGGGATGTTGCGCCGGCCTCCTCAAGCATTGCAGGCGATGAACGGGAAAGGCGCCCCGCATGTTTCCTTCTCCCCGCCCCGCGGGGAGAAGATGGCCGGCAGGCCGGATGAGGGGCGATCCCGCCTCAAGCCTTGGCCAGCGCCTGCTCGATATCGGCGATGATGTCGGCGACGTCCTCAAGACCGATGGACAGGCGCACGACATCCGGGCCCGCGCCGGCGGCCACCTGCTGCTCCTCGGAAAGCTGGCGGTGCGTGGTGGAGGCCGGGTGGATGACCAGCGAGCGCGTGTCGCCGATATTGGCGAGGTGCGAGAGCATTTCCAGCCCCTCGACGAAGCGCTTGCCCGATTCGTAGCCGCCCTTGAGGCCGAAGGTGAAGACGGCCCCCGCCCCCTTCGGCGAATAGCGCTGCTGGAGGGCGTGGTTCTCGTTGTCCTCAAGGCCGGCATAGTTGACCCAGGCCACCTTGTCATGGGTCTTCAGCCACTTGGCGACGGCAAGCGCATTGTCGCAATGGCGCTGCATGCGAAGCGGCAGCGTCTCGATGCCGTTGAGGATCTGGAAGGCGTTGAACGGCGAGATGGCCGGGCCGAAATCGCGCAGGCCCAGCACCCGGCAGGCGATGGCGAAGGCGAAGTTGCCGAAGGTGGCGTGCAGCACGATGCCGGCATAATCCGGCCGCGGCTCGGACAGCGCCGGATATTTCCCGGAGGCCGACCAGTCGAAGGTGCCGCCGTCGACGATGATGCCCCCCATCGACGTGCCGTGGCCGCCCATGAACTTGGTCAGCGACTGCACGACGATGTCGGCGCCGTGCTCCAGCGGGCGCAGGAGATAGGGCGTCGCCATGGTGTTGTCGACGATGAGCGGCAGGCCGTGGCGATGGGCGATCTCGGCGATGGCCGCGATATCGACGAAGGTGCCGCCGGGATTGGCCGGGCTCTCGATGAAGATAGCCTTGGTTTTGTCGTCGATCTGGCTTTCGAAGGCGGAAAGATCGAGCGGATCGACCCAGCGCACATGCCAGTCGAAGCTCTTGAAGGCATTGCCGAACTGGTTGATCGAGCCGCCATAGAGCCGGCGCGCGGCGATGAAATTGTCGCCGGGCCGCATGATCGTGTGGAAGACGAGGAGCTGGGCGGCATGGCCCGAGGCGACGGCGAGCGCCGCCGTGCCGCCTTCAAGCGCCGCGACGCGCTCTTCGAGCACCGCCTGCGTCGGGTTCATGATGCGGGTGTAGATATTGCCGAAAGCCTGCAGGCCGAAGAGCGCGGCGGCATGGTCCGTGTCGTTGAAGACGAAGCTGGTGGTCTGGTAGATCGGCGTCGCCCGCGCGCCGGTCGTCGGGTCCGGCTGGGCGCCGGCATGGATGGCGAGCGTGGAAAATCCGGGCTTGTTCTTCGTCATGAATGGGGCCTCCCTGGCTGAGTTCCGGCACTATTTCAGAGAGATAGGGGGCGGTCAAAGAAAGATTTTCCGCCAGGAAGGCAAGGCGCAGGGCGCGCTTTGCGGAAATCTTCAGGCGACGAGGCGCGGATATTCGATCGCCGGGCAGCGGTCCATCACCACCTTGACGCCGGCGGCCTCGGCCTTGGCGGCCGCCGCATCGTTGCGCACGGAGAGCTGGCCCCAGATCGCCTTGGGCAGAGGGTCGAGCGCCAGCGCCTCATCGACGACGGAGGGCAGCGCATCGGCCGCGCGGAAGACGTCGATCATGTCGATCGGCTCGAGGATATCGGCAAGGCGGGCGACGACGGGCTGGCCGAGGATCTCCTTGCCGGCCTGCCCCGGATTGACCGGGATGACCCGGTAGCCCTTGCGCAGGAGGAAACCCATGACCCGGTAGCTCGGCCGCTCGGGGTTCGGCGAGGCGCCGACGAGCGCGATCACCTTGGTCGAGCGCAGGATGTCGGCGAGATAATAGTCCGGATAAGAATCGTGATTCATGGCGTTACCCCGTTTCTCGGCGGAGAATTGGGATAACGCAACGTGAAGTCAATATGCGCCCTGCGTCACGACGCCTTGAGCATCAGCACCGGATATTCCGTCACCGGGCAGCGGTCCATGACGACCCGGATGCCCGCCGCTTCCGCACGGGCGGCGGCGGCATCGTCGCGCACCGTGAACTGGCCCCACAGCACGGACGGCAGCGGGCAGAGCGCCAGCACCTCGTCGACGACGGAGGGGAACTGGCTTGCCGCGCGGAAGACGTCGACCATGTCGATCGGCTCGGGGATGTCGGCAAGGCGGGCATAGACGGTCTGCCCGAGGATCTCTCTGCCGGCATGGCCGGGATTGACCGGGATGACATGATAGCCCTTGCCGAGCAGGAAACCCATGACGCCGTGGCTCGGTCGCGCATCGTTCGGCGAGGCGCCGAGCACGGCGATCGTGTGCACGGATTTCAGGATCTGGCGGATATAGCCGTCGGGATAGTGATCGTGGTTCATCGCTGCCTCCTTCGGCGTTGGCGACTGTCTCTCACACGTCTTCCAGGCCGATACCCTAGCGCAAAACCTTAAAGAAGCGGACCGCGCCGCCAGCCGTTGGGGCGGGCAGATTGTGCCAATCCGGGGCACATCCGGCCGTTTTCACCGCACTTGACCGGCCTTGGCGGAAAATTCCGGATTGCAAATCGCCGGCTTTGGGCGGAAGAAGGGCTTCCCTTCGCCTGCCCGCCCCCGAGGTTCCAGATTGCCGCTCGACGTCCTCTTCCTCGTGCTCTTCGGCGCGGCCCTGCATGCGACCTGGAACGCCATCGTCAAGGCCGGCACGGACAAGTCGCTGGATGCGGCGATGGTGGCGCTCGGCGCGGGCGCCGTCGGCCTTTTCTTCCTGCCCTTCGTGCCGCTACCGAAGCCGGAGGCCTGGCCGTTCATCCTCGTCTCGGCCTTCCTGCAGTTCGCCTATTTCCAGCTCGTGGCGGGCGCCTACCGGGCCGGCGACATCGGGCTCGTCTATCCGCTGATGCGCGGCACCGCCCCCCTTCTCGTCGCCATGACGAGCGGCGTGGTGCTCGGCGAGCACCTGACGCCCGCGGCCATGGCCGGCGTCCTCGTCATCTCGGCCGGCGTCCTGACGCTCGCCTTCGAATCGCGCCGCGGCGGGCGGCACGCCATCCTGCTCGCGCTCGCCAATGCCGTGGTGATCGCCACCTACACCTTCGTCGACGGCGCGGGCGCGCGCGTCTCCGGCAATGCCGTTTCCTATACGCTGTGGATGTCGCTGCTGCCGCCGGTGCTGCTCTTCGGCTGGGCCGTTATGCGCCGCGGCAAGGCCACCGTCTGGAACCACGTCCGGCGCAACTGGGCACGCGGCCTCTTCGGCGGCGCCGGCTCCATCGCCTCCTACGGCCTTGCCCTCTGGGCGATGACGAAGGCCCCCGTCGCCACCGTCGCGGCGCTGCGCGAGACCGCCATCGTCTTCGCCCTCCTCATCTCGGTCTTCGTGCTGAAGGAGAAAGCCAGCGTCTGGCGCTACCTCGCCGGCGCGGTGATCGCAGCCGGCGTGCTGGTGCTGAAACTGGCGTGACGATCAGGCGGCGGGCAGAACTTCCCTCGATATCCGTTCGCCGCTTTCCCGCCGCACGACAGCCAGGTCATAGGCGGCCTGCAGTCCCAGCCAGAACTGCGGGTCATTGCCGAAATACCGCCCAAGGCGGAGCGCGGTATCGGCGGAAATTCCCCGCTTGCCACTCAATATCTCCGATACGCGGCCGGAATTGATCCGTAGCGCAAGCGCGAGCGCATTTCCGCTCATCTGCCGCGCCTCAAGCTCTTCCTTCAGGATGGAACCGGGATGAACCTCGAACATCCGTTTTCTCCTCAATGATAATCGACGATTTCAACGTCATAGGCGTCGCCGTTCTCGAAACGGAAACAAAGCCGCCATGGCCCGTTGATCGTCATCGCCCACTGCCCCTTGCGATCACCCGTCAGCTTGTGAAGCCCGATCGAGCGCAGGGGAGATATGTCGTCCAGGCTCCGCGCTGCGTTCAGCACGTTCAAACGCGCCATCGCCTTCGCAGGATCAAGCCCGGAAAACCGTGACTTGCCCGTCTCCACGAATTGTCGTGTCGCCGTGTCCGCAATGGACTTGATCATCCGCCAAGCATACTCCGCTTTCCGGAGTACGTCTAACGCAAAACGTTAGTTCCACTCCGGCATGCGCTTGCCGAGGAAGGCGCCGATGCCTTCCTTCGCGTCGTCCACCAGCATGTTGTCCGTCATGGTGGCGACGGCGATGTCGTAGGCTTCGGCGAGCGGCAGGCCGGCCTGGGCGCGGAAGGCGGCCTTGCCGATGCGCAGGGCCTGCGGCGATTTCGAGGCGATGACGGCGGCGTATTTGTCGACCACCTGACGCAGATATTGCTGCGGCACGATACGGTTGACGAGGCCGAAATCCTTGGCGGTGGAGGCGTCGATCGTCTCACCGGTCAAAAGCATCTCCATCGCCTGCTTGGGGTGGGCCGCGCGGGAGACCGCAACCATCGGCGTCGAGCAGAAAAGGCCGATATTGACGCCCGGCGTGCAGAAGGCCGAAGTATCGGTGCAGACGGCAAGATCGCAACTTGCGACGAGCTGGCAGCCGGCGGCCGTGGCGAGCCCGTCGACCTCGGCGACCACGGGCTGCGGCAGCGCGGCGATCTTCAGCATGATATCTGCCGCCATGCGCATGGTCTTCTCGAAGAAGGCGCGCCCGCCGTCGGCATCCGCGCGCCGTGCGGTCATTTCCTTGAGGTCGTGGCCGGCCGAGAAGACCTTGCCCGTCGAGGCGAGCACGACGACGCGGATGGCATCGTCGGCCGCGGCGGCATCGAGGGCCGCGCCGAGCGCTTCCATCGTGGCGATGGAAAGGGCGTTCGCCGGCGGATTGTCGAGGGTGATCCTGAGGATCGGCTCCGCGCGCTCGACGCGCACCAGGCCGGCCGCTTCCTCTTTCCTGAACGTCACCACATCCGCCATGATCGCCTCCTTTCCGTTCTCTCCTTGCGGTCTACGCTTCACCGCCAAGGCTTTCAAGCGCAACGGCATAGACTTTGAGAGGGCTTGCCGCGCCCGCCGGACCGACTGTAAAGCAGGCGGGAGGAGATGCCCATGCAACTGACGCCGATCATGGACCCGGAGGCGCTGAACCGCTTCCTCGAAGCCGACTTTCCGCAGCTTCATACGGACGGCAAGGTCTTCGAGGTGATGGAGGTCGGCCCCGGCACGGTGATCATGCGGCTTATGCCCAACGAGCGGCACCTGCGCCCCGGCGGCACGATTTCCGGGCCCACCCTCTTCGCGCTCGCCGATGTCGGCGCCTGGTGCGCGGTGCTCGCCCATATCGGCCCGGTGGCCCTCGCCGTCACCACCAATCTCAACATCAATTTCCTGCGCAAGCCCGCGCCCGGCCCCCTCTCCTGCACCTGCCGGCTCCTCAAGCTCGGCAAGCGGCTGGCTGTGGTGGAGGCCTCGATCTTCGATGCTGACAGCGAGGATCTGGTGGCCCATGCCACCGCAACCTACTCGATTCCGCCGCGATAATTTGCGGTATTGAGATACCACACAATTAAGCCATTGTTTTTGCTTATCTATCTTTAGCGCTTCCCGGATCGCATCTCTTGACGCCCCATCCGCTCTCGCTTATAAGCCGCCGAGATCGCGGTCCCCTCGGGCCGCGTTCGATTTTTGGCATCCGCAAGGGAGCCAAACCAAGCAACAAGAAACGCCCGCGGCCCGCAAGGCTCCGGGACCCAAGGAAAGAGCTACTCCCATGGCAACCTTCGTACAGAAGCCCGCCGAGGTAGAGAAGAAGTGGATCCTCATCGACGCCGAAGGCCTCGTTGTCGGTCGCCTCGCTACCCTCATCGCGAACCGCCTGCGTGGCAAGCATAAGGCCACCTTCACGCCCCACGTCGACGACGGCGACAACGTCATCGTCATCAACGCCGACAAGGTCGTCTTCACCGGCAAGAAGTACTCCGACAAGAAGTACTACTGGCATACCGGCTACCCGGGCGGCATCAAGGAGCGTACGGCTCGCCAGATCATCGAAGGCCGCTTCCCGGAGCGCGTCCTCGAAAAGGCCGTCGAACGCATGGTTCCGCGCGGCCCGCTCGGCCGTCGCCAGATGAAGAACCTGCGCGTCTACGCCGGCTCCAACCATCCGCATGAAGCCCAGCAGCCCGTCGCCCTCGACGTCGCCAAGCTGAACAGCAAGAACACAAGGAGCGCCTGATAATGGCCGACCTCTCCTCGCTCAAGGACCTCGGCGTCGCCGCTGCAGCTCCGGCCGCTTCCGCCCCGGTTCACGTCAAGAAGGTTGACGCCCAGGGCCGTTCCTACGCCACCGGCAAGCGCAAGGACGCCGTTGCCCGCGTGTGGGTCAAGCCGGGCTCCGGCAAGATCACCGTCAACGGCAAGTCTTTCGAAGCCTATTTCGCACGCCCGGTCCTGCAGATGATCCTGCAGCAGCCGATCGTCGCGGCTGCCCGTGACGGCCAGTTCGACATCGACGCCACCGTTGCCGGCGGCGGCCTTTCCGGCCAGGCCGGTGCCGTTCGTCACGGCATCTCCAAGGCGCTGACCTACTTCGAGCCGGGCCTGCGCTCGATCCTCAAGAAGGGCGGCTTCCTGACCCGCGACTCGCGCGTCGTCGAACGCAAGAAGTACGGCAAGGCCAAGGCCCGTCGTTCGTTCCAGTTCTCCAAGCGCTGATCGCTCGGAAGACGTGTTCTTCAGGAAAGGCCGGGGTTCGCCCCGGCCTTTTCGTTTTGGGGACAGGCGCTTGCCCCTCATCCGCCTGCCGGCACCTTCTCCCCGCATGCGGGGAGAAGGGCATTGTGGCAACGTCCTGCCAAACGGGCGGAAGGCAGCGCGGCAGTGTTCCTTCTCCACGCTTGCGGGGAGAAGGTCGCTGCAGCGGGATGAGGGGCAGCCTTGCCACGGCCTGAAAGTGACCCATCCTTGCCCGCCGCCCCATTTACCCCCTTGCCTAAAACGCCGCGATTGGCGAACGTCCGCCAGATTTCGGAGGGGATTTTCATGGCCAACAAGACCATCGACCACGCCATTACGGCCAGAACGCTGAAGAGCGCCGCATCGGACCCGACCCATGCCGGCATCCTCTCCTTCATGCGCCGGCGCTATACCAAGGTGCTGAAGGACGTGGACGCGGTGGTCTGGGGCATTCCCTTCGATGCCGCCACCTCCAACCGGCCCGGCGCGCGCTTCGGACCGCAGGCCATCCGCCGCGCCTCGGCAATCATGGACAACGACCCGCAATACCCCTTCGAGCGCGACCTCTTCGAGGACATGGCCGTCATCGACTACGGCGACTGCCTGCTCGACTACGGCAACCACCAGAAGACGCCGGCGACCATCGAGCGGGAAGCCCGCAAGATCCTGAAATCCGGCGCCTATATGCTGACGCTCGGCGGCGACCATTTCGTCACCCTGCCGCTGCTGCGGGCGCATGCGGAAAAATACGGCCCCCTCTCCCTGGTGCAGTTCGACGCCCATCAGGATACCTGGCCGGACGAGAAGGGCCGCATCGACCACGGCTCCTTCGTCGGCACCGCCATGCGCGAGGGCCTGATCGACGCAGAAAGCTCGATCCAGATCGGCATCCGCACCCATGCGCCGGAAGATTGCGGCGTCCGCATCGTCTACGGCTACGAGGTGGAGGAGATGAGCGCGGGCGAGCTTGCCGACACGATCGTGCGTCATGTCGGCGCGCACTCGACCTACCTCACATTCGATATCGACTGCCTCGACCCGGCCTATGCGCCCGGCACCGGCACGCCGGTCTCCGGCGGGCCTTCCAGTGCAAAGATCCTCTCGGTGCTGCGCAAGCTCGGCGCGCTGCATGTGGTGGGCTCCGACGTCGTGGAGGTGGCGCCGGCCTACGACCATGCCGACATCACCGCCATCGCCGGCTCGACCATTGCCATGTACATGCTCGGCCTTCGCGCCGAATGGCTCGCCGAACGGCGTTGAATGCGACACGGCAAGGGTCTATATCGGCGGCAAATCATGAAAAGGATGGATGGCAGATGAAACCGAAGATCTTCATCGATGGCGAACACGGCACGACGGGTCTGCAGATCCGCACGCGCATGGCCGGCCGCAGCGATGTCGAGCTCCTGTCCATTCCCGAAGCCGAGCGCCGCAATGCGAAGCTGCGCGAGGACATGCTGAACAGCGCCGACGTCGCGATCCTCTGCCTGCCGGACGACGCCTCGAAGGAAGCCGTCGCCATGGTTTCCGGCAACAACCAGGTGCGCATCATCGACACCTCGACCGCGCACCGCGTCAATCCGGACTGGACCTACGGCTTTGCCGAGATGGACCGCGAGCAGGCGAAGAAGATCGCCGGCGCCCGCTGCGTCGCCAATCCCGGCTGCTATCCGACGGGCGCCATCGGGCTCCTGCGTCCGCTCCGCCTTGCCGGCATCCTGCCGGAGGACTATCCGGTCACGGTCAACGCGGTCTCGGGCTATACGGGCGGCGGCAAGCAGCTCATCGCGCAGATGGAGAACGCCGACCATCCCGAGCACATCGACGCGCCGCACTTCCTCTACGGCCTTTCCCTCAAGCACAAGCATGTGCCGGAAATGCAGGTGCACGGCCTTCTCTCCCGCACGCCCCTCTTCTCGCCTTCGGTCGGAAAATTCGCGCAGGGCATGATCGTCCAGGTGCCGCTCTACCTTGCCGACCTCAACGACAATGCCTCGCTCGGCTCGATCCACGAGGCGCTGGCCGATCATTATGCCGGCCAGGACATCGTCGAGGTGGTGGGTCTTAAGGAAAGCGCGGCGCTCCCGCGCGTCAACGCCGTGGAGCTGGCCGACACGGACCGCATGAAGCTCTACGTCTTCGGCACCGCCGGCACCCCGCACGTCAACCTCGTCGCCCTCCTCGACAATCTCGGCAAGGGCGCCTCGGGCGCGGCGGTGCAGAACATGGACCTGATGCTGAACGGCTGAGGCGGTTCAGCCGAGAGCGGAGCGCAAGTCGGTCTGGCCGAAATCGTTGCCCTTGAAGAGCAAGGGCTCGTCGAGAGCCTTTGCCAGCGCATAGGAAAAGCAATCGCCGATATTGAGGCCGGCGGGATGCCGGCCTTTTCCGTAGGCGCGGAACGCCTCTATGGCGAGAGCGGCTTGTCTCGAATCGACAGGTATCGTTTCCGCATCGAGCGCCTCGAGCAAGGCCTCCAATGCCGTGCGTCCGGCTTCGCCCCTGCGTCCCTCGACCACGAACGC
The DNA here is from genome assembly GCF_014203155.1 of Shinella fusca. Lineage (GTDB taxonomy): Bacteria > Pseudomonadota > Alphaproteobacteria > Rhizobiales > Rhizobiaceae > Shinella > Shinella fusca. The sequence goes on from NZ_JACHIK010000008.1 coordinate 20,244, forward strand.
GATTTCAACGAGCGTGACCGTGGACAGGAAGCTTTTTCGTGCGCCGGCCAGCGCCTCCGCATAGCGTTCGGCATCGTCTTCCATGAAAAGAATGGCCGCGATTGCCGAGGTATCGACGACCATCACCAAAGCCCGTCTTCGTCATATCCGATAATCTCGTCCGCGGAGCGGCCGTCCCGTTCCGGCAGGGCGGCGCAGGCCGCACCGATCGCAAGCAGACGGCCTTTCAGGTCGGTCGAACGCCCGCGGCGGCGGCGTTCCCGATCGAGCCGCTCGGCAAGAGCGTTGCGGATCGCCGTCGTCAGGCTTTCGCCGGTCAGCGCCGCCACTTCCCGGGCGAGCCGATCCGTTTCCGTATCCTTCAGGCTGAGCGCCATAGGGCACCTCTTCTATAAAATCATCGAGATTATAGAAGAATTCGCTCCTCAAGTCACGGACGTTCCATTTCCCCGTAGAACCCGCGCCAATGCGCGACGGCGAAGCCAAGCACGATGAGAGCGCCGGCCTGGTGGGCGAGCGCCCAGCCGAGGGGGACCTGCCAGACCAGCGTGAGGATGCCGAGCGTCGCCTGGAGACAGACGAGGGCGAAGAGGACGAGCGAGCGGCGGGCATGGGTCGTCTGCGGCGCGGCGCGGAGCGAGACGATCAGGTTGACCAGCACCAGCGTGAAGAGCACGTAGGCGCCGACGCGGTGCACGAACTGCACGGTCTTCGGGTTCTCGAAGAGGTTGATCCACCACGGCTGCTGCACGAAGAGACCGCCCGGCACGACCGCGCCGTCCATCAGCGGCCAGGTGTTGTAGGAAAGGCCGGCATCGAGACCGGCGACGAGCGCGCCGAGATAGATCTGGAAGATCGCCATGCAGGCGATGATGCCGGCCATGCGCCGGGAGCTCGCCGCAGGCGCCGGATCGTCGCTGTGCGGCGCAAGCGCGCGCATCAGCCACATCGTACCGGTGAAGATGAGACAGGCGATGGTGAGGTGCGTGGCAAGCCTGTACTGGCTGACCGAGACGCGGTCGGCAAGGCCGGAGGAGACCATCCACCAGCCGATGAAGCCCTGGAAGCCGCCGAGCGCGAGAAGGCCGACGAGCGGCCAGCGCATCTTCTTCTCGATGCGGCCGGTCAGCCAGAAGAAGGCGAGCGGCACGGCGAAGACGAAGCCGATGGAGCGCGCGATCAGCCGGTGCGCCCATTCCCACCAGAAGATCGTCTTGAACGCCTCGATGGTCATGCCCTTGTTGATCTGCTCATATTGCGGGATGCGCTTGTAGAGGTCGAATTCCTCCTGCCAGTCCTTTTCGCTGAGCGGCGGGATGGCGCCGTGGATGGGGTTCCACTCGGTGATGGAAAGGCCCGATTCGGTGAGCCGCGTCGCGCCGCCGACGAGCACCAGCACGAACAGCGTGAAGAGGACGAAGCCCAGCCAGATGCGGATCTGCCGGCGGTTGCGGTCGATCCTGTCCGTCTCGTTGCCGCTGCGATAGGCGGTGGCGGTCGTGGCGCTCATTTCCTCGGCTCCTCTGTCCGGAAGGCGGATGGCCGGCCGGCATTTGACGCGATTGCAACGGCAAAACCGCAGATGCGGCGCCGCCAGCGTTGATTTGCCCGACCAGCCCGTGCAAAACAAGGCCCGAACCTTTGCGGCATGCCGTCGCGGCCATGCCCTCCCCTGAATCCGGAAGACCGTCCATGCCTCCTCGCCTCAGAAAGCTGATCGGCACGATCCTCATCATCATCCTCGTGCTCGCCTATGCGCTGATCGCGACGACCGTCGCCTCGGCCACGCTCGGGCAATCGGCCTGGTACATCCATCTTCTCTATTTCGCGGTGACGGGGCTTTTGTGGATCCTGCCGGCCATGCTCATCATCAAGTGGATGGAAAAGCCGGGCAAGCCGCGCGGCAGGTAGGCCGGCCCTCCCCCCGCGTTATCCAATCGCTAACCGCACCCGGCGATTCCCGCCGGCCCAAAGCCGGGGTTAAACCAATCGGCAGGCCCTGCGGCTATGCTTGTCCTGCGGCGATACGGCCGCGGACAAAAGGCGCATGGGCCGCTAGCGATGCAACTCCATTTTCAGACCGCGCCATCCGAGCAGGCCTTCACGGGTGCGGCGGACGCTTCTCGCGGCTCGGCCGCCCCCGGGCCGCTCTCCTTCCGCCTGCACGAGCGCATGGAGCCGCTGGAAGCCGCCTGGCGGGCACTGGAAGCGGAGAACGGCCTTTCCCTTCACCAAGGCTACGACTGGTGCCGTGCCTGGACCGGAAGCCATGGCGGGCGGATCCTCGTCGTCGAAGGGGTTTGCGCCGGGCGCACCCATCTTCTCCTGCCGCTCGGCATCACCCGCCTCGGCCCCTTGCGTATCGCGCGCCTGCTCGCCAGCGATTTCAGCAACATCAACACGGGGCTTCATACGCCCGCCTTCCGCTCCCTTGCCGCGTCGGGAGAATTCGGAAAGGCGCTGCGGCAGGCGCGCGGCCTCTTCGCCCGCCATTTCGACCTCCTGCTGCTGGACAAGGTGCCGCTTGCCTGGCGCGGGCAGCAAAGCCCCTTCTCCGCGCTTGCCGGCCTGCGCAACCAGAATGCCTCGTTCCAGTTGCCGATCTTTGCGGATTTCGACGAGACGCTGGCGCAGCTCAACGCCAAGCGCCGTCGCAAGAAGTTCCGGGCGTCCGAGCGACGGATCGCCGCCGTCGGCGGCTATGAGCACATCGTTGCGGAACCCGGCGCCGAAGCCGTCGCGCTTCTGGAAACCTTCTTCCGCCAGAAAGCCGCGCGCTTCGAGGCGATGGGCCTGCCGGACGCCTTCCGCAGCGAGGAAACGCGCAACTTCTTCCGCGCGCTCGTCGCGGTGCCGCACGCGCGCGAAACCTATCCGCTCCGCCTTCACGCCGTGCGCCTCAAGGGCGAACACGAGGGGCATATCGTCGCCATCGCCGGCATGTCGCGCAAGGGCGACCATGCGATCTGCCAGTTCGGTTCCATCGACGAGACCGTCGCGGCGGATGCAAGCCCCGGCGAGATGCTGTTCTTCCTCATCATCCGCCAGCTCTGCGAGGACGGCGCGCGCCTCTTCGATTTCGGCATCGGCGACCAGCCTTACAAGCGGTCCTGGTGCACGCTGGAAACGACGCAGCACGATCTCTTCTGGGCGGCCTCCACCGCCGGACAGGCGGCCGCCGCCCTCCACCGCATGAAGACGGGGGCAAAGCGCCTCATCAAGCAGAACGCGGCGGTCTATTCCTTCGTGCAGCGCCTCCGCTCCGGCCGGCGACAGCCGGCACCGGCGGACGCCGAGACGGACTGACCGTCAGGCCGCGTGGCGGCCGGGACGGCGCGGCGGCTCGCCCGCCTCGCCCGTCATCAGCACGATCTCGCTGTAGCCCGCCTCGCCGAACGCGCCGATCAGGTCGACGATCCGGTCCTCGTCGGCACCGGGGATGGAGAGGATGATATTGGTCTCCTGCCCGCGGGTCAGGCGGCGCACGCCCTCCACGTCCGCCGGGCCGCATTCCACGATCACGGTGTCGTAGGCGTCGGAAAGCGAGCCGATCACCATGGCGAGCCGGTCGATACCGCGCATGGCCCGCTTGATGTCGGCATTGCCGCGCGGGATGATATGGGCGGCGGAGAGCCGGTCGCCGTGGATGATGTCGCCGAAGGCGGCGTCGCCGACGAGAAGATCGGTGATGCCGGGCACGTCGGTCGACTGCGCCATCAGCCGCGTCGGGCAGGCCGAGCCGGTCAGGTCGATAACCAGCGTCTTGCGCTCGTCCCCGGCGATCCGCCGGGCGAGCATCACGGTGGCCGTGGAACCGCGGTCGCCGGAGGGCGAGACGGAAACAGCGATGGCGATATCGTTGTCGATCATGTGCCGGGCGACCGCGGCGACCGAGAAATTGTCCTCGTCGCCGAGGGCGGAGGCGGGCGATGCCTCGGATGCTTCCGCCTCTTCCTCTTCCAGGTCCTCTTCCGGGCCGACATCGGCAAGGAGGGAGCGCGCCGGTGCGGGCACGTCGCGAACGCTCGCAAGGTTCTCGCGAACCGCAGGCTTGCGGATGAGGACCGGCCCCTCGACCGTCACGGCGGGCTCGATTTCCTCCTCGGTCCCGTCTTCCTCGCGGCGGCCTTGCACGGCCGCAACGCCGCCGACCGGCCTCAGGGCGCGGCCGCTGAAGAGCTCGGCCAGCAGGATGGCGATGGCGCTGAGGACGAAGCCCGCGACGCCGCCGACGATGGTGATCGGCATGACCTTCGGGAAGGAGACCTCCGTGGGCTCGACGGCGGCGGAAATGACGCGGGCATCGGCCGGCGTCGCGCCGCTGCTGGTGCGCGAGGTCGCCTCGCGGTAGCGGGCAAGATAGGTTTCGAGAAGCTGGCGCTGGGCGGCCGCCTCGCGCTCCAGCGCCTTGAGGCCCACCTCGTCCTCGCCCGCGCGCGCCGTGTCCGCCTTCAGCGTGTTGAGCTGCTGGACGAGCTGTTTCTCGCGAAACTGCGCGGTCTTTGCCTCGGTCTCCAGGCTCGTCAGGATCTTCTGCGTTTCCGTCTTGATCTGCGTGCGGATGCCGGCGAGCTGCGAGCGCAGGCCCTTCAACCGCGGATGGCCTTCGAGCAGCGATGTCGAAAGGTCCGATATCTGCGACTGGATCTGCGCCTCGTTTTCCTTGAGGCGCTGGATCATCTGGGAATCGACGACGGCCGGAAGGGTATCGGGTGCCCCGCCGCTCTTCAGCACGGTGCGTACGCTCTCCGCGCGCGCTTCCGCGCTGGCGCGCTCGCCGCGAACCCGCGCCAGTTCGGTCGAGATATCGTTGAGCTGGCGCACGGCGAAGGTGGAATTGTCGCCGGTCGGCAGGAGATCGGATTGCGAGCGGTATTCGGCGACCTTCTGCTCGGCCTCGCGCACCTTCTCGCGCAGGTTGGCGATTTCCGGCTCCAGCCAGCGCGTCGCCTCCGAATTGGTGTCGAGCTTGGCGCCGCTCTGCAGGGAAAGGTAGACCTTGGCCATCTCGTTCGGGATGTCGGCGGCAAGCCGCGGGTCCTTCGAGCTGAACTCGATGCCGATGACGCGCGACTTCTCCACCTGGTAGACGACCAGCTTGTCGTTGAACTCCTTCAGCACGCGCTCTTCCGGCGGCAGCTCCAGCGGGTTCTTCTTGAGGCCGAGGAGGACGAGGAGGTCGGAGATCGCGGAGGGCTTGGCGGTCGGGTCGAATTCCTCAAGCTCATAGAGCTTCATGTTGCGGGCGACCTGCTTGATGAGGTCGGCGGACTTCAGGAGCTGGACCTGGCTGGCGATGCCCAGTTCGTCGAGGGCCGGCCGTTCGCGGTCCTGGGTGCGGTCCTGCCCTGTCGTGAAGGCCGGCTCGCGCGTCTCGATGAGAAGGCGCGCCTCGCCCTTGTATTTCGGCGTGATCAGGTTCGCCGCCACGAAGGCGACGCCCGCGCAGGCGACCGTCGCCATGAGGACACGCATGCGCCTGCGCCAGATCGCGCCGAACAGACCGCCAAGGTCGATATCGACATCCTGCTGGCTCCCGTGAACGCCCGACATATCCCTGCTCCAAACACGATGATTTCCCCGCAAGGTAAACAAAGATGGTAACCCAAGCGTTAATCACTTTCGGTTGTCTTTCTAAATACATGCGCTCTTGAAGAGAAAACCGCCGCCGGCAGCAAGGGCCCTTTACCAGCCATTAACCCTAACGGATCGATAACAGGCCCACACATCTGATTTGCGGGATTGGACAGCGAATGACATTCGCATCGATCAACAAGGGCTTACTGCTCGCGCTGGCGCTCGTCGTGCTGGCGGTTTCGGGCTGCAGCGGCTACCGCCCTGCCCCAAAGGCCTTCCACGAGGCGACCATCCAGCCCTACCGGCTCGATAGCGGCGATCGCCTGCGCATCACCGTCTTCGAGCAGACCGGCCTCAGCAACACCTACACCATCGACCAGGCGGGATACATCGCCTTCCCGCTCATCGGCCCCGTGCCGGCGCGCGGCAAGTCGATCCAGGAGCTCGAAAGCATCATCGCGGCGAAGCTGCGCCAAGGCTACCTTCGCGATCCGGACGTCTCCATCGAGGTCGACCGCTACCGCTCGATCTACATCATGGGCGAGGTCGGCCAGGCCGGGCAGTACAGCTATGTCGCCGGCATGACGATCCAGAACGCCATTGCGGTAGCCGGCGGCTTCTCGCCGCGCGCCAACCAGCGCGACGTCGACGTCACCCGCAAGATCAACGGCAAGATCATCACCGGCCGCGTCTCCATCTCCGATCCGGTGCTGGCCGGCGACACGATCTATGTCCGCGAACGGCTGTTCTAAGCATCATGGCGGACGATGGGCCTCTGCGCATCATTCACTGCTTCCGGTCGCCCATCGGCGGGATTTTCCGCCATGTGCGCGACCTTGCCGAATTCCATGCCAAGGCCGGCCATGACATCGGCATCATCTGCGACAGCCTCACGGGCAGCGCCTTCGAGGATTCGCTCTTCGACGAGATCCGCCCCTATCTCTCGCTCGGCCTCGTGCGCCTGCCGATCAGCCGGTCGATCAGCCCGCGCGACCTCTTCGCCTTCCGGGAAAGCTATCGTGAAATAAAAGGTTTGCGGCCGGACGTGCTGCACGGGCACGGCGCCAAGGGTGGCGCCATCGCCCGGCTCATCGGCTCAGCCCTGCGGGTCAACAGGTATCGCGTAGCCCGCCTCTATTCGCCGCACGGCGGCAGCCTGCACTACAGGCGCAACACCGCGTCGGGTCTTGCGATCCTGACCGCCGAACGGCTGCTCGAACCGCTCGGCGACGGGCTCACCTTCGTCTGCGACTACGAGCGCGACGTCTACGAGGCCCGGGTCGGCAAGCCGCGCGTGCGCGCCGAGCGCATCTACAACGGCATCCACGATCGCGACTTCGAGACCGTCCATCCGCGCGAGGATGCCGTCGACTTCCTCTATATCGGCATGCTGCGCGACCTGAAGGGGCCGGACCTCTTCGTCGACGCCTTCGCCCGCACGGAGCGCCTCGTCGGCCGCCCGCTCTCGGCGCTGATGGTCGGCGACGGGCCGGACAGGGAGAAATACGCGCAGATGATGCTCCAGCGCGGGCTCGCCCGCCGCATCGGCCTGCTGCCCGCCATGAAGGCGCGGGAGGCCTTCGCCCTCACCCGCAACGTCGTGGTGCCCTCGCGCGCCGAGGCGATGCCCTATATCGTCCTGGAAGCACTCGCCGCGCGCAAGCCGGTCATCGCCAGCCGCGTCGGCGGCATTCCCGAAGTGCTCGGCCCCGGCAGCATCGCGCTGACCGAGCCGGGCGATGCACAGTCGCTCGCCGCCGTCATGGCCGAGGCTATCAGCGACCATAACTGGTTCGGCAAGGCGATGCCGGAGCCCGCCGCCTTCAAGCAGGCCTTCTCGGCCTCCGCCATGTCGAGCGCGCTCCTTGGCCTCTACCGCGACATCCTCGCCGGCCAGGATGGCGGAAAACGGCACGCCCGGTAAAGCTCGCTCCTCCCGCTACGTAAACGTTTCTTAGGGCCTTCATGCTATCTCCGGCAGAAACCTCCTGCAGAGGCCTGCCATGAACCATGTCGACAAGCACGAGTCCTTCGATCCGGAAGCCCTGAGGCGCAAGGCCTCGGAAATCCGGACGATCTCGGCCGAATCCCCGCCGGACAACGCCAACGGCGAGAAGGTGGCCGCGCTCAACCCGCTTGCCCGCAAGATCGCCCAGCAGTTCCGCGACGACAGCTATTCGCCGGCGATGATCACCGGCCTCCTGCGCCTTGCCGAATTCGCCGCGCTCCTGGCCATCGGCTATTGCATCCATGTGTTCTACGTCAGCATGGCGATCACGGTGTTCTATGTCGCCGTGCTCGTCGGCGGCGCGGCCATCGGCGTGCTGCTGCTCCAGCTTGCCGACGCCTACCAGGTCCCTGCGCTCCGCTCGCCGCTGCGCATGACGCCGCGCATCCTCGCGGCCTGGGCGATCGCGTTCGCCACCATGGCGCTCGCCCTCTTCTTCTTCAAATCGGGCGGAGAATATTCCCGCGTCTGGTTCGCCTCGTGGTTCGCGGTCGGCGCCGTCTACCTCGCCGTCGAGCGGCAGGTGATCGCCTATGCCATCCGCCGCTGGGCGCGCAACGGCACCATGGAGCGCCGCGCCGTCATCGTCGGCGGCGGCGAGCCCGCCAAGGAACTCATCCGCTCGCTCGAGCACCAGCCGGAAAACGACATCCGCATCTGCGGCATCTTCGACGACCGCGACGAGCGCCGCTCGCCCTCGATCATCGCCGGCTATCCCAAGCTCGGCACGGTGGCCGAGCTCGTGGAATTCGCCCGCCTCGCGCGCATCGACATGCTGATCATCTCGCTGCCGCTCTCGGCCGAGGCACGCATCCTGGCGCTGCTCAAGAAGCTCTGGGTGCTGCCCGTCGACATCCGCCTTGCCGCCCATGCCAAGGGCCTGCGCTTCCGCCCGCGCAGCTATTCCCAGGTCGGCAACCTGCCGATGCTCGACATCTTCGACAAGCCGATCGCCGACTGGGACAATGTCGCCAAGCGCATCTTCGACCTCTTCTTCAGCGTGGTCGCGCTGGTGCTGCTCTGGCCGCTCATGCTCGGCGCGGCGGCGGCGGTGAAACTCTCCTCGCCGGGGCCGGTCATCTTCAAGCAGAAGCGCCACGGCTTCAACAACGAGGTCATCGAGGTCTACAAGTTCCGCTCGATGTACACGCACCTTTCCGACCCGACGGCCCGTGCCGCGGTGACGAAGGGCGACCCGCGCGTGACCCCCGTCGGCCGCTTCATCCGCAAGACCTCCATCGACGAGCTGCCGCAGATCTTCAACGTGCTGAAGGGCCAGCTTTCCCTCGTCGGCCCGCGCCCGCACGCCGTCGAGGCACAGACCCACGACCGCAGGTATGTCGACGTGGTCGACGGCTACTTCGCCCGCCACCGCGTCAAGCCGGGCGTCACCGGCTGGGCGCAGATCAACGGCTGGCGCGGCGAGATCGACCATGACGACAAGATCCGCTTCCGCACGGAATTCGACCTTTACTACATCGAGAACTGGTCGCTCTGGCTGGACCTGAAGATCCTGTTCCTGACGCCGTTCCGCCTGCTCAACACGGAAAACGCCTATTGAGCGACATGGCCCTCCCCCACGCCCCGGTGTTCCGGCCGCAGCTTGCGGCCGTCGGCGTTGCCGGCTCGGCGCTGGTGACGGTGGGCGTGTTCCTGTCGGGCTTCGTCATCAGCGAGCCCGCGCCCTACGAAGTCTTCATGGCCGCGCTCATCGGCCTGTGGGCGATCGTCGGCCTGCGCATCTCGCGGGGCGTCGCGCCCCTCCTCATCCTGCTTCTTCTCTTCAATCTCGGCGGCATGCTCTCGCTGACGGTGATGGACGATATTGCCGACGGGCCGATGTACATCGCCGTCTCGACCTTCCTCGCGCTCTCCTGCGTCTTCTTCGCCGCCATCGTCGAAGCGCGGCCGGCGCGGCTCGACCTCATCTTCCGCGCCTGGGTGGCGAGCGCCCTCATCACCTCCATCCTCGGCATCCTCGGCTATTTCCATGCCTTTCCGGGCTCGGAGGTGTTCACGCTCTACGACCGCGCCAAGGGCGCGTTCCAGGATCCGAACGTCTTCGGCCCCTTCCTCGTCGCGCCCTCGCTCTACCTGGTGCACGGGCTGCTGGCCGGGCGCCTTGCCGGCGCGCCGCTGAAGGTCGCCGGCGTCCTCATCCTGGCGCTCGGCCTCTTCCTCTCCTTCTCGCGCGCGGCCTGGGCGCTCTATCTCTTCTCCGTGATGGCGCTCGTCTTCGTCATGCTTTTGAAGGAGCGCACCGGCGCCTTCCGGCTGAAGATCCTCGTCCTCAGCCTCCTCGCCGCCGTCATCCTCGTCCTTGCCCTCGTCGTCGCGCTGCAATCGGACAAGGTCTCCGACCTCTTCTCCAACCGCACCCAGCTCGTGCAGGAGTATGACGGCGGCCATCTCGGCCGTTTCGAGCGCCACCGCATCGGCTTCCTGATGGCGATGGAAAAGCCGCTCGGCATCGGCCCCATGGTCTTCAGCACCATCTTCCCGGAGGACGAGCACAATATCTGGCTGAAATCGCTGACGACCTACGGCTGGCTCGGCTTCTCCTGCTATTTCGCCCTGATCGTCTGGACGCTTTGCGCCGGCTTCAAGGCTCTGTTGCGCAACCGCCCCTGGCAGCCCTACCTGATGATCGCCTACATCTGCGTCGCCGGGCACACCGCCATCGGCTTCGTCATCGACACCGACCACTGGCGGCACGCCTATCTGCAGATCGGCATCGTCTGGGGGTGCCTTGCGCTGGAGCGCCGCTACAACCGGCAGGCAGCGCCGGCCGCGAGCCCGTCATGACCGAGACGCCCGAACGGACCCAGCGACCGCTCCGCCTGATGCAGGTGCTGGAGCCGAGCGGCGGCGGCTCGGGCCGCCATTTCATCGACCTGTGCCGGGGCCTGCAGGCGCGCGGCCATGTCGTGCACGCCGTCTATTCGCCGGTGCGCGCGGAGGACCGCTTCGTCGCGGAACTGCGAAGCCTCGATCTTGCCGGCATTCATGTCGTCGCCATGGCGCGCTCGCCCGGCCCTTCGGATTTCGGCGCATGGCGGGCGCTGCGCGGCCTCATGCGGCAGGCCGGTCCCTTCGATGTCGTCCACGGCCACAGCTCCAAGGCGGGCGCGCTCCTGCGCCTTCATCTTCCCGGCCGGCATGTGCCGCGGGTCTATACGCCGCACGCCTTCCGCACCATGGATCCCGGCCTCGGCAATCTCGGCAAAAAGGTCTACGGCTCGATCGAGAAACTGCTCGCGCGCGGCTTCACCGACCGGCTGATCTGCGTGTCGGCGGACGAATACGCCCATGCCCGCGCGCTCGGCGTGCCGCGCCGCAAACTTTCCATCGTCATCAACGGGGTGGAGACGCCGCCGGACGATTGCCGTGCGGCCGTGCGCGATGCGCTCGGCATTCCGGCCGATGCCCTCACCTTCGGCTTCGTCGGCCGCCTCTGTCACCAGAAGGCGCCGGAGCGCCTCGTTGCCGCCTTCGACCTTGCGGCGCGCAGCCTGCCGGATGCCCATCTGCTGATGGTCGGCTCGGGCGAGGCGGAAGGCGATGTCCGCACGCGGATCGCGGCCTCGGCCCATCCGGAGCGCATCCACCTGACGGCCGGCTTCACCGGCGCGAAGGCCATGGCGGCCATCGACGCGCTCGTCATGCCGAGCCGCTACGAGGCGATGTCCTATGTGATGCTGGAAGCGGCGGCCGCCGGAAAGCCGATGATCCTCACCGATGTCGGCGGCGTCTCGACGGTGCTCAGGCACGGCGAGAACGGCGAGGTGCTGGAAAACAGCGACGACCCGCAGCCGCTGGCCGATGCGATGCTACGCCTTGCCGAGCCGGACCGGCTCGCCCGCCATGCCGACGCCGCCCGCGCCCGCAGCCGGGACTACGGCCTCGAGCGCATGATCTGCGATACCGAGGCGATCTACCGGAGCCTCATCGCGTAAAGGCCGCCTCCCCCCAAGGGGAAGCGGCCTGAAACAGTCCATGCCGGCGATGCTATCGCCGGATCGCCCGTCCGATCGCGATGAGGATGCAGGCGCCGATGAAGCCGGCCACCAGATAGCCGAGCCAGCCGCCGAGCGAGACGCCGATCAGCCCCAGCAGAATGTTCGCCACCGCTGCGCCGACGATGCCGAGCACGATGTTCATCAGCACGCCCATGTTGCTTTTCATGAACATTTCGGCGAGCCAGCCGGCGATGCCCCCGATGATGATGGCTGCGATCCAGCCGATACCTGCGTCTTCCATTCCCGTCTCCTCACGTTGGGATGCCGCCGCCCCAAATGGCCGGCGGGAGGAAACGCAAAAACCGCCCCAAAGTTCCATGACGGAACCGGGCGGGCATTCGGCGGGTGAAGAGAAAATGGTCGGAATGGCGGGATTCGAACCCACGACCCCTTGACCCCCAGTCAAGTGCGCTACCGGGCTGCGCTACATTCCGGACCGCGCAAACCCCTATAGTCTCGGACACTTGGATGCAAGCCAAAAAATCGGCGGGCGGGAACAAATACGGTGTTTTCGCCCGCCCCTGGGGATAGTGCCGCCTACCGCACCTGATCGAGCAGGCGCTTGCATTCGAGGAGATCGTAAAGGGCCTCCTGCAGGAGGGCGCGGTCCTCCTTGCCGACGCTCGTCTTGCCGATGGAGATTTCCGGCGCCTCGTCCGTGCCGCCAACGAAGGAGAAGAAACGGCGGCTGGCGGGCGCCTTGGCGCGGCCGACGATCTGGTCCTCGTCGCTGCCGGCCTTGGGCGGCGGCGGCTCCTCGTGGCTTGCGGCCGCCAGCGCCTCGACGGTCGCAAGGTCGCCGCTCGCGATGGCGGCGACGAACTTGTTGCCGTTGACCTTGAGCAGCTTCTGCACGCCCTTGATCGTATAGCCGTGATCGTAGAGGAGATGGCGGATGCCCTTGAGGAGGTCGACGTCCTCCGGCCGATAGTAGCGCCGGCCGCCGCCGCGCTTCATCGGCTTGATCTGCGTGAAGCGCGTCTCCCAGAACCGCAGCACATGCTGCGGCAGGTCGAGATCGTCTGCGACTTCGCTGATGGTGCGGAACGCGTCCGGACTCTTGTCCATTCTACCCTCGATGAAAAGCCAGCGGCGGCATTCTGACACGAATGCCGCCGAATCGCATTCATTTCAGCGGGTTGCCGAACAATATTCAAGCATCGATTCGCCTTTGGCAGGCCGAAGCGCTCAGGAAGCGGGGGATGCCGGCTTCTGTTTCGCCTTGCGCGCGAGATGGGCCTTCAGCACGCGCTGCTTGAGAACGTTCGAGGCCTTGAAGGTCATGACGCGGCGGGGCGAGATCGGCACTTCCTCGCCGGTCTTGGGATTGCGGCCGATGCGCTCGTTCTTGTCGCGCACCTGGAACGTGGCGAAGGAGGAGAGCTTCACGCTCTCGCCGCGCACGATGGCGTTGCAGATCTCGTCGATCACGGTCTCGACGAGCTCTGCCGATTCGGTCCTGGAAAGGCCGACCTTCCGGAAAACCGATTCGGCCAGATCTGCGCGTGTCACCGTTTTGCCGCTCATCGTTCCTCACCGATTTCTTATTGAAAGCGCATGGTTAAGTGGCGGAAGAGTATTGTCCTTGCCCCCCGTGGTCAAGCGGCGCGACGGGCGCGCCGTTCACCTACCAGCGAAGCAGCACCGCGCCCCAGGTGAAGCCGCCGCCCATGGCCTCCAGGAGGACGAGGTCGCCTTCCTTGATCCGGCCGTCGGCAGCCGCCGCGGCAAGCGCCAGCGGGATGGAGGCGGCCGAGGTGTTGCCGTGCTGGTCGACGGTGACGACGACCTTCTCCAGCGGGATGCCGAGCTTCCTGGCGGAGCCGTCGATGATGCGCTTGTTGGCCTGGTGCGGCACCAGCCAGTCGATGTCGTCGGCGGAAAAGCCCGTCGCATCGAAGGCCGAGACGATGACGTCCGTGATCATGCCGACGGCATGCTTGAAGACCTCGCGGCCTTCCATGCGAAGGTGCCCGACGGTGCCGGTGGTGGACGGGCCGCCGTCGACATAGAGCTTCTCGCGGTGCGCGCCGTCGGAGCGCAGCTGCGCCGTCAGCACGCCGCGGTCGGCGGTGGTGCCGCTGCCCTCCTGCCCTTCCAGCACGATGGCGCCGGCGCCGTCGCCGAAGAGCACGCAGGTCGTGCGGTCGGTCCAGTCGAGGATGCGCGAGAAGGTCTCCGCGCCGATGACGAGGACGCGTTTGGCAAGGCCGCCGCGGATATAGGCGTCCGCCGTCGCCACCGCATAGACGAAGCCGGAACAGACGGCCTGCACGTCGAAGGCGAAGCCGTGGTGCATGCCGAGGCGGTTCTGGATGTTGACGGCGGTGGCCGGGAAAGTGTTGTCCGGCGTGGAGGTCGCGACGATGATGAGGTCGATGTCGGCCGGCGTCAGCCCGCCCTTGTCGAGCGCGGCGCGCGCGGCGGCCTCGCCGAGCGAGGCGGTCGTCTCGCCCTCGCCGGCGATGTAGCGCTGGCGGATGCCGGTGCGCTGCACGATCCACTCGTCGGACGTGTCGACCATGCTTTCCAGCTCGGCATTGGTGAGCACCCGCTTGGGAAGCGCCGTCCCGAAACCGCGGACCACTGAACGAATCATTCTGTCTATACCTCGTCGCTCACGCCCTGCGCGCCTTCGACAGGCCGGCCCGCGTGATACTTCTGCAAATCTCTTTCGATCTTGTCCTTGAGGCCGTTGCGGACCATGTCGTAGCCGACATCCACCGCCGCGGCGAAGCCCTCGGCATCCGTGCCGCCATGGCTCTTGATGACGATGCCGTTGAGGCCGAGGAACACGCCGCCGTTGACCTTGCGCGGATCCATCTTCTCGCGCACCCGGTCGAAGGCGCTCTTGGCGAGCACGTAGCCGAGCTTGGCGAGCCAGGTGCGCGACATGGCCGCGCGCAGGTACTCGGCGATCTGCCGCGCCGTCCCCTCCGCCGCCTTCAGCGCAATGTTGCCGGCAAAACCTTCCGTGACCACCACGTCCACCGTGCCGCGACCGATATCGTCGCCCTCGACGAAGCCATAATACTCGATCGTGTCGAAATTGGCCTCGCGGATGAGCTGGCCGGCGGCCTTGACCTCTTCCTGTCCCTTGATCTCCTCGACGCCGACATTGAGCAGGCCCACCGTCGGCCGGTCGATCTCGAAGAGGGCGCGCGCCATGGCGCCGCCCATCAGGGCGAAATCGAAGAGCTGGTTGGCGTCGGCGCCGATGGTCGCGCCGATATCGAGCACGATGCTTTCACCCCTGAGGGTCGGCCAGATGCCGGCGATCGCCGGGCGCTCGATGTTCGACATCATGCGCAGGCAGAACTTCGACATGGCCATCAGCGCGCCGGTATTGCCGGCTGAGACGGCGACATCCGCCTCGCCCTTCGCCACCGCCTCGATCGCCAGCCACATGGAGGATTTTCCCCGCCCGCGGCGCAGCGCCTGGCTGGGCTTCTCGTCCATGGCGACGGCGATCTCGCAGTGATGGAAGGTGCTGGCCGCCTTCAGCTTGGGATGCTGCGCCAGAAGCGGCTCGCATTCGGCGGCATTACCATAAAGCGCAAAGCGGACTTCGGGGTGGCGCTCCAGAGCCTTGGCTGCGCCTGGGATGGCGACCTTCGGGCCGAAATCGCCACCCATGACATCGACGGAAATTCTGACCACGCGTGCTTTGCCTTAATTCTTGTTTCCAACGGCAGAAGAGCCGCCGCGGCGGGGGTTGCGCCAAAATAGCGCTTTTCGCCGGGGGCACAACTGAATTATCGGGCGCCTCAAAGGCCGTTCAGTCTTTTTTCCAGTCCTTGAGAGCCGCGAAAGGCGAAGGCTTGCGGTCGTCCGCCTCGGTGCTTTCGATATGGCCGGAAAAGGCGACGTCGGCCCTGCGCGGATAGGGATCTATGGCGAGCGCCGCATGCTCGGCGGCGACCGCGCCGGCATCGATCGTGTCGCCCGTGAAGACTTCCGGCGCGTCCGGGCCGTCCGGGTCTAGCAGCATTTCGCCGGTCTCGTTCGTCACCGCCATGCGCGCCAGCTTCGAGCCTTCCGGCACGAAGACGACCTCGACCGGCTCGTCGATATGGGACGAGACGGGATCGAGCGTGACGACGCAGGCCTGCACGATATCCGCCGTGACGCGGCCCTTGAGGCGCACGCCGTCGCGCTTCCAGCGCCGGATCTCGAAGGTCGCCGAAAGGGCCTTCACCTCCAGCACCGACCAGAGTTCGGCGAGCCCCGCACGCTCCTGCGCGTCGGCGCTGATCGTCACCTCGACCGGATTGGCCGAGATGTGCCCCACCTTGACCGGGTAGGAGAACGGCGTGTCGTCGTCTTGTCTCATCTTTCGCCTTCCGCCGCCTCAGGCGGCCTGTTCTGCCGGGCCGGGCGCGATGACGTCGAGCGCGCCGACCGCCACCTCGTCCTCGCCCACCTCGGCCATCGCCCTCTCGGCGGTGAAGAGATAGGCGGCAAGGCCCTCCATCGACGGCGCGCCCTCGCCCGCCTGCGGATGGATATTGCGCCGGAGCGCCCCGGCAAGCGCCTCGCGGTCGCCGCCATCGAGCGCGGCCGCGTAGGATTCCAGCCGGCCGTAGAACATGCCGGCGAATTTCTTCATGCGCTTGGGCACGCCGACATCGCCGACGCCGAGTTCGCGAATCGAGTGGTCCACGTCCTCGAAGAAGGCATCGATGATCTCCTGGGCGATCTCCTGGCCCGACGTGGCGCTGGCGCGCGTGCGGCGGAAGTAGAGGATCAGCATGGCCGAGAGCATCTCGAAACGGCCCATCACCGTGTCGGGAACATCAAGCGCTTCATAGAGATAGGGGTGGCGCGCCGCCTTTGTAAGCGTCGCGTACTGCTTTTCGACGATGCGCCGGTTGCCGTTTTTTTTGCCGAACAGGCCGAAAATCATCATAAAGCCTAGTTTTGCCCGATTCAAACCATGGAGCCATTGCAAGCCATGTTGCATGACGCTCGAAGCTGGTTTACCGAAGCAGGCACGAATTGCAATGGCTGCGCAGCCATCATCGTCCCGGGGATATTGTGAAGAGAGATGCCGTGAATATGAAGCTGTTGCGTAATGCCGCCGTTGCCGTCACCCTCTCCGCATCCGTGCTCGCAGCCTGCCAGGGCCCCAGCGAAGTGCTCTACCAGGGCTATGTCGTCGACGAGGAAACGCTGGCGCTCGCTCCGGTCGGTTCTTCGCGCGAACAGGTGCTGCTCTCGCTCGGCACGCCGTCCTCGACCGCGACCTTCGACAACGAAGTGTTCTACTACATCTCGCAGAAGCGCAAGCGCCCCGTCGCCTTCATGAAGCCGAAGCTGGTGGAGCAGAGCGTGCTCGCCGTCTATTTCGACAAGGACGGCAACGTGGCGCGGCTTGCCCATTACACGCTGCAGGACGGCAAGGTCTTCGACATGATCTCGCGCGTCACGCCGACGGGCGGCGCCGAAACCACCTTCCTCGGCCAGTTGCTGCGCGGCGGCGCGAACCCCGGCTCGGTCATCAAGAACGTTTTCGGCAACAACTGATCGCCGCCTTCGCAAGAAGGCAAAAGGAAACCGCGGGGATCGCTCCCCGCGGTTTTTGTTTGTGCCGTCAGGCTCAGGCGAGAACGGCGAGCAGAAGCAGCGCGACGATATTGGTGATCTTGATCGCCGGGTTCACCGCGGGGCCTGCCGTATCCTTGTAGGGGTCGCCGACCGTGTCGCCGGTGACGGAGGCCTTGTGGGCTTCCGAGCCCTTGAGGTGCCGCTGGCCGTCCTTGTCGACGAAGCCGTCCTCGAAGCTCTTCTTCGCATTGTCCCATGCGCCCCCGCCGGAGGTCATGGAGATCGCCACGAAGAGGCCGTTGACGATGACGCCGAGCAGCGATGCGCCGAGCGCGGCGAAGGCCGAGGCCTTGGAGCCGGAAATGGCGAGCACGCCGAAATAGACGACGAGCGGCGCCAGCACCGGCAGCAGCGAGGGCACGACCATTTCCCGGATCGCTGCCTTGGTGAGAAGGTCGACCGCGCGGCCGTAGTCCGGCCGCTCAGTTCCGGCCATGATGCCGGGCTTCTCGCGGAACTGCCTGCGCACCTCCTCGACGATCGAGCCCGCCGCACGGCCGACGGACGTCATCGCGATGCCGCCGAAGAGGTACGGGATGAGGCCGCCGAAGATGAGGCCGGCAACGACATAGGGGTTGGAGAGGTCGAACGAGATCGTGCCGATATCCACGAAATACGGATACTTGTCGCCATTGGCGGCGAAGTAGGCAAGGTCGTTCGAATAGGCGGCGAAGAGCACCAGCGCGCCGAGGCCGGCCGAGCCGATGGCATAGCCCTTGGTGACGGCCTTGGTCGTGTTGCCGACGGCGTCGAGCGCGTCGGTGGACTTGCGCACCTCGGGGTCGAGGCCGGACATCTCGGCGATGCCGCCGGCATTGTCCGTCACCGGGCCGAAGGCGTCGAGCGCCACGATCATGCCGGCAATGCCGAGCATGCCGGTGACGGCGATGCCGGTGCCGAAGAGGCCGGCGAGCTGGTAGGTGGCGATGATGCCGCCGACGATGACGATCGCCGGCAGGGCCGTCGATTCCAGCGAGACGGCAAGGCCCTGGATGACGTTCGTGCCGTGGCCGGTGACGGAGGCCTGGGCGATGGAGTTCACCGGGCGCTTGTTGGTGCCGGTATAGTATTCGGTGATCACCACGATGAGCGCCGTCACCAGGAGGCCGACGAGGCCGCAGATGAAGAGGTGCGTGCCGGTGATCTCCTTGCCGGCGACCGTGCCGACCGTATCCCAGCCGATGGTGAGCGACGTCGCCGCGCCGAGGCCGAGGATGGAGAGCACGCCCGTGACGATGAGGCCCTTGTAGAGCGCGCCCATGATCGATCCGTTCGCGCCGAGCTTGACGAAGAACGTGCCGATGATCGAGGTGATGATGCAGGCGCCGCAAATGGCCAGCGGATAGATCATCGCGCTGGCAAGGGTCGGCGTGCCGGCGAAGAAGATGGCCGCGAGAACCATGGTGGCGACGACCGTCACCGCATAGGTCTCGAAGAGGTCGGCCGCCATGCCGGCGCAGTCGCCGACATTGTCGCCCACGTTGTCGGCGATGGTCGCCGGGTTGCGCGGGTCGTCTTCCGGAATGCCGGCCTCCACCTTGCCGACGAGGTCGCCGCCGACGTCCGCGCCCTTGGTGAAGATGCCGCCGCCGAGGCGGGCGAAGATGGAGATCAGCGAGGCGCCGAAGCCGAGCGCGACGAGCGCGTCGATGACCTCGCGGGAAGCCGGCTCGTGGCCGAGCGGGCCGGTGAGGACCCAGTAGTAGATCGAGACGCCGAGAAGGGCGAGGCCCGCCACCAGCATGCCGGTGATGGCGCCTGACTTGAAGGCGATGTCGAGACCCGAGGACAGGCTGACGGACGCGGCCTGCGCCGTGCGCACGTTGGCGCGGACGGAGACATGCATGCCGATGAAGCCGGCAACGCCCGACAGCACGGCGCCGATCAGGAAGCCGACGGCAGCCGTAGCGGAAAGCAGCAGCCAGGCGCCGACGAAGACGACGACCCCGACGATGGCAATGGTTCTGTACTGACGGGTGAGATAGGCCTGCGCCCCTTCCCGGATATAACCTGCAATTTCCTGCATGCGGGCATTCCCCTGGTCGGCGGCAAGCACCGACCGCGTCGCCCAGATGGCATAGACCACCGAGAGCAACCCGCATGCGACAACGCCAAACAATATGGTCATTTCGCTCTGTCCTCCTTGGAGGCCGCAGGGTCCTCTCCCCGCAGCCGATACGCGTCCGCTCCCGTTTGCCTCCTCACAAGCCGGGCGCCGGCGCGCGGCCAGAGTGCGATTGCGAATCGGTTGCGTCAAGCCGCTGCACCGCGGCAAGCGCTTCTGGGAAACGGATTTTTTTCAGGCGGCCGCGCGGCGGGAGCGCACAAGCAGCAGAAGGACGAGAACGAGGCTGACGCCGGTGATCGGCCAGAACACCAGGTTGATGGTCTGCCAGCCATAGGCGTTGAACACCTTGCCGGAGGAGAAGGAGGCGAGCGCCACGGCGCCGAACAGGATGATGTCGTGGAAGCCCTGCACCTTGTCGGCCTCGTGCGGGCGGTAGCTGGAGGCGACGATGGCGGTGGCGCCGATGAAGCCGAAGTTCCAGCCGATGCCGAGAAGGATGAGCGCGCCCCAGAAATTCCAGAGCGCGATGCCGGCATGGGCGACGGCCGCGCAGCCCATGAGGATGAGGAGACCGGCGGCGACGACCTTCTCCGTGCCGAGGCGCTGGATCAGCATGCCGGTGACGAAGCTGGGGGCGAACATGGCGAGCACATGCCACTGGATGCCGAGCGTCGCCATTTCCGGCGAGAAGCCGCAGCCGATCACCATGGCGAGCGGCGCGCCGGTCATCATGAAGGTCATCAGCGCATAGGAGGAGATGCCGCAGAACATGCCCGTCAGGAAGCGCTGCGTCAGCACGATCTCGCGCAGCGGACGGACGGCCTCGCCGCCGGCCATCCCGGCCGCCTTGTGGTCGGGCAGGCGCAGGAAGAGGAAGAGGACGATGGCGGCAAGGGAGAGCGGGGCGAGCGCCACGAAGGCGCCGGCGAAGAGTACCGGCTCGAAGAGGTCCTTGGTGAAGATCACCACCTGGGGGCCGAGCACCGCCGAGATGACGCCGCCGGCAAGGATCCAGGAAATGGCGCGCGGCTTGTAGAAGGAGGGCGAGGCATCGGCTGCGGCGAAGCGGATCTTCTGCGCGAAGCCGCTCGAAATGCCGATCAGCACGAAGCCGGCGGCAAAGAGCCAGAAATCGCTGCGGAAGAGTGCGATGGCGGCGAGCAGCCCGCCTCCTGCCCCGACGAGCGCGCCGACGATGAAGCCATGGGCCCGCCCGAGCATGCGCGCGGCAATGGCGACGAGCACGGCGCCGAGCGCCACGCCGATGTTGAAGCCGGTGAGCGGGGCGGTGGCGAGCGACTTGTCCGGCCCGAGCAGGTCGTAGCCGGCAAGGCCGCCGACGGAGAACGCGATGGGACCGGAGGAGCCGAGCAGCGCCTGCGCGAACATCAAAAGGGAGACGTTCCGGCGCGCGGCCGAAAGCTCCCGTTCAAGACCTTCGACCGTTCCCGTGCTCATCGCGCCTACCGTTTACTTGCGGGTGTCGGGCCGGACCTGCCTGGCGATGCGGTCGAGCACCGCGTTCACCAGCTTCGGCTCCTCGTCCTCGAAGAACGCCTTGGCGATCTCGACATATTCCGTGACGATCACGGCGACCGGAACATCCTTGCGCTCGCGCAGCTCGAAGGTGCCGGCGCGCAGGATGGCGCGCACGGTGGAATCGAGCCGGGACAGCGCCCAGTCGTCCTGCAGCGCGGAACCGATCATCGGGTCGAGCAGGCGCTGGTCGCGCACGACGCCCGAGACGATCGAGCGGAACCACGAGGGGTCCGCCTTGAGATAGGTGTCGCCGTCGAGTTCCTGGCCGAGGCGGTGCGCCTCGTATTCGGCGACGATCTCCAGCACGCCGGTGCCGCCGATATCCATCTGGTAGAGCGCCTGCACGGCGGCGAGGCGCGCCGCGCCGCGCTGGTTGGCCGGCTTGACCGGCTGCTGGTTCTTCTCGTCGGTCACTGTTCGCCGCCCAGTTTCTTCTTCAGCCCGATCATGGTGAGGGCCGCGCGCGCGGCGAAGCCGCCCTTGTCGCCTTCCGAGCGGCGGGCGCGCGCCCAGCCCTGCTCGTCGTTCTCGACCGTCAGGATGCCGTTGCCGATCGGCAGAGCCTCGCTGACCGAGAGGTCCATCAGCGCGCGGCTCGATTCGTTGGCGACGATGTCGAAATGGTAGGTCTCGCCGCGGATGACCATGCCGAGCGCGACGAAGCCGTCATACCAGGTGCCGCCGTTTTCCATGCCGTCGAGCGCCATGGAGATGGCGGCCGGGATTTCCAGCGCGCCCATGACGGTCACGATGTCGTAGGTGGCGCCGGCGGCATCGAGCGCGTGCTTGGCGCCGTCGAGCATCGCATCGGCCATGTCGTCGTAGAAGCGGGCTTCCACGATGAGGAGATGGGCATTGTCGGTGTTGGCCATGTATCACCTGAAAATTGGAGGCGTGCCGCCATCATGGGGGATAAGGCGGCGGTCAAACCACGACGGGCGGGGCTTGGCAAGCCTTTTCCGTTTTACGAGGCCATTTCAGGGCTCAGGCGGCGAGCGAGACGCAGTTGCGGCCGTTGCGTTTCGACAGATAGAGCGCATTGTCGGCATTGCTGAGGAGGCAATCGAAGCTCGCACCCTCCGCGCTGCCGAAGGCGATGCCGGCGCTGACCGTGCAGGTGATCGACCGGCCCCCGGCGGGAATGAGCTTTGCCGCGAAATCGGCGCGGATGCGCTCGGCGATGCGGTGCGCGCGGTCCGGCAGGGTGCGGTCCAGCACGACGACGAACTCCTCGCCGTCGAGGCGCGCCATGCAGGCCGCATGGCCGCAGGCATCGCGCACGACCCCGGCGAAGACCTTCAGCACCGCATCGCCCGCGGCATGGCCGTAGCGGTCGTTGACGGACTTGAAGGCATCGAGGTCGAAGGCGATGGCCGCCGTCTGGTCGCTCATCGCCTGCTCTCCGTAGCGGTCGAACAGGGCGCGGCGGTTCAGGAGGCCCGTCAGCGCGTCCGTATTGGCGGCGCGCTGGTGGCTGGCGGCGACACGCCACTGGTTGAGCGCCAGCGACATGGCGCCGATGCCGGTGATGCCAACGATCGCCACGACGAGGTTCAGGGTCTCCGCCCAGTTCTGCGGCGCATGGCCGAGCACCGCCCGTCCGTCATGAATGAGCGCGGCCGCGCAGAGGATGAAGGACAGAGCGGTCAGCAGGTAGAGGATGACGATGCCGGTGAGCGGCAGGGGCGCTTCCGCCCGGCCTCGCCAGTATTCCGAGGCCGTCGCGGCAAGCGCGGCGGCGATCAGCAGGTTGAGCAGGATGAAGGCGATACCGTCATAGCCGGCGGCAAGCCACGGCAGGGCGACGGCCGAGCTTGCCGTGAAGACGAGGAACACGCGCCGGCGCCCGCGCAGGCCGGTGCGGAACCGATAGGCCGCGCCATAGATGAAGGCGAAGCCGAGGAACTGCAGCATGAAGGCAAGGCAGCCGAGGCGGAAGCCGGGGGCCTCGATATAAAGGCTGTAGACGATGACGGCCGGCACGATGCAGCCGATGCCGAGCGACCAGGAGAGCAGGAAGCGCTCGACCCTCGCGGACATCCACGAGGCGAAGAGCGTCGCCGAAAGACAAAAACCGGACAGCCCTATCGCCAGAAGCAGGGTCGTGTAGTCAGGCGTCATGCTGGACGGTCTCCAATCATCGGATGGTGCACCCTAGAGATGGAGAGGTATCGATATCGTTACCATCGACCGGGCCCAGCGGCCCGATCCTGTGCCGATACGAGGCGTATCACCCGCCTGTCACGCCCGCGTCACGCCTTGGGCGCAGGGAACTCCGCCAGCCGCGCCGCATAGCGCGCCATGGTGTCGACCTCGAAGTTGACGAAGTCGCCCGCCCTGCGCTCGCCCCAGGTGGTGACTTCCAGCGTATGGCGGATGAGAAGCACGTCGAAGACCGCGCCGTCGACCGCGTTGACGGTGAGCGAGGTGCCGTCGAGCGCGACGGAGCCCTTCGGCGCGACGAAGCGCTCGAAGCCCTCCGGCGCGCGGATGCGGAAGCGGGTGGCGTCGCCCTCGGCCTCCACGGAGAGGATTTCCGCCCTGCCGTCGACATGGCCGGAGACGATGTGGCCGCCAAGTTCGTCGCCGATCTTCAGCGAGCGCTCGAGATTGATCTTCGTGCCCGCCTTCCAGCCGGAAATCGTCGTCAGCCGCAGGGCCTCTTCCCAGGCCTCGACCTCGAACCAGCGGGCGTTCGTGCCCGCCTCCGGCAGCGCCGTGACGGTGAGGCAGGTGCCGGAATGGGCGATGGAGGCGCCCATGTCGATGGTGGCGGGGTCATAGTTGGTGCGCACGCGCAGGCGCACGCCCTCGTTCATGGGCTCGACCTTCTCGACCGTTCCGATATCCGTGACAATGCCGGTGAACATCACTCGTCTCTTTCGTATTCTTCGAAAATATCCGCGCCGTAGCGCGCCGTATGGCGAAGCGCAAAGCCCTGCGGCATCCGCCCGGACACACATGGGGATGCGATCCCGCCCTTGCCAATGGCCTTCGGGCCGGTGAACAGCATTATCCGGTCGACAAGGCCGGCGTCGAGGAAGGACCGCGCCGTCCGCGCCCCGCCTTCCACCAGCAGCGAGGAAATACCGCGCGTCGCCAGCGCCGCGAGAAGATCGTCGAGCCGGCGCGGATCGCAGATCAGCACCTCGACGCCCAGGGCCTCCAGCGCGGCGGCGCGGGCACGCCAGTCGCCGGGCACGGCGGCCGGGTTATCCCCCTCTGGCCTGCCGGCCATCTCCCCCTCAAGGGGGGAGATCGATGGAGAGATGGTTTCCTTCCCATCGCTCCGCGGTGCGGCAGATTCTTCGTTTTCTGAAGAGGAAAACGATGACTCCCAGCCAATCTCCCCCCTTGAGAGGGAGATGGCCGGCAGGCCAGAGGGGGGTGTTCCGGGCACATCCGCCTCCCCCTCCCGCGCCGCCACCACGATCACCGGCACGTCCCGCGCCGACCGGGCCAGGTTCGACGCCGACGGTAATTCCACCCGCGGGTCGAGCACGATGCGCACCGGCGAGCGGCTTTCCAGTCCCGGCAGGCGGCAGGTGAGCTCCGGATCGTCGGCGAGCGCCGTGCCGATGCCGATGAGGATCGCGTCCGTCTCGGCGCGCGCGACATGCACCTGCCCGCGCGAGACCGGGCCGGTAATCGCCACCTGCCCCTCGCCCAGCCGGCCGAGCATGCCGTCGCTCGAAACGGCAAGCTTGAGAGTCACATGCGGCCGCTTCTTCGTCTGGCGCGTCAGGTAGGCGGCAAGCGCCGCGCGGCCTTCCGCCTCCAGAACGCCCGTCTCGACCGCGATGCCGGCATCGCGCAGCATGGAAAGCCCCCTGCCCGCCACGCGCTCGTCCGGATCGGTGACCGAGACGACGACGCGCGCAACGCCGGAGGAAATCAGCGCGTCGGCGCAGGGCGGCGTCTTGCCGTGGTGCGAGCAGGGCTCGAGGGTGACATAGGCCGTCGCCCCGCGTGCCGCCTCGCCGGCCATGGCCAGCGCCTGCGTTTCCGCATGCGGCCGGCCGCCCGGCGCGGTGACGGCCGAGCCGACGACCACGCCGTCCCTGACGATCAGGCAGGCGACGGAAGGATTGGTGGCTGTAAGACCGAGATTGCGGCGGCTGAGGCGGATCGCCGCCGCCATGAAGCGCTCGTCGTCCGGCACGACGGCGGACATCCTCAACTATCCGCGCCCGGATCGCGGGCGATCTTGGCGGCGACTTCCGAAAGGATCTTCTCGAAGTCGTCGACATGGGAGAAGTCGCGGTAGACCGAGGCGTAGCGCACAAAGCCCACGTCATCCAGCGCCTTCAGCGCCTCCAGCACCTGGAGGCCGATTTCCTCGGAAGCGATCTCCGTCTCGCCGGAGCTTTCGAGCCGGCGGACGATCCCTGAGACCGCGCGCTCGATGCGGTCGCGGTCGACGGGCCGCTTGCGAAGCGCGATCTCGAAGGATTTCAGGAGCTTGTCGCGGTCGAAGGGAGCCTTTCGGCCCGTCTTCTTGACAACCATCAACTCGCGGAGCTGCACCCGTTCGAAGGTCGTGAACCGACCGCCGCAATCCGGGCAGATGCGCCGGCGGCGAATGGCGGCCCCGTCCTCTGCCGGACGGGAATCCTTCACCTGCGTATCTTCCGAACCGCAATAGGGGCAGCGCATCGGTTTTCCTTACATATAGGGGTACATCGGGAAGCGGCCCGTCAGCGCGACGACCTTTTCCCGCACGCCCGCTTCCACGGCCGCGTTACCCTCGTCGGAGTTGGCGACCTTCAGGCCATCGAGGACCTCGACGATCAGGTTGCCGATTTCCTTGAACTCGGCTTCCTTGAAGCCGCGGGTCGTGCCGGCCGGCGTGCCGAGGCGGACGCCCGAGGTGACGAAGGGCTTTTCGGGGTCGAACGGGATGCCGTTCTTGTTGCAGGTGATGTAGGCGCGGCCGAGGGCGGCTTCCGCACGCTTGCCGGTCGCGTTCTTCTTGCGCAGGTCCACCAGCATCAGGTGGTTGTCCGTGCCGCCCGAAACGATGTCGAGGCCGCCGGCCTTCAGCGTCTCGGCGAGCGCCTTGGCGTTCTTGACGATCTGCGCGGCGTAGTCCTTGAATTCCGGCTGCAGCGCCTCGCCGAAGGCGACGGCCTTGGCGGCGATGATGTGCATCAGCGGACCGCCCTGCAGGCCGGGGAAGACGGCCGAGTTGATCTTCTTGGCGATGTCCTCGTCGTTCGTCAGCACGACGCCGCCGCGCGGGCCGCGGAGCGACTTGTGCGTGGTGGTCGTGGCGACGTGGCAATGCGGGAACGGCGAGGGATGCTGGCCACCGGCGACGAGGCCGGCGATGTGGGCCATGTCGACCATGAGATAGGCGCCGACTTCGTCGGCGATCTCGCGGAAGCGCTTCCAGTCCCAGATGCGCGAATAGGCCGTGCCGCCGGCGATGATGAGCTTCGGCTTGTTCTTGCGGGCCTTCTCGGCAACGTCGTCCATGTCGAGCAGGTGGTCGCCCTCACGCACGCCGTAGGAGACGACGTTGAACCATTTGCCGGACATGTTGACCGGCGAGCCGTGCGTCAGGTGGCCGCCCGAGTTGAGGTCGAGGCCCATGAAGGTGTCGCCCGGCTGGAGCAGCGCGAGGAAGACGGCCTGGTTCATCTGCGAGCCGGAGTTCGGCTGCACGTTGGCGAAGTTGACGCCGAACAGCTTCTTGGCGCGCTCGATGGCGAGCTCTTCCGCGATGTCGACGAACTGGCAGCCGCCGTAGTAGCGCTTGCCCGGATAGCCTTCGGCGTACTTGTTCGTCATGATCGAGCCCTGGGCTTCGAGCACGGCGCGCGAGACGATGTTCTCCGAGGCGATCAGCTCGATCTCATGGCGCTGGCGACCGAGTTCCTTCTGGATCGAGCCGAAAATCTCCGGATCGGTATCGGCAAGGGAACGCGTGAAGAAAACGTCGGTGGCGGAAGACTGGCTCATCCTCGAGGCTCCTTAGGGCTGGTGGCACGGTGTTTATCGTCCTCGCATGGCAAGGGCAATATCCGCTCCACGGTTTGCGCCATTTCCGCGCAGCTTATGGGATAAAAACGACATGGCCGCTGCCCGCGGGCGAGCAAAGCAAAAGACCGCGCTCTCGTTTGCGAAAGCGCGGCCTCGGGAAGTCGTCTTGCGGCGTGTCTTATTGCGGCAGCAGGTCTTCGTCCGGGGAGCCGGCGGGCTTTTCCATGCCGTAGCCGGTCTGGAGCGCGAGTTCCGTGGCGCCGTCCATGCCGTAGATGTCGTCGCGGAACTGGACGATACGGTCGCGGGCCGACCAGGCGGAGATGTAGACGAAATAGACCGGGACCTCGACGGCCAGCTTGATCGGCGTGTTGACACGCTCGCCGATCACCTTCTCGATCTGCTGGCGCGACCAGCCGGGCGTGTCGCGCAGGAGCCAGGTCACCAGGTCGCGCACGTTCTGCACGCGCACGCAGCCGGACGATTCGAAGCGCATCAGCTTGTTGAACAGGCCCTGCTGGGGCGTGTCGTGCATGTATTCGTTGTTCTGGTTGTAGAAGTTGATCTTCGTCGAGGCCATGGCGTTGATCTTGCCGGGGTCCTGGCGGAACATCAGGTTCGGCGCCTTGTCGGCGAACCAGTCCACCGTCTCCGGCGCCACTTCCTGGCCGTTGCCGTCGAGAAGACGGATATTGTTGCGCGTAAGGTAGGTCGGGTCCTTGCGCATCAGCGGCACGATGTCCTTCTCGACGATCGAGCGCGGCGCGGTCCAGTAGGGATTGAGGATGACCTCGTAGATCTTGGAATTGAGGATATGCGTCGGGCGGCTGCTGCGGCCGACGACGGCGACGTGGTGCAACGCGACGCGCCCGTCCTCCACGGCCTCGACGGAGGCGGCCGGGATGTTCACCATCACGTAGCGCTGGCCGAGATCGCCGGACATGGTCTGCAGGCGCACCAGGTTGGTGTTGAGCTGGCTGAGGCGCGTGGTGGCGGGCACGTTCATGGCCTTCAGCGTGTATTCGCCGAGCACGCCGTCCTGCGGCAGGCCGTGGCGGGCCTGGAAGCGCTTCACGGCGCCATCGACGTAGGAATCGAAGGAATCGGAAATGCCGGCCGAGCGCGCAAGGTCGCCGGAGATCATCAGGCGCTGGCGCAGCGCCTGCACGCCCGGATCGACCACGCCGATCCGCAGCTTCTGCTCCGAGCCGACCTGCGGCCAGCCGCCGGCGGAGACGATCTGCTGGTAATCGGCGATCGCCTGCTGGATGT
This sequence comes from Shinella fusca, assembly GCF_014203155.1. Lineage (GTDB taxonomy): Bacteria > Pseudomonadota > Alphaproteobacteria > Rhizobiales > Rhizobiaceae > Shinella > Shinella fusca. The sequence continues at coordinate 48,319 of NZ_JACHIK010000008.1, forward strand.
TCGGGACGGCGCCGGCGCCGAGGGTGGGATTGTTGGAGCTGACGGCGGCGGCGGCGCGCGAGGCCTTGGCGTCGAACTGGTCGTCCCAGTTGCCGCGGCGCGGAGCGTTGAGAATGTCGTCGAGTGTCGACTGCGCGAAGGCCTGCCCGGCCACGGCGGCAGCGCCGAAGGTTGCGGCAGAGCGCAGGAACGCGCGGCGCGAGAACACATCAATTCCGGTTTTGCGAGACATCTATCCTACCATCTCCTGAACGCCGCTATGGCGGCGCGGTGCATGCAGCACGGCGACCAAGGGGTCCTTACCCGATGCAGCTATCACGAACAGGGTTAATAAACGCAAACCGGCCCCGCCGCCCGCGCATACCTTAAGCCCAGGGTCCGGGTGTCACAGCAATATGGCCAATTCGTGTCTCGGGCCCGGGAGGCGGGGTCAGAACGCCGAAAGCCGGACGCGCAGGGAACGCGGCCGGCTTTTCTGGAGGAGGTCGGGAAAACGCCCGGAATTACAGGCGATAGAGGATGCTGTCGTTCCAGAAGCGGTCGAGGCGCTGGAGCAGCTTGTTCATCTGGCTGAACTCGCCCTCGCCGATGCCGCCGACCTTCTGGATCGAGCCGATATGGCGCTCGTAGAGGCCTGCGACCGTCTCGGCGACTTCCTGGCCGCTTTCCGTGAGCGAGATGCGGACGGAACGGCGGTCGATGCGCGAGCGCTGGTGGTTGATGAAGCCGAGGTCGACCAGCTTCTTGACGTTGTAGGAGACGTTCGAGCCGAGATAGTAGCCGCGCGAGCGCAGTTCCCCTGCCGTCAGTTCCGAGTTGCCGATGTTGAAGAGCAGGAGCGCCTGGACGGCGTTGACGTCGGAGCGGCCGGCGCGGTCGAACTCGTCCTTGATGACGTCGAGCAGGCGGCGGTGCAGGCGTTCGACGAGGTGGAGGGATTCGAGGTAGAGGTTGCGGATCGCGTCTTCCTGCGGATCGATGGCGGGAGCCGCCTGCGGCTTGATCTTGGTGTTCATGTTACTGCCTCACTGTTTCGTTTGGCGGTGTTGGTTTGTTTCCCGCCTTGAGTGAGAACCTAGCGAATGCATCTAAAATTCTACTTAAACCGCAGCCTTAACAGCGCCTTACCGGAAGGCGACCCTGTCTCAGGGTGAATCAGTCCTTACCGTGCGGGCCTGCCGGCGGCGCTGGAGGAAGAGCGCGATGCGGAAAAGGACGAAGACGGCGGCGACTGCAAGGTGCGTCACGACCAGCAGCCGGTTGATGCCGAAGATCGAGGGATAGACCTCGTGCATGGCGATCTCGGTGGCGGCCGCAAGCAGCCAGATCACCGGCCCCCAGGAGACGAGGAGCCAGAGGCCCACGGCGGCGACGGGAAAGAGCACGGCCAGCACCGTGGAGGCCGCCTTCCAGGCCGGCGGCAGGAGATCGAACCGCCCGCGCCCGTCGAAGGAGAAGCCCGTGAGCATCGCCCAGTATTGCAGGGCGAACCACAGGGACGCCACCGCCACCAGCCGCAGGAACAGCGCGAACAGCGTTTCGGTCAGGCTTGGTCTCGGGCCCTTGGCAGAATCAGCAACCATCCGGGGACAGTAAGGGCAAGGCCGGCGCGCATAAAGCCTTCAAAGCGCGTCATGCACGGCCATATGCCGCAGCGCCCCCTTCCCCCACGCGATTTGATTGGCCCGCCCGGCATGATAAGGAGGCGAAAAAACATCCATGCAAGGAAATGGCATCATGAACATCGTCGATGAGATCACCGGCCATCGCCGCATGCGGCGCAACCGGAAGGCCGACTGGACGCGCCGGATGGTGCAGGAGAACCGCCTGACGGTGGACGACCTTATCTGGCCGGTCTTCGTGGTGCCGGGCGAAAATATCGTCGATCCGGTCGCCGCCATGCCGGGCGTCGACCGCATGAGCGTCGACAGGCTGGTGGAGGCGGCGAAGGAAGCGGCCGATCTCGGCATCCCGGCCATCGCCACCTTCCCCAATATCGACATGAACCTGCGCGACGAGACAGGCTCCAACAGCCTTGCGGCCGACAACCTCATCAACGAAGCCACGCGGGCGATCAAGAAGGCCGTGCCGAACATCGGCGTCATCACCGACGTCGCGCTCGACCCCTTCACCAGCCACGGCCATGACGGGGTGCTGCGCGGCGACGTCATCGTCAACGACGAGACGGTCGAGCTGGTGGCCAAGGCCGCTGTCCTCCAGGCCGATGCCGGCTCGGACATCATCGCCCCGTCCGAGATGATGGACGGGCGCATCGGCGCGATCCGCCATGCGCTGGACGACGCCGGGCACCAGGACGTCGGCATCATGTCCTATGCCACCAAGTTCGCGTCCGCCTTCTACGGCCCCTATCGCGATGCCATCGGCACGGGCGGCCTGCTCAAGGGCGACAAGAAGACCTATTACATCGATCCCGCCAACGGCACCGAGGCGATGCGCGACGCCGCGCTCGACGTCGAGGAAGGGGCGGACATGATGATGGTCAAGCCCGGCCTTCCCTATCTGGACATCTGTTGGCGCATGAAGGAGGCGTTCGGCCTGCCGGTCTTCGCATACCAGGTCTCGGGCGAGTACAGCCAGATCAAGGCCGCCGCCCTCAACGGCTGGATCGACGGCGAGCGCGTCATGCTGGAAACCCTGCTCTCCTTCAAGCGCGCCGGCTGCGACGGCATCCTCACCTATTTCGCGATGGACGTGGCGCGGCTGCTGGCGAAGAAGGGGTAGGCAGAGGGACTTACATCGCGGCACCCTCTGCGGGAAAATGGGGAAGGAAGAGCAAGCCGCCAGCCTTTCTCCCCCCTTGTGGGTGAGATGCCGGCAGGCAGAGAGGGTCTTCGTGGCCCCACACCCTCACCCGTTGTTTTCCCCTAAAACATCCCCATATGTGAGCCATGTTCCATTCCGGAGACAATGAGATGAGCGCAGACTTCAACGAGACGCGGGTTCCGACGACGGACTGGCAGGCCTATCGCGGCGTGCTGTCGCGGCGGATCTTCGCCTTTCTGATCGACTACGCCATCATCGCGCTCCTGTGGGTCCCGGCGGCCGTGGTGGTGTTCTTCCTCGGCATCCTGACCTTCGGCCTCGGCTTCTTCCTCTATCCGGCGCTCTTCGCCATCGTCGCCATGCTCTACTTCGGCCTGACGATGGGCGGGCCGAGCCAGGCGAGCGCCGGCATGAACGTCATGGGCCTTGCCCTTGCGCGCGTCGACGGCCGGCCGGTCGATTTCCTGACGGCCATCGTCCATCTCGTGCTGTTCTGGATCGGCAATGCGCTGCTGACACCGTTCATCGTGCTCATCGGCCTCTTCACGGATCGCGGCCGCCTGCTGCACGACCTCCTGCTCGGCACGGTGATGGTTCGCCGCGGCCGGTATTGAGGACCGTCAAAAGCCGCGGGCGAAATCCTCCAGTTGACCTTTTGCCGAACTGCGCCATGGTATTGGCAGAGAAACGTCATACAGCGACGGAGTCGCCCCACGGCCGATGAACACGCAGGCAACATCCTCTCCCCAGTTCTATCTCACCGCGCCGGCGGCATGTCCCTACCTGCCGCAGGAGATGGAGAGGAAGGTGTTCACCCATCTCGTGGGTGAGCGCGCGCCGGAGCTCAACGACCTCCTGACCCAGGGCGGTTTCCGCCGCTCGCAGAACATCGCCTATCGCCCCGCCTGCGAGACCTGCCGGGCCTGCATCTCCGTTCGCATCCTCGTCAACGAGTTCGAGCCGCGCCGCACCATGCGCCGCGTGCTTTCCGCCAATGCCGACCTCGTCTCGCGCGAATACCCGGCCGAGCCCTCCAGCGAGCAATATTCGCTCTTCCGCCAGTATCTCGACGCCCGCCACCAGAAGGGCGGCATGTCGGACATGTCCGTGCTCGACTATGCGATGATGGTGGAGGACACGCATGTCCACACCAAGATCATCGAGTACCGCCTGCGCGAGGAAGGCTCCGGCCTCAAGGAGCGCCCGCAGGGCGAGCTCATGGCCGTGGCGCTGACCGACCGGATGGGCGACGGCCTGTCGATGGTCTATTCCTTCTACAATCCCGGCCTCGACCACCGCTCGCTCGGCACCTTCATGATCCTCGACCACATCCGCCGCGCCAGGGCGCTCGGCCTGCCGCACGTCTATCTCGGCTACTGGGTCAAGGGATCGCGCAAAATGGACTACAAAACAAAGTTTTTGCCGCAGGAGCACCTGATGCCGCGTGGCTGGGAGCGCTATGACGGGGAAACGCCTGAAACCCAGCCCTAGAATCGGTCCCCGCCTTGTCCCAGACGAACGACCCCGCCCTGCACCGCAAGGGCCTTCTCATCACCGCCATGGGCGGCCTTGCCCTTTCCTTCGACATTCCGCTGATCCGCTCCGCCGCCGGCGAGGTCTGGTCGGTGCTGGCGACCCGCAGCATCGCCACCTTCGTAACGGCCATGGTCGCCTGGTCGGTCCTGCGCTTCGTGCTCGGCAGGCGCACGGCGCTGATCCCCGGCCCCATGGGCCTCCTGATCGGCATCTTCTACGGCATCAATTCGCTGACCTTCATGCTGGCGGTGTTCAACACGACGACGGCCAACGTCGTCTTCATCCTCGCCTTCACGTCGATGTTCGCGGCGATCCTCTCCTGGGTCTTCCTCGGCGAGCGGCCCGCCAACGCCACGCTCCTCACCATGGCGGCGATGGTCGCCGGCGTTGCGCTGATCGTCCATGACGGCCTTGCGAGCGGCAACATCTTCGGCGATGCCATGGCGGCCTGTTCGGCCCTCCTGCTCGCCTCCGCCATCACGCTGAGCCGCCGCAGCGGCCTCGACATGGGCTTCGTGCCGCTCGTCACCGCCCTCGTTCCCGGCATCGCCGCGCTGTTCCTCCTGCCCGATACCGGGTTCGAGATCGCCCATCCCGGCTTCATCCTGTTCAACGGGCTCGTCATGATCCCGTTCGCCTTCTTCTGCCTGGCGACGGGCCCGCGCTACCTCTCCGCGCCGGAAGTGGGCATGTTCTACCTGCTCGAAACGGTGCTCGCGCCCATCTGGGTGTGGATCGTCTTTGCCGAGACGCCCACCACGCAGACCCTCATCGGCGGCTCCATCCTCATCCTCGCCCTCCTCGCCCACTCGCTCTGGCAGATGCGCTCGAAAGCCCGCGCCGCCCGCGAAAGCGACGCAGCGGCGGAGTTTCCGTTCACGGGATGAGGTGGTAAGCTGCGGCTCCGCCGCCAACATGAGGTGCGACCGTGACGCAGAAAGACGAAAAGCGCGATCCTCCGCCACCTGCCGCTGACGAGGATGTGGAAAGGCAACTGGCAGCGGCTTGGCTTTTCATGGAGAAGTACAAGGAAGCTCTGCGAGAACTTGCAAAGCACTAACGACGCGCTTCGTGCGCGACGTCAGCGTCCCCTATTCCGGCTGATCAGCCGCTGAACTTGCCGCTGCGCGGAAAACCCTTCGGAACGGTACGGCCGGCGCCGGCGCGGTCGGCGAGCCATTCGGTGAGCTCGTCCTTCGTGCGCACGAAGGTGCGGCCGGCGCTGTCGTCCCAGGAAAGGCCCTCGGCCAGCGTGAAGCAGCGGATGTCGGAGACGCCGCCGTCCTTGTAGCGCTGGAGGCGCACGCCCTTGCCGCGCGACATTTCCGGAAGCTGCGCGAGCGGGAAGATCAGCATCTTGCGGTTCTCGCCGACGACGGCGACATGGTCGCCGCGCACTGGCACGACCAGTTTCGCCTCGTCCGGCATGCCGACATTCATCACCTGCTTGCCCTTGCGGGTATTGGCGACCATCTCGCTCTCGGCCACCACGAAGCCGTTGCCGGCCTGCGAGGCGACGATGACCTTGAGCGCGGGATCGTGGACGAAGGCCGTCAGCACGTCCTGGTCGTTCTCCATGTCGACCATGATGCGCAGCGGCTCGCCGTGGCCGCGCCCGCCCGGCAGCTTGTCTGCGCCGAGCGTATAGACCTTGCCGCCCGTCGTCATGACGAGCACCTTGTCCGTCGTCTGTGCCGGGAAAGCCACCTTCAGCGCGTCGCCCTCCTTGAACTGGAGGCCGGACGTGTCGGCGATATGGCCCTTCAGCGCGCGGATCCAGCCCTTTTCCGAGATGACGACCGTGATCGGCTCCTTCTCGATCATCGCCTGCTGGATGGCCTCGACATCGGCCTCGGGCGCGCTCGCGAACTGGGTGCGGCGGCGGCCGATCTCGGTCGCCTTGGCGAAGGTCTTGCGGACCTCGCCGATCTCCCAGGCGACGGTCTGCCACTGCTTCTCGTCGGAGGCAAGCAGCGCCTCGATCTCCGCCTTCTCCTTCGACAGGTTGTCGAATTCGGTACGAATCTCGAATTCCTCGAGCTTGCGGAGAGACCGCAGGCGCATGTTGAGGATCGCTTCGGCCTGCACATCGGTGAGCGAGAAGGTCTCCATGAGGACGGCCTTCGGCTCGTCGTCCTCTCGGATGATGCGGATCACCTCGTCGAGGTTGAGATAGGCGACGAGGTAGCCGCCGAGGATTTCAAGACGCCGGTCGATGGCGGCAAGCCGGTGGCGCGAGCGGCGCTGGAGCACTTCGCGCCGGTGGGCGAGCCATTCGACGAGAACGTCCTTGAGGCCCATGACCTTCGGCACGCGCCCCATGGAGAGCACGTTCATGTTGAGCGGGATGCGGCTTTCGAGTTCGGAGAGCTTGAAGAGCGATTCCATCAGGATCGTCGGATCGACCGTGCGGCTCTTCGGCACCAGCACGATGCGCACGTCCTCGGCCGATTCGTCCCGGATGTCCTCCAGCAGCGGCAGCTTGCGGGCGATCAGCAGCTCAGCGATCTTCTCGATCAGGCGCGACTTCTGCACCTGGTAGGGGATTTCGGTGACGACGATCTGGTAGCCGCCGCGGCCGAGGTCCTCGGTCACCCATTTCGAGCGCACGCGAAAACCGCCGCGGCCCGTCTTGTAGGCCTCGATGATGCTTTCGCGGCTGTCGATGATGATGCCGCCGGTCGGAAGGTCGGGGCCCTGCACGAATTCGACGAGCTTTTCGACATCCGCCTCCGGGTTGCGGATGAGATGGAGCGCCGCGTCGCACAGTTCATGCGCGTTGTGCGAGGGAATGGACGTCGCCATGCCGACGGCAATGCCGGAGGAACCGTTCGCCAGCAGGTTCGGGAAGGCACCCGGCAGGACGACCGGCTCCTCGTCCTCCTCGTTGTAGGTCGGGCGGAAATCGACCGCGTCCTCGCCGATGCCTTCCAGCAGCAGCGAGGCGACCTCGGTCATGCGCGCCTCGGTGTATCGGTAGGCGGCCGCATTGTCGCCATCGATATTGCCGAAGTTGCCCTGCCCGTCGACGATGGGATAGCGCTGCGAGAAATCCTGCGCGAGGCGCACCAGCGCGTCGTAGACCGACTGGTCGCCGTGCGGGTGGAACTTACCGATGACGTCGCCGACGATACGCGCGCATTTCTTGAAGGAGGAATTGGACCGAAGGCCCATTTCGCTCATCGCGTGGATGATGCGGCGGTGCACCGGCTTCAGGCCGTCGCGAACGTCCGGAAGGGCGCGCTGGGTGATCGTCGACAGCGCATAGGCAAGGTAGCGCTCTTCCAGCGCCGCCTTGAGATCGACGGGTTGAATGTGGTCGTCTCCGCCATCGGGCGGCAAAGTGTTTTGTCCCATGGGTCTTGACTAGACCTCCTGCCGATTCGCGGCAAGGAATCGGGGCGATCGGGCTGTGGATAGCGGTTTATAAAGGCTGTTCGAAAACTGTCGCGGCGGGCAGAGAATCCCGTGGAAAGTCCATGCGGCATGAATATATTTGCCGCACCGCCCGTCTAGGAGCGGTAACGGCAAGGCAGCCGTCCAAGAAATCAGAAAGAGAGCCTATCCATGATGCGCACCTCCCACTTCCGCACCCTTCTTGCGGGCGCCGCGCTCGCCACCCTGGCAAGCCCCGCCTTCGCACTCGACGGTGCGGACCTGCTGGCCAAGCTGAATGCGACCTATGCCACGAGCGGCGTCACCCTCACCTCCTCGAACGTCGCCGTCGATGGCTCGACCGTCACGCTGGAAGGCGCAGAGCTGAAGGCCACGGGCTCCGAGGCGCCGCTCAAGCTCGGCACCGTCACCATGGAAGGCGTCGAGGAAGCCGACGACGGCGGCTACACGATCGAGACGGTCTCCTTCGAGGACATCAACGTGACGGAACCCGACACGACGGTTTCGGCGAAGGATATCTCGGTAAGCGGCGTTTCCATTCCCGGCAAGGTCGTTCCCGGCACGCTCGATTCGCTGATGATGTACGAATCGGCCACCACCGGCCCGGTCAGCGTCACCGCCAAGGGCAAGGAAGTCTTCTCCATGTCCGGCGTGGAAGCGAACCTCTCGCGCATGGACGATGATGCCGGCCTCGAATTCGACGCCACGCTCTCCGACCTCAAGGCCGACCTGTCGACGGTCGAGGACCCCAAGACCAAGGACGCGCTGGACACGCTCGGCATCCATTCGCTGGAAGGCGAAGTCACCATGTCGGGGAGCTGGGAACTGGCGAGCGGCAAGCTGGCCGTGGACGAATACGCCTTCGACTTCAAGGATATCGGCCGCCTGAACCTCAGCCTTGCCTTCTCCGGCTACACGCTCGACTTCCTGAAGAACGTGCAGGAAGCGCTGAAGACCGCCGAGGCCAACCCGAACAAGGACGAGGCGAACGCCGCCATGGGCATGGCCATGATGGGCCTCGTCCAGCAGCTCACCTTCAACAACGCCTCCATCACCTTCGAGGACGCCTCCATCACCAAGAAGCTGCTCGACTATGCCGGCAAGGAACAGGGCGTGACGGGCGACCAGCTCGCGCAGTCGCTGAAGGGCATGGTGCCGCTGATGATCGCCCAGCTCAACATGCCCGACCTGCAGAACCAGATCTCGGCCGCCGTGAACACCTATCTCGACGACCCGAAGAGCCTGAAGATCAGCGCCGAGCCGAAGGAGCCGGTGCCGTTCCCGATGATCATGGGCGCCGCCATGGGCGCGCCGCAGACCATTCCGCAGGTCCTCGGTGTCTCCGTCACGGCCAACGCCGAATAAGCCTTCCGGCACCCCACGAAAACACGAAAGCCCGGAGCGTCGCCGCTCCGGGCTTTTTCCTGTCTTGCCGGGGCATGAGGCCGGGCAAGCCCGGCCTTTCGCGGGCTCAGTCCTTCTTGGACGGAACGACGCGGAGCGCGAGTTCCCGAAGCTGCGTCGGCGTTGCCGGCGACGGCGCGTTCATCAGGAGGTCCTGCGCCTGCTGGTTCATCGGGAAGAGCGAGATCTCGCGGAGATTCTTCGCACCGACGAGCAGCATGACCACGCGGTCGATGCCGAAGGCGCAGCCGCCGTGCGGCGGGGCGCCGTACTGGAAGGCGCGGTAGAGGCCGCCGAAGCGCTCTTCCACATCGGCCTGCGAGAGGCCGACCTTCTCGAAGGCCTTGACCATCAGTTCCGGCGACTGGTTACGGATCGAGCCGGAGGCGATCTCGAAGCCGTTGCAGACGGCGTCGTACTGGTAGGCCTTGAGCTCCAGCGGATCCTTGCTGTCGAAGGCTTCAAGGCCCCCCTGCGGCATGGAGAAGGGGTTGTGCGCGAAGTCGATCTTCTTTTCGTCCTCGTTCCATTCGTAGAACGGGAAATCGACGATCCAGCACATTTCGAAGCGGTCGCGGTCGACGAGGTTCAGTTCCTCGCCGGCGCGGGTGCGCGCTTCGCCTGCGAACTTGTAGAACTTGGCCGGATCGCCGGCGACGAAGAAGCAGGCATCGCCGTCATCGAGGCCAAGCTGGGTGCGGATCGCCTCCGTGCGCTCCTCGCCGATGTTCTTGGCAAGGGGACCTGCGCCTTCCAGCTTCTCGCCTTCCTTGCGCCAGAAGATGTAGCCGAGGCCCGGCTGGCCGGTCGACTGCGCCCAGGCGTTCATGCGGTCGCAGAAGGCGCGGGAGCCGCCGGTCCTGGCCGGGATCGCCCAGACTTCCACCTTCGGGTTCGACGCGATCATGTTCGCGAAGACCTTGAAGCCGGAGCCGGCGAAGTGGTCGGTAACGGCCTGCATGACGATCGGGTTGCGCAGGTCCGGCTTGTCGGAGCCGTATTTGCGGATCGCCTCGTCGTAGGGAATACGCGGCCAGTTCTTCGTGACGGGCTTGCCTTCGGCAAACTCCTCGAACACGGCCGTCATCATCGGCTCCATCGTCTCCCAGACGTCTTCCTGGGTGACGAAGCTCATCTCGACGTCGAGCTGGTAGAACTCGCCCGGCAGGCGGTCGGCGCGCGGGTCCTCGTCGCGGAAGCACGGCGCGATCTGGAAATAGCGGTCGAAGCCGGCGACCATCAGGAGCTGCTTGTACTGCTGCGGGGCCTGCGGCAGGGCGAAGAACTTGCCCTCGTGGATGCGGGACGGCACGAGGAAGTCGCGCGCGCCTTCCGGCGAGGAGGCCGTCAGGATCGGCGTCGTGTATTCGGCAAAGCCGGCCTCGCCCATGCCGCGGCGCATGGCGGAGATGATCTGCGTGCGCTTGACGATGTTCCGGTGCAGCGTCTCGCGGCGGAGGTCGATGAAGCGATACTTCAGGCGCACGTCTTCGGGATAGTCCGGCTCGCCGAAGACCGGCAGCGGCAGTTCCTTTGCGGCGGACAGCACCTCGATCTCATGGGCGTAAAGCTCGATCTCGCCGGTCGGCATGGCCTTGTTGACCGTCTCCTCGGTGCGCGCCTTGACGAGGCCGTCGATGCGGATGACCCATTCGCCGCGCACGGCCTCGGCCAGCTTGAACGCCTTCGAATCGGGGTCGGCGACGACCTGGGTGATGCCGTAATGGTCGCGCAGGTCGATGAAGAGCACGCCGCCATGGTCGCGGACGCGGTGGACCCAGCCGGAAAGGCGGACGGTCTCGCCGACATCCGACTTGCGAAGGGCGGCGCAGGTGTGGCTGCGGTAACGGTGCATCGTGGTATCCTGAAATGCTGACGGGCCGCGCGGGAGGAACCCGGCGCAGCTACCCAAGAAAATCGCGCGGAAAAGCGCATGGCCGGGCTCGTTTGTCAAGGCTTGAGGGGTATTCGCCTGCGGAAGCAAAGCGCGTCGTCGCGGATTTACCCCCCTCTGGCCTGCCGGCCATCTCCCCCACAAGGAGGGAGATCGGCTAGAAGCGAAGACGGCAATCAATAACAGCGTCAAAGTTTGGCGAAACGCCCCTACATCCAATCTCCCCCCTTGTGGGGGAGATGGCCGGCAGGCCAGAGGGGGGTGCTACAGCACTCAGCCGGCAAACTCCCGATTGAGCATCAGCCATTGCAGCATCATCATCGTCTTGGCGTCGACGATGCCGCCGGAGGGAACGAGGGTGCAGGCCTCGTCGATCGGCATCTCGACGATCTCGATGTCCTCCCCCTCGCCGTCGACGCCGCCGCCCCGGCCCTCGCGCTTAGCGCTGTCGATATGCGCGGCGAAGCACGAGACGCGCTCCGTCAGCGTGCCGGGGCTCGAATAGGTGTCGAAGAGGTGGATGAGGTCGGAGACGGCGTAGCCGGTCTCCTCCATCGCCTCGCGGGCGATGGCGTCTTCCGGGCTGTCGTCGTCGAGAAGGCCGGCCGGCACCTCCAGGAGGAAGCCGTCCGGGTGGCCGCCGAAGAAAGCGCCGGGGCGGAACTGGCGCACGAGGACGACCGACCGGCGCACGGGATCGACCAGCAGGATCGCCGCGGCCGCACCGTGGTCATGCACCTCGCGGTCGAGCCATTCGACGCGTCCGTCCTTGCGGGTCTGTTCCAGAACGAGCGTGCGCAGGTGAATGAAGCGCTTCCACACCGTGTTCTGCTCGACGATGCGGATGGGCGAAACGGTTTCGGCCGGCATGAAAACTCCTCAGGCCTTGCGCAGCCAGACGCGGTTGTCGTGGAAGGCCGCGCCGCCATAGGGCGCGATGGGATCGGACCCCGTCAGCACGTTGATGCCCTCGCCGTCGAGATGGGCGGAGTTCGGCCAGATGCCCTCGGCGATCAGCACGCCGGGCTTGGCCTCGCCCGTGATGCGGGCATGGAGGCGGATATCCCCGCGCGTGTTGCCGAGGCGCACGACCGCGCCGTCCTCGATGCCGTTGGCCGCCGCATCCTCGGGATGGATCATCACCTCCGGCCGGCCCTCGCGCTCACGCGAAACCTTCGTCTCGCTGAAGGTGGAATTGAGGAAGGAGCGGTTCGGCGAGGTGGCGAGGCGGAAGGGATGCTCTTCGTCCGCCGCCTCGATGACCTCGACATAATCCGGAAGGACCGGCAGCGCCGCGTGCGGGCCGAAGGCGCCGAGCACCTTGGGCGGCTTGTTGGGCGCGGGCGTTCCCGTCCAGTCCGGGCGGAAGCGGAATTTTCCGTCCAGGAAGCCGAAGCCCTTGAGGAAATGCGAGGCCTCGAAATCCGGCTGGCAGTCGATCCACCTTTCTTCCTTCAACCCGTCGAAGTCCGTTTCGTAATAGGGCAGCATGCGCGTGATGTGCTCGCGCTCGGAAAGGCCGAAGCCCGGCATGTCGGCGACGCCGAGGCGTTTTGCCAGTTCCTCGATGACGAAGAGATTGGTGCGCACCGTCGCGGGCGGCTCGACGAGCTTCGGCCCGAGCAGGATATGCTGGTGGCCGCCGCCGCGATAGATGTCGTCATGCTCGACGAACATGGTGGCGGGCAGCACGATATCGGCGAGTTTCGCCGTATCGGTCATGAACTGCTCGTGGACGGCGACGAAAATATCCTCGCGCAGGAAGCCCCGCTTCACGAGGCGCTGTTCGGGTGCGACATTCGCGGGATTGGTGTTCTGGATGAGCATCGCCGTCACGGGCCCTCGACCGCGCAGCGCCACGGGATCCCCCGTCAGGATGGGACCGATCTGCGACTGGTCGAGCACGCGGATATCCGGGTCGACGAGCTTCAGGCCCATCAGCTCGGACCGGCGCAGGTGGAAGATGCCGGAATTGCTGTGGAAGGCGCCGCCGCCCTCATATTGCCAGGAGCCGAGCACGGTGGCGATGGAAAGCGCCGCGTGCATGGAGACCGCGCCGTTGCGCCCGCGCGAAAAGCCGTAGCCCAGGCGGAAGAAGCTGCGCTTCGTGCGCCCGACCAATGCGGCGAAGGCCTCGATCTCCTCCACCGAGAGGCCGGTGATCGCCGCCGCCCAGACGGGATCGCGGCTTGCAAGATGGGCCTCGAGGCCGGCCGGGTCGTCGGCGAACTTTTCCATGTAGGCGCGGTCGGCATGGCCGTCGCGGAAGGCGACGTGCATGACGGCGCAGGCGAGCGCCGCGTCCGTGCCGGGGCGCAGCTTCAGCGCGAGGTCGGCCTGCTTCATCGTCGGGTTGTCATAGACGTCGACGACGACGATCTTCGCACCCCGCTCCTTGCGCGCCTTTACGGCGTGGGTCATCACGTTGACCTGCGTGGAGACGGCGTTCGTGCCCCAAATCACCACGCAATCGGACTTCGCCATCTCGCGCGGATCGGGCCCGCGCAGCGTGCCGGCGCCCATGGTGAAGCCGGTCCAGGCGGGATTGGTGCAGATGGAATCGAAGAAGCCGGAATAGCGCTTGGCATGACGCAGGCGCTCGATGGAATCGCGCTGCACGAGCCCCATCGTGCCGGCGTAGAAATAAGGCCAGACGGCCTCGCTGCCGTGTTTCTGCTCGGCCTTGACGAAGTTCTCGGCGATGGCGTCGAGCGCGGCCTCCCAGGAGATGTCGGCCCAGTCGCCGCTGCCCTTCTCGCCCCGGCGCACCAACGGCTTCATCAGCCGGTCGGGATGGTAGAGGCGGTCGGCATAGCGGGCGACCTTGGCGCAGATGACGCCGGCCGTGTAGCTGTTGTCGGCGCTGCCCTTGACGCGGCCCATGCGGCCGTCCGCGCTGATCTCGACATCGAGCGCGCAGGTGGAGGGACAGTCGTGCGGACAGGCCGAATGGCCGATGCGCGGTTTTCCGAGATTGGGGGTCGCAACGTTCATGGCTTTTCTATAGGACAGAGCCGGAACGGCCAAAAGGCAAAACGTTCGGCCATCGCAACAATTCATCGTCGCATCAGGGCGCGTTATCCCGCATGAACTATCGCCACATCTACCATGCCGGCAATTTCGCGGACGTGCTGAAACATGCCGTCCTCGCCCGCCTCGTCCTCTACATGCAGGGCAAGGACAAGGCCTTCCGCGTGCTCGACACCCATGCCGGCATCGGCCTCTACGACCTTTCCAGCCAGGAGGCGCAGAAGACCGGCGAATGGAAGGACGGGATCGGCCGGCTGCTGGACGGCGACATGCCGGCCGAGGCGGCCGCGATCCTTGCACCATATCTTGAAGCCGTTCGCACATTGAATCCGCAAGGCGGGCTAACCCTTTATCCCGGCTCGCCGAAACTTGCCCGCATGCTCTTCCGCCCGCAGGACCGGCTCTCCGCCATGGAGCTGCATCCGGACGACTACGAGACGCTGCACCGGCTCTTCGACGGCGACTTCCAGAGCCGCATCACCCGTCTCGACGGCTGGCTCTCGCTCGGTGCGCACCTGCCGCCGAAGGAAAAGCGCGGCATCGTGCTGGTCGATCCGCCCTTCGAGGTCGAGGGCGAGTACGAGCGGCTGGTGGACGGGCTCGAAAAAGCCGTTCGCCGCTTTGCCGGCGGGGTCTATTGCCTGTGGTATCCCTTGAAGAAGGGAGCGCCCGTCGCCGCCTTCCACAAGGCGCTGAAGGAGACGGGCATTCCCAAGATGCTCTGCGCCGAGCTTGTCGTGCGGAGCGACCGCGAGACGACGGGGCTCACGGGCTCCGGCCTCATCGTCGTCAACCCGCCCTATACGCTCAAGCAGGAACTCGACGTGCTGCTGCCCTTCCTCAAGGAGCGGCTGGCGCAGGACCGTTTCGCCTCGGCGCGCAGCTTCTGGATCGCCGGCGAGGCGAAGGCCCCTTGACCTTTGCCCGGCGGCGGCAACAATCGCCCGCCGAACCGGAGACCCTGACGATGCCCCTTTCCGCCCGCCTCTTCTGCCTGCTCGCCGCCGGCCTTGCCGCGCTGGCCGCCTGCAGCGAGGAGAAGCCGGCGGAAAAGCCGAAGACGGAGGCAAGCCGCAAGGCGCCGCTGGCAAAGACGGAGGTTCCACGCGGAAAAGGCTTCGACTTCTACGTCCTCTCGCTTTCCTGGTCGCCGACCTGGTGCGCGGAAAACGATGCCGGCGGCCGCACGCAGCAATGCCGGCGCGGCGAGGATCACGGCTTCATCCTGCACGGGCTCTGGCCGCAGAACGACCGGGGCTACCCCGAATATTGCGCGACGCGCGAACCGGACCGCGTGCCCGAAAGCCTCGGCCGCACGCTGCTCGACATCATCCCCTCGATGGGCCTGATCGGCCACGAATGGCGCAAGCACGGCAGTTGTTCCGGCCTTTCGCAGAAGGAATATTTCACCGTCGCCCGCGCGGCCTTCGAGCGCGTCCGCGTCCCGGCGGAGCTCGATGCCGCGCACAAGGCCGCGCGCCTTTCGCCCGATGCGGTGGAAGAGGCCTTCACCGCCGCCAATCCGGGCCTTGCGCGCAACGGCATCGCCGTCACCTGCGCGGGCGGGCGGCTGGAGGAGGTACGCATCTGCATGACGGCCGACCTTGCCTTCCGCCCCTGCCCCGCCGTCGACCGGGCCGGCTGCCGCGCCGGGTCCATCCAGCAGCCGCCCATCCGCTAGCCGCCTCTTTCAGGAGCCGAACCATGAAGATCTTCTATTCCGACGCCTCGCCCTACTCCACCAAGGTGCGCATGGCCGCGCTCTATGCGGGGCTTCCCGCCGAGGCCGTCGCCGTCGACACCTCGACGACCCCGCCGGAGCTTGCCGCCGTCAACCCGCTCGGCAAGATCCCGGTGCTCGTCACCGACGAGGGCCTTTCGGTCTACGACAGCCGGGCGATCATGAACTACATCGACCGCCAGACGCGCGGCGCGCTCTATCCGCGCAATGCCGCAAAGCGCACGGAAGCGGACATCCTGGAAGCGACGGCCGACGGCATCTGCGACTGTCTGCTCTCCATCGTCTACGAGCGGCGCATGCGCCCGGAGGAAAAGATCCACCAGGGCTGGATCGACCGGCAGTGGCAGAAGGTGGAACGGGCGCTCGATCACCTGGAGGCCAACATGCCGCGCCTCGGCAAGAAGCCGAACGGCGGCCATTTCGCGCTTGCCGCCATGCTGCGCTACATCGAGCTGCGCTTTGCCGGCCAGTGGCAGCGCGGCCGGCCGAAGCTGAAGCGCTATCTCTCGCGCTTCGAGGCCGTCTTCCCGGACTACGCCAAATTCAAGGCCTGAGCCCGAACGAAAAAAGGCCCTCCTCGCGGAGGGCCTTTCCTGTCGTGCGGAGCCGTTCGGCTTAGAACTTGACGCCGAGACCGACGCGGACGGCGTGGTCCTTGTCATCGGCGCGAACCGTGGTGGCGCCGAGGTCGTAGTTCTTCTTCTGGTAGTCGCTGTAGCGGTATTCGACGCGAGCCGTGATGTTGTTGGTCACGAAGGCTTCCGCACCGACACCGGCCGTCCAGCCGAGAGCCGTGTGGTCGTCGCTGGCGCCGGCAGCGTTCTTCACTTCGACGTTGGAGGCCGCAAGACCGGCCGTGCCGTAGAGAAGGACCGGGTTGAGGTCGATACCGACGCGGCCGCGCAGCGAACCGTTGAGGCCCTGCTGGGTGGTGATGCCGCCGTTATGGGTGTCGACGCCCGAGTAGTTCAGGTCGGTTTCACCGCCGTAGACGATCTGGCCGCTCTGCATGTTGTAGCCGCCGTAGACGCCGCCGCCGATGGCATTGCCCTTGGCGTCGTTCATCTTGGCGCGCTGCCAGCTTGCCGTACCACCGACATAGGCACCGGCCCAGTTGCCGCTTGCGACCGGCTCGGAATAGTCGGCGGCCGGAGCCTGCGGAACTTCGTCGATGGCGTCGGCAGCCTGTGCGACCTGGAAGGCGGCCAGGGAAACGGTCGAAGCGATGAGGGTTGCGATGAGTGTACGCATGATATTCTCCTTTACTGAACGACGCCCTTTTCTGGGAGGCGATCGGGCATCGTCATTCCAATTCAGTCCCGCCCGGTTGAGGGGAAATTGAATAAAGATTGAGGAAATGGAAGAGCCAAATTGTGATATGATTGTGGCAGCGAGGCGGCACAAATTGGATGTGACTTTTCCACAACATGGAATTTGTTAACCATAATTCAAATATTGAAGGAAACCGGCAGAATATACTTAAATCTACTTCTTCCATGGCTTTGAGGTTAAATTTTCCGAAACCTTTTCTCCGGGGGAGTTTAAGCCTGCGCGCGAATGTCTATATCTTTGGCCGGTCAACCAAGTGAATCGGCAGGACGGACTTTTCTTGAAGCAGCCCCTAAAGACGGCCCTCGTGACGGGCGGCGCGAAGCGGATCGGCAAGGCCATCGTGGACGATCTCGCCGCGCATGGTTTCTCGCTCGCCATCCATGCGAACACGTCGCTCGAAGAGGCGGAAGCCCTCGCCCGTTCGCTGCGGGAGCAAGGCGTGAAAGCGGCCGCCCTTTCCTGCGACCTTGCGGACGAGGCGGCGACCGCCGGGCTGATCGAGGCGGCGGTGGCCGCCGTCGGCCCGCTCGACCTTCTCGTCAACAACGCCTCCCTCTTCAAGCCGGATACGGTCGAGACCTTCGACGCAGCCCTGCTCGACCGGCATGTGGCGGTGCATGTGAAGGCGCCGTCCGTCCTTGCGCGCGATTTCGTGCGGCAGCTTCCCGCAGGCACGGCGGGCTCCATCGTCAACATCATCGACCAGCGCGTCTGGAACCCGACGCCGCGCTATTATTCCTACACGCTCTCCAAGGCGGCGCTCTGGATGGCGACGCGCACCATGGCGCAGACCTTTGCCCCGCAGGTGCGCGTCAACGCCATCGGCCCCGGCCCGTCGCTGCCTAACGAGCGGCAGAGCGACACCGATTTCCAGGCCCAGCTCGACGGATTGATCCTGCGCCGCGGCCCCGATCTTGCGGAATTCGGCCGCACGGTTCGCTTTTTGTTCGACACGCCGTCCATTACGGGGCAAATGATAGCGCTCGACGGCGGGCAGCATCTCGCCTGGGAAACCCCCGACGTCGCGGAGATCACGGAATGAACAGCCGGAAGGTGGAGGATGGCGGCATCCTCTATGACGAGAACGAGACGGACGACGAGGACGAGCTTGTCGAAAGCCCGGCCGAAGGCGGGCCCGCATCCGGCCTCGCCACGCCCGGCATCGACTGGAACGAAGGCGGCGACGTGCCGCAGGGCCTCATCGGCGCCGAGCTGATCCAGCTCTTCGTCAAGCGCCTGCCGAACAGCCCCGGCGTCTACCGCATGTTCAATGCCGACGGCGACGTGCTCTATGTCGGCAAGGCGCGCAGCCTCAAGAAGCGCGTGACGAACTATGCGCAGGGCCGCGGCCATTCCAACCGCATCACGCAGATGATCCGGCAGACGGCGAACATGGAGTTCGTCACCACGCGCACCGAGACCGAGGCGCTGCTGCTGGAAGCGAACCTCATCAAGCGCCTGCGGCCGCGCTTCAACGTGCTTTTGCGCGACGACAAGTCGTTCCCCTATATCCTCGTGACCGGCGACAGCCGCGCGCCGGCCATCTTCAAGCATCGCGGCGCGCGCAGCCGCAAGGGCGACTATTTCGGCCCCTTCGCCTCGGCGGGGGCCGTGGGCCGCACGATCAACTCGCTGCAGCGCGCCTTCCTGCTGCGCACCTGCACGGACAGCGTCTTCGAGACGCGCACGCGCCCGTGCCTGCTCTACCAGATCAAGCGCTGTTCGGCCCCCTGCACGCACGAGATCAGCGACGAAGGCTATGCCGACCTGGTGCAGGAGGCGAAGGACTTCCTGTCCGGCAAGAGCCAGAAGGTGAAGGCGCAGATGGCCGAGGCCATGAACGCCGCCGCCGAGGACCTCGATTTCGAGCGCGCCGCCGTCTATCGCGACCGGCTGGCCGCGCTCTCGCATGTCCAGAGCCACCAGGGCATCAATCCGGCGGGCGTGGAGGAGGCGGACGTCTTCGCCATCCACCACGAGGGCGGCATTTCCTGCATCCAGGTCTTCTTCTTCCGCACCGGGCAGAACTGGGGCAACCGCGCCTATTTCCCGAAGGCCGACCCGCAGCTTACGGGCGCCGAGGTGCTCAACGCCTTCCTCGCCCAGTTCTACGACGACAAGCCCTGTCCCCGGCAGATCTTCCTTTCCGAAACCGTCGAGGAGATGGATCTTCTCTCGCAGGCGCTCACCGAACGCTCCGGCCACAAGGTCGCGATCTCCGTGCCCCAGCGCGGCGAGAAGAAGGACCTCGTCGACCATGTGGTGGCCAATGCCCGCGAGGCGCACGGCCGCAAGCTCGCCGAGACGGCCTCGCAGTCGCGCCTGCTCGAAGGCTTCGCCGCGACCTTCAAGCTGCCTTACGTGCCGCGCCGCATCGAGATCTACGACAACTCGCACATCATGGGCACCAATGCCGTGGGCGGCATGGTGGTGGCGGGGCCGGAAGGCTTCGTGAAGGGGCAGTACCGCAAGTTCAACATCAAATCGACCGAAATCACCCCCGGCGACGACTTCGGCATGATGAAGGAAGTGATGACCCGGCGCTTCTCGCGCCTCATCAAGGAAGAGGGCCTGCCGGACCGCAAGGCCGATCAGGGTGCGGAGGCGGCGGACCTGCCCTTCCCCGCCTGGCCGGACGTCATCCTCATCGACGGCGGCCAGGGGCAGATGACGGCGGTGCGCGCCATCCTCGAAGAGCTCGGCATCACCGACCAGGTGATCGCCATCGGTGTCGCCAAAGGCGCCGACCGCGAGGCGGGACGCGAGCGCTTCTTCATGAAGGGCATTGCCGACTTCTCGCTGCCGCCGCGCGATCCCGTGCTCTATTTCGTGCAGCGCCTGCGCGACGAGGCGCACCGCTTCGCCATCGGCTCGCACCGGGCGCGGCGCAAGAAGGAGATGGTCAGGAACCCGCTCGACGAGATCGCCGGCATCGGCCCGACGCGAAAGCGCGCGCTGCTCCAGCATTTCGGCACGGCGAAGGCCGTCTCGCGCGCGGCGATGGCCGACCTCATGGCCGTCGCCGGCATTTCCGAAAGCGTCGCCCGCCTCGTCTACAACCATTTTCACGAGGATGCGGCGGGTTAGCTGGCCCGGACCCGGGGCGGGTGCTAGCATGGCGGCGGACGTCCTCACCGGGAGAAGCCGATGACCGCCTGCCCCTACCAGACACCTGCCCTTGCCGCCGGCCTTCTCCTCCTGGCAGCGCCCGCCGACGCACAGACCAGGGTGGGCGACGCGCAGATGGTAAGCGTGAGCGGCCGTTGCGGCAAACTCGTCGTCGGCAAAAGGACGCTGACCGATACCTGCACGGGCAAGCTCCTCAACGTCACCTATCCCGATGGCCGCACCGGCTTCTACTTCGTGCTGGCGGACGGGCGCATCGTCACCTTCAGCGGCATGGACGGCGACAATCCGACGCCGGACACCGACGTGGTCGATCTCGACAAGGTGATCATGACCCGCAAGGATACGCCGGACAAGCCGGACGTCCTGTCCGCGACGGGCACCTGCCGCTTCGGCAATCCCATGCAGGGGCCGATGACCGTTTCCTGCGAGGGCAGGCTTTCCAGCGGCGGCGCCTTCTCGGCCACCTTCACCACAGACGGCAAGCCGCCGACCTGACCCGGGCGGTCCGTTTCGGACAAAAGACGGCGGGAAACCGCGACAATACGCGCGGCTCCGTAAATTCGCCAAGAATTGCCGGAAACAAAGGTTGACGGCACAGTCACAAAGACCTCATCTAACCCAAAATCGTAGAGACTGAAGATTCCATGGCTTCCCGCGCATACAGCATCCCGAATCTCCTCACCTATGGCCGGATCATCGCCGTTCCGCTGATCGTCCTGTGCTTCTTCATCGAGGGGCGGCTGGAATCGTCGGATTTCGCCCGCTGGACGGCCTTCTGGCTCTTCGTCGCCGCCTCGGTGACGGATTACCTCGACGGCTATCTCGCCCGCATCTGGAACCAGACGTCGAACATCGGCCGCATGCTCGACCCGATCGCCGACAAGCTGCTGGTCGCCTCGGTGCTGCTGCTGATGGCCGCCGACGGCACCATTGCCGGCTGGTCGATCTGGGCGGCCATCATCATCCTGTGCCGCGAGATCCTCGTCTCGGGCCTTCGCGAATATCTCGCCGACCTCAAGGTCTCCGTGCCGGTGACGCGCATCGCCAAGTGGAAGACGACGATCCAGATGTTCGCCATCGCCTTCCTGCTGGCCGGCCCCGCCGGTGACAAGGTTCTGCCCTATACGACCGAGATCGGCATCGGCCTGCTCTGGGTCGCCGCGCTCATCACCATGTATACCGGCTACGACTATTTCCGCGTGGGCCTGAAGCATATCGTGGACGAATAGCATGACGAAGCTCGTCTATTTCGCCTGGGTCCGCGAGCGCATCGGCAAGGGCGAGGAGGAGATCGACCTTCCCGCCGCGGTGAAGACCGGGGCCGACCTCCTGCGCCACCTCAAGACGCGCGGCGAGGAATATGCCCACGCGCTGGAGCATGAGAAGGTCATCTGCATCGCCGTCGACCAGGAACATGTCGAGCACGACGAGACGATAGCCGGCGCACGCGAGATCGCCCTCTTCCCGCCGATGACGGGAGGCTGACCATGGCCGGCGGCGTTCCGGCTCCGGTCGTCGTGCGCGTCCAGCGCGAGGATTTCGACGCGGCCGCCGAGACCGCGCGGCTGACGGCCGGAAGCGCGGCCGCCGGCGCCGTCGTCACCTTCACCGGCCTTTGCCGCGACGAGGGCGGCCGGCTTTCCGCGCTGGAACTGGAGCATTATCCCGGCATGGCCGAGGCCGAGATCGGCCGCATCTGCCGTACGGCGGTGGAGCGTTTCTCGCTCCTCGGCATCGCCGCCATCCACCGGGTCGGCAAGATCGCGCCGGGCGGGAACATCGTCCTCGTCGTCGCCCTCGCCCCGCACCGCCACGCCGCCTTCGACGGCGCGTCCTTCGTCATGGACTACCTCAAGACCTCCGCCCCCTTCTGGAAGAAGGAACACTTCGCCGACGGTTCCCAAGGCGGCTGGGTCGACGCCAAGGACAGCGACGACCGGGCGCGGGAGAAGTGGTCTTAGACCTCGTTCGCGTTGTGCCGTGTCGGTGGATCCTCGGGTCAAGCCCGAGGATGACGGAGGGGAGGAGAGATTGCCTGCCTCTTGAACGGTTCGGCATGCGGAGCCGCCGCTTTGGTCGCCCCCCTCTCTTCTTCCGTCATCCTCGGGCTTGACCCGAGGATCCATGCCACACGGAACGCCGCTACGGCACCGGCCGCTCCCGGCGGAAGATCACCAGCAGCAGCACCAGCGCGGAAAAGATCACGAGGTCGCGCCAGAGGAAATCGCCGTAGGCGCTCCAGAGCGTTTCGGCGAGCCCCATCGCCGCGCCGCCGAGGGCGGAGAGGAGCGGCGCCCCTGCCCCGCCGATGGCGGCGATGAACAGCACCTTCACGCCGAAGACGAGACCAGCACCGAAATCCATGTTGCCGTAGTAGGAAACGGCGAGGATGCCGGTGATGCTGGCGATGAGCGCGGCAAGCACATAGGCGCCGAGATAGACGCCCGCCGCATCCACTCCGCACAGTTCCGCCGCCTGCCGGTCCTGCGACACCGCGCGCCAGCGCCGCCCCCATGCGGAGCGGACGAGGAAGAGATGGCCGGCGGCGACGAGCGCGACCATCGCCGCCGTGTTGAGGAGCTGCAGCACCGTCAGCACGATCGGAAAGGCCGGATCGCCCCACAGCCGCACCGGCGTGCCGAGCAGCGGCGGCAGCCAGAGGCTGCGCGTTTCGGAGGCAAGCCGCGCGGTCTCCATCAGCACCAGCACGACGCCGAGCGCGGCCACCACCACCGTATTGTCCGAGGAAAAGGCGAGCGGGCGCATGACGTGGCGCCCGACGACCAGGCCGGCACCGACGCCGTAGACCAGCGCCATCGCCGCACCGAGGACGAGCGCGGCCGGCAGCACCAGCCAAAGCCTGTTCCAGCCGTAGCCGGCGAAGAGCACGAACATCTGCGCGGCGAAGGCGAAGAGCGCGCCATAGGCGACATCGGCCCGGCGCGTCACGGCGAAGGCGATCGAATAGCCGAAGGCGAGCGCCGCATAGAGCGCGGCGACAGGCAGGGCATTGGCGATCTGCTGGAGGAAATAGGCCATGGCGCTTTCCGGCGGCGTTTCGTGTGTGAAATTATAACTGGCAAAATTGCTTTTACCAGTTAGAATATCGCATGACCTTTTCCTGGACCCGACATCGCTTCTCCGGCGGGGCGCTTGCGCTGGACGTCGCCAATTCCGTGGTGCTGCGCGCCGATCCCGAACGCCGGGTCGACCGCTTCGCCGACCCGGCGACGCTCGACGCCTTCCCGGCAGGCGCTGCCCGGCACGGCGCGGAACACGGCCTGTTCGGGGCATTGGAGCCGGTGCGAAAGGACGCGCGGGAAGATTTCCTTGCGCTGCGCGAGGCCATCGACCGGCATTTTCGCGCGGAAATCCTCGGTGCGGGCAAGCCGGCCCTGCTCGCCGACCTCCTCGACGCCATCTCGGCGACGCTCAGGCACTCCGGCGAGCGGCCGCAGGCGCTGGATACGGCGACGGCCCGTTCTGCCCTCCTGCTCCTGTCCCGGCCGGAGCCGGAACGGCTGAAGATCTGCCCGAACTGCCACTGGCTCTTCCTCGACCGCAGCCGCAACCGCTCGCGCGCCTGGTGCGACATGGCCGTCTGCGGCAACCGGGTGAAGGCGAGCCGCCATTATCGCCGCACGAGGGAGGAGCCCCGGCCATGAAGCGCGTCCTGTTGTCGATCCTGCTGCCGCTTGCCCTTTCCGCCTGCCAGCGCGAGAGCGGGCCGGACCCGTTGAAGCTGACGGGCCGCATGTTCGTCTTCAACTACCGCCTCGCCTACGCGACCTATATCGTGACGCTCGACAAGGTGCAGCCGCTGCCGGACGGGTCCGTCGTGAAGGTGGAGTTCGAGAACCCGGCGGGCGGCGACCCGCTGCTGCTGGAGCGGAAGGTCTTTGCGAACCAGACGCGCGTCGTGCTGGAAAGCCCGGACATAACCTGCGTGAAGAAGGACCGGCCCTATTCCGTCGCCATCGCCGTGATCGGCCCGGACGGCGCGCGCCTGCAATCGCTGGAGACGAAGGTGACCTCGAACGCCGACCAGGACATCCTGCCGGCAAAGCCCCTGATCGTCGGCCCGGGCTACGACAAGAACCCGGAGGTCTTCAAGGACGGCAAGCCCCCCGCGCATTTCGAAACGGCGAAGTGCCCCATCTGAGGCAGGGCCGAGAGGCATGGATGGTCGGGTCAAGCCCGGCCATGACGAAGGAGAGGTTGGCGGAACGACGGTTCCGGTTTGATAGCCGGCATCGCCGCCTGCACGCCGTCATCCTCGGCCCTGAGCCGAGGATCCACGGCCGCGGATGGGGCGTGGATGGACGGGGCAGCCCGGTCAAAAGCAAGACGGGGCCTTTCGGCCCCGTCTTTTCATGTCGAAGGCGTGCGGATCAGCCGACGATTTCGGTGTCGGAGAACCAGTACTTGATTTCCTGGGCAGCCGTTTCCGGGGCGTCGGAGCCGTGGACGGAGTTCTCGCCGATCGAGAGCGCGTGGGTCTTGCGGATGGTGCCTTCGTCGGCGTTCGCCGGGTTGGTGGCGCCCATGACTTCGCGGTTCTTCAGGATGGCGTTCTCGCCCTCGAGAACCTGGACGACCGTCGGGCCGGAGGTCATGCCTTCGACCAGCTCGCCGAAGAACGGACGTTCCTTGTGGACGGCGTAGAAGCCTTCGGCTTCGCGGCGGCTCATCCAGACGCGCTTGGAAGCAACGACGCGCAGGCCCGCGTCTTCCAGCATCTTGGTGATGGCGCCGGTCAGGTTGCGCTTCGTCGCGTCCGGCTTGATCATCGAAAAGGTGCGTTCAATCGCCATTTTCCCGTTTCCCTTGGTTTTCCGGTGAAAGTGGCGGTTCAATAGCCGCCAACGCCCGGCAAAACAAGGGGGTGGCGGCGTTTGGCGACTTCAGCGGCAAAGTTTCATGCCGCCGTCACGCGATGGCCGATGCCGCCGTGGAGATCGAGGCAACGGGCGAACCAGCCGGCGACCGGGTCGTCCTCCGCCAGCACCTTCGTGCCCGCGGTCGTGCGCAGCCATTGCAGCGCGCCGAAGACGATGTAATCCGGAAAGAGCGGGCCTTCCCCGCCGATGAAGGGCTGCGCCTTCAGCATGTTGCGCAGCGGCTGGAGCCTCTTGGCAAACCCCTCGACCTCGGCCCGCCCGGCCGCCGCGATCTCCTCCAGCGAGGCGCCGAGGCGTTCCTCCCGGCTGCGGCGGAAATAGGCCTGGTCCTTCGGCGCGAGCATGTCGTGGATATCGAGGATGGCGATGCGGGTGACGGCCATGTGCAGCGCCGATTGCGACCAGTTCTCGATGAAGCGGGCCATGGCCTTGCCGCCCTCCCCGCCGAACAGCGAGGGCCGGTCGGGATAGGCCTCGTCGAGATAGAGCGCGATGTCGAAGCTGTCGCGCACCAGCCTCTCGCCGTCGCGCAGGAGCGGCACCGTCGCCGTGCAACCGCCCTCGATGGCCGGGATGTCGGTGAAGGGAACCGGCACCGTCTCGTAGTCGAGACCCTTGTGGGCGAGCGACATGACCGTCTTCCAGACATGGGGCGAGAACTGGCGCGCCGGATCGGCGGCGCAAAGGGCATAGAGCAGTCGCGTCATGAAGGCCTCGTTTGCTGATGTGCCGCATTGGACCGCAGCATTGCGCGCGTGGCAAATCAGATAATTTCATGGATGGCATTCACGCCGCTGACGAAGCCCCGTTCTATAGTCCGGATGAATCAGGAGGCCACGATGCTCGATCAATACCGCATGTTCACCGCCTACAATGCCTGGGCCAACCGCACGCTCTACGAGGCGGTCGGCGCCCTTTCGGACGAGGCACGGCGCAAGGACCTCGGCGCCTTCTTCGGCTCGCTGCACCGCACGCTGAACCATCTGCTGGTGGCCGACCGCATCTGGATGAAGCGCTTCACGGGCGCCGGGGATGCGCCGACGCGCCTCGACACCATCCTTTTCGAGGATTTCGCCGGCCTTCGCCAGGCGCGGCAGGAGGAGGACGCGCGCCTTGCCGCCTTCGTCGATTCGCTGACCGAGGAGAAGATCGCGGCTAACTTCACCTATAGCCCGATCACCAATCCGGGCAGCATCACCCATCCCCTCGGCCCGGCGCTCGCCCATATCTTCAACCACCAGACCCATCACCGCGGCCAGTGCCACGCCATGCTGACGGCGCTCGGCGGCCCGAGCCTTGCGCTCGACCTTCTCTTTTTCCTGCGCAGCGAGAGGCCGGATTTCCTGGCGATTTAGCGGCGAGCGGCCGCTTCGATTCCTGCAATAGCGGTGATACACTCTTCTGCTACGGGAGTATCCGGCATCGGGGCGCGGGGGCGGCTCCGCCTGTCACCCAGGTGACAGGCAGGAAAGGCCGATGCTGGGATAGTCGCTGCCATCGAGGCCGGCGCCGAAGGGCGCCGCCTTGCCCGGAGAGAGGACGAACAATGGCAAGAACGACCGAGGAATGGGCCGCCCTGCTCGGCAGCACCCTTTGCAAGATGGCGCGCGTCCACGGCACCGACGCCCCCGATGCCTACCTGCCGGAGGAGTGCTATCCGGTAATCGAGAAGACCTTCGACGTGGCGCTGGCCGAGGCACGCGCCGAGGGCTATGCCGCCGCCATGCGCGACCTGCAGCACAACCGGCCGGTTCGCGAAGAGAGCCCTCGCCGGCTGGCGGTGATCGGACAGGTCATGCGTGCAATCCCACTCGCCCGCCGTATGGCCTGAGGCGGCCAGAATTGCCGTTCGTCAATTTGTCTCGATTTTTTCTTCAGCACACGTAAAATTAACCGCGCAATCCGATAGTTACGCCAATCGATCCGACCCCGCGCAGGCGTTCCGCCGCGCTCATCCAATGGCGTTTCATGAGCAGCAAAGCCACCTCCGCCCCCAGGGACATACAACCGGCGGTTCCGCCGATCATGGCGCGCATCGCCCATGCCATGGCCAGCCTCGGCATTGCCGCGCTGCCGCGCAACTACGAACTCCTGTTCGAGGCGCTGAACGGCAATGCGGGCGTCGCGCGCGAGATCGCGACGCTCGGCAAGGCGCCCGACCAGGCGATGCTCGATTCGATCGCCCTCAGGCATTCCCTGCCGAGCCATAACGTGCTCGCCGCCGGGCAGGCCGCGGGCGAAGCGGTGCGCGTGCTTTCCGAAATCTCCCGCACGGCGGAGGAGAACCAGCGCCAGCGCGCCGCCGCGGTGCAGGAACTGGAGGAGATCGCCGGGCGGATGAAGGACGACCCGGTGCTCGGCATTTCCGACTTTTCGACCGACACGGGCCGCCTGCTCTCGCTCGTGCGCGGCATTCTCGGCGCCGACCGGGCCACGGCTGCGAAGATGGGCGACCTCCAGGCCCATCTCGACGGCCTGCGCTCGGGCCTTGCCGTCAGCCGCGAGGCGCTGACCCACGACCCGGTCACCGGGCTTGCCAACCAGGCGGCGCTCATCGGCCGCCTGAAGCGCTTCTTCCAGGAGGAGGCCGAGGGCAATACCGCCGCCCTCCTCCTCTTCCGGGTCGAGCAGCTCAAGGAATTCGCCGAGACGCATCCGGCAGGGGCGGCGGAAAAGACGCTGAAGCGCCTTGCCGCGATCTTCCGCCAGTCGGTCAAGAAGAACGATTTCGTCGCGCGGACGGGACCGGACCTCTTCTGCCTGCTGCTCTGCGACGTCAACCGCGAGATCGCCGTCACCATTGCAAGACGTGTCGCCGGGCGCGTGGCCGAACGGCCCTTCCCCTTCCTCGACCGCGAGCTGCCGGCCGGCTTCCTCACGCTGACCGCCGGCGTCTCGCTGACGGATTCGGCCGAAACGCCGATGGCGCTCTACGAGCAGGCCGACCGGGCGCTCGCCTATGCCGCCGACAGCGGCATTGCGCTGCGCATCTATTCGGCCGAGGTCGCCGAACGGTCGGGCCGGCTCTATCGTTCGGGCAACGCGGCCTGACGATCCTCGCCGCAAAGCCGCTTTACACTTTTGCTGGAATTGCCCCCTCTTCGTCCGGCGCAATTCCGGACGCAAAACCGCTTCGCACTTTTGCTGGAATTGCTCTATAGAGCCGGCATGATCACCATTTCCGGCCTCACCGCCCGCGTCGCGGGGCGTCTCCTCATCGACAATGCTTCCGTTTCGCTGCCGGCGGGCACGAAGGCGGGCCTCGTCGGCCGCAACGGCACCGGCAAGTCCACGCTGTTCCGCATCATCACCGGCGACCTTGCGCCCGAGGCCGGCACGATCTCGCTGCCGAAGAACGCGCGCATCGGCCAGGTGGCGCAGGAAGCGCCCGGCACGGACGATCCGCTCATCGAGATCGTGCTTGCCGCCGACAAGGAGCGCGCCGCCCTCGTCAGGGAGGCGGAAACGGCGAGCGATCCGCATCGCATCGCCGAGATCCAGACCCGCCTCACCGATATCGGCGCCCATTCGGCCGAAGCGCGCGCGGCAAGCATCCTTGCCGGCCTCGGCTTCGACCACGAGGCGCAGCAGCGGCCGGCCAAGAGCTTTTCCGGCGGCTGGCGCATGCGCGTGGCGCTCGCGGCCGTGCTCTTCTCCGAGCCGGACCTCCTGCTCCTCGACGAGCCGACCAACTATCTCGACCTCGAAGGCACGCTGTGGCTGGAGGAATACGTGCGTCGCTATCCGCACACGGTCATCGTCATCAGCCACGACCGCGACCTTCTTAACACCGCCGTCAATTCGATCGTCCATCTCGACCAGCAGAAGCTGACCTTCTACCGCGGCTCCTACGACCAGTTCGAGCGCCAGAAGGCCGAGGCCGACGAATTGCAGATGAAGGCGAAGGCCAAGAACGAGGCGGCGCGAAAGCATCTCCAGAGCTTCATCGACCGCTTCCGCGCCAAGGCGACGAAGGCCCGGCAGGCGCAGAGCCGCATCAAGGCGCTGGAGCGCATGGGCACGGTCGCCGCCGTCGTGGAAAGCCATGTGCAGCCGATCACCTTCCCCGAGCCGGAAAAGCAGCCGGCCTCGCCCATCGTCGCCGTCGAGGGCGGGGCGGTCGGCTATGTGCCCGGCAAGCCGATCCTCAGGCAGATCAACCTTCGCATCGACAACGACGACCGCATCGCCCTCCTCGGCTCGAACGGCAACGGCAAGTCGACCTTCGCGAAATTCATCTCCGGCCGACTGGAGGCGGAGGCAGGCGCCGTCAAGCGTGCGCCGGGCCTCAAGATCGGCTTCTTCGCGCAGCACCAGCTCGACGATCTCATCCCCGACCAGTCGCCCGTCGAGCATGTGCGCCGGCTGATGCCGGAGGCCCCGGAAGCCAAGGTCCGCGCCCGCGTCGCCCAGATGGGCCTTGCCACGGAAAAGATGTCGACCGCCGCCAAGGACCTTTCCGGCGGCGAGAAGGCGCGCCTTCTCATGGGCCTTGCCGCCTTCGACGCGCCGAACCTGCTCATCCTCGACGAGCCGACGAACCATCTCGACATCGACAGCCGCCGTGCGCTGATCGAGGCGCTGAACGACTACGAGGGCGCCGTCATCCTCATCTCGCACGACCGCCACCTCATCGAGGCGACCGTCGACCGGCTGTGGCTCGTCAACAACGGCACGGTGAAGAGTTTCGACGGCGACATGGAGGAATACCGCAGCCTCATCGTGCAGTCCGCCCGCAGGGACGACAGGGACAAGCCGGCCGCGGCCGGCGGCGAGGCGAGCAAGGCGGACCTGCGCAAGGCGAATGCCGACCGGCGCGCCCAGCTCGCCCCACTCCGCAAAAAGATCAACGAAATCGAATCGCTGACGGGAAAACTGCAGAAGCAGATTCAGCTCCTTGATGCGGAGCTTGCAGACCCCGCGCTCTACGAGAAGAGCCCGGCCAAGGCCGCCGAGAAGGCGAAGCTGCGGGCGGCGGCGGCCGGAAAGCTCGGCGAGGCCGAGGAGGAATGGCTGGAGCTTTCCGCGCAATACGAAGAGGCGATGGCCGGGTGACCGGCCGGCGCCGGACGATGCTTTTTGCAAGAATCGCACAGAAAACAGGCAGATAGCCGGGTATTCCCCTCTACGACGAAAGTCGTAGTGGGCCTTTCCGGCGATATCCCCTTCCCGGCTTGAAAGCCTCTTCCCGACATGGTTAGGTTTCCGCGATGATACCAGGACGGGCAAGCCGTCCGCCATTGGGAGGAAAAATATGGATCGTCGTTCATTCATCAAGAAGGCCGGTGTCGCCGGCATCGGCGGCGCGGCCGCCTCGGTGCTCGCCGCCCCGGCGCTCGCGCAGAGCAACCCGAAGATCAACTGGCGCCTCGCCTCCTCGTTCCCCAAGTCGCTCGACACGATCTACGGCGGTGCCGAGGTACTGTCGAAATACGTGTCCGAGGCGACGGACGGCAATTTCCAGATCCAGGTCTTCGCGGCCGGTGAACTCGTTCCGGGCCTCCAGGCCGCCGACGCCGCCGCGGCCGGCACCGTGGAAGCCGCCCACACCGTTTCCTATTACTACTGGGGCAAGGACCCGGTCTGGGCGCTCGGCGCGGCCGTGCCCTTCGCGCTCAATGCGCGCGGCATGAACGCCTGGCAGTATCACGGCGGCGGCATCGACCTCTTCAACGAATTCCTCGCCACCCAGGGCCTCGTCGGCTTCCCCGGCGGCAATACCGGCGTGCAGATGGGCGGCTGGTTCCGCAAGGAGATCAAGACCGTCGCCGACATGGCGGGCCTGAAGATGCGCATCGGCGGCTTTGCCGGCAAGGTCGTCGAGAAACTCGGCGTCGTGCCGCAGCAGATCGCCGGCGGCGACATCTATCCCTCGCTCGAAAAGGGCACGATCGACGCGGCCGAATGGGTCGGCCCCTATGACGACGAGAAGCTCGGCTTCTACAAGGTCGCGCCCTATTACTACTATCCCGGCTGGTGGGAAGGCGGCCCGACGGTCCACGCCATGTTCAACAAGGCGGCCTATGACGGCCTGCCGAAAGCCTACCAGTCGCTGCTGCGCACGGCCTGCCAGGCGACCGACGCCGACATGCTGCAGAAGTACGACTACCTGAACCCCTCGGCCATCAAGCGCCTCGTCGCCGCCGGCGCGAAGCTGAGCCCGTTCAGCCAGGAGATCCTGTCGGCCTGCTTCGACGCCTCCAACGAGGTCTATGCCGAGATGGAAGCCTCCAACCCGACCTTCAAGAAGATCTGGGACTCCATCAAGGCCTTCCGCGGCGAGTTCTACCTCAATGCGCAGATCGCCGAATACAACTACGACACCTTCATGATGATCCAGCAGCGCAGCAACAAGCTGTAAGCGCCGGCTGAGACGGAAACGGAAAACCCCGGGGCGGCAGCGCCCCGGGGTTTTTGTTTGGGCGGCGCGGATGCCCGGCTCGGCACTCTGCCCTCGCCCTCGCCCTCGCCTTCGCCGTCTCCCCCTTTACCGCTCCCTCGCCTTGGCTTTCGCTTTTGCTCCTTCTTTCCTCATACCTCCCACCTCTCCGCCGTCATCCTCGGGCTTGACCCGAGGATCCACGCCACAAAGCAAAGCCGTTCCGTTGGGGTGGATCCTCGGGTCAAGCCCGAGGATGACGACGGAGAGCATTGGTATTCCCCAACGAGAAAGGGCCGGCTTTCGCCGGCCCTTCATGGTTCATTCCGTTACCCG
Source organism: Shinella fusca (assembly GCF_014203155.1). GTDB lineage: Bacteria > Pseudomonadota > Alphaproteobacteria > Rhizobiales > Rhizobiaceae > Shinella > Shinella fusca. Next base: position 80,181 of record NZ_JACHIK010000008.1, read on the forward strand.
TCAATTGAACGACGGCGGTGCGGAAAGGTCCGTCGCCGGCTTCTCGCCGCCGCCTTCGGCGGGCTTCTCGCCGCCGCTGCCGTCCAGCGGGTTGCCGGCGGGCAGTTGCAGGCCGCTGGGAAGGCCGAGGCCCCCGCCGTTGTCGGGCAGGCCCAGGCCGCCGCCGAAGCCGGGGACCTCGATCTTGATGGTCGCCGGGTCGATGCCGGTGCCCTCGCCCTTGTAGTGCATGACCATGCTCGGGAAGAAGATGGTGAGCGCCACCATGAGGATCTGGATGCCGACGAAGGGCACGGCGCCCCAATAGATCTGCCCCGTCGTCACCGGCTGGGTCATCTTGCCCGTCACGCGGTCGAGATAGGGCACCTTGGCCGCGACCGAGCGCAGGTAGAAGAGCGCGAAGCCGAAGGGCGGATGCATGAAGCTCGTCTGCATGTTGATGCCGAGGAGGACGCCGAACCAGATGAGGTCGATGCCGAGCTTGTCGGCGGCGGGCGCCAGCAGCGGCACGATGATGAAGGCCAGCTCGAAGAAATCGAGGAAGAAGGCCAGGAAGAAGACGAGCAGGTTCACGACGATCAGGAAGCCCACCTCCCCGCCCGGCAGCGAGACCAGCAGGTGCTCGACCCACAGGTGCCCGTTCACGCCGTAGAAGGTGAGCGAGAAGACGCGGGCACCGATGAGGATGAACAGCACGAAGGACGAAAGCCGCGTGGTGGCGGTCAGCGCGGACCGCACCACATCCATGCTGAGCCGGCCCTTGGCGAGCGCCATGGCGAGCGCGCCGACCGCGCCCATGGCGCCGCCTTCCGTCGGCGTGGCGATGCCGAGGAAGATCGTGCCGAGCACGAGGAAGATCAGCGCCAGCGGCGGGATCAGCACGATGATGACCTGCTGGGCAAGCCGCGACATCATGTTGATGTTGAGGCCCTTGTCGGCCAGCGCCACGATGTAGATGAAGATGACGCCGACCGTCGCGCCGAGGATATCGGCATTCTCGCCATAGGTCGGGGCGAGATAGATATGGGCGGCATAGGCGAAGCCGGCCGCGGCTGCGAGCGCGATGAAAAGCGACGTCACGCCCGAGCCGAGCGAACGCGCCTCCAGCGGCAGCGCCGGCATCGAATCCGGCCGGATGATCGTCATGATCAGCACGTAGCCCATGTAGAGGGCGGTGAGCACGAGGCCCGGAATGAGCGCGCCGGCATACATGTCGCCGACCGAGCGGCCGAGCTGGTCGGCAAGCACGATCAGCACGAGCGAGGGCGGGATGATCTGGGCGAGCGTGCCGGAGGCGGCGATGACGCCCGAGGCGATCGACCGGTCATAGCCGTAGCGCAGCATGATCGGCAGCGAGATGAGGCCCATGGCGATGACCGAGGCCGCGACGACGCCGGTGGTGGCCGCCAGCAGCGCGCCGACGAAGATGACCGCATAGGCAAGGCCGCCGCGGATCGGCCCGAAGAGCTGGCCGATCGTGTCGAGCAGGTCCTCGGCCATGCCGGAGCGCTCCAGCACGATCCCCATGAAGGTGAAGAACGGAATGGCCAGCAGCGTGTCGTTCGACATCACTCCCCAGAGCCGTTCGGGCATGGCGTTGAGCAGCGGCCAGGACAGGTTGATCGAATCGGACAGCGGCGCGAGCTCCACGCCGACGACGAAGAAGAGCAGGCCGTTCGCCGCGAGCGCGAACGCCACCGGATAGCCCAGCAGCAGGAACACGATCAGCGATGCGAACATGATCGGCGCAAGGTTCTGTGCGATGAACTCGATCATGCGCCCTTCTCCCCGGTAACGGCTTCATCGAGCGGGGCATGGGTCGGCACGTAGGGCGTCGGGTCCTCCATGTCGCCGCGCATGATGGCGATCTTCTTGATGATCTCGGATACGCCCTGGAAGGCCAGCAGCACGAAGCCGGCGAGCAGGATCGCCTTGGCGGGCCAGACGATGAGGCCGCCGGCGCTGGACGACATTTCCTTCGAATGGAAGGACATGACGACATAGGGCACGAGGTAGTAGACCATCAGCAGCACGAAGGGCATCAGGAAGAGGCAATGGCCGAAAAGGTCGATCCAGTGCTGCACCCGGCGCGAGAACTTGCCGTAGACGATGTCGATGCGGATATGCTCGTTCTGCGCCAGCGTATAGGCGGCGGCGAGCATGAAGGCGCCGCCGAACAGATACCATTGCGCCTCGAGCCAGGCGTTGGACGATGTGTTGAAAACCTTGCGAACGACGGCATTGCCGGCACTGACGAGAACGGCCACGAGGATCAGCCAGCCGACGGCCTTTCCGATATTTTCCGTGATCGCGTCAATGAGCCGGCTGAAAACCAGCAGCATCTTCATGAAAGCTCCTCCCCGCTTGGCGTGTTATTGGTTTGTTGCCAAGCACAGGCACAGTGCCGATTTCAAGAGCCGATTCAAGCCCGCAGCCCGGTTTTCCCGGCCTGAGAGGCGGCATTAGACGAAAGGCGAATACGCGCGCTGCGCCTTTGCACAAAGGATAGGCAGGCTTGCCCGCACGGCGGCTCTTGCCGCCGGCGAAGGTTCTGCTAAAACAGCGGCGAAATCATCATACAAATAAGGACCGAGCCATGTCCCCGATCAATCTCGCAATCGTCGGCGTCGGCAAGATCGTGCGCGACCAGCATCTTCCGGCCGTCGCGAAGAATGCCGACTACCGGCTGATCGCCGCGGCGAGCCGCCACGGCACGGTGGACGGCATCGACAATTTCAAGTCCATCGACGAGATGCTGGCGGCCGTTCCCGCCATCGAGGCCGTCTCGCTGTGCATGCCGCCGCAGTATCGCTACGAGGCGGCCGAGAAGGCGCTTTCGGCCGGCAAGCACGTCTTCCTCGAAAAGCCGCCGGGCGCGACGCTTTCGGAAGTGGCCGACCTCGAAGCGCTCGCCGCCGCCAGGGGCGTTTCGCTCTTTGCAAGCTGGCACTCGCGTTATGCGCCGGCCGTCGAGGCCGCGAAGAGCTTCCTTGCCGGCACGACGATCCGCTCCATGCGCGTGATCTGGAAGGAGGACGTGCGCCACTGGCACCCGAACCAGGAATGGATCTGGCAGGCCGGCGGCCTCGGCGTCTTCGATCCGGGTATCAATGCGCTCTCCATCGTCACGCATATCCTGCCGCGCCCGGTCTTCATCACCGCCGCGACGCTGGAATTCCCGGAAAACCGCGACGCGCCGATCGCCGCGACCATGACCTTCTCGGATGCCAAGGGCCTCGACCTTGCCGCCGAGTTCGACTGGCGCCAGACCGGCAAGCAGAGCTGGGACATCGTCGCCGAGACGGATGCCGGCACGATGGTGCTGTCGGAGGGCGGCGCAAAGCTCTCCATCGACGGCAAGCTCGTGCACGAGGAGCCCGAGCAGGAATATCCGATGCTCTACAGGCGCTTCGCCGAGATCGTGAAGGCCGGCAAATCCGACGTCGACCTCGCACCGCTGCGCCACGTCGCGGATGCTTTCATGCTGGGCAGGCGGAAGTTCGTCGAAGCGTTTCACGACTGAGCGACACTGCAAGTTTGCAGGAGCAACGGACGCTTTCCTGCGTACGAGATGGCAGCTCCCCAATCGCTACCCTATATGTTGCAGTTACGTCCCATCAGGCTCGCGCAATGGCGCCCCTGGTACAAACGTCATTGCCATGAAGCGCGAATGTGTTTCTATGGGGCCACATTGAAAGGACACTGACATGAACGAACCCCTTAGAACTCTCATCGAGGCCGCCCGAAAAGCTCCCCGGACGAAGAGTGATCTGGAAGTTCAGCGTCGCAGCTTCGCGTATGGCAATACGCATTTCGAAAATGAAAAAATAACCCGCGAGATGGTGAACAGGATCGCCGATGAAATGCCGTTTGCCGAAAACGTGAATCTCAACGCGAATCGTGTCGATGAGTGAGGAAGAGCGCCGTCATAGCGTAGCAAGTGACGCGCACCTGATTCAGGACGAACAGTTACGCGCGGAAGCGGAAGCTCGTAACGGTCTGCTTCAGTTCGACCGTGCGTGCAGCATGATCGTAGAAGCAATCGAAAGAGGCAAAAGCTGGAAGCTCCGTCCTTCAACCATTCTCACGTTGCATCGCGCGGCTCTTGAAGGCATCAGCAGCTACGCGGGAAATTTTCGACCCTCAAGCGTTGCCATATCGGGCAGCGAGCACAAACCTGTTGAAGCACATCTGGTCCCGGAGCTCATCGAAGATCTCTGCGATTATGTAAATGAGCACTGGGAAGACAAAACTGCCGTTCATTTGGCATCATATGTCATGTGGCGCCTCAATTGGATTCATCCTTTCAGTGACGGAAACGGGCGCACGTCACGAATGGTTTCCTATCTTGTCCTGTCCGTCAGGTTGGGCATGCTCCTTCCGGGCCGCGATACGATCCCGGATCAGATCGTTGATAACCGCCAACCATATTTCGATGCTCTCGAAGCGGCCGATCGAGCCTTGATGAAGGGCGAGATCAATTTGGCCAAGATGGAAGAATTGATCGAAAGCATGCTTGCTAAACAGCTTATGGGCGTAATGGAATCCGCCACCGGTAAACACTTCAGCTCCCACGATGAGGACGCTGATTTAAACGTTGAGCGCGACGGGAATTGAGTGACATCATCGGCTCAAAGGCGCGCTGGCTATATTCTCAAGCCTTCTTCACCCAGCGACCGTCGTTGTTCTGCTGCCAGTAGGTGAGCTGGTGTCCCTCGCCTTTCAGGCGTTTCCAGTGGCCGCGGGCCGCTTCCACTTCGGCCTGGTCATAACCGTCGAACATGAAGATAACGCGGTCGTAGGCATCGAGCGGAGGCGGCTGCGCGCCGGCGACGAGGAAGCGGACGGTCGCGGCGTTGGCATTGTCGGGCGTGGTCGTCAGCAGCACCGGCTGTTCGGCGGGAAAGGCCTGCTCGTCGGTACCGTGCGGCAGGAAGCTGTCCTCGCGGAAGGTCCACAGATGCGTGTCGAGCGCATCGCGCCGGGCTTCGTCGCCCGCCTGGACGACGACGCGCCAGCCGCGCTCGAGGCTCTTGTCGAGGAGCGGCGGCAGCGCGTCCTCCAGCTTCGATTCGGTCAGGTGGTAGAAGAGGACCTCGCTCACCGTCCCCTCACCCCTCGTAGTTCGCGCGCACCAGCTCGTCGAGCAGGCGCACGCCGAAGCCGGAGGCCCAGGACTGGTTGATCTCATCGGTCGGCGAGCCCATGGCCGTGCCGGCGATGTCGAGGTGCGCCCAGGGCGTGTCCTTGACGAAGCGGTGCAGGAACTGCGCGGCGGTGATCGAGCCGGCATAGCGTCCGCCGGTGTTCTTCATGTCGGCGAACCGGCTGTCGATCATCTTGTCGTATTCGCGCCCGAGCGGCATGCGCCACAGGCGCTCGTTGGTGGCAAGGCCGGCGGCCGTGAGCCGCGCGGCGAGCGTGTCGTCGTTGGAGAAGAGGCCGGCATGGTGGCTGCCGAGCGCGACCATGATCGCCCCGGTCAGCGTCGCGAGGTTCACCATGAACTGCGGCTTGAAGGTCTCGTTGCAGTACCAGAGCGCATCGCACAGCACGAGGCGGCCTTCGGCATCCGTGTTGATCACCTCGATGGTCTGGCCGGACATGGATTTGACGATGTCGCCCGGGCGCTGGGCGTTGCCGTCGGGCATGTTTTCCACAAGGCCGAGGATGCCGACGACGTTCGCCTTCGCCTTGCGGCTCGCAAGCGTGTGCATGAGGCCGATGACGGCGGCAGCGCCGCCCATGTCGCCCTTCATGTCCTCCATGCCGGCGGCCGGCTTGATGGAGATGCCGCCGGTGTCGAAGACGACGCCCTTGCCGATGAAGGCGATGGGGCGGTCCTTGTCCTTGCCGCCCTTCCACTGCATGACGGCAAGGCGCGGCGGGCGCACGGAGCCCTGTGCGACGCCGAGGAGCGCCGCCATGCCGAGGCGCTTCATCTCCCGCTCGGTGAGGATATCGACCTCGACGCCGAGCTTTTCGAGCGCCTTGGCCTTTTCGGCGAATTCGACCGGGCCGAGCACGTTCGCGGGCTCGTTGACGAGGTTGCGGGCAAGGATCACGCCCTCGGCGATGGCGTCGGAAACGTCGTTCGCCTTCTTTGCGGCAGCGGCGTTGGCGGTGACGATCGTCACCTTGACGGTCCTGGCGGGCTTCGTCTCCTCGTCCTCGCCCTTCTTCGTCTTGTAGGCATCGAAGCTGTAGGCGCCGAGCTGCATACCGAGCGCGAAGTCGGCGGCGTTCTTCGCCGTCACCGTGGCGCCGGGCGCATCGATATAGATCGCCACCTTCTCGGCGCCGCCGGTCTTCGCCGCGGCCGCACCGCCCGCCTTCAGCCAGTCATGGGCGACGAGCTTGTCGGCTTCGCCGAGGCCGAGAACGCGGATACGGTCCACCGGCGCGCCGTGAGGGGCAATGATGTCGAGGCTTTTCAGCGCCTTGCCGGTGAATTTCGCCACGCCGGCAGCGCGCGCGACGACGCCTTCCGGATCGACCTCGCCGAGCCCCGCCGCCGGCTGGCCGGCGGCCTGGAGGAGGATCGCAAGGCCGCCCGAAGCGCGTGCCGTCTTTGCGAAACCGATGTCGAACGTGGAAGCCATGATTTACTCCGATGCCTGTCCTGCGGCCTTCAATGCGGCCGGAAAGGCCGCCAATGGCACCAATTCCTTGTCGCTTTTGCGGCGCTTGGCAAGATGCGGCGCCTCGTTTAGAGATCGTTGACCATGCTTGTTCGCCATAAATTTTCCATCCGCGCGGAGACTCTCCGCTATGGCGTCAGCCTGAAGAAAGTTTATATGCCCATAGGGGTTTCCATGGGCCTTCCCGGCGCAAGAGCGGAACCGCCTGTCGAACGTGCGGACTGAATGAAGATGAAGCTGATCGAGCGCTATATCCTGCGGCGGGCGTCGCTCATGTTCGTCGCCACGCTGCTCCCCCTGCTCGGCATCGTCTGGGTGACGCAGGCCCTCAGCAGCATCAACCTCGTCACCGACAGCGGCCAGTCGATCTTCGCCTTCCTCAAGCTCGCCACGCTCATCCTGCCCTCCGTCATCCCGATCATCCTGCCCTTCGCGCTGGTCATCGGCGTATCGCAGACGCTGACCGTGATGAACGGCGATTCGGAGCTGACGGTGCTTGCCTCGGCCGGCAGCTCGCGCACGACGATCATCCGGCCGATCATGATCCTGGCGGTGGCGATGAGCGTTGCGTCCTTCGCCGTCGACAATTTCGTCGAGCCCTATTCCCGCATGGCCGTGCGCAAGATGATCGCGACGGCCCATGCCGACATGCTGTCCGCCGTCGTGCAGGAAAACACCTTCCGCAAGGTCACGGACGGGCTTTACGTGCAGGTCGCCAAACGGCGCAACGGCGGGGTCCTGGAAGGACTCTTCGTCGCCGACACCCGCGATCCGCGATTCGAGATGGTCTATTATGCCCGCGAGGGCGCCGTGGACGAGAGCAGCTCCGCCCTCGTGATGAAGGACGGCGAGGTGCACCGCAAGCTGCCGGACGGCAACGTCTCCATCATCAAGTTCGATTCCTACGCCTTCGACCTTGCCGACCTCACCCAGACCACTGGCGGCTCGAACATCCGCGCCAAGGACCGCGACCTTCCCTTCCTGCTCAATCCCGATCCGGACGATCCATATTACAAGAAGGATCCCGGCTCCTTCACCGCCGAGCTGCATCGCCGCTTCTCGGAATGGCTCTTTCCCGCCGTCTTCGGCCTGATCGCACTCGTCGTCAGCGGCGACGCGCGCTCGCATCGCGAGGCCCGCATGCATCCGATGATCACCGCGCTTCTGACGGCGCTCTTCGTGCGCTGGCTCAGCTTCTACGCCTCCAACAGCGCGGAGGAATCGGCCTATTTCATTCCGGTCATGTATCTCATCCCGCTGCTCACGGCCGCGCTTGCCATCCGCTACCTCGCGCGCAACAAGAGCCTCGACATCCCCATGACCTTCGGCGAGCGTATCGGGGAGCTCCGTGGCCGGCTGCTGTCGCGGCTCACCGGGCGCGGTTCGGTCGGGAGCGGCGCGCCATGATCCGCACCCTCGGCCTCTATTTCTTCCGCCGCTACGTCGTCACCACAATCTGGTTCCTGCTCGGCATCTTCTCGCTGATCTTCATCATCGATTTCAGCGAGATGTCCAACCGGGTCGGCGGGCTCCCCGGCTACACGATCACCACGGGTCTCCTGGTGACGGGGCTGCGCATTCCGATGATCCTCATGCAGACGGTGCCTTTCGTCGCGCTCTTTTCCGGCATGGCGGCGCTCATCTCGCTCAACCGGCGCTACGAGCTCGTGGTGACGCGCGCGGCGGGCATCTCGGTCTGGCAGTTCCTGCGACCCTTCGTCATCGGCGCCTTCCTCTTCGGGCTGCTCGCCGTGCTGACGCTCAATCCGCTCGCGGCCTGGGGCAGCAAGAAGGCGCAGGAGGTCGAGGCCGCCTGGGGCGCGACCAACTCGGCCCGCGCCGAAACCTCCGTCCCGTGGCTGCGGCAGGTCTACGGAAAGGACGAGGCGATCATCGGCGCCAAGGCCGTCCTCGACGACGGAACGCGGCTCCTCAACGTCTCGGTCATCCACTTCGACGACGACAATCGCATATCGCTGCGACAGGACGCCGATTCGGCCACTTTGAAAGATGGTTACTGGCTTCTTAAGAACGTGCGCGAAACGCGCATCGGCGAATTGCCCGTGCATCTCGATGAGGTACAGCTTCGTACCAACCTGAAACAGGAATTCGTCCAGGAGAGCCTGGAAAAGCCTGAAAGCATTGCCTTTTTCGAGCTTGGCCGGAAGATCGCGGCGGCTAGGTCCTTCGGTTTCCCCACGAACGCGATGGAAACCCAGTTCCAGTCCATGCTGGCCCTGCCGCTCCTGCTCGTTGCGATGACGCTGATCGCCGCCTGCGTCTCGTTAAAATTTAGCAGGTTTAATCAATCGCGTGCGGTGATTCTGGGTGGAATCCTTTCAGGCTTCATGCTTTATGTCGTCACCGTGCTTGTGAAGGCATTCGGAAGCAGCGGTGTTGTTCCTCCGTTCGTTGCGGCCTGGCTCCCAGTGGTCGTCGCAATGTCCTTGGGTGCGACGATTCTTCTGCATCAGGAGGACGGCTAGTGGCGGCAGGCGACCGCAAAACGTATCGGTGGTTGAAAGCCGCCCTGCTTGCAGGTGCGGCCATGTGCGCCCTCATGCCCGCTTCCGCCCTTCCCGTTCGCGCCCAGATGTCGGACGTCGCCGCGTCCGATCCGAAGGTTCCGGAAGGCAGCAAGCTGCTCCTCGCCTCCAACGAACTCATCTATAACAAAGACAACGAAACGGTGATCGCCCGCGGCGCCGTGCAGATCAATTACGGCGGCTACAAGCTCGTCGCCCGCGAGGTCGAATACGACCAGAAGACGGGCCGGCTGAAGGCGCGCGGCAATATCGAACTGATCGAGCCCACCGGCAACCGCGTCTACGGCGACGAGATGGACCTGTCGGACGATTTCGCCAACGGCTTCATGAATGCGCTGCGCATCGAGACCACCGACCTGACGAAGCTGGCCGCCACCAGCGGCGAGCGCGTCAACGACGAGGAGATGATCCTCAACCACGCCGTCTACACCGCCTGCACGCCCTGCGCGACCGATCCGACGCATCGCGGCCTGTGGGAAGTCAAGGCGGAGCGCATCGTGCAGAACGGGCGCACCAAGACCATCCGCCTCGAACATGCGCGCTTCGAGCTGTTCGGCAAGCCGGTCGCCTATATTCCGGTGCTCGAAGTGCCGGACCAGACGGTCAAGCGCAAGACGGGCTTCCTGTTCCCGCAATTCCGTTACGCCCAGAAGCTCGGGTTCGGCGTGACGACCCCCTACTATATCGCGATCGCGCCGGACATGGACGCGACGCTCTTCCCGACGGCGCTCACCAGCCAGGGCTTCCTGCTGGAAGGGGAGTTCCGCAAGCGCTTCCACAATGGCCAGATCACACTCCGCGCGGCCGGCATCAACCAGATGAACGCCGACGTCTTCACGGCGAATACGAGCGACTGGGAAGAGGACGGCTTCCGCGGCATGGTCGCCTCGACGGGCAGCTTCACGATCAATCCCCGCTGGACGTTCGGCTGGGATGTCATGGCGCAGAGCGACAACAACTTCTCGCGCACCTACGAAATCCAGGGCTACGAGGGCACCGTCACGAACCAGGGTTATCTGACGGGCTTCAGCCGCCGCAACAGCTTTGACCTGCGCGCCTTCTATTTCGACGTGCAGGACGCCGATTCGACCGACACGGCCGAGCGTCAGCAGGCGATCGCCCAGGTTCTCGACCACAAGTATTTCGTGCCGGAATCCGTCTTCGGCGGCGAGCTCTCGATCACGACGAACCTCACCAATCTCGACCGGGACATCGCCGACACCTACACCGTGAACGGCACGAACCGCTACCGCGGCCTCGAAGGCGGCATGACGCGCCTGACCAGCGAGGTGGAGTGGAAGCGGCAGATCGTCGTGCCGGGCGGCCTGGTGCTGACGCCGCTTCTGGCTGCGCGCGGCGATGCCTACCGCCTCGACATGCGCCCGCCGGGCGGCGCCTATGCCGGCAGCTTCACCTCCGACGACAGCGCGACGCGCTCGATGCTGACAGCCGGCCTCGAGGCCCGCTACCCGATCCTGGCGACGACGGACTACAGCACGCATCTCTTCGAACCCATCGCGCAGATCTACGTGCGGCCGGACGAGGACCTTGCCGGCGGACTGCCGAACGAGGATGCGCAGAGCTTCGTCTTCGATGCCACCAATCTTTTCGAGCGCGACAAGTTCTCCGGCTTCGACCGCGTCGAGGGCGGCACGCGCGCCAATCTCGGCATGCGCTATACCGGCACCTTCGACAACGGCGTGACGCTGCGCAGCATCATCGGCCAGTCGTTCCAGCTCGGCGGCCTCAATTCCTTCGCCACGGCCGACCTCGTGAATGCCGGCGCCGATTCGGGCCTGGAAACCGACCGTTCCGACTATGTCGGCATGGCGGGCCTCGACCTGCCGGGCGGCATCTCCTTCTCGACCAGCACGCGTCTCGACAAGGACGACTTCTCGCTGCGCCGCATGGATACCGCGCTGCGCTTCGAGGGCATGCGTTTTTCGACCGACCTCACCTATACGCGCATCGCCGCGCAGCCCGATTACGGGCTGACCGAGACCGCAAGCGAAATCCAGGCCGCCGGCGCGTTCCGGTTCCGCGACTACTGGTCGGTCTTCGGCTCGGTGACCTACGACATCGGCAACCATGTCGTCTCGCGCAACGGCATCGGCCTGTCCTATGACGACCGCGACACGATCTTCTCGATCGTCTACGAGCAGGAACGCGACAAATCGAGCAGCGTGGCCAACGACTGGTCGATCGGCGCACGCCTGATGTTCCGCACGATCGGCGACATCCGGGTCGGCGACGCCGCCTTCACCGGCCTCGAATAGGCCGCGCGGCGGCTCTTGTCATCGTTTGGCCGCATGTATTATGCACATCCGGGACGCTTGCGATGACGCCCATGCCGCCCCAGGGCAGCGGGGCGGGCACGGAACGGGTTTGGGAAAGGGACTGGCATGAACGGCAGACAATCTCTTGTGCGCTCCATGATGATGGGCGTCGCGCTGGTCGCGGCGGTCACGCTTGCCGTGCCGGCCGGCACGGCCTTGGCCGCAAGCACGGTCGTCGCCGTCGTCAACAACACGGCCATCACGACGGGCGATATCGAGCGCCGCGTCGCGTTCCTGCGCCTGCAGCACGCCAAGGGCAACCTCAGGAGCATGGCCCGCGAGCAGTTGATCGACGACACGCTGAAGCGCGAGGAGATCCTGCGCACGCGCTCGTCCGTCAGCATGACCGAGGTGGACGCCGCCTATGCGCGCTTTGCCGCCTCCAACAAGATGAACGTCGACCAGCTCGGCCAGATCCTCGACCGCGCCGGCGTCGGCACGGAACATTTCAAGCAGTTCATCGCCCTGCAGATGAGCTGGCCGCGCGTGGTCAACGCCCGCTTCGGCAAGGCAAACGGCAAGACGCTCGCCGAGCGCATGCAGGAGAACGGCGGCAAGAAGCCGGTCACCACCGAATATTTCCTCAAGCAGGTCATCTTCGTCGTGCCGGAAAAGCGCCGCAACGCCATCCTCGGCAAGCGCAAGGCGGAAGCCGAAGCCTCCCGCGCGAAATTCCCCGGCTGCGACCAGGCGAAGGCCTTTGCCGCGACCATGCACGACGTCTCGATCCGCGACCTCGGCCGCGTCCTCGCACCGGAAATGCCGGAGGACTGGAAGCCGCTGGTGGAGAAGGCCAAGGGCCAGACGACCGGCACGCGCGTCACCGAGAAGGGCGTCGAGTACCTTGCGATCTGCAAGCAGCGCGAGGTGAACGACGACATGGCCGCCGAAATGGTCTTCCGCGCCGAGGACCTTGCCAAGGCGAAGAATGGCGAGAGCGACGAGAACAGCAAGAAATATGTCGCTGAGCTTCGCAAGAAGGCGACGATCACCGAACGCTGATGCCGCGCTCCGCCCGCCGGAGCGCTCCTTCCTCGAATTGTGACGGGGCCGCATGACCACGACGACGCCTCCTCCGCTGGCGCTCACGATGGGCGATCCGGCAGGGATCGGCCCTGATCTCACGCTTGCCCTCTGGACGGCCCGCAAGGCCCTTTCGCTGCCGCCCTTCCTCTTCATCGGCGACGGCGACGTGCTCAGGCAGCGGGCGCGGGCGCTCGGCCTCGACGTCGCCGTGGCCGCCGCCGAGCCGGAGACGGCCGCCCGCCTCTTCCCGGAGGCCATTCCCGTCCTTGCCTCCGATTGCACGGTGCCTGCCGTGCCGGGCATGCCGGATTCCCGCAATGCGGCCGCCGTCACCGGCGCCATCGAGACGGCCGTGGCGCTGACGCTTGCCGGCCGCACCTCGGCCGTCGTGACGAACCCGATCGCCAAGGCCGTGCTCTACGAGGCCGGCTTCGGCTTTCCCGGCCATACGGAATTCCTCGCCGACCTCTCGGCGGAGGCGGCGGGTGGACGCGTGCCCCTTCCCGTCATGCTGCTGGCCGGCCCGAAGCTGCGCGCCGTGCCGGTGACGATCCACATCCCGCTGAAGGACGTGCCGGCGGCGCTCACGGAAGACCTGATCGTCGAGACCGCGGCCATCACCGAGCGGGACCTTCGCCTCCGCTTCGGCATTGCCCGCCCGCGCCTCGCCGTTGCCGGCCTCAACCCGCATGCCGGCGAAGGCGGCGCGCTGGGGCTGGAGGACGACGCGATCGTGCGGCCTGCCGTCGAGCGCCTGAAGGCCGCCGGCATCGATGCCGTCGGCCCGCTTCCGGCGGACACGATGTTCCACGACGCGGCGCGCGCGACCTATGACGTGGCGCTCTGCATGTATCACGACCAGGCGCTGATCCCGGCCAAGGCGCTCGGCTTCGACACATCCGTCAACGCCACGCTCGGCCTTCCCTTCATCCGCACCTCGCCGGACCACGGCACGGCCTTCGCGCTCGCGGGCAAGGGCGTCGCGCGGCCGGACAGCCTGCTGGCGGCCCTTCGGCTCGCCGAAGAGCTGGCCCGCAACGGGCAAGCCATGAAGGAGGCCCGGTAATGGCGGCACTCGACGGACTTCCGCCGCTTCGCGAGGTCATCCAGCGGCACGGGCTCGACGCGAAGAAGGCGCTCGGCCAGAACTTCCTGCTCGACCTCAACCTGACGCAGAAGATCGCCCGCACCGCCGGCCCCATCGAGGATCATACGGTGATCGAGGTCGGCCCCGGCCCCGGCGGCCTGACGCGCGCCATCCTGGCGCTCGGCGCCAGGCGCGTGATCGCCATCGAGCGCGACGCGCGCTGCCTGCCGGCGCTCGCCGAGATTTCCGCGCACTATCCGGGGCGGCTGACGGTCATCGAGGGCGATGCGCTGAAGACGGACTTCGAGGCGCTGGCGCCCGGCGAGCCGGTGCGCATCATCGCCAACCTGCCCTACAATGTCGGCACGCAGCTTCTCGTCAACTGGCTGCTGCCGAAGTCCTGGCCGCCCTTCTGGCAATCGCTGACGCTGATGTTCCAGCGCGAGGTGGGCCTTCGCATCGTGGCAGAGGAGAACGACGACCATTACGGCCGGCTCGGCGTGCTCTGCGGCTGGCGCACCCATGCCCGCATGGCCTTCGACGTGCCGCCGCAGGCCTTCACGCCGCCGCCGAAGGTGACGTCATCGGTCGTGCATCTGGAGCCTGTCGCCAATCCGCTGCCGTGCGACGTGACCGCCCTGGAGCGCGTCACCCACGCCGCCTTCGGCCAGCGCCGCAAGATGCTGCGCCAGAGCGTGAAATCCCTCGGCGGCGAGGCGCTGCTGGCACGGGCGGAGATCGATCCGCAGCGGCGGGCGGAGACGCTGAGCGTGGAAGAATTCGTGCGGCTGGCGAACGCGCTGTAAGCTGAATATCCCGGCTGCGAAGTACGCGGCCTTGGCTTACCCCCCTTTCTGCCCGGCAGGGCAGAGGGGTGCGGTTTGCTACAATGCCGCCTAGCCGAGAACCGGCTTCTCCGTCACCAGCCCCGTCACGAACTCGAACAGGCCATGGCGGCGGTCGCGGCGCAGGCGCTCGGCTTTCACGATGCTCTGCACCGCGTCGAAGGCGACGGAGAGGTCGTCGTTGAGGATGACGTAGTCGTATTCCCGCCAATGCTCGATCTCGGCGCGGGAATTGGCAAGGCGCGTCTGGATGACCTCCTCGGTATCCTCCGCGCGGCGATGCAGGCGCGATTGCAGCTCGCTCATCGAGGGGGGCAGGATGAAGATGGAGACGACGTCGGCGGGCATCTTCTCCTGAAGCTGCTGGGCGCCCTGCCAGTCGATGTCGAACAGCATATCGCGGCCGGCGGACATCGCCTCCTCCACCGGCTCGCGCGGCGTGCCGTAGAAATTGCCGTGCACCTCGGCCCATTCGAGCAGCGCGTCGGAATCGCGCAGCCGCTCGAATTCCTTCTGGTTGATGAAGTGGTAGTGGCGGCCGGCGATCTCGCTGGCGCGGCGCGGACGCGTCGTCACGCTGACCGAGAGGCTGAGGCCGGGATCGGCCTCCAGAAGATTGCGCGCGATGGTCGACTTTCCGGCGCCGGACGGCGAGGAGATGACGAGCATGAGCCCGCGGCGTTCGATGTGGATCTGCTTCGACGGCTCGGCCATGGCCTACTCCAGATTCTGGACCTGTTCGCGGAACTGGTCGATGACGACCTTCAGTTCGATCCCTGCAGCTGTTACTTGAGCCGCATTCGACTTGGAACAGATGGTATTCGATTCCCGGTTAAATTCCTGTGCGAGAAAATCGAGCTTGCGGCCGATCGGCCCGCCCGCGGCGATCAGCTCGCGCGCGGCGGCCACATGCGCGGTCAGCCGGTCGATCTCCTCGCGCAGGTCCGCCTTGGTGGCAAGCAGCGCCGCCTCCTGGTGCAGCCGGTCGCGGTCGAGCGCGGACGCGCCCTGCAGGAGCGCGGCGACCTGCCCGGAAAGCCGCTCGGCAATCGCCGAGACGCTGCGCGAGGGATCGGCATCCACGATGGCGGTCAGCGCCTCGATGCGCGCCACCTGGCCGAGGAGGACGTCCGCAAGCGCCGATCCCTCCTT
This sequence comes from Shinella fusca, assembly GCF_014203155.1. GTDB lineage: Bacteria > Pseudomonadota > Alphaproteobacteria > Rhizobiales > Rhizobiaceae > Shinella > Shinella fusca. Next base: position 95,814 of record NZ_JACHIK010000008.1, read on the forward strand.
GCGGCGCATGTCGCCGAGGCGGCGGACCGCCTCGGCGAAGCCGGCACGGATATCGGCATCGCGCGCGGCGCGCTCCGCCTCGCTTTCCTCCGCCTCGCGGAAGTCGACGACGCCGCGCACGGACAGCAGCGTATCGAGCTTGACCGGGGCCGGGTCGATCATGCCGGCAAGCTGGTCGCGCAGCGCCAGAACGGCGGCAAGCGCGCGCTGGTTCACCACCGGCTCCACCTCCGCCTCGCTGATGCTGGCGGCAAGGCCGGCCTGGATGTTGCCGCGCGAGAAGGCTTCGCCCGCAAGGCGCCGCACATCCACCTCCAGCGCCTCGAAACCGGGCGGCAGGCGCAGGCGCAGGTCGAGCCCCTTGCCGTTGACTGAACGCAGTTCCCAGGCCCAGCGGGTGCGCCCGCTCGTCCCCTCGACCCGCGCAAAGCCGGTCATCGATTGCAATGTCATGTCAGCCTCCAGTGGCGGCGCGGGAAGCAGGCCGCCGGTGCGCGTATGGCGCACGAAATATTCCCCCAAAGTGAAACAGATCGACGGGCTTGGAAACCATCCAGCGCATGGATTGGCCGGCGATCCACATCAAAGGTGACGGAACGAAAAGGCCCCGGGCAAAGCCGGGGCCGGATCGTCGGGAAAGAGGATCACTCGGCGCCGGCCGCGCCCGCTTCCTTGGCGGCCTCGGCCGCCTTCTCCGCTTCCATCTTGCGCCAGCGGCGGACGTTCTGGTTGTGCTCATCCAGCGTCTCGGCGAAGACGTGGCCGCCCGTGCCGTCGGCGACGAAATAGAGGTCCCCCGTGCGGGACGGGTTGGCAACCGCCTCCAGCGCCGCGCGGCCGGGATTGGCGATGGGCGTCGGCGGCAGGCCCTTGATGATGTAGGTGTTGTAGGGCGTCTGCTTTTCGAGGTCCGACTGAAAGATCGGGCGATCCGAGGGCTTTCCGTCACCGCCGAAGAGGCCGTAGACGATGGTGGGGTCGGACTGCAGGCGCATGCCCTTCTCAAGCCGGTTGAGGAAGACCGAGGCGACGCGCGGGCGCTCGTCCGCCTTGCCGGTCTCCTTCTCGACGATGGAGGCGAGCGTCACGAATTCCTCGCGCGTCTCGATCGGCAGGTTGTCGTCGCGCCGCTCCCAGATCTGGTCGATGAGCGCCTTCTGCGCCGCCGCCATCTGCTGGAGGATATCGGCGCGCTTGGTGCCGCGCGAGAACTTGTAGGTATCGGGCATCAGCGAGCCCTCGGCGGGAAGCTCCGCCGGCAGGTCGCCTTCCAGCACCGGATCGTCGGAAAGGCGCTTGAAGACCTGCTTGACCGTCAGCCCTTCCGGCACCGAGACGCTGTAGAGGATCGACTTGCCGGATTTCAGCAGCTCGACGATCTCGCGCATGGAGGCGCCGGCCTTGATCTCGTATTCGCCGGCCTTCAGCGTCTCGCCGTCGAGATAGATGCGCGAAAGCAGGCGGAAGACGCGGCTGTCGCTGATGATGTCGTTGCGCTCGAGGTTCGCCGCGATCTCGTTGGTGCCCGCGCCGCTCCTCACGATGAAGTTCGTGTTGGCCGCAAGCGGACCCGGCTCCTCGTAGCTCTTCACGCCGTAATAGAAGATGCCGATGCCGATGATCGTGGCGAAGACGACCACGGTCATGACGAAATTCAGGAAGATGACGATCTGGCTGCGGGCCTTTCGCGAGCGGCGGCGGCTCGGCGGCTCGGGCACCTGCTCGGGGCGCAGCGCCTCGTTGGCGGACTTGGGAATGATGCGCGGCTGGCCGGATGCCTCGCCGCGGCCGAAATGCGTCTCGCCGGAATCGTTCGTGTCGCTCACGGACTGTCCTCGTGGATTGGGTATTGCTCGACGTCTTCCAACAGAGCAATACGGCAAAAGCGGGATGAACCGCTTGATAGTCGATAAGCCGGGGCGGGCAAAGCCCTCTTCCCGGTCTTCGGATCGCCCTCCCCCGGGAAAGGCGATTCCGGCAGGCGTATGGGCCTGCCGGCGACGGGATGATCAGGCGTAGCGCTTGAGGACGAGCGAAGCGTTCGTCCCGCCGAAGCCGAACGAGTTGGACAGCGCCACGTTGATCTCGCGCTTGCGGGCCTTGTGCGGCACGAGGTCGATCGCCGTCTCGACATCGGGATTGTCGAGGTTCAGCGTCGGCGGAGCGATGTTGTCGCGGATCGCAAGGGCGGCGAAGATCGCCTCTACCGCGCCGGCCGCGCCGAGCAGGTGGCCGATGGCCGACTTGGTCGACGACATGGAGATCCGCGGGGCCGCATCGCCGACGAGGCGCTCGACCGCGCCGAGCTCGATCGTGTCGGCCATGGTGGAGGTGCCGTGCGCGTTGATGTAGTCGACGTCGCTTGCCGAGATGCCGGCGCGCTTCAGCGCCATAGTCATGCAGCGGTAGGCGCCGTCGCCGTCCTCGGAGGGCGCGGTGATGTGGAAGGCGTCGCCCGAAAGGCCGTAGCCGACGACTTCGGCATAAATCTTCGCGCCGCGCGCCTTGGCGTGTTCCAGCTCTTCCAGCACCACGACGCCGGCGCCCTCGCCCATGACGAAGCCGTCGCGGTCGCGGTCATAGGGACGGGAAGCGGCGGTCGGATCGTCGTTGCGGGCGGTCGACAGCGCCTTGCAGGCGGCAAAGCCGGCCAGCGCGATGCGGCAGATCGGGGATTCGGCGCCGCCCGCCACCATGACGTCGGCATCGCCGAGCGCGATCAGGCGGCTGGCATCGCCGATGGCGTGCGCGCCCGTCGAGCAGGCCGTGACGACCGAATGGTTCGGGCCGCGCAGCTTGTGCTTGATCGAGACATGGCCGGAGGCAAGGTTGATCAGCCGGCCGGGAATGAAGAAGGGCGAAATGCGGCGGGGGCCCTTGTCGCGCAGCGTATAGCCGCCCTCGACGATGCCCTCGAGGCCGCCGATGCCCGAGCCGATGAGCACGCCGGTCGCGGTCTGGTCCTCGTCGGTCTTGGGATGCCAGCCGGCGTCGGCCAGCGCCATGTCGGCGGCGGCGACCGCGTAGACGATGAAGGGATCGACCTTGCGCTGTTCCTTGGGTTCCATCCACTGGTCGGCATTGTAGGTGCCGTCGGAACCGTCGCCGAGGGGAATGGAACAGGCGATCTTGGCGGGAAGATCCTCGACCTCGAAGGCCGTTACCCTGGCAGCGCCGCTGCGGCCTTCGAGAAGCCGGCTCCAGGTGATTTCGGTGCCACAGCCAAGCGGGGATACCATGCCGGTACCCGTGATAACGACACGCCTCATCGTCCGTGATCCACCCTGTAGAATTCTATGTTCGTTGCCTCAATAGAGGGGCGCGGCCTCTTTGCGAGACCTGAACGGGCCGCCTTTCGGGCGGCCCGCCGGAAATCGATGCGGATCAGGCCTGGGCCTTCTCGATGAACTTGACGGCGTCGCCGACCGTCAGGATCGAGTCGGCTGCATCGTCCGGGATCTCGACGCCGAATTCTTCTTCGAACGCCATGACCAGTTCGACGGTGTCGAGCGAGTCCGCGCCAAGATCATCGATGAAGCTTGCGCCTTCGCTGACCTTTTCGGCGTCAACGCCCAGATGATCAATGACAATTTTCTTTACGCGTTCTGCGATATCGCTCATGTCGGATTCCTCGACCTTTGTTTTTGATCGGCACCTCACGGCGCCGGGCACTCAACACGCCCGATGTGCCTCAAGAACACATCCGGCAATCCCTGCAACCGGCAAGAGGGCATCGGCGATACTGCTCTGCACCGCCCGATCGCTCAGGCTTTTACCGGTCGACTGCTGGCAGTCATGGCCCGATTAACACGGTTTAAGCCTGCCGCAAAGTCCGAAAATAGCCGGTGCGCCAGCGGTCAACATGCAATTTATGCTGCATCGCCGGGCATTTGGGGCCCTTGCCGGATCATCGTTCAGATCATCGCCATGCCGCCGTTCACATGCAGCGTCTGGCCCGTCATGTAGGCGGCTTCCGACGAGGCGAGGTAAGCGACGGCGGACGCGACCTCCGCGCCGGTGCCCATGCGCTTCATGGGAATGGCGCCCATGATGGCTTCCTTCTGCTTGTCGTTCAGCTTGCCGGTCATGGCGCTCTCGATGAAGCCGGGGGCGACGCAGTTGACCGTGACGTTGCGCGTGGCGATCTCCTGGGCGAGCGACTTGGTGAAGCCGATCATGCCGGCCTTGGCGGCGCAGTAGTTCGCCTGGCCCGGGTTTCCGGTGACGCCGACGACGGAGGTGATGTTGATGATGCGGCCGTAGCGGCGGCGCATCATGGGATGGGTGAGCTCGCGCGTCAGGCGGAAGACGGCGGTGAGGTTCACTTCGAGCACGGCATCCCAGTCCTCGTCGCTCATGCGCACGAAGAGGCCGTCCTTGGTGATGCCGGCATTGTTGACGAGGATGTCGACGCCGCCGAGCTCGGCTTCGGCCTTCTCGCCGAGCGCCTTGACTTCGGCGCGGTCGGAAAGGTTCGCCGGGAAGATCTGGACGCGCTCGCCGAGGTCGTTCGCCAGCGCCTCCAGCTTTTCGACGCGCGTGCCGTGCAGGCCGACGAGCGCTCCCTGAGCGTGGAGGATGCGGGCGATCTCCTCGCCGATGCCGCCGGATGCGCCGGTAACGAGAGCCTTGCGGCCGGAAAGATCAAACATGGTTCCGTTCCTTTGAAGAAAGATCAGCCGATGAGGGTGGCGAGCGCGTTGTCGATATCGGCGGGGGTGTTGATGGCGATGCCGGTGACGGCCTTGTCGATGCGGCGGGCGAGACCCGTCAGCACCTTGCCGGAGCCGACCTCGTAGAGCGTGGTGACGCCGTTGGCGCCGAACCATTCCACCGTCTCGCGCCAGCGAACCTGGCCGGTGACCTGCTCGACGAGGAGGCGGACGATCTCCTGCGGGTCGCTGACCGGCGCGGCGCCGACATTGGCGATGAGCGGCACGACGGGGGCCTTCGCCTCGACGGCGGCCAGCGCCTCGCGCATGGCGTCGGCAGCCGGGGCCATCAGGGCGGAATGGAAGGGGGCGGAGACGGCGAGCATCAGCGCGCGCTTGGCGCCCTTGTCCGTCGCGAGCCGCGCGGCGATCTCGACCGCCGGCCTGGAGCCGGAGATGACGAGCTGTCCGCCGCCGTTGTCGTTGGCGATCTGGCAGGAGCCGCCGGCGGAGGCTTCCTTGCAGATGGCTTCGACATCGGCCTGTTCGAGGCCGATGATGGCGGCCATGGCGCCCTCGCCCACCGGCACGGCCGACTGCATGGCGTTGCCGCGGATGCGCAGGAGCCGTGCCGTATCGGCCAGCGAGAAGGTACCGGCGGCACAGAGCGCGGAATATTCGCCGAGCGAGTGGCCGGCGACATAGGAGACCTTGTCCTTCAGCGTCAGGCCGCGCGCTTCCAGAACGCGCATGACGGCGATGGAGACGGCCATCAGCGCCGGCTGGGCGTTCGCCGTCAGCGTCAGCGTTTCTTCAGGCCCTTCGAACATGACGGCCGAGAGCTTCTGGCCGAGGGCGTCGTCGACTTCCGCGAAAACGGCGCGCGCCTCCGGGAAGGCTTCGGCCAGGTCCTTGCCCATGCCGACGGCCTGGCTGCCCTGTCCGGGGAAGGTGAATGCTACGCTCATAGGGGTTTCTCCCGTCTTCCGTTTTCCTTTCCATTCACATTCCGCCCCCGCAAGTCAAGGCGCGGGTGGATACCGCCCCGCGCCAAAAGCCTCATTTCCGGGCGCTTCACACAGGGAATTGCGGCTCGCGTCTTGCACTTCGCGGCCGGCGGCTTACATTCGCGCCGTTTTCCCACCAAAGGATTTTCCCCACTCATGAAATACAATCCGCTCGGCCGGACCGGCATAAGCGTGTCGGAAATCTGCCTCGGCACGATGACCTGGGGCTCGCAGAACAGCGAGCAGGACGCTCACGACCAACTGGACTATGCCGTCGCCCAGGGCATCAACTTTATCGATACCGCCGAACTCTACCCCACCACGCCGCTCTCGCCGGAAACCTACGGCGACACCGAGCGCTTCATCGGCAACTGGATGAAGGCGCGCGGCAATCGCGACAAGGTCGTTCTCGCCACCAAGGTCGCCGGCTCCGGCCGTCCCTATATCCGCGGCGGCGCGCCGATGAGCCGGGCGGGCATCCTCGAAGCCATCGACAACAGCCTCTCGCGCCTGAAGACCGACTATGTCGACCTCTACCAGCTTCACTGGCCGAACCGCGGGCACTACCACTTCCGCAACGCCTGGAGCTATGATCCCTCCAGGCAGGACCGGGCGAAGGTCGCCGCCGAGCTCGAGGAAATCCTCCAAACCGTCGGCGATCTCGTCAAGGCCGGCAAGGTGCGCGCGCTCGGCCTTTCCAACGACACGGCCTGGGGCGTCATGCAGATGCTGAAGGTTTCGGAAGAAAGGGGCCTGCCGCGCGTCGCCTCCATCCAGAACGAGTACAACCTCCTCTATAGGCCCTACGACCTCGACCTTGCCGAGGTCTCGCATCACGAGGAGGTGGGCCTGCTCGCCTATTCGCCGCTCGCCGCGGGCCTTCTCACCGGCAAGTATCTCGACGGGGCCAAGCCCGACGGCTCGCGCCTGACGAAGAACGGCGACCTCGGCGGCCGCTACCAGCCGCTCCAGGAGCCGGCCGTGCGCGCCTATGTCGAGCTTGCGCGGGAAAACGGCATCGACCCCGCCCAGATGGCCCTCGCCTTCTGCCTGACGCGCCCCTTCATGGCCTCCGTCATTATCGGCGCGACCTCGATGGAGCAGTTGAAGACCGACATCGCGGCCAAGGACCTTACCCTTTCGCCCGACGTGATGAACGGCATCCGCCGCATCCACCGCCTCTACCCGGCACCGATGTAAGCGGCGTCGGGTAGAGGGGGCGAAAGAAGAGAGACCGGCAGCAGAAAGACCGTCTGCAAGAAAGACCGCGCCGCGAGCCGTGTCATTCGATATGCGGGCCGCACCTCCCTCCCCTCCGTCATCCTCGGGCTTGACCCGAGGATCCACGCCACAAACTCAACGCGTACCGTGGGGATGGATCCTCGGGTCAAGCCCGAGGATGACGGAGGAGTGAGAGGGTAAGGTGTGAAGGAGCATGAAGGCAAAGCGGCGGCAAAGGGGGTGAAGAGAGGCAAGGCTTGTCGCAAACAAACCCGCTCACGCCTCCATCAAAAATAAAACCGCCTCAACAAAGACCGCTTCACCACCCCTTACAAACGAAAAACCCGCCGTCGCCGGCGGGTTTTCCTTTGCGTGTGCCCCATGCGGGTGACGTTACGGCGTGGTCGGGGTCGCGCCGCCGCCTTCGGCCGGCTGGCTGCCGCCGGGCTGGGCGTCCATCGGCTGGGTGCCGGTCGCACCGCCCGTCTGGCCGTCGGTTGCCGTGCCGCCGGCCGGCGCGCTGTCCTGCGTGATGGCCGAGGTGTTGGCGTTGGTGTCGACGCCGTCACCCGGCGTTCCGCTGCCGACGAAATAGAAGATGCCGACCGCGACGAGGACGGCGAGGATCACGGCCACCGCCCAGCCGCCCGTCCCGCTGCCGTTGCGGGCGTTGACGACGGTCGGGCCGCGGTCTTCCACGGGACGGTCGTAGCGATCTTCGGGGGGACGATTGACAAGGTTGGGGTCTTGCATGTCTGTCACTCCATCTGGTTGGGTTGCCGGAACAACGCGACATTCCTGCTTTGGTTCCCGCACCGTTCCGCAATGGCACAGCCGATTTGCCCCGCAGGCCTTGCTTTCGGCCGAAAAATCCGTATAAGCGCGCTGTTCAAAACACCCGGGTCACCGGCTGGTGGCTGAACGGAGGGCCGGCAAATCCTCGGATTTGCCGTTTGGGGCCAAGGGCTCCAGCCTCCCGTGTCTCCGCTCTCGACCGTCTGGATGATACGCTTTTCTTGCTTCGGGCCCTGGCCCTTGAGAACTGTCGTTGAGGCTTGGCGCCGGTTTCGGGTGTGGATCAAACGCAAGAAAGGCAAAGCCACATGGCTCTCTACGAACATGTATTCCTGGCCCGCCAGGACGTGTCCGCCCAGCAGGTCGACGCTCTCGTCGAACAGTACAAGGGCGTGATCGAAGCACACGGCGGCAAGGTCGGCCGGGTCGAAAACTGGGGCCTCAAGTCCCTGACCTACCGCATCAAGAAGAACCGCAAGGCACACTACGCGCTGATGGACATCGACGCTCCGGCCGCCGCCATCCACGAGATGGAACGCCAGATGCGCATCAACGAAGACGTCCTTCGTTACATGACCATCGCCGTCGAAGCCCACGAAGAAGGCCCGTCCGCGATGATGCAGAAGCGCGACCGCGACGACCGCCCGCGCCGTGACGGCGACGACCGCGGCCCGCGCCGCGACTTCGGCGATCGTGGCCCGCGCCGCGATTTCGGCGACCGTCCGCCGCGCGGCGACCGCCCGGCCCGCGAAGACCGCGCGTAATCGAAGCAGAAGGAGACTAAGACAATGGCTGATATTTCTTCCGCTCCGGCACGCCGTCCGTTCCACCGCCGCCGCAAGACCTGCCCCTTCTCGGGCGCGAACGCTCCGAAGATCGACTACAAGGACGTCCGTCTCCTGTCGCGTTACATCTCCGAGCGCGGCAAGATCGTTCCGTCCCGCATCACGGCCGTTTCCCAGAAGAAGCAGCGCGAACTCGCCAAGGCGATCAAGCGCGCCCGCTTCCTCGGCCTGCTGCCCTACGTCGTAGCGTAAGGACGTGACACCGCGGCCTGACTCAGCGTCGGGCCGGGGCACATGACTCAAGGGGAAGACGGCTCGCCGCCTTCCCCGTTTCCCTTCCGCGGTGGGCGCGGATCGGAGCCGCCGGCTTTGTAAAGCCAAAAATCCCATGTTGGGGAGACGGTCCTGAATCAGATTGTCAGGAAACTCCTCTAACTGTCTCATCGGACAGGACAGCGAAACGTGAAGACCCTGACGCCGACCTCGATTGCGACCGGCCTGATCGCAGGCCTGACCGCCGCTCTGCTTTCGCTGAGCGCGAACGCGCAGTCGTCGCTCGCCATCGTGCTTTACGCAGCGTCCGCCCTTCCCATCCTGATCGCCGGCCTCGGCTGGGGCAATGCCAGCGCCTTCATCGCCGTTATCGCCGGCGGCGCCATCGCCTCCGTGCTGGTCTCGTCCTATTTCGCCGCGCTCATCGTCATCATCACGCTGATCCCGGCCGGCTGGCTGAGCAACCTCGCCAACCTCGCCCGCCCCGCCTCCGAGCTCGGCGGCCCGGACGATGCGCTCGCCTGGTATCCGCTCTCCTCCATCCTCGTGCACCTCGCCGTCATGGTCACGCTCGGCATGATCGCGGTCGGCGCCATCGTCGGCTACGACAGCGCCATGGCCGGCAAGCTCGTCGACATCGTCATCGAGACGCTGAAGGAACAGGAACCGCTCTACAACCCCGATGCCGCCTCCATCGCGCAGCTCAAGTCGATCTTCGCGCTGGCGCTGCCGCTCGTGCAGGGCGCGCTGTGGGTGTTCCTGCTGTTCCTGGCCTACTACGTCGCCACCTTCATCGTGCGCGTCTCGGGCAAGGGGCTTCGCCCGCGCGAGGACATGCCCTCCTCGCTGCGCATGCCCCGCAATGCGATCTTCCTCTTTCTCGCCGGTCTCGTGCTCGCCTTCGCGGGCGGCGTGCCGGCGATCGTCGGCGCGCTCGTGTGCGGCACCTTCGGGGCCGGCTTCGTGCTCGCCGGCTTCGCGAGCCTGCATTTCAGGACGCGCGGCAAGCCGTGGCGGCCTCTCGCCCTGTGGTTCGCCTATGCCTCGGTATTGCTCTTCACCTTACCGATCTTCGCCATCCTCGTCCTCGGCCTTTCGGACACGCGGCGCTCCATCGCGCTCACGCCCGCCGGCCCGGCCAGGAAAGACAACCGGAATACCTGAACTCTAGAAAGGAACTTGAAAATGGACGTCATTCTTCTCGAACGCATCGCCAAGCTCGGCCAGATGGGCGAAACCGTAAAGGTTCGCGACGGCTTTGCCCGTAACTACCTGCTGCCGCTCGGCAAGGCGCTGCGCGCCAACGAAGCCAACAAGAAGCGCTTCGAATCCGAGCGTGCGACGCTGGAAGCCCGCAACCTCGAGCGCAAGTCGGAAGCCCAGAAGGTCGCCGAACAGCTCGACGGCAAGTCGTTCATCGTCGTTCGCTCCGCCGGCGAAACCGGCCAGCTCTACGGCTCGGTCGCTGCCCGCGACATCATCGAGGCGCTGGCTGCCGAAGGCTTCAACATCGGCCGCAACCAGGTCGAACTCAACACCCCGATCAAGTCGATCGGCCTGCACAAGGTCGTCCTGCACCTGCATTCGGAAGTCGAGATCGCGATCGAACTCAACGTCGCCCGTTCGGCCGACGAAGCGGAACGCCAGGCCAAGGGCGAAAGCCTGACCTCGGCCGACGCCATCTACGGCGTCGACGAAGACGCCCTGACGGCCGCCGACTTCTTCGATCCGGAAGCCGACCTCGAAGGCGAAGACGAAGCCTGAGACAGACGGTGAGCCGGCCCTGCCGGCTCATTCGTTTCGGGGCGCCTTGCTCCAATCTTCCCTCTGCAGTGATTCCGGGCCGGCTTTGCCGGCCCGTTCGCTTTTGTCAAAGGCCAAAAAATACGGGTTGAAATCCCGGCCAGCGCGTTAATATTTATACTTCGTTAGACTGGATTGGCGGTCGGGCCGCTTCTACAGGCCGGTTTCCGACCAGACCCGTTCCGCCAGATTTTTTAAGCGTGACGGAGTTTACCGAATGAAATTCATTGTACAGACGCTCGTTTCCCGCCTTGTCGAGACCGGAAACCTGAAGATTACCTACCCCGACGGCACCAGCCAGACCTATGGCGACGGCACCGGCAATCCCGTCCACCTGCGCCTCAACACCCGCAAGGCCCTGTGGGGCATCGCGTTCGATCCGGCCTACTATCTCGGCCATTACTACGGCACCGGCGATATCGACATCGTCGAGGGCGACATGTATGGCCTCCTCAAGGCCGTCTTCACCGGCAATCCCGATTTCAAATATTACGACACCGGCTGGAACCGCACGCTGGAGCGGGTCCGCTTCCTTTTCCGCTGGCTACGCCAGAAGAACAGCGTCGTGCGCTCGCGCCGCAACGTCCAGCACCATTACGACCTGACCGGCGCGCTCTACGACCTCTTCCTCGACGAGGACCGGCAATATTCCTGCGCCTATTTCGAGCGGCCGGACCTGTCGCTGGACGATGCGCAGCTCGCCAAGAAGCGCCACATCGCCGCCAAGCTCAACATCAACCGCCCGGGCCAGAGCGTGCTCGACATCGGCTGCGGCTGGGGCGGCATGGCGCTCTACCTTGCCCGCCAGCTCGGCGCGAAGGTGACGGGCGTGACGCTCTCCGACGAGCAGCACGCGCTCGCCGTCAAGCGGGCGAGCGATGCCGGGCTCTCCGACGAGGTGAAGTTCCTGCTGCAGGACTACCGCAACACCGAAGGCCCGTTCGACCGCATCGTCTCCGTCGGCATGTTCGAGCATGTCGGCCGGCCGAACTACCTCACCTATTTCAAGAAGAGCGCCGCGCTGATGAAGCGCGACGGGGTGATGCTGCTGCACACGATCGGCCGCACCGACCGGCCGACGGCCAACAACCCGTTCATCGAGAAGTACATCTTTCCGGGCGGCTACATCCCCGCCCTTTCGGAGGTGATGCAGGCGGTGGAGAAGAGCGGGCTTGCCATCACCGACATCGAGATCCTGCGGCTGCACTATGCCGAGACGCTGCGCCACTGGCGCGAGCGCTTCATGGCGCGGCGCGAGGAGGCGAAGGCCCTCTACGACGAAAAATTCTGCCGCATCTGGGAGTTCTATCTCGCAGCCTCGGAAAGCGCCTTCCGCTGGCAGAATCTCGTGGTCTTCCAGATCCAGCTCGTGCACGACCAGCAGGCCGTGCCGCTGACGCGCGACTATATCGGGCGCGGCGAGGACTGCCTGCGGGCGCATGAGGGCGATGCGAAGGGCGCCCAGCGCGGCGCGCGGCAGTTCCCGAAGGAGGCCTCGCTCTGAGATTCGGGGCCTGTCAACACGGAAGAGGCGGGCGCGGGCAAATCCGCGCTTGCCGCATCCCCGGGGCCTGTGGAAAAGTCTAACAGCGGGCCTAAAGCGCCGACCGGGCGGGAAGCGCTTGACCCCCGGCCCGAAAGACCGGAAACCACCGGCCTTCGCAAACAGCAACGGGGAGATTCGCAGCGATGAACGACGCGGTGCGCAAGCTGAACCAGGCCGGCCGGGAGCCGGCGGAAGCCCATCATCGCGAGGCGCCGAACAACGTCGAGGCCGAACAGGCGCTCCTCGGCGCCATCCTCGTCAACAACGATGCCTATTACCGCGTCTCGGATTTCCTCAAGCCCATCCATTTCTACGAGCCGCTGCACCGCAAGATCTACGAGCTTGCCGGCGACACGATCCGCATGGGCAAGATCGCGACCACCATCACGCTGAAGACCCACCTGCCGGCCGACGGCAAGGTCGGCGACCTGACGATCCCGCAATACCTCGCGCGCCTCGCCTCCGAAGCCGTGACGATCATCAACGCGGAAGACTACGGCCGGGCGATCTACGACCTGGCGCTCCGCCGCTCGCTGATCACCATCGGCGAGGACATGGTCAACATCGCCTATGACGCGCCGCTCGACATGCCGCCGCAGAACCAGATCGAGGACGCCGAACGCCGCCTGTTCGAGCTGGCCGAGACCGGCCGCTACGACGGCGGCTTCCAGTCGTTCAACGACGCGGTAGCGCAGGCGATCGACATGGCGGGCGCCGCCTTCGAGCGCGACGGCTCGCTTTCGGGCATTTCCACCGGCATCCACTCGCTCGACGCCCGCATGGGCGGCCTGCAGCGCTCGGATCTGATCGTGCTCGCCGGACGCCCCGGCATGGGCAAGACCTCGCTTGCCACCAACATCGCCTACAACATCGCCGCGTCCTACGAACCGGAGGTGCAGGCGGACGGCTCGTTCAAGGCGCGCAACGGCGGCGTCGTCGGCTTCTACTCGCTCGAAATGTCCTCCGAACAGCTCGCCACGCGTATCATCTCCGAACAGACGGAAGTGTCGTCGTCAAAAATCCGCCGCGGCGACATTTCCGAGGCCGATTTCGAAAAGCTCGTCGCCTGCAGCCAGATGATGCAGAAGGTGCCGCTCTATATCGACCAGACCGGCGGTATCTCGATTGCGCAGCTTTCCGCCCGCGCGCGGCGCTTGAAGCGCCAGCGCGGCCTCGATTGCCTGGTGGTGGACTATATCCAGCTCATGACCGGCTCGGGCAAATCCAGCGACAACCGCGTGCAGGAAATCACCCAGATCACCACGGGCCTGAAGGCGCTCGGCAAGGAGCTGAACGTGCCGATCATCGCGCTCTCGCAGCTCTCCCGACAAGTGGAAAGCCGCGAGGACAAGCGCCCGCAGCTCTCCGACCTTCGCGAATCCGGCTCCATCGAGCAGGACGCCGACGTGGTGCTCTTCGTGTTCCGCGAAGAATACTATGTGAAGAACCTCGAGCCGCGCGACGAGTTCGACCCGAAATACGAAGAATGGAAGATGCAGTTCGAGAAGGTGAAGGGCACGGCGGACGTCATCATCGCCAAGCAGCGCCACGGGCCGACAGGCACGGTGAAACTCGCCTTCCAGTCGGAATACACCCGCTTCACCGACCTCGCGGACCCGTCGTTCACGCAGTACGAGCATTGAGGCGGAAGGGGTGCCGGGCGGAGGTTGCCTCCCTTCGGCGCTCCTTCACCACCGTCGACGCATCGCGTTTACCCGCCCCCTCACCTCCTGCGAAACCCCGGGGCCTTGCAGAAATCCGCGACGATGGCGAGGGCGCGGCGGGCGCGGGCTTTTTGCTCGGCGTCCATCATCGGCAGGTCGAGGCGGTCGGAGCAGGTCTCGCCGGTCGCCGCCTCGCCTGAGAGCGACATGCGGCTGGAACAGTAGAGCCCCTCGCCCGCAAGCACGACCTGCACGGCCGCCTCCGAATCGAGCGGCACGGGGTTGGTCTCGGCGATCATGTCCTCCACCGAGGCATAGGCGGTGACGGAGGTGATGCGGGCGAGGTCGACGAGGCCGAGCGTCAGGGTTGCCCACTTGTCGGGGAATTGCAGGGCCGAGATCGTGCGGGCGCGGCAGGGGGCGCCGGACACTTCGAGCCGCGTCGCCAGCCGCGGCGCGTCGGGGTTCTCCACGACGGAATAGTAGATGTCGCCGCTGTTGTCGCGTTCCGGCAGGGCGCCGTCCTGGGCAAGGCCGAGCAGCACGGCATGCGTCTGGCGCATCTCGGCATCGGTCGGCGTTTCCTGCGCCGCCGCCGGCATCCGGCAGGCGAGCGCGATGGCCGCCGCCCAAAACATCGTTCCCGCCGTGCGCCGCATGGTTCCCCCGTTTCGGCCGGCACCATAGAGGCCGCTCCCGCCGGCGGCAATGCGGCCGGCGGGCATATTGCCGCCATGGTCCACAGGCTGTATTCAAAGCCATGAGCACGCAGCACACGCCCGCCCGTTCCAGCCTTCCCGTTGCCGGCGAGGACCATGCCCGCCTGACCGTCGACCTTTCCGCGCTCGCCGACAACTGGCGCGCCATGGCGCGCCGCTCGGGCGCGGCCCGCGCCGCCGCCGTCCTGAAGGCGGATGCCTACGGCATCGGGCTGGAACCGGCGGCAAGGACCTTCCACCAGGCGGGCGCGCGCGATTTCTTCGTCGCCACCCCGGCGGAAGGCGCGGCGCTGCGGGCCATCCTGCCCGAGGTGCGCATCTACGTGCTGTCCGGCATGTGGGCCGGCTCGGAGCGGCTGTTCTTCGAATTCGACCTCGTGCCCGTCATCGCCTCGGAAGAACAGCTCGTCGTCTTCATGGCGGCGATCGCCGAGGGAGGTGACCTTCCCTGCGTGCTGCATGTCGATACCGGCATGAGCCGCCTTGGCCTGCGGGTCGAGGACGCGCTGGCGCTCGCGGACGACCCGGCGCGGCCGGCGAGCTTCTCGCCGATCATGCTCCTCAGCCACCTCGCCTGCGCGGACGATCCCGGGCATATCCTCAACCGCCAGCAATTGCAGCGCTTCCGCAGCGTCGTCTCGGCCTATGACGATATCGATGCGAGCCTTGCCAATTCGGCCGGCATCTTCCTCGGCGAGGACTATCACTTCACTCTCACCCGCCCGGGCATTTCGCTCTATGGCGGGGCGGCGGTCAATGGTGTCGCCAATCCCATGAAGCCGGTCGTCACCGCCGAGGCGCGCATTCTGCAGGTGCGCGAGGCCAAGGCCGGCGAGAGCGTGAGCTACGGCGCCACCGCCGTCGTTTCGCGCGACACGCGCATCGCCGTCGCCGCCATCGGCTATGCGGACGGCTACATGCGCAGCCTTTCCGGCTCCGGCGTGCCGGTGCGGCAGGCGAACATTCCGGGCGCGCAGGGCGTCGTGCATGGCCATGCCGTGCCGGTCATCGGCCGCGTCACCATGGACCTCACCCATTTCGACGTGACGGACCTGCCGGCCGGCAGCGTGCGGGCCGGCGACTTCATCGAGCTCTTCGGCCGCTCCATGCCGGTTAGCGACGTCGCGCGCGCCGGCGGCACCATCGACTACGAATTGCTGACGAGCCTCGGCCGCCGCTACGAACGGCGCTACGAGCTGGCGAAAAAATAGGACACGTTCCCGTTTTGTGCTAAGGGCTGCCGAAGCGATTCCACCGACGCTCCGGAAAGCGAGACCTGATGGCGAAAGCCCGCACCCAATTCGTCTGCCAGAACTGCGGCACCGTGCATTCCCGCTGGGTCGGGAAATGCGAGGGCTGCGGCGAATGGAACACCGTGGTCGAGGAAGACCCGATGGGCGGCATCGGCGCCGGCCCCGGCAAGGTGCCGAAGAAGGGCCGGCCCGTCGCGCTCACCACGCTTTCCGGCGAGACGGAGGAAGCCCCGCGCATCCACACCGGCATCGCCGAGCTCGACCGGGCGACCGGCGGCGGCTTCGTGCGCGGCTCGGCGGTGCTGATCGGCGGCGATCCCGGCATCGGCAAGTCGACGCTGCTCATGCAGTCCGCCGCTGCCCTCTCCCGCCGCGGCCACCGCATCATCTACGTCTCGGGCGAGGAAGCGGTGGCGCAGGTGCGTCTTCGCGCCCAGCGCCTCGGTGCGCACGAGACCGACGTGCTGCTCGCCGCCGAAACCAATGTCGAGGACATCCTTGCCACCGTCGGCGAAGGCAAGCGGCCGGACCTCGTGATCATCGATTCGATCCAGACGCTGTGGAGCGACACGGCGGAGGCCGCGCCGGGCACGGTCACGCAGGTGCGCACCGGCGTGCAGGCGATGATCCGCTTCGCCAAGCAGACGGGCGCGGCCATGGTGCTCGTCGGCCACGTCACCAAGGAGGGCCAGATCGCCGGCCCCCGCGTCGTCGAGCACATGGTCGACGCCGTCCTCTATTTCGAGGGCGACCGCGGCCACCACTACCGGATTCTCCGCACCGTGAAGAACCGCTTCGGCCCGACGGACGAGATCGGCGTCTTCGAAATGTCCGACATGGGCCTGCGCGAAGTCTCCAACCCGTCCGAGCTCTTCCTCGGCGAGCGTAATGCGAAAGCCCCGGGCGCGGCGGTCTTCGCCGGCATGGAGGGCACGCGCCCGGTGCTGGTGGAGGTGCAGGCGCTCGTCGCCCCCACCTCGCTCGGCACGCCGCGGCGCGCGGTCGTCGGCTGGGATTCGGCGCGGCTGTCGATGATCCTCGCGGTGCTGGAGGCCCATTGCGGCGTCCGGCTCGGCCAGCACGACGTCTACCTCAACGTGGCGGGCGGCTACCGCATCTCGGAACCGGCGGCCGACCTTGCCGTCGCCTCCGCGCTCGTTTCCTCGCTTGCCGGTCTTGCCCTTCCGTCCGATTGCGTCTATTTCGGCGAAGTCAGCCTGTCGGGTGCCGTTCGCCCGGTGGCGCACACCGCCCAGCGCCTCAAGGAGGCGGAAAAGCTGGGTTTCTCGCAGGCCGTTCTGCCCGCCGGTTCCGCCGATCTGCCCAAGGGCACGGGCGGACGCTGGAACGAGATCGAGGGCCTGCCGGATCTGGTGGCGCGCATTGCCGGTTCGAAGAACGCCCTCACGCGGCAAGACGAGGACGTCTGACGCCCTCCGGCAGCGCAAAGCCCCTGTGGGAAACGCGTGCCGAACTGAGACGGCGAAGGCGCCTTCCGCTAATGTGCGCTCCGCACAGGGTTTGGAGTAGGACGAACATGCCCATCACAATTCTCGACGGTATCGTCATCGGCGTCGCGCTGTTCTCCGCCGTGCTGGCGATGGTGCGCGGCTTCTCGCGTGAAGTACTTTCCGTCGCAAGCTGGGTGGGTGCCGCGGCAGCCGCCTATTTCCTCTATCCGGTGCTGCTGCCTTACGCGAAGGACTATACGACCAGCGACACGGTCGCCATGGTCGGCTCGGCCGGCGCCGTCTTCCTCGTCGCGCTCATCGTGATCTCCTTCATCACCATGCGCATCGCCGACTTCATCATCGACAGCCGTATCGGCGCGCTGGACCGCACGCTCGGCTTCCTGTTCGGCGCGGCCCGCGGCATCCTGCTCGTCGTCGTCGCCATGCTGTTCTTCAATTGGCTGGTGGCCCCGCAGCAGCAGCCGACCTGGGTGACGACCGCAAAGTCCAAGCCGCTGCTCGACAATCTCGGCTCGCGCCTCGTGGCGCTGCTGCCGGAGGATGCGGACGCGACGATCCTCGACCGCCTGCGCGGCAAGCCCGCCGGCGGCGAAGGCACCACGGAAGACCCGGACGCGGCGACCGGCGGCACGAACCAGGCGCCCGCCGAAGATACGCCCGCCACCAACGGATGATCGACCGGGGGAGCCGCCGCTCGCGAAAAATGACGAAGGCGGGCTCCCCGGTTTTTTGATAGGATGAGACATCGCCACTGACGCTCCCGGGCCTCGGTGGCAAATGCTTTCGGTAATACCCATATGGGCATGGCCGAGGACGACGAAGACCCCGTGCAACCTCCTAGGTCCCGAGCAAAGGCTTGCAGCAATGAGCGATTTCCTGTTCCCCGGCCGCCACGACGACGATCTCGACGGCGACACGCTTCATGAGGAGTGCGGCGTCTTCGGCATTCTCGGCCATCCGGATGCCGCAACGCTGACGGCGCTCGGCCTGCACGCGCTCCAGCATCGCGGACAGGAAGCGGCAGGCATCGTCTCCTTCGACGGCAAGCAGTTCCACACCGAAAAGCACATGGGCCTCGTCGGCGACCACTACACGAACCCGGCGACGCTGGCGAAACTGCCGGGCAACATGGCGATCGGCCACACGCGCTATTCCACCACCGGGGAAGTGGCGCTGCGCAACGTGCAGCCGCTCTTCGCCGAGCTCGAAGTCGGCGGCATCGCCGTCGCGCACAACGGCAACTTCACCAACGGCCTCACGCTGCGCCGCCAGCTCATCGCCGGCGGGGCGATCTGTCAGTCGACCTCCGACACGGAAGTCGTCCTGCATCTCATCGCCCGCTCGCGCTACACCTCCACGACGGACCGCTTCATCGACGCCATCCGCCAGATGGAAGGCGGCTATTCGATGCTCGGCATCACCCGTACGAAGCTCATCGCCGCGCGCGACCCCACGGGCATCCGCCCCCTCGTCATGGGCGAACTCGACGGCAAGCCGATCTTCGCTTCGGAAACCTGCGCGCTCGACATCATCGGCGCCAAATACATCCGCGACGTGGAGAACGGCGAGATCGTCGTCTGCGAGATCCAGCCGGACGGCTCGATCACCATCGAGGCGAAGAAATCCGGCAATCCGCAGCCCGAGCGCCTCTGCCTCTTCGAATATGTCTATTTCGCCCGGCCGGATTCGGTCGTCGGCGGGCGCAGCGTCTATGTGGCGCGCAAGAACATGGGCATCAACCTTGCCAAGGAGCATCCGGTCGAGGGCGACGTCGTCGTGCCCGTGCCGGACGGCGGCACGCCCGCCGCGCTCGGCTATGCGCAGGAAAGCGGCATCCCGTTCGAATACGGCATCATCCGCAACCACTATGTCGGGCGCACCTTCATCGAGCCGACGCAGCAGATCCGCGCCTTCGGCGTGAAGCTCAAGCACTCGGCCAACCGCGCGATGATCGACGGCAAGCGCGTCATCCTCGTCGACGATTCCATCGTGCGCGGCACGACCTCGCTGAAGATCGTGCAGATGATCCGCGATGCCGGGGCCAGGGAAGTGCATATCCGCGTCGCCAGCCCGATGATCTTCTACCCGGACTTCTACGGCATCGACACGCCGGACCGCGACAAGCTGCTCGCCAACCAGTACAACGACGTGAAAGCCATGGCGAAACATATCGGCGCGGATTCGCTGGAGTTCATCTCCATCGACGGCCTCTACCGCGCCGTGGGCGGCGAGGACCGCAATCCCGCCCGCCCGCAGTTCACCGACCACTACTTCACCGGCGACTATCCGACGCGCCTCCTTGACAAGGAAGGCGAGACGATGGGACGGAAGCTCTCGGTTCTGGCAAGCAACGGATAATTGAAGACAATCATGAGCATCGACCTGAAAGGCCGCCTCGCGCTGGTCACCGGCGCGTCGCGCGGCATCGGCTATTTCACCGCCCTGGAACTGGCGAAAGCCGGCGCGCATGTCATCGCCTGCGCCCGCACCGTCGGGGGGCTGGAAGAACTCGACGATGCAATCAAGGAACTCGGCGGCAGCGCGACGCTGGTGCCCTTCGACCTTGCCGACATGGCGGCCATCGACAAGCTCGGCGGCTCGATCTTCGAGCGCTGGGGCAGGCTCGACATCCTCGTCGCCAATGCCGGCGTGCTCGGCACGATCTCGCCGATCGACCATGTCGAGGCGAAGGTCTTCGAGAAGGTCATGACGATCAACGTCACCGCGACGTGGCGGCTCATCCGCTCCCTCGCGCCGCTGCTGCTGAAGTCAGATGCCGGCCGCGCCGTGCTCCTCTCCTCCAGCGCCGCGCACAAATGCAAGCCCTTCTGGGGGCCCTACTCCGCTTCCAAGGCCGCCGTGGAAGCCCTTGCCCGCACCTGGGCCGGCGAGACGCAGCGCACGGCGCTGCGCATCACCTCGCTCGACCCCGGCGCCACCCGCACCGCCATGCGCGCGCAGGCCGTGCCCGGCGAGGACCCGGCGACGGTGCAGCACCCCTCCGAAGTGGCCAAGGCCATCCTGCCGCTGGTCTCGCCGGACTATGCCGAGACGGGCAAGCTCTTCGACATGCGCAAGGGACGGCTGGTGGAGTATCGCCTGCCGGAGTGACGGCGGGCTTCTTTTTGAGAGGCGGGTGCCGCGTGGATCCTCGGGTCTAGCCCGAGGATGACGGTGGGGAAGAGAGGCTACCCATCCGTCGAACGGTGCGGCATGCGGAAGCGCCGCTTTTGCCGCCATACTTCCCGTTTGTCGTCATCCTCGGGCTTGCCCCGAGGATCCACGTCCCACTATTCAGGCCCAGCCTAGTCCCCCACCACCGTCCGCACCTCCACCGAAAGCCCTGGCGCAAGGTACTGCGCAAGGTCCTGCCCCTCGTCGATGGTGATGCGCACGGGAATGCGCTGGGCGATCTTGGTGAAGTTGCCGGTGGCGTTGTCGGGCCGGATAACGCTGAATTCCGAGCCGGCGGCGGGGGAGAAGCGTTCGACATGGCCCTTCAGCACGGCGTGCTTGAAGGCGTCCACCGTCAGTTCCACCGCCTGCCCCGGCTTGATGTAGGCAAGCTGCGTCTCCTTGAAGTTGGCGATCACCCAGGTATCGCGCGGCACGACGGCCATGAGCTGCGTGCCGGCGGCGACATACTGGCCCAGCTTGACGCCCACCTCGCCCACCGCGCCGTCGCGCGGGGCCGTGATGACCGTGTTGGAGAGGTCGATCTTCGCCAGTTCCACGGAGGCCTCCGCCCCCGCGACGGCCGCACGCAGGGAATCGCGGGCGACGATGATCGTCTGCAGGTCCTGCTTCGTCACCTCGAGGTTGGCTGCGGCCTGCGTGACGGCGGCTTCCGCCTGGTCGAAGGCGGTGCGGCTCTGCTCGCGGTCGCTCTCGGTGGCGATGCCCTTGTCGGAGAGCTCCTCGATGCGGTTGCGGTTCTCCTCCGCCCGGCGCTTGGCATAGCTGGCGCTGGCAAGCGCCGCCTCGCTCGCGCCGATGCGCGCGTTGGCCGCCTTTTCCTGCTGCTCGGAATTGGCGAGCGCCGCCTTCTGGCTGGCGAGCGTGGCGTTGGCCTGCTCCACCTTCTGGCGATAGATGCGGTCGTCGAGCCGGGCGAGCACCTGGCCGGCCTTCACCGTCTCGTAGTCCTTCACCGCCACCTCCGTGACGTAGCCGGCGAGCTGCGGGCTGATCAGGGTGACGTAGCCGCGCACATAGGCGTTGTCCGTCGTCTGCACATCACTGGAAAAGGGCGGAAGCTGCCAGGCGTAGAGCACGGCGCCGATGCCGGCGAGGCCGAGGATGAGGGCGAGCGTGGTGGCGGTGTTGCGGATATATGTCTTCATGGCTCTCAACCTTCTGCGGCCGCCGGAACGGCAGGCCGGGCGTCGCGGATGCGGACGTAGAGAATGTGGATGGCAAGCGCGGCCGCGGCACAGACCGCCAGCAGCGCGATGACGAGGAAGGCGTCGTTGTGGGCGAGTACGTTCGCCTCGCGCGTCACCTGCTGGCCGAGCAGCGCCACGCCCTCGGCCTTCAGCACGGCGGGATCGGTGATCGTGCGGCCATAGGCGGCGGAAAGCTGCGAGACGCGGGCGGCGACCAGCGGATCGGCGAGCGTCATCGACTGGGCGAGCACATTGGAATGGAATTTTTCGCGCAGCGTGATGAAGGAACCGAAGATCGCCGAGCCGGCGAGCCCCCCAAGGCTCTGCGTGACGAGGAAGACGACGATGAAGCTGAGGATGTATTGCGGCCCCTTCTTCAGCGCCATGGTGAAGCCGGCGGCGATGGCGGGCGGCAGGAACAGGCTGCCGCCGGCCGCGATCAGCCCCTGGCTCAGATACATTTCGGCGGGCCGCGTGAGGTTCGTCGCGCGGCTGTCGAGGAAGGCGCCGACGCCGATCAGGAGCAGCGCGACCATGTGAAGGCCGGGCTCGCGCCCGGGCTTCAGCACCGCCGCGCAGATGAGCCCGCCGGCGGCCGTCGCCAGCGCCACGATGGCGTAGAGATGCATGAGCTGGCCGTTCTGCAGGCCGATCACCTGGAAGAAATTGCCGGCGACGGCCGTCTGCTCGGCGAGCATCAGGCGGAAGAGCACCAGCACCGCGCCGAAATGCACCATCTCGCGGCTGACGAGCCAGCGCAGGTCGATCAGCGGCTTCTCGCGGTTGAGCTCGATGACGGCGGCAAGCGTCAGCGCGGCGATCATGACCACCAGCAGCTCGCCGATCCAGCGGGCTTCGAACCACCAGTAGGTGCGGCCGGTCAGGAGGATGACCGCGCCCGAGCCGAAGCCGACGGCGATGAGGAGGTAGCTGACGATATCGAGCTTCTCGATGACCTTCGCCCGCGGTATCGGCGTCAGCGGCAGGAGGTAGATCGCCGCGAAGGACAGCATGGCGAGCGCCAGCTCGAGCCGCAGCAGGGCGCGGATGTTGCCGATATCGATCAGCAGCGGCGAGATGAGCCGGGTCAGCGGCGGGGCAAGGCCGATATTGGTGAGCGCCAGCGAGATGCCGATCGTCAGCTTGCGCGCCGGCGTGAAGGCCTCCAGCATGTAGAGGAAGCCGAGCGAGGAAAGCGGCGCGGCGGCGATGCCGGCGAAGAAGCGCAGCACCAGCGCGGAACGAAGGTCCGTGATGAAGATGTGCAGCACCGCGACGACGAGGAAGACGGCGATGCCGAGCTCGGCGAAATGGCGCAGGCCGTACTGGTTGCGGATCTTAATGAGGGCGATGGACAGCGAGGCGTTCGGCGCCATGTAGGCGGCCATCAGCCAGACGGCCTCCGTGCTCGTCGCGCCGAGCGGGCCCTGCATCTGCGGGATATTGGCGGCGACGAGGTTCATGCCGAAGCCCTGCGTCATCGCAAGCAGGGTGGAAGCGGCGATGCAGGCGGCGGCGCGGGAGGGGGCTATGGGCGCGGGCGCCGGGGGAACGGTCCCCTGCCCCGCCGATCGTGCCGGCTCGTCCTCCGGCCCGCTCGCGTCGGTGGCGGGAACGGTGCTCATGCCTCGACGCTCTCCCGACAGCTCTTGGCGATGTTGTCGGCCATGGCGGCGAAGACCTTGACGGTGGTCGACATGTCGGTGGCCGAAATGCTCTCCAGCACGTCGGCGCGCAGCGAGCGGGCGAGGTCGAGCACCTCGTCGGCCACCTTTGCGCCGTGTGGCGTCATGACGATCTGCTTGGCGCGGCGGTCGCCCTCCACCGACTGGCGTTCGATGAAGCCCTGCTTCTCCATGCCGTCGAGCAGGCGCACGAGCGTCGGCGTCTCGATATCGAGCTCGTCGGCAAGTTCGCGCTGGTTGAGCTGGGCGCCGCGGCCGAGGATCAGCAACGCGCGGGCGCGCGGCAGGGTCAGCCCCCGCTCCTTCACGCGAGCGTCGAACAGGGCGCGCATCTTGCGCTGCACGCGGGAAAGGTCGTCGAGGATGCGTTCGCGGGGGTCTGTGGCAGTCATCTTGGTAGTCCAAATACTATTAGCTTGCTATCTATTTGCCCACCAATTAATCGACCTGCAATTAAAAAGCAAGCCCCGCCGCGGGCGCCGCGGCGGGGCTTTTGCAATTCTCACACGGACGTGATGGCAGGGCGGCGTGCGCGCCCGTCAATGGCCGTCGGTTTCCTCGGGGAATTCCGTCGCGCCGTGAACCTGCGGCGTGCTCCAGCCGCCGTATTTGCGCTGCCAGGAGCGCGCGCCGAACGGCAGCGTCGCAAGATAGGCGACGACCGTCACCACCATGGTCTCCCAGGTGAAGCTCATCAGCGTGGCGACATAGACGACAACGAGAAGGATCGCCGGCAGCACGAGGTCGCGACGGATTCGGCTGCCCTCCGACTTGCCGGACCAGACCGGCAGGCGGCAGACGAGAAGGAAGCCGATCAGCACCGTGTAACCGGAGGCGAGGAAGCCGAAGAGCGGGCTCGGCGCGACGCCGAGGAAGCCGATATAGACCGGCAGCAGCACCAGCATGGCGCCGGCCGGCGCCGGCACGCCGACGAAATATTCGCTCTGCCATTGCGCCTTGGTCTCGCGCTCGGCCATGACGTTGAAGCGGGCAAGGCGAAGGCCCGCCGCGATCGTGTAGATCAGCGCCGCGATCCAGCCGAAGGAGCGCGCCTGGTCGAGGATGAAGACATAGAGCACCAGCGCCGGCGCCACGCCGAAATTGACGATGTCGGCAAGCGAATCCATCTGCCCGCCGAATTTCGACGTCGCCTTGAGGAGCCGCGCGACGCGCCCGTCGATGCCGTCGAGGAAGGCGGCGAGCAGCACCATGCCGACGGCGAGTTCGTAGCGGTTCTCGAAGGCAAGGCGGATGCCCGTCAGCCCCGCGCAGATGGCCAGAACCGTGATGACATTGGGAATGATGATGCGCAGCGGGATCTCGCGCAGGCGCGGGCCGCGGGCCTCGTCGTTCGGGCCATTGGGTTCATAGGGCGGAAACGGCGTGTCCATGAGCGAGGTCCTAACCGCGCCGGCTGATGACCGGCCCCTTGGCGGAACCGAATTCGGCCAGCACCGTCTCGCCGGCAATCGCCGTCTGGCCGAGGCTGACGCGCGGCTCGGCGCCGGCCGGCAGGAAGACGTCGAGGCGCGAGCCGAAGCGGATGAGGCCGAAGCGCTCGCCCGTTTCCAGGCTGTCGTTCATCTCGGTCCAGCAGAGAATGCGGCGGGCGACGAGGCCGGCGATCTGCACGACGCCGATGGGCCCGTGCGCGCTCTCGATGACGAGGCCGTTGCGCTCGTTCTCCTGGCTCGCCTTGTCGAGGTCGGCATTGAGGAATTTTCCGGCGCGATAGGCGACGCGCGTCACGCGGCCGCGCATCGGCGCGCGGTTCACATGGCAGTTGAAGACGTTCATGAAGACGGAGATGCGCATCATCGGCTGGTCGCCGAGCTCCAGTTCGGCCGGCGGCGTCACCATGGCGATGGCCGAGACACGGCCGTCCGCCGGGCTGATGACGAGGTCGTCGTCCTGCGGCGTCATGCGCTCGGGATCGCGGAAGAAATAGGCGCACCACGCCGTCAGCACGAAGCCGATCCACATCAGCGGCTGCCAGAGCGCGCCAAGGACGAGCGAGGCGACAAAGAAGCCGGCCACGAACTTCCAGCCTTCCCGATGGATCGGCACCAGGGTGCTGCGTATCGTATCGACCAAACTCATCTTCCGACATCTCCTGATGATTTCACGCCATCGACCTAGCGTGAAATGGCGATGGGGGCAATGCGGCGCGGCGATTAGCCCACCGGTGGCGGCGGCTTCGGCAAGGCGTGCCGCTCCGCTATCCCCCTCCTCGACGGGAAGCAAGCGCATATGAAGGCCCTCTCTGCCTGCCGGCATCTCCCCCACAAGGGGGGAGAAAGGCTGGCAGCCTGCGTTTCCTTCAATCCTGGGCGTCGAGAGTGCCGAGCGTTAAGTCCCTCCCCCTTGTGGGGAGGGATTTAGGGAGGGGTCTTCAATCCATAGGCGATTGCCCTGCTCCCCGGCCGGTCACTCCGCCGCCGGCGCGCCGCGCAGGACGATGCCGAGCTCGTCGCTCTCGCGCACCTGCTTCAGCCGCTCCTCGACCTCGACGGCCTCGCGCTGGCGGTTCCACATGGAGGCGTAGAGGCCGTCCTCGCGGTCCATCAGTTCGCCATGCGTGCCGCGCTCGGCGATCACGCCGTCTTTCAGCACGATGATCTCGTCCGCCGAGATGACGGTGGACAGGCGATGGGCGATGACGAGCGTGGTGCGGTTCTTCGAGACCACGTCGAGAGCGGCCTGGATTTCCTGCTCCGTGCGCGTGTCGAGCGCCGAGGTCGCCTCGTCGAGGATGAGGATCGGCGGGCTCTTCAGGATCGTGCGGGCGATGGCGACGCGCTGCTTCTCGCCGCCGGAGAGCTTCAGCCCGCGCTCGCCCACCATCGCCTTGAAGCCTTCCGGCAGGTGGCGGATGAAGGGGCCGATCTGCGCGGCCTCGGCGGCGGCGGCCACCTCCTCGTCGGTCGCACCCGGGCGGCCGTAGCGGATGTTGTAGGCGATGGTGTCGTTGAAGAGCACGGTATCCTGCGGCACCATGCCGATGACCTTGCGCAGGCTCTTCTGCGTGACGTCGCGCACGTCCTGCCCGTCGATGGTGATCGTCCCTTCCTGCACGTCGTAGAAGCGGTAGAGCAGGCGCGAGAGCGTCGACTTGCCGGCACCGGACGGGCCGACGACCGCGACGGTCTTGCCCGCCGGCACGTCGAAGGTGATACCTTTCAGGATCGGCCGGGCCGGATCGTAGGCGAAGTGCACGTCCTTGAAGGAGATCGCGCCGTCGGTGACGACGAGTTCGCGGGCATCCGGCTTGTCCTGCACCTCCGCCTCCACTTCGAGGAGCTCGAACATCTGCTCGATATCCGTGAGGCCCTGGCGGATTTCGCGGTAGACGAAGCCGATGAAGTTGAGCGGGATGGCGAGCTGGATCAGCATCGCATTGATGAAGACGAAGTCGCCGACCGACTGGTCGCCGCGCTGCACGGCCATCGCCGACATCGCCATCATCACCGCCATGCCGAGGCCGAAGATCAACGCCTGGCCGAAGTTCAGCCAGCCGAGCGAGGTCCACACCTGCGTCGCCGCCTTCTCGTAGCGCTCCATCGACTGGTCGAAGCGGCGGGCCTCCATCTCCTCGTTGCCGAAATACTTCACGGTCTCGAAGTTGAGGAGCGAATCGATGGCCTTGGTGTTCGCCTCGGTGTCGCTGTCGTTCATCGAGCGGCGGATGGAGATGCGCCAGTCGCTCGCCTTGACCGTGAACCAGATATAGAGCCAGACCGTTGCGGCGGTGACGAGGAGATATTGCAGGCCG
Source organism: Shinella fusca (assembly GCF_014203155.1). GTDB lineage: Bacteria > Pseudomonadota > Alphaproteobacteria > Rhizobiales > Rhizobiaceae > Shinella > Shinella fusca. The sequence goes on from NZ_JACHIK010000008.1 coordinate 122,846, forward strand.
TAGCCGCGCCAGAAGACGACGGCGGTCAGAAGGAACTCGATGAAGGTCGGCACGGAGTTGAGGATCGTGAAGCGCACGATGGTCTCGATGCCCTTGGTGCCCCGCTCGATGACGCGCGAAAGGCCGCCCGTGCGCCGCTCCAGATGGAAGCGCAGCGACAGCCGGTGCAGGTGCACGAAGGTGCGGTAGGCGAGCTGGCGCACCGCATATTGCCCGACGCTGGCAAAGAGCGCGTCGCGAAGCTGGTTGAGCCCCGCCTGCACGATGCGCGCGCCGTTATAGGCGAAGACCAGCATGACCGCGCCGAGAAGGAACGTCGGCAGCAGGCTGACGGCATCCGGCTTGTCGTTCAGCGCGTCAGTCGCCCATTTGAAGAAATAGGGAACGAGCAGCAGCACGATCTTGGAGGCGAGCAGGAAGACCGAGGCCCAGACGACGCGCATCTTCAGGTCCGGCCGGCCAGAGGGCCACATATAGGGCCAGAGGTTCACGAGGGTGTGGAACGGATTGCTGCTGTCGGCCGAAATCGTCTTCTTCGTCGTCGTCGCCACGCTGGCCTCCGCCGGGTGTTGCCCGGCTCACGTCTGGTTACCCGAATGAAAATGCGGCGCCCGACGGGGCGCCGCAGGATGCAGATAGGACCTCGCCGGCCACTTCGCAACGGCCGGCGGGAAATTGATGGGCGTCAATCGCCGTGGACGTGCTTGCGGTGCATCTCTTCCGCCTCGGCGTCGCTTTCCATCGTCTTGTCCGGAATGCCGAAGACCTGGCCGGGGATGATGCGGTCCGGATCGCTGATCTGGTCCTCGTTGGCGAGGTAGATCGTCGTGTAGCGCACGCCCTTGCCGTAGATGCGGCGGGAGATCTGCCAAAGCGTATCGCCGCGGCGGATGATCACCGACGTCTTGCTCGCCTGGAGCGGCGCCTGCTCGACGGTCTGCGGCTCGTCGGCCGCCGCCTCGCCCCCGGTCTTGTCTTCCGCCGTCGCGGCGCTCTCGCTGCCGGCCGTCGCCGCACCGGCTGCGGTGCCGCTTTCGGTCCTGGCCGCGCCGTTGTCGGCGGTCACGGCCGTGGCGGCGTCCTGCGTTACCGTCGCAACAGCCTCGGCGGCGGCCGTCAGCGACGGCATGCCTTCGAGCGCGGCGAGCGCCTGCTGGTAGGCCTCGCGGCCCGCGCCGGCCGGAACGGCGGCAAGGCGGTCGAGCGCCGTCGAGGCCCAGCCCTTCAGCCCTTCGATGGCCGCGGCGACATCGCTTGCGGTGCCGGCCGGCGGCGCGAAGCCGACGATGCGCTTCAGCACGCCTTCGAGCGCGCTGCGGGCCGTCTCTATCTCGCCGGACGTCGCGTTGCGGCCGTCGGCGAAGAGGCCGGCGAACTGCTGACGCAGCGTGGTCGCCCGGCCCGTCAGCGCCTCGATCGTGTCGTCGGTCGCGGCCGAGACGTCGCCGGCGGCGACATGGGCCTTCTCGATGGCGGGTGCCAATGCGTCGGCCACGGCCGTCTCGATGGAGCCGAGGGCCGCGCCGACCGCCGAGGCATCCGCCGGCAGCGCCTGAAGGCGGGCGAGCGCCGCCGCGGCCGCGGCGGAGGCCTTGGCGGCCATCTGGCGGGCCGAGGCGCCCTCTTCGTCGCCCGGCCGGAACTCGGCGAGCGATTTCAGCGCGATTTCCGTCGCCGAGCGGGCCGCGGCCAGCTCCTCGGCCCCCGGCACGCGGCCGTTGGCGTAGAGCCCCTTGAGAAGGGCGAGCGCCTTGTCCGCCTCGCCGCGCAGCTTGTCGAACGTGCCGCCGCCGATGAGGCCGAGCGCCGTATCGGTATCGGGAGCCGCGGCATGGTCGTCCTGCGCCACGACGGCGACCTGCTCGCCCTCCGGCCGGTCGAAGGGCACGGAGGCGCGCAGGTCCACCTTGCTGCCGTCCGCGCTCATCACGTCGGCGCGAACCGCATGGCGGCCGACGGAAAGCGTGATGGCGCCGTCGACGACATAGCGTCCGGCCTCGTCCGCCTTTGCTTCGCCCACCAGCTTGTCGTCGGCATAGATGCGCACGAGCGCGCCCGGCTTCGTCGTGCCGGCGACGAACATGTGGTCGCCTTCGAGCTCCACCGCCGAAACGCGGATCTGCGCCTTGGCGTCGCCTGCCGGCGTCGCGGCATCGCTCGTCGTTGCGGCAGCCTCCGGCGTCGCAGCCGCCGTTTCGGTGCCTGCGGCTTCGGTGCCGGCCTTCGTATCGGTCGCGTCCGCCAGCGCCTCGCCGGCAGCCTTCGCCGCCTCGCCCGTCGCTTCCGCGACATCACCGGCAACCGACTTCGCCGCCTCGGCGACGTCGTCCGTGGCAGCCTTGGCCGCTTCCACGGTCTCGGCGACGGCCTTCTTGCCGCCGACATCGGGAACCGTGATCAGGCGGCTCGCCTCGCCGGGCTTGGACACCATGGCGAGCAGTTCGCCGCTACCGTCCTTCGGCACGGAAACCGTCGCGACCTCCTCGGAGGCCTTGGAGTCACCCTTGTCGTCCTTGGTGTTCAGCGTGAGCTCGTAGTCGCCCGCGGCGAGCGGCTGGTCGAAAACTGCAGCGAAATCGCCGCTGGGGCCGATATCGGCCGTGGCGACGACCGTGTCGCCGTTGCGGATCTCCAGCGTCGTGTTCGGCTGGCCGCGGCCGGCGATGACGGTCGAACCGTCCGGCTCGACGCGCAGCACGTCGAAGCCCGGCGTCACCCAGCCCGCGGTCGGGTCGGCGGGCGCCGCCTCGGTTTTCTCCGTTTCCGCCTTCGCCGTGTCGGTGGCCGCGGTCTCCGCGCCCGTCGTGCTTTCGGCCGGCTTTTCCTGCGTGGCGGTCGCCTCGGCCCCCGTTACGGCCTCGCCTGCCGCGTTCGTGCGGGCCTGCTTGCCGCCGGCCGTCGTCGTCTCGCCGCCGGTCTCGGCCGGCTTGTCGGTCAGGGTCGCGACGGGCGTTTGCGCCGGCTTGTCCTTGTTCACATTGGGCAGCACGAAGAAAACCATGAGCAGCGTCGCCGCCGCCAGCACGATCAGGGCCACGAGGCCAGTCCTGTTCTTCATCTTCAACTCTCTATCTATCCCGGTTTTCCGGGGAGTCCCTGCCGAAATTGCTATCGATTTCCAGTGTCTTGCACAAGGTTGCCGGGCCGTTCGGCGGCCCTCGCCGCCGCTTTTCCCGTCATTATCCTTGACGGGCTGCCGGCCGGGTGGCTGAATCCAGCCATGAGCGAACATACCCTACCGATTCGATCCGTCTGCGTTTACTGCGGTTCCCAGCCGGGACGCGATTCCGCCTATGTCGACGCCGGCCGGCGCCTCGGCAAGGCGATGGCCGAAAACCACCTGCGCCTCGTCTACGGCGGCGGCACGAAGGGCCTGATGGGCGCGGTCGCCAGCGGCGTGCTTTCCAACGGCGGGCGCGTCACCGGCATCATACCGCAATTCCTCATGGAGAAGGAGGCCACCCGGCACTCCCTCGGCCAGCTCAGCGAACTCATCGTCACGCCCGACATGCACGAGCGCAAGCACAAGATGTTCGACCGCGCGGACGCCTTCATCGCGCTTCCGGGCGGCATCGGCACGCTGGAGGAAATCGTCGAGGTGATGACCTGGGCGCAGCTCGGCCGCCACCGCAAGCCGATGGTCTTCGCCAATACCGGCGGTTTCTGGGACCCGATGCTGAAACTCATCCGCCACATGGCCGACGAGGGCTTCATCCACACCGCCCATCTCGTCCAGCCGATGGTCATCGACGAGCCGGAAGAGATCGTCAGCGCCCTCCTCGACCACTGGGCCAGCCAGGTCGACCGCGAGGGCGAAGCCGAGATCATCGCCCGGCTTTAGGCGCGCACCAAGCTTCGCAACCCAGCGCTGATGGCCTTGCGCCCAGCGCCTAGCGGCCTCGCGCATCCCTCTCTTCCGTCATCCTTACACACCTCTCCATCGTCATCCTCGGGCTCGACCCGGGGATCCACACGGCACCCGCGGCATGGATGGTCGGGTCAAGCCCGACCATGACGACGGTAAGGGATGCGAGCACGGACAAGCACATCCAAGCCGGATACCCACACTCCCGCCTCACTCACTCCGCCGGAGCAAGCCGCTTTGCGCGCGCCATGCGCAGCATCGATCCCGAATAGAGGAAGAGCGCCGCCCAGATGAAGGCGAAGGCAACGAGCTTGGTGGTGCCGAAGGGCTCGCCGAAGGCGAAGACGGCGATGATGAAGATCATCGTCGGGGCGATGTACTGCATGATACCGATGGTGGAGAGCTTCAGGAGCTTGGCGCCGTTGGCATAGATCATCAGCGGGATGGCGGTGACGATGCCGCAGGACAGCAGCCACAGGACGTCGGCCGTGCCGGTGTCGCCAAAATGCCCGCGCCCCGTCACCTCCAGCCACACGACATAGCCGAGCGCCGGAACGCTGAGCAGCAGCACCTCCAGGAAGAAGCCCTGGTTCGGCCCGATCGGCAGCGTCTTGCGGAAGAAGGCGTAGAAGCCCCAGGAAAAGCAGAGGCCGAGCGACACCCACGGCAGGCCGCCCGCATCGAAGGCGAGGATCGCCACGGCGCAGGCCGCAAGGCCGATCGCCACCATCTGCGCCGGGCTCGGCTTTTCCTTGAGCAGCACCGCGCCGAGGAAGATCGAGAAGAGCGGATTGATGTAATAGCCGAGCGCCGTCTCGATCGCCCTGCCCGCGCCGATCGCCCAGACATAGATGCCCCAGTTGACGGTGATCAGCACGGCCGTCAGCGTCGCCATGGCGATCATGCGCGGCGAGCGCAGCGCCGCCTTCACCTCCGACGTGCGGCCGAGCCAGACGAGCACGAGGCCGGCAAGCGGCACCGACCAGATGATACGGTGCGCCACCACTTCGGGCGCGGGAATATGCGCGACGGCCTTCATGAAGAAGGGCAGGAAGCCCCAGAGCAGATAGGCCACCAGCGCGAACATGAAACCACGCGGCGAATCGCCGGTCTGGGTGGCGCCGGAGGCGTTTTCATCGGCCATCGTGTCGTTTCCCGTCAAAACATCGGATTTGCGCCGGAATACTCCAACACCCGTGAATGCACCAATTCATTCCGGTGAAGGGAGGATGAACCGCGCTGAACCGCAGCTACTGCGCCGAGAGGCCGAGAACGACGAGGCCGGTCGAAAGGAAGCCTGCATCCGTCGTGAGGATCGGCACGCCCTGGCGCCTTGCGACAGCGTAATGGAAACAATCGGCCATGTTGAGGGCGCGGTTGCGCTCGGCGTCGCTGACGGTATGGCGACCGTTCGTCTCGAAGATCGCCAGTGCCAGCGCCTCGTCCTCCGGCTCGACCGGCAGGACATCGATGCCGGCGACCTCGACGAACTCCCGGACGACGGCCCTTGCCTCGCTCATCGACAGCCCGGTCTTGCGGAAGAGGCCGACCGACGCCTCCCACGTGGCCATGACGGAGGTAACCCTGCGCCGGGCGTCCTCGATGAGGCCTGCATGGATTTCGCCGCCGTCTTCGCCGGTCAGGATGGCGATCATCACCGAGGCGTCGACGACCATCAGTATTCGCCGCTCAGTTCGTCGAAAAAAGCCTTGTCCGCTGCAAGGCCAGTCGGCTGCCCGCCTGCCACGCGGCCACGGAGCGGCCCGAGCCTCTCCCACAGGGAAGGCTGGCCTTCGGAACGGCGCAACTCGTTCTCAAGGGCGATGCGCACCGCCTCGGTCTTGGTGACACGCTGGCGCGTTGCCAGCTTTTCGGCCAGCACGTTCACCTGCCGGTTGCGGATATTGAGCGCCATGGCGTTCTCCCTGTGTAGACAATATGGCATCGTCTACACGGGAAATCACCCCCCCCCTCGCCTATTCCGCCGCCGCCCGGCCCGCCTCGCCGCGGTTCTTCAGGAGCTTGTAGACGATCGAGTCCATCAGGGCCTGGAAGGAGGCGTCGATGATGTTGTCGGAGACGCCGACCGTCCACCAGCGGGCGCCGGTGGCGTCGGCGGATTCGATGAGGACGCGGGTGATGGCCTCCGTGCCGCCGTTGAGGATGCGCACCTTGTAGTCGGCAAGCTCGAGGTCGGCGATCTCGCTCTGGTACTTGCCGAGGTCCTTGCGCAGCGCAAGGTCGAGCGCGTTGACCGGGCCGTGGCCTTCGGCGACGGACATCATGGTCTCGCCGTCGACGATCAGCCGCACCACCGCCTCCGAGACGGTCTTGAGCTGGCCGTTGACGTCATAGCGGCGCTCCACCATCACGCGAAAGCTCTCGACGTGGAAGAAATCCGGCACCGAGCCTAGCGTGCGGTAGGCGAGCAGCGCGAAGCTCGCATCCGCTCCCTCATAGGCATAGCCGGTCGCCTCGCGCTCCTTGACGATCTGGATGAGGCGGTCGAGCTTCGGATCGTCCTTGGCGACGGCGATGCCGCGCAGCTTGAGGGCATTGATGAAATTCGCCTTGCCGCCCTGGTCCGACACCATGACCTTGCGCAGGTTGCCGACGCTTTCGGGCGTCACATGCTCGTAGGTGCGCGGGTCCTTGAGGAGCGCCGAGGCATGGATGCCCGCCTTGGTGGCGAAGGCCGAGGCACCGACATAGGGCGCCTGCTGCTCCGGCGAGCGGTTCAGCAACTCGTCGAAGGTATGGGCGAGCTTGGTGAGGCCGGCGAGCTTTTCCGTGTCGATGCCGATCTCGAAGCGGCCGCTGTAGGCCTCCTTCAGCGCGAGCGTCGGGATGAGGGTCACGAGATTGGCGTTGCCGCAGCGCTCGCCGATGCCGTTCAGCGTGCCCTGGATCTGGCGCACGCCGGCCTCGACGGCGGCGAGCGAATTGGCGACGGCCTGCCCCGTATCGTTATGGGCATGGATGCCGAGGTTTTCGCCCGGCACGCCGGCCGCGATCACCGCCGCGACGATGTCGCGGATTTCGGAGGGCTGCGTGCCGCCGTTGGTGTCGCACAGGACGACCCAGCGCGCGCCGGCGGAAAACGCCGTCTTCGCGCAGGCGAGCGCATAGGCGGGATTGGCCTTGTAGCCGTCGAAGAAATGCTCGCAGTCCACCATGGATTCGCGGCCGGAGGCGACGACGGCCTTCACGGATTCGGCGATGCTCTCGAGGTTCTCCTCGTTGGAACAGCCGAGCGCCACGCGCACATGATAGTCCCAGCTCTTGGCGACGAGACAGATCGCATCGCTCTTCGAATCGAGGAGCGCGGCAAGGCCGGGATCGTTGGAGGCGGACACGCCGGCGCGCTTCGTCATGCCGAAGGCGACGAATTTCGCGCGGCCCGTGCGTTTCTTCGCGAAGAAAGCCGTATCCGTCGGGTTGGCACCCGGATAGCCGCCCTCGACATAGTCCAGCCCGAACTCGTCCAGCATGGCGGCGATGGCGATCTTGTCCTCGACGGAAAAATCGATGCCCGGTGTCTGCTGGCCGTCGCGAAGCGTGGTGTCGAAGAGGTGGATACGGTCTTTTCTCATGGGTTCCCTCCCGGGAGGCAATCTTTCAGGTATGCGGATGCAATACCCCCCTCTGGCCTGCCGGCCATCTCCCCCTCAAGGGGGGAGATCGGCAGGTGGGGCCAGCATTGCTCCATCCTCATCGTTCGAGATGGGCGAGACGTGGCAACGGGTCGATCTCCCCCCTTGAGGGGGAGATGGCCGGCAGGCCAGAGGGGGGTGAACGCGGCACGCACGGCGCTAGATCTTTCCCGCGAACATGTCGGTCGCGTAGATCAGGCGGTCGAGGATGCCGGGTTCGGAATAGGCGTGGCCGGCGCCCTCGATGAGGTAAAATTCGGCGTCCGGCCAGGCCTTGTGCAGCGCCCAGGCGTATTTCGCCGGGCACGGCATGTCGTAGCGGCCATGCACGATCACGCCGGGAATGCCGGCGAGCTTGTGCGCCTCGCGCAGGAGCTGCCCTTCCTCCAGCCAGCCGGCATTGACGAAGAAATGGTTCTCGATGCGGGCGAAGGCGTGGGCGTAGTCCTCCTCGGCGAAGGGATCGCTCGTCGCCGGCTCCGGCAGAAGCGTGATCGTCTCGCCTTCCCAGAGGCTCCAGGCCTTGGCGGCGGCGAGGCGCGTCGCCCTGTCCTCGCTCGTCAGGCGGCGGTGATAGGCCAGCATCATCTCGTGGCGCTCTTCCGGCGGGATGGGCTCCACGAAACGCTCCCACTTGTCCGGGAACATTTCCGAGACGCCGAACTGGTAGTACCAGTCGAGCTCGGCCTTCGTCAGCATGTAGATGCCGCGCACGACGAGCTCGCTGACGCGTTCCGGATGTTTCTGCGCATAGGCGAGCGCCAGCGTCGAGCCCCAGGAGCCGCCGAAGACCAGCCACTTTTCCGCACCCGCCATCTCGCGCAGCCGCTCGATGTCGGAAACGAGGTGCCAGGTCGTGTTGGCTTCAAGCTCCGCATGCGGCGTGGACTTGCCGCAGCCGCGCTGGTCGAACAGCGTCACGTCGTAGAGCTTCGGGTCGAACAGGCGGCGATGGTTCGGCGAGATGGTGCCGCCCGGCCCACCGTGCAGGAAGACGGCGGGCTTTGCGCCGGGCGTGCCGACGCGCTCCCAGTAGATGGTGTGCCCGTCGCCGACGTCGAGATGGCCCGAGGCATAGGGTTCGATCCCGGGATAGAGGGTGCGCAATGTTTCGCTCATAGTTTCAGTCCGTGGGCCGGCCAGTTTTCCGTCTCGTGGTCGGGATGCTGGAAGGAGATGATCTTCTCCTGCTGGCTGTAGAAATCCGGGTCGTCATGCACGGGCGCGGAAAAGATCGTCTCCACCCAGGGCAGGCGCGCGGAATAATTGACCTGGATCTGCGGGGCGAGGTCGTCGCGCTCGTCGAAGGCGCCGATGGCGATCTCGATGCCGCCCGGATGCCTGTAGGTCAGCGGCGTGCCGCAATGCCTGCAGAAGCCGCGGGCGATATTGATCGAGGACTGGAAATAGGCCGGCTCCTCGCGCGTCCATTCCACCTCGCCCTTGGCGGTGACGAGCGGGCCGAAGAAGCCGCCGAACTGCTTCTGGCACATGCGGCAATGGCAGATCGACGGGCGGCCGAGCTCGCCCCGGATGCGGAAGCGGACGGCGCCGCATTGGCAGCCCCCGGTACGGAAGGTCTCGGTCATCTCTGTTCCTCCGGTGGCCATTTGTCGGTGTCGTGGTCGGGGTGCTGATAGGAAACGAGGTCGGCGAGGAAGGACGCCGCCTCCGCATCCGCCATGGTGTCCTCGCCCGGCAGGGCGGCGATGGTGTCGACATAGGGCAGCTTCGCCTCGATGCCCCACTGGATGCGCGGGGCGATCTCCGCCGGATCGTCGAACGTGGCGATGGTCAGCGCCACGCCGTCCGGCGCCTCGTAGGTCAGCGGCGTGCCGCAATCGGCGCAGAAGCCGCGATAGCCGTGGTTCGACGAGCGAAACCGCTTCGGCGCGCCCCGCGTCCAGGTCAGCTTCGCGCCGCGCACGGAAACGAGCGGCAGATAGAAATTGCCGGCCGCCTTCTGGCACATGCGGCAATGGCAGACCGACGCATCCCCAAGCGCGCCCTCGACATGAAAGCGCACCGCACCGCACTGGCATCCGCCGGTGTAGAAGGGTGTGGTCATGATTGCAGTTCCTTGCGAGTTTCGATCGTCGCGAGGATATGACGGCAAACGCCGTCGATATCCTTCAGAACCTCGTCATTCCAGAAACGCAGGACGGTCCAGCCATCCTGCTCCAGACGGACGGTTCTGTCGGCATCATAGTGCAGCGCTGCATCCAGCGCGTGCTGGGAACCGTCCAGTTCGATGATGATACGGCTTTCCGGGCAGGCAAAATCAACGATGTAGCCAGCAATCGGCATCTGCCGGCGGAATCCAAGCCCCATCAGGCGATGGGCACGCAGCTCGTTCCACAAGGCAAGTTCGGCATCCGTCAAAGCCCTGCGCATGCGGCGTGCGCGGACGCGGTTGAGCTTCGAAACCTTCCCGTGCGGCAAGATACCCCCCTCTGTCACTTCGTGACATCTCCCCCACAAGGGGGGAGATTGGGAGCCAGCATAAACGTTCACCTCATATTCAACCAGTAATTGATTCCCAAGGATCGAGCCACGAGTCCTCGATCTCCCCCCTTGTGGGGGAGATGTCACGAAGTGACAGAGGGGGGTGGCTCTGCTCACCGTTTGACCTCCCAGGTCGTCACGCGCTCGCCGGTGGACGGGTCCTTGCCGTCCTTGAGCTGGATGCCCCTGGCGGCGAGGTCGTCGCGAATCTTGTCGGCTTCGGTGAAGTTCTTCGCCTTCAGCATTTCGAGGCGGAGCTGGATGACGGCGTCGATGCTGTCTTCCAGCGCCTTGGAGACCTCGGCCTTCTTCGGCAGGACGCCGAGGAGGGCGGCGCTGGCGGCGAAGACGGGCAGCATCAAGGGGTCGGCGTTGGCGCATTGGGCAAGCGCGTGCAGCGCCTGCACCGCGCCGACGGTGTTGAGGTCGTCGAGAAGGGGCGCAAGGACGGTGCCGTCGACGCGGCCTTCGGCGGGGTTGCCGCCGGCCGGCCACTTGGCGAGGAGGCGCTCGGCCTCCTCCAGCCGCTTGACGGAGAAGTCGATCGGCTCGCGGTAATGCGTCATGAGCATGGCAAGGCGCAGCACCTCGCCCGGCCACTTGCGCCCGCCGAACTTCTCCTCGTGCAGCAATTCGTAGATCGTGACGAAATTGCCCTCCGACTTCGACATCTTGCGGCCTTCGACCTGCACGAAGCCGTTGTGCATCCAGACATTCGCCATGACCTTCGTGCCGTGGGCGCAGCGCGACTGGGCGATCTCGTTCTCGTGGTGCGGGAAGATGAGGTCGAGCCCGCCGCCGTGGATGTCGAACGTCTCGCCGAGATAGGCCGCCGACATGGCCGAGCACTCGATATGCCAACCCGGCCGGCCCCTACCCCAAGGAGACTGCCAGCCCGGTTCCTCCGGCGAGGAGAGCTTCCAGAGCACGAAGTCGCCGGGGTTCTTCTTGTGCACGTCGACGGCGACGCGGGCGCCGGCCTGCTGCTCGTCGAGATTGCGCTTCGAAAGCTGGCCGTAGTCGGCCATCGAGCCGGTGTCGAACAGCACTTCGCCATTGGTTTCATAGGCATGGCCGCGTTCGACGAGACGTTGAATCAACGTGATCATGTCCGCCTTGCCGTCCTCGCGCGGCTGGACGAACTCGGTGGCGCGCGGCTCGTTCGTCGGGGCGATCGCGCCGAGCATCTCGATATCCGAATGGAACTGGTTCGCCGTCTTCTCCGTCACGCGGCGGATCGCCTCGTTCAGCGACAGCGAGCCGTCCGCGATCTGCGAGCCGAAGTCGCGCAGCGCCCGCGCGTTGATCTTGTCGTCGACGTCGGTGATGTTGCGGGCATAGGTGACGTGGCTTTCGCCGTAGAGATGGCGCAGCAGCCGGAACAGCACGTCGAAGACGATGACCGGGCGGGCATTGCCGATATGGGCGAAGTCGTAGACCGTCGGGCCGCAGACATACATGCGCACATTGTCGGGATCGATCGGAGCGAAGGGCTCCTTCGACCGCGTCAGCGTGTTGTACAGCGACAGGACCGGCTTTTCGGCCATGAGAATCTCCCAAAATGCGTAAACCCGGCTGGCCGGGTCGTTGTCATCCGGGGATTTTGAGGGACGAAAACGGCCAGGCCAGCGCGTGCGCTAGCGAATAATGCTCCGGCGAATGCAGAGTACCGTTTTCATGGCCTGCTTTATCGCGCCCTCCACGCGCCCGGTCAAGCGGGCGGGCGCGAAAATCCCGCTCCTCCCGGCCGGCCAGACAGGCCCCGAAGGCGGGCGGCGGGAAACCATTGTTAGCCGCCGTCACAATTCTTGACCGCCAATCCCGCCGTTTGCCGCAGAGCGATCAAGATTTGAGCAGAATTTGGCCGAATGGGCCGCATAATCACATCGCTCGTCAGGGCGGCGCCTGGGGAATCAAAGGCGCCTGCTCAATGAGCCATCATCAGGAGAGTGACATGTCGACCGCAAGGAAACCCGCCCAACCCGCCGCCAGCGAGACGCTGCAGGCGCGCTACAAGCCGCTCGGCCTGCCGGCCGTCGTCGCGGCGACCCGGTGCAAGGCGGAGAGCAAGGCCAAGGACGAGCAGCGCACGCCGCGCGAAATCCCCGCCGTCCTCCAGCCGCTTTACGAATAAGCGGTTCAGAACAGCGAAAGCTGGTCGGGCTTTTGCCCGGCCTTCGGGGGCGCGTCTGCGCCCTTCTTCGTTTCCGGTTCCGCGATCTCCTCCACCGGCTCCAGGATGTCCGGCCCCATGTTGGAGACCTTGCCCACCTTGTCGGACACCGGGATCGCCTCGAAGAAGCCTTCCTCGATGGGCCGCATCAGGTCTTCCACCTCGCGCGGTTCCTGCGTCCTGCAATCGAGCCAGCGAGAAAAATCCTCCGGGCGGATGACGACGGGCATGCGGTCGTGGATGCGGGCGATATCGGCATTGGCGGCCGTCGTCAGGATGGCGCCGGTATCGACTTCCGAACCGTCCGCGGACGACCATGTCTCCATGAGGCCGGCGAAGGCGACGATCTCGCCCTTCCTCGGGCGGATGAAATAGGCCTGCGCCTTCGCGCCCTTGTCCGCCGGCCGTCGCCACTCGAAGAAGCCCGAGGCCGGCACGAGGATGCGCCGATGCCGCATGGCGGCGCGGAACGAGGCCTTGCCGATCGCCGTTTCGGCGCGCGCGTTGATCAGCAGCGGAAAATCCTGCGGGTCCTTCACCCAGCCGGGCATGAAGCCCCAGCGCACCAGAAGCGCCTTGCGCTCCGGCAGGTTGCTGCCGGGCGCCTGCCTGTCGCCGGCCACGACGACGAGGATCGGCTGCGTCGGGGCGATGTTGTAGCGCGCCGGCGGCTCCTCCAGGTTCACGAGATTGAGGAACTCGCGGAGAAGATCGGCCCTGGCCAGCAATGCGAAGCGTCCACACATGGCGTCGTCATCGCACTTTGCCTATAAGGGGTCAACGACCCACCCGAACCGGACCCGCGATGAAGACGTCGAAGATGCCCCAGCCCGCCTCCTCCGCCATCGTCGAGCGCGACGGGCGCTACCTGCTCGTGCTGCGCACCAAGCCGCCGTCGGATGCGATGTACGCCTTTCCGGGCGGGCGGGGCGAGCCGGGCGAGAGCCCGGCCGAGACCGCGCTGCGCGAACTCTTCGAGGAAACGGGCCTGCGCGCCGAAAAGCCGGTGCTTTTCGCCACCTACGACCTGCCCGGCCACGAGGACGGCCCCGGCAGCCAGTCGTTCTTCCTCTCCGTCTTCAAGGTGAAGGCGGACGAGAACGCGGTCGCCGTCGCCGCGGACGATGCGGCAAGCGTCGGCTGGTACACGGCGGGCGAGATCGAGAAGATGCCGGCGCCCGACAGCGTGCGCGAATGCATCCGCCGCCTGGAAGCCGAGCGCGCGGAGCTTTCCGCATGAGGCTCCGCCCCGCGCTCCTGCTTCTCCTCGCCCTTGCCGCCCCCGCCTTCGCTCAACCGGCGAAGGACGAGAAGGCCGCGCAGACCCCCGAGGCGGCCGTGGAAAAGCCGGCGCCCTATGACGAGCGGCTGGAGCGGCTGTCGGAAATCCTCGGGGCGGTGAGTTACCTGCGCAATCTCTGCACGGACAAGGCGGAGGACGAGTGGCGCGGCTCCATGCAGCGCCTCATCGACCTCGAAGCGGCAGGCGAGCCGAAGCGGCAGGAACGGCTGACGGCGGCATTCAACCGTGGATACCGCTCCTTTGCGGCCATCTATACGGCTTGCACCGACTCGGCCGTTGTCGCAGAAGGAAGATACCGTGCCGAAGGAGCAACACTTGCCACGGAAATTACCGCAAGGTTCGGGAATTAGCGATTAATTAACCTGTTTTTCCAGCAGCCAGTGCCGTTTTGGGAAAAGGCTGCTAAGGTCGTTAACAGTCAAGTAAGAACTGAATGCCTCGCATGGACCGATCTATGGAACCTACTCTCAACGATATCGACGAGATGATCGTGCACGAGAAGATGCAGGCCGCTCTGGAATACCAGAACGAGGCTTGGGCCGATGGCATGGCGGACGGCATCGAGGCGGAAATCATCGCCGATGCAGCCATCGCGCTCGCCTTGCGCGAGACGATCCGGGTCCATGGCGAGCGCGGCGCGGAAGCCTTGCTCGATTCGCTGCGCGAGCGCATGCTGGCCGGAGAATTCTCCCCCGAGCGCATCCTGCAATAGGCTGGAAAGACACATCATGCAGACGAAGGCTGACGGCAAGAAGCTGCTTCGCGGCAGCCTTATCGCGTTCACCGTACTCTTCGGCACGACGGCGCTCACCCTGCCCTTGCACCCCGCCTTCGCCCTCAGCGAGCTGAGGCACGAGCAGGGCGTGGCGCAGCAGAAGCCCGCCGAAGACGAGAAGGCCGCGCCGGTCGAGACGGAACAGGACGGGGAGGAAGCAAGCCCCCTCGAACTGCCGCTTCCCGATCCCATCGTCCGCAAGAACCAGGCCGTGACGGAACCCGCGGACGACGCGCCCGCCGAGGACGAGCCGCAGACGCCTGTCGAGGTGTTCTACGACATCGAGAAGGCGCCGGAGCCCGTGCGCCGCATGCGCCAGCTCATCGTCGAGGCGGCCGCCTCCGGCGATATCGAGCGCCTTCGCCCGCTGCTCGGCAAGGGCGTGACGCAGACGCAGGTCTCCATGGTCGAGAGCGAGGAGGGCCCGGTCGAGACGCTGAAAGGCCAGTCCGGCGATCCGGACGGCATCGAGGTGCTCGCCATCCTGCTCGACGTGCTCTCCACCGGCTTCGCCCATGTCGGCGCCGGCACGCCGGACGACATGTATGTCTGGCCCTATTTCGCCGAAAAGCCGCTCGCCAGCCTGACGCCGCCGGAAAAGGTGGATCTCCTGCGCCTCGTGACCGCTGGCGACTACGCCGACATGCAGGAATTCGGCAGCTACAATTTCTACCGCGTCGGCATCACGCCGGACGGGGAATGGAAGTTCTTCGTCACGGGTGAGTGAACCCGGCTTTTTTAGTTCGTACGACGGCGGCCCATTTTCCCTCACATCTGGAGCTTGCCCCTCACCCTAACCCTCTCCCCGCAAGCGGGGAGAGGGGACTTGCCCTACTAACCGCTTTTGTTTGAGGAAACCGGCGCGGCGTATCCCCTTCGCCCCGCTTGCGGGGAGAAGGTGGCCGGCAGGCCGGATGAGGGGCTGCCTTTCTACGCGTTGCCTATACGGGAGAAAAAGCCCCGCACCTTGCGAAAGCAGCCCTGCCGTTCTACCTCTGTTTCCAAAGGCGCAGCGATGCGCCGCCTGCCGCCGGCCCCTGCCGGCGCGCGCAAAACTGGATCGAAACATGCCTTCCGTCACGCTTTCCGGCCGCGCCTTTCTCCGCCTTTCCGGCAAGGATGCCGAGACTTTCCTGCAAGCCCTGATCACCACGGACCTGCCGTCCCTGCCCGAAGGCGAAATCCGCCCCGGCGCGCTTCTGACGCCGCAGGGCAAGATCCTGTTCGATTTCCTCATCCGCCGCGACGGTGCGGACGCCTTCCTCATCGAGACGGGCGAGGAGCAGCGCGACGGGCTCCTCAAGCGCCTTACCCTCTACAAGCTGCGCGCCGCCGTGGACCTTGCCGCCGTCGAGGGCGGTGCGGTGACCGTGGCATGGGACGCACCCGAGGCGGATGCGCCGCACGATGCGCGGTTCGCCGCCGCAGGCGTGACGGTCTCCCGCCGGCCGGGCGCGGGCGGCACCGATGCCCCTGCCCTCTACGACGGCCTTCGCATTGCCGCCGGCCTTCCTGAATCTGGCCGAGACTACGCGCTTTCCGACGCCTTCCCGCATGACGTGCTGCTCGACCGCAGCGGCGGCCTTTCCTTCCGCAAGGGCTGCTATGTCGGGCAGGAGGTCGTCTCCCGCATGCAGCATCGCGGCACGGCGCGCCGCCGCCCGGTCATCGTCAAGGCCGAAACCGCCCTTCCCGCGACCGGCACGGAGCTTCTTGCCGGTGGCAAGCCCATCGGCACGCTCGGCACCGTCTCCGGCCTCCTCGGCCTCGCCGTGGTGCGCCTCGACCGCGCGGCGGACGCCATGCGCACGGGCACGCCGATTACCGCGGGCGACGTGCCCGTGACGCTGGAGCTCCCCGCATGGACCGGGCTCGGCTTCCCCGAAGAGGCGACCGAGGTGCCGGCGCAATGAGGGCGCTTTTGCGGGAGAGGTGCGGTTGGGGGCTACCCCCCTCTGCCCTGCCGGGCATCTCCCCCACAGGGGGGGAGATCGGCAAGGAGCGAGGCGGCGCCACAATCAATCTCCCCCCTTGTGGGGGAGATGCCCGGCAGGGCAGAGGGGGGTGCCGCCCCAAAATGCCCAGCGGGATATCCCAATGACCGCCCCCCGCGCGAAAACCGAGCCGCGCGCGTGGCAGCGCATGCTGTCCGGCCGCCGGCTCGATCTTCTCAACCCCTCGCCGCTCGACATCGAGCTTTCCGACATCGCGCACGGGCTTGCCCGCGTCG
Organism: Shinella fusca; assembly: GCF_014203155.1. Lineage (GTDB taxonomy): Bacteria > Pseudomonadota > Alphaproteobacteria > Rhizobiales > Rhizobiaceae > Shinella > Shinella fusca. The sequence goes on from NZ_JACHIK010000008.1 coordinate 139,350, forward strand.
CGCGCTGGAACGGGCAGACGCACGGAGACCATGCCTTTTCCGTCGCGCAGCATTCGCTCGTCGTGGAGGCGATCTTCCGGCGGCAGAACCGCTGCGATGCGGGCGAATGTCTCGTGGCGCTGCTGCACGACGCGCCGGAATACGTGATCGGCGACATGATCTCGCCCTTCAAGGCGGTCGTCGGCGGCGGTTACAAGACGGTGGAGAAGCGGCTGGAGGCCGCCGTCCACCTGCGCTTCGGCCTGCCGCCCGCAACGCCCGCCGCGCTGAAGGCGAAGATCAAGAAGGCCGACCAGGTCGCCGCCTTCTTCGAGGCGACGGAGCTTGCCGGCTTCTCCCATGCCGAGGCGACGAAATTCTTCGGCGCGCCGCGCGGCATCACGCGCGACATGCTCGACATCGCCCCCATGCCGGCAACGCAAGCGCAGGCGCGCTTCTGCGAGCGTTTCGCGGCGCTGGAAGAGGAGCGCGGCCTTCCCGCCGCTGCGGTGTGAGGATGGGCCGGATCGTCGTCGCCCCCCTTCCGAAGATCGCCGAGCTCGCCGTCCGGCACGGCTGCCGCGAAATGGTGAGCCTCGTCGCGCCGAGGCAGGATTTCCACCGCCCGGCCGTGATCTCCGCCGGCCGGCACCTCATCCTCGGCGTCAACGATATCGCCTTTGCCGGCACGGGCAAGCTCGTCGCGCCCGGCGAAGAGCATGTGGCGGCCATTCTCGCCTTCGCCCGCGGCTGGGACCGGCAGGCGCCGCTTCTCGTCCATTGCCAGATGGGCGTTTCCCGCTCGCCGGCCGCCGCCCTCCTCATCGCGCTCGCCGTGGAGCCGGATCAGGACGACCACGCGCTGGCGCTACGCCTGCGGCAGGCCTCCGTGCAGGCAACGCCGAATGCGCGGCTCGTCGAGATCGGCGACCGTGTGCTGGATCGCGGCGGGCGGCTCGTCGCCGCCGTCCGGGCCATCGGGCGCGGGGCGGACTATGTCGGCGACAGCCCCTTCGTCTTTTCCGCCGTACCGGAGCGGGCCGAACCATGACGGACGCCCTTACCCGCCCGCCTGTCGAGATCGGCCTCAATGCGGCGGTCGTCGCCATTTCCGGCCGCAGCCCGTCGATCCTCGCTGTCGCCGGCGAAGGCCCGGGTGCGCGCGACGCGCTGCCCTTCGGCCCCTTCGCCCCGCAGCAGCACCGCACCTTCGAGACGAGCCTGCGCGCCAGCGTTGAGGCGCAGACGGCGCTGAAGCTCGGCTATATCGAGCAGCTCTATACGTTCGGCGACCGCGGCCGCCAGAAGCTGCCCGACGAGGCCGGCACGCACATGGTCTCCGTCGGCTACCTGGCGCTCGCCCGCACGGACGACGAGGCGAACGAGCGGCTGGCCGAAGCGGGCGCGGCCTGGCGCGACTGGTACACCTATCTTCCCTGGGAGGACTGGCGGCAGGGCCGGCCGGCCATGCTCGACCAGGCCATCCTGCCGGCGCTGAAATGCTGGGCGGGCGATGCCCTGCGCGAAGAGCGGGCAGCCTCCACGCCCCCGCCGCTCACCCGCGTGCGCCTCGCCTTCGGCCTCGACGATTTCCCCTGGGACGAGGAGCGCGTGCTGGAGCGCTACGAACTGCTCTACGAGGCCGGCCTTGCCGAGGAGGCGGTGACGGACGGGCGTGCGCGCGCCGGCCAGCCTTCGCCGGGCGTCGCCATGCGGCACGACCATCGCCGCATCCTCGCCACCGCCATGGCGCGGCTGCGCGGCAAGATCAAATACCGTCCGGTGATCTTCGAGCTGATGGCGCCGGAATTCACCCTCACCGAACTGCAGGCGACCGTGGAGGCGATCTCCGGCCGGCACCTGCACAAGCAGAACTTCCGCCGCCTCGTGGAGGGCGCGGAGCTGGTCGAGCCGACGGGCGCCTCGACCTCGGCGACCGGCGGGCGGCCCGCCGCCCTCTTCCGCTTCCGCCGCCGTATCCTCGAGGAGCGCCCGGCGCCCGGCCTCAAGGTCGGAACGCGCTGAAAGCCTCTACTTGATCACCGCACAGGCGATCCGGTCGCCCGCCCCGCCGGCCGGGTCCGTGCGGTAGTCGTCGGAGCCGGCGTGGACGATCAGCGCGCGGCCGCGGATGCCGCGCTCGGCATCGTCGAGGCGTACCATGGTGGAATAGATCTGCGCGCGCAGGATGCCGTCGTCGCCGACATACTGGTTCGGCAGGTCGCCGGCATGCGGGCCGTCGGCGGAGGCGAAGCCGTGCTTCCTCTCATCCGGATTGAAATGGCCGCCTGCCGATTCGTGACCGCCCGTGGGATCGCAGGCCCCCTTCTCATGGATGTGCAGCGCCACCCATTTGCGCGGGGTGAGCCCGGAGACCTCCACCTCGAACAGCACGCCCTCGGGGCCCGCGGTCAGGTGCGCGCGGCCGGTCTCGGTGCCGGCGCGGTCGACGAAATTGGCCTCGGCCGTGTTCTTCGTCTGCTGGGCGAAAGCCGGTGCGGCCAGGATTACCGCTGCGGCGGCAAGCGCGACGATCTTCGACATGATGCGTCCTCCGTTCAGGTGCTCAAGGAGCCGGAACGCATCGCGCTGTATGGTGTTCCGCTATCGCAGGACGATGTCGAGGCCGATGTCCAGCGTCGGCGCGGCCATGGTGATCTTGGAGGTCGAGATGTAGTCGACGCCCGTTTCGGCGATGGCGCGGATGGTGGCGATGTTCACGTTGCCGGAGGCTTCGAGCTTCACCCGGCGCGGATCGGCGGCATAGGCCTCGTCGGAAAGGCCGGCGCAGTCGCGGTTGATCTCGACGGCGCGGCGCAGCAGTTCCGGCCCCATATTGTCGAGGAGGATCACGTCGGGCTGCGCCTCCAGCGCCTCCTCCAGCTCCTCCAGCGTGGTCACCTCCACCTCCACCTTGACGAGATGGCCGGCAAAGGCCCGCGCGGCGCGGATGGCGCCGGCAACACCGCCCGCGACGGCGATGTGGTTGTCCTTGATGAGGATGGCGTCGTCGAGGCCGTAGCGATGCGAGGAGCCGCCGCCCATGCGCACGGCATACTTTTCGAGCGCCCTGAGGCCGGGGATGGTCTTGCGCGTGCAGCAGACCTTCGCCTTCGTATGGGCGATCTCGCCGGCAAAGCGCGCCGTATAGGTCGCAACGCCGCAAAGGTGCATGAGGAAGTTCAGCGCCACCCGCTCGGCCGAGAGCACCGCCCGCGCCGGGCCGGAGATCGTCGCGATCACCGTGCCGGGGGAAAGCCGGTCACCGTCCTTCACGAAGGCCTCGAAGCGGATCGCCGGGTCCATCAGCCGGAAGGCGGCGCGCGCCAGATCGAGACCCGCGACGACCCCCTCCTCCCGCGCGTTCAGCTCCGCCGTCGCCGTCATCTCCGGCGCGATGGTCGCCTGGCTGGTGATGTCCCCGGCCCGGCCGAGATCCTCGACAAGCGCCGCACGCACCTGATCCTCCACCATCAGCGGGGAGAGGACGGGGAGATGGGGATGGGTCATGGGGATATCCTGTATTCCTGAGAAATTCTTTCTTCGAAGGCATCGAAACCGACAACGCGGAGAATGTGGGTGCACACGCCGTCGATGTCCTTCAGCACGTCGTCGTTCCAGAAGCGCAAATTCGTCCAGCCGAGCGCTTCGAGCCTATCATTGCGTTCCTCGTCCGACCTCAATGCGTCCGGTCTGGCATGCCCCGAACCGTCGATTTCGACGACGATCTTATGCTCGGGACAGGCGAAGTCGACAATGTAGCCTGCTATCGGCATTTGCCGACGGAAGCTCAGTCCCATGAGACGATGGGCACGAACCGCATTCCAGAACCGCAGCTCCGCATCCGTCATCGCCCGACGCATCCTGCGCGCGTTTCCGCGTGTTGTGGGGCGAACCTCGTGATGCGGCATTCGGTCCTCCTCTCATCGTCCTGCCGAGGCGCTACCCCCCTCTGCCCTGCCGGGCATCTCCCCCTCAAGGGGGGAGATCGGCTGGAAGCGAAAACACCCTTCAAACCGTAACGTCAAAGGAACGCGAAACGGTCCTCCAACCAATCTCCCCCCTTGAGGGGGAGATGCCCGGCAGGGCAGAGGGGGGTGAACCACCACGGGCCGCCTCACCTCACGCCGCCGCCGTTTCCGCGACCTCCGCCACCACCTTCTCGGCATCGGCGAGCGTCAGGAAGGTGCGGTGCTTCCAGGCGGCCTTCTGCTCGGGGAAATCGGAGCGGAAGTGGCCGCCGCGGCTTTCCTCGCGCAGATAGGCCCCGACGGCGATCAGCTTGGCGGTGGTGACGATGTTGTGGAAGCGCATGCGGCTGTTCCCGCGCTCCAGCGCCGCGATCTCGCGGATGGCCGTCTTCAGGCCCTCGCGCTCGCGGATGACGCCGACGCAGTCGCTCATGACGCGGCGCAGGCGCTTCAGCGCCGCGCTGTCCTCCACCGTCACGAGGTCGTCGCTCTCGCCGGCATTCTGGCCCCAGTCGTTGGTCTTCGGCTCCGGCAGCATGCCCTTGATGTTCTCCGCGATGCGCGCGGAAAAGACGACGGCTTCCAGCAGGGAGTTGGAGGCGAGGCGGTTGGCGCCGTGCACGCCCGTGGAAGTGACCTCGCCGGCTGCCCACAGGCCGTCGATGGAGGTGCGGCCTTCGCCGTCCGTCAGCACGCCGCCCATATGATAGTGGACGGCCGGCACGACGGGGATCGGCTGCGTCACCGGGTCGATGCCGGCCGCCTTGCAGGAGGCGTAGACGGTCGGGAACATATCCGGGAAATGTGCGCCGACGGCCCTGGTGCAATCGAGGAAGGCGCCTCGGCCGGCCTGCACCTCGGCATAGACGCCGCGCGAGACGATGTCGCGCGGGGCGAGCTCCCCGTCCTCGTGGATATCCAGCATGAAGCGGTGGCCGGCGGAATTGACGAGATGGGCTCCGTCGCCGCGCAGCGCCTCGGTGGCGAGCGGGGCGGGATCGCGGCCGATATTGATGGCGGTCGGATGGAACTGCACGAATTCCGGATCGGCGATGATGGCGCCGGCGCGCGCGGCCATGCCGACGCCCTGCCCGCAGGCCTGCCACGGATTGGTGGTGACGGCGAACAGATGGCCGACGCCGCCCGAGCACAGAACCACGGCGCGCGCCGGGAAATGCACGCGCTTCTTCGACTGGCCGGCATCCGGCCGCGCGACGACGCCGGCGATGAAGCGGCCCTCGCGCACCAGTTCCTCGACCACATAGCCTTCCAGAACGCGGATCGACGGCGTCTTGCGCACGGCGGATATCAACGCCTCCATGATGGCCTTGCCGGCCATGTCGCCCTTGACGCGCACGATGCGGCGCTCGGAATGGGCGGCCTCGCGGGAAAGCATCAGCCTGCCCTCGAGGTCCCGGTCGAAGGGCACGCCGTAGTCGAGCAGGTCATGGATGCGCGCGGGGCCTTCGGCCACCATGAAGCGCGCCATCTTCTCGTCGACGATGCCGGCACCGGCCTCCAGCGTGTCGGCGACGTGCTTGTCGAAGGTGTCGCCGGGGCTCATGGCCGCCGCGATGCCGCCCTGCGCCCAGGCCGAGGATGCGCCCTGCCCGATGGGCGCGGCGGCAAGGACGGTGACGGGGCGCGGCGCGAGTTTCAGCGCGCAGAAAAGGCCTGCAAGCCCGCCGCCGACGATGACGATATCGTCGATGCCGTTCCAGGATTGCGGACGGAAGCTGTCGATGGGCATGCTGTTTTCCTCCTGCGCGCACTGGACTGTTCTCCCCCCTTGTGGGGGAGATGTCACGAAGTGACAGAGGGGGTGGCGGCCCGCGCGGCGAGGAGGATCACCCCCCTCTGCCCTGCCGGGCATCTCCCCCACAAGGGGGGAGATCGAAACCCGTACCGCTTGCGTCTCTATCTCTTCGCGACCTCCAGCCGCGCTCCACTACTGTTTCAAATTCACCATCCGCTCGACGGCGAGGCGGGCGCGGTCGGCGATTGCCGGGTCGACCAGGACCTCCTCAGTCATGGACACCAGGCTGTCGAGGATCTTCGGCAGCGTGATGCGCTTCATGTGCGGACAGAGGTTGCACGGCTTGACGAAATCGACGTCCGGAAGCTCGGCCTGGATGTTGGAGGCCATGGAGCATTCGGTGACGAGCAGCACGCGCGAGGGGCGATGGTCCTTCACGTAGTTGATCATGCCCGAGGTCGAGCCGGCGAAATCGCACACCTCGATGACGTCCGGGTGGCACTCCGGATGGCCGATGATCTCGATGCCGGGATGGGCTTCCTTGTAGGAAAGGAGCTCGGCCGCGGTGAAGCGCTCGTGCACCTCGCAGTGGCCCTTCCAGGTAAGAATCTTCTTGTTCGTCTGGCGGGCGACGTTGAGGGCGAGATATTCGTCGGGAATGCACAGCACCGTGTCGCTCGCAAGGCTCTCCACCACGGCGAGCACGTTGGAGGACGTGCAGCAGATGTCCGTCTCCGCCTTCACGTCGGCCGAGGTGTTGACGTAGGTGACGACCGGAACGCCCGGATAGCGCTGTTTCAGGAGCCGCACATCCGCACCGGTGATCGAATCCGACAGCGAGCAGCCGGCGCGCGAATCCGGGATCAGCACGGTCTTTTCCGGGTTCAGCAGCTTGGAGGTCTCGGCCATGAAGTGCACGCCGCACTGGATGATGATCTCGGCATCGACCTTGGTGGCGTCGCGGGCGAGCTGGAGCGAATCGCCGACGATATCGGCAACGCAGTGAAAGATTTCCGGCGTCTGGTAGTTATGCGCGAGGATGACCGCGCCGCGCTCCTTCTTCAGCCGGTTGATGGCGGCGACATAGGGCGCATAGACCGGCCATTCGAAGGCGGGGATGAACTGCCTGACCTTCTCGTAGAGATGCTCCGTCTCGCGGGCGATCTCCGGCGTGAAGGCAAGATCCGGCTTGTCGACGACGCCGAAGCGCTCCGCGGCGGTGAGCGGGCGAGCGGCTTCGGCTGCCTGCGCATGGGCCAGAACGGTCATGGAACCCTCCTCTCAAGCTATTTTGCTCAAGTTGAGCATAATAGCCTTAAAACAAAACCGGCATTGCCGGTGGATCAGATTTAGAAACTTTCGTGACGCTTTGCAAGGCGCGCCGCCCGGAATCCTTTGCCGGGCGGCGCATTGTTTGCGATCAGGCCACGGCCGGGCGGGTAACGCCCTTCTCCTCGATCGGCCAATGGACGACGGCGGCGAAGAGGCCGAGCGCCACGCCCAGCCACCAGACCGGATCGTAGGTGCCGAAATGGTCGTAGAGGTAGCCGCCCATCCATACGCCGAGGAACGAGCCGACCTGGTGCGACAGGAAGACGATGCCGCCGAGAAGGCCGAGATGGCGCGTGCCGAACATGATGGCGACGAGGCCGTTGGTCGGCGGCACCGTGGAGAGCCACAGGAGGCCCATGACGACGGCGAAGACGATGACCGAGATGGGCGACTTCGGCAGCAGGATGAAGGCCGACACGGCGACGGACCGGGCAAGGTAGATATAGGCGAGGAAATAGGGCTTGGAGTAGCGCTGGCCGATGAAGCCGGCGGCCAGCGAGCCGATGATGTTGAAGAAGCCGATCAGCGCCAGCGAGATCACGGCATAGCGGGCATCGATGCCGATGTCGCTGAGATAGGCCGGGAAATGCGCGGTGATGAAGGCGACCTGATAGCCGCACACGAAGAAGCCGGCGACGAGCAGCAGGTAGCTGCGGTAGCCGAGCGCCTCGCGCAGCGCCTCGCCGATCGTCTGCTTGTATTCGCTCGCCGCGGTGATGCCGGAGGAGGAATTGCCGCGCAGCGGAATGGCGATGACCGGCACGGCGAGCATCAGGATGCCGAGATAGACGAGGCTGTCCGACCAACCGAAGGCGCTGATGAGGCCCTGCGAGAGCGGCGCGAAGAGGAACATGCCGGCCGAGCCCGCCGCCGTGCAGATGCCGAAGGCCATGGAGCGCTGCTCGGGCGTCACGTTGCGCGCGAAGGCGGAAAGCAGGATGCCGAAGGAGCCCGCCCCGACGCCGAGGCCGACCAGCACGCCGCCGCCGACATGCAGCCAGAGCGGCGATGTGCCGAGCGACATGAGGTAGAGGCCGAGCGCATAGACGAGGCCGGAGATCAGGAGCACGCGCCAGGTGCCGAACTTGTCGGCGATGGCGCCGAAGAAGGGCTGGCTGACGCCCCAGGCAAGGTTCTGCAACGCCATGGCGAGGCCGAAGGTCGTGCGGTCCCAGCCGGTATCCTGGAGCATCGGAAGCTGGAAGAAGCCCATCGCCGAGCGCGGGCCAAAGGTGAGCACGGCGATCAGCGAGCCGGCGAGGATGATGAGCCAGGGCATCGGCCGGGCCGCGGCGGAAGCGGTTTCAGGACGGGAAGCGGGCATGGAACTGTCTCCAAAATCGGAGGCGCAATCTAAGGCGAGCCATTGATAAATAGAAATGAATTTAATTGAGCGGGCGATCAGCCCGATTGATGAGATGAGGCGGTCCGGCAAACCCGCGGTTCGACTTGACGCGCCATCGATTTAGGCGCATTGCCACCGTCGGGCGTCACACGGCGCCAACCAAACCCGGATAGAAAAATGGACCCCGACAGTCGACGATCGAGAGCAATCGAGCGGCCCATCCGGTAAAGCCTTGCGGCTTCCTCCGGACGGCGAGAATGCCCTCAAAGGAGTGAAGCATGCTGCAAATCTATGCCCGCAGGGCGGACCGCTTCTGCCTGCGCGAAATTTCCAACCCGGCCATCGAGCAGGCGGTCTCCCCTGCCCTCTGGTATGACCTGCTCGATCCCGCGCCCGAGGAGGTGCGGGAGGTCGAAGCCGCGCTCCACATCACCGTCCCGAGCCGGGAGGAGATGGAGGACATCGAGCTTTCCGCCCGGCTCTACCAGGAGGACGGGGCGGAGTTCATGACCATGACGATGCTGACCAACCTCGACGGCGACGAGCCGGCCAAGACGCCGGCGACCTTCATCCTGCGCGGGGCGACGCTGGTGACGGTGCGCTACACCGACGCCAAGCCCTTCGCCACCTTCTGCGCCCGGGCGCTGCGCGGCAACGGCCACAGCTACCAGTCGGGCGGCGATGTCATGCTCGGCATCATCGAATCGGTGATCGACCGCATGGCGGACGTGCTGGAACGGCTCGGCAACGAGATCGACGCCATCTCCCGCGAGGTCTTCCGCAGCAAGACCGGCACTTCCTCCGGCAACAAGACGCGCGACCTCGAGGCGCTGATCGAGCAGCTCGGCCGCAAGGGCGATTTCCTCAGCGGCGTGCGCGAAAGCCTCGTCAGCACCTCGCGCCTCGTCGCCTTCCATGCGGCGATCGACAATCCGGCGCGCCGCCCCTCCAAGGAAATCCGCCAGGTGATGAAGCTCGTGCAGCGCGACGCCTCCTCGCTCGGCGACCACGCGGCCTTCCTCTCGGGCAAGATCAACTTCCTGCTCGACGCGACGCTCGGCCTCATCAACCTCGAGCAGAACCAGATCATCAAGATCTTCACCGTCGCCTCGGTCGTCTTCCTGCCGCCGACGCTCGTCGCCTCGGTCTACGGCATGAACTTCGAGCTGATGCCGGAGCTGCAATGGCACCTCGGCTATCCCTGGGCGATCGCCATCATGATCCTCTCGGCGCTCGTGCCCTTCCTCTACTTCCGCCGCCGAGGCTGGGTGTAGGACCGGCCGCTCTTCAGCCCATGCCGGCCTGAACGATCTGTCCGAGCTTATCCCCGCACCTTCAGCGGCCACCGTTCGGTGCGCGTCTTCACCACGCGCACCGGATCGCCGAGGCGGATTTCGCCGGTGGCGCGCGGCACCATGTTCCAGCCGAAGAGCACGCCGGGCACCCGGCGGTCGGCGGACATGCGCTTTTCGGCAAGGCCCTGGATGGGGTTGCCGCCGATCCGCTCGCCGGTCATCTGGTCCTGCGTGGTCATGATGCAGCGCGCGCAGGGCTTGACGAGGTCGAAGGCAATGCCGCCCACCTCGATCGTCTCCCAGAGGTCTTCCGCCCAGGGCTCGTCGTTCTCGACGAGGATGTTGGTGCGGAAGCGGTCCATGCCGACCGGCTCCTGCCCTTTTTCCACGAGCGTGCGGTTGAGGTCGGCCAGCGAGCCGGTGGTCGTCACGAGGGCGGGAAAACCGTCGACGAAGCCGACGGGCGTGGGGCTGCCTGCCCATTCCTCGCCCTCGGCGCGGTGCGAGAGCGCATCCATGTATACGAGCTTCACCGGCCGGGCGAACCAGTCCGACAGCACCTCGTTCACCGCCTCGTCGGCGACCGACGCGCTGACGGGGCTGTCCCACACGAGCACGTCGAGGCGGTCTTCGGGCTCGAAGCTCGCGAAGAGCTGGCGGCCCTCCATTCCCAGATGCAGGCTATCGCCTACCGCCGTCGCTTCCATGCGGGCGAGCGCCTGCAGTTCGCGCTGTGTGATGAAGCGGCCGTCCGGCTCGACGATCATGTAGCGCCGGTCGCCGGCAAGGCCGTCGAGGCGCACTTCCGCCGTTTCGAGCGGAATGGCCCGGGCGCTCTTCAGCGGGTGGATGTTGAGGCCCACGACCTTCATGGGACGACCCTTTCCTGACATTTCGATTCAACGCGCTGGCGAACCGATTCAATCCGGCAGCACAAAAGCATGTTTTTCCTCAGATTTCATCCAGAAGCATGGCGCGGATCGCCCTCAGGCGCTCCGTGCGCTCCTGCGCCATGCGCGCACCGGCCGCCGTCTGGAAGCCGTCTGCCAGCTTGAAGAGCTTCACCTCGAAATGGTCGATGGCGAAGACCTTGTCGTCGAGGGGGCGGTTTTCGGCGAGCGGGTCGAGCGGATCGTAGAGGCCGCTGCCCATGCGCCCGGCAATGTAGAAGCAGCGCGCCGCGCCGACCATGCCGATGGCGTCGAGCCGGTCGGCATCCTGCACGATCTTCGCTTCCAGCGTCTGCGGGGCAAGGTTTGCGGAAAAGCTGTGGGTGAGGATGGCATGGGCGACGGCGGCGACGTCTTCCGCGTTCCAGCCCTCGGCGGTAAGGAGGCCAGCAGCCTTTTGCGCGGCGAGGCGCGAAGCTTCGGCGCGCAGCGGCGAGTTCTTCTCCACCGCCACGCAATCGTGCAGCAGCACGGCGGCGGCGAGCAGCCGCAGGTCCCCGCCCTCCTCCGCCCGGATGCGCCGGGCGTTCTTCCACACGCGGATGAGATGGGCGGCGTCGTGCGAGCCGTCGTCGGCCGAAAAAGCCTGTGGCAGCAGGCGTTCGGCAAGGCCGTCGAGCGGCGAGAAGGCGGCGGCAAGGCAAGTGAAGGACATGGGCGTTCCTAGCCGGTCACGCCTTGCCGTTCAATTCCGCCTTTTCGCCCGTCCCGGACTTTCCGGAGAGGATCTTCTGGTAGAACAGGCCGATGCCGATCAGCACCGCGCCGAGCCCGATGAAGGAGAGCGCGCGCAGGATGCCTTCGAGATTGGACATGTCGATGAGGAAGACCTTCACCACCGCGATCAGCACGAGGCCGGCCGAGGCGAGGCGGATGGCCTTGGAATCGGCCTTCGAGCCGACCGCCAGAAGCAGCACGCCGAGCAGCAGCCAGACGACGGAATAGGTATAGGTCTCCGGCTGGAGGAAGCCCTTCCAGCCGGCGATGCTCTCGCCGTGCCAGTAGCGGCGCACCGAGAGCGTCACCCAGGCGAAGACGAGCGCGACGCCGGTGAGCGCCAGCGCCATCACATAGGGCGCCGGCCGGCGGCCGCGCGCATAGTAGGCAAGGCCGCCATAGGCGATGCCCGGCAGCAGGTAGCCGACGAGAAGGAGGTCGAGCACCGGCCACTTTCCGAGGAGTTCCCCGGTGAAATAGGGATTGAGGCCGATGAAATGGGCGCTCAGCACCGAGAGCATCGAGAGGCCGCCGACGACCATCGAGCCGTAGCGGAAGACCGGGCTCGGCGATTTCAGGTCCAGCGACATCATGATCGCCGAGGCGCCGATGACCAGCAGCGTGTAGATCGCCTGCTCGCCGAGCGTCGGCACGGCGCTGTCGAGCACGCCGCCGTTCATGCCGTGGCGCACGAGGATCGCCGCCGTCAGCAGGAGGAAGAGGCTGGCGAGCGCCTGCAGGAGATTGCGGATGCGTTCGCCCGGCCAGCGGCGCAGCTCGAAGGCGGAAAGCGCCAGCAGCAGGGCGGGAATGCCGTAGCCGGCGAGAAGCTGGTTGAAGACCGGCGTTTTCGAGAGGTTCGCCGCACCGACGATGGTGGGCTCCCATGCGATGCGGCCGGCGATGACCGCCGCCGCGCCCGCCATCAGCCAGGGCAGGACCGGCCAGGGGCGAAGGCGTGTCGAAAAGACCGCGGCCGCGCCGAGCAGCGCGACGCCGAGCGTCGTCGCAAGCCCACTCGTCATGGCGTGCAGCGCCAGCACGAGGAAGGCGAAGCCGCCGGCGGGAAGCGCCCATTGCGGGATGAAGAGGCCGTCCGTCTCCTGCCGTTCACGGGAAAAGACCTCCGCCATGACGAAGAAGACGAGGCCAAAGACCAGCGCGAAGAGGCCGTGCTTGAGGTCGAAGCCGAGATCGCCGAAGCAGAGGAAGCTGATCGTGGCGATAACGAAGGGAACGGCCGGCGCCAGCACGCTCCACACCGTCGCAAGCGCCTCTCCCATGCGCTGCCGCACGCCGGCAAGGCCGACGGCGGCGAAAAGCGCGGCGAAGGAAAGGAGCAGGTTGACCGGCACGGGCCCAACCAGCAACGCGGCGCCGTCGAATGTCGGCGACGTAAGGGAGCCGAGGGCATCGACCAGACCGTTCGGCAGCACCGCCATCGCGGCGGTGCCGGCAACGGCTGCAAAGGCCGAAAGCAGCGCCGGGTAGATCGCCCAGCCGCGCAGAGCGCCGAGGGCGGCGAGCGCCAGCACGACGGCGGCGAAGCCGTAGTCCGCATGGGAAATCGACGGCATGCCGCCGGCCAGCACCAGCGCCGGGAAGGCCATGGCGAGCGCGCCCGTCAGCGAGACGGCGACGGCCGGCGGGGCGAAGAGGCGGCCGAGCAGGTCCGCGGAGGCCGCGCCCTGCGGCATCTCTTCGGCAGCAACGTTGCCCGGCCAGACGAGGCCGTGGCCTAGGGCGAGCACCAGCATGGCCATCAGCACCGGCAGGGCATCCGGGGCGGCGGCCTGCGAGAGGTAGAGCAGCGCCCAGAGCAGCATGCCGGCATTGGCGAGCGCCGGCACGACCTGCCAGCGGCCGATGCGCGCGGCGGCGAAGGTGGCGAGCCACGCGACGCAAAGGAAACCGAAGAGCGTCCAGGCGCTCGGCCTGTCGGTCGCCACCAGCGCCGGCGTCATCATGGAGGCGAGGAGGCCGAGGCCGGCGAGCGCCTGCCCATGCAGCAGCGACAGGCCGATGGTCGCGAAGGCGACGGCGGCGAGCAGCACGAAGGCGGCAAGCGGCCCGATATAGGCATAGACGCCATAGGCGACATAGGCGACGGCAAAGAGCGTGATGGCGCCCGCCGCCGTCAGCACGCCGGGGATCATGGCATTGCGGAAGGCATTGGCGATGAGCGGCTGAGTCCGCCGGCGCACGGCCTCGCCCGCCACCATCAGCACAAGGCCGAAGACCGCGGCGAGCGACAGGCGCACCGCCGGGCTCAAAAGCCCCGCCTCGATGGAGTATTTCACCATGAAGATGCCGCCGAGCGCGAGCGCGATGCCGCCCACCCAGACGGCCCAGCGCGCACCGATGCGGCTTTCGAAGCTTTCCTTCGGTTGCACCGGAGCGGCGGCAGCGTCTTCCGCAGTCTCGCTCGCCGCAAGAGCCTCCGCCGGCACGGCGGGTTCGCCGCCGACGATCGCCCCGCCCTTTTCCGCTTCGTCCACCGGGCCTGCGGCCCATGGACCGGCGACTTCCGTCTCCGGTTCTTCCGGCTCCGTTTCGGCCTCTTTCACCACGCCGCCGGCCTTCAGGGCCTCCACCTCCTGCCGGAGGCGGTCGACCTCTTCGCCGAGGGTCCGTGCGCTGCCGCGCGCGATGTTGAGGGCGTAGATGGCAAGGCCGAGGGCGACCAGGGGCAGGATTTCGAACATGAAGACTCCAACGCGGCACGAACGGCGCGCAGACTACCCGGTTTCGCCCAAACGCCAAACCGGGGACGTTTCAGCCCCGCGATCTCTTCGCGGTCAGCGTGTCAGGTTGTCGATGGGGAAGATCGCGCAGGTTTCCGTACCGTGAGCGAGCAGCTTGCCGTTCGCATCGCGAAGCCACGCCTCGGAGGTGGCGATGGTGCGGCCGCGATGGACGATCTTCCCCTCGCAGAAGACCTCGCCCATGCCGGGCAGGACGGGGCGCACGAGGTTCACCTTGAACTCGATGGTCGTATAGGCCTCGCCCGGCCTGATAACGGAGAAGACGGCGCAGCCGAGGGCCGAATCCATCACCGTCGCCGTCCAGCCGCCATGCACCGTGCCGAGCGGATTGAGGTGATCGGCGGACGGCAGGCCGGCGAAGACCACGCGCCCCTCCTCCACCTCCGTCATGCTGAAGGCGAGCGTCTTCGCCATCGGCGGGGCGGGAAGTGTGCCGGCCAGCATGGCTTCCAGCACCTTCAGGCCGCCGTCGCGCTTCACCACGTCGAGCGGCAGCGTGCCGACGCCGCCGACCGTCAGCCCCGGATAGATCTCGACCGTCATGCATGTGCCTTTCGGGATTGATCGTTCTGCGGCGTGCCGAGCGCCTTCAGCGCCGCCTGCACGAAGCCCTCGCGGGCGCTGGCAAGCTCCAGCCCGCGCGGCTCGCAGACATGCCGGTTGAGGAAGAAAGCCGTGAGGCGGAAACCGTCCGCAAGCGCCACGGCATCGGCCGCATGCCGGCTCTCGTCGCGCAGGAACGTGGGCAGCGCCAGCATCTTGTCCGCCCAGGGCGCGCCCGCCCCGCGCGAGACGGCGCGGCCGGATTTCGGCGAGACGTAGCAGAGGTCGTCCCGCGTGCCCGTCGCCGCGCATTCGAGAAGGTCGAGGCCGAAGCCGAGATCGTTGAGCACGGCAAGCTCGAAGCGGATGAAGAGCTCGCCGGCATCGGCCGGCTCGTGCAGGTGGTCGAGGATAACGGAAAGCGCCTCGAAGAGATGGGGGTGCGGATCGCGCTCGGGCAGGAAGCGCAGAAGAGCGGCCATGGCCTGCACGCCGTAGACGGCCGTCGCCGTCTCCATGAGCCGACCGGCGCGCAGCGTCATCGGCTCGATTCGGAACTCGCCGAGATGCTCGTCGAGCCGCGCCCGCCAGGTGACCTCCACCGAATTGCCCGGCTGGAGAACCGGCTGCATGGTGCGCGAGCGCCCGCCGCGCACCATGCCGAGATGCCGCCCGCGCCCGCGCGTCATCACCTCGGCGATCACCGACGTCTCGCCGTGGCGCCGCACGCCCAGCACGATGGCCTCGTCACTCCATTGCATGGCGAAAGCCTTACGCCCTCGCCCTGCCGGGAGCAAGCCGGCGGCGTCAAACGAAATCCTGCTGCTCGGCGGTGACGACGCCCTGCATCTCGCTCGGATAGTAGCCCTCGCGCAGGTTGATGCCGTATTCCAGGTAGGCCTTCATGCAGGCGAGCATCTGCGACCAGCCCTCGCAGTTCATATAGGAGGATTTCTGGCCGCGCGCATTGTCCCTCCATCCGGTCTCGGCGATGGTGACCATCGTGCCGCCGTCCTCCAGCGGCTGGAAGCGCATCTCGACGCGGGTCTTGTAAGGCGCCTCGCCCTCCTCGACCATCGCATCCCAGCGCAGGACGATCAGCGCGTCCTTCTCCACCTTCTCGACGACGACCGGGGCCATGCCCCACCAGGTCACCGTCGTGCCCTCGGCGAGCGGCGCGCTCGCCCCGCCGACGGTGGTGAAATAGCCGCTCAGCTTTGCCGGATTGACCACGGCGTCGAAGACCTCGGCGACCGGCTTGCCGATACGCCCGTTCACGCGAAATTCCAGCGTCATGCCGTCCTCCTCCGGGCGTACCGCCCCTGCCTTGTGAAGTGTCACAATATGTTATAAAAACATAACATGTCAAGCGAATCGCAACAGGATGCCGTCTTCAAGGCGCTCGCCAATGCACGGCGGCGGCAGATGCTGGATGCGATGAAGGACGCGCCGCTGACGACGGGCGCACTCTGCGAAAAGTTTTCCGACATGGACCGCTGCACGGTCATGCAGCACCTGAAGGTGCTTGAGGAAGCGGACCTTGTCATCCCCCGCCGCGAGGGCCGCGAGCGCTGGAACCATCTCAACGCCCTGCCGATCAAGGCGATCCACGACCGCTGGATCAGCCAGTATGCCGGCCACGCGATGAACGTGCTGTCGGCATTGCAGGGCGAAGCGGAGGCGTGAGGCGCCGCGCTTCGGCGGCGCCCTCCGTGTCAGGCCTCGGCGGCGATGCGGCCGATCTCGGCGATGACGGCGTTGCGCTCGTCGCCGGAAATGCCTGGAATCTCGCAGAAGGCGGTGACGACGACAGCGCCACGGTCCGGCGTCCAGGCCACGGCGACGTCGTTGGCATTGCCGGCCTTGTCGCCGTTGGTGCCCGTCTTGTCGCCGGTCAGCCATGTCGCCGGGAAACCGGCGCGCAGGCGCGTGTCGCCGGTCTTGTTCATCACCAGCCAGGCGGCAAGCTGGGCGCGCGAGGGCCCGGAAAGAACAGCCTCGAACAGCAGCTTGCGCAGCGTCCCGGTCATGGCCGCGGGCGTCGTCGTGTCGCGCTCGTCACCCGCCTTGTCGTGATAGTTGAGCGCCGGTTCCGTTCGGTCGAGCCGGGTGACGGTATCGCCGAAGCCGCGCAGGAAGGCGGTGACGGCCTCCGGGCCGCCCGAGGCGCCCAGCAGCAGGTTGGCGGCGGCGTTGTCGCTGAGGGTGATGGCGGCCTCGCAGAGTTCGGCAACGGACATGCCCTCGCCGACACGCTTTTCCACTGCCGGCGCCCAGTCGATGATATCGGATTTCTTCACGACGATCCGCCGGTCGAGCGCTTCCTGCTTGCCGTCCACGCGGGCAAGGACATGGGCCGCCAGCAGCGCCTTGAAGGTGCTGCACATCAGGAAGCGCTCACCGGTGCGATGGCCGATCTGCACGCCCGTTGCGAGATTATGTATGGCAACGCCGATGCGGCCCCTGTGGCGCGCCTCGAGCGCGGCAAGCCGCTGCTCCAGCGCGCCGCCCGAGGCCGCCGCCGCCGGTACCGCCAATGCGGAAACCGCGGGAACGGCAAGAAGGGCACCGGCGATTGCCTGCCGGCGTGAAATCGTGATCGTCATATGTCTTTTTCCTGCCTGTCGCGCACCGGGGCGCACCGCGCCGCCGGCCCCGTTTGAGCCCGCCCATGCCGCGACTATGCGCAAGGCCATGGGCCGGGACAAACGACGATTTCTGCCGGCAGCCATTAGGAAAACTAGGGCTTACTTCCGCTTCATCGCCTCGGCCAGCGCCGCGCCGAAGGCGCCCTGCGCGGGGGCCTCGCGCTTCGGGGCGGCCTGGCTGAACTTCGGCTTCATGCCCACGTTGCGGTCGTTCCGCGGGGCATTGTCGCGCCCGGCGGGAGCGGCGCCGTCCTTGCGCATGGAAAGGCCGATGCGTTTGCGGGGCACATCCACCTCGGTGACGCGCACCTTCACGACGTCGCCGGCCTTCACCACCTCGTGCGGGTCCTTGACGAAGCGGTCGGCGAGCTGGGAGACGTGCACGAGGCCATCCTGATGCACGCCGATATCGACGAAGGCGCCGAAGGCGGCGACGTTCGTCACCGTGCCTTCGAGCAGCATGCCGACCTTGAGGTCCTTGATGTCGTCGATACCGTCGGCGAAGGTCGCCGTCCTGAATTCCGGACGCGGGTCGCGGCCGGGCTTTTCCAGCTCGGCGAGGATGTCCTTCACGGTCGGCAGGCCGAAGCGCTCGTCGACGAAGACCTTCGGATCGAGCGTCTTCAGCGCCGCGCTGTCGCCCATCAGGGCGCGCACGTCGCGCCCGCAGGCCGTGACGATCTTCTTGGCGACGCCATAGGCTTCCGGGTGCACGGAGGAGGCATCGAGCGGCTCCCTGCCGTTCGGGATGCGCAGGAACCCGGCGCATTGCTCGAAGGTGCGCGCGCCGAGGCGCGAGACCTTCATCAGCTCCTTGCGGCTTTCGAACGGGCCGTTCGCGTCGCGATGGGCGACGATGGCTTCGGCCGAGGATTTGCCGAGGCCCGAGACGCGGGCGAGCAGCGGGGCCGAGGCCGTGTTGAGGTCCACGCCGACGGCGTTCACCGCGTCTTCCACCACGGCGTCCAGCGAGCGCGAGAGCTTCCCCTGGTCGACGTCGTGCTGGTACTGGCCGACGCCGATGGATTTCGGCTCGATCTTGACGAGCTCGGCGAGCGGGTCCTGCAGGCGACGGGCGATGGAGACCGCGCCGCGCAGCGAGACGTCGAGGTTCGGGAATTCGGCGGCAGCCGCCTCCGAGGCGGAATAAACCGAGGCGCCGGCCTCCGAGACGATGACCTTCGTCGGCTTGGGCGCGGGAAGCTCTGCCAGCATATCGGCGACCAGCTTTTCCGTCTCGCGGCTGCCGGTGCCGTTGCCGATGGCGATCAGCTCGACCCTGTGCTTGCGCACGAGGCTCGCAAGCGCGGCCTGCGTGCCGCGCACGTCGTTCTTCGGCGGGAAGGGATAGACGGTCGTCGTCTCGACCAGCTTGCCGGTATTGTCGACCACGGCGACCTTGACGCCCGTGCGGATGCCCGGGTCGAGCCCCATCGTGGCGCGCGTGCCGGCGGGGGCGGCGAGCAGCAGGTCCTTGAGGTTGCGGGCGAAGACGCGGATCGCCTCCTCCTCCGAGCGCTCGCGCATCTCCCGCATCAGGTCGAGCGAGAGCGACATGGAGAGCTTGACGCGCCAGGTCCAGCCGATCACCTCGGAAAGCCACCTGTCGCCCGGCTTCGTGCCGACCGCATAGAAGGAGGCGACGATGCGCTCGGCCGGCTTGACCGGCTCGGTGCTGTCCTGGTCGACGACGATATCGACCGACAGCACTTCCTCGTTCCAGCCGCGCAGCATGGCGAGCGCCCGGTGGCCGGGCACCGTTGCCCAGCGCTCGGTATGGTCGAAATAGTCGGAGAACTTCGCGCCCGCCTCCTGCTTGCCCTCCACCACGCGCGAGCGCAGGAAGGCGTTGTCCTTCATGTAGTCGCGCAGGCGCTTGAGAAGATCGGCGTTCTCCGTGATCTGCTCGGCGACGATATCCCGCGCGCCTTCCAGCGCCGTCTTCACGTCCGGCACTTCGGCAGAGAGGAACTTTTCGGCAAGCTCGGCCGGCACCAGCGCGCGGTCGGCAAGGATTTCATCCGCCAGCGGGCCGAGGCCGCGTTCGCGGGCGATCTCCGCCTTGGTGCGGCGCTTGGGCTTGTAGGGAAGATAGATGTCCTCCAGCTCGGCCTTGGTCGAAACGGCGGCGATCTTGGCGGTAAGCTCGTCGGTCAACTTGCCCTGCCCCGCGATGGTTTCGAGGATGGAGGCGCGGCGGGCCTCCAGTTCGCGCAGGTAGGTGAGCCGTTCGGAGAGCGTGCGAAGCTGCGTGTCGTCGAGGCCGCCGGTCACCTCCTTGCGGTAGCGGGCGATGAAGGGCACCGTCGCGCCCTCGTCGATGAGGCCGACGGCGGCGGAGACCTGCGCGGCGCTCGCCTTGATCTCGGCGGCGATGAGGTTCGCGATCTTGAGCGGGGTCGGGGCCATGTCGAACTCCTCTGGTTGCGGCCGGCGCAGGCGGGCGCGCATCGTGTGAACCTGCTCATAGAGCGCGTCCGGCGGCAGGCCAACCGCAAGGCGGCCGGCGCCTCGGCACGTCCACAATATATCACGGGACGAAGCGGGGATGCCGTATCCCGGTTGAAGAGGAGCGGCAAAGGGCTTAGCGGTTGTAACGCTTCATAAATCCTTCGCCCCTATCCTGCCCGACGTAACGGCAATGGGGCCTTGGCATGCGCGGCGCACTTCTTGCAGCAGTCTCTCTGACGGCCCTCGCCGCGGCCGGTCCCGCCGGGGCGACCACGCTCAACCTCCTCATATGGGAAGCCTATATCGACGAGCAGATCCTTGCCGATTTCACGGCCGAGACCGGCATCGAGGTGCGGCAGACCTTCTACGACAGCGGCGATGCGCGCGACGAGATCCTCGCCGACCCCAACAGCAATGTCGACGCGGTCGTGACCAACGAGAACGGCGCCAAGCTCTACGGCAACCGCGGCATCATCATGGCGCTGGATGCGGCCAACGTGCCGGCTTTGAAGGACTATGCCGAAAGCTGGACGAAGCGCTGCGGCGGCTATGGCGTGCCCTATCTGTGGGGCACGATGGGCATCCTCTACCGCTCCGACAAGGTGACGACGGCGCCCGCCTCCTGGGCCGACCTCATGAAGCCGGCCGAAAGCCTGCGCGGCCATATCGCCATGTACGACGACCATGCGGAGGCCTTCGTCGCCCCATTGGTGCTGCTCGGCAAGTCGGTGAACGCCAACGACAACGAATCGCTGAAGGCCGCCTACGCGCTGATGAAGGCGCAGGCGCCCTACGTGCTGACCTACGACTACGTCATCACCTCCGTGCAGAGCCCGGACAAGGGCCCGAACATCTACATGGCGCTCGGCTACAGCGGCGACCAGTACACGCTGAACGACAAGGTGAACGCGCCGGGCCTCTGGCGCTACGTCGTGCCGAGGGAAGGCACGCTCTCCTGGCTCGACTGCATCACCGTCAGCGAGCGCTCGGGCAACAAGGAACTCGCGCTCAAGCTCGTCGACTACATCAGCAACGCGAAGAACGGCGCGCGCAACGCCCTCAAACTCAACATGCCGACCGCAAGCACCGCTGCGCTGGCGCTGCTTCCGCCGGACGTCCAGTCCAATCCCGAAATCTATGCCGCACCGGAAATCCTGGCCAAGAGCCAGCTTCAGGAGGAACTGACCGTCGAATCGGTCCAGGCCCGCCGCCGCATCATCAGCAGTCTGGCCCAACGCAGTGACGCTCGGTAAACGCGCCCTCGCCCTCATCTTCCCGGTCATTCTTTCAGGCTACGTGCTCGCGGCCTCCCTGATCTACTACGTGCAGAGCTCGTCGATCCTCGGGCTGGAGCGTGCGCGCCTGTGGCAGCAGATGGGCCTCCTCACCGCCGTCTTCCAGAACGACGTGACGCAGAACCGCAGCTTCATCTATTCGCTCGTCGAGGGCGGCGCGGTGCGCCTCTTCATCAACGAGCGCGACCCGGCCTACCGCAGCACGGCGCTCGGCGTCCGGCTGCAGCAGTCCATCACCTCCCTTTCGGACGACCAGAGGCGCTTCATCTCGGTCGCCATCATCCGTCCGCCGCTGACGGTCGATTACTATTTCGAGGACAGCGACGACCCGTTCGCGCAGATCACGCCCCAGCAGCTCGATCATGCCCGTCAGGTAATCGCCAGCCCCCGGCTCTCCTCCTGGTCCTATCTGGACGAGCCCGGGCTCGATCCGCTCATCGTGCATTCGGAATTCATCGATCCCCTGACCTTCAACCGGCCGGTGGCGAGCGCCAAGGGCGGCGCCATCCTCGTGCAGACCGCCGTGCGGCCGCGCGCCTTCCTCGACATGAAGCGCGGGCTCGAAAAGGAATACGGCGCGGCGATCGAGATCAGCCGCCACCAGTTCCTCTCGCAGGGCGCGCTTTCGGCCACGGCAACGCTCGGCCCGTCGCTGTTCGCGCGGCTGACGCCCGATACCGTCTTCCTCGAAAACCGGCTCCGCACGCTGAAGACCCTGCTCGCCGTCGGCGCCATCGCCCTCAGCCTGTGCACCATCGGCCTCGTGCTGCTGCTCGTGCGCCGCTACATCACCAATCCCATCGCCCGCCTCGACCGCCAGCTCACCGACGTCATGACCGGCAGCCGCAGCGCCCTGCCGGACATGCACGAGGCCGGCGAGATCGGCCGCCTCTCGGTCAACGTCAAGCGGCTGCACGACCATTCGATGAAGTCCTTCGACCTCGTGCAGAACGCCTCCTGGACGGATACGCTGACGGGCATCTCCAACCGCGAATATTTCAACATCCGCTCCACGCAGATCCTTGAAGAGGCCGAGGCCGAGGATCTCGGCTGCACGCTGCTCTTCATCGACGTCGACAACTTCAAGTTCGTCAACGACAAGCACGGCCACAAGATCGGCGACGAGCTTTTGAAGACGCTTGCTGCGCGCATCTCGGCCATCGTCACCCGCATCACGGCCGCAAACGGCCTGCCGGAAGGGCTTTTCGCGCGGCTTTCGGGCGACGAGTTCGCCATCATGCTGCGCTGCCAGCCGGGTTGCGGCACGATCACGCAGATATCGAACGAGATCCTTTCGCTCTTCGCCGAAGGCTTCGAGGTGCTGGACAAGGCCTATCCGGTCACCGCCAGCATCGGCATCGCCGTCTATCCGGAAGACGCCCATACGCTTGCCGAGCTCATCGCCAATGCGGACGCGGCCATGTACCAGGCGAAATCCCAGGGCAAGAACGGCTCGGCCCGCTACTCCCGCTCGCTGCACGAGAAGCGCAACCGCCAGCGCCGCATCGAGGAGGAACTGCGCGTCCTCAACCCCGACGAGGAATTCCACCTCGTCTACATGCCCATCGTCGACGGACACGGCAAGGTGACGGGCTGCGAGGCCCTTCTGCGCTGGACCTCTCCCCTTCTCGGCCGCGTGACGCCGGACGAATTCATCCCCATTGCCGAGACGACCGGCCTCTTCAGCAAGATCGACTGGTGGGTGATCGACCGCGCGATGGCCGAATACGGCCATATCCGCAAGCTCTTCGGCGCCGAGACGATCCTGTGCATCAACATCTCGTCCGCCGAGCTCTACACCAAGTCGATCAGCGACCATTTCTGCGACTGCGCCGACCGCCACGGCGTCGATGCGCGCATGATCGAGATCGAGCTGACGGAGACCTTCGCGGTAAAACTCGGCGAGCAGTCACGCCGCAACATCGACATCCTGCGCGCACGCGGCTTCCGCATCTCCATCGACGATTTCGGCGCGGGCTACACGTCCGTGCAGCAGATCATCGAATACCCGGCGGAGACCATCAAGCTCGATCGCGAACTGGTCGAGAGCCTGACCCGCTCGGCGGCGCTGCCGACGCTGCGCGCGCTCGTGGCGCTCTGTCATGCGCAGGACATGTCGGTGATCGCCGAGGGCGTCGATACGACGGAGAAGATGACGCTGCTCGCCGCCGCCGGCTGCGACTTCTACCAGGGCTACCTCATCAGCCGCCCCCTCACCCTCGAGGAAATCGGCGTCTGGGCCATGCAGCGGATGATGGAAAAGGCTCGCGAGACGATCAGCGCGGGGCAGCGGGCGCGGGCTTGAGAGGGGAGGCCCCTCCCCAACCCCTCCCCACAAGGGGGAGGGACTTACGATGCCGCCCCGACATGCATTCCTCATGACGCTCCGACTAGCAGAAACGTTGCAAAGAGCATGCGGCGGCACGGCAGGTTAAGTCCCTCCCCCTTGTGGGGAGGGATTAGGGAGGGGTTTTTCTGAAAAGGCCCTCAGCCGGTCACGACGTCGGGAAATCGAGCCCCATCTCGCGGAAGCGGGCGGGGTCGTCGCCCCAGTTCTCGCGCACCTTGACGAAGAGGAAGAGGTGCACGGGCTGTTCGAGGATTTCCGACAGCTCCTTGCGCGAGGCCATGGAGATGGCCTTGATCGCCTCGCCGTTCTTGCCAAGGGCGATCTTCTTCTGGCTGTCGCGCTCGACATAGATGACCTGCTCGATGCGCACGGAGCCGTCCTTGCGCTCCTCCCACTTCTCCGTCTCGACATGCGAGGAATAGGGCAGCTCCTGGTGCAGGCGCAGGAAGAGCTTTTCGCGGGTGATCTCGGCGGCGAGCTGGCGCATCGGCAGGTCGGAGATCTGGTCTTCCGGATAGTACCACGGGCCTTCCGGCAGGGCGGCCGCGAGGTAGTCCATCAGGTCCGTGCAGCCCGAGCCGGTGAGCGCGGAGACCATGAAGGTGCGCTCGAACGTCACCGCCTCGTTCGCCGCGGCGGCGAGCTTCAGGAGGTCTTCGGGCCGGACCCGGTCGATCTTGTTGAGGACGAGGATCTTCGGCTGGCGGACCTCCTTCAGGCCCTCCAGGATCGTCTCGGCATCGCCCTTCAGACCGCGCTCGCTGTCGATCAGGAGCATGATGACGTCGGCGTCCTTCGCCCCGCCCCAGGCGGTCGTCACCATGGCGCGGTCGAGACGGCGGCGCGGCTTGAAGATGCCGGGCGTGTCCATGAAGACGATCTGCGCGTTGTCGTGGATGGCGATGCCGCGCACGATGGCGCGCGTCGTCTGCACCTTGTGGCTGACGATCGTCACCTTGGCGCCGACGAGGCGGTTGACGAGCGTGGACTTGCCGGCATTGGTCGCGCCGATGAGCGCCACGAAGCCCGAGCGGGTCGCGCCCTCACCGTTCGTATGCGTCTCGGCGGGGGTGTTGTGTTCTTCGGTCATGATATCCGTCAATCCGCGGCGTGGCTCTTGGGCCAGACGCCTTCGCGTTCCAGAATTTTCGTCGCGGCCGCCTGTTCGGCGGCCCGTTTCGAGCGGTCGATGCCGGTTTCCGGCGCAACGCCCCGGATCTCCACCGTCACGGTGAAGCGCGGGTCGTGGTCCGGTCCCGAACGCTCGTCCACCCGGTAGCTCGGCGTCACGCCGAAGCGGGCATGGGCCCATTCCTGCAATTCGGTCTTGGCGTCGCGCCGCGCGCCTTCCGCACGGGCGGCCCTGCCCTCCCAGTTGGAAAGGATGAAGCTGCGCGCCGCTTCCAGCCCGCCGTCGAGATAGATGGCGGCGATCAGCGATTCTACCACATCCGCCCGCACATTCAGCATGGCTTTTCCGGTGAGCTTCTTGACGTCCGCCCCGGTGCGGATGAAGCGGTGCAGGCCGAGGTCATCCGAGACGGCCGCGCAGCTTTCCGCGCTGACGAGCTGGTTGAGGCGAACGGAAAGCTCGCCCTCCTTCGCCTCGCGGAAGGTGCGGAACAGCATCTCGGCGACGCAGAGCCCGAGCACGCGGTCGCCGAGGAATTCCAGCCGCTCGTAGTTCACGCCCTTGCCGGGGCGGGCGCTGGCATGCGTGATCGCCCGGTCGAGGCGGTCCTTGTCGGTGAAGACGTAGCCGATCAGGTCCTCGAGGGCCTTGCGGTTCACGTCGTTCAGCGGGATGGCGCCCTTCATTCAACGACCTTGAAGAGCCGGTCCCACCTGAGGTTCGTCGGCCACTTCCAGATTTCGCTGAAGGAGGTGTCGTGGCCGAGCGAGAAGAAGATCAGGCTTGCACGGCCGATGAGGTTTTCGGCGGGCACGAAACCGACGTCGAAACGGCTGTCGGCCGAGTTGTCGCGGTTGTCGCCCATCATGAAGTAATGGCCTTCCGGCACGATGAATTCGCGCGTGTTGTCGCCGACCGTGCCGGGGCGCGAATCGAGCGTGTCGAAGCTGACGCCGGTGTCGAAGGTCTCGCGGAAGACAGGCACGTCCTCGCCGGTGTCGTACTGGTCGTCGGCGCGGAAGAAGCCGTCATGCGCGCGCGGCACGGGCTGGCCGTTGATGTAGAGGATGCTGTCCTTGACCTGCACATGGTCGCCCGGCAGGCCGACGAGGCGCTTGATGTAGTCGATCTCCGGGTTCGGCGGGAAGCGGAAGACGACGATATCGCCGCGCTTCGGCTCGCTCGCGAAGATGCGGCCGGAGAACAGGTTCGGCGAGAACGGCAGCGAATACTTCGAATAGCCATAGGAGAACTTGTTGACGAAGAGATAGTCGCCGACGAGCAGCGTCGGCATCATCGAGCCCGAGGGGATCGTGAACGGCTGGAACAGCAGCGTGCGGATCACCACGGCGAGCAGAAGCGCCTGAATGATGACCTTGACGTTTTCCCACAGGCCGCCCTGGGCCTTCTCGGTCTTCTCTGCCACGGCGGACTTGTCCTTATTTGCAAACATGGGGCCCTCTATAGAGGAAAGGTTGTCTATTGGAAATCATGCCGGCCAAAAAGTCGCCGGGACCGGTCATCCCGGCGTTCCGGCCGGCAGCGCCTCGATGATCACGAAGGCCTGCGCCAGCGGGAAGTCGTCGGTGATGGTGATGTGGATGCGCGCCTCGTGGCCTTCCGGCAGGAGCTGCTTCAGCCGTTCGAGCGCGCCGCCCGTCAGCCGCATGGTGGGCTTTCCGCCCGGCAGGTTGACGACGCCCATGTCCTTCCAGAACACGCCCTGCGCCAGCCCCGTGCCGAGCGCCTTGGAACAGGCCTCCTTGGCGGCGAAGCGCTTGGCGTAGGAGGCCGCGCGGTTCTTGCGCCCGTCGGATTTGGCCTGCTCGATCTCGGTGAAGCAGCGTCCGGTGAAGCGCGCGCCGAAACGCTCCAGCGATTTCTCCACCCGGCGGATGTCGATGAGGTCGCTGCCGATGCCGATGATCATGAAGGTTCTCCGGGGAAAGGGACGGCCTGGGCGGCGAGCCGCGCCCGGCGCCGCGCCTTGAAGGAACGCACGGCAAGCTGCGTGGCGGCATAGGCGAGGAAGGCCGTGAGGCCGCCGAGGAAGCCGGCGCCGATGAGCATCGGCTTCAGCACCGGCTGCCAGAGTTCGGTAAGCTGCAGGTGCTCCATGCGATGGAAGAGTTCCGCCGCGGTGATCGCCTCGGTGGAGCGGATGCCGAGCAGCGCCTCGCCGGAGCGGAAGGTGGCAAGGGCGATCAGCGGGATCGTGAGGGGATTGGCGATGGTCGTCGCGAGCGCTGCGGCAAGCAGGTTGCCGGCGATCAGGTAGGAAAGCGCCAGCGCCAGGATGATGTGGAAACCGAGCAGCGGCGTGAAGGCCGAGAAGGTGCCGGCCGCAACGCCCGCGGCCACCGCATGGGGCGAGGCGGAAAGGCGCAGGATCCTTTTGGCGAGATAGCGCGCGGGACGCGTAACCCCCTTGCGCGGCCAGAAGAATTCGCGCAACCGCTCAGGCCAGGACGGCTTCTTTCTGCGTCTGAACAACATGGTCCAGACATAGCCGATCCCTTGGTGGCATTTCAATGGCGCCGGAAGGCGCCGGGGCTGCCGGCTGTCGTGGCGCGGCCTTCCGCGCCACCCGGCCCGTCGGTATCAGTAGGAACGGCGGAAGAGGCCGCGGTCGATCTGACGCTGGCGGTATTCCAGGTCGATCCGGTCGATGGCGCCGTTGAGATAGGCCATCTCGCGCTCTTCGGTGTTCGGGATGCGCAGGGCGCGGGTGAAATTCTTGATCTGCTTCAACATGGTAAACCTCGTTCGGTTACCTCCCGACGCAGAAGATAGGAGCGAGACCCCTCCGGCACCAGCGACACTATTCCAACGCAGCCATGCGAATGACGCATAACGGCTGGTCAAAACTTGGGCAAACCTGCCTCAATCGAGGCAGGCTGCCGCAAAATTGCATGGAACCGTCAGGCGAAGACGCGGCTGATCGTCGAAACGCACTGAAGTTCCTTCAACTGGCCGATCAACTGGTTGAGCTGGCGCAGGTCCCAGACCTCGAGGTCGATATGCACCTCGGTGAAATCGGCCGCAACGCGCGCCATGGACATGGAGCGGATGTTGACGTCGCTGGTGGCGATGACCTGCGTGACCTCGGCGAGCGTGCCCGGCTCGTTCAGCGCATTGATCATGATGCGCGCCATGAAGCGGGTGTTGTTGGCCTCGTCGAGGTCCCAGCGCACGTCGATCCAGCGTTCCGGCTCGTCGTCGAACTTCTGCAGGGCCGGCGACTGGATCGGGTAGATGGTGATGCCCTTGTCCTTCTCCATGATGCCGACGATACGGTCGCCGGGCACGGCGCCGCCGGCGGAGAAATGCACTTCGGCATTGCCGGACAGGCCGCGGATCGGCAGAGCCTCGGGGCCGGTCTCCGTCTCCCCGCCCTCCAGCGCCGTCTTCGCCTTGCCGGGCAGCTTGAAGACCATGCCGGCGGCGCTGCGCATGTTGAACCAGCCGTCGTCCGAGCTGGGCTTCACTGTCACGCGCTCGTCCTGGTAGTCGGGGAAGACGGCGCGCAGCACGTCGAGCGAGGAGAGCTCGCCGCGGCCGACCGCGGCGATGGCGTCCTCCACGTCCTTCTGGCCGAGGCGGTGAAGGACGGGCTTCAGCCCGTCGCGCGAGAAGGACTTGCCGGCGCGGTCGAAGGTGCGCTCCAGGATGCGGTAGCCGAGGCCGGAATATTGCTTGCGCACGGCCGCGCGCGTGGCCTTGCGGATGGCGGCGCGCGCCTTGCCGGTGACGACGATCTCCTCCCAGGCCGGCGGCGGGACCTGGATGCCGGAGCGGATGATCTCCACCTCGTCGCCGTTGTTGAGGCGGGTGACGAGCGGCATGATGCGGCCGTTGATCTTGGCGCCGACGCAGGTGTCGCCGACATTGGTGTGCACCGCATAGGCGAAGTCGATGGGTGTCGCCCCGCGCGGCAGCGTGATGAGCTGGCCCTTCGGCGTGAAGGTGAAGACCTGGTCCTGGAAGAGTTCGAGCTTGGTGTGCTCGAGGAATTCCTCCGCATTGTCGCCCTCGGCCAGCGATTCGATCGTCCGGCGCAGCATGGAATAGGCGTTGGAGCGCGGCGACTGCACGACCTCGTCGTTGGCGCTCTCGCGGTCCTTGTAGAGCGAATGGGCGGCGATGCCGTATTCGGCGATCTCGTGCATGCGCTTGGTGCGGATCTGCAGCTCGATGCGCTGGCGGGACGGGCCGACGATGGTCGTGTGGATCGACTGGTAGTCGTTCTGCTTGGGCGTCGAGATATAGTCCTTGAAGCGGCCCGGCACGACGCGCCAGCGCGTGTGCACGATGCCGAGCGCGGCATAGCAGGCGGGAATGTCGTCGACGAGGATGCGGAAGGCGTAGACGTCGGAAAGCTGCTCGAAGGAGAGCGACTTCGACTGCATCTTGCGGAAGACCGAATAGGGCTTCTTCTGCCGGCCCTTGACGAGGGCATCCGGCAGGCCGTTGACGACCAGGAGCTCGCGCAGCTCCTCCTCGATCTTGCGGATCAGGCCCTCGTTGCGCTGGGACAGTTCCTCCAGCTTGTGCGTGACGGTCTCGTAGGCTTCCGGATTGATGTAGCGGAAGGACAGGTCCTCCAGCTCCTCGCGCATGTCCTGCATGCCCATGCGGCCGGCGAGCGGCGCATAGATATCCATCGTCTCTTCCGAGATGCGGGCGCGCTTTTCCGGCGACATGTGGTCGAGGGTGCGCATGTTGTGCAGGCGGTCGGCGAGCTTGACGAGGAGCACCCGCACGTCGTCGGAAATGGCGAGCAGCAGCTTCCTCAGGTTCTCGGCCTGCTTGGCCTTCTTGGAGACGAGGTCGAGCTTCTTGATCTTGGTGAGGCCCTCGACGAGCGCGCCGATATCCTCGCCGAACAGTTCGTCGATCTCCGCGCGCGTCGCCGTCGTGTCCTCGATCGTGTCGTGCAGCAGCGCGACGGCGATGGTCGATTCGTCGAGGCGCATGTCGGTGAGGATCGCGGCCACTTCGAGGGGATGCGAGATATAGGGATCGCCGCTCGCCCGCTTCTGCTGCCCGTGCTTCTGCATGGCATAGACATAGGCCTTGTTCAGCAGGGCCTCGTTGACGTCCGGCTTGTATTTCTGAACCCGCTCGACGAGTTCATATTGACGCATCATTCTCGGTCGGCTCCTGCCCGCTTCGCGCGGGGCAAAAAAAAGTGCGCCCCGACCTTACGAGGGGCGCACCGGCATTCGCAATATCAAAGGTTTCGGCAAGGCGCCGAAATCAGTAATCGTCGCTCTTTTCCGGCGGCACGAGGCCTTCGATGCCGGCCAGCAGCTCTTCTTCCGACATGCGGTCGAAGGCGATCGTCTCCGGCTGGTCCTCGTCCTCGTCGATGACCGCGGTCGTCGCGTCGTCGGCGATGAGGCTTGCCGGATCGGGCTCGGGCTCGTCCACTTCCACATGCTTCTGCAGCGAGTGGATCAGGTCTTCCTTGAGGTCGTCGGGCGAAAGGGTCTCGTCGGCGATCTCGCGCAGCGCCACGACCGGGTTCTTGTCGTTGTCGCGATCGACGGTGATGGAGGCGCCCTGCGAGATGAGGCGGGCGCGATGGCTTGCAAGGAGAACCAGTTCGAAACGGTTGTCGACCTTGTCGATGCAATCTTCAACGGTGACACGGGCCATTGCCTGTCCTTTGTGATCCAGAATTTCAGGAGTTTGCATGCCCGATACAGGCATCGGGCGACAAATTCAAGTTTTTCCTTCCCCCGCCCCCGCGCGCGAGGTATCGCGCCCGACACGCCAAACCCCTGATTGAGCCCTCCCCTTACGGAAGGCGGACGGGGAAAATATCGGACAAATAGGGTAAGACGCGGGAACTGTTTCTCTATTCCGAAGCTCTTGAATCTGCTGAAACGTTGCCGGCGGGAAAAATCGCCTCCGCAACCTAGATTTGCTTGGAAACGGCGAGCCTCTGCCCTAAATGATGATTATATGAAAAAGAGTTAATTCAACCGGATAGTGCATCCGGCAAGACGCTGTACGACCGAAACCCAACCGTTTTCCTCAACTTCTATTTAAAAGGATTTGCCAGATATGTTCGACCCCCGCGAGAAAATCGCCCTCTTCATCGACGGTGCAAATCTCTATGCGGCTTCCCGGACACTCGGCTTCGACATCGACTACCGCAAGCTGCTCAAGGCCTTCCAGAAGCGCGGCTACCTGCTGCGGGCCTATTACTACACCGCCCTCATCGAGGACCAGGAATACTCCTCCATCCGCCCGCTGATCGACTGGCTGGACTATAACGGCTACAAGGTCGTCACCAAGCCGGCCAAGGAATTCACCGACTCGCTCGGCCGCCGCAAGATCAAGGGCAACATGGATATCGAGCTGGCCATCGACGCGATGGAGCAGTCCGAGACCGTCGACCACCTCGTCATCTTCTCCGGCGACGGCGACTTCACCACGCTGGTGGAAGCGCTCCAGCGCCGCGGCCGCAAGGTCTCCGTCGTCTCCACCATGCAGACGCAGCCGCCGATGATCGCCGACGACCTGCGCCGCCAGGCCGACTATTTCATCGACCTCGGCACGCTCAAGGCCGAAATCGGCCGCGATCCCTCCGAGCGCCCGCAGCGCGCCGTCGAGCCCGTGGAAAGCGCCGTGGAATGAGGGCCTCCGGCGGGCGCGAACGACAGTCGGGTAACGGCGGAATGCGGCGTTTCAAGCTTCCATAAACCTTGAATCAAATCCCGTTTCCCGCCGTTAATGTTCCTCAAGACTCTGCTGATATTCCGGATACCTGAAATTCATCTCGCATCAGGACATCCGGAAAAATGGTGGACGCAGTATCGTTCTCGGGCAACAGCTATCGGGCCGTGTCGAATGCGCTCGAAGCGCGCGCGCTGGCCCCGTCCGCCGAAAGCCGGCCTGCCGCAAGCGCGCTTGCCGCGCTCGCCGTGCCGCAGCCGGTCACCCGCGTTTCCACCCCGTCCGATATGGCGGAGGAGACCGGCGATCTCGGCTTCCTCTATACGCCGGCCGGCCTGCCAGGCACATCGGCCCTGCCCGCCTATGCCGTCCCCGCCACACAGGCGACGGACCTTGAGGGGGCGAACGGCCGCAACGGGTCCGCGCGGCTTGCCGTGGAAAGCAGCGAGCTCAACGCCCTGCTGTCGTCGTTCCTGACGGCGCGCACGCCGAGCGCCAATCCGGCGCCCTCGCCGGACGTTCCGGCGGAAACGGGCAACACGGAGCTTGCCCATGCCGCCCGCCAGTCGGTGATCGCGCAGATCTACAGCCAGTTCTAGTTTTTTTGTCTTATCGCATTGTCCGCCGCCGAAGCGATTTCGCTTCGGCTGGAAAGGCTCCGCCTCAGCCGCGTTCGCGCAGCAGGCGGCCCTTCTGGCGGTTCCAGTCGCGTTCCTTCTCGGTCTCGCGCTTGTCGTGCAGCTTCTTGCCCTTGGCAAGCGCCAGTTCGAGCTTGGCCCGGCCGCTGTCGTTGAAATAGATCTTCAGCGGCACGAGGGTCATGCCCTCGCGGTTGATCGCCACGCGCAGGCGATGGATTTCGCGCTTGGAGAGCAGCAGCTTGCGCCGCCGGCGGGTCTCGTGGTTGAAGCGGTTGGCCTGGAGATATTCCGGCAGGTAGGAATTGATCAGCCAGAGCTCGCCGTCCTCGTCCGAGGCATAGGATTCGGCAATGTTCGCCTTGCCCTCGCGCAGGGATTTGACCTCCGTGCCGGTCAGCACCAGACCGGCCTCGTAGGTATCCACGATCTCGTAGTTGTAGCGGGCCTTGCGGTTCTCCGCCACGATCTTCTTGATCGTCGTCGGGCGTGCCTTCGTCGCCATCAGTTCAGAAGGTCCGCATGGCGCAGCGCCGCGTCGATGGCCGCTTCCGTCGCCGGCTCCAGCGTCGACATGAGCGGCGAGCGGACGAGGCGATTGAGGCCGCGAATGCGGTGCAGCGCATATTTCGCGCCGCAGACGCCGGGCTCCATGAAGATCGCCTTGTGCAGCGGCATCAGCCTGTCCTGGTATTCGAGCGCCTTGGCATAGTCGCCGGCAAGCGTCGCCTTCTGGAACTCGCTGCAAAGGCGCGGGGCGACATTGGCCGTAACGGAGATACAGCCGACGCCGCCATGGGCGTTGAAGCCGAGCGCCGTCGCGTCCTCGCCGGAAAGCTGCACGAATTCCTTGCCGCAGGTGATGCGCTGCTCGGAGACGCGCTCGATCTTGCCGGTCGCATCCTTGACGCCGACGATCGAGGGATGCGCCTTGTGCAGCGCGCCCATCGTTTCCGGCGTCATGTCGATCACCGAACGGCCGGGAATGTTGTAGATGACGATCGGCAGCTTCACGGCCTCGGCGATGGCCGAGAAATGCGCGAAGAGGCCCTTCTGCGTCGGCTTGTTGTAATAAGGCGTGACGACGAGGATGGCATCCGCCCCGGCCTTCTCGGCGTGGCGGGCAAGATCGATCGCTTCCTTCGTGTTGTTCGAGCCGGCGCCGGCGATCACCGGGACGCGGCGGGCGGCGACCTCGATGCACAGTTCCACGACCCGTTTGTGCTCGTCATGCGACAGCGTCGGCGACTCGCCGGTGGTGCCGACAGGCACCAGCCCGTGGCTGCCTTCGCTGATCGACCATTCGACATGCGCGGCAAAGGCCTTTTCATCGACTGCGCCGGCATCGGTGAACGGGGTGACGAGGGCGGGAATGGATCCCTGGAACATCGAGAACTCCTGAGGCCAGAGCCGCCCGGAGGGCTTACACGCTTTGGCCGTATTCCGTGGTTAAAAACGCCCGCACAATAATCATGTGACGGTGATGCGGCAAGCCGCGCGGCGGGCGTTTTTCACGCGCGGCCGGGCGGCGGCGCCCAGGGCCGGCGAATATCCGCGGCCCGCGATCCGTCGCAGGGAAAGAGGCGGCGTTCACGGCTTGGTGAGCGGCGCCGGTAAGGTTTCGTTAAGGCAACAAAGGGTTAATGGATGGCAGGGAACGGGCGGGACATGAAGGTCGTACGCGCCGCCCCGGAAGCCTCGCGGGACGTGACATGATCTCGAGAAACAGTTTCGCCCTTTGCGCCCTGTTGCTGGCCGGTGCCGCCGGGCTTGCCTTGCGCTCCTCGCCCGTCGAGGCGGAGAGCGGCACGACGCCGGCCATCGAGCCGCTCGGCTTTGCCGCCGACATGCCCTCCCCCGACATCATCACCAGCGCGATCCCGCGGGCCGGCGACGTCGCGCCCGTGAGCGCGGACCTGCGCGAAGGCCTCGACGCGCTTTCCAACCGGGACCCGGCCGCCGCCATCGCCGCGCGCGACCGCCTGCCCGCCGGCAGCCTCGACCGGCATATCCTGACCTGGTCCATCGCGGTTTCCGGCCAGAAGGGCGTGCCCTCATGGGAGATCGCCAATGCCCAGCGCGAATTGAAGGGCTGGCCGGGGCTGAAGGCGTTGCGCGCCCATTCCGAACGCGCGCTCGCCCGCGAGAACCCGCCGGCCGCCGACGTGCTTGCCGCCTTCGGCACCACCCGGCCGGAGACGGCCGAGGGCGCCACGGTGCTCGCCCGGGCGCTGATTGCGACCGGCAAGAGCACTGAAGCTGGCGAGATCCTGCGCACCTTCTGGCGGAAGGAAGCCCTTTCCACCGACCTCGAAGACCGGATCCTCGGCGAATTCGGCGGCCTGCTGACCGTTTCGGATCATTTCGCCCGCATGGAAATGCTGCTCTACCGCGACCGCGCCACGCAGGCCGAACGCTTCGGCGATCTCGGCAAGGCGCAGTCGCTCTACCGCGCCTGGGCCGCCGTCATCCGCAAGACCCGCAATGCCGGCGACCTCGTCAAGGCCGTGGACGCGCGCTGGCGCAAGGAACCGGCCTACACCTATCTTGGCATCCGCAACCTGCGCAACCGGGAGGAATACCGCGCGGCGGCGAAGCTCTTCGCCGAAATGCCGGAAGACCCGGCGCGCCTCGTCAATCCGGGCGCCTGGTGGAACGAGCAGCGCATCATCAGCCGCGGCCTTGCCGACCTCGGCGATTACCGCGATGCCTACAAGGTCGCGGCACGCCACGGCGCGGACGATCCGGCCGATATCGTCGAGGCGGAATTCCATGCCGGCTGGTATGCGCTGCGCGATCTCGGCGAGGCGAAGACGGCGGCAAAACACTTCCAGCGCATCCTGCAAGCGTCCGACCGGCCGCTTTCGCTCTCGCGCGCCTGGTACTGGCTGGGGCGCGCGGCCGAAAAGGGTGGGCCGGGCGATGCGAAGGAATATTTCACCAAGGCGGCGAATTTCCCGGGCACCTTCTACGGCCAGCTTGCCGGCGCACGGATCGGCCGCAAGACGCTGAACGTCGCCTATCCGAAGCCGACGGCGGAGGAGCGGGCACGATTCCATGGGCGCGAGGCCGTGCAGGCCATCGCCCGACTGAAGGCCGCCGGCCACGGCTGGCGCGGCGACAGCCTCTACCGGGCGCTCGCCGGCGAACTGGCGAACCCGGGCGAGCTCGCCCTTCTTGCCGCGGACGCGGAAAAGGACGGCAACCACCAGCTTTCCCTGCAGATCGGCAAGATTGCCTTCGGGCGCGGCATCGACGTCGCGGCGCTGGCCTTCCCCATCGGCGTCATTCCGGACGGGGCCAACATTTCGGGCTCGGGCAAGGCGCTCGCCTATGCCATCGCGCGGCAGGAAAGCGCCTTCAACCCCGCCGCTGTCTCGCCGGCCAATGCGCAGGGACTGCTCCAGTTGATGCCGGGGACGGCCGAGGGCGTCGCAAAACGCTACGGCATCGCCTATTCGCGCGAAAAGCTCACTACCGACGCCGGCTACAACGCCACGCTCGGCGCGCACTATCTCGGCGAGCAGATCAGCGAATTCGGCGGCTCCTACGTGCTGACCTTCATCGCCTACAATGCCGGCCCGCGCCGCGTGCCGCAATGGATCGCCCGCTACGGCGACCCGCGCGGCAAGCCGGTCGACGAGGTGGTGGACTGGATCGAGCGCATCCCCTTCTCCGAGACGCGCAGCTATGTGCAGCGCGTGATGGAGAATTACCAGGTCTACAAGGTCCGCCTCGGCCAGAAGGCCGACATCGAGCACGACCTCAGCGTCGGGCGATAGTCTTTCCCGGCCGCGCCGCCGCTTGCCTTCATACGCAGGGTAATCGCCTATATATGAAGACCCCTCCCTAAATCCCTCCCCACAAGGGGGAGGGACTTAACCCGCGGCATTCCCGGCATTTGAAAATCGAGGGAAAAGGGTGCTGCCAGCCTTTCTCCCCCCTTGTGGGGGAGAAGCCGGCAGGCAGAGAGGGCCTTCACATGCAAGTGCCCTTCCCTTCATACGGAAGAGACGCCGCTTGAACCGGCCCGCCGGCCTCTTTACGCTGGCGGCAGGGAAATTGCGCAAGGGGCATCGTCGACATGAGCGAATTCGTCAGCCGCTTCTTCACCGCGCCGGACGGCCTGCGGCTGCATGCGCGCGACTATCCCGCGGCCAGTGGCGAGAACACCCGGCTGCCCGTCGTCTGCCTGCCGGGGCTTAGCCGCAACGCGCGGGATTTCCATCAATTCGCCCTTCTCGTCTCGGGCGATGCCGTCGCGCCCCGCCGGGTGATCGCGCTCGACTACCGCGGCCGCGGGCTTTCCGCCCACGATGCCGATCCGGCGAACTATACCGTGCCCGTCGAATGCAACGACGTGATCGCCGTCTGCACGGCGCTCGGCCTTTCACGCTGCCTTTTCGCCGGGACGTCGCGCGGCGGGCTCATCCTGCATGTGATGGCCGCCCTGCGGCCGGACCTCATCGCCGGCGCGATCCTCAACGATGTCGGCCCGCAGATCGAGGCCGTCGGGCTCATGGAGATTCGCGACTACCTTGCAAATCGCAGCACGCCCGCCAGCTTCGAGGCGGCGGCGGCCGGCCTTCGCCATCTTCACGGCGCCGCCTTCCCGGCCCTTGCGCCCGCCGATTGGCTGGACATGGCCCACGCCCTCTACACCGACCGGGACGGCCCCATCGTTGCCGACTACGACCCGAAGCTGACGGACCAGCTCAAGGCCATCGACTTCACCGAGCCGCTGCCGACACTCTGGCCGCAATTCGAGCGCCTGGCGGAAAAGCCGCTCCTCATCGTGCGCGGCGAGCATTCCCGGATTCTTTCGGCAGAAACGCTGGAGCGCATGCAGGCCGGCAGGAAGATCGTCGAAACGACGCTCGCCCAAGGTCAGGGCCACGCCCCGCTCCTGCATTTCCCGGATGTCTTCACGCCGATAAAGGCGTTCCTCGGGCGCTTCTAAGCCCCGCGCGCATTATCGCGGAACGCACCCTGCCCAAAACAGAAAACCCGCAGCCTCGAAGAGGCTGCGGGCTATTTTTCAGCTAGACTTCCGAATTAGAAGCTGCGCTGCAGGCGGAGGAAGCCCGTAACGGCATCGCCGTCGAGATCGTCATCCTGGTAGTTGACGGTTGCCTTGACTGCGAGGTTTTCGACAACCTGGTAGTCGAAGGTTACGCCAACGCGCCACTGGTCACGACCGTCGACGAAGTCGACATCGCTCAGGTACTGGAAGCCGGGGGTGATGGCCAGCTTCTCGGTAGCCTTGAACGAATAGTCGAGAGCGACGCTCCACTCAGAGGCGTTGTAGTAGATGTTGTCGCCGCTTGCGTAGATACCCATCAGCTCGAACGTGCCCGGGCCGACGTCAGCAGTCAGCCAAGCGCGAACGGCGCCTTCTTCAGCGGCGTCGTCGTATGCGCCGAGAAGTTCGAAGTTCACGCCGCCGAGCGTGGCGGCAACCATGCCGGAAACGCCGAAGTCGTTGTGCGAGACAACAGAGTAGTTGTCCGGGATTTCGTCGACTGCGAGGCCGGCGCGGAACGTGCCGCCGTCATAGACGTAACGAACCGAGGTGAAACGGGTCGTGTTGGAAGCCGTTTCCGTTTCGCCGATCAGGTCGCTATCCCACCAGTTCAGGAAGGTACCGACGCGGAAGCCGCCGAGTTCGATATAGGCTTCGTCGATGTAGGAGTCGCTCGTCGTAACGCCGCTGCCGCCGCCAGCAACAAGGCTGTTACCGGACTCGGTCTGGAGAGCGATGAAGCCCGTGAGCGTGCCGAGTTCGGTGTCGGACTTGGCGTCAACCGTCAGGCGGGCGCGCGTCCAGGCATTCCAGTCGGATGCACCGAATTCGTCACGACCGAAGTCGGCCTGGAAACGAACGTAGCCGCCGATCTTGAGGCAGGTTTCGGTGCCCGGGATATAGAAGTAGCCGGTGCCGAAGGCGTCGCAGACGCGGACGTATTCCATGGGTTCCGGTTCGGCAGCGACGATAGCGTCGGCAGCCTGTGCGCCGGAGACTGCTGCGAAGGCAGCAGCGGAGCCGATGAGAAGGCTCTTGATGTTCATTTTCTGACCTCCAGTCAAAAAGGCCGGGGCGTGCGTTTTGCCGACGGAGGTCAACTTCTGGCAGGCGCGTATATATAAAATGTGCCGCGAGAAACGTCCGGTTTCCGGGAAGCGACGGTAGAATCAAGCGATTCCACTGCGGATTCGCCTTTCCTCGGCCGGGGCGGCGATTCGATGCCGATTCGAGCGGCGGAGCGGAAAAACGCCCTGCCCTTGCGGTCGCATCCGGTGCAGGAAAGGCGGAGTGGCCATGGGAAAAGCGCCTTG
Source organism: Shinella fusca (assembly GCF_014203155.1). Classification (GTDB taxonomy): domain Bacteria; phylum Pseudomonadota; class Alphaproteobacteria; order Rhizobiales; family Rhizobiaceae; genus Shinella; species Shinella fusca. The sequence continues at coordinate 177,540 of NZ_JACHIK010000008.1, forward strand.
CCGCCACCGCAAAGAGCCGGTTTTGCCGCGCTCCTGCCGGGATTGTGGCACGCCTTTCCCCATGGGCGACATGGCTAAGTGCCCGCTTCATAAGGCGTTTTGTTAAGAATCTTTAAACTTTTAGCAATCCGGCCGGCCATTTTGTGTCCTTTGCGCAACAGCGCAGGGCGAAGGCTGGCACAAACCCCGTCTCGTTTCAGATTGGAGATTGCTTACACGAACGCGTCTTGTATTTTCGGCTTCGGAAGCAGGGGCGGTTGATCGTCCGCTTCCTGAACTTGGGGATGGGGCAGGGAACGCTGTCCTTCAGCAAAAAACCCAGACCCGTTTGAAACTTTTTGACTGGAGGTCAGAAAATGAACATCAAGAGCCTTCTCATCGGCTCCGCTGCTGCCTTCGCAGCAGTCTCCGGCGCACAGGCTGCCGACGCTATCGTCGCTGCCGAACCGGAACCCATGGAATACGTTCGCGTCTGCGACGCCTTCGGCACCGGCTTCTTCTACATCCCGGGCACCGAAACCTGCCTCAAGATCGGCGGCTTCGTTCGTTTCCAGACGACGTTCGGCCCGAACCAGGCTGCCGGCGGCATTACTGACTGGGATGCCGGCACGCTCGTTGACATCAACTTCGATGCCCGTAACGATACCGAACTCGGCACGCTCCGTTCGTTCGTGAACCTCGAATATGCTGCTGATAACGACACCGCCCTCGGCGACAGCGGCTTCGACGTCGATGAAGCTTACATCGAACTCGGCGGCTTCAAGGCTGGCTTCTTCTACAGCTGGTGGGATAGCGGCATCAACGGCGAGACCGACGTTCACGGCAACGTCACCGAGTTCAACTCGATCGCCTACAACTACGATGGCGGCACCTGGCGGGCCGGTATCTCGGTTGATGAATTGGAAAGCCAGACGACCTACTTCACGGCGGGCAATGTTGGTCACAACCGTCTCGGCGTTGCCGGCACGGTCGGCTTCTCGCTCGGCGGCGTAAACGTAGACCTGCTCGGCGGTTACGACAGCGGCGCTGAAGAAGGCGCAGTCCGTGGCATCCTGTCGGCCGACCTCGGCCCGGGCACGCTGCAGGTTCTCGGCGTCTGGGCTTCGGGGCAGAGCAACTACTGGGATGCTTCTGAATGGAGCGTTGCAGCTGCTTACTCCTTCAAGGCTACGGACAAGCTGACGATCACCCCGGCCGTACAGTACTTCGGCGACACCAACGTCGACGCTGCCGGTTCGCCGGACGCCTGGAAGGTCGGCCTGACGGTTGGTTACGACATCGTGGACGGCCTGGCCTTCCTCGGTACGGTTAACTATCGCCAGGACGACGTCCTGGGTGGCGGTCACACCGACACCACCACCGGCTTCCTGCGTCTGCAGCGTAACTTCTAAGCCTTACCGGCTTTTCACATAGCGGGGACCCGGCCTTCGTGCCGGGTTTTCGTGTTTTTATTATTTCTTGGGGCTAAAGTAGCAGGGGCTATTAACCATTTGATGCAACCAAGGGGCGACTGAAAAGGGCGCAACGGGGTCAGCATGTGGCAGCACACCCAAACGAACGGCATTTATTCACTTAATTATCAACTTTCAGGCATAGATAACGGAACAAATCAGCATACAAACCTCCGCACCCTTCTTCAGCGCTATGTGGATCTTCTATGGGAGCCGGGCTCGCATAAATACAATGTCTCCTCCTTCATCGGCGAGCTCGACGAAATCCTGTTCGGTGCCGCGTTTTCCGATTTCACGGACGAGATGCTGGACCGCCTGATCGGTGCCCTGCGCAAGCGGGGCAACAGCAATGCCACGATCAACAGGAAGCTGGCGGCGCTGAGCAAGTTGCTCCGCAAGGCGCACAAGATGGGCGACATTCGCGGCCTGCCGGAATTCCAGCGGCTCAAGGAGAAGGCGGGGCGCATCCGCTTTCTGGAGCCGGACGAGGAAACACGGCTTTTCGCGGCGATCTTCGAGAAATCGGAGATCTACGGCCGATTCTGTATCTTCCTGATCGATACCGGCGCGCGGCTTGGCGAAGGCATCGGCCTGCACTGGCAGGATATCCAGGGCGACCGCGTGCCGTTCTGGCTCACCAAGAACGGCCGGAGCCGCTCCGTTCCGCTGACCGAGCGGGCCGCGCTCGCGCTCCAGGCCTCCGACCGGACGCGGCGGGGCCCCTTCACGAGCATCGTCCAGGCGAAATTCCGCGCGGCCTGGAACGAGGCGAAGCAGGAGGTCGGGCTCGGGGCGGAACCGGACGTCGTGCCCCATATCCTGCGCCATACCTGCGCGTCACGCCTCGTCCAGGGCGGCATCGACATCCGCCGCGTGCAGACCTGGCTCGGTCACCAGACCCTGCAGATGACCATGCGCTATGCGCATCTCGCCTCGGGAGACCTCGACATCTGCGTGCCGATCCTGGAGCGCGCCGCACGCACGGAGACGAAGTAGCGCCGCCCCCCGTTTCCGCCTCCGCGAAGTCCTTCGCGGCGGCTCCGGAAACATGCCGGTTTCCCTGCCCTGCCCTCTTGCGCAAGACGGCGGTTCGGCAACAAAATCTTCGGCATAACATCGAAAAAGGCCTTGCAATCCCTAGCCATGCCGCATACTGAAACCGCGAGCGGAGAGGTGGCCGAGTGGTCGAAGGCGCTCCCCTGCTAAGGGAGTATACCGGAAACGGTATCGAGGGTTCGAATCCCTTCTTCTCCGCCAGTTCCCCTTCTTTTCCCCATCTTTCATGATGCGCCGCTTGCGCGAAGTCTTTCGCCCGAACGAAAGCCGCTGGAAACACGCTTGCTTCCAGCGGCTTTGCTTTCACGGTGCCGCGCCTCAGGTGCGGGCGGCGAGGCGGTCTATGGCGTTCTGGGTGGAAGCGCCGAAGTCGCCGTCGATCGGGCCGTTGTAGTAGCCGCGGTCCTTCAGTATCTGCTGGAATTCCTTGCGGAACTGCGGCGTGAAGTTCGCGGGCGAGCCTTTCAGCTCCTGCAGCTTGCCGGCATCGCCCCCCTCGACGCTGGCGGCGGCCCAGCGGGCAGCTTCCTTCGCATCGGCGCGGGTGCCGAGGCCCTGGTCGTAGAGGCGCGAGAGATTGCCCATGGCATAAGTGTTGCCGCCATTGGCCGCCTTCTCGTACCAGTCGCGGGCCTGGGCATAGTCCTGCGTCACGCCGTTGCCGACGTCGTAGAGCCAGCCGAGCGAGGCCATCGAATAGTAGTCGTTGAAGGCTGCCGCCTTCTCGTACCACTTGCGCGCTTCGGCATAGTCGACCGGAACGCCAAGGCCCGCCTGATAGGCGTAGCCGACCGAGGACATGGCGTTGATGTCGCCGCCTTCCGCGCCCTTCTTGTACCAGTCGAGCGAGGCGGCATAGTCCTTCGCCGTGCCGAGGCCCTCCCGGTAGAACCAGCCCATGGTCGCCTCGGCATTGGCATAGCCCTGCTCGGCGGCCTTGCGATACCACTTGATCGCCTCGTCATAGTCCTTGCGCGTGCCGTTGTAGCCCTCGCGGTAGAGCCAGCCGAGGGAGGCCTGCGCATAGGGGTTGCCGGCGTTCGAGGCCTCCTCGAACATCCGCGTGCCCTTGGCCATGTCGACCGGGCCGTCCGTGCCGTAGATCGAGTACCAGGCAAGGTTCGTCAGCGCGTAGAGGTTCCCCTCGTCGGCGGCCTTCTGGTAGTGCTCGCGGGCCTTCGGATAGTTGCGCGCCGCGTCATGGGCGCGGCCCAGCATGTTGCGGACGGAATTGTCCGACGGGTTGGCGTTGAGCGCGGCCTCGCAGACCGGGATCGCCCGGCCGTAGTCGATCTGCGCGAAGAGCTTGCCGGCAAAGCCCGGACGCAGGTTCGGCTCGCCCGCAAGCTCGTAGCACTGGTCGATATCCGAACCGCCGAGCACCGTCGTCGACGTATCCGTCGTGGTGTTGGTGTTGGAGAGGGTCGTCGCATCATTGCGGCCGGCCGCCAGCTTGTCGATGGCGGCAAGCGTCGCGGGGCCGAATTCGCCGTCCGAGGTGCCGCTGTAGTAGCCGCGCTCGCGCAGCAGGTCCTGCATGCCCTGGCGGAAGGCCACGGTGAAGTTGGCCGGCGTCTCCTTCATCTCCTTCAGCTTGCCCGGATCGCCGCTTTCGACGGCGGCCGCGGCCCAGCGCACGGCCTCCTTGGCGTCGGCCGGCGTGCCGAGGCCCTGGTCGTAGAGGCGCGAGAGATTGCCCATGGCATAGGCGCTGCCGGCATTGGCCGCCTTCTCGTACCAGTAGCGGGCCTCCACATAGTCCTGCTTCACGCCGTTGCCGACGTCATAGAGCCAGGCGAGCGAGGCCATCGAGTAGGAATCGCCGATATTGGCGGCCTTCTCGTACCAGACCTTCGCCTCGGCATAGTCCTGCGCCGTGCCGAGGCCGTTCTGGTAGGCCCAGCCGAGCGAAGACATGGCATTGGCATCGCCCGCGTCCGCCGCCTTACGATACCAGGCGAGCGACTGGACATAATCCTGCGAGACGCCGAGGCCCTCGCGGTAGAACCAGCCCATCGTCGCCATGGCATTGGCATAGCCCTGATTGGCGGACTGCTGGTACCACTTCACCGCCTCGTTGTAGTCCTGCCGCGTGCCGCCGTAGCCTTCGCGGTAGAGCCAGCCGAGCGAGGCCTGGCCATAGGAATTACCGGCGATCGCCGCCTTCTCGAACATCGAGAGGCCCTTGGCGACATCGACCGGGCCGTCCGTGCCGTAGACCGAGAACCAGGCGAGGTTCGTCATGGCATACATGTTGCCGAGCTCGATCGCCTTCTCGTAGTTGCGCCGCGCCTCGACATAGTTGCGGTCGGCGTCGTGTGCGCGGCCGAGCAGGTTGACGAGCATGCCGTCGGACGGGTTCTCGTTGACGGCCTGCGCGCAGGCGGCGAGCGCCCGCTTGGCGTCGATTTTCAGGAAGGCGACGCCCATGAAGCCGGGCAGCGACTGCGGCTCGCCGGCCAGCAGGAAGCAGTCCCGCGAGGCCGGCGTCTCCTTGCCGGCGACATCGACGCTGAGGCCCTTCTTCGGTTCCAGCGCGGCGATCAGGTGCTCGGCGTCGGCGCGATGCCTGCTGCCCGGATAGCGCTCGATGAAGCGCTGGAGGGCGGCCGCGTCGGTCGATTCCTTCAATGCGTCCCAAGCAATGCCGGCCGCATCCTGCCCTTCGTTCTCGGTCGCCTCCTTGAGGCTGGCGAGCTTCTTTTCCGCCAGCATCTTGTAGACCGGGTCCTTGCCGTGCTTGGCGAGGAAGGCGTTGAGCAGTTCCTCGTCGGCAAGGTCGCGGATGTTCTGCCAGTCGGCGGCAGCTTCCGACTGGCCGTTCGGCGAGACCTCCTGCGTGTTGCCGCTGTTGGTGACGTTGATGTTCACTTCCTTGATGTTCAGGAAGATCTGCGCGCCGCCGAGCGAGCCGTAGACGAAGGGCTCCTGCTCGCGGTTGGTGGCTTCCACCACCTCGTCGCGCACCTTGCCGAGCGCGATGCGCACGTCGAGGCCGGGTTCGGTGAGATATTTGGCGAGCGCCGTGGCGAAGGGGCTGTTCCGCCCCTCCCCGTCGAGCGCCACCGTGCCGGCCTTCGAGGCGAAGGCGATCAGCGTGTCGGCCGATTCGGGCTCGACGCGGGCAAGGCCGCGCGTGACGGCGCGCGTGCCGATGGACCGGCTCATCGAGGCGGCGAAGGGATTGTTGCGGCAGGCATCGAGAATGAAGAGCTTGAGCTTCTTGGCGCCTTCCAGCGAGCGCTGCACGCGGTCGATGGCGACGCTCTCATCCTCCACGTCGCGGTCGCTCTTCAGCGCCGCGTCGACGGGGATGAGATAATTGACCCCGTTCATCTCCATGGCGTGGCCGGAATAGTAGACCACGGCCATCTCGGCATCCACGGATTCGTCCTCGAACTCGCGCAGCGCCTTGACCATGGCGGCGCGGTCGAGATCGAAGACGGTCTTCACGGAATCGAAGCCCGCCGCCTCGAACGCCGAGCGCATCAGCTCCACGTCGTTGGCAGGATTGTTGAGCGGGGCGGTCTCCTCGTATTTCTCATTGCCGATCAGAAGCGCAACGCGTTTGGCCTCGGCGGCGCCCGCATTGAACACAACGACAGCGATGGAGACTAACAAGACCGGCGCCCAGCGGTTCGTCATTCGCCTGAACATGCCCTTCCCTCCGGCATTATTGCCGAGAGTATTACGTATGGCATGGGCCGTTTCAATGCGGCCGCGCGCGGATTTTTTTCGGAAATCTCACGTATCGGGCACATCGACCCAGCGCGCCTCGCGGAAGGACTGCGCCATGGCGTGCACGGACTTCTCGATGCGAAGGCCGTGGTTGAAATCGATGGAGTGGGTGGCCATGCCGGCGATGGCGGCGATCAGCTCGCGGCATTCGATGACCTTGAGGTCGTTGAAGCCGAGGCCGTGGCCGGGCGCGGGCACGAAGCGGTCGTAGGGCTTGTGGTGCGGGGCCGTCAGGATGGTCGAAAACCCCTGCTCGGCCGGCCGGCCGGCCGTCGTATAAAGCTGGAACTCGTTCATGCGCTCTTGGTCGTAGAGGATCGAGCCCTTCGAGCCGTAGACCTGCAGGGCGATGCGGCCCTTGCGGCCCCAGGCGGAGCGGTTGGCCATCAGCACGCCGGAAATGCCGGCGGGAAGGCGCATGAGGACGCTGGCGATGTCGTGGTTCTCCACGGCGCGGCGCCCGCCGTCCTTCAACGGACGGTCCGCGTAGGGCTTTGCCAGAGAGGCGATGACGGCCTCGACATGGCCGAAGAGGCTCCACAGCAGCGAAAGCGGATGCACGGCGAAATCGTCGAGCGCGCCGTAGCCGGAGGCCGCCTCGCTCTTCCAGTAGAAGGGCGCCTCGGGATCGGCCATGAAGTCCTCGTCCATCTCCACGCGCACATGGTTGACCGTGCCGATGGCCCCCTCGTCGATCAGCGAGCGGATGTGCCGCATCACCGGGTTCTGGATATAATTGTAGCCCATGATCGCCACCTTGCCGGAGGAGCGCTGGGCGGCGAGCATGCGTTCGGCATCGGCGAGCGAGGTCGCCATCGGCTTTTCGCACCAGACATGCTTGCCGGCTTCCAGCGCGGCGATCGCCATCTCGGCGTGGAACTGGTTGGGCGTGGTGATAGAGATGACGTCGACCGCCGGATCCGACAGCAATTCGCGCCAGTCGCCCGTCGAGCGGGAGAAGCCGAATTCACGGGCGCGGACGGCGGCAAGCTCCGCATTGGCCTCGGCGAGGAACACGAGGCGAGGCCGCTCGACATCCCCGAAGACGGCGGCGACATTGTTCCAGGCGAGCGCATGGCACTTGCCCATGTAGCCGGTGCCGATCAAGCCTACTCCCAAAGCCTTCATGACATCTCCTCTATCCGCTTTGCCGGCATCTCCGCGTCATCCGTAACGGGAAAGATCTGGAACGAGAACTATCCTTCGCAACCATATGGAATATTTATTTCATTTGTCGCAGAATGGCCGCAGGCAAAAGGATGGATCCATGGACAACAGCGAAGCGGCCCTTGCGCGTGTGCCGCGCGATTTCGACAGCCTGCGCAGCGTCATCATAGAGCGAAAGGCAGCCATGCCCAAGCGGCTTGCGCAGGTCGCGGCCTATGCGCTTTCCAACCCAGACGACATGGCTTTCGGCACCGCCGCCAGCATCGCCGCGGCAGCGGACGTGCAGCCCTCCACGCTGGTGCGCCTTGCCCATCACCTCGGCTACGAGGGCTTTTCCGACCTGCAGAACGTCTTTCGCGCCCGCCTGCGCGACCGTACGCTTTCCTACGAGGAACGCCTTCTTTCTCTTGAAGCCGGCGCATCGGCCGACAGCGACACGGAGCTGCTGTCCGGTTTCATCAACGCGGCCAGCCAATCCCTCTCGCGCCTTGCCGGCACCATCGACGGGCGGACCTTCTCGAAATCCGTCGACCTGCTCGCCCGGGCCGAGACGATCTACCTCGTCGCCAAGCGCCGCTCCTACCCGCTGACGGCGCATATCGCCTATGCCTTCGGCAAGCTCGGCATCCGCCACCAGACCATCGCCTCGCCGAACGGCATCGACGCGGAAATCGCCGGGTTCGCGACGGAAAGGGATGCGGTGCTCGCCGCAAGCTTCGCGCCCTATGCGGCCGAAAGCCTGGCGCAGGCGCAGGCGCTCGCCGCCCGCGGCGTGCCGATCGTCGCCATCACCGATTCGGTCTTCTCCCCGCTCGCGGCCGCCGCCACCCACTGGCTGGAAGTGTCGGAGGCGGACCATGCCGGCTTCCGTTCGCTTTCCGCCTCGATGGCGCTCGCCATGGCCCTGCCCGTCGCCATCGCGGAACGGCGCCGCAGCCTCAGGCGAGGCGCGCCGCGGAACGCCATGGAATAGAAACGGAATGCCTATTCCGAATTGACAGGATAATGGAATTCATGTTTCATTTTCCGGCAATACCGAGCGGCGTGCACGATGCCGCAAGACCGGAGGGAAGACATGCCGACCATTGACCAGGACAAGACGCTCGACGTCATCACCATCGGGCGCTCCTCCGTCGACCTCTACGGCCAGCAGCTCGGCACGCGTCTCGAGGACACCGCCTCCTTCGCCAAATCCGTCGGCGGCTGCCCGGCCAACATCGCCATCGGCACCGCCCGTCTCGGCCTTAGGTCCGCGCTCATCACGCGCGTCGGCGACGAGCAGATGGGCCGCTTCATCCGCGAGCAATGCGCGCGAGAGGGCGTCAATGTGGACGGCATCAAGACGGATAAGGAACGGCTGACGGCGCTCGTTCTGCTCGCCATCGAGGCCGAAGGCGTCTCGCCGATGATCTTCGTGCGCACGGACTGCGCCGACATGGCGCTCAACGAGGGCGACGTGGACGAAGCCTTCGTGCGTTCCTCGCGCGCCGTGCTCGTCTCCGGCACGCATTTCTCGCGGCCCGACAGCGAGGCGGCGCAGCGCAAGGCGATCCGCATCGCCAGGCAATCGGGCGGCAAGGTCATCTTCGACATCGACTACCGGCCGAACCTCTGGGGCCTTGCCGGCCACGCCGAAGGCTTCGAGCGCTATGTGAAATCCGACCGCGTCTCGGCCATCATGAAATCCGTGTTGCCGGACTGCGACCTTATTGTCGGCACGGAAGAGGAGATCATGATCGCCTCCGGCGCCGACGACGTGCTCTCCTCGCTGAAAGCGATCCGCGCCGTCTCGCCCGCCACCATCGTCCTCAAGCGCGGCGCCATGGGCTGCATCGTCTATGACGGGCCGATATCGGACGACCTGGAGGACGGCATCGTCGGCCAGGGTTTTCCCATCGAGGTCTACAACGTGCTCGGCGCGGGCGATGCCTTCATGTCCGGCTTCCTGCGCGGCTGGCTCACTGGCGAGAACCACGCCACCTCCGCGACATGGGCCAATGCCTGCGGCGCCTTCGCCGTCTCGCGCCTGCTCTGCTCGCCGGAATATCCGAGCTGGGAGGAGCTTTCCTTCTTCCTCAAGAACGGCAGCAAACACCGTGCTCTCAGGAAGGACGAGGCGATCAACCATATCCACTGGGCGACGAATCGCAAGCAGGGCGACATCCCGCTCCTCATGGCGCTCGCCTGCGACCACCGCATGCAGCTCGTCGACATCGCCGACGAGCTCGGCGTGCCGCACGAGAGGATTTCCGCGTTCAAGCGCCTCACCGTCGAGGCCGCCGCGCGCGTCGCCGAAGGCCGGCCGGGCTACGGCATGCTGATCGACGAGCGCTTCGGGCGCGACGCCTTCTTCGACGCCGCGACGAAGGATTTCACCTGGCTCGGCCGGCCCGTCGAGCTGCCGGGATCGAAACCTTTGCGCTTCGAATTCAGCCAGGACATCGGCTCGCAGCTCGTGGAATGGCCGGTCGACCATTGCATCAAGTGCCTGTGCTTCTATCATCCGGACGATCCGGCGGCGCTGAAGACCGAGCAGCAGGAAAAGCTGCGCACGCTTTTCGAGGCGGCGCGGCGCGTCGGGCGCGAACTGTTGATCGAGATCATCGCCGGCAAGAACGGGCCGCTCAAGGATGACACGGTCTCGACGGCGCTTCAGGAACTCTACGACCTCGGCATCAAGCCGGACTGGTGGAAGCTGGAGCCGCAGGCATCGAGCGCCGCATGGCGGAACATCGAGGCGGTGATCGCGAAGAACGACCCGTGGTGCCGCGGCATCGTGCTGCTCGGCCTCGAAGCGCCGGCCGAGGAGCTGGTGAAGGCTTTCGAGGCGACGAAGGCGGCGCCCGCCGTCAAGGGCTTTGCCGTCGGCCGCACGATCTTCATCGAGGCCGCGCGCGCCTGGATGGCCGGCCGGATGGACGACGAGGCGGCGATTGCCGACATGGCCGGCCGCTTCCGCGCGCTGACCGACGCCTGGCTGAGAACGCGCGGGCTGTAAGAGAAAGATTTGGGAGGAATACGATGGGCAAGACGATCCGGCTGACGATGGCGCAGGCCGTCGCGCATTTCCTGAAGGCGCAGATGACCGTGGTGGACGGCAGGAAGGTGCCGATCTTCGCGGGCGTCTGGGCCATTTTCGGCCACGGCAACGTCGCGGGCATGGGCGAAGCGCTCTATCAGGTGCGCGAGGCGCTGCCGACCTATCGCGCCCATAACGAGCAGGGCATGGCGCATGCGGCCATCGCCTTCGCCAAGGCGAGCTTCCGCCAGCGTTTCATGGCCTGCACCACCTCCATCGGCCCCGGCGCGCTCAACATGGTTACTGCCGCCGGCGTCGCTCATGTCAACCGCCTGCCCGTCCTGTTCCTGCCCGGCGACGTCTTCGCCAACCGCATCCCCGACCCGGTGCTCCAGCAGATCGAGGACTTCGGCGACGGCACCGTCTCGGTGAACGACGCCTTCCGCTGCGTCTCGCGCTATTTCGACCGCATCACCCGGCCCGAGCAGATCGTCCCCGCGCTGAAGCGCGCCATGCAGGTGCTGACCGACCCGGTCGATTGCGGCCCGGTGACGCTCTCGCTCTGCCAGGACGTGCAGGCCGAAGCCTACGACTATCCCGTCAGCTTCTTCGAGGAAAAGATCTGGACGCAGCGCCGCCCGCGGCCGGACGCGGAGGAGCTTGCCGCCGCCATCGCAACGCTGCGCAAGGCTGAAAAGCCGCTGATCATCGCCGGCGGGGGCATCCTCTATTCGCAGGCGACGGCCGAGCTGAAGGCTTTTGCCGGCATGCACGGCATCCCGGTCGCCGTCACGCAGGCCGGCAAGTCGGCAATCCCCGACGATCATCCGCTCGCCATGGGCTCGGTCGGCGTCACCGGCACCTCGGCGGCCAACGCCTTTGCCGAGGAAGCGGACGTCATCCTTGCCGTCGGCACGCGCCTCCAGGACTTCACCACCGGCTCCTGGGCGCTCTTCAAGAACGACACGGTGAAAATGATCGGCCTCAACACCGCCGCCTTCGACGCAGCCAAGCATGACGGCCAGCCGCTCGTCGCCGACGCGCGCGAGGGTCTGACGCTGCTTTCCGAGGCGCTCGGCGGCTGGAAGGCGCCGGCCGCGGTGGAATCCTCGGCAAAGGCCCGCAAGGACGAATGGATGGCCGCCGCCAACCGGGCGACCGCCGCGACCAACGCGGCGCTTCCCTCGGACGCGCAGGTCATCGGCGCGGTGCAGCGGAGCATCGGCGGGGAAAATTCCGTCCTCGTCTGCGCCGCCGGCGGGCTTCCGGGCGAGTTGCACAAGCTCTGGCAGGCCAACCGGCCGGGCGGCTACCACATGGAATACGGCTTTTCCTGCATGGGTTACGAGATCGCGGGCGGCCTCGGCGTGAAGCTGGCGCGGCCGGAGGCGGATGTCGTCGTCATGGTCGGCGACGGTTCCTACATGATGCTGAATTCCGAGCTTTCGACCTCGATCATGCTCGGCAAGAAGCTCACCGTCGTCGTGCTCGACAACCGCGGCTACGGCTGCATCAACCGCCTGCAGATGGCGACCGGCGGGGCGAACTTCAACAACCTCCTCAAGGACGCGATGATCGAGGCCATGCCGGAGATCGACTTCCGGGCGCATGCCGAGAGCATGGGCGCCGTCGCCGTCAAGGTCTCCTCCATCGCCGACCTCGAAACGGCCATAAAGCAAAGCAAGGCGAACGAGCGCACCTCCGTCATCGTCATCGACACCGACCCGCTCATCACCACGCAGGACGGCGGCCACTGGTGGGACGTCGCCGTGCCCGAGGTCAGCCCGCGCGGCGAGGTCAACGCGGCGCGCGAAGCTTATGTGAAGGCGCTCGAAGCCCAGCGGATCGGCTAGGACGGAGAACGGAACGGCCCCCCACCTCACTTACTCACTTACCGCTCACCGCTTTCTTCTCACCTCTCCACCGTCATCCTCGGGCTTGACCCCGAGGATCCACCTACACGGCACGCCGGAGAGGGCGGCATGGATCCTCGGGTCAAGCCCGAGGATGACGAAAGAGAGGGAGTGAGGGAAAGGGAACGAGCAAGCGGGAAACAATATTACCGGAAGGCCCTCGCCTTCCCCAAGGAGACCACAATGAAAGCCAAACTCGGCATGTCGCCCATCGCCTGGTGGAACGACGACCTTCCCGAACTCAGCGACGACGTCTCGCTGGAGGAATGCCTGCGGCAATCCCGCAGCGCCGGCTTCACCGGCATGGAGCAGGGCCGCCGCTTCCCCTCGAACCCTGAGGAGATGCTGCCGATCCTGCGCGCGGCCGACGTGACGCTGTGCGGCGGCTGGTTCTCCGGCACGCTGGTCGACGAGGAGCTTGCCGCCAACAAGGACCGCATCGCGCCGATGATCGAGCTGTTCAAGGCGGTCGACGCGCCCTGCATCGTCTATGGCGAGGTGGGCCGGTCCATACAGGGCGACCGTTCGAAGCCGCTTGCCACCAAGCCGCGCCTTTCCGACGACGAGATGAAGGCCTATGCCCGCAAGGTCACAGAATTTGGCGAATGGTGCGCGGATCAGGGCATGCCGCTTTCCTACCACCACCACATGGCCGCCGTGGTCGAGACCGAACCGGAGCTCGACGCCTTCATGAAGCATTCCGGCGAAGGCATCCCGCTGCTGCTCGACGCCGGGCACCTCGCCTTTGCCGGCGGCGACGTGCTGCGCGCCATCGACAAGCACCACGCCCGCATCAACCACGTCCACGTCAAGGATATCCGCAAGGCCGTGGTGGACGGGCTCGACCGGAGCAAACAATCCTTCCTCGACGCGGTGGCGCTCGGCGCCTTCACCGTACCGGGCGACGGCTCGCTCGATTTCGGCGCCATCGTGCAGCGCTTCGCCGATTACGGCTACGAAGGCTGGTTCGTCGTGGAGGCCGAGCAGGATCCGCATGAAGCGCCCCCGCAGAAGATGGCCGAGATCGGCCACAAGGAACTGATGCGCGTCATGACGGCCGCAGGCTATACCGTGGAGACGGAAGGTTTTCCGAAGGCATAAGGAGAAACCCATGCCCAAGCTCATCGTCAAACCCGAGGGCACGCACGGCCGCGTCAGCCATGTGACGCCGGAAAGCGCCGGCTGGACCTATGTCGGCTTCGACGTCCACCGCATGAAGCCGGGAGAGATCGTCGCCGCGGAAACCGGAAGCCGCGAGGTCTGCCTCGTGTGGATTTCCGGCAAGGGCAAGGCGACGGCGTCGGGCGAGGATTTCGGCATCCTCGGCGAGCGCATGAGCCCGTTCGACGGCGCGCCGCACGCGCTCTACGTGCCGGCCGATTCCAACTGGTCGGTGACCGCGGAGACCGATCTGGAGCTTGCCGTCTGCTCGGCGCCCGGCGGCGGCGAGTACAAGGCCAAGGCCGTCCCGCCCGGAACGCATCCCAAGCTGACGCGCGGCAAGGGCTCGAATGTCCGCCATGTCCACAACATCATGCCGGAGGACGACAATGCGGCCCACTCTCTGCTCGTCGTCGAGGTGATCACGCCGAACGGCAACACGTCCTCCTACCCCTCGCACAAGCACGACCGGGACGACCTGCCGAACGAGAGCCTTCTGGAGGAGACCTACTACCACCGCCTCAACCCGCCGCAAGGCTTCGCCTTCCAGCGCGTCTATACGGACGACCGCTCGCTCGACGAGGCGATGGCGGTGGAGGACGGCGACGTAACGCTGGTGCCGAAAGGCTACCACCCCTGCGCCACCATCCACGGCTACGACCTCTACTACCTCAACGTGATGGCCGGGCCGAAGCGGGTGTGGAAGTTCCACAATGCGAAGGAGCATGAGTGGCTGCTGGGGTGATTGGGGGCGGTAACGGCGGCGGCTGACCGCCGGGCGCCGAATGCGCGGCGCCGCCTCCGGCTTTGGCCATCCCATCCTTCTCCGTTCCCGCACTCTTCTTCTCCCCCCTCTCTCTCTCATTCTTCTCCCACTCCCCTCCATTACTCCTCCGTTTTTCCCCTCATCTGCCCTCTCCGTCGTCATCCTCGGGCTTGACCCGAGGATCCATGCCACAAAGCAGGGCCGCTCCGTGGAGTGTGGATCCTCGGGGCAAGCCCGAGGATGACGGAAGAGAGGTTTGTGGTGACGGAGAAGGAGAGAGCGCGGGTGAAAAGAGAGGGAGGTGAGAGGTGAGATGCGAGCGGTGAACGGCGAGCGAAGGGTGCCAGGGGAACGGAAGGAAGAGCAGAAAGCGGCTCCCTCCTACCGCTTCCATCTCCGCGTCAAACCCCATTCCTTCGCGATCTCCAGCGTCGAGGAGAACCCTGCCTCCAGCATGAAGGGCTCGGCGGACACCGCATACCCGCCGCCTTCGCCGGACAGCACCGGGGTGCCGTGGCCCATGCCGTCGATGGCGTGGAAGGTGACGAGGGGTTTGCCGTCCTTGTCCGGCCAGATGCGGGTGCGCCGGCCCTTGAGGCGCTTTTCCACGAAGGCCTCCTTCGGCAGGCGGTAAAGATCGCGCCATTGCTCGACGAGGGCGAGGCCGTTGGAGAGCGAGACGGTCTCGTCGGCCGTGCCGTGCCAGATGGAGACGGCGGGCTTGCGGGCGATGCGCGGGGAGACGGCGCGCACGAGGTCCGACCAGTCGCGCGGGCTGCGCTCGGGGGCTTCCGCCATCGCATCGAAGGCGCGGGTCGCATCGCGCGCGGCGCCGAAGGGCAGGCCGGCGATGATCGCGCCGCCGGCGAAGACGTCCGGATAATTGGCGAGCATGGCGGCGGTCATCGCCCCGCCGGCGGAAAGGCCGGTGACGAAGACGCGCTCCGGGTCGCTCGCCGCCGTCTCGGCCGCATGGGCCACCATCTGGCGGATCGACATCGTCTCGCCGCGGTCGCGCGTCACCTCGCTCGGCCGGAACCAGGTGAAACAGAGGCGCGGATTGTTCGCCTCGCGCTGCTGGGCATAGACGACGGCAAAGCCGCGCTCCTCGGCAAGCGATGCCCAGCCGGCAGCCCGGTC
The DNA here is from genome assembly GCF_014203155.1 of Shinella fusca. GTDB lineage: Bacteria > Pseudomonadota > Alphaproteobacteria > Rhizobiales > Rhizobiaceae > Shinella > Shinella fusca. The sequence continues at coordinate 192,951 of NZ_JACHIK010000008.1, forward strand.
GTAGCCTGCCGCATCCTGCTGGCAGCCGTGCAGCACGAGGACGAGCGGCCGGCCGGCGGGCAGGCCCTCGGGGATGTGCGCGAACATGCGCAGGGCCCCGGGATTGCTGCCGAAGCCTGTCACCTCCTCCAGCATCGAGCCGGCGGGGCGCCGCCGGGCCGCGGGCGCCTTGCGCTCCTCGTGGCGGGGTGACGGCCGGAACAGGTCGCCGAGGCGCGTTTCGGCCGGCAGCAGGCGCTCGACGGATCGCTTGAAGCGGTCGCGCATGGTGGGCCTCTCTTTCGTGGAATTGCTCATTGTCAGGCTACATGCCCATGGCGGAGGGCGCAATCAAGGCGAAAAGGCCGGCATGGCTCATTCTTCGGATTCATGAGGGCATTCATAAATAGCCAAAGCATTCGGCCTTCGGTTTCGTTCCCGCCCTTTCGGAGAGAGGCGAGCTGATGTAGCACTTTTGCAACGACGAACCGCAACGGGAGGACCCCATGAGCGAGCACCACAGCGCCACCCCGCAGCAGGCCCGCGCCAAGATGGCAGCCTTCGACTGGGCCGATCCCTTCCTCCTGGAAGACCAGCTCACCGACGAGGAGCGCATGATCCGCGATACGGCCGCGGCCTATTGCCAGGACAAGCTCGCCTCGCGCGTGACGGAGGCCAACCGCCACGAAATCTTCCACCGCGAGATCATGAGCGAGATGGGCGAGCTCGGCCTGCTCGGCCCGACGATCCCCGAGGAATACGGCGGCGTCGGCGCGAACTACGTCTCCTACGGCCTCGTCGCCCGCGAGGTCGAGCGCGTCGATTCCGGCTACCGCTCGGCCATGTCCGTGCAGTCCTCGCTGGTCATGCACCCGATCTTCGCCTACGGCACGGAGGAGAGCCGCAAGAAGTACCTGCCCAAGCTCGCCTCCGGCGAATGGGTCGGCTGCTTCGGCCTCACCGAGCCGGACCACGGCTCCGACCCCTCCTCCATGATCACCCGCGCGAAGAAGGTCGACGGCGGCTACCTCGTCTCGGGCGCCAAGAACTGGATCACCAATTCGCCGATCGCCGACGTCGCCGTCGTCTGGGCGAAGTCCGACGCGCATGACGGCAAGATCAAGGGCTTCATCCTCGAGCGCGGCATGAAGGGCTTCGAGACGCCGAAGATCGAGGGCAAGTTCTCGCTGCGCGCCTCCGTGACGGGCATGATCATGATGCAGGACGTCTTCGTTCCCGACGAGAACCTGCTGCCGGAAGTCTCCGGGCTCGCAGGCCCCTTCGGCTGCCTCAACCGCGCCCGCTACGGCATCGCCTGGGGCGCGATGGGTGCCGCCGAGTTCTGCTGGCACGCCGCCCGCCAGTACACGCTCGACCGCAAGCAGTTCGGCAAGCCGCTCGCCGCCACCCAGCTCATCCAGAAGAAGCTCGCCGACATGCAGACCGAGATCGCGCTCGGCCTTCAGGGGGCGCTGCGCCTCGGGCGCCTCTTCGACGAGCACCGCGCGCCCGCCGAGCTCATCTCGCTGATGAAGCGCAACAATTGCGGCAAAGCGCTCGACATCGCCCGCGTTTCCCGCGACATGCACGGCGGCAACGGCGTCTCGGACGAATACGGCGTCATCCGCCACGTCATGAACCTGGAAGCCGTCAATACCTACGAGGGCACGCACGACATCCACGCGCTGATCCTCGGCCGCGCGCAGACGGGGCTTCAGGCCTTCCAGTAAGGCGGGCGCGGAAGCGCATTCGCGGCCGCGGCATGTGGATCCTCGGGTCGAGCCTGAGGATGACGGAGGGGAGGAGATATCGCCCGTCCGTTGAACGGTGCGGCAAGCGGCGGCGTCGCTCTGGCCGTCATGCCTTGCTTCCGTCGTCATCCTCGGGCTTGACCCGAGGATCCATCTCCTCCTCCCCTCGACCGCTCGTTAAAACACGAGCGGTCGTTTTCATGTTTTATCCACCCCGTTTCGGTACAGTTCGACTCCGGCAACACAAGCGGGAGGGCGCCATGCCCCTCGAACAGGTCCACGAGCAGCTTCACCTGCGCCACCCCAAGCGCAGCTTCGTCCAGTATCGCCTCGACAAGCCCGGCTTCATCACCCCGATCGGCCACCATCTCAGCACGGCGATGCGCTACACCTGCCTCATCCGCAGCATCTCCAGCGCCGGCGCGGTGCTTTCGATCAACAAGACGCTGACCCTGCCGGAGAACTTCTACCTCGAGATCGACGGCATCCGCGACGAGATCCCCTGCACGGAGTTCAAGCGCGAGGGCGAGGAGATGGTCGTGCACTTCAACATGTTCCTCGACACCGACTTCCTGAACCTGGTGCTCGGCCGGCGGCCCGCCGGGCAGGACGCCTGAGCGAAAAACGGACGTTAAACTTTTAACCTTTTGTTTTAACGAAACAAAACACTCGCCTGCGACACTCCCCTTCTCTTGGACATGACGTCCCTCCCTCAGGAGAGTGTGATAATGGCTATCGGTGCAGATTCCCGTTCCGTCGCAGGGCTTTACGAGCGCAAATGGGAGCGGTTCGCCGTCAACCGGCAGGGCATGCTGATGACCGTCGGGTTCGACCTTGCCGCACCGAAGATGCGAAGCTGCAAGCTGGTCGACATCTCGCTCGGCGGCGCCAGCTTCACCGTCAGCACGACGATCGGCCTGCCGCTTCACTATTACCTCTCGGTCGTCGGCGTCGCCTCGCGCATCGGCTGCGCGGAGGTCTACCGCAACGACAGCCGCGTCGGCGTGCAGTTCATCAAGGAAATCGACGAGGAACTGCTGCACATGATCGTGCGGTCGGACTATTTCACCGGCGGCGTGAACAACCGCGCACGGAGCGAGGAGCGCCGCTACATGGTCGGCGTGGAGCGCGGCGGCATCGGCTCGGCCGTCATCTGATCGTTTCGCGCGCGCGGATTATTGGCTAGGGTGCCGGAGGCCGATTCCGGCCGGCTTTCCGATTTTCCGATCCAGGCGCATCCATGTCCGCATTTTCCCGTTTCACCGCCCTCGCCCAGAGCCTTCCCTCCACCGTGCCCTTCGTGGGGCCGGAAGCCATCGAGCGCGGCCGCGGCCTTGCGGTGAAGGCGCGCATCGGCGCGAACGAAAGCGGTTTCGGTCCTGCCCCGTCCGTTCTCGAAGCGATGCGCGCGGCGGCCGAAACGACCTGGATGTACAGCGACCCGGAGAATTTCGAGCTGCGCGAGGCGCTTGCCCTCCATCACGGCGTCTCGCGGGACAATATCGCCATCGGCGGCGGCATCGACGGCCTGCTCGGCGAGATCGTGCGGCTTGTCGTGGAGCCCGGCACGCCCGTGGTCACCTCGCTCGGCGGCTATCCCACCTTCAACTATCATGTGAACGGTTTCGGCGGACGGCTCGTCACCGCGCCCTATGCGGGCAACCGGGAAGACCTCGACGGCCTCCTCGACGCGGTGCGGCGGGAAAACGCGCCGCTCGTCTATTTCGCAAACCCCGACAATCCGATGGGAAGCTGGTGGGACGGCGACAGCGTCGTCGCCTTCGCCAAGGCCCTGCCGGAAACGACCCTCCTCATCCTCGACGAAGCCTATGGCGAGACGGCGCCCGCCGGCACCATTCCCGCCATCGATGCGCTGATCGGCCAGCCGAACGTGCTGCGCATGCGCACCTTCTCCAAGGCCTACGGCCTTGCCGGCGCGCGCGTCGGCTATGCGATCGGCACGCTCGGCAATGCGCAGGCCTTCGACAAGATCCGCAATCATTTCGGCATGGCCCGGGTGTCGGTCGCGGCCGCGCTGGCGGCCCTGAAGGACCAGGCCTATCTGGTGGACGTTCTCGCCCGCATCGCCGCATCGCGCGAGCGCATCGCGGCCATCGTCCGGGCGAACGGCCTTCAGCCGCTCGCCTCCGCCACCAATTTCGTCACCGTCGATTGCGGCCGTGACGGCACCCATGCCCGCGCCATCGTCGACGGGCTGATGGAGCACGGCGTCTTCATCCGCATGCCGGGCGTCGCCCCGCTCAACCGATGCATCCGCATCAGCGTCGGGCCGGAGGCGGATATGGTTTTGCTGGAAGAAGCCCTGCCGAAGGTTCTCGGCCGGCTCGGCTGATGGCGAACGAGACCTCGGGGCGCCGCTTCAGCGGTCTTTTCCCGGGGCCTCGCCAGTAACCGATCAGTGAACCGTCATCCATTCGCGGGCGGCGCGCAGGGCCATCGCAAGGTCGGTCTTCGTCATCGTGGCGGCGACGTCGGCGCGCAGTTCCGCGGCGCGTTCGCAACCCTTGATGGCGGCGATATTGAGCCACTTGTGCGCCTGCACGAGGTCGATTTCACAGCCGCGGCCCGTGGCATACATGAGGCCCATGTCGCAGAAGATTTCGGCGCGGTTCTCGCCGCCAACCATGGCGGCCGTTTCGATGGTCTGAAAGTCAAAGCGTGCCATTTTCGTCAGTCCCTGTCCAACTGGTTGTTGCCTGCATTATCCTGTTTTACCTGCCCTTTCGGGCCTCCCCAGGCGCCGGCCGTCTTGTGCGGCCTGGTTTCGCCCTCGGAGTTTTGCCGGCGGGTTCGTCCCGCTCGTCTTATGGCTCCACTATGCCGGCGGGCTTTCAAAATGCGCTTAAAATGCATGCTTAATTTGAGACAAACGAAATCCGAACGCTTGGTAAAATTGGATTTTCGTTAAACATCGTACCCGCTGGAAACCGCGGCATTCGTCTCAAAATTTACGGATTATTCAACCGGAGATTTCAACCCTTCGCTAACCACCGCGAACGAGGGCCCGCAAAATGCACGCCCGGATTCCCGTTCCGCTGCATATTTACCTTTACGTGTTCGTAAGATATATTCCGGCCGCATTCTGGAGGAGGAAGAGAATGAAACTGAGGACATGGATTGCCGCCGCCCTGATCGCCGCGCCGGGCTTTGCGCTTGCCGGCGAGCCGATCGAGGGTAACTGGAAGACGGCGAGCGGCGCCACCGCCGCCATTGCCAAATGCGGCGGCAGCTTCTGCATCACGCTGAAATCGGGCAAGCACGCCGGCAAGCAGATCGGCAAGCTCGACGGTTCGGGCGCCGACTACACCGGCTCGATCACCGACCCGGAAGCCGACAAGACCTACAGCGGCGCCGGCACCGTCAACGGCAACTCGCTGCGCATGAAGGGCTGCATGCTGGCGGTGCTGTGCAAGTCGCAGACCTGGACGCGGCTTTGAGCTGACGCGGCCGCGCATAAGAAGCCATCACTCCAAGCACTTCGTCATCCTCGGGCTTGACCCGAGGATCCACCGAAATGGCACGCCCTGTCTTTGTGGCATGGATCCTCGGGTCAAGCCCGAGGATGACGGAGCGGGTGGGTGATGTTCTCGGATTTCATCAATCGAAAAATCAGAGGCCGGCGCCAAACGCCGGCCTTTCGCATTCCGGCCTTACCGCGCCCGCTGGCCGAAGAGGATCTTCTGCGCTTCCTTGTCCTCGGCAAGGCTTGCCTGGCGGGCGCGCTCTTCCTTGCCGACCTCGATGCCGCGCTGCACAGCGGGGCGGGCGAGCACGGCCTCGAACCAGCGCTTGAGGTTCGGGAAGTCGTCGAGGTCCTGGCCCTGGTTCTCGTAGGGCCGAACCCAGCCGATCGAGGCCATGTCGGCGATCGAATAGTCGCCGGCAAGATAGTCGCGGTCGGCGAGGCGCTTGTTCATCACGCCATAGAGGCGGTTCACCTCGTTTGTGTAGCGGTTGATGCCATATTCGATCTTCTCCGGCGCATATTGGCGGAAGTGATGCGCCTGGCCGGCCATCGGGCCGAGGCCGCCCATCTGCCAGAACAGCCACTGGTCGACCTCGACGCGCCGGCGCTCGTCCGCCGGATAGAATTTTCCGTATTTGCGGCCGAGATATTGCAGGATCGCACCGGATTCGAAGACGGAGATCGGCGCGCCGCCCGGGCCGTCCGGGTCGACGATGGCGGGCATGCGGTTGTTCGGCGAGATCTTCAGGAAATCGGGCTCGAACTGCTCGCCCCGGCCGATATTGACATATTTCACCTCGTAGGGAACGCCGAGTTCCTCGAGCATGATGCTGATCTTGTGGCCGTTCGGCGTCGGCCAGTAATAGAGTTCGATGGGCGCGGTCATTGCCTGTCTCCCGGTTGCACAGGTCAAACAGGTAGAAGCCCGCCTCCCCTCCTTCAAGGCCCGATCACACCTTTCCTGAACGGGAGATGAACCGGCATGTCAGGGAGCGTTCAGTCCGGGAGTGGCAAAAAGGTTCCATCGAAACATCTGGAATGGAATGAGGGACACGACCATGGACATCCTCGCACGCCGCCTGACCATCATCACCCTGCTGATGGCCGTTTTCGCGATCATGCTGGCTGCCGCCGTCGAAACCGACTATCGCCGCAGCGCGCGCAACGACACCGGCAAGCTCATGGCCTGCGCCGCCTCGCACGGCTGCCGCGCCGCCCTCTGATTTCCAGCCTCCCGGAAGACGCCCGATGACCGCCGCCCTCACCCACGCCTCCGCCACACTGCTGCGCATCCTCGCCCTTTCGGCGATGCTGATGGCGCCGGTCGGCGCCCTTGCCTGGAGCAATGCGGGCGGCCTCGGCATCGAGAAGAACGGCGCGGGCCTCGTGCTTTTCGTCACCCTGCAGCGGCAGTCCATGAGCTGAGCGGGCTTTCCCGCCCTCCGTTCCATGCTACATCCGGCAGCGTTCGCACCCGCAAGGAGCCCCGGATGAAATCCCTCCTCGTCTTTTCCGCCGCGGCCCTTGCCGAGATCGCCGGGTGCTTTGCCTTCTGGGCCTGGTGGCGGCTCGACAAATCCATCCTCTGGCTCGTGCCCGGCATGGCCTCGCTCGCGCTCTTCGGCTGGCTGCTGACGCAGGCCGACAGCGCCTTTGCGGGCCGCGCCTATGCGGCCTATGGCGGGGTCTATATCGCCGCCTCGCTCCTCTGGCTGTGGCTTGCCGAGGGCCTGCGCCCCGACCGCTTCGACCTTGCCGGCGCGGGGCTTGCCGTTGCCGGCGCCGTGGTCATCCTCGCAGCCCCGCGATAAGGCTTGCGGACGCATCGAACTTGTCGTTTGCTTGTCAAAAGACAGCAACTATAGTGATTCATGAGCAAACGAATCTTCTCTCCCCGCCCCCTTTCCTTCTCCACGCCCACGCCTTACGAGCCGCGCTCCTTCGACGATCCGGTCGCCGCGGTCGATGCGCTGGAGGAGCTCTATGAGCGCAACACGAAATTCCTGACGGACGCCTTCGTCTCGCTCGGCCGGAACGGCACGCCGGACAAGCGCTTCCGCGCCTGCTATCCGCAGGTCAGCCTGGAGACGACCAGCTTCGGCCATGTCGATTCCCGCCTTTCCTACGGCTATGTCGCCTCGCCCGGCATCTACACGACCACCATCACCCGCCCGAAACTCTTCCGGCACTACCTCAAGGAACAGCTCGGCCTGCTGATGCGCAACCACGGCGTCCGCATCACGGTCTCCGAATCCGCGACGCCGATCCCCCTGCATTTCGCCTTCGGGGAAGGCGCCTATGTGGAGGCGGAGATCGCCGAGAACATCGAGCTGCCGCTGCGCGACCTCTTCGACGCGCCGGACCTGACGAACACCGACGACGAGATCGCCAACGGCTCCTACGAGCCCGGCCCCGGCGAGCCCTCGCCGCTCGCGCCCTTCACCGCGCAGCGCATCGACTATTCGCTCGCCCGCCTCAGCCACTACACGGCGACGAGCGCCAACCATTTCCAGAACTTCGTGCTCTTCACGAACTACCAGTTCTATGTCGACGAGTTCTGCGCCTGGGCGCGCCAGCAGATGGCCGAGGGCGGCAACGGCTACACGGCCTTCGTCGAGCCCGGCAACATCGTCACGCCTGCCGGCGCCGACAAGCCGGAAAGCGACCTGACGCTCGCCCGCCTGCCGCAGATGCCCGCCTACCACATCAAGAAGAAGGGCCATGGCGGCATCACTCTGGTCAATATCGGCGTCGGCCCCTCCAACGCCAAGACGATCACTGACCATATCGCCGTGCTGCGCCCGCATGCCTGGCTGATGCTCGGCCATTGCGCGGGCCTTCGCAACAGCCAGACGCTCGGCGACTACGTGCTTGCCCATGCCTACGTGCGCGAGGACCACGTGCTCGACGACGACCTGCCCGTCTGGGTGCCGATCCCGGCGCTGGCGGAAATCCAGGTGGCGCTGGAAGACGCGGTGGAGGAAGTGACGGGCCTCGAAGGCTACGACCTCAAGCGCATCATGCGCACCGGCACCGTCGCCACCATCGACAACCGCAACTGGGAACTGCGCGACCAGCGCGGGCCGGTGAAACGCCTCTCCCAGTCCCGCGCCATCGCGCTCGACATGGAATCGGCAACCATCGCCGCCAACGGCTTCCGCTTCCGCGTACCCTACGGCACGCTGCTGTGCGTTTCCGACAAGCCGTTGCACGGCGAGCTGAAACTGCCCGGCATGGCGACCGCCTTCTACCGCACCCAGGTGAACCAGCACCTCCGGATCGGCATCCGTGCCCTCGAAATCCTCGCCGGCATGCCCTCGGAAAAACTGCATTCACGCAAGCTGAGGAGCTTCTTCGAGACGGCGTTCCAGTGATTTCGTTGTCGGCGGCCTCATCCTAGTGTATGATTTTAGCATTTCATACACACGAGGCTACCTATGCGCACGAACATCGAAATCGATGACGATTTGATCGCCAAGGCGATGGAGCTTTCGGGTCTCGCGACGAAAAAGGCAATCGTCGCGCTCGCGCTTCGTCAGTTCGTGGAAAACGGCTACCGCCGCCAGGCCCTGGACGAGCTTTGGGGCATGGGATGGGAAGGCGACCTTGACGCGATGCGCGAAGGATGGGGGCCGCCTGAAACCCTGCGGAATGACGCTGCAGAATGATCGTCGTCGACAGCTCGGTATGGATTGCCGTGATACGCGGCATTGCCACTCCACAATCCATGCGGCTCAGGGCAATGGCAAATATGGCGGACATTCTCCTTGGAGACATCGTCCTCCTGGAGCTTTTGCAAGGCGCACAGAACGAAGGCCACGCGGCCAATCTTCAAAAGCTATTGTCAGCCTTCAATGTCGTATCGATGCTCTCGCCTGAAATCGCGATAAAGGCAGCCGAAAATTTCCGGCGGCTGCGTTCAAAAGGCATAACCGTCCGCAAGTCGGCCGATCTCATCATCGGCACCTATTGCATGGAGCATGGCCACAGCCTGCTCCATGCCGACAGGGATTTCAATCCGATGGCCGAGCATCTCGGCCTTCGGATCGCGTAAGGCTTCAAGCTCCCAGCACGCTCCACGCATGCTCCAGTCCCTTCCGCGTGATGTCGATCATCTCATCGACCTCGGCATGGGTGATGACGAGCGGCGGGGAGAAGAGCATGCGGTCGGCGGTGGCGCGCAGCACGAGGCCGTTTGCAAGGCAATGGTTGCGCACGGTGACGCCGGCCGTCTCCTTGTCCTCGAAGCGCTTGCGGGTTGCCTTGTCCTCGGCGAGCTGGACGGCGGCCATCAGGCCGACCTGCTGGACCTCGCCGACGATGGGCAGGTCCTCCAGCGATTTCAGGCCGGTGGCGAGGTAGGGGCCGATGTCGTCGTGGACGCGCTCGACGAGCTTCTCGTCCTCGATGATGCGCAGGTTCTCCAGCGCCGCGGCCGCGCAGACCGGGTGGCCGGAATAGGTGAAGCCGTGGTTGAAGTCGCCGACCTCCTCGACCAGCACGTTGCCGACGCGGTCGGAGACCATGACGCCGCCGATCGGCAGGTAACCGGAGGAGAGGCCCTTGGCGATGGGCGCAAGATCCGGCTCGACGCCGAAATGCTGGTGGCCGAACCAGTGGCCGGTGCGCCCGAAGCCGCAGATCACCTCGTCGGCGACGAGCAGGATGTTGCGCGCCTTGCAGATGCGGGCGATCTCCGGCCAGTAGCTGTCCGGCGGCACGATGACGCCCCCGGCGCCCTGGATCGGCTCGGCGACGAAGGCGGCCACATTGTCCTCGCCAAGCTCGTCGATCTTCTCTTCGAGCTGGCGAGCCATCTTCAGGCCGAATTCGTCGCGGGAGAGCTCGCCGCCCTCGCCGTACCAGTAGGGCTGGTCGATATGGTGGACGCCGGCAATCGGCAGGTCGCCCTGCTCGTGCATCCACTTCATGCCGCCGAGCGAGGCGCCGGCGACGGTGGAGCCGTGATACCCGTTCCTGCGGGCGATGATCGCCTTCTTTGTCGGCTTGCCCATGGCGCCCCAGTAGACGCGCGCCATGCGGAACCAGGTGTCGTTCGCCTCCGAGCCCGAGCCCGTGAAGAAGACGCGGTTGATGTTCGGGCCGGCGTGGGAGGTGATCTTCTGGGCGAGCAGCACGGCCGGCGGCGTCGTGGTGCCGAAGAAGGTGTTGTAATAGGGCAGCTCGTTCATCTGCCGCATGACGGCTTCTGCGATTTCCCTGCGGCCATAGCCGATATTGACGCACCAGAGGCCCGCGAAGCCGTCGAGATAGCGCTTGCCGTGATTGTCGAAGATGTAGCAACCCTCGCCGCGCTCGATGATGCGCGTGCCGGCCGCATTCAGCTTCTTCATGTCCGAGAAGGGATGAAGGTGGTGGGCGGCGTCGAGGGCTCCGAGGTTGGAAACGGCGGCTGCGCTGGTGTTCGGCATCGGGATCATCCTTGCGGGTAGGTCCCGCCTTATTGAACGGCGGGACAGAATGGGTTACGAAAATGCCCATACAACAGGCATTTGGCAAGAGATCGAGCGCGAGCAAATCACCTTGTCCATGCCTCCCGCCAAACCAAAGGCAGGCATCATGACAAACGACAAGACGGCGGCCGGTTTGCTGCCCGCCAATACCCCGCCCCGTATCGAAATCCTCCTCGTCGGCATGAACGGAGACCTGCGCGGCAAGCAGGTTCCGCTCGAAGGCGAGAAGAAGATCTGGGACGGCTCGGTGCGCCTGCCCTCCTCCACGCAGTCGCTGGACATCTGGGGCGACGACAACGACGATATCACGGGCCTGTCGCTCTCCGTCGGCGATCCGGACGGCGTGTGCATTCCCGACAAGCGCTCGCTGACCGTCATGCCCTGGGCGCCGGAAGGCTCCCGGCAGGTGCTGGCCACCATGCACGAATTCGACGGCACCGCCTCCTTCATGGACCCGCGCGCCATCCTCGCGCGCATGCTGGAGCGCTTTACCGCGCGCGGCCTGACGCCGGTGGTGGCGACCGAACTCGAATTCTACGTGGTGGAAGGCGACTGGTACGAGACCGGCAAGCCCCGCCCGCCGGCAGCGCTGACCTGGCGCGGCGAGCCGAACGGCTTCCAGCTCTACGACATGAGCGCGACGGATGCGCTCGACGGCTACCTCCAGACCGTGCGGGCCTGGGCGAAGGCGATGGACCTGCCGGCAGATGCGACGACGGCGGAGTTCGGCCCCGGCCAGTTCGAGATCAACCTCTTGCACCGGCCGGATGCGCTGGCGGCGGCCGACGACTGCATCTATCTCAAGCGCATCGCCGACCAGGCCGCGCGCCGCTTCGGCCTGAAATCCACCTGCATGGCAAAACCCTATGCCGACCAGGCGGGCTCGGGCCTGCACGTCCATTGCAGCATCCTCGACCGGGACGGCAGGAACATCCTCGACGCAAGGGGCGGCGAGCCGGCGAAGCTGAAGTCGATCACCGCCGGCATGCTGCAAACGATGCGCGACGCGCAGCTCGTCTTCGCGCCCTTCGCCAATTCCTACCGCCGCTTCCAGCCGGGCTCCTTCGCGCCCGTCGACCTCACCTGGGGCTTCGGCCATCGCGGCACCGCCATCCGCATCCCCGACAAGGACGGGCCGGCGGCGCGCGTCGAGCATCGCGTGGCCGGTGCCGACGTGAACCCCTACCTGCTGCTGACCGCCATCCTCGGCGGCATCCTGCTTGGCCTCGACAAGGACCTCGATCCGGGCCCGGTGACGGAGCCGGGCAAGGACGTGCCGGATGCCAAGCGCCTGACGCACGACTTCCTGACGGCCGTGGAGGAATTCTCGGCTTCGCCCTTCATCGGGGACGCGTTCGGGGCCGAGTACCAGAAGCTCTATGGAGATACGAAACGCAAGGAGGCGATCACCTACCTGCGCACGGTCTCGGATTTCGATTACCAGACCTATCTGCCGCGGATTTAGCGGGCGAGAAAGAGCCCCTCATCCGCCTGCCGGCACCTTCTCCCCGCAAGCGGGGCGAAGGGATATGACGCACCGTTTTCTTCAAACAATATCCGTTCGCGGGGCACGTCCCCTCTCCCCGCTTGCGGGGAGAGGGTTAGGGTGAGGGGCAGCCACCGAGCCCGGCCGCCTTCTACGCCGCCGCCGTCTCGGCCTTGGCCATGTTCTCGGCCTGCACCTTGGGCACCATGACCTTCAGCTCGCCCGGATGCAGGCGGATCGAGACGTCGCGGTCCATGGGCAGCAGCTCGCCGTCGATGACGCAGTTGATCGCCCGGTCGACCCGAGGGAAATGCAGCTCCACCTCCGCGCCGGTCATCTCGCAGACGTCGGCGTTCTCGCGCAGCCTGCCGCGCAGGATGTCGAAGGCGAGCTTCGCCGCGCCGGCCGGCTTCAGCGGATTGGTCGTGTAGAAGCCGAGATGGCCGCCGGTGAGGTCCTCCGCATAGAGCAGGCCATTCTCGCCGAAGCGGTTGTTCGAGACGTTGATGGCGGAGACCTTGCGATGCGCCGCAACGCCGTCGACGTCGAACTCCACGTCGAATTCCGGCGGGTCGAGGATGACGCCGAGGGCGGCGCGGGTGTTGGCGGCGATCTTGCCGAGGCGCGAACGGTAGCTCATCGTGTTGCGCAGGCGCACGAGGCGGGCATGGAGGCCGGCGGCGAACTGGTGCACGAAGGCCCGGTCGTCCGCCGTGCCGATGTCGGCCGCGGCGATATCGCCGTCGGCGAGCGCATCGATCGCCTCCCAGATATCGAGCGGGATCTTCAGCGAGCGGGCGAAGAGGTTCATGGTGCCCGCCGGCACGACGCCGAGCGGCATGCCGTTCTGCCAGGCAAGGCCGGCCGCGGCCGAGACCGTGCCGTCGCCGCCGCCGGCAAGCATCGCGTCGAGGTCCGTCCGGTCGGCGCAGCGGCGCAGCGCCATCTCGATATCGGCGCCCTCGACGATATCGCAGTCGAGATGATGGCCCGCCTCGGCGAACACCTTTTCCGCATGGCGGGCATAGGCGTCCATGTCGATGGTGCGGAACGTGCCGCCGTCCCTGTTGAAGATCGCCTGAACTCTCATTCGCATACTCCGCATCTTTTCGCCGTGAACGGCAAAAGTGGCTGGATAGCCATTAGATAAGGGAGAAAGCGGCGATTAGCAGGCGAGCGCGCAACAGAGCGCAACAAATCGTGAGCGGATCAAATTCGGGTGAGGTGAAAAATCGCAGTAGGAGCCGGGTGCGAATTGATATATTACAGCCCGGTCGCTTGGCGTCGGGAGTGCGCCGGCCGAACCGATTTACCTACCCATCAGGCCTTTCCGGCCGGAACCAGACCGCATCAGCAGCCAGGAGGAGTGGCAGCCCCGTGCGAGGGTCCGTCGCCGTTTTGCCGCGTGGGCCACACCTGCGGAGCCCCCCGTGTCCGAACATCCCCTGCCGCATGCCGCCCTCTCCTCCGGGCAGCCGCCGCTCGCCGCGCTTACCGTCACCCTGATCATCCTGGCGCTTGCCGTCGGCAGCTTCGGCATCGGCACCGGCGAATTCGCCATCATGGGCCTCCTGCCGGATGTCGCGAAAACCTTCGGCGTGACGACCGCCGAGGCGGGCTACGTCATCAGCGCCTATGCCCTCGGGGTCGTGGTCGGTGCGCCGGTCATCGCCGTCATCGGCGCGCGCTTTCGCCGGCGCGACCTGCTGCTCGCGCTGATGGGCATCTTCGCGGCCGGCAACCTTGCGAGCGCCGCCGCCCCCACCTTTCACACCTTCATCCTCTTCCGCTTCCTGACGGGCCTGCCGCACGGCGCCTACTTTGGCGTCGCCGCGCTCGTCGCCGCCTCCATGGTGCCGGTCAACAAGCGCACGCAGGCGGTCGGCAAGGTCATGCTGGGCCTGACGGTGGCGACGCTGATCGGCACGCCGCTCGCCGCCTTCTTCGGCCAGCTGCTCGACTGGCAGTTCATGTTCGTCGCCGTCGGCATCACGGGGCTGCTGACGGTCGGGCTGATCGCCATCTTCCTGCCGCGCGACAAGGCGCCGAAGGGCATCAACGCGCTGACGGAGCTCGGCGCCCTCAAGCGCAGGCAGGTCTGGCTGACGCTCGGCATCGCCGCGACCGGCTTCTGCGGCATGTTCGCGGTCTTCTCCTATATCTCGCCGATCGTCACCGAGGTCGCCGGCCTTCATGTAAGCATGGTGCCGGTCATCATGGCGATCTTCGGCTGCGGCATGATCGTCGGCAACATCTTCGGCGCCAAGCTCGCCGACCTGTCGCTGATGCGCACCATCGGCTGGTCGCTGGTGCTCTATTTCTTCGTGCTCGTCAGCCTGTCGCTGACGGCGGAGAACCCGGTCCTGCTCGGCCTGTGCTGCTTCCTGATCGGCTGCTCCTTCGTCGTCGGCCCTGCGCTCCAGACGCGGCTGATGGATGTCGCGGGCGACGCGCAGACGCTCGCCGCCGCCCTCAACCATTCCGCCTTCAACGTCGCCAACGCGCTCGGCGCGCTCTTCGGCGGCATGGCGATCACGGCGGGCTACGGCTACGGCTCGATGGGCTTCGTCGGCGCGGCGACGGCCGTCATCGGCTTCGGCGTCTTCCTTCTCTCGCTGGCGCTCGAAAAGGCCGACCGCACGGCCACCCCCGCCTGCCCGGCGGAGTGAGCGACAAAAATCCGGCTGTCGCGCGGCGCCCCTCGGGGCGCCGTTTGCGTTCAGACGGCCGGCAGTTTCAGGGGGCCGCCGGTCTTGATGCTGCGGATCGCGAAATTGGAGCGGATGTCGGTCACGCCCGGCATGGCGAGCAGCGTTTCCGTCAGCAAGGTCTCGTAGGCCGAAAGGTCCTCGACCACCACCTCGGCCAGGAAGTCCGCATTGCCCGAGATCAGGAAGCAGGAGACGATCTCGGGAACGGCGAGCAGCGCCGCCTGCTGCTCGGCGGCGTTTTCCCGGCTGTGCAGCCCCACCTTGATCTCCACGAAGACGGTGAGGCCGAGGCCCACCTCCTTGCGGTCGATGTCCGCCCGGTAGCCGCGCAGCACGCCGGATTTCTCCAGGTTGCGGATGCGCCGCAGGCAGGGCGACGGCGAGAGGTTCACCCGCTCGGCGATCTCCACGTTCGTCGCCCGCGCATCCTCCTGCAGCACCTTGAGGATGGCGATATCGAATTTATCGAGGTTTGGCATATCTGCGAATTTTCCCGGCCCACTTTGGCATGATCGTGCGCATCCTACCTTCACAGCGCCACAACTCGCAAGGACATGCCGCGATCTTCGGCGCTAGTGTCCCGCCGTGACCTGAGCCGCAGCGCAGAAAGGATGCCAGATGGCCATGACCTCGCTTTCCTCCCCCGGGACCTCCAATCCGCTTGCCGCCGGCTATGCCGGCGCGGCGGTGACGGTGCTGATCTGGGCGACATGGGTGGTGGCGACGCGCCACACGGCCGCAACCCCGCTCGGCACCGTCGACATCGGCCTCATCCGCTACGGCGTGCCGGCCATCCTGCTCGCGCCCGTCTGGCTGCGCACGGGACTGCTGCCGAAGGGCGTGCCGCTGCGGCTCGTCGTCGTGATGGTGGCCGGCGCGGGCGCCCTCTTCTTCCAGATCACGGCGGCGGCGCTGCATGTGACGCCTGCCGCGCCGGGCGGCATCCTGCTCGGCGGCTCCATGCCGCTGGCGACCGCCCTCATCGGCATGGTGCTCTTCGGCGAGCGGCCGGACCGCATGCGCCTCGCCGGCCTTGGCGCCATCGTCTCGGGCGTCGTCATCCTCCTTGCGGCAAGCCTCCAGAAGAGCGGCATGACGATGACCGGCTTCGTGCTGCTGCCGCTCGGCGCGGTGCTCTGGGCGGGCTTCACCCACGCCTTCCGCCGCTCCGGCCTCAGCGCGCTTGAGGGCGCCGCGCTCGTCGCCGCCTGGTCCTTCCTCATCCACCTGGGGCTGGCGGCGGTCTTCGGCACGCATCTTGCCGCAGCCTCCCTGCCCGACCTTGCGCTGCAGGTCGCCAGCCAGGGTATCCTTTCCGGCCTCGTCGCCACCTTCGCCTACGGCACGGCCATCCGCGCGCTCGGCGGCAGCCAGGCTGCCGCCTTCACCGCCATCACGCCGGTCCTGGCGACGCTCGGCGGCGCGGTGTTCCTCGGCGAGAGCTTCGGCGCTGCGGAAATGGCGGCCGCGCTGGTAGTCGGCGCCGGCGTGGCGCTCTCGACGGGGGTCTTCTCGCCGAAGCGGTGAATTGCGGGTGGGCTTTTCTTTCCTGCTTCTGCTTCTGCTTCTGCTCCTTCCCTTTCCCTTCCCCTCCCTCTCTCTCTCTCTCTCTCTCTCTCTCTCTCTCTCTCTCTCTCTCTCTCTCTCTACCTGTCTGCCCCACTGTCTCTCTGCCCTCTCCCTTCGTCATGGTCGGGCCTGACCCGACCATCCATGCCTCACCCGCGGGGGTGGATCCTCGGGTCAAGCCCGAGGATGACGGAGGGGAATGAGGGGCGGGTATAAAGGGCGAGATTGGATGATGCCACGAAAGAAAAGGCGCCCGCGGCTTTTGCCGGGGCGCCTTTTTGCGTTCGTCGTTGCGGCGGGATCAGCCGTGGATGATCTCGCGGTGCTTCTGCAGGCGCTTGCCGTAGGCCTGGCTGACGCGGTCGAAGATGATCGCGATGCCGACGATGGCGAGGCCGTTGAAGATGCCGAGGGTGAAATACTGGTTGGAGATCGCCTTCAGCACCGGCTGGCCGAGGCCCTGCACGCCGATCATCGAGGCGATGACGACCATGGCGAGGGCCATCATGATCGTCTGGTTGATGCCGGCCATGATGGTGGGCAGCGCGAGCGGCATCTGCACGTTCTTCAGCTTCTGCCAGTTCGACGAGCCGAAGGCGTCGGCCGCCTCCAGCACGTCCTTGTCGACGAGGCGGATGCCGAGATTGGTGAGGCGGATCATCGGCGGAATGGCGTAGATGACCACCGCGATCAGCCCCGGGACCTTGCCGATGCCGAGCAGCATGACGACCGGGATGAGGTAGACGAAGCTCGGCATGGTCTGCATGACGTCGAGCACCGGATTGACGACGTTCTGCACCCGGTCCGACCGCGACATGAGGATGCCGATCGGTATGCCGATGACGATGGAAAGGACGGTACAGACGAAGATCATCGAGACCGTCTTCATCGTGTCGTCCCACATGTCGAAATAGCCGATGATGAGCAGCGTGACCATCGAGCCGGCGACGATCTTCCAGTTGCGGCTGGCGAACCAGGCGACAAGGGCGATCAGGATGAGGATGATCGGCCAGGGCGTCTTCGTCATGAAGCGCTCGGACCAGATGAGAAAGTGTTGCAGCGGCTCGAAGAGGGATTCGATGCCGTCGCCATAGGCGCGGGTGAAGGCGCGGAAGCCTTCGTCGATCGCCTTCTTGAGGTCGCGCAGCGAATTCGCGTCCATCGTCGGAAATTTCGTGAACCAGTCCATGTCGATCCCCTTTCGGCTGGGCCAGTCTTGCGCCGGCCTTCCCGCCTACCCTGAAAGATGCCGCGGCCATGCGCGCGGCCGTTTGCGCCAACGAGATGCATGTTGGCGAAGGCGGATGACGGCGCGCCGCGGGGCGCGCCGTCCGTTTGCGTCAGGCTCAGAGAGCGGCCTTGATCTTCTCGGCGACTTCCGGCGAGACCCAGGTCGTCCAGAGCGCTTCGTTCTCTTCCAGGAAATGCTTGGCGCCGTCGTCGCCGCTCGCCTGGTTGTCGGTCATCCAGGCCATCAGCTTGTTGACCGTGTCGTTCGTCCAGGCGCGCTTGTTGAGGTAGTCCATGACGTCCGTGCCGGCGCGTTCGGAGAACGGCTTGGTCACGAGCGTCTGGACGGTGTCCTTCGGCCAGTCGTTCTTCTTCGGGTCCGGGCAATCCGCAACGGTATTGCAGCGCTTCCACTCGGCCGCGTCATAGGGAACGCCGTGCTCGAGCTTGACCATGTCGTACTTGCCGAGAAGCGCGGTCGGGGCCCAGTAGTAGCCGACCCAGCCTTCCTTGCGCTCGTAGGCCTTGGCGATCGAGCCGTCGAGGCCGGCCGCCGAGCCCGTGTCGACGAGCGTGAAGTTGGCGGCTTCCCCGCCATAGGCCTTGAAGAGCTGGCTGGTCACGACCGTGCCGCCCCAGCCCTGCGGGCCGTTGTGCACGGCGCCCTTGCTCTTGTCTTCCGGATCGGGGAACAGTTCGGGATGCTTCAGGGCATCGTCGATCGTCTTGATGTCCGGATGCGCCTCGGCGACGTATTTCGGGATCCACCAGCCCTGGACGGCGCCGTCGGAGAGCGCGACCGCCGCACCCACCAGCTTGCCCTCGTCGATGCCGCGCTTGACGACGTCCGGCAGGAGGTCGACCCAGCCTTCGGGCGCGAGGTCCGGCTCGCCCTTCTCGATCATCGAGGTGATGGTCGGGACGGTGTCGCCGACGATGACCTCGGCGTTGCAGCCGTAGCCTTCGGTCAGGATGAACTTGTCGAGTGCGGCGAGAACCTCGGCGCTCTGCCAGTTCATGCTGGCGATGGTCACGTCGCCGCATTCGGCGCGTGCCGCGCCCGTCATGGCCAGGAGGCCGGCGACGAGGCAGGTGGAAGCAAGAAGATGTTTCATATCCGTTCCCTCATTTGCGGCGGTGTCGTTATCCTGTCGAGCCCGGCTGCACCGCCGCCGCAGGGCTCGTGATCCCTCGTGCGGATCGCTGCGGACCAGCCGGAAAGGCTCCGGTGGTCCGCGATACCGCATCCTCGACTTTTGCAGCTACAGGGTCGAATGCCGGTACGAATGCGTCTGCCATTGACCTCGATGCGTCATGGGGCCGTCAAAACCGCAAAGCCTTGCCCGGTTTTCGCGGGCGCGGGATCATGCGGGCAATGGTATGATACAATTCAGCTTTTTCAAACCGCAAAAACGGAAAGGCCGGCGAAGCCGGCCTTGTCCCGTTGCGACATGTCCCGGAAATCAGGCCTCGCGGCGCCCCTGGACGACGAAGACATGCGTGCCCGGCTCGACGCGGGCGTAAAGATCGATCACGTCATGGTTGAGCATGCGCACGCAGCCGCTCGACATGGCCTGGCCGATGGACCAGGGCTGGTTGGTGCCGTGGATGCGGAACATCGTGTCGCGGCCGTTCTGGTAGAGATACATGGCGCGCGCGCCCAGCGGGTTGTTGATGCCGCCCGGCAGGCCGCCGGCATATTTCAGGTTGCGCCTGTCGCGGCGCATCATGTTCGGGGTCGGCGTCCAGCTCGGCCATTCGGCCTTGCGGCCGACCGTGGCATTGCCGGCGAGCGAATAGCCCATCCGGCCGACGCCGATGCCGTAGCGGATCGCCCGCCCCTCGCCGAGCACGTAGTAGAGCCGGCGGGCCGGCGTATCGACGACGATGGTGCCCGCCGCCTGGCCCGTCTCGTAGGCGACTTCCTGGCGGCGCAGTTCCGGCTTGATCTTGTCGAGCGGCATCGCCTTCAGCGGATGCTTCTCGTCCGGCCGCGCGCCATAGTCGGCACGGCCGCCCATGCCGTTCGTGGCGCAGCCCGCAAGCAGGGCGGCGGAAGCGCCGAGCAGGAATCCGCGACGGGAGATCGACATGGTTAACGCCCCTTGAATGATTGGTCCTCGGGGCTGAGAATTATGCAGTTATGGTTAATCGA
This sequence comes from Shinella fusca, assembly GCF_014203155.1. Classification (GTDB taxonomy): domain Bacteria; phylum Pseudomonadota; class Alphaproteobacteria; order Rhizobiales; family Rhizobiaceae; genus Shinella; species Shinella fusca. Next base: position 212,793 of record NZ_JACHIK010000008.1, read on the forward strand.
GGGTTAAGGCGCGCGGTGCGGTTGTGGGCAGGGTTAACGTATTGGCGGAGAGCCCCTCTCCCTCTCCGCCGTCATCCTCGGGCTTGACCCGAGGATCCATCCACGAATGCAGGGCGTGCCGTGAGGCGTGGATCCTCGGGTCAAGCCCGAGGATGACAACCGAGAGATGGTGCACCCAAAAATGCCCGCGCGGCCGCTCTCGCGGTAGCCGTCCGCGACCTGTCACATGTTCGGATAGACCGGCCCCTCGCCACCCTGCGGGGGCACCCAGTTGATGTTCTGGTTGGGGTCCTTGATGTCGCAGGTCTTGCAGTGGACGCAGTTCTGCGCGTTGATGACGTAGACGTCCTTGCCGTCCTTCTCCACCCACTCGTAGACGCCCGCCGGACAGTAGCGGGTGGACGGGCCGGCATAGACGTCGAGCTCGGAGGTCTTCTGCAGCTCCGGGTTCTTGAGCTGGAGGTGGATCGGCTGGTCTTCCTCGTGGTTGGTGTTCGACAGGAACACCGAGGAGAGACGGTCGAAGGTGAGGACGCCGTCCGGCTTGGGATAGTCGATCTTGTTGTGCTTTGCCGCCGGCTCCAGCGAGGCGGCGTCGGTCTTGCCGTGCTTCAGTGTGCCGAAGAAGGAGAAGCCGAAAAGCGTGTTCGTCCACATGTCGAGGCCGCCGAGCGCCACGCCGACGGCCGTGCCGAACTTCGACCAGAGCGGCTTGACGTTGCGCACCTTCTTCAGGTCCGAGCCGATGGCGCTGTCGCGCCAGCCCTGCTCGATCTCGATCGGCTCGTCGTTGGCGCGGCCGGCGGCGATGGCATCGGCCAGCTTTTCCGCCGCGAGGATGCCCGAGAGCACCGCGTTGTGGCTGCCCTTGATGCGCGGCACGTTGACGAAGCCGGCCGCGCAGCCGATCAGCGCGCCTCCCGGGAAGGAGAGTTTCGGCACCGACTGGTAGCCGCCCTCGGTGATGGCGCGCGCGCCGTAGGAAAGGCGCTTGCCGCCCTCGAAGGTGCCGCGGATGGCGGGATGCGTCTTGAAGCGCTGGAATTCCTCGAAGGGATAGAGCCAGGGGTTCTTGTAGTTGAGGTGCACCACGAAGCCGACGGCGACGAGGTTGTCTTCCAGGTGATAGAGGAACGAGCCGCCGCCAGTCTTCATGCCGAGCGGCCAGCCGAAGGAATGCTGCACGAGGCCGGGCCTGTGGTTCTCGGGCTTCACCTGCCAGAGTTCCTTGAGGCCGATGCCGAATTTCTGCGGCTCGCGGTCCTTCGAAAGGTCGAATTTCGCAATGAGCTGCTTGGCGAGCGAGCCGCGCACGCCTTCGCCGATCAGCGTGTACTTGCCGAGAAGGGCCATGCCGCGCGTGTAGTTCGGGCCGGGCTCGCCACTCCGCTCGATGCCCATGTCGCCGGTGGCGACGCCGATCACCGCGCCTTCGTCGTTATAAAGCACTTCCGTCGCGGCAAAGCCCGGATAGATCTCAACGCCGAGTTCTTCCGCCTTGGTCGCCAGCCAGCGACAGACATTGCCGAGCGAGACGATGTAGTTGCCGTGGTTGTTCATCAGCGGCGGCATGAAGGCGTTCGGCAGGCGCACGGCGCCGGCCGGCCCGAGGAACAGGAAATGGTCGTCCGTCACCTCGGTCTTGAAGGGATGGCTCTCGTCCTCGCGCCAGTCCGGCAGGAGGCGGTCGATGCCGATGGGATCGACGACGGCGCCGGAGAGGATATGCGCGCCGACTTCCGAGCCCTTTTCCAGAACGACGACGGAAAGCTCGGGGTTCACCTGCTTCAGCCGGATCGCCGCCGAAAGGCCGGCGGGGCCCGCGCCGACGATCACCACGTCGAATTCCATGCTCTCGCGCTCGGGGAGTTCCATTTCTTCGCTCATTCGTCTTTCTCCACCCCGCAACCCCTCGAAAGCCGCGGAAAATCCCTCTTGTCGGCCTGTCATGACAAATACGGCGAACCTTGTCGAGCCGGTCTGCGACAGACGATCCCCGCATTTGCGCATGACGTCATGATACCATCCACCGTTTTATTGACTTTAACGTAAACGTCAATATGTCGCCGGTTGCACCGCCACCTCCTCGCTTGATTCCGGCTGCCGGGGGGAATAGGCATCGTGCAGTCCACACTGCGGAGGATCGTCGCCCCATGTCCGAGATTATCCGATCGCTCCAGCGCGACCTGAACGATTTCGGCGAGGACCTTCACCTTATCGGAGCGGAGGCGCTTGCCGGCCGGCATCCCGGCGAGCACCCGGACAATCTCGGCGCAGGCGCGATGGCGGCACCGGCGACGCCGGAGGCGGCGGTCGCCGTGGTGCGCTGGTGCATCGACAACGGCGTGCCGATGGTGCCGCAGGGCGGGCGCACCGGCCTCGTCGGCGGCGGCACCAGCCGGCCGGGCGAACTTATCCTCTCCACCGCACGGCTTGCCCGCATCGAGGCGATCGATCCCCTCGCCCGGACAGCGACCGTCGGCGCGGGCGTGACGTTGCAGGCCTTGCAGGAGGCCGCCGCGGAATTCGGCCTCACGCCCGGCATCGACCTTGCCGCCCGCGGCAGCGCCACCATCGGCGGCATGATCGCCACCAATGCCGGCGGCATCCTCGCCTTCCGCAACGGCGTGATGCGCCATCAGGTGCTCGGCATCGAGGCCGTGCTGCCGGACGGCAGCCTCTTCAGCGACCTGACGCGCGTGCTGAAGGTCAGCGCCGGGCCGGACATCAAGCAGCTCCTCATCGGCTCGGAGGGTGCCTACGGCTTCGTCACCCGCGCCGTGCTGAAACTCGAAACCTTCAATCCGCTGCGCGCCACCGCGCTCGTCGGCGTACCGGATGCCACGGCGGCCCTTGCCCTCATCGCCCATTTCCGCGCGCAGCCCGCCTTGCAGCTCGAAGGAGCGGAGCTGATGTGGCGGGACTATTTCCGCGACAGCGCCGGCGAGCGCGGCTTCGATCTCGACTGGCTGGCGCGGGAAACGCCGGCCGTGCTGCTGCTGGAAGTTTCCGCCGCAAGCGAGGCGGAGGCGCGCGCGGCCCTGGAAGACGGGCTTGCCGCCCTCTGGGAGGAGCACGGGCTGACGAGCGGCATCGTCGCGGCCTCGCTCGACCAGGCGCGACGCTTCTGGGCGATCCGCGAGGAGAGCGATTTCATCTATCGCCTGCACCCCGCCGCGCCCTCCTTCGACGTCTCCGTGCCGCCGGGCGCGCTCGATGCCTATGTTGCAGGTCTTGAAGCGCGGCTGAGGGCGGTCGACGCCGGCTTTGCGGCCTATGTCTACGGCCATGTCGCGGACGGCAACCTGCATATCTCGGTCTTCGGCGAGGGCGCGGCCGCGCCGGCGATGAAGGGGCCGATCGAGGATGCGGTCTATGCGGGCGTTTCGGATCTCGGCGGCAGCTTTTCCGCCGAGCACGGCGTCGGCCTCGAAAAGCAGCGCGCCTTCCTTGCCTATGGCAATCCCGTCCGCCGCGCGGCGGCCGTGGCGATCAAGGCCGCGCTCGACCCCAAAAACCTCTTCAATCCGGGCAAGGTGCCCTTCGCCTGAGCCCAAAAAGGAAGGATAACGTCATGGATCTTGGAATTTCCGGCAAGCGCGCCCTCGTCCTCGCCTCCTCCCGCGGCCTCGGCAAGGGCATCGCCGTGGCGCTCGCCCGCGAGGGCGCCCATGTGCTGCTGTGCGGGCGCAGCACGGAAACGCTCGAGGCCAATTGCGCTGCCATCAATGCGGAAGGTCCCGGCCGGGCCGACTGGGTGCAGGCGGACCTCGGCGATGCCGGTTTCGTCGAGACCATCGTCAAGGCCGTTTCGGAAAAGCTCGGCGGCGTCGACATCCTCGTCAACAATTCCGGCGGGCCGGTACCGGGCTCGACCGAGGACATGGACGAGGAGACGCTCGCCGCCTATTTCAACTCCATGGTGCTGCGGATCATCACGCTCACCAACCGGCTTCTGCCCGGCATGAAGGCTGAGGGCTGGGGCCGCATCCTCACCGTCGCCTCCTCCGGCGTGATCGAGCCGATCCCCGGCCTTGCGCTTTCCAACACGCTGCGCCCGGCGCTTGCCGGCTGGTCGAAGACGCTGGCGAGCGAAGTCGCGCAATACGGCGTCACCAGCAACCTGCTCCTGCCCGGCAGCATCTTCACCGACCGGCTGAAGAGCCTCGACGCCGCGGCCGCCGAGCGCAGCGGCCGGAGCGTGGAGGAGGTGAAGGCCGCCTCGGAAAAGGCGATCCCCGCACGGCGCTACGGCACCGTCGAGGAATTCGCCGCCACCGCCGCTTTCCTGTGCAGCGCACCGGCAAGCTACGTCACCGGCAGCGTCATCCGCTGCGACGGCGGGGCGGCGCGGTCGGTGTGAAGCCGCGCGGGAAGTGCCCCTCATCCGGCCTGCCGGCCACCTTTGTAACTTCCCTTTGCCCGGGATTGGCGCTGTATTGCCGATTGCGGTGGCGGATGAGAGACCGCAGC
>NZ_JACHIK010000009.1 GCF_014203155.1 Shinella fusca
TATCAGCGCCTGCGCGGCAGGGGAAAACCATTCAAGCTCGCAATGGTCGCAACCATTCGAAAACTCATGACAATCCTCAATGCAATCGCCCGATCACAGGCAGCCCTCTCTCAATGACTCCACGGTTGCTTGACCCGAGGATCCACCGCCTCACCCGCGGCATGGATGGTCGGGTCAAGCCCGACCATGACGAAAGAGAGGCATGAGGCAGGGCGCGCCTGTCGAGCCCAACCCCAAAAAACACAGAAGGCCCGCTGGTCTTGCGACCGGCGGGCCTTTTTATTCGGGGGAATTCTCTTTCCGCGTCAGGCGCGCGGCAGGTCGGCGGGGTTGATGCCGAGGGTCTTCAGGTCGCGGTCCTTCGGGCGGCGATGCCCTTCGACAGCCGCGGCGGCTGCGTTGGCAGCGCTCAGTACGGCGAAGGCCCGGCCGAAGAAGCCCTGAGCGAAGGAGTTGCGGAGGGAGGTCATTGGATTGCTCGCTTTCTGTTTTAGCTTACGAGCGGAAGATGATGCTTTCGCCGCCGAAGTACAACGGACGGAATCTCAGCCCAGCCATGCAATGCATGCAGGCCGGGAACGGGGTTCCCGGCCTGCATTTGTTTTCTCAATGACGAAAGGTCTCAGTCCTCGTTCGCCGCAAGCTGCGAAAGGACTTCGCCCTTGCCGCGCGCCCGAAGGATCAGCGGCACGATGATCGCAAGCAGGGCAAGGACGAACAGCAGGGCCGCGATGGGCGACATGACGAGCGCCGTCACGTCGCCCTGGCTGATCGCCAGCGCGCGGCGCAATTGCTGCTCGGCCATCGGCCCGAGGATGAGGCCGACGACCACCGGCGCGATCGGATAGCCGAAGATGCGCATGGCAAAGCCGAGGAGGCCGAAGGCGAGCAGCATGCCGAGCTCGAAGACCGACGGATTGGCGCCGATGGTGCCGAGCGTCGCGAAGACGAGGATGCCGGCATAGAGCCACGGCTTGGGGATGCTCAGCAGCCGCACCCACAGGCCGATCAGCGGCAGGTTCAGTACCAGCAGCATGAAGTTGGCGATGAGGAGGCTGGCGATGAGGCCCCAGACGAGCTGCGGGTTGGAGGCGAACAGCAGCGGGCCGGGCTGGAGGCCGTACTGCTGGAAGCCGGCCAGCATGATCGCCGCCGTCGCCGAGGTCGGAAGGCCGAGCGTCAGCAGCGGCACGAGCGTGCCGGCGGCGGACGCGTTGTTGGCCGCTTCCGGGCCTGCGACCCCCTCGATGGCCCCGTTGCCGAACTCTTCCGGATGCTTCGTCAGGCGCTTTTCCGCGGCATAGGAGAGGAAGGTGCCGATCTCCGCCCCGCCGGCCGGCATCGCGCCGATGGGAAAGCCGATGACGGTGCCGCGAAGCCAGGGCTTCCACGAGCGCGCCCAGTCGGCGGCGTTCATCCAGACGGACCCCTTGACGGCCTCGATCTTGTCCGGCTCGCTATCGCCCTTGGAAGCGATGTAGAGCGACTCGCCGATGGCGAACATGGCGACCGCCAGCGTCGTCACTTCCACGCCGTCGAGCAGATCGGGAATGCCGAAGGAAAGGCGCGTCTGGCCGCTCAGCTGGTCGATGCCGATGATCGCCAGCGTCAGGCCGACGAAGAGCGAGGTGAGGCCGCGCAGCGTCGAATCGCCGAAGGCCGAGGAGACCGTCACGAAGGCAAGCACCATCAGCGCGAAATATTCACGCGGCCCGAAGACGAGCGCGAGCTTGACGATGAAGGGCGCGATGAAGGCCAGCGCGAGCGTGGCGATGAGGCCGGCGACGAACGAGCCGATGGCCGCCGTCGCAAGCGCCGGCCCGCCGCGCCCGGCCCGCGCCATCTTGTTGCCCTCGAGCGCGGTGACGATCGAGGCGCTCTCGCCGGGCGTGTTGAGCAGGATGGAGGCGGTGGAACCGCCGTACATGCCGCCGTAGTAGATGCCGGCGAACATGATGAGCGAGCCCGCCGGATCGAGCTTGTAGGTGACCGGCAGCAGGAGGGCGACCGTCAGGGCCGGGCCGATGCCGGGAAGGACCCCGACCGCCGTGCCGAGCGTCACGCCGATGAGCGCGTAGAGCAGGTTCATCGGCTGGGCCGCGACGGAAAGGCCCTGCAGGAAGAATTCGAATGTGCTCATGATCTGCCGCTCCCTTCAGAAGAACAGGTGTTCGAGCGGTCCGGCGGGCAATGAAAGCTGCAGCAGCTTGGCAAAGATCACCCAGACAATGAAGGAAAGGACGATGCCCACGGGGATCGTCGCCCAGAGCTTGCGCCGGCCGAAGCCGCATGCGGTGAGGGCGAAGAGCATGCCCGTCGCGACGGAGAAGCCGGCCGGCCTCAGGAGCAGCATCTGCGCGGCAAGCCCGGCGACGAGCCAGACGACGGGGCCGATGGCGACGGCCTCGCGCTTGGGGAAATCGCCGCGCCAGGCCTCGAAGCCCGACCAGACGCCGAGGATGACCAGGCCGATGGCAACCCAGTGCGGCACCGTCGCCGGACCGATGGGGGCATAGGTGCTGGTGGTAGCGAGGCGGGCGACATCCCACCAGATCACGGCGGCGGCCGCGATCAGCGCCGGGGCGATGATGAACGCCGCCCTGTCGGGGCGGCGCGTTTTCCTGGAGGACGGGACCTCGCTCATTTGACGAGCCCGATGTCCTTGAGGACGCTTTCCGTCGAGGCGACGTCCTTGTCGAGCTGTTCCTTGAAGGCATCGCCGGCAAGGTAGGTGTTCGTCCAGCCCTTGGTCTTCAGGATGTCCTTCCAGGCGTCGGAATTCGCGGCCTTCTCGATATCGGCGTTGATGGCCGCGACCTGCTCGTCCGTAAGGCCGGGCGCTGCGGCGACCATGCGCCAGTTCTCGACGACGACGTCGAGGCCGCCTTCCTTGATGGTCGGGGCGTCGATGCCCTCGATGCGCTCGGGGCTGGAGAGCGCGATCAGGCGCAGCGTGCCGGCCTTCACCTGGCCTTCGAATTCGCCGTAACCGGAGATGCCGGCCGTCACCTGGTTGCCGAGGATCGCGGCAAGCGCCTCACCGCCGCCCGAATAGGCGACATAGTTGATCTTGGTCGGGTCGACGCCGGCTGCCTTGGCGATGAGACCTACGGCGATGTGGTCGACGCCGCCGGCCGAACCGCCGGCCCAGGAGACGGCGCCCGGATCGGCCTTCAGGGCCTTGACGAGGTCGTCCATATTCTGGATGGGGGAAGCGGCCGGAACGACGATCGCCTCATATTCGCCGGTCAGGCGCGCGATCGGCGTGACGTCCTTGAGCGTCACGGGCGACTGATTGGTGAGGATCGCGCCGACCATGACATAGCCGCCGACGATGAGCGCGTTCGGATTGCCCTTGTTCTGGCTGGCGAACTGCGCAAGACCGATGGTGCCGCCGGCGCCCGGAACGTTCACCACCTGCACGCTGCTGGAGATCTTCTCGTCCTGCAGGACAGTCTGCAGCGAGCGGGCCGTCTGGTCCCAGCCGCCGCCCGGGCCGGCCGGTGCCATGATGGAATAATCGGCAGCGAAGGCCGGAAGCGCCATCGCGCCGGCGATAAGGGATGCCAGGAAGAAATGTTTCAAGTGTCTGTCCTCCGTCAGGCGCGGCTTGTGCGCGCGCATCGTTGCTTATGGCGGGAGGACGGCAGCCGGCTGCGACGCGGATCGCGGGCATGGCGGCGGCTGGATTTCCTCCCGGTCTTTCGTCCGCCTCCACGGACGAGAAGAGCCCTAAGCCAGCACAAGAAGCTGACATCTACCTGACATGGTAGCGCATGGACCGGCGATGTCGAGCGGCCAGGCGCCTATTGCGTGCGCAGGACCTCGTTCCAGCGGGCGATCAGCCGGGCGCGCTTGACCTGGTCGAGATAGACCATGAGGCCCGGGCTCACGGGCACGGGCTTCAGCTGCGCGCCGAGCAGCGCGCTCATCGTGCGCGCCGTGTTGGAGCCGGAGACGTCCGGACTGACGGCGGCGATCTGCAATTCGCGCGAAAGGATCTCCTGCCCCTCCTTCGACATGAAGAAGGCGAGGTAGCGCCGGCCGAGTTCCGGCGAGGCCGCCGCCTGCGGCACGAGGCCGATGCGCGACATGACGACGGTATAGTCCTTCGGCAGGACGATGCCGACATCGGGATGGCGCGAGGCCCAGTCGGCCGCATAGGAGCCGAGGATGTTGTAGCCGAGCACGAAGCGCCCGTCGGCAACGCGCTCGAGGATCGCCGAGCTCGTCGAGTAGAGCTTGACCCCGGCCGCCCCCATCGCCTGGATCACCGTCCAGATGTCGCCGAACTGCTCCTGGTCGCGCGCCATGAAGAGGAAGCCGACGCCGGAGCGCTCGATGTCGTAGGTGCCGATGCGGCCATAGACCTTCTCGCCCTCCTTCTTCAGGTAATCGACGAATTCGGCCCGCGAAGCGGGCGGCTTGCCGCCCTTGAAGCTCGGCTTGTGGTAGACGAAGACGGCCGGCTCGAAGGTCAGCGCATAGGCCGTGTTGCGCCAGTTGGCCCAGGCCGGCCAGCGCTCGCTCATCGGCAGGTCGCTGCGCTGGGCATAGCCGTCGTTGCTGAGCTTGACCTGGAGGTCCATCGCCGAGGAGAAGGCGAAGTCGGCGGTCTTTTCGCCGGCGTCCGTCTCGCGCACGATGCGGTCGTAGACTTCGCCGGTCAGCATTTCGTCGTAGCGCAGCGCGATATCGGGATTGGCCGCCTGGAACCCCCTGATCATCGGCCGGGCGAGCGGCTCGTCGAGCGAGGAATAGACGACGAGCACCGGCGCGTCCCTGTTGCCGTCCAGCGCGGGGAAGAAGGCCGGCTCGGCCTGCGCGGAAAGGGCCGGGGCGAGGAATGCAAGAAGGGTGAGGACAAGACGCATGGCGCGACCTTGCCAAAGCGCGCGCCCGTTCACAAGTGCGCCGGCCGCCGCTAGACTTGTCCGCGGGAGGACGAAACGTGCGCATTCTACTGGTGGAGGACAACGAAGCCCTGGCGGACGGCCTCTCGGCCATCCTGAAAGGCACCGGCCATGCGGTGGACGTGGTGCGCGACGGCGCCTCCGCCGATGCCGCCATCGCATCGGAGAACTTCGACCTCGTCATCCTCGACCTGACGCTGCCGGAAATGGACGGGCTCGACGTGCTGCGCGCCATGCGCGGGCGCGCCTGCAAGGCCGCCGTGCTTATCCTGACGGCGCGCGGGGCGCCGGAAGAGCGCGTGCGCGGCCTCGATCTCGGCGCCGACGACTACATGATCAAGCCCTTCGACATCTCCGAATTCGAGGCGCGCGTGCGCATGCTGCTGCGCCGGCAGGCGGGCCTTCGCTCCTCCGCCGTCACCTTCGGCGGCATCGCGCTCGACCTCAATTCGCGCACCTTTTCCGCCGAGGGCGCGCCGCTCGACATTCCCGCCCGCGAGCTCGGCCTTCTCGAGATCCTCTTCATGCGCGCGGGCAAGGTGGTCGCCAAGGAGGCGATCATGCAATCGCTCGCCGCCTTCGACGACGACCTTTCCGCCAATGCTATCGAGCAATATGTGAGTCGGCTAAGGAAACGGCTCGCGCCGCACGGCCTCACCGTGCGCACCGCCCGCGGCATCGGCTACTATCTCGACAAGGCGAGCGCGGCTTGACCTTCCTCCCGGCCTCATCGCTCCGCCGGCGCCTGCTGCTCTGGCTGCTCGTCTCGACGGCGGTGATCGGCGTCATCGCCCTTGCCGATACCTACCGCGAGGCGGTGAAGACGGCGAACGCGGTCTCCGACCGCGTGCTCGCCGGCTCGGCGCTCGCCATCGCCGAGCGCGTCGTGGTGACGGAGAACGGCGTGCTGGAGGTCGACATTCCCTATGTCGCCCTCGAAATGCTGACCTCGGCGGCGCAGGATCGCGTCTTCTACCGCGTCGACGGGCCGCCCGGCCGCTTCATCACCGGCTACCAGACGCTGCCCACCATCGCCGACATGGGCGGCCGCGCCGTCGGCTTTGCCGATGCGAACTTCCGCGGCGAGCCGATCCGCATCGCCGTCCTGCAGCGCTCGGCCTCCACCGGCATCAACTCCGTCCCCTTCGCGGTGACGGTCGCCGAAACCACCATCGCCCGCCGCCAGTTGACCGAGACCATCCTGCTGCACTCGGCGCTGCGCCTTGCCATGATGATTGCCGGCGCGGCGGCCATCGTGTGGATCGCCGTCACCGTCTCTTTGCGCCCGCTCTACCGCCTCGGCGATGCGATCGCCGAGCGCAACCCGGACGACCTGCACCCGATCGACCAGCATGCGCCGAGCGAAGTGCAGGGCCTCGTCGACACAGTCAATTCCTTCATGGTGCGCCTGCAATCGGCGCTCGACGCGCTGCGCCATTTCTCCGGCAATGCCAGCCACCAGTTGCGCACGCCCCTTGCCATCATCCGCACGCAGCTTGCCCTTGCAAGCCGCGCCGGAACGCTCGAAGAGGCGCAGGAAGCCGCCCGCAAGGGCGATGCCGCCGTCGCCCATGCCGAGCGCATCCTCGCCCAGCTCCTCCTGATGGCGAAGATCGACGCGGCCGGCTCCAGCGAGCCGCAGAAGCCGGCCTCCATCGACATCGCCGCCCTTGCCCAGCAGCTTACCGCCGACCGCGTGCCCGCCGCCGCCGAGGCGGGCATCGACCTCGGCTATGCGGGCGACGGCCCGGCTTTCGCGCGCGCCGAGCCGCTGCTCTTCGGCGAACTGCTGCGCAACCTCGTGGAGAACGCCATCGCCTATGCCGGCCGCGGCGCGGAGGTGACGGTGAGCGTGCGGGAGGCGGCCGGCGCCACCCTCCTCACCGTGGAGGACAACGGCCCCGGCATTCCGCCCGAGCGCCGGAACCTCGTGCGCCAGCGCTTTTCGCGCGGCGAGCATCGCAATGCCCCCGGCATGGGCCTCGGCCTGCCCATCGTCGAGGAGATCGCCGCGCTGTTCGACGCGACGATGACGCTGGCGGACGGTGCGAACGGGCGCGGCCTTGCCGTGACGATCCGCTTTCCGGCCGGATAGCTACGATTTGCGCCAGCCAAAAAGGCCCGGCGCGGCATGCCAGACGGCCTGCACGGCAAACCCCATGAAGAGGAGGCCCGAAGCGCGCACGATGGCAAGCTCGTGGCGGCGGTAGAAGCGGCGCACGAGACCGGCGCCGATGATCGAGACCAGGATGACGTCGGCGATGAGGAAGCCGCAGAAGGAGGCGCCGAGCAGCGTCGGCAGCGCCTTGAACTCCAGCGCGTTCGACGAGCTGGCGAGCAGCGCCGTGAAGGTGGCGAGGGCCACCGGATAGCCCTTGGGATTGGTGAGGCCGAAGATCAGGCCGCGCCGCAGCGGCCGCTCCACCGTCACCATCGCCTCGCCTTCCGTGCGCCGGCGCGCCGTCAGGGCCGACCAGCCGATCCAGGCGAGATAGACGCCGCAGAAGAGGCCGAGGACATCGAAGACCAGCGTGCCGATGGTCTTGGCCCCGACGATCGCCACCAGCGCCAGCGTCGACCAGACGAGGTCGCCGGCAAGGTGGCCGCCGAGGAAGAGGGCGCCGGCCTTGCCCCCCTGTCCCGCGCCGATGCCGAGAAGGGCGAGGAAGGCCGGGCCGGGGATGAGCACATAGAGAAGGGCCGCCAGGAAGGCGCCGAAGAGCATGGAAGCGGTCATGGAAATCCCCGTGGAACGTGGCGGCATTCCAGTCCCGCCCGCAGCGTTCGTCAAGGGGATGGCGAGGGGAATCTGCCGTTTCGCAGGGCAGCCATGCAGAGCCGCCTCGGCTCGGCCGTTGCCCCTGCCGGCAGCGCATAGTAAGGTCCGCTTACGATAAGCCGAAAGCAATCATGTCCCCACGCCCCGATCCCGACGCCCTCGGTTTCGTCCTCACCGACGTTGCCCGAATGTTGCGCGGCGCCTTCGAGCGCCGCATCGCCAATGCCGGCCTCGGCCTGACGCCGGGCGAGGCGCGCACGCTCGTGCGCATCGCCACGCTGGAGGGCGGCCGCCAGCTCGATATCGCCCAGCGCCTCGGCATCGAGCCGATGACGCTCTCCACCTATCTCGACCGCCTGCAGAGCCTCGGCTATGTCGAGCGCCGCCCGGACCCGGCCGACCGCCGCGCCAAGCTGATCTTCACCACGCCCGCCGCCGGCGCGATGATCGCCGGCATCCGCACCGAGCAGGTCGAACTGATGCGGCAGGTGACGAGCGGGATCGCAGAGGAGGACGTGGACCTCATCCGCGACCGGCTGCGGCAGCTCCGCGCCAATCTTTCCGCGCTGGAGGAAGACAGTTCCGCCCTCGCACCTGCCCGGGGAACGGGCCGCTGAAACGAGAAAGGCCCGCTGCCGTTTCGGGCAGCGGGCCTTTCTTTCGTTGGCCCGGTCAGCCGCGCTTGTTGCGGGCGGCGAGCGTGCGCAGGCGCAGCGCGTTCAGCTTGATGAAGCCGGCGGCGTCCTTCTGGTCGTAGGCGCCCTGGTCGTCCTCGAACGTGACGAGCTTGTCGGAATAGAGCGACTTTGCAGATTCGCGGCCGGTGACCATGACGTTGCCCTTGTAGAGCTTCAGCGTCACTTCGCCTTCGACATGCTCCTGGCTCCGGTCGATCGCGGCCTGCAGCATCTCGCGCTCCGGCGAGAACCAGAAGCCGTAATAGATCAGCTCCGCATAGCGCGGCATCAGCTCGTCTTTCAGGTGCGCGGCGCCGCGGTCGAGGGTGATGCTCTCGATGGCGCGGTGCGCGGCGAGCAGGATCGTGCCGCCGGGCGTCTCGTAGACGCCGCGCGACTTCATGCCGACGAAGCGGTTCTCCACGAGATCGAGGCGGCCGATGCCGTTGTCGCGGCCGTAAGTGTTGAGGGTGGCGAGCAGCGTCGCCGGCGACATGCGCACGCCGTTGATGGAGACGGCGTCGCCCCGCTCGAAGCCGACCTTGATGACGGTCGCCTTGTCCGGCGCCGTCTCCGGCGAGATGGTGCGCATATGCACGTATTCGGGCGCCTCGACGGCCGGGTCTTCCAGAACCTTGCCCTCGGAGGAGGAGTGCAGCAGGTTCGCGTCGACCGAGAAGGGCGCCTCGCCCTTCTTGTCCTTGGCGACCGGGATCTGGTGCTGCTCGGCGAATTCGAGCAGGTGCGTGCGGCTCTTGAACGACCAGTCGCGCCAAGGCGCGATGATCTTGATGTCCGGGTTCAGCGCATAGGCCGAAAGCTCGAAGCGGACCTGGTCGTTGCCCTTGCCGGTCGCGCCGTGCGCGATGGCGTCGGCGCCGGTCTTGGCGGCGATCTCGATCAGGTGCTTGGAGATCAGCGGGCGGGCGATGGAGGTGCCGAGCAGGTAGACGCCCTCATAAACCGCATTGGCACGGAACATCGGGAAGACGAAATCGCGCACGAATTCCTCGCGCACGTCCTCGATGAAGATCTCCTTGATGCCGAGCATCTCGGCCTTCTTGCGCGCCGGCTCCAGCTCTTCGCCCTGGCCGAGGTCGGCCGTGAAGGTCACGACTTCCGCGTTAAGTTCGGTCTGCAGCCATTTCAGGATGATCGAGGTGTCGAGGCCGCCCGAATAGGCCAGCACGACTTTCTTCACGTCTTTATGTGATGCCATGATGATGAGGTCCGTTGCATGAAGGGATGCGGCAAGCCCGCGAAAGCCCGGTGTCGCGGCACTTTTAGCGAGATTGGCGCGCGACGCAAGGGCAAGGCCCGCCGCTTGCCGGCGCGGGCGGGGTTTGACCCGGGCCTTGAAGTCCCCATATTCCGCCCGGTAGACCATTGAAGGGGCGATCCCATGACGAAGATTTCGGATATCATCAAGCCGGCCAACGTCGCCGTCATCACGGGCGGCGCCTCCGGCATCGGCCTTGCCGCCGCGAGGCGCTTCGCGGAGGCCGGCATGTGTGTCGCGCTTGCCGACCGCGATGCCGACCGGCTCGGCGAGGCCCGCGCGGAAATCGAGGCCATTTCGGGCGAGGCCAACGTCATGGCGGTGGAAACCGACGTTGCCCACCGCCACGAGCTGGAAGCGCTGCAACGCGCCGTGCTGCAGCGCTTCGGCCGCGTGCATGTGCTGATGAACAATGCCGGCATCCAGCCGGATACCTCCATCTTCAGCGCCGAAGCGAACTGGGACCATATCCTTTCCGTCAACCTGATGGGCGTCATCCACGGCACGCAGGTCTTCGGCCCCGACATGCTGGCCCATGGCGAACCGGGCCTCATCATCAACACCGGCTCCAAGCAGGGCATCACCACGCCGCCCGGCAACCCGGCCTACAACGTCTCCAAGGCCGGCGTGAAGGTCTTCACCGAGGCGCTGGAGCACGAGCTGCGCAACACCGAAGGCGCGAAGGTCTCCGCCCATCTCCTCATCCCCGGCTTCGTCTTCACGGCGCTCACGAGGGGCGAGCGCACCGAAAAGCCGCATGCCGCCTGGACGCCGGCCCAGACCGTCGAATTCATGATGGAGAGCCTGGAGCGCGGCGATTTCTACATCCTCTGCCCCGACAACGACGTACCCCGCGCCCTCGACGAGCGCCGCATGGCCTGGGCGATGGGCGACATCATCGGGAACCGCCCGCCGCTCTCGCGCTGGCACAAGGACTATGCGGAGAAATTCAGGGCCTTCGTGGAGGAGGGCTGACCCATCTCCATCACGGTAACAGCCCATCATAGACTTTGATTGGTAATCTTCCGAAAGCCGGATTAGACGTCTTCCATCTTCTCCGACTTCCGGAAACCGTCGCCATGGACTTCCTGCCCACGCTTGCAACGCTCCTTGCCTTCACGGCCGCCAGCCTGCTGCTGGCCATGACGCCGGGTCCCGACATGACGCTCTCGATCAGCCGGGCGCTGTCGCAGGGCCGCGGGCCGGCGCTCTTTGTGGTGATCGGCACCAGCCTCGGCATCGTCGTCCACACGATGCTCGTCGCCTTCGGCATCTCGGCGCTGATCACCGCCTCGCCGACGGCCTTCCTGATCCTGAAGACGGGCGGGGCCGCCTACCTGCTGTGGCTTGCCGTGCAGGCGATCCGCTACGGTTCGAATTTCACGGTGAAGGCGGCGGCCGGCCCGCGCGGCACCGTACTTGTCAATATCTCGTCCGGCTTCTGGGTGAACCTGCTCAATCCCAAGGTCATCATCTTCTTCATGACCTTCCTGCCGCAGTTCATCTCGGCCGGCGACCCGAACGTCACCGGCAAGCTGATCTTCCTCGGCCTGTTCTTCATCGTCGTCGGCATTCCGGTGAACGTGATCGTCATCCTTGCCGCCGACCGGCTGGCAAGCTGGCTCCAGCAGAACCCGAAGGTGCTGCGCGGCATCGATTATACCTTCGCCGGCGTGTTCTCGGTCTTCGCGATGAAGATCTTCCTCACCCAGTCCCGCTGACCGGCCTCAGCCGATCAGCAAGGCGTCGTCGTCCAGCGTCTGGCCGCGCATCTTGCGGAACATGGCGATGAGGTCTTCGACCTGCAAATTCCTGCGGTTGTCGCCGGCGACGTCCAGCACGATCTCCCCGCCGTGCAGCATGACGGTGCGGTGGCCGTAGTCGAGCGCCTGACGCATCGAGTGCGTCACCATCAGCGTCGTCAGCTTGCGCTCGGAGACGATCTTCTGCGTGAGGGTCATGATGAACTCGGCCATGCCCGGGTCGAGCGCGGCCGTGTGCTCATCGAGCAGCAGCACGTCGGAGCCGGCAAGCGTCGCCATGACGAGCGAGACGGCCTGCCGCTGGCCGCCGGACAGAAGATCCATCCGGTCGCGCATGCGGTTTTCCAGGCCAAGGTTCAACTCGGCGATGCGCTCGCGGAAATGCGCGCGGCGCTGCGGCCCGAGCGCCGCGGCAAGGCCGCGCCGTTCGCCGCGCCTTGCGGCAAGCGCAAGGTTCTCCTCGATGGAGAGCGCGCCGCAGCTTCCCGTCAGCGGATCCTGGAAGACGCGGGCGACGCGGCCGGCGCGGGCGGCGGTGCCCTGGCGCGTCACGTCGGCGGTGCCGATCTTCACCTGGCCTTCGGTCGCGATGACGTCGCCGGCGAGGACGCCGAGCAGCGTCGACTTGCCCGCACCGTTCGAGCCGATGACGGTGACGAACTGGCCTTCCTCGATGGTGAGGCTGACGCCGTTCAGCGCCTGCTTCTGCAGCGGCGTACCCTTGCCGAAGACGACCTTGATATCGGAAACGGAGATCATCAAGCGGCTCCCCCGCGGCGAAGGCGCGGCAGCACGAGCGCCACGGTGACGAGCACCGCCGTCACGAAATTGAGGTCGGAGGCCTGCAGGCCCAGGACGTCGGACGACAGGGCGAGCTGGATGGCGATGCGGTAGAGGATCGAACCGACGACGCAGCCGATCAGCGCGGCGAGGATGCCGCGCGCGCCGAACAGCGTCTCGCCGATGATGACGGCGGCAAGGCCGACGACGATGGTGCCGACGCCCGAGGTGACGTCGGCAAAGCCGTTCGTCTGGGCGAAGAGCGCGCCGCCGAGGGCGACCAGCGCATTGGAAAGCGCGATGCCGAGATAGATCTGCCGGTTGGTGTCGACGCCCTGCGCGCGGGCCATGCGGGCATTCGCCCCGGTCGCACGCATCGAAAGGCCGGCATCGCTCTCAAGGAAGCGCCAGACGACGATGACCGCGACGACGACGAGGACGCCGACGAAGAGCGGACGGACGTAGAAATCCCTGAGGCCGTGGCCGAAGAAGGGGCTGATCATCGTCTCGGCATTGATCAGCGCGACGTTCGGCTTGCCCATGACGCGCAGGTTCACCGAGAAGAGCGCGATCATCGTCAGGATCGAGGCGAGGAGGTTGAGGATGCGGAAACGCACGTTCAGCATCGCCGTGACGAGGCCGGCAAGGGCGCCCGCCACCATGGCGACGGCCGATGCGAGCCAGGGATTGAGCCCCGCGATGATCAGCACGGCCGCGACGGCGGCACCGAGCGGAAAGGATCCGTCCACGGTCAGGTCCGGAAAATCCAGCACGCGGAAGGCAAGGTAAACGCCGATCGAAACGAAGGCGAAGACCAGCCCCAGTTCGACGGCACCCCAGAAGGCAATCAGGCTCACGGCTCTCGGCTTTCTCTTGGCACTACCCGTTCCGCGTTCCCGCGGGATGGGCCTTCTTAACAGATCAACCGCCGCCGGGCGATCCGGCAGCGGTTGATTCCGATTTCGGTTGTCCGGGAGCCCGGATTATTCGATCACGCGGGTCGCGCGGCCGATGACGGCTTCCGGCAGGGTGACGCCCATCTTGGCGGCGGCGGACTTGTTGACGACGAGGTCCGTGCCGGCCGCGACCTTCACGGCGATGTCGCCGGGATTCTCACCCTTGAGGATGCGCACGACGACTTCACCCGTCTGCTTGCCGACGTCATGGTAATTGAAGCCGAGGGCCGCGATGGCGCCGCGCGAGACGGAATCCGTGTCGGCGGTGAAGAGCGGGAGTTTGGCTTCCTCGGCAACGGCGACCGCGCCTTCCAGCGCCGAGATGATCGTGTTGTCCGTCGGGATGTAGATCGCATCGGCGCGGCCGACCAGCGCGCGGGCGGCGCCCTGCACCTCGGCCGACTTGGTGGCGGCGGATTCGACGACCGTGAGGCCCGCCTTCTCGGCTTCCGCCTTCAGGACGGCGAGCAGCGAGACGGAGTTGGCTTCACCCGAATTGTAGAGGAAGCCGATCGTCTTGGCGTTGGGCAGGATTTCCTTGATCAGTGCCAGATGCTCGGCGACCGGCGACATGTCGGAAAGGCCGGTGACGTTGCCGCCGGGCTTGTCCATGTTCGTGACGAGCTGCGCACCGACCGGATCGGAGACGGCCGTGAAGACGACCGGGATATCCTTCGTGGCGGAAACGACGGCCTGGGCGGACGGCGTGGAGATCGGCACGATGACGTTCGGGCCTTCGCCGACGAACTGGCGGGCGATCTGCGCGGCCGTCGCGGGGTTGCCCTGCGCCGATTCGTAGATGAACTTCAGGTTCTCGCCTTCCTTGTAGCCGGCCGCTTCCAGCGCTTCCTTGACGCCGTCGCGGGCGGCATCGAGCGCCGGATGTTCGACGATGGCGGTCACGGCGACCGTGACGTCTTCGGCCTGTGCGGGCAGCGTGATCGCGAGCGTTGCCGCGAAGGCGAGCAGGATATGGCGCATGGATGGGTCTCCCTGAATGATTTTAGGCCGTTTCTAGGCAAAACGGCCGGTCAAATCAATTCTCGCGACCCGCTCGGTCGATCATATTTTCTGATGGGACGTGGGAGCGCAGCCTGCTCCTCAGTCGTCCTCGCCGTGCCCGGCGATCATCATCGCCTCGAAGGCCATGCGCTCGACCTTGCGCATGCGCTCGGATTCCGACTTGAGCTGGCCGCAGGCGGCGAGGATGTCGCGGCCGCGCGGGGTGCGGATCGGCGAGGCGTAGCCGGCCTGGTTGATGAAATCCGCGAAGCGCTCGATCTGCTCCCAGTCCGAACACTGGTAGTTCGTGCCCGGCCAGGGATTGAACGGGATGAGGTTGATCTTCGCCGGAATGCCCTTCAGGAGCTGCACCAGCAGCTTGGCATCCTCCAGGCTGTCGTTAACATCCTTCAGCATCACATATTCGAAGGTGATGCGCCGCGCGTTCGACAGGCTCGGATAGGCCCGGCAGGCCTCCAGCAGGTCCTTCAGCGGATATTTCTTATTGATCGGCACCAGCATGTCGCGCAGCTCGTCGCGCACGGCATGGAGCGAGATCGCCAGCATGACGCCGATCTCCGAGCCGGTGCGGTAGATTTCCGGCACGATGCCGGAGGTCGACAGCGTCACCCGGCGCTTGGAGAGCGAAAGCCCGTCGCCGTCCGTGGCGATCAGCAGCGCCGTCTTCACGCTCTCGAAATTGTAGAGCGGCTCGCCCATGCCCATCATGACGATGTTGGAGACCTTGCGGCCCTCGGCGGGAACGATGGCGCCGGCCGGCGTGTCGCGGTCGGGGAAGTCGCCGAGCCGGTCGCGGGCGAGCAGGAGCTGGGAAAGGATTTCCTCCGCCGTCAGGTTGCGCACCAGCTTCTGCGTGCCGGTATGACAGAAGGAGCAGGTGAGCGTGCAGCCGAC
This sequence comes from Shinella fusca, assembly GCF_014203155.1. GTDB lineage: Bacteria > Pseudomonadota > Alphaproteobacteria > Rhizobiales > Rhizobiaceae > Shinella > Shinella fusca. Next base: position 15,065 of record NZ_JACHIK010000009.1, read on the forward strand.
CTGGCTGGAGATGCAGAGCGTGCCGCGGCCCTCTTCCGGAATGTAGACGGTCTCGATCTCGACCGGACGACCGGCGCCGCGCGGGGGAAAGCGCAACAGCCACTTGCGCGTGCCGTCGCTCGACACCTGCTCCTCGACGATCTCCGGCCGCGCGACGGTGAAATGCGTCTTCAGCATCTCGCGCATGTCCTTGGAGACGTTCGTCATGTCGTCGAAATCGGAGACGCCGCGCACATAGAGCCAGTGCCAGAGCTGGCTGACGCGCATCTTCACCTGCCGCTCCGGCACGCCCTTTTCGGCCAGCGCGCGGCCCATGTCCTCGCGCGAAAGGCCGATCAGCGACGGCTTTTCGGCGGCCGGGAGATTGCGGACGACCGGCGCCTTGACGGGTTCGGCCGTATTGAGAAAGTCCATGCTTGCCATCGGGTCATTCCTCGGAACGCAGAGAGCGGCGCAGGCTTTTGCGCCGCAAGCGGTCCATGCTCGACTGAAGTTCATCGTGGACCCGAAAGCGCCGGTCATTGCGGCACACGGTCCGGTTGGCGGCCCTTTAGCATTGTTCCGGCGGAAAGTCACCTGCCTTGCCCGCAGCCGGCCCGGGCCAAACGAAAAGGGCCGGCGCAAGGCCGGCCCCCTCGTCGAATGCCGATCAAAAATCAGCGGCAGCTTTCGATCTGCTTCAGCGCGGCCGAGATGCCGGAGAGCGAATAGGAATAGGAGGTCGCCGTGCCGCGGCGCGATTTCGCCTGGACCTGCATGTCCTTGCCGCCCTTCATGGCCGCGACCAGCGCCGGCTCCTCGGCGGCGTTCTCCACCCAGGCCGAGTTGCCCTTGGTGAACATGACGAAGGTGCGGCCGTCGACGACGACGTTGACCTTGGAACTTTCCTGCAGCGGATAGCCCATCATCGCCTGCGGCTCGTAGGAGATGTTCTGGCCGGGGCGCTGCGAGACGAGGAAGAAGACGTCGCCGTGGTCGACGCCGGCCGGGTTCTTTTCCTTCGGCACCGAGAGCACGTAGCAGACCTTGCCGCCGTTCGACTGGTAGGAATAGGCACCCCAGGCATTGAACTGCTGAATGCGCGTCGGCGTCTGTGCCGAGGCAACGCCTGCGGTCGTCAGAACGAGGGCGAGTGCGGTTGCGAGCTTTCTTACGAACATGTTTTCCTGCCGGTTGTCTTGCCAGTGTTTGCCCGGCCGAAGGCGATGCCTTCCACGCCGGTGTCGGCCATGCATGATAACGATTTGGTTCATTTTGACTTAATTCAGGTTACCAAACCGTCAACAGACGCCCATTTTACGAAGGTCTTCCGCGCCGCACCGGGACAAATCTGCGTCGATGTCCGCCACGCCTTTTGCAGGAAAGGCGGGCGTGCCCAGTCCCCAGTTGGTGAGATGAAACCCGTCGATGCCCTTAAAGGCACAAGGAATAGGGCAAGAATTTGACCCGAATCCGGCAGGGCCCGCTCAACCGGCGGGTTGCATGTCCGCTTCGTCCGCAAGCGCCTTGTCGGCGGAGGCGTAATGGTCCTCGCGGATATGGCCGCGGATCGCCGCGAAGGCCGCCGTCAGCACGGCGATATCGTCGGAAAAGCCGACGATCGCGAAGAAATCCGGAATACCGTCGAGCGGCAGCACGAAATAGGCGAGCGCCGCAAGCAGGATGCCGCGCACCTTGGTCGGCGTGCGCGGATCGAGCGCGCAATAGTAGGATGCCACGAGATCGCGGGAGAACGGCACCTGCCGCATCGCGCGCTTGAGAACCGGCCAGAACCGCTTCTTCACGCGCCGGCTCTGGCGCTCCTGTTCGTCCTCGTCCCCCGGCAGAAGGATCTCGCCGATCTTCACGTCATCCATGCATGGCCTCCTTCAGGTGGCGATGCCGGCATAGCCCGGCGGATCATCATATGGGAATGCGCCCATGCGCCTTCAACTCTTCGTGCGCAGGGCCGCGGCCTTGTCCATGGCGGCCGCCAGCTTGAAGTCGAGCTCGGTAAGGCCGCCCGCATCGTGGTTGGTCAGCCGCACGTCGACGCGGTTGTAGACGTTGAACCATTCGGGATGGTGGTTGAACTTCTCTGCGGCCAGCGCCGCCTCCGTCATGAAGCCGAAGGCTTCGCGGAAGGACTTGAACCTGTAGCTCTTCTCGATGGCGACGCCGTCGCCCGACCGCGTCCAGCCGTCGAGGCCGACCAGCGCCTCGCCGATCGCCTCTTCGCCCAGCTTTTCCTGTTTCATGGCCTCTCCTTGTCTCCGAATGAAAACGGCGCCCGAAGGCGCCGTGTTCCGTTTTCCCGGCCAGCCTCAGACGAAGAACTGGCCGCCATTCGCCGAGATGGTCGAGCCGGTGATGAAGCCGGCGTCGTCCGAGGCGAGGAAGACGACGATGCGGGCGATCTCGTCCGGCTCGCCGAGGCGTCCGACCGGGATCAGCGGGATGATCCGCTCGTTCAGCACCTTTTCCGGGATGGCGCGCACCATTTCCGTGCCGATATAGCCGGGGCAGATGGCGTTGACCGTGATGCCCTTGGCCGCGCCCTCCTGGGCGAGCGCCTTGGTGAAGCCGAGGTCGCCGGCCTTGGCGGCGGAATAGTTCGCCTGGCCCATCTGGCCCTTCTGGCCGTTGATCGACGAGATGTTGATGACGCGGCCGAAGCTGCGGTCGCGCATGCCCGACCAGACCGGATGCGTCATGTTGAAGAGGCCGGTGAGGTTAGTGTTGATCACCGCGCCCCACTGGTCAGGCGTCATCTTGTGGAACATCGCGTCGCGGGTGATGCCCGCATTGTTGACGAGGATGTCCACCGGCCCGAGATCGGCTTCCACCCGGCCGATCCCCTCGACGCAGGATTCGTAGCTCGACACGTCCCACTTGTAGACCGGAATGCCGGTCTCCGCCTTGAAGGCGTTCGCGGCATCGTCGTTGCCGGCATAGTTCGCAGCTACCTTGTATCCGGCGGCCTCCAGCGCAACCGAAATGGCTGCGCCGATGCCCCGCGATCCCCCCGTTACCAGTGCTACTCTGCTCATGTGGCTCACTCCCCTCGATATTGTTTTCGTGGTGACCCGTCGCCCTGCCGGCGGCAGGTCCTGGCAAAGCAGTCCGTGAAAGGATGCCTACATGCGCTCGACGCACATGGCGACGCCCATGCCGCCGCCGATGCAGAGCGTGGCAAGGCCCTTCGAGACGCCGCGGCGCTTCATCTCGAAGAGCAGCGTGTTGAGGACGCGCGCACCGGAGGCGCCGATCGGATGGCCGATGGCGATGGCGCCGCCGTTGACGTTGACGATGGCGGGATCCCAGCCGAGGTCCTTGTTGACCGCGCAGGCCTGGGCGGCGAAGGCCTCGTTGGCCTCGACGAGGTCGAGATCGCCGATCTTCCAGCCGGCCTTTTCCAGCGCCTTGCGGGAGGCGGGGATCGGGCCGGTGCCCATGATCTTCGGGTCGACGCCGGCCGTCGCCCAGGAGACGATGCGGGCAAGCGGCTGGATGCCGCGGCGCGAGGCCTCGGCCTCGCTCATCAGGAGGGTCGCGGCCGCCCCGTCGTTGAGGCCGGAGGCATTGGCCGCCGTCACCGTGCCTTCCTTGTCGAAGGCCGGCTTCAGCTTGGCCATGGCGTCGAGGGTGGCGCCGTGGCGGATATATTCGTCGGCATCGACGGTGATGTCGCCCTTGCGGGTCTTGACGATAAAGGGAACGATCTCGTCCTTGAAGCGGCCCTCCTTCTGGGCGGCCTCGGCCTTGTTCTGCGAGGCGACGGCGAAGGTGTCCTGCTCCTCGCGGGAGAGCTGCCACTGCTTGGCGACGTTCTCGGCGGTGATGCCCATATGGTAGCCGTAGAAGGCGTCCGTCAGGCCGTCCTTGATCATGGTGTCGATCATCTTGAAGTCGCCCATCTTCACGCCGCCGCGCAGATGCGCGCAGTGCGGCGCCATCGACATGGATTCCATGCCGCCGGCGACGATGATGCCGGCATCGCCCGTGGCGATCTGCTGCATGCCGAGCGCGACGGCGCGAAGGCCCGAGCCGCAGAGCTGGTTCATGCCCCAGGCGGTCGCCTCCTGCCGGAGCCCCGCCTTGATCGCGGCCTGGCGGGCCGGGTTCTGGCCCTCGCCGGCCTGGAGGACCTGGCCGAGGATCACCTCGTCCACCTCTTCGGCCGCCACGCCCGCGCGCTCCAGAACCGCCGAGATCACGGCCGCGCCCAGTTCGTGGGCGGGCGTGTTGGCGAAGGCTCCGTTGAAGGACCCGACCGCGGTGCGGCCGGCACTGGCGATGACGATGGACGGGGTGCTCATGATGTGCTTCCTCAGTTCTGACGGCCTTTCGGCCGGCCTTGGAACCGGGCCCGGCGCACGAACGGCGCAAGCCCGGCGGTTCTCCCGGAACCAAAACTGGCAAAGCGGGCAGGGAGAGTCAAACGGGATATCCGATGCCGCTAAAATTTCATCGGGGCGACGCGCAGCATGAATTTCCATGTTGCGCAGCATTCCTCGCCGCATCGCACAATTCGATTGTCAGCCGCCGTCTTTTTGCCGATACTCCCCGCAACCAAAAAGCACATGGGAATACGGGGATGAGGAGACCCTAATGGCCAGGAACGACGGTCAGATCGTCATCAAGAAATACGCCAACCGCCGCCTCTACAACACGGGCACCAGCACCTATGTGACGCTCGACGACCTCGCGGTCATGGTCAAGAAGGGCGAGGATTTCACCGTGCAGGACGCCAAGTCCGGCGAGGACATCACCCATTCGGTGCTGACGCAGATCATCTTCGAGCAGGAATCCAAGACCGGCAACACGCTGCTGCCCATCTCCTTCCTGCGCCAGCTGATCTCCTATTACGGCGACCAGATGCAGATGGTCGTGCCGAGCTATCTCGAGCACTCCATGCAGGCTTTCACCGAGCAGCAGTCGCAGATGCGCGAGCAGATCAACAAGACCTTCGGCGACACCCCGCTCGGCAAGAACCTCCAGGTGCCGATGCAGCTCATCGAGGAGACGACCCGGCGCAATACCGAACTGTTCCAGCAGGCGATGAAGATGTTCTCCCCCTTCGCCAGCGCCGCCCCGCAAAAGGAAACGCGCAAGGCCGAGGCGAAGGACCTCGACGAGCTGAAGGAACAGCTTCGCGCGCTGCAGACGAAGCTCGACAAGCTGAGCTGAGAAAGGCGGCGCAGGCCGGCAGAACCCGCATCCAATCTCCCCGTCGTCATGGTCGGGCCTGACCCGACCATCCATGCCAAGCGCAGACGCGGCATTGGCGGGGCGAAGGCCTACTGAAAAACCGCGGCCCGGTTCCTCTCTCGTCAGAGCCCTATCGAGACATCCCGCCCCGCCGTGCGGATCGATACGGAGAAGCCTGCGATCACGTCGATGAACGAGATCGTCATCAGGATGAAGAAGATCTGCGTCGCCGCGCCCTGCACCAGCAGGAACTCGACGAGGAAGGCGACGAACAGCACCATCGACAGCATGTGGTCGAAGAGGGCGCGCGAGCCGGGGCGCGTCGCCTTCAGGATCTCCACGAAGAGCAGCACCAGCGCGATGAAGATGAGGAGGTCGCCGAAGGCCATGGTCCAGGTCGTGCCGGAGAGCATGTTGACCGCCATCACCTCGCTGTCGAGCACGGCAACGCCCCCGTCGCCGAAAAGCCCCGTCATGGCGAGGTTGTAGAGGACGAACGGAATGATCAGCAGCGGTATGGCCAAAAGCATGTGCGACGCTCCCTTGGGTTGTTCTCGGGACAACCTTTCCGCCGTCTTAGCCGAAGATTCGGCACAAGAAAATGTCGCGCGCCCGGAAAGAATAAGGAGCAAAAGAAAAGGGCCGGTCGAGCCGGCCCTTTGAACTTGGCTTATGCCGAAACGCTTATGCGTTTTCCTTCGGCGTCAGGACCTGGCGGCCACGATACATGCCGGTCTTCAGGTCGATGTGGTGCGGACGGCGCAGTTCGCCCGAGTTCTTGTCTTCGATATAGGTCGGAGCCTTCAGGGCGTCTGCGGAACGGCGCATACCGCGCTTGGACGGGCTCACTTTTCTTTTCGGAACGGCCATTTCATAAACTCCACTTATCGGGCAAACACATCCTCAGGCCACCGGATGGCTGACAGGGACGTGCCGTTATCTCGGAAATTGGCCGGGCTTATACATGGCAAAACCCCGCTTGACCAGTCCCCGGCCGGATTTTTTCGTCACGCTTCATCCTCGGGGACGATCCAGGGCTCGGCGAGCGCCGCCGCCTGCCATTTCTGCCAGGCCGGATGCGCCTTCACGCGCGCCATGTAGGCAAGCACCGTCTCGTCCTTCGTCAGGCGGTAGATCTCGAAGCGGTTGACGACCGGCGCATACATGGCGTCCGCGGCGGAGAAGGCGCCGAACAGGAACGGCCCGCCCGAGCGGGCAAGCGCCGCCTTCCAGATGGCCTCGATGCGGGCGACGTCGTCGCTCACGCCTTCCGGCAGGTCGATCTCGCCCGGCGCGCGGCGGATGTTCATCGGGCAGGCGCCCCGCAAGGCCCGGAAGCCCGAGAGCATCTCCATGGAGATCGCCCGCGCCTCGGCGCGCGCCGCCCGGTCATTCGGCCAGATGCCGGCCTCGGGGAAAAGCTCGGCGACATATTCGATGATGGCGAGCGATTCCCACACCCGAACATCGCCGTGATGCAGTACCGGCACCCGGCCGGTCGGCGAGATCTTGCGGAATTCGGGATTGCCGGCGGCGAAATCGAAGGGGATCACCACGTCCTTGAAGGGCACGCCCGCCGCTTCCATGGCGATCCACGGCCGGAAGGACCAGGAGGAATAGTTCTTGTTGCCGACATAGAGGGTGAGGTCTGACATTCGCGGGGCTCCTTGGGATGCGTCGGACCCTATGCGCTCAGGCGCGCGCACGCCAATGAAAAGCCCTGAACTCACTCATAAAGGCACTTGATATATTCGCCCGACCGGCTCGCCCGCCGCTCGATCAGCCGCGCGAGGCGCTGCAATCCCCGCCCCGGCTTGCCGGCGTTGCGCTCGAAGGGATTGGGCAGCGAGACGGCGAGCAGCGCGGCCTGCCGGCGCGTGAGCTTCGCCGCCGGGACGTTGAAATGGTGCCGCGCGGCCGCCTCGATGCCGTAGATACCGGGGCCCCATTCGGCGATGTTGAGATAGATCTCCATCAGCCGCCGCTTGCTCCAGACGAAATCGGCGGCGACGGCCAGCGGCAGTTCCATCGCCTTGCGCACGAAGGAGCGGCCGTTCCACAGGAAGAGGTTCTTGGCCGTCTGCATGGGGATGGTGCTCGCCCCGCGCGTCTGCTCGCCGGCGAGCGCCTCGTTGACCACGGCGCGCATCTGGCCCCAGTCGACGCCGGCATGAAAGCAATATTGCCCGTCCTCCGACATCATCACGGCCTGCACGAGATTGGGCGAGATGTCGTCGAAGGACACCCATTGCCGGTCGTAGCCGCGCAGGAGCACGAGATCGCGCAGCATCAGCGTCGAGACCGGGCGGACGAACTCGACGGCATAGAGGAGGATCAGCACATAGGGCAGCGCCGCGAGGGCGACGAAGGCAAGGACGACGCAGCGCCATTGCCGGCGAAGTCGGGTCATCCAGCCGTCCCCCTCACCGGATCGAACCTCCGTCTCTGCCCGTGTTTCCGGTACGATGTCCAAGAGCCGGTGCCCCTCCTCCCGTCGCTCGGCCTTCATACCGTCACGGCCTGGCAAAAACCAGTCTGCGGCGCGAATCTTTGAGACCCGCGCGGGCATTGCCGTTGCGTCCCCCGAAAGCCCATGTCAAAGAGCGGCCATGAGCGAACGTCACCAGCAGTTCCAGACTTTTCTGAAAAGCAATGCCGAGGCGGTGGAGGCGCTGCTCGCCACCCTGCTCTCCGGCGGCCTGCAGACGGACGAGATCGCCCGCCCCGAGCGCCTGCTTTGCGCCATGCGCCATGGGGTTCTCAACGGCGGCAAGCGCCTGCGGCCCTTCCTCGTCATCGAATCCGCCGCGCTCTTCGGCGACGCGGCAAGGGAGAGCGCGCTGCGCATCGGCGCCGCGCTCGAATGCATCCACTGCTATTCGCTCGTCCACGACGACCTGCCGGCGATGGACGACGATGACCTGCGTCGCGGCCAGCCGACCGTGCATATCGCCTTCGACGAGGCCGCCGCCATCCTTGCCGGCGACAGCCTGCTGACGCTCGCCTTCGACATCGTCGCCGCGCCCGAAACGCGCCTGCCGGACGCCGCCAAGACGGCGCTGGTGCTGGCGCTTTCCCGCGCCGCCGGCCTCGGCGGCATGGCGGGCGGCCAGGCGCTCGACCTTGCGGCGGAGAAGGTGGCGCCCGACGAGGACGGCATCGTCACCCTGCAGGCGATGAAGACCGGCGCACTGCTGCGCTTTGCCTGCGAGGCCGGCGCCATCGTCGCCGGCGCCTCCGCCGAGGACCGGCGGACGCTGCGCCGCTACGGCGAGACCATCGGCCTTGCCTTCCAGATTGCCGACGACCTGCTCGACCTTACCGCCGACGCCGCCACCATGGGCAAGGCGACCGGCAAGGACGCCGGGCGCGGCAAGGCGACATTGGTTTCCCGCAGGGGCCAGGCCTGGGCGGAAAACCGGCTCAAGGAACTCGTTGCGGAGGCCGAGGCGCTGCTTGCGCCGTTCAGCCATCGGGCCGGCATCCTGATCGAAGCCGCCCATTTCATCGCAAATCGCAGGAATTGACGCCATGAGCAAATTCTGGTCGCCGATCGTCGCCACGCTCAAGCCCTATATCGCCGGCGAGCAGCCGCGCATCCAAAACCTCACCAAGCTCAACACCAACGAGAACCCCTACGGCCCCTCGCCGAAGGCGATCGCCGCCATGCAGGCCGCAGTAACGGGCAGCCTCAAGCTCTATCCCGATCCGTCCGCGCTGGCGCTGCGCCAGTCCATCGCCCGCTTCCACGGCGTCGAAGCGGACGAGGTCTTCGTCGGCAACGGCTCGGACGAGGTGCTGGCGCACGCTTTCGTCGCGCTCCTCAAGCATGAGAAGCCGCTCCTCTACCCGGACATCACCTACAGCTTCTACCCGACCTATTGCCGCCTCTTCGGCATCGAGTCGGTGGAGATCCCGCTGAAGGACGATTTCACCGTCGACCTTGCCGATTACGCCCGCCCGGCCGGCGCGATCATCCTGCCGAACCCGAATGCGCCGACCGGCATCGGCCTGCCGCTTGCTGCAATCGAAAAGCTCGTCGCCGAGCATCCCGACCTGCCGGTGGTGATCGACGAGGCCTATATCGATTTCGGCGGCGAGAGCGCGATCCCGCTGACGAGGAAATATGACAACCTGCTCGTCATCCACACGCTCTCCAAGTCCCGCTCGCTGGCGGGCCTGCGTGTCGGCTATGCCGTGGGCCAGCGCCCGCTGATCGATGCGCTGGAGCGCGTGAAGGACAGCTTCAACTCCTACCCGCTCGACCGCGTCGCGCAGGCCGGCGCTGCCGCCGCCATCGACGACCGGGAATGGTTCGACCTAACGCGCGGCAAGGTGATCGAGCAGCGCGAGCGCGTCACCGGGGCGCTGCGCCAGCGCGGCTTCGAGGTGCTGCCCTCGCAGGCGAACTTCGTCTTCGCCCGCCACCCGGATCACGGCGGCGAGGCGCTGGCAAAGGGCCTTCGCGAACGCGCCGTCCTCGTGCGCCACTTCGCCAAGCCCCGCATCTCGGATTTCCTGCGCATCACCATCGGCACGGCCGAGGAATGCGACCGGCTGGTCGCCGCGCTCGAGGAGATCGTCTGAGGAAGGGCAGCCTCGGCACGCCCACCGCTTCATCGCCCTCCGCTTCGCTCGATGGCCTGCCTTCCCCCACCCACCGACGTCATCCTCGGCCTTGAGCCGAGGATCCATATACCGCAACGGTGATGGATGCTCGGGTCAAGCCCGAGCATGACGGAGGAGAGGTTTGCGGAATGCGGGATACAGGATGCGGCCGGAACTGCACTTTCACACGCCGGCAGACTGCCAGCCTTACTCGGCGGCCGCCTGACCCGTACCGTAGCGCTTCTCGATATAGTCGTTGACCAGCGCCTCGAACTCGCCCGCGATATTGGTGCCGCGCAGCGTCATCGCCTTCTTGCCGTCGACATAGACCGGAGCGATGGGGAGCTCCCCGGTGCCGGGCAGCGAGATGCCGATATCGGCGTGCTTGCTCTCGCCCGGCCCGTTGACGATGCAGCCCATGACGGCGACCTTGAGGCCTTCGACGCCCGGATATTTCTCCCGCCAGACCGGCATGTTCTTGCGGATGTCGTCCTGAATCTTCTGCGCGAGTTCCTGGAACACCGTCGAGGTGGTGCGCCCGCACCCCGGACAGGCGGCGACGACGGGGATGAACTGGCGGAAGCCCATGACTTGCAGGAGTTCCTGCGCCACCTGCACCTCGCGGGTGCGGTCGCCGCCGGGCTCCGGCGTCAGCGAGATGCGGATCGTGTCGCCGATGCCCTGCTGGAGGAGGATGCCGAGCGAGGCGGAGGAGGCGACGACGCCCTTGGTGCCCATGCCGGCCTCCGTCAGGCCGAGATGCAGCGCATGGTCGGAGCGCGCCGACAGCATGGCGTAGACGGCAATGAGGTCCTGCACGTTGGAGACCTTGGCCGACAGGATGATGTGGTCGCGCGCAAGGCCGATCTCCTCGGCAAGCTCGGCCGAAAGCAGCGCCGACTGGCAGATCGCCTCGCGCATCACCTCCTGCGCCGTCAGGGGCGAGCCCGCCGCCTGGTTCTCGTCCATCAGCCGGGTCAGGAGCTCCTGGTCGAGCGAGCCCCAGTTGACGCCGATGCGCACCGGCTTGTCGTGGCGGATCGCCGTCTCGACGATGGCGGCGAACTGCCGGTCCTTCTTGTCCTTGAAGCCGACATTGCCGGGATTGATGCGGTATTTCGCAAGCGCCTCCGCGCAGGCCGGATGGTCGGCGAGCAGCTTGTGGCCGATATAGTGGAAGTCGCCGACGAGCGGCACGTCCATGCCGAGGCGCAAGAGCCGCTCGCGGATCTTCGGCACCGCCGCCGCGCTCTCGTCGCGGTCGACGGTGATGCGCACGATCTCGGACCCGGCGCGGAAGAGCGCGGCCACCTGCGCCACCGTCCCGTCGATATCCGCCGTATCCGTGTTCGTCATCGACTGGACGACGACCGGCGCGCCGCCGCCGACCAGCACGCCGCCGACATCGACGCCGACGGACCGGCGCCGCGGCTTCGGTTCAAAGTCGAAGGAAAAGGACATTTTGGAGCCTCTTGCTCGAAAAGCGGCCGCGCATGGCCTCGGGCGCGGCCTTTGCCCTCAGGTGGATCAGGAAATGTGGCTTGTCAACCGCAAGCGCCGGCAGGCGCGACGATTTGATCGCCGCGCGCCGCACCGGTCGTCAATGGCGCTCGCGCACGTCGGCATGCACCGCATGGTGCGAGAGCAGCAGCACGACGATGAACAGCACCGGCAGCAGGGTGAAGACGAGCGCAAAGCCGATATGCTCGGCGACGAAGCCGATGACGGAGGGCGCAAAGAGCGCGCCCGAATAGCCCATCACCGTCGTCACGGAGAGCGCCACGCCCTGCGCGAAGCCGGGCAGGTTGCCGGCCGCGGAAAAGGCGATGGGCACCATGTTGGAAATGCCGACCCCGCAGAGCGCGAAGCCCGCCATCGCCACATAGGCATCCGGCGCCGTGCCGGCGATCACCATGCCGGCAATGGCCATGACGGTGCAGAAGCGCAGCGTCTTCACCGCGCCGAAACGGTCGCGCACATGGTCGCCGGCAAAGCGCATGACGGCCATGGTGAAGGAGAAGGTGCCGAAGGCGAAGCCCGAAAGGGCCACGGAGGCGCCGAGCTCGTTGCGCATGTAGAGCGCGCCCCAGTCGAGGATCGCGCCTTCCGGCACCATGCAGAAGAGCGCCATGAGGCCGATCAGCCAGGGCAGCGGCGTCATCGGCAGGCGCGCCTTCTGGCGCTCCTCGCTCGGATGCGGCGCATCGTGCAGCACGAAGGGCCAGGCGAACGCGAGGGCCGCGGCACCGGCGACGGTGAGCAGGACAGCATGGCCCGTCACGCCCAGCGCCTCGATGAGGAAGCCGCCGGTCGTGGCGCCGATGAAGGCGCCGAGGCTCCAGAAGGCGTGGCAGGACGACATGATCGCCCGCTTCATGGATTTTTCGACCTCCACGGCATTGCCGTTCATCGCCACGTCCATCGCGCCGAGCAGGCCGCCGAAGAGGAAGATGGCGACGACGCCGAGCGGCACGGTCGGCGCGAGCGACAGCCACAGCATGGTCGAAAGGAACAGCGCCGCCGCGCCCTTCAGCGTGCGCGTCGTGCCGAAGCGGGCAATCATCACGCCGGCGATCGGCATCAGGACGAGCGAGCCGATGCCGAAGCACATGATCATCAGGCCGAGGCCGAATTCGGAAAGCCCGAGGCGGCTGGCAAATTCCGGGATCCTCGGCGCCCAGGCGCCCGCGAAGGTGCCGTTGAGCAGGAAGAGGCCGGAGACGGCGAGCCGCGCGGGCGGGAAATAGGTCCGGGCAAGGGAATTGCCGGCAAGGGCGTTTTCAGGCGTCGTCATGGGAGGTCCGTTCCGGGAGGTCATGCCGGCACCTTGTCGGCGCGCAGCGTTTCGATGCCGGCCGCCGTCAGTGCGGCGGCCTCGGTTTCGTCCGCATCCCCTTCGATGACGGCCTGCGCCAGACGGGCGAGCGGCACGACCGAATAGGGGGCGGCGGTGGATAGCTTGTCATTGGTCACGACGACCATGACGGCGCGGCTGCGCGAGGCGACGAAGCGCTTGAACTCCGCTTCCTCGAAGCTCTCGGCGGTCACGCCCGCCTCCGGGTCGATGCCGCAGACGCCGAGGACAAGGAGGTCCGGCCTGAGCGCCTCGGCATCGCGCATTGCCTTGGCGCCGATCGCCGCGCCCGCGCGCGGATCGATCAGCCCGCCGAGCTGGATCGTCGCAAGGTCGCGTTCGAGGAGGGCGGCGGCGATGGCGGGTGCATTGGTCGCGACCGTCAGGCCGTGCCCCGCCGGCAGCGCCCGGGCAAGCGCGAGGTTCGTGCTGCCGGCATCGAGGAAGACGGTGGCGCCGGGCGGGATGAGCCCCGCCGCACGGCGCGCGAGCGCGGCCTTGCGCGCGCCGCCGACCGCCATGCGCTCGTTCATGCTGGTCGAGGCGGCGGCGATGCGCAGTGCCCCGCCATAGACCCGGCGGCAGAGGCCGGAGGCGGCCATCTCGCGAAGATCCCGGCGGATCGTGTCCTCCGACACGCCGAGCTCCTGCGCCAGCGCCGCCGCGATCACCCGCCCCGAAAGGTCGAGGCGTGCGCGGATGAGCGCCTGCCGCTCGCCGAGAAGAAGATCCTGTCCGGACACCGATTTCACCAGATCATGCACGATTGCGCGATAATGCGCACAAATCGGCATCAACGTCAATGAACGGGCGCATCACGTTTGGTTGCGGCCCAAACAAAAACCCCGCCGTCTCCGGCGGGGTCTTCGAACTCAGCCATCCGGCTGCGTGCCTCAGTCGCGGTTGCCCATGAAGCGCAGCAGGAACAGGAAGAGGTTGACGAAGTCGAGGTAGAGCGTCAGCGCACCCATGATGGCCTTGCGGCCGGCCACAGCGACGTCGTCGGCTTCGAAGTACATTTCCTTGATCTTCTGCGTATCCCAGGCGGTGAGGCCGGCGAAGACCAGGACGCCGATCGCGGAGATCGCGAAGTCGAGCGCCGAGGAGTGCAGGAACAGGTTGACGAGCGAGGCGATGATCAGGCCGAAGAGGCCCATCACCAGGAACGAACCCATTGCCGACAGGTCCCGCTTCGTCGTGTAGCCGAACAGCGACAGCGCGCCGAAGGCGGCGGCGGAGACGAAGAAGGTCTGCGTGATGCTCGCGCCCGTATAGACGAGGAAGATCGAGGACAGCGACAGGCCCATCAGCCCGGCATAGACCCAGAAGGTCGCCTGCGCGGCGCCGACGCTCATCGCGTGGATGCGGAAGCTCAGGAAGAACACCAGCGCGAGCGGCGCCAGCATCACGACCCAGCGCAGCGGGCTCAGGTAGATCGCCTGGCCGAAGGCGGTGAGCTGCCCGTCGGCGATGGCGGCCTGCGAGGCGAAATAGGCCACGAAGCCGGTAATGGCGAGGCCGAGGGCCATCAGGTTGTAGACCCGGAGCATGTAGGCGCGAAGGCCCTGGTCGATGACGGCGCCGGCCTGCGTGCCGGCATTGGCCGTTCGGGTCTGGTAATTGCGAAGATCAGCCATGTTTTCCTCTCGTAAGCCCCCTGGAAGAGACGGTGTCGGGCTCCCGCCCGTCCGCTTCGGGAAACGAAGCGCTCGCGGGATCCAGGCAGCCGCTGCGGGGCTCCAGCTTGCCTGATGTAAATATGCGCATGAATTGTGTTCCGTACAAGACCCGCAACCTTCCGGCAGGCCGGGAACGGCCGATTTTAAAGCTCGCGGAGCACCGGCGCGGCCTTCTGTCCCAGGATGCGCCATGTGCCGGCAAGGCCGATGCCGACCGTCAGCACCAGCGCGATCAGCACGGTCGTCACCGCCACGTCCGGCAGGAAGGCTGACGGCAGCTTCATGATGCGGCTCACCACGAACCATGCCGCCGCCCCGCCGGCAACGAGCGCGAACACCGCCGTCGCCAGCCCCAGCATGAGGTATTCGTAGCTGAAGGCGCGGATCAGCGTGGAGCGCGTCGCGCCCAGCGTCTTCAGGACGACCGCATCGTGCACCCGCGCCCGGTTGCCGGCGGCGAGCGCCCCGGCAAGCACGAGGATCGAGGCGATGAGCGCGACGGCCGCCGCCGCGCGGATCGCCGTCGCAAGCTGGCCGACCAGCTCGTCGATGACGTCGAGCGCATCCTTGACGCGCACGCTCGTGACGGTCGGATAGGCGTTCGTCACAGCCTTCAGCGTGGCGGCCTCCTCGGCCGCCGTTGCCCCGGGGTCGATCACCGTGGCGAGCCAGGCGTGCGGCGCGCCGGCAAACGTGTTCGGCGAGAAGACCATGACGAAGTTGATCGACAGCGATTCCCATTCGACGGTGCGGAAATTGGCGATGCGCGCGGTGATGTTGCGCCCGAGCACGTTGACCGTCACGGTATCGCCGAGCTTGAGGCCGAGTTCCTTGCCTTCCTCCGCCGAGAAGGAGACGAGCGGCTCGCCGGAATAGTCGGCCGGCCACCACGCCCCCTCGGAAAGCGTCGAATTCTCCGGCAGATTTTTGGCATAGGTGATGCCGCGGTCGCCGCGCAGCACCCATTGGCCTTCCGGCGGCACCGTGACCCTGGCGACGTCGACGCCGTTGAGCTCCATGACGCGGCCGCGCAGCATCGGCACCTCGACGACCTTGCCTTCCGGCAGGTTCGCCTTCAGCACGGAGCGGAACCCGTCCAGCTCGCTGCCCTGGATGTCGACGAAGAAGAAGTTCGGCGCGCGCTCCGGCAGGCTGCCGGTGAGCTCGCGGCGCAGGTTCCCGTCGATCAGCGTCAGCGTGACGAGAAGCGCAAGGCCGAGCCCGAGCGAGAGCACGACGGAGGAGGTCAGCGCGCCCGGCCGGTGAATATTGCCGACCGCAAGCCTGAGGGCCGGCGAGTTCACCCGCGGGCTGCGCCGGGCGAGCACGGTGATCAGCCAGGCGACGGCGCGCAGCACGACGAAGGAGAAGGCAATCGCCCCGAGGAAGACGAGGGCGATCCTGCGGTCATAGGCGGTGAGGACGGCAAGCCCCGCCAGCGCCGCCAGCAGCAGCCCCGCACCCAGAAGGTATGGCCAGCCCGGCAGGCCGCGCGCTTCAAAACCCTGCTCGCGGAAGAGTGCGGTGGCCGGCACCGCGCGGGCATGGCCAAGCGGCAGGACGGCGAAGGCGAGCGCGGTCAGGAGGCCGAAGACGGCGGCAAGCACAAGGGCGGAGGGATAGAGCGCCGCCTCGGCCGGCACCGGCAGGATGCCATCGAGGAAGCGCATCGCCACCATCGGCATCAGCGCGCCGGCGACAAGGCCGATGAGGATGCCGGCCGCCGCGATCAGCGCGATCTGCGCGAGATAGACGAGCGCCACCAGCGAGGCAGGCGCCCCGAGGCACTTGAAGGTGGCGATCACCGAGCGCTTGGAATCGAGATAGGCCCGCACGGCATTGGCGACGCCCACGCCCCCGACGATCAGCGCCGTCAGGCCGACGAGCGTGAGGAATTGCGAGAAGCGGGTGATGTTGGCGGTCAATGACGGCGCGGCGGCGTCCGCGGTACGGATCGACCAGCCGGCCGACGGGAAGGCCTTGCCCGCCGCCGCGCGGATGCCGGCAAGCGGCAGGGCGGGATCGGCAAGGCGGATGCGGTAGGCGTTCTTGACGAGGCTGCCGGTCTGCACAAGCCCGGTCGCCCGAAGCGCCTCCTCGGAGAGGAGAAGGCGCGGGGCGAAGCCGAAGCCTTCCGAGACGGCGTCCGGCTCGCGCACCAGCGTCGCCGTCACCTTCAGCCGCGCCGTGCCGAGCAGGATCTCGTCGCCGACGGCAAGGCCGAGCCGGTCGAGCAGGAGCGGCGCGACGACCGCGCCATAGGCCTCGCCGGTTTTGGCGAAGAGCTCGGCGGCCGGCTTCTCAGGCGCGGTTTCCAGCGTTCCGTAGAGGGGGTAGAGCCCGTCGACGCCACGCGCCTCGACCAGCGCCTGGTCGGACCCGTCCGCAAGCCGCGCCATCGAGCGCAGGCCCGTCGAGAGCGAGACGTCGCCGAGGCTCTCGAAATACGCCATCTCCTCGGGCGTCGCAAAGCGGTTGGTCAGCTCGAAGCGCACGTCGCCGGCAAGCAGCGTCTGGCCCTGCGTGCCGATCGCCTGCGTGATGGCGGCGGAAACGGAGTTGACCCCGGCAATGGCCGCCGTGCCGAGCGCGATGCAGGCGAGGAAGATGTAGAAGCCCCTGAGGCCGCCGCGCATCTCGCGCAGCGCGAGCCGAAGGGCGAGCGGCAATTGCCGGACGATCCCGCCCCGCCTCACGCCGGCACCGCCTCGCCGGCGGCGGCCGGGAGCGGCGCCGCGTCCGAGACGATCTCGCCGGAGCGCATGGCGACCTGCCGGCTGCAGCGGGCGGCAAGCGCCGGGTCGTGCGTCACCAGCACCAGCGTCGTACCGCGCTCGGCCTGCTTGGCAAAGAGAAGGTCGGCGATCTGCCGTCCCGTCTCGGTATCGAGATTGCCGGTCGGCTCGTCGGCGATCAGGAGCTTCGGCGACGGCGCGAGCGCCCGGGCGATGGCGACGCGCTGCTGCTCGCCGCCGGAAAGCTGGCCCGGATAGTGCGACAGACGCTCGCCGAGCCCGACGGCGACGAGCTCGCGCCTGGCGATCTCGAAGGCGTCCTTCACATTGGCAAGCTCCAGCGGCACCGCGACGTTCTCCAGCGCCGTCATGTTGGGAATGAGGTGGAAGGACTGGAAGACAATGCCGATGTTCCGGCCGCGGAAATCGGCCACCTCGTCCTCGCTCATGGCGTGCAGGCCCGCGCCGTCGATGTGGATCTCGCCGCTGTCCAGCCGTTCGAGGCCGGCGAGCACCATGAGCAGCGTCGACTTGCCCGAGCCGGACGGGCCGACGATGCCGACCGATTCGCCCGCATCGATCGCAAGGTCGATCCCCTTCAGCACATGGACGGAGGCGGCGGCCTGCCCGAGGGTGAGATCGGCCTTCCTGAGATCGATGATGCTTTTGGCCAAGAAATTTCACCCTATATGTAACGGAACAACTGGAATGCCAGCAATCTAGGAACAGCCTCATGTCGTTTAAAGCGGCGCTCGGATTTTTCGCCTCCCTTGCGATCACAGCTTTGTTATCCGCCGGTCCCGTCCGGGCCGAACCGCTGAAGCTCGTCGGCTTCGGCGACAGCCTGATGGCCGGCTACCAGCTTCCCGCCACCGACGCCTTCCCGGCAAAGCTCGAAAAGGCGTTGCGCGACAAGGGCCACGCCGTCGAGATCGCCAATGCGGGCGTTTCGGGCGATACGACCTCGGGCGGACTTGCCCGGCTCGACTGGTCGATCCCGGACGGGACGGACGGCGTCATCCTGGAACTCGGCGCCAACGACGCGCTGCGCGGCATCGCGCCGGAGGAGACGGAAAAGAACCTCGACGCCATGCTGGCGCGCCTCAAGGAACGCGGCATTCCCGTCCTCCTCGCCGGCATGCTGGCCCCGCCGAACATGGGCGCGGACTATGCTGCCCGCTTCAACGGCATCTATGCCCGCCTTGCGCAAAAGCACGGCGTCCCGCTCTATCCCTTCTTCCTCGACGGCGTCGCCGCCCATGCCGACCTGCAGCTCGACGACGGCATGCATCCGAACGCCAAGGGGGTCGATGCCATGGTGGCGGCGATGCTCCAGCCTGTGGAAACATTCATCACGTCGATACAGGCGAAGGAGTAGTTCTCGCGGGTGCGAAATAAGGGTTGCTTAAAAGGCCGTCGCGTGATTCGCTGACGGTACATTCCAGCAGGGAGAAGGCGCCATGCCGAGACTTTTCGTCGCCCTCGAAGTGCCGCGGAACGCGGCGATGAGCCTCTCGCTCTTGAGAGGCGGCCTTCCCGGAGCCCGCTGGATCGACGTCGAGAACTTCCACATCACGCTACGCTTCATCGGCGATATCGACGGGCGCACCGCCGACGAGGTGGTCGACAGGCTCGACCGCATCGAACGCCCCGAATTCCAGATCGCCCTGTCCGGCATGGGCTCCTTCGGCTCGAAGAAGCCGCACGCGGTCTTCGCCGGCGTCACGCCCGCCCCGGAATTGTACGCGCTCCAGGCGGAAATCGAGCGTATCTGCCAGCGCCTCGGCCTTCCCGCCGACCCGCGCAAGTTCACCCCCCACGTCACCCTCGCGCGCCTGCGCAACGCCCGTACCGAGGATGTCGCTCACTACCTTTCCGGCCGCGGCAACTTCCACACCGCGCCCTTCACCGTGAACCGCTTCGTGCTGATGTCCTCCAAGGAATCCGTCGGCGGCGGCCCCTACCTCACCGAAGAGGTCTTCCCGCTCTATGAAGGCGGCGGCGCCTCGGACGCGGCAAGCCTGCACGATCATCTTGCCTGATCCCGCCGTCCGGCGTATGGATTGACCGTCGCGAAAAGCGACCGCTTCCCTTGAGCCGCCCGTTGGCGGAGTAAACAGGTGGACGAATGGTCGTCCAGGTGGTCGAGCACACGCCGTCCATGCGCCTTGCCGCAGGGACCGGCCAGCACTCCCCGTAAACCGCCGCCTGATCTCCATCAGGCCATGACGCGCATCCGGCGCCGCGTGGCGTCCGCATGCCCGCGTCCAATGGAACGCGCCATGAACAGATCCCTCATCGTCATCTTCACCGCCATCCTTCTCGATGCCGTCGGCATCGGCCTCATCTTTCCGATCCTCCCCGCCCTGCTGCGCGAGGTCGCCCATACCGAGGACGTCGCGCCCTATATCGGCGCGATGACCGCGCTCTACGCGGTCATGCAGTTCCTCTTCGCGCCCGTGCTCGGCGCCCTCAGCGACCGGCTGGGCCGCCGGCCGGTCCTGCTGCTCTCGCTTGCCGGCGCGGCCGTCAACTATGTGTTCCTCGCCTTCGCGCCCAGTCTCTGGCTGCTGCTGCTCGGCCGGGCCATCGCCGGACTGACGAGCGCGAACATCTCCGTGGCGACGGCCTATATCACCGACATCTCCCCGGAAGACGCCCGCGCCCGCCGCTTCGGCCTGCTCAACGCCATGTTCGGCGCGGGCTTCATCGTGGGGCCAGTGCTCGGCGGCGTCCTCGGCGACCACTGGCTGCGGCTGCCCTTCATGGCGGCCGCCGTGCTGAATGCCGGCAACCTCCTGCTCGCCCTCTTCATCCTGCCGGAATCGCGAACGCCGGACAGGGGGAGGATCGACCTTGCCGCCCTCAACCCGCTGCGGCCACTGCGCTGGGCCTTCTCGATGAAGAGCGTGCTGCCCGTCATCGCCGTCTTCCTCCTGTTCAGCGCGACGGGCGAGGCCTACGGCACCTGCTGGGCGCTCTGGGGAGGCGATGCCTTCCACTGGAACGGGTTTTCGATCGGCCTGTCGCTCGGCGCGTTCGGCATCTGCCAGACGCTCGCCCAGGCCTTCCTGCCCGGTCCCGCCGTCAGGCTGCTCGGCGAACGCGGCGCCATCCTGACGGGCGTTGCCGGCGTCAGCGCCGCGCTCCTCGTCATGGCCTTCGCCACGCAAGGCTGGATGGTCTTCGCCATCATGCCGGTCTTCGCCCTCGGCGGCATCGGCGTGCCGGCCCTGCAATCGCTGGCCACCCGGCAGGTCGACGCGAACCGGCAGGGCCAGTTCCAGGGCGTGCTGGCGTCCGTGATCAGCCTCGCGTCCATCGTCGCCCCGCTCGGCTTTTCCAGTGTCTATTTCGTCGTCCGCGACGCGTGGCCGGGCGCCATATGGCTGACGGTCGCCGCGCTTTACCTCACGAGCGTGCCGCTGGTCCTCGGGTTGCGGCTGGCAAAGCCGCAGGCAAGCCCCGCGCCGGCAGGCTGACGCGCCGGCCGGGACAAAAGCCCTCGGAAAAACATCCGATGCGGCCTTGCCCCTTGCCATTCCCCATCCCGATGGGCATCTGTGAGCCGGAAGTTGAAACCTGCCGGGGCGTGACTTGTCGCAAGCACCCATGATCCTGAGCGGCCGCGGGGTCACCGCGGTCCTCGGGCCTACCAATACGGGCAAGACCCACTACGCGATCGAGCGCATGGTGGCGCATGAGACGGGCATCATCGGCCTGCCTCTGCGCCTTCTGGCGCGCGAGGTCTATACGCGCCTCGTCGAGAAGGTCGGCCAGCACAATGTCGCGCTCGTCACCGGCGAGGAGAAGATCACGCCGCATATGGCGCGCTTTTCCGTCTGCACGGTGGAGGCCATGCCGCGCGAGACACGTGCCGCCTTCGTCGCCATCGACGAGGTGCAGCTTGCCGGCGACCTCGAGCGCGGCCACATCTTCACCGACCGGGTATTGCACCTGCGCGGACGCGACGAGACGCTACTGCTGGGCGCGGCCACCATGAAGCCGATCCTCGAACAGCTGCTGCCGGGCATCCATGTCATCGAGCGGCCGCGCCTTTCCCAGCTCTTCTATTCCGGTTCGAAGAAGATCACCCGCCTGCCGCAGCGTACCGCCATTGTCGCCTTCTCGGCCGACGAGGTCTACGCCATCGCCGAGCTCATCCGCCGCCAGCGCGGCGGGGCGGCGGTCGTGCTCGGCGCGCTCTCGCCCCGCACCCGCAACGCGCAGGTCGCGCTCTACCAGGAAGGCGACGTCGAATATCTGGTGGCCACCGACGCCATCGGCATGGGCCTCAATCTCGATGTCGATCATGTCGCCTTCGCGCAGGATCGCAAGTTCGACGGCTACCAGTTCCGCAACCTCAATCCGGCCGAGCTCGCCCAGATCGCCGGACGCGCGGGCCGGCACCTGCGCGACGGCACCTTCGGGGTTACGGGCCGCGTCGATCCCTTCGACGACGAGCTGGTCAAGCGCATCGAGACCCACCAGTTCGACCCGGTCAAGGTGCTGCAATGGCGCACGACCCGCTTCGACTATTCCTCGCTGCAGTCGCTGCGCCAGTCGCTCGACGCTCCGCCGCCCATCGGCGGGCTGACGCGCGCGCTGCCGGCCGTCGACCAGCAGGCGCTGGAGCATCTTTCGCGCTATCCCGACGTCAGGGACCTCGCCACCACGCCCGAGCGCGTCGAAAAGCTCTGGGAGGCCTGCGCGCTGCCCGACTACCGCCGCATCACGCCTGCCCAGCACGCCGACCTCATATCGACGCTCTATGCCGACCTCGTGAAGCGCGGCACGGTCAACGAGGACTTCCTTGCCGACCAGGTCCGCCGCGCCGATCGCACGGATGGCGAGATCGACACGCTTTCGGCACGAATCGCACAGATAAGGACCTGGACCTATGTGTCGAATCGGCCCGGATGGCTTGCCGATCCGACACACTGGCAGGAAAAGACGCGGGAAATCGAAGACCGATTGTCCGATGCGCTACATGAACGGTTGACGAAACGCTTTGTTGATCGCAGGACATCTGTGCTCATGAAGCGCCTGAGAGAGAATGCGATGCTGGAAGCTGAAATCAGTGTGAATGGCGATGTCTTCGTAGAAGGACATCATGTCGGGCAGTTGGCCGGGTTCCGGTTCACGCTGGCCTCCGGCACGGAAGGACCCGATGCGAAGGCCGTGCAGGCGGCTGCGCAGAAGGCGCTTGCGCTGGAGTTCGAAGCCCGTGCCGCGCGCCTGCATGCGAGCGGCAATGCCGACCTCGCGCTCGGCTCCGACGGCACCGTGCGCTGGCTCGGCGATCCCGTCGCCCGCCTTGCCGCCTCCGACCATGTCATGCGTCCGCGCGTCATCCTGCTCGCCGACGAGCAGTTGACCGGCAATGCGCGCGACCACGTCGCCGCCCGCGTCGAGCGTTTCGTGAACCACCATATCGCGACGGTCCTCAAGCCCCTCGACGATCTTTCGCGCGCGGAAGACCTGCAGGGCCTTGCCAAGGGCCTCGCCTTCCAGCTCGTCGAAAGCCTCGGCGTGCTCTTCCGCCGCGACGTCGCCGACGACGTGAAGGCGCTCGATCAGGATGCCCGCGCCTCCATGCGCAAGCACGGCATCCGCTTCGGCGCCTACCACATCTTCATGCCGGCGCTTCTCAAGCCGGCACCGGCCGAACTCATCACGCTGCTCTGGGCCCTGAAGAACGACGGCCTCGACAAGCCGGGCTACGGCGACCTCATTCCGGTGCTTGCCGCCGGCCGCACCTCGGTCGTCACCGATCCCGCCTTCGAGCGCGCCTTCTACAAGCTCGCCGGCTTCCGCTTCCTCGGCAAGCGCGCCGTGCGCATCGACATCCTGGAACGCCTCGCCGACCTCATCCGCCCGCTCCTCCAGTGGAAGCCCGGCACGCCGCGCCCGGAGGGCGCCTATGACGGCCGCCGCTTCATGGCGACGACCGCCATGCTCTCCATCCTCGGCGCGACGCCGGACGACATGGAAGAGATCCTGAAGGGCCTCGGCTATCGCGCCGACGCCGTGAAGGCCGAGGAGGTCGCAGCCTTCCTCGCCGCGCAGGCCCCGGCCGAGGCAGCAGCCGAGACGCCCGCGGAAGCAGGCGCCGAAGCCTCCGACGAGCACGATGCCGACGCATCGGAGACGGAGAGCGAAGCCCCGGCCGAAAAGCCGGAGGCCCCCGCAACCGAGACTGCCGAAGCGCCCGCTGCCGAAGCTCCGGCCGAGACGGAAGCAGCAGCAGCCACCGAAGGCGAACCGGCCGAGGTCAAGCCTGTTCTGCTGTGGCGTCCCGGCTCGCGGCACGACAACCAGCGTCAGGGCGGCCAGCGTCAGGGCGACCGCCAGGGCCAGGGCGAACGGCGCGGCGGCGAACGCCACCGCAACCAGCCGGCCGGCGAACGCGGCGAGCGCCGTGAAGGCGGCCGCGGCGGCCGTCCGGATCAGGCGAAGGGCCGCGACGGCAAGCCGCAGGGCGGCAACCGCCCCGACCGCGGAGAACGCAACGAGCGCGGCGGCAAGCCGCAGCAGGCGAAATTCGAGGCCCGGCCGCCCCGCAAGGAAAAGCCGATCGACCCGGATTCGCCCTTCGCCAAACTCGCGGCGCTCAAGGAGCAGATGAAGAAGTAGGCGATGACGCGCAACGAGGAACAGCCGGCAGGTCAGGCGCGACAGCGCATCGACAAATGGCTGTTCTTCGCGCGGCTGCGCAAGTCCCGCTCCCTTGCGGCCAGATCGGTCGAGGCGGGCGATGTCAGCGTCAACGGCGCGAGCGTCCGCCAGCCTTCGCACATGGTGCGCCCCGGCGACGTGATCGTGCTCTCGCTCGACCGCCACGACATGGTGGTGAAGGTGCTCCTGCCCGGCGAACGCCGCGGCCCTTACGAAGAAGCAAGGCTCCTCTACAGCGACATGACGCCGCCCCCGCCGCCACGGGAGGAGCGCAGCCTCTTCGCCCAGGCGACGCGCGAACGCGGCGCCGGCCGGCCGACGAAGCGGGAACGCCGGGAAACCGACCGGCTGCAGGACTTTTCCGGAGACGGCGAGGATTAGAATTCTATACCTCGTCCGGCTCCCGCAGCGCATCTATTACGCTTGCAAAGCGCCCGCAAAGCCTTTACCTCAGCCTCCGGAAAGCCCCGAGCCTGCGTCCCACGCGGCCTCCTTCCTCCGGCCAGCCGATCGCGCGACGGGCTCTTCGGTGACGACGGCCTTGCCGCCGCCCGGTTTGAGACGTTTCTGGAGTGAATCATGACGTATGTCGTGACCGACAACTGCATCCGCTGCAAATACACGGACTGCGTGGAAGTCTGCCCCGTCGACTGCTTCTACGAAGGCGAGAACTTCCTTGCCATCCATCCGGACGAGTGCATCGACTGCGGCGTCTGCGAGCCGGAATGTCCCGCCGAGGCGATCAAGCCGGACACCGAGCCGGGCCTCGACAAGTGGCTGAAGATCAACGCGGAATATGCCGCGATCTGGCCGAACATCACCGTCAAGCGGGATGCGATGCCGGAAGCCAAGGAAATGGACGGCGTCGAGGGCAAGTACGAGCAGTACTTCTCGCCCGAACCCGGCAAGGGCGACTGAAGCCCGTCCGAAGCGGCGGCCGAACCTGGGGAAAAACGTCTGCTCCCGTCGAAAGGCGATGGGACAGGCTTGATGACCCATGCGAAGCAAATTATTGATTTCGGCACTTTTTTGTGGTAGGGTCGCAATACTGATCCACATCGCGGCATTTTTGCGTGCCCGAACACCACCACGAAAGCAAACGATCCCTCAACGTCGCTCACCTCCCATAGGCAACTTCGGTTGCTCAAACGTGATCGCGTCGCCGGGGACCTTTTTGCGCATGGCGGACGGACCAGCGCGGTGACACCTCAAGGTGCCCCCCGTCTTTCCCGGGTCCCCGGACCCACCCGGCCTGTCGCCGGGGAGCGTAACAGGGAGTATTTGAACAGAATGACGACCCAGCAGAAGAAATCCTCCACGCGCCAGGGCTTCAAGACCGGCGAGTCGATCGTCTATCCCGCCCACGGTGTAGGCCAGATCGTCGCCATCGAGGAGCAGGAAGTCGCCGGCATGAAGCTTGAGCTTTTTGTCATCGACTTCGAGAAGGACAAGATGCGTCTCAAGGTGCCGGTTGCCAAGGCCGTTTCCATCGGCATGCGCAAACTGTCGGAGACCGATTTCGTCGAGCGTGCGCTGAAGGTTGTCCAGGGCAAGGCCCGCGTGAAGCGCACCATGTGGTCGCGCCGCGCGCAGGAATACGATGCCAAGATCAATTCCGGCGACCTCATCTCGATCGCCGAAGTGGTCCGTGACCTTTACCGCGCCGAGAACCAGCCGGAGCAGTCCTATTCCGAGCGCCAGCTTTACGAAGCTGCCCTCGACCGCATGGCCCGCGAAATCGCCGCCGTCAACAAGATGTCGGAAACCGAAGCCGTCCGTCTCGTCGAGACGAACCTCGCCAAGGGTCCGAAGCGCGGCAAGGCCATCGACGAGGACGACTCCCAGGACGAAGCGGCCTGATCTAGGGCACTTCTCCGGAATTTAAAGCCCGGCCGTCAGCGGCCGGGTTTTTTTATGGAACTTTTTTGCGGTTGCGCAGTTTTGCGCCCGAGGACGACCCGCTTCGGGCGGCCGCGTGCGGGGCAACCCTTGTTTCTCGAAAATCGATTTCGGGCGATCCGCCGGTCCATCTGAAACGTCATCGTCAAGCAGGGCGCAAGGCCCCTCCTTGCGCCGGTTCGGTTCACGTGGAGAAACCCGCCATGGCTACGACGACCGCAGACCGCCGCATGATCAAGCTCGCAATGTCCGCACCCTACCTCGAACGGGAAGAGGAACAGGCCCTCGCCCAGGCCTGGAAGGACAACAAGGATCAGGAGGCGCGCAACCGTATCGCCATGGCCCATATGCGGCTCGTCGTCTCGATGGCGGGCCGGTTCCGCAACTTCGGCCTGCCCCTCGGCGATCTCGTGCAGGAGGGCTATATCGGCCTTCTGGAGGCCGCCGCCCGTTTCGAGCCGGAACGGCAGGTGCGCTTTTCCACCTATGCAAGCTGGTGGATCCGCGCATCCATTCAGGATTACGTGCTGCGCAACTGGTCGATCGTGCGCGGCGGCACCAGTTCGGCGCAGAAGGCCCTTTTCTTCAACCTCCGGCGCCTGCGCGCCCGGCTCGCCCGCGGCGACGCGCACCTGACGAGCGAAGCGATGCACCAGGAGATCGCCGCCGCGCTCGGCGTCAGCACCGCCGACGTGCGCACCATGGACGCCCGCCTCTCCTCTTCCGATATCTCCCTTCAGGCGCCGATCTCCTCGGCGGAAGGCGAAAGCGGCGGGAGCCGCCTCGAATTCCTCACCAGCGATGCGCCCCTTCCCGACGAGCAGGCGGTGGACAGCATCGACGGCGAGCGGCGGCGTCACTGGCTGCACTCGGCCCTCGGCCAGCTCAACGAGCGCGAGATGAAGATCATCCGCGCCCGGCGGCTCACCGAGAACGGCGCGACGCTCGAAGAGCTCGGCATCCTCCTTGGCATCTCCAAGGAGCGCGTGCGCCAGATCGAGAACCGCGCGCTGGAAAAGCTGAAGGCCGCCCTCGTCAGCAAGACGACGGATTTCGCCTACGCCTGAGGCAAGGCGCCGCTTACGGCGCCGAGCCTTCTTCCGGCGGCTCGACCGAGTAGCGCATCACCAGCGGCATCTGCGCCAGCGTGAAGAGGATGGTGATGGGCATGGTGCCCCAGACCTTGAAGGCCACCCAGAAGTCCGTCGAGAAATTGCGCCAGACCACTTCGTTCATCACGGCGAGCACGAGGAAGAACAGGCCCCAGCGCAGCGTGAGCTTGCGCCAGCCTTCCTCGGTGAGCTTGAAGGCGGCGTGGAAGACGTAGCCCAGCAGGGATTTCCCGAAGAAGAGGCCGCCGAGCAGGATCGCGCCGAACAGCGTGTTGACGATGGTCGGCTTCATCTTGATGAAGGTATCGTTCTGCAGCCAGAGCGTCAGCGCGCCGAAGACGAAGACGACGATGCCGGAAATCAGCGGCATCATCGGCAGCGTGCGCGTCATCACCCAGGAAACGACGAGCGCGATGGCGGTCGCGGCCATGAAGAGGCCGGTCGCGATGAAGATCGGCCCGCCCATCTCGGCAAGCACCGGGAAATGCGAGGCCAGCCATTCGCCGCGCGAATTGGCGAAGAAGAAGACGACGAGCGGCCCGAGTTCCAGCACCAGCTTGAGGAGGGGACTGACCTTCTCCTCCGTCGTGGCGGGTTCCTCCAGCGTTGCCTTGCTCATGCTCCAACTCCTGCGATCGCTTCCGCGAAATCCTTGGCCTCGAAGGGTTCGAGATCGTCGATCCCTTCGCCGACACCGATGAAATAGACCGGCAGCTTGTGCTTGGCCGCAATGCCGACAAGGATGCCGCCGCGGGCCGTACCGTCCAATTTTGTCATGATCAGGCCCGTAACCCCCGCGACGTTGCGGAAAATCTCCACCTGGTTCATCGCGTTCTGGCCGGTCGTGGCGTCGAGCGTCTGGAGAACGGTGTGCGGCGCGTCCGGATCGAGCTTGCCAAGCACGCGCACGATCTTCTCCAGTTCCGCCATCAGCTCGGCCTTGTTCTGCAGGCGCCCGGCGGTATCGACGATCAGGACGTCGCTCTTCTGCAGCTTCGCCTGCTCATAGGCCTCGTAGGCAAGGCCCGCGGCGTCCGCGCCGAGCTTCGAGGACACGATCTGCGAGCCGGTGCGCTCCGCCCAGATATTCAACTGCTCGATGGCCGCCGCGCGAAAGGTGTCGCCGGCCGCCAGCATCACCTTGAGGCCCGCACCGGAGAGTTTCGCGGCGAGCTTGCCGATGGTCGTCGTCTTGCCGGTGCCGTTGACGCCGACGACGAGGATGACGTGCGGCTTGTGGCTGAGGTCGAGTTCCAGCGGCTTTGCCACCGGCGAGAGCACTTTGGTGATCTCGCTTGCCATGATGCGCGAGACATCGGCGCCCGTCACGTCCTTGCCGTAACGCTCGGCCGCGAGCGTATCGGTGATGCGCAGCGCCGTCTCCACGCCGAGGTCGGCCTGGATCAAGAGGTCCTCCAGGTCCTGCAGCGTGTCGTCGTCCAGCTTGCGCTTGGTGAAGAGGCTGGTGATCTGGCCGGAGAGCTGCGAGGAGGTGCGCGCCAGCCCCTCGCGCAGGCGCTGGAACCAGCTTCGCTTCGGCTGAACGGCCTCCGGCACCGCCGCTTCCACCGGCGCATCGGACGTGGCGGCAAAGCCCTTTGGCAGCGCGGGTTCGGCACGGACCGCCTCTTCGAGAACCGGATCCTCGGCTTCGGCCGGCGGCTCATCATCGATGGCTTCCGCTACTTCTTCGACGGGTGCCTCCGGCTCCTCGGCAGCGATCTCTGCCTCCGGTTCGACAGCCTCGGGTTCCGGTTCCGCCACGGTCTCCGCTTCGGCGGCCGGCAGGTGCGGATCGTGCGGCAGGGGATAGATCTCCGGCTCCACGTCCTCGGGAATGTGGTAGTCGGCCTCCGGATTGGCGGCTTCCGCCTCGTCCAGCAGCGCGTCGCGGTCGTCCGAAAGCGTGGCTGCCGGCGTTTCGGCGGGGGCGGCCGGCTCGGCGACCGGCGCCCCGGCAGCTTGTGCTTCCGCCTCCGGCTTCGGTTCGGCCGCCGTGTCTTTTCCGAATGTAAAAATCTTCTTGATGAAGCCGAGGGCCATGAAAGCTATCCGCTGGTTGCGAAGGAGGCGGCGGCCGCGATAAGGGGCCGCATCGTCAGGTGTTTTCCATTGTGGCCGGTGATCGTCACCGGCACAAGATCGCGGGGCTTCAGGCCGGCGGCATCGACGAGCGTGAAGTTTTCCGTATGCGCAAGGCCGTTGTTCTCGACGAGGACCGTCTCCTCCCTCCCGATCATGGAATCGAGATGGGACTCGGCGAGCCGTTTTCCAGTCT
The DNA here is from genome assembly GCF_014203155.1 of Shinella fusca. GTDB lineage: Bacteria > Pseudomonadota > Alphaproteobacteria > Rhizobiales > Rhizobiaceae > Shinella > Shinella fusca. The sequence continues at coordinate 44,098 of NZ_JACHIK010000009.1, forward strand.
CGCGCAGGTGTCCGGCGCGCTCCTTGACGAGCGCGCGGTCGAGCTGCGGCATGCGCGCGGCCGGCGTTCCGGGACGCGGGCTGTAGGGAAAGACGTGGAGATGGGCGATGCCGCAGTCTTCCGCAAGCCGCACGGCATTTGCGAACATCGCCTCCGTCTCCGTCGGAAAGCCGGCGATCATATCCGCCCCGAAGCTGATCTCCGGCCTGAGGCCCCGCACCCGCGCGCAGAAGGCGCGGGCATCAGCGCTCGAATGGCGGCGCTTCATGCGCTTGAGGATCAGGTCGTCGCCGTGCTGCAGCGAAAGGTGCAGGTGCGGCATGAAGCGCGGCTCGTCGGCGATGAGATCCCAGAGATGGTCGTCGGCCTCGATGCTGTCGATGGAGGAAAGGCGAAGGCGCCGGATGTCCGGCACCTGCCGCAGCAGCACCTTGGCGAGATATCCAAGGCTTGGGCTACCCGGCAGGTCGGCGCCGTAGCTGGTCGCGTCCACCCCGGTCAGCACGATTTCCGAGTAGCCGCTCTCGACGAGCTTTCGCGCCTGGTCGACGACCGCGCCCATCGGCACGGAGCGGGAATTGCCCCGGCCGTAGGGAATGATGCAGAAGGTGCAGCGATGGTCGCAGCCGTTCTGCACCTGCACGAAGGCGCGCACATGGCCGTCGATCAGCCGCACCATCTGCGGCGCGGTCTCGCGCACGCTCATGATGTCGTTGACGAGGAGCTTCTCCTCCGCCGAGACGCCGAAATCCGGCAGCGCACGATAGGAGGCGCTCTTCAGCTTCTCCTCGTTGCCGAGCACGGCGTCGACCTCCGGCATGCCGGCAAAGGTCTCCTTCTCGGTCTGCGCGGCGCAGCCGGTGACGACGATGCGGGCATGGGGATTGTCGCGCCGGGCGCGGCGGATCGCCTGGCGGGCCTGGCGCACGGCCTCGCCCGTGACGGCGCAGGTATTGACCAGCACGGCATTGTTCAGCCCCGCCTTCTCGGCCTCGGTGCGCATCACTTCCGATTCGTAGGTGTTGAGCCGACAGCCGAAGGTTATGACGGTGACGCCGCTCAACGGGCGGCCGCCGCGGTCTCGTCCCGGCGGAAGGCGCCGGTCGAGGGATCGAGCGTGCCGGACCACTCCCATTCGGCCGGCCCGGTCATGACGACATGGTCGTCCCCGCGCCATTCGATGGTGAGCGTGCCCCGGTTCGGGCTGCTGGCGACGGTGACGGCGACCGTGCGGCCGGTGCGGCCCGTGCGCGCGCCGCTGACGGCGGCCGCGCAGGCGGCCGAGCCGCAGGCGAGCGTCAGGCCCGCGCCACGCTCCCAGGTGCGCGTCGTCATGGCGGAGGGGGATGTCACCTGCGCCAGCGTGATGTTCGCCTTTTCCGGAAACATCGGATGGTTTTCGAGAAGCGGGCCGAAACGGTCGAGGTCGAAGCTCATCGGGTCGCGGTCGACCCAGAAGACCGCGTGCGGATTGCCCATGGACATCGCCGCCGGCGAATGCAGCACCGGCGCATCGATCGGCCCGATCTGGAGCTCGATGCGGCTGGTGTCGTAGAATTCCTCGGCCAGCGGAATGCGGTTCCAGTCGAAGACCGGCGCGCCCATGTCGACGGAGATCGTGCCGTCCTCGTGCTCGACGGCATTGAGGATGCCGGCGACCGTCTGGAAGGTGAAGACCTTCCTGCCCGTCTCGGCCGCGAGCGCCTGCACGACGCAGCGCGTGCCGTTGCCGCAGGCCTGCGCCTTCGTGCCGTCGCAGTTGAGGATGTCGATGAAGGCGTCGGTGCCGTCGACCTTCGGATCGTGGATCGCCATGATCTGGTCGAAGCGCGTGGCGGGGTCGGCATTGAGCGCGACGGCGGCAGCCGGCGTCACGGCATCGCCGCGCCCGCGCATGTCCACGACGAGGATCATGTTCCCGAGCCCGTTCATGCGGGCGAATTGCGCTTCAGCAGCCATGGCGGATCTTCCGTTCGGGACGCCGTCGCGGGCGTCCTCCGTCCTTGCGCGTATATGGCGCAAACGGGGCGGAATTACCAGACGCAGTCTGCACCGCAAGCGCCGGCGGATCGCGCGAAAATATTTCCCTTGTCCGCGCTTGCCGCTATCCTCGCCGCACATGTTCGCCTTCCTCCGAAAGATCCTCCGGCAAACGGCCCCCGATAACGCGGCTCAACAGAGACGGACGCGCCTCGCCCTCGATCCGGCCCGCGCGCCGGTCTATGCGATCGGCGACATCCACGGCTGTTACGCGGCGCTGGTCGCGCTGGAAGACAGGATCCGGCAGGATATCGCCCGAACCGGCGCAGGCCGCCCCCTCATCGTCTATCTCGGCGACTATATCGACCGCGGCCCCGATTCCCGCCGTGTGGTGGAGCACCTTTCCGGCGGGAGCCCAGCCGACGGCATCGAGCGCATCGCGCTCTGCGGCAACCACGACGACACCTTCCTGAGGTTTCTCCGCGATCCCGCCGGAAATGCCGCCTGGCTGGATTTCGGCGGCGACGCGACCCTCCGCTCCTACGGCCTCGGCCATCTTGCGCATCTGCGCCGGCCGAAGGAACTGGCCCGGGCGGCGGATGCGATCCGGGCCGCGGTGCCGCGCGAACACGTCGCCTTCCTCGAAAGCCTGCCTGCAATGCTCGTCCAGGGCGGCCGCGTCTTCGTGCATGCCGGCATCCGCCCCGGCCTTCCGCTCGATGCCCAGTCCGACGCGGACCTCCTCTGGATCCGCGAGCCCTTCCTTGCCGAGGGGCCGGGCCTGCCGATCACCGTCATCCACGGCCATACGCCAGGCGAAGAGCCGGTCTTCGGACCCGGCCGGATCGGCATCGACACGGGCTGCTTTGCCACCGGCCGCCTGACGGCGCTGAAGCTCACGGAGACGGGCGCCATCCTTCTTTAGCAGGCGATCCTTGACTTTCCGGGCATCTTCCTGTTTAAGCCCCGCGTCTGCGACAAGTAAGAACGCTTGAAGCCACCGACCGGGACCCGTGAAGGTATAAAGAGATCCCGGAGGTCAACACCCGACAGCGCGATGCGCCCTCGGGTGCTTTTTGGCTTTGCGTCTTGTTTTCGGCGCCGATAGCACCGACGTTTCCGCCACCAGTGGAAACAAGAAGGAAGACGTGATGTTTGAAACACTCCAGGACCGCCTTGGCTCCATTCTGAATGGACTGACAGGCCGTGGCGCGCTTTCCGAGGCGGATGTCGCCGCGGCGCTGCGCGAGGTCCGCCGTGCGCTGCTCGAAGCGGACGTGGCGCTGGAAGTGGTGCGCTCCTTCACCGATGCGGTGCGCGAAAAGGCCGTCGGCGCGGAAATCCTTAAAAGCATCAAGCCCGGCCAGATGGTCGTCAAGCTCGTCCATGACGAGCTCATCGCCATGCTCGGCTCCGAGGGCGTCCCGATCGACCTCAACGCCGCCGCGCCCGTCGTCATCATGATGGTGGGCCTGCAGGGCTCGGGCAAGACCACGACCTCCGGCAAGATCGCCAACCGGCTGAAGACGCGCGACAAGAAGAAGGTCCTGATGGCCTCGCTCGACACGCGCCGCCCGGCCGCGCAGGAGCAGCTTCGCCAGTTGGGCGTCCAGACCGGCATCGACACGCTGCCGATCATCGCCGGCCAGTCGCCGACCGACATCGCCGCGCGCGCCGTGCAGGCCGCAAGGCTCGGCGGCCATGACGTCGTCATCCTCGACACCGCCGGCCGCACGCATATCGACGAGCCGCTGATGATCGAGATGGCGGAGATCAAGCGGAAGTCCAACCCGCACGAGATCCTCCTCGTCGCCGACGCGCTGACCGGCCAGGACGCCGTCAACCTCGCCCGCAACTTCGACGACCGCGTCGGCATCACCGGCCTCGTCTTGACCCGCATGGACGGCGACGGCCGCGGCGGCGCTGCCCTTTCCATGCGCGCCGTCACCGGCAAGCCGATCAAGCTGATCGGCGTCGGCGAGAAGATGAGCGAGCTGGAGGAGTTCCATCCCCGGCGCGTCGCCGACCGCATCCTCGGCATGGGCGACATCGTCTCGCTCGTCGAGAAGGCGGCCGAGAACATCGACGCCGAGAAGGCGGCCGCCATGGCCGCCAAGATGGCCAAGGGCAAGTTCGACCTCAACGACCTCGCCGACCAGCTTCGCCAGATGCAGAAGATGGGCGGCATGGGCGGCATCATGGGGCTGATGCCCGGCATGGCCGGCATGAAGGACAAGATGTCCGCCGCCGGCCTCGACGACAAGCTGTTCGGCCGCCAGATCGCCATCATCAACTCGATGACCAAGGCCGAGCGCGCCAATCCCGATATCCTCAAGCACTCGCGCAAGAAGCGCATCGCGGCCGGCTCCGGCACCGATGCCGCCGACATCAACAAGCTTCTGAAGATGCACCGCCAGATGGCGGACATGATGAAGATGATGGGCGGCAAGAAGGGCGGCGGCCTGATGAAGCAGATGATGGGCGGCCTCGCCGGCAAGATGGGCCTCGGCGGCGGCATGCCGGACCTGTCGAAGATGGACCCGAAGCAGCTCGAGGCCCTCGCCAAGCAGGCGGAAGCGGCCGGCATCAAGCCCGGCAGCATGCCGGGCCTTGGCGGCGGCGGTCTTCCGGGCCTCGGTGGCGGGCGCCTGCCCGGCCTCGGCGGCCTGCCGGGCCTTCCCGGCCTGCCGAAGAAGAAGTGAGGGAACGACTATGACGATCGATCCGAAGGTCAAGCATCAATTGGGGGAATACCGGCAGTCGATCGACAATATCGACGCCGCCCTCGTGCATATGCTCGCCGAACGCTTCCGCTGCACCAAGGCGGTCGGCGTTCTCAAGGCGACGCATGAACTGCCGCCGGCGGACCCGGCGCGCGAGGAATACCAGATCGAGCGCCTTCGCCGCCTGGCGAAGGAAGCCAATCTGGATCCGGATTTCGCGGAGAAGTTCCTGAACTTCATCATCCGCGAGGTGATCCGGCACCATGAAGCCATTGCCGCCGAACACAGCGGCGCAAACCACACCGCTTGAGAAAAGCGGCCTACCATCCAAGGAGAAATGACATGGCACTGAAAATTCGTCTCGCCCGCGGCGGCTCCAAGAAGCGTCCGTACTACCAGATCGTCGTCGCCGACGCCCGTTCGCCGCGCGACGGCCGCTTCCTCGAAAAGCTCGGTTCCTGGAACCCGATGCTCGGCAAGGACGACGCGAACCGCGTCCAGATCGACGCCGACCGCGCCAAGGAATGGCTCGCCAAGGGCGCCCAGCCGACCGACCGCATCGCCCGCTTCCTCGACGAAGCCGGCGTCCTGAAGCGCGAGACCCGCAGCAACCCGGAAAAGGCAAAGCCGGGCAAGAAGGCTCTCGAGCGCATCGCCGAGAAGAAGCAGAAGGAAGAAGACGCCGCTGCCGCCGCCGCCGGCGAATAAGCGATCTTCCCATCATTTCGAGACGGGCGGCGTGCTTCATGCCGCCCGTTTTCGTTTGTCGCCCCGGCGGCAAACGTCGTAAAAGGCTTCGAGAAAACACACGGAACCGAACCATGGCGAAACTGGAAAATCCCGTCCTCATGGGCACCGTCGGCGCGGCACAGGGCCTGCGCGGCGAGGTCCGTGTGAAATCCTACACCATCGACCCCACCGCCATCGGCGACTACGGCCACCTGCACAGCGAGGACGGCCGGTCCTTCGAGGTGCTGGAGGTGCGCGAGGCGAAGAACGTGGTCGTCGTGCGCTTCCGCGGCGTCAACGACCGCAACGCCGCCGAGGCGCTGAACGGTATCGACCTTTATATCGAGCGCGACAACCTGCCGGACGAGGAGCTGGACGAGGACGAGTTCTTCTATGCCGACCTCGAAGGGCTGGAGGCGGTCGACACGACCGGCCGCATCCACGGCAAGGTGACCGGCATCTTCGATTTCGGCGCCGGCGACCTCCTTGAGCTCAAGGGGCCCGGCAAGCGGCCGGTGCTCATCCCCTTCTCCGAAGCCGCCGTGCTGGAAATCGACCTCGAAGGCGGGCGCCTGCTGATCGATGCCGTCGCCGCAGGCCTCGAGGACGAGGGCAACGACGGCCCCGGCAGCCGGCGCCGCCGCCCGCCGCAGGGCGAGGGAGAGTGACGTGGCTTTCCGCGCCACCATCCTGACGCTCTATCCGGAGATGTTCCCGGGCTTCCTCGGCCAGTCGCTCTCCGGCAAGGCGCTCTCGCGCGGCGACTGGTCGCTCGATTGCGTGCAGATCCGCGATTTCACCACCGACCGCCACCGCACCGTGGACGACACGCCCGCCGGCGGCGGCGCCGGCATGGTGCTGAAGCCGGACGTGCTGGCGAAGGCCATCGACCACGCCTCGGAGGGCGACGACCGCCCGCGCCTCCTGATGAGCCCGCGCGGCAAGCCGCTGACGCAGAAGCGCGTGCGGGAACTGGCCGCCGGCGAGGGCGTCATCATCGTCTGCGGCCGGTTCGAGGGCGTCGACCAGCGCGTCATCGACGGGCGGCAGCTCGAGGAGGTCTCCATCGGCGACTACATCCTGTCGGGCGGCGAGCCGGCGGCGATGATCCTCATCGATGCCGTCGTGCGCATCCTGCCGGGCGTCATGGGCAACGCGCTCTCCGGCGAAAACGAGAGTTTCGAGGGCGGGCTGCTGGAGCATCCGCACTATACCCGCCCGCAGGTCTGGGAGGGGCTGGAAATCCCCGGCGTGCTGACCTCCGGCAACCACGCCGCCATCGACAGATGGCGCCGCGAGGAGGCCGAGAAGCTGACGCGCGAGCGCCGGCCGGACCTTCTCTCCGATCAGCCCGTCACGAAATAATAGACCGTCAGCGCAAGGCCGACCGCGACCACCAGGGCGCGGATCACCGGCTGCGGCACGCGCCGCGCCGCCCATACACCGGCATAGCCGCCGACCGCGCCCGCCGGCACCATGACGGCGGCCTGCGGCCAGCCGACCACCTTGCCGCTGGCGAAGACGACGATGGCCATGGCCGCGATCACCATGGCGAGGAAGTTCTTGAGCGCGTTCAGCCGGTGATAGTCGCCGCCCTTGGTGAGGCCGAGCACGGCGAGCGTCATGATGCCCATGCCCGCGCCGAAGAAGCCGCCATAGATGGAGGTGACGAACTGGCCGGCAAGGCCGAGCGGCGAGACCGGCTTTTCCGGGCTCAGCGTCTTCGGCTTGAGATAGGGACCGGCCGCGAAGATGGCGGTCGCGGCCAGCAGCAGCCAGGGCACGAGTGCGCGGAAGGACGGGTTGGAAAGCGACAGCAGCAGCAGCGCGCCCAAAAGCCCGCCGACGAGCGAGAGGCCGCCGAGGATCAGGGCTTCCTTCCAGTCGGTGCGGATTTCCTTCGCATAGGCGAGCGTCGAGGTGACATAGCCGGGGAACTGGGTGATGGAGGAGGTGGCGTTGGCGACGATCGGCGGCAGGCCGGTCAGCGTCATGGCGCCGAAGGTCAGGAACGTGCCGCCGCCGGCAATGGCATTCACCACGCCGGAGAGAAAACCGGCGACGAACAGCAGGATGGCATCGGCAAGCGTCATGATATTCCCCCGGGCGGCGGCTGCACGCCGCTCGCTCCCCCTTGCCGGGTGATATCGTGCCGCCGCCGGAGCGGCAAGGCCGGTTCGCGCACCGCCTGCATCCGATTCTTTCGGCGCGGGGGATGACAAGCCGGCGCGATTGGTGTATTGGCCCGCACGGATTTGGGATTAGTCCCGCCGACCTGCAAGCAAAGAATGGCGAATCCGCTCCGTCCGGCAACGGACTAACCGCAAGAGGCACGACCTCGAAGGTGACCGTCGAGCGCTCTGGCTGTTTCAGAAGAACCGAAGGTTAGACCGATGAACATCATCCAGCAGCTCGAAGCCGAACAGGCCGCGAAGATCGAAGCCAAGCGCACCCTCCCGGAATTCTCCCCGGGCGACACCGTCCGCGTCAACGTGCGCGTTACGGAAGGCACGCGTACCCGCGTCCAGGCCTATGAAGGCGTCTGCATCGCCCGTTCCGGCGGCGGCATCAACGAGAGCTTCACCGTCCGCAAGATCTCCTACGGCGAAGGCGTCGAGCGCGTATTCCCCGTTTACTCGCCGCTCGTCGAAAGCGTCGAAGTCGTCCGCCGCGGCAAGGTCCGCCGCGCCAAGCTCTACTACCTGCGCGATCGTCGCGGCAAGTCGGCTCGTATCGTCGAGAACACCGGCACGCGCGCCCGCAAACTGAACGACGCCGAGCGCCAGGCCATTGCCGAGGAAAAGGCACGTCTGGAAGCCGAGAAGGTCGCAGCCGCCCAGGCGCTCGCCGCCGAGAAGGCCGCAGCCGAAGCTGCTGAAGCCGCTGCAAAGGCCGAAGCCGCCGCCGAATAAATTGCGGCAGCCGCATCCATCACGAAAGCCGTCGGCCCTGGCCGGCGGCTTTTTGTTTTACGGAAAAGCCTTCGCATGCAAGCGTCGTGCTTGCCTCGCTCCCTGCACCTGTGACAGTGTTTCGCCGCCACAATTCAGGAGCATATTTCGATGTTTTCCCGCCGCACCGTCCTTGCAGGTCTTGCCGCCGGCCTGCTCATGCCTGCCATTGCCCTTTCGGCCGACCTTCCCGATCTCGGCGGCAAGACCGTCGTGGTCGTCACGGAAAACGCCTATCCGCCGCTGCAGTTCGTCGATCCCAAGTCCGGCGAGCAGATCGGCTGGGAATATGACGCGATGAACGAGATCGCCAAGCGCCTGAACTTCAAGGTCGAGTACCAGAACACGAGCTGGGACGCGATGATCCAGGCCGTCTCCGACAACCAGTACAACATCGGCATGACCGGTATCACCATCAAGGACGACCGCAAGGAGAAGGTCGATTTCTCCGATCCCTACATGCGCTCGCAGCAGTTCATGCTGGTGCGCGCCGACGAGAACCGCTTCACGGACGCCAAGTCCTTCGCCGCGCTCAAGGACGGCCTGATCGCCGCCCAGCCCGGCACTTCGCCTTTCTATACCGCCGTCTACGAGATCCTCGACGGCAACGAGCAGAACCCGCGCATCAAGCTGTTCGAGACCTTCGGCGCGACCGTGCAGGCGCTGCAGGCCGGCGACGTCGACCTCGTGCTTACCGACAGCGTGGCGGCCAAGGGCTATGTCGACGCCTCGGGCGGCAAGCTGAAGGTCGTCGGCGAGCCGCTCGGCACGGAAGACTTCGGCTTCATCTTCCCGAAGGGCTCCGACCTCGTCGCGCCCGTCAATGCGGCCATCGCCTCGCTCAAGGCCGACGGCACGCTGGATGCGCTCAACAAGAAGTGGTTCCTCGACTACAAGATGGGTGAGTGACGGGCGGCCATGGCTCCCGTTCCTCCTGACGCGGTGAAGGGCGACCGGCCCTGGTGGCTGGTCGCCCTCGTCGCGATCGCGCTGGCGCTCGCCGGCGTCATCGTCGCCAACGATCTCTACAGCCAGGTCTTCGGCGTCGTGGTGAAGGGGCTCTGGGTCACGGTCTTCGTGACCCTCATCGCCTTCCTGCTCGCGACCGCCCTCGGCCTCTGCATCGCGCTGATGGCGCTCTCCGAGAGCAAGGCGCTGCGCCAGGTCGCACGCTTCTACACGGAGGTGATCCGTGGCGTGCCGATCCTCGTCCTGCTCTTCTACATCGCCTTCGTCGGCGCGCCGGCGCTGGTGGCGGTCGTCAATGTCGTGATCGGCCCGCTCGTGGCCACCGGCTATGTCGAGCCGATGCAGGTGCGCGACGTCTCCCTGATGTGGCGGGCGATCATCGCGCTGATGATCGGCTATTCCGCCTTCATCGGCGAGGTCTTTCGCGCAGGCATCCAGTCCGTCGACCGGGGGCAGGTGGAGGCCGCCAAGGCGCTTGGCCTCTCGCGCTTCCAGCGCTTCCGCCTCGTCGTCTTCCCGCAGGCGATCCGCGTCATCCTTCCCCCGCTCGGCAACGACTTCGTGGCGATGGTCAAGGACTCGTCCCTCGTCTCCGTCCTCGGCGTTGCCGACATCACCCAGATGGGCAAGGTCTACGCCTCCGGCTCCTTCCGCTTCTTCGAAACCTACTCCATCGTCGCCTACGTCTACCTCATCCTCACCATCGGCCTCTCGCTGGCGCTGCGGGCGATGGAAAGGCGGCTCAGGCGCGGCGTCGCCCACTGACTCTTCGCAATTGCCGAAACCCGCGAAAATCGCTATATGCCTTCCATGGAATCCAAATTCGGATGCACGGAAACGCATGTCGTCGTGCTGCAGGACCACAAGCGCCTGCCGGCACGCTTCTTTGCGCGCGTCTTCGGGGCGCTTACCGGCCGCCTATCCCGATCGCCTGCCTGACCCGCACGATCCCGCCACAGCCACGGCTGCGGATTTCCAGAACCCCAAACATGCCAGCGGATGAAGAGCCATGAGCGCACCCCGTACACTTTACGACAAGATCTTCGACGACCACATCGTCAGCCAGCAGGAAGACGGCACCTGTCTTCTCTACATCGACCGTCACCTCGTTCATGAGGTGACGAGCCCGCAGGCCTTCGAGGGCCTGCGCATGACCGGCCGCAAGGTCCGCGCCCCGCAGAAGACGCTCGCCGTGGTCGACCACAACGTTCCGACCTCCCCGGATCGCCACCAGGGCATCAAGAACGAGGAAAGCCGCATCCAGGTCGAGGCGCTGGCGAAGAACGCCGCCGACTTCGGCGTCGAATACTATTCGGAAAAGGACGTGCGCCAGGGCATCGTGCACATCGTCGGTCCGGAGCAGGGCTTCACGCTCCCCGGCATGACCATCGTGTGCGGTGACAGCCACACCTCCACGCACGGCGCCTTCGGCGCGCTGGCGCACGGCATCGGCACCTCGGAGGTCGAGCACGTCCTCGCCACCCAGACGCTGATCCAGAAGAAGGCGAAGAACATGCTGGTGCGCGTCGACGGGAAGCTTCCCGAAGGCGTCACGGCCAAGGACATCATCCTCGCCATCATCGGCGAGATCGGCACGGCCGGCGGCACCGGCCACGTCATCGAGTTCGCGGGCGAAGCCATCCGCTCGCTGTCGATGGAAGGCCGCATGACGATCTGCAACATGACGATCGAAGGCGGCGCGCGCGCCGGCCTCATCGCGCCGGACGAGACGACCTTCGAATACATCAAGGACAAGCCGCGCGCCCCGAAGGGCAAGGCGCTGGAAATGGCCCTCGACTACTGGAAGACGCTCTACACCGAGGAAGGCGCGCATTTCGACCGCGTCGTCGTGCTCGATGCCGCGAACCTGCCGCCGATCGTCTCCTGGGGCTCCTCGCCGGAAGACGTCGTCTCCGTCCAGGGCATCGTGCCGAACCCGGACGATATCGAGGACGAGACCAAGCGCTCCTCCAAGTGGCGCGCGCTCGACTATATGGGCCTGAAGCCCGGCACGAAGATCACCGACATCGCCATCGACCGCGTCTTCATCGGCTCGTGCACCAACGGCCGCATCGAGGACCTGCGCGCCGTCGCCAAGGTCGTCGAGGGCAAAAAGGTCGCCTCCACCGTCGACGCCATGATCGTTCCGGGCTCCGGCCTCGTGAAGGAGCAGGCCGAGCGCGAAGGCCTCGACAAGATCTTCAAGGAAGCCGGCTTCGACTGGCGCGAGCCGGGCTGCTCCATGTGCCTTGCCATGAACGACGACCGGCTGAAGCCGGGCGAGCGCTGCGCTTCCACCTCGAACCGCAACTTCGAAGGCCGCCAGGGCTTCAAGGGCCGCACGCATCTCGTTTCCCCGGCCATGGCCGCGGCTGCGGCGATTGCCGGCCACTTCGTCGACATCCGCGAATGGAACTGATTGCGGCATTCCTGCCGTTATGAGCAAAAGGCCGGGAACCTCTAAGGTTCCCGGCCTTTTTCGTCAGAACGCTGCCGTCATCGGGTCCGGCCCGATGCGCTTGCCGCCCTTCTCGAGGTCGGCAAAAGTCGCCATGTCCTCAGCGTCGAGCCTGAAATCGAAGACCTTGAAGTTCTCCTCGATGCGCGAGGGCGTCACCGATTTCGGGATGACGACGAGCCCGTTGTCGATATGCCAGCGGATGATGACCTGCGCCGGCGTGCGGCCGTGCTTTGCCGCGACCTTCGCAACGACCGGGTTTTCCAGCAGCGTGCCCTGCCCGAGCGGGCTCCAGGATTCCGTCACGATGCGGTGCTTCTCGTGGTAAGCGCGGTTTTCCTTCTGCGGGAAGTCGGGGTGCAGCTCGATCTGGTTGATGACGGGCGTGACGCCGGTCTCGTCGATCAGGCGCTGCAGGTGCTCGGGTTGGAAGTTCGAGACGCCGATGGAGCGGGCGCGGCCTTCCTTCTGGAGCTGGATGAAGGCCTTCCAGGTATCGACATACTGGTCGCGCTTCGGCGCCGGCCAGTGGATGAGGTAGAGGTCGACATAGTCCGTGCCGAGCCGCTTCAGGCTGGCGTCGAAGGCCTTGAGGGTGGAATCGTATCCCTGGTCGGCATTCCAGAGCTTGGTCGTGAGGAAGATTTCCGAGCGCGCGATGCCCGAGGCGCGGATGCCTTCGCCCACCCCGTCCTCGTTCTCATAGACCGCGGCGGTGTCGACATGGCGATAGCCGGCCGAAAGCGCGGCCTGCACGGCGGTCACGGCGGTGTCGTTGGGGGTCCGCCAGACGCCGAGGCCGACCTGCGGGATGCTGTTGCTGTCATGAAACAGGATTGTGGATTGATCGCTCATCAGAATGTCTCCGTGAAAAAGGGAAGGAAGGCGAAGGGGGTGAGGCTGATATAGGTTCGCCTCCCGCCGTTTCAAAGGACGCGCACGCGCATGCCGCGCCGCATATGCGGCAGGATGCGCAGCATGTCGCGCCGCCCAACCGCGATGCAGCCGGCGGTCGGCTCGTAGCCGGGCCGGATGAGGTGGAAGAAGATCGCCGAGCCGGCGTGGCGGCGGCGTGACGTCACGTTCCAGTCGAGCACGAGGCAGATGTCGTAGAGCCCGTCGGCGCGGCTCATCTCCTCGTGGCTCGGGAGGAAGGGCGCGTGGACGAGACGGTTGTAGCTCGGATGCTTCGGCTCGTCGCACCAGAGCATGGCGGGCCGGATACGCCGGAGCGGCAGGGCCGTCTTCGGCCGGCAGAGCCGGTCGCCGCGCAGGAAGCCGCCGAGGAGCGGCATGGCGGCGATGGGCGTTGCCCCGTCGCCCTCGCGCTTGCGGCTGGTGCGCCCCGTTCGGCCGATGGCGGCGGGAATGCGCAAGGGGCCGAGCTGAACGATGGCGCGGCTTTTCCGGCCCGGCGCGGGGCGCACGAGGATCGTCTTCACGCGCTGTTCATGGGATGTGATCGACTTCATTGCGTCCTGCCATAATCGCGCCTTGCGGCCGCCCGACTGGCTGGGTCAAGGGCGGGCTTGCCAAAAGCATCAGTTCCCTTACTTTCCAGAGGAATGCCGAGAGGTAAAGCATGACATCCCGAACGATTCTCCTTGTCGACGACGACAACGACCTGCGCGAGACCCTCGTCGAGCAGCTTTCGCTCTACGAGGAATTCTCCACGCTGGAAGAAACGACGGCCGGCAAGGGCATCCAGACGGCGCGCGCGAACCAGATCGACCTCCTCATCATGGATGTCGGTCTGCCGGACATGGACGGGCGCGAGGCGGTGAAGCTCCTGCGCAAGGGCGGCTTCAAGGCGCCGATCATCATGCTGACCGGGCACGACACCGATTCGGACACGATCCTCGGCCTCGAAGCGGGCGCCAACGACTATGTGACGAAGCCCTTCCGCTTCGCGGTGCTGCTCGCGCGCATCCGCGCACAGCTCCGCCAGCACGAGAGCAGCGAGGACGCCACCTTCACCGTCGGCCCGTACACGTTCAAGCCCGGCCAGAAGCTGCTGACCATGGAGAACGGCCAGAAGATCCGCCTCACCGAGAAGGAGGCGGCGATCATCCGCTACCTCTACCGCGCCGACCAGAAGGTGGTGACGCGCGACGTGCTGCTGGAAGAGGTCTGGGGCTACAATTCGGGCGTCACGACCCACACGCTGGAGACCCATGTCTACCGTCTGCGGCAGAAGATCGAGCGGGACCCTTCCAATGCGGAGATTCTCGTGACAGAGAACGGGGGCTATAAAATAGTCCCGTAATGCAATGAGGAGCGCCCGACGTGGCTCTCAGCGACGACATCGCCCTTCTTTCCAAGGTGCCGCTTTTCGCGGGGCTTTCCGACGACAAGCTGCGCCTGATGGCCTTCGGCGCCGAACGGCGCCGGCTGGTCGAGGGCCAGACGCTGTTCCGCGAGGGCACGTCGGCCGATTGCGGCTTCGTCGTCGCCGAAGGCGCCTTCCAGCTCGCCTCGACGCGGCGCGACGGGTCGACCCGCGACGAGGGTGTCGCCGGCGAGGGCACGCTGCTTTCGGAGCTGGCGATGATCTCCGCCGTCGAGCGCAAGTATACGGCAATCGCGCTGGAGGACAGCGAGGTCATCCGCATCAACCGCCCGCTCTTCCGGCGCATGCTGGAGGAATATCCGGACGTCGCCATCCTGGTCGACGCGCGCATCCGCGAGAACCTCGCCGCGATGATCGGCGAGATGAAGGGCCTTGCCGGGCGGTTCGCCTGAACCGGCCCCTCACCCTAACCCTCTCCCCGCAAGCGGGGAGAGGGGACTTGCCCACGCAATGTTCGAGATTCAGGAAAACAGCGCGGCATATTTCCTTCTCCCCGCTTGCGGGGAGAAGGTGGCCGGCAGGCCGGATGAGGGGCCGCCTTCGCAGCCGATCATCCTTCCTTCAATTCGCCGACAGGACCGAAAACGCCCTCAGAAATCGAATTCCGCGATCACCGGCACATGGTCGGACGGCCGTTCCCAGCCGCGCGCCTCGCGGATGACGGAGATGTTGGCAAGGTGCGGCTCAAGGTCGGCGGAGGACCAGATATGGTCGAGGCGGCGGCCCTTGTCGGCGGCCTGCCAGTCGGCCGAGCGGTAGCTCCACCACGTATAGAGCTTTTCATTCGCCGGCACCTTGCGGCGCATGAGGTCGACCCAGGCGCCCTTCGTCATCACGTCGATCAGGCCTTCCGTCTCGATGGGCGTGTGGCTGACGATCCTGAGGAGCTGCTTGTGCGACCAGACGTCGTGCTCCAGCGGCGCGATGTTGAGGTCGCCGACGAGGATGGAGGAGATGCCGGCCTCGGCCTCCGCATGCAGCAGCTTCATCTCCTCGATGAAATCGAGCTTGTGGCCGAATTTCGGGTTGATCGTGCGGTCCGGCTCGTCACCGCCGGCCGGCACATAGAAATTGTGCAGGCGGATCGACTTGCCCCGATGGTTCAGGACGACCGAGACATGGCGCGCATCGCCGACGCCGCAATAGTCGCGCCGCTCGACGAGCTCGGTCAGCGGCAGGCGCGAGACGGTGGCGACGCCGTGGTAGCCTTTCTGGCCGTGCATGACGATGTGCTCGTAGCCGAGCGCCTTCAGCGGCTTCGACGGGAACTGGTCGTTCGGGCACTTGGTTTCCTGAAGGCACAGCACGTCCGGCGCGAAGGTCTTCAGGAAATGCTCGACGAGCGGCATGCGTAGCCGCACGGAGTTGATGTTCCACGTCGCGATCGAAAATGCCATGCCTGCCCCCGGAAAGTCTCCGGGGGTCTTAACGCATGGAGGGCGAAACGGAAACGGCTTTCTCAGTTGGCGCCGCGGTTGCGGATCTCGTCATAGGGGATGGCGAAGACCTTGTCGTCGAGGGAGACGCCCGTCTTGACGTTGAAGATCATCACGGAGGTGTCCTTGCCCTGCGCGTCGGTGATCGTCCACTGGCGCAGGTCGTAGGTCTTCGGGTCGAACATCATGGTGATGGTCGAATCGCCGAACATGCCCTTGTCGCCGAGCACGATGGTCGTCAGGTCCGCCTCTTCCTTCACGTTGCGCACCATCTTGCCGGAAAGGTCGATCTTGTTGCCGAGCAGAAGGTTGAGCGGCGTCTTGGAGAGCGGGTAGATGTCCCAGGTCTTGAGCTTGCGGTTGCCGATGACGACGGATTTGCCGTCGGCGATCACGCGCATCGGCGAGGGATCCTCGTAGTTGAAGCGGATGCGGCCGGGCCGGTCGATGTAGAACTTGCCGCCGGTCTGTTCGCCGCGCGGGCCGAACTGCACGAATTCGCCCATCATGGTCTTCACCGAGGCGAAGTGGTCGGCGATCTTCTGCGCCGTGCCGCTCGCCTGGGCAAAAGCCTCGACCGGCGAGAGAACGGAAAGGCCGGCCGCGAACGTGAACGCCAGAAGGCAGGAAAAGCCGCGGCGGGTGAACGAGGCGGTCGCGCGGCCCTTTTCGGATCGGTTCATGTCAGTCTCCTTCATATGCGTTTCATGCGGGCCAAAGGCGGCGCCATGATGGCATCGCCCCGGCGCGGCGCTCGACGGCAAAAACGCCATGGGAAGGCGCTGCGTTCCCGGTCATCGCCCGATGATGTCTTCTTCCGTCGGCACGAGGATCTCGCGCTTTCCGGCGTGGTTGGCGGGGCCGATCAGCCCCTCCTTCTCCATGCGCTCGATCAGCGAGGCGGCGCGGTTGTAGCCGATGCCGAGGCGGCGCTGGATGTAAGACGTGGAGGCCTTGCCGTCGCGCAGCACCACGGCGACGGCCTGGTCGTAGGGATCGTCCGAATCGTCGAGATTGGCGGTGCCTGCCGGGCCATGGCCGCCTTCGCCGTCCTCGTCGTCGTCCTCGGTGATCGCGTCGAGATATTGCGGCGCGCCTTGCGTCTTCAGATGCGCGACGACCGCCTCCACCTCGTGGTCGGAAACGAACGGGCCATGCACGCGCTGGATGCGCCCGCCGCCGGCCATGTAGAGCATGTCGCCCATGCCGAGGAGCTGTTCGGCGCCCTGCTCGCCAAGGATGGTGCGGCTGTCGATCTTCGACGTCACCTGGAAGGAGATGCGCGTAGGGAAATTCGCCTTGATCGTGCCGGTGATGACGTCGACGGACGGACGCTGCGTCGCCATGATGACGTGGATACCCGCCGCGCGCGCCATCTGGGCGAGCCGCTGCACGGCGCCCTCGATGTCCTTGCCTGCGACCATCATCAGGTCGGCCATCTCGTCGATGATGACGACGATATAGGGCATAGGCTGGAGGTCGAATTCCTCCGTCTCGTAGATCGCCTCGCCCGTCTGGCGGTCGAAGCCGGTCTGCACGGTGCGGGTGATCTGCTCGCCCTTGGCGAGCGCCTGCTCGACGCGGCTGTTGAAGCCGTCGATGTTGCGCACGCCGATCTTCGACATCTTCTTGTAGCGCTCCTCCATCTCGCGCACCGTCCACTTGAGGGCGACGACGGCCTTCTTGGGATCGGTGACGACGGGGGAGAGGAGATGCGGGATGCCGTCATAGACGGAAAGCTCCAGCATCTTCGGGTCGATCATGATCAGGCGGCACTGTTCCGGCTTGAGGCGGTAGAGCAGCGACAGGATCATGGTGTTGATGGCGACGGACTTGCCCGAGCCGGTCGTGCCGGCGACGAGCAGGTGCGGCATCTTGGCGATGTCGGAAATGACCGGCTCCCCGCCGATCGTCTTGCCGAGCGCCATGGCAAGGCGCGCCTTGGAGGTCTCGAAATCGCGGGATGCCAGGAGCTCGCGCAGATAGACGGTCTCGCGCGTCGCGTTCGGCAGCTCGATGCCGATGGCGTTGCGGCCCGGCACGACGGCGACGCGGGCGGCAATCGCGCTCATCGAGCGGGCGATATCGTCGGCAAGGCCGATGACGCGGGAGGACTTGATGCCGGGGGCGGGCTCCAGTTCGTAGAGCGTGACGACCGGACCGGGGCGGACATGGATAATCTCGCCCTTGACGCCGAAGTCCTCCAGCACGCCTTCCAGCATACGGGCATTCTGCTCCAGCGCATCGGCCGAAAGGGTCGCATCGCGCACCTGTCCCTTCGGCTCGGCGAGGAGGTGGAGCGAGGGAAGCTGGAAGCCGTCGGGACCGACGAAGGAGGTCTGCGCCTCGCGGTCGACACGCTGGCCGGGCTTCGGTCGGGCAGCGGGCGCGACGACGCGGGCACCGGCGGCCGGCGCGGGCTGGCGGGCCGGGGCGCGGCGCGGCGCCCAGTCGGCGGCAACATCGTCCTCGTCGTCGTCCGGCAGGATGCCGCTCGGGCGGGCGATCGGCTCATCCATGTCGAAGGGCAGGTCGTCGTCGAGCTCGATGGAGGGGACGGAGACGGTCCGGCGGCCTTCCATGGAGGGCTCGACGCGCTCGGAGGACCGCACGGAGGCGCGGGCGCGCACCGGCTCGTTGAGGGTGCCGAACTCGTCCTCGTTGAAATCGTAGGGCTGCTCGATGCCCCGCGCCCTGCGGCGCTGGCCGGAAAGGCCGAAGAGGCGGCGCACGCGCGCCTGGCCGGTGAACCAGGCATGGGTCATGGCCCCGGCAAACAGCGTGAGCGGGCCTTCCCGCTCCTCGTCGTCGTCGTCGGCTTCCGCAACGGGGCGGGCGCGGCTCTGCACCGGCACCGGCGCGAAATCCTCCTCGTCGTCGACGGCGGGGGCGCCGATGAGGCCGGCGCTGAACACCATCATCCAGGCGGCCGGCACGGCGATGATGCAGCCGAGGACGGTGGCGAAGACGCCCGTCGGATAGGCGCCCGTGAAGAGGGCGGGAAAGCGCAGGATCATGTCGCCGAAGACGCCGCCGAGCCCCGTCGGCAGCGGCCAGGTGACGGGGCCGGGAATGCAGGCGAGCGCCGCCGAGGCGAGGATCGCCCCGCCGAACCAGGCGGCGGCGCGTTGCGGCACGCGGCTGAAGCGCCGGCCGCTGACCATGGCGAGCCCCCAGGCGACGACCGGCAGCAGCGCGATGACGCTGGCAAGGCCGAAGAACTGCATGAAGAGATCGGCGAAGACCGCACCCGGATAGCCGAGGATGTTCTTCGGCTCGCCGCTGGAGGCATAGGAAAGGCTGGGGTCGGAGACGTTCCAGGTGGAGAGCGCGGCAATGGCGAGCGCAAGGCCGAAGAAGATGGCAAGCCCGAGGAGCGCCTGTACCTGCCGCCAGACGAATGCCGACAGAACGAAGCGGTCGTGACGGTTGTCCAGTCCTGCCGAAATGCTTCTGCTCATGGTTACAGCCTGTGCCTACAAAAAATCGCGGCAACCCGGCGTGATTCGCGGGCGTGCCTGACTGCGAACCCTACGAAGGAAGGCTTAATGGCGTGTTAACCATGCCCGCCCCGACATGGTTTACACCCCACAAACGGCAAAGGCCCGGACCAGGGGTCCGGGCCGGAAGCGGGCGGCAGGCCTCTTACGAGTGGTAGGCCGCTTCGCCGTGGGACGAGAGGTCGAGGCCCTCGCGCTCGGCTTCGACGCTCACCCGGAGGCCCACCACCATGTCGACGATCTTGTAGAGGATCGCCGAGACGACGGCGCACCAGACGATGGTGATGACGACGGCGGTGAGCTGCGTCATGAACTGCGAGGCGATGGAGAAATCGGCCCCGCCCGTGCCGCCGAGCGAGGGCGCGGTGAAGATGCCGGTGCCGAGCGCGCCGATGAGGCCGCCGACGCCATGGACGCCGAAGACGTCCGCCGTGTCGTCGTAGCCGAACTTGTTCTTCACGACGGCGACGAAGAAGTAGCAGATCGGCGAGGCGATGAGGCCGAGCACGATGGCACCGAACGGGCCGACCGAACCGGCTGCCGGCGTGACGACGACGAGGCCGGCGATCATGCCGGAGGCGGCGCCGAGCAGCGAAGCCTTGCCGCGGGTGAAGGTCTCGACCACCGACCAGGCGAGGATCGCGGCGGCCGTCGCGACGAAGGTGTTGACGGTGGCGAGCACCGCGCCGCCCGAGGCTTCGAGGTTGGAGCCGGCGTTGAAGCCGAACCAGCCGAACCACAGCATGGCGGCACCGACGAGGGTGAGCGTCATGGAGTGGGGGGCCATCATGTCCTTGCCGAAGCCCGTACGCTTGCCGACCATGATCGCGCCGATGAGGCCCGCGACGCCCGCATTGATGTGCACGACGGTGCCGCCGGCGAAATCGAGCGCGCCCATGTTGAAGATGAGGCCGTTACCGTCCCAGACCATGTGGGCGATCGGGAAGTAGACGAAGGTGGCCCAGAGGATCGTGAAGAGCAGGACCGCCGAGAACTTGATGCGCTCGGCGAAGGCGCCGACGATGAGGGCCGGCGTGAGCGCCGCGAAGGTCATCTGGAACAGCATGAAGATGTATTCCGGGATGACGACGCCTTCGGAGAAGGTCGCCGCCGTGCTGTCGACGGTGACGCCCGTCAGGAACAGCTTGGCGAAGCCGCCGAAATAGGGGCTCGTCGAGCCGCCGAAGGCGAAGGAGTAACCGTAGACGACCCACACCATCATCATCATGGCGCCGATGACGGTGCACTGCATGAGGACGGAGAGCATGTTCTTCGTGCGCACCAGGCCGCCGTAGAAGAGGGCAAGGCCCGGGATCAGCATGAAGAAGACGAGCAGCGTGGCGACGAACATGAAGACGGTGTCCGCCTTGTCCGGGACGGGCGCGGCCGGGGCGGCCTCCTGCGCGAAGGCGGCGACCGGCGCGAGCACGCCTGCCGTGGCGACGGCCACGCGGGAGAGGATATGGGGAAGTTTGAACGACATGTTGAATAGGCTCCCTGATAGGCCGTTTGCTTAGAGCGCTTCGGAATCGGTTTCGCCCGTGCGGATGCGCACGGCATGGTCGATGGCGTAGACGAAGATCTTTCCGTCGCCGATCTGGCCGGTTTTGGCGGCGGCGGCGATCGCTTCGACCGCCCTGTCGGCAAGGTCGCTGGCAACGGCGATCTCGATCTTCAGTTTCGGCAGGAAGCTGACGGCATATTCGGTGCCGCGGTAGATTTCCGTATGCCCCTTCTGGCGCCCGTAACCCTTCACTTCGGTCACGGTCAGGCCCTGGATGCCGACAGCGGTGAGGGCCTCACGCACCTCGTCGAGTTTGAACGGCTTGATAATGGCCATTACGATTTTCATCTGGTTTCCCATCCTTCGTGCTTGTCCCCAGCCGGGGCCATCTCTCCGAGTTGCCGGGACAGGCTGTCCGCGGCGACCGAAGCTACACATTCAAGGGGCGTGCCAGATTCGAATGACTTCTCTAAATTATTGAAACTAAAATATTAAAAATAAGAAACGCGCGGCGGCGCAAAAATTCGCCACCGCGAATGGTCAAAAAATGAGCGCTATTGGGATAGTGGGCAGAATTTAATCAGTTGCCCTTTTCCGAATCAGCCCCTCCTGGGCGACCGAGGCGATGAGCGTGCCGTCGCGGGTGAAGATCGCGCCGCGCGTCATGCCGCGCGCGCCGGAAGCCGAAGGGCTGTCCTGGCTGTAGAGCAGCCAGTCGTCGAGCACCGGCGGGCGATGGAACCACATGGCATGGTCGAGGCTGGCGACCTGCAGCGAGCGGTCGAGCACGGAGGTGCCGTGCGCGAAGAGGGACGTATCGAGCAGCGTCATGTCGGAGAGATAGGCGAGCACCGCCATCTGCAGGCGGCGGTCGTGCGGCACCGGCCCCGTCGTTCGCATCCAGATGTTCTGGTGCGGATCGAGCTTTTCCGAGGAGATATAGTGGGCAAGGGAGACCGGGCGCAATTCGATCGGCCGCGGCCGCTCCCAATAGGCGCGGATATGCGCCGGCGCGCCGGCCATGAACTGCGCCTTCAGCTCCGCCTCGCCGAGGAGCTTTTCAGGCGGCGGCACGTCCGGCATCGCCGTCTGGTGCTCGAAGCCGTCTTCGTCGTCCTGGAAGGAGGCTGTCATGAAAAAGATCGGCTTGCCGTGCTGGATGGCGATCACCCGGCGCGTGGCGAAGGAGCCGCCGTCGCGTACGTTCTCGACGTCGTAGATGATCGGCACGGCGGGATCGCCCGGCCGCACGAAATAGGCGTGCAGCGAATGGGCGAAGCGGTTCTCCTCCTCCACCGTCCGCGTCGCCGCGACGAGCGCCTGGCCGATCACCTGCCCGCCGAACACCCGCTGCCAGCCGACCTGCGGGCTCTTGCCGCGGAAGAGGCGCACCTCCAGCCGCTCCAGGTCGAGCGTTTCGAGAAGAATATCCATGGCGGGATTTTCGGCGGGTCGACGCGACATTTGGGCATGGCCTCCACGGTAGGAAACTGCGTCCTCCTCCTCTATATAGACGCAAACGAGACCTCAAGCGGCCAAGGAGACTGCCATGACCGATGCCCCGATGCTCGACGTCCTTGTCGCCGGCGGCGGCTATGTCGGCCTGTCGCTGGCGGTCGCCGTCAAGAAGGCCGCGCCGCACCTTGCCGTCGAGGTGGTGGACGGCGCGCCGGAACATGTCTGGCAGAAGGACGAGCGCGCCTCGGCCATCGTCGCGGCCGCGCGCAACCTCCTCGACGTCCTCGGCGTGTGGAACGAGATCGCCCCCGAGGCCGAGCCGATCCGCCGCATGGTCATCACCGATTCGCGCACGGCCGATCCCGTGCGCCCCGTCTTCCTCACCTTCGAGGGCACCGGCTCGACCGACGACGGCCAGCCCTTCGCCCATATGGTGCCGAACCGCGCGATGACCGGCAGCCTGCTGCGCCAGGCCGAAAGCCTCGGCGTCCCCGTACGCTGGTCGACCTTGGCGGAAGGCTTCTCGACGGGCCAGCACGAGACGACCGTCCGCCTCTCCGACGGCACGGAACGCGTCACACGCCTGCTCGTCGCCTGCGACGGCGTGCGCTCGAAGCTGCGCGACATGGCGGGCATCAAGACCGTGCGCTTCGACTACGGCCAGTCCGGCATCGTCACCACGGTCGAGCACGAGCGCCCGCATGACGGCACGGCGGAAGAGCATTTCCTGCCCGCCGGCCCCTTCGCCACGCTGCCGCTCACCGGCAACCGCTCCTCGCTCGTGTGGACCGAGCGCACGGAGGACGCCCGCCGCCTCGTCGAGAGCGACGACCTCGTCTTCGAGGAGGAGCTGGAGCGCCGCTTCGGCCACAAGCTGGGCGCGCTGAAGGTCGTCGGCGGCCGCCGCGCCTTCCCGCTCGGCCTGACGCTCGCCCGCGCCTTCGTCGCCCCGCGCTTCGCGCTGGCGGGCGATGCCGCCCACGGCATCCATCCGATTTCCGGCCAGGGCCTCAATCTCGGCTTCAAGGACGTGGCGGCGCTTGCCGAGACCATCGTCGAGGCCGACCGCCTCGGCCTCGATATCGGCGCCCTTTCCGCGCTGGAGCGCTACGAGACCTGGCGCCGCTTCGACACAGTGCGCATGGGCATCACCACCGACGTCCTGAACCGCCTCTTCTCCAACGACGCGACGCCCCTGCGCGTGCTGCGCGACGTCGGCCTCGGCATGGTCGACCGCCTGCCGGGCCTCAAATCCTTCTTCATCCGCCAGGCCGAAGGCACCGCCGGCAGCGGCCACCCCCGCCTGCTGGTGGGACAGCGCATCTGACTGAAAGCCACCCGCCACTCCGCCCCCCCCCGCCGTCATCCTCGGGCTTGACCCGAGGATCCACGCGACACCCGCGGCTGTGGATGCCCGGGCATGGACGAAGGAGAGCGTGGCACCATCGCGCACTGGCCCGCGAACCGCGAGCTCAGTCCTTGATTTCCCGCGCTTCCGAAATGAGCATGATGGGAATCCCGTCGCGGATCGGATAGGCGAGCCTGGCCTTTTCCGAGATCAGCTCGCGCGCCTCGGCATCGTAGGTCAGCCGGCCCTTGGTCAGCGGGCAGACGAGGAGTTCGAGCAGTTTCGGGTCGACGCGGCTGGCGCTGGTATCCATAAGCCCACCTATTGCAGCCGCGTGTCGACGTCGCCGTAGCCGCGCGCCAGCACGATCTCGGTGATGGCGATCAGGGTCTCGGCGCGGGTCTTGAGGTCCGGCGCTTCGAGGAGGGCCTGCTTTTCCGCCGGCCCGTAGGGCGACATCATCGCCATGGAATTGACGAGCGTGGCGTTGCTGGCCCGCTCCACGCTCTCCCAGTCCGCCTCCAGCTTGTTGGCGTCGAGATAGGCCTTGAAGGCGGCGAGCAGCGCCTCCCGGTCGACGCTCTTCTCCTCGTCGCCCGCCGAAAGGTCGGCGATGAAGGGCGCGATATGGAAGCTGCGATAGGACCTGTCGCCGCGCAACTCGTCCAGCAGCCGGTAGCGGCACACACCGGTCAGCGAGACGATGTAGCGCCCGTCGCCCGTCTCGGCGAAGGAGGTGATGCGGCCGATGCAGCCGACCTGGCAGAGCGCCGGCGCCTCGGTCTCGGCCTCCTGCATGCGCTCGCCGCCGAAGACCGGCTGCACCATGCCGATTAGCCGGTGCGTGGAAAGCGCGTCGTCGATCATGGAAAGATAGCGCGGCTCGAAGATGTTCAGCGGCAATTGCCCGCCGGGCAGAAGCAGCGCGCCCGTCAGCGGAAATACCGGAATGGCCTCGGGCAGGTCCTCCGGTTTCAGGTAACGCGCGTTTCCCACATGCATGGCATTGCCTTCCCGTTCCGCGGCGCGGCGTTTCCCCGCCCCTCGTCATCGCGCCCTTTCGGAATGTGGGGTGGACGCGGCATTTCTCAAGAGACGCCGCCCCTCACCTTCCGTAAAAACCTTACGAAAACAGGATCGACGACAGCTTGCGGCGGGCGGCGATCGTCGCCGGATCCTTCGGTCCCCAGACGTCGAAGAACTGCAGCAGCTCGCGGCGCGCGCCGTCGTCCTCGAAGGCGCGGTCGCGCTTCATGATGTGGAGCAGATGATCGGCCGCCGCCTGGCGGTCGCCTTCCACGTTGCGGATCTTCGCGAGCTTCAGCCGCGCGGCGTGGTCGTCCGGGTCCTGCGCCAGCGCCTGTTCGAGCGCGGCCGGATCGCCGAGCTTGCGCGCCTCGTCGATCTGGTCGAGCTTCTTGACGACCGCCGCGACGGCCGGGTCGGCCGCAACCGCTTCCGACACGTTCGTCAGCATCTGGCGGGCGTTCTCCGGCTGGCCGGCGGCGATCATGCATTCGGCAATGCCGGCAAGCGCGGCCGCGTTCTCCGGATCGGTCTGCAGCAGCGCGCCGTAGAGGTCGGCCGCCCCGCCGAGGTCGCCGGCGTCGAAAAGCGTCTTCGCCTCGGCCAGCAGCGCCTCGATCTCGGCCTTCTCGTCCGCGCCGGCGGGACCGGCGATCTTGTCGATGAACTGGCGGATCTGGCTTTCCGGCACGGCGCCCATGAAGCCGTCCACCGGCCGGCCGGCCACGAAGGCGACGACGGCGGGAATGGACTGGATGCCGAGCTGGCCGGGAATGGAGGGATGGTCGTCGATGTTGAGCTTGACGAGCTTCACCCGGCCCGCGCTCTCGCGCACGACCTTCTCGATGATCGGCTGGAGCTGCTTGCAGGGGCCGCACCAGGGCGCCCAGAAGTCGACGAGGACGGGCTGCTGGCGCGAAGCCTCCAGCACGTCGCGCGAGAAATTCACCGTCGTCGTGTCGGCGACCAGATCGTCTGCCGGTGCCGCGCCGCCATAGCTCGCCGAAACGTTCATCTGCCCGCCGTAGGACGATGCGTAGGGGTTGTCGCCTGCACTCATGGGTCTCTCCTGTGGCGCGGAAGCGCCTTCTCTGCTTGCGCGTCTGAGATCGTATGTCAGGCCGTGACTTTCAAGACAAGCGGCTCGTGCCCCGTCGCCGCGATGAAGCGCAGGAGATCCTTCGAGCCGATCGAGGTCGTCGCGTCGTTGCGCAGCGGATGGCAGTTGATCGTATCATATTCCATGAGATCGGCATCGATGATGATCTTCACCTTGCCGTCCGTGTCGTTGATGACCCCGAAGGCGGTGACCGCGCCGGGGATGACGCCGAGATATTCCATCAGCTTTTCCGGCCGGCCGAAGGAAACGCGGCTTGCCGCGCCGATGACGGTATGGATGGTCTTCAGGTCCACCGCCGCATGCTCCTCGACGGTCATCAGGAAATAGTTGTCCTTCTTGTCCTTCACGAAGAGGTTCTTCGTGTGGCCGCCGGGAATCTCGTCGCGCAGCGCCACCGATTCGGCGACGGTGAAGACCGGCGCATGCTCCTTCGTGGCATGGGCGATGCCCAGCCCGTCGAGAAACTGGAAAAGGTCCTTGTCGGTCTTCGGCTGCGTCTCGCTCATGTCATGGTTCCCGGCAGATTGCTCCTGCCCGCTGATAGGACGTCCCCCGCCCGCGCGCAACCGCCCGGAAATCCGGGACCTGCAATGCGGTCGCATTTTTTTTCTCCCAAATCCGGCATTTCCCTGTTGCATTTGAAAAATCCTTGGGCCATATAGCGCCCGTCGCCGCAACGCAGCGACCTTCGGCCAAGCGAACTACCCCGGGCCGATGACGATGAGCGGGTGTAGCTCAGGGGTAGAGCACAACCTTGCCAAGGTTGGGGTCGAGCGTTCGAATCGCTTCACCCGCTCCATTCTTTCCAAAGTTTTCGAAGCCTCGGTTCGCCGGGGCTTTTGTGTTTTTCGGCGCGGTTGAAATCGCAGAGCGCAGGAGCGGTGGAAGAGGGCGCGGTTACCGCAGGGTTACATATGCGCGCACTCACAACTGCGCCTGACTCGCTCAGTCGTCCCGGCTATATATCAGTGGGTAATGCCTCGAGATAAATATCCAATTCAATGAATCAGCGTTATGCTTACTTCAGGTAGGATTGCGCATATGATCACAAGCATCAATTTAACGAGGTTTAAGCGTTTCAATAACGCTACCATTAGCCTTTACCCAAAAGGGCTTTCATTCCTAGCGGGCGGAAACAACTCGGGAAAATCTACCCTGCTACAAGCTATAGCAGTATGGGAGTTCTGCCGCTTCGTTTTAGAGATGGAAAAAGGGCGCGCTAGCCTGCTGCCGAACTTCCCTGGACAGGGTTTAGGTCTCTCAGACGACGAATTCTCTCCAATTGCAGTCGCAAGTTTAAAGCATTTATGGACTAACCTGAAAACGCAAATAGCAGGCGAAGAAGGTTATTCCTTAGCGATAGAGTGCAAATGGAGCGATGATCAAAGCAATGAAAAATATTTAAAGATATCTCTTGCTCTAACTAACGATAGATTATTCATAAAAACAGCAAGAACCAACCTTACCGAAGATGACAAACTTCCTACGGTTGCGTATCTACCTCCCTTTGCTGGAATTGTGAGCCGTGAGAATCAAATGTCTGGCGCAGAACGCCGGAGCATGATCGGTCGTGGTTTGGCAGGAGGCGTTATAAGAAACCTCATCTTGGATATGTATAAGGCGAATCAGGCCGAGAGAGTAAGACTCAAGGAAGGAAAGACGAAAATCAAAAATTCCGATCTAGCAAAATTGCGAAGAGAGGATCCTTGGGAAATACTCCAATCTACAATGTCTAAGCTCTTCGGAGTTCAGTTGGATGTCGATCCATTCAATGAACTATACCATAGTTATATTAGAGTAAAATGCATAAAGGTGCATTGGGACGGAAGAAAATTTACAAGAATTCCTAACTATCAACCTCGTGATTTAATGGCTGAAGGTAGCGGATTTCTACAATGGCTTAGTGTTTACACGCTGGCATTGAGCCCGAACGTTAATACATTGCTTTTGGACGAGCCGGACGCTCACCTGCATCCTTCACTTCAGCAGCAACTTGTTGATGCCCTGGAGGAGATAGTCGAGGTGTCTGGAAAGCAGGTATTAATGGCTACACATAGCACAGAGATTTTGCGCTGGGCTGATCATAGCAAAATACTTGCATTTAAAGGAAATGGAGCGAAGTATCTTCGCCAAGATGATCAAAAAATTAGCCTTTTCATCGGCCTTGGAAGTGATTATGCGCCGAAACTAGATCCCCTCCGAAAATCGAAATGCATGCTCATTGTGGAAAACGACAGCGATGCTAGGATTCTAAAAGCTTTTGCAAGCACCCTAGAAATCGATTGGCCAAAGGGATTGGTAATTTGGCCATGGACTGGAGGCGCTATAGAGAGAAAGAAACTCTTTCTTCAGTTAAAAGATGAAGTTCCAGGGCTAAAAGCTCTCAGTCTTCGAGACCGTGACGATACGGAACTTGAACAAGTAGATAAGCAGAATCTTCGCGACAAGTCCGTTAACAATACAGAAGGAAATCTTTATCTTCGCGTTTGGCGACGTCGACACATTGAAAATTATCTTCTCTGGCCTCAAGCAGTCGCGAGAGCGGCAAATAAGCCAGTTGAAGAGGTTAATGAGCTTATGGCCGAGCATGCTCTTGTCGTTCCGCAAGACTTTCCCTCGCGTGACGTTGCGCAGGCAATGATTGACGCTCGTGGTAAGGAGCTAACGCAGAAAGGTGACCGCTCTATCAAAAGTGTTTTTGGTGTGACGCCAATTTCGATCGCCAAAAGTATGCAAGAAAACGAAATCGCTGATGACATTAAAACTTTTCTTCAACAACTTAGCGAAATGTGCATGCCCGTGGCTGATGAACAGCTCAATGAGGCTGCAGAATAGCTCTAGTGAGCAAATCACGGCCGATCAGGAAATTCCGCTGCGTCGATTAGATCGTGTGGATTCACACCGATTGCTCGGCAAACGACGACGAACTCGGCGATATCGAGACGTCTTTCGCCAAGCTCATATTTAGAAACGAATGTCTGGCGCTGTTTCAGGCGTACGCCTACTTCCGCTTGGGTAAGCCCGGCGTCCTTTCGAGCGGCAATCAGCAACTCGATCATATTGCGATAAAGGTCGGAACGAATCGAAGACAAGGGGCGCGCCAGTTCAAAGACCAGCACTTCAATAAGACCCGATTTTGGAGTACCCCAAATTAGGGTATTCTAGGATACTGCACGCGCAACACGATTCGGAGGGGCGCGTGAAGGACCAGTACGTCGGTGACATCAACGATTATCGGAAGTACGCGCTGCTGCGAGCGCTGTCGTCGGGCGGCGCGAACCGCATCGGCGTATGCTGGATGCTGACGCCGTCAGACGGTCGAACGGACGGCGGTAAGCTGGCCTATCTCCAGCAGCCCGAGCGTTATCGCCACGTCGATCCGGAACTCTTTGACATATTGGCCCACACGGCCGCCGAACCAGATCGCCGCCGTTTGGCGACCATAGAGGACAGCGGCGCTATTCCCGGCGCAACCTATCATAACGAACTGCTGCCCGATGAACTGGCTGGCCGGCATTCCTTCATGGGGCGCTGTGCCTACGATTTCCGTGACGTCGATCTGATCTTCTTCGACCCGGACAATGGCCTGGAGGTGTCGTCACTATCAAAGGGGCGTCGGAACTCCTCCAAATACCTCTACCTTGACGAGGTGGCGGCGTTCTACGCCTCCGGCAAATCGCTGCTCATCTACCAGCACTTTCCGAGGGTCGAACGGGCCATGTTCCTGGCCCGCTGCGCCGACCGGCTGCGTGTCGCTGCGCCCGGCGCAGCGCTATGGGCATTCACCACCGCTCACGTGGTCTTCCTGCTGCTGCTACACCCCTCCAGCCCTGTCCACCTGCATTCCGCCACAGACGCCGCCTGCTCGTGCTGGGCACCAGAGTTCATATCCGGCCAGTTCTTAGGGATCGAACCCACGACCCCATAATTGACGGCGGCTTTCCCGCATGTTTCCGTTTTCGCTTTTTTCTCAGTTGGTTGGAGATTCCATGACCAAGAAACTGCTCATCCTCGCGGCATTGCCGCTTTCTCTGGTGCTGGCAGCCTGCGCGCCTGTCGAGACAAAGACGACGCTGACGACGCCCAATGCCGGCAAGGTGCGCACGGCAGGCCCCGGCGATACGGTCATGTCGTTCCAATCGAAGCGTGCAATGCCCAACGCCTTCGGTCGCGCCGATCTGTTCGGCCGCACGACGAACGCAGGCAGGACCACGGTTCGCTACATTGGCAGCAGGGGTTCCAAGGCCATCTTTGAGCGGTCGGACATCATTGTCGATAGCAACGCCACGACGATGAGCGAGACGCCACTGATCATTCCGCACACCGCGAATACCAATATCGAAGGCTCAATCGGGAACGTTCCGGTGTCCGGCACGGCAACCTCGACCTCCTATCAGGTCATCGGGCCGCGCGGCTCGTCGCAGTATGCGTCAGCGCAACGGCCTATCCAGATCACCGTTGGCAGCGGCCAAAGCGTGACGGTGGAAGGCAAGACGTTGCGGGTTCTGCGCGTCGCACCGTCCTCGGTGAGCTACGTCATCGAATAGGGCTACGTGTATTCACGTTGGCGGAAGATACTCGCGGCGACGAGTGGGTCCTCCAACTACAATCCCCGTATTTTGCAAAAAGGGGGGAGGTTGAACATTTTTCCCCGGAGACCGAGATACTAAATGAGGCGGGCGTCGGCATAACCGACGCCCTTGCTGTATCAGAACGATGGATCGCCGCCGCCCCTATTCCGGGTCGAGTGCGATAAAGTCCTCGACCTCGCATTCCCCGAACTCCTCCAAGGCGGCATCGATGTCGTCGGCTTCCATTCCCATCAGCACCGCCGCCCGTTCAATCGGAATCCAGTCCTCGGCCCCGGTGCGCTTGTCCCTCACCAGAATGTGCATGGTGTTCTCCTTTGCCCAACAGGACAGGAAATCACGACGAGAATCGGCGCACAATTCTTGGCGAAAAGGGAAGAAGGTGGCTGTTATCAGGGGCATACACCTGCCCCTGCCACGGGGAGGCACCACGGACGCGCGCTGTGGCGCGGCCGGGCCTGCGGGCCGGCCCTGTGGCCAGCACGCACGGACGTACGGTCGGCGCGGCGCGGCGTGCCTATGCCGTGCCCTGCTATGGACTACCGGGCGTAGGCTCGATCCAGCGCCTCGATGGCGGCGCTTCCGTCGCGCACGGCCTGCGTATA
This sequence comes from Shinella fusca, assembly GCF_014203155.1. Taxonomy (GTDB): domain Bacteria; phylum Pseudomonadota; class Alphaproteobacteria; order Rhizobiales; family Rhizobiaceae; genus Shinella; species Shinella fusca. The sequence goes on from NZ_JACHIK010000009.1 coordinate 74,844, forward strand.
GTGGCCAAGCGTCACGGTCGGATTCGCGTGGCCAGCGATCTGTGCGACCAGCCCCACCTCGATCCCCTGCGCCTGCAAGGTCGAGATAAAGGAATGCCGGGCGCTATGCGGCGTAACATACGGAATGCCGAGCCCCTTAAAGGCCGGAGCCCAATAGCGCTTGCGGAAGTTTTGATAGAGGAGCGGCCCACCGCCACCGAGACGGGGTAGCGGCCATTCCTGAAGCCGGCCGGGACCGGGGAAAACGCGATGAAGCTCCTTGCCCTTCCTCGGGCAACGGATGCGCCATGCCAGCAGCATCTCGCGCAGCGTCGCACCCATGGGAATGTCGCGCGTGCCTGCTTCCGTCTTCGTCATCTCCGTCAGCGTGCCGTCACGCTCCTGAATGCGGCAAACGCGGATGACATTCTTGTCGAAATCGACCTCGTTCCAGAGCAGGCCGAGCTGTTCGGACGGACGGGTTCCGGCGAGGAAGGGGAAGGCATAGTAGATGCCATGCTCGGGATCGTCCTTAGCGGCGGTGATCAGCTTGGCAATATGCTCCGGCGTCAGGATCGCCTTCTTCTGCTTGTTGCGGATGCGGGGAAGCCCCGTCGGCATCGAGGGCGCGCGGATGCCGAAGTCCTCCTCTGCCAAGGCGAGAATGGATTTGAGATGCGACTTCGCACGGTTGGCGGTATAGTTGCCACATTGTTCGATGACCGTCTTGTGCCAGACGCGGATCATCGCCGTGGTCAGGTCGGTCAGCTTCACGTCGCCGAGCATCTTGAGGAAGCGAGCGCCCTTCGGAGCAACGCCGGTTTCCGTGTAGTCAGCTCGTTCCTGCTTGGTGCCGATCAGCAACGGGCCACGGATCGCACCATTGACCACGACCTTGTAGCCTTTGAGGGTCGAAGCCTTAACGCCACCCTCCTTGGTGCCGAGCCAATGGTCGAGGGCCTTGCTGACGGTAGGCGCAGTGCGTTCATCGACATAGTTGCCCTCAGCCACCTTGAGCAGCAAAGCGTTACGGAAGGCTTCGGCATCCTTTTTGCGATTGAAGGCGCGGCGGCGTCGCTTACCCGTGGGGGGATCGCGATACTCGCAATAGTACTGCGGATAGGAGGCAATCGTGCCGCTGCTCAGCTTGCGGCGGCGCGTTGTGCTGGTGATGGAGACGTTGAAATCAGTCATCGGGTTTCCTGTGTCAGATGAAAAAATGGCGAGGAAAACACGGCGGCTGTAACCGGCACAATGAATCGTCAATTGTGCCTCGAAGCCCGCTCTGCGGCCCGGATTTGTAACCAGCCGCGTAACCTTGCCATGTGTTGGGAGGCAGAGGCCCCGACGGAACGGGGCCTCGAAATGGTGCGGATTCCGCGACCGCCGAGGTTGAAATCGCAGGCAAGAGGCGTTCGGCGGGACCCGGCGATACGAGGAAGCTGCCGAACCGAGAATGCGCCGAAGCGCCGCAACAACATTCCGGCATTCCCGCTGACTGAACCGACGTCCCTGCCAGCCCATGGTAGGGCTGCGGCGAGGCAGGGAAGGCGCAGGGCAGCCGTCCGGGTGGCGCGGTGGCAGCAGTGGCATGCCGCCCGTGCGGTGGCCGTGCAGCAGCGCGGCTGGCCGCAGCTATGGCAGACCACCCGCTGTACACCGGGAGTCCCTACGGTACCTGCCACCGCCGCCACCGCCACCACCCTAAAAGCTTACGTGGGAGCCGATGGGGGACTTGTCGTCAACGTGCCCATCGGGTTTCGGCTTCCGGAAACCGCGCAATGTCTTGTCGGCCACCTTGAATTTGGCGGGCTCCCAGCCGAGCTCGCGCATCAACGCCGTGACCCGCTTCGTCATGCCGTTGTGCTGACGCTCGACAGGAATTCCCAGCACCTCAACCAGCAGATCGGCGGTAAGCGCGCGCACCTCTTCGCCGAACGCCTTGCCTCGAACCATGGCCAACTTCTCTTGCCACGGGTCGTCTTCGAGGCGTTCCTCCTGTTCGGCAGCGGCAACCGCCCACAGTTCTTGCGGAAGCACGATGGTCTCGTCCTGAGCTTCCAGCATCGCCGCCTCGGCCCAGAGCTGATCACGGTCGCGCGCAAGGGCCTCAAGGTCGATGACACCGGTCTTCACGGGCAGGAAGCGGCGATTGCCGGTACGGTCCTTCAGATACTTGTGCTCGTTCGTGGTGCCGATGAATATGGTCTGGCGACCTCGGGCCTCCGAGAAGCGCGCATAGGACATTCGGGCGCGGTCCACGTCACGCGACGCGAACGCTTTCATGCGTTCCACTTCGCTTTTGTTGAGCCCCGACATCTCGCTCAGTTCATATATCCAGACGCCCTCCATCGCCTCCATCTGGGCTTTGGTATCGAGCGTTAGCAGCTCGTTGTCGGAATGGTTGCCCGGCCCGGCAAGGATACGCAGTGCCGTGGACTTGCCCGTGCCCTGTTTACCCTCAAGGATCGGAATGGTGTCGAACTTGACGCCGGGCTCACGGACGCGCCTTACCGCAGCAACGAGCGTGATACGACCAATCGCCCGGTTCAGCGGCGTGTCATCGGCCCCCATGTATTCTACGAGCCAATCGCCTACGCGGGGAACCCCATCCCATACCAGCGCATCGAGCATCTGCCGGATCGGGTGGAAGGTATGCTCCAGGCAAAGCTGCGTTACCGCATCGCGGACATTTTCGGCTTTCGGGTCGAACCCAAAAGAATCGATGATGAACTTGCGCAGCATGGCACAGGCATCGTCGCTGATCTCGCCCACATGGTCGTCCAGCATTGAGCCGTTGACGACCTTACGGTGGCGGAACAGGTCATGGGAGAAGTTGAACTCCAGCCGTTGCAATGCCAGCACGGTGTTACGCATCGTCGACCGAGGAGCCCCATACTTGTCGCAGTCCGGCCAACCGTTCGACACCGCAGCGAGAGCGGAGCGAGCCTGCCTCAGGGCATACTGAATGGGCCGCTTCTTCTCTAGGATGGAGCGCGCAATGCCGAAAGCCGGGTTGATGAGCACGCCAGCGATCATCGCTTCGGAGCAATCTGAACGGCCGAGGTCGCAGGCGACGCGGAATACCACCTCGCTGCGCGAGCGGAAACGAGCGTCCGGCCTGTCACGGGGCCGCTCCGGGTCGTCTCCAAGCTGGATCAACGCTCGCGTGAACGCCGGTACGGAGAACGGTAGCGCGTCCAGATCGACCGGCACGATGGGCGGGTCTTGCGAGACCACACCCTTCGGACCTGCCGGCTCCGGACCCTCGCCTTGCGGGAAGTCGTCCAGCGAATAGGTCAGCGACCAATCCGCCTTCACAATGCGGGCGAGCGCGGGTTTACGGCCGTTTGCCAGTTTCTTAGCGTTCGGAATGTTCACCGTTCCCGGCAGACGCATGATGCGGTCGATGTTGTGACATTTGTCACCACCGAGTGCCGTCGCCATCGCCATATTGATTGCTTCGATACGGACGAGATCGTCAGTCGGTTCTTTCAGCTTCCAGTAGACGTGATACCCCCCACCAGAAAACGCGATGACGGTCGGGGGCGGCGTGTAGCCGAGAACGCGTTCCTCGGCATTGGCATCATCAATATCGACATGCACGAACAAGGCGGAGGACACCTCGTCCTTCGTCGCCTTCTTGTTTGCGACACCGGGGCGCAGGCCGTTTACATGGAAGTATAGATTGGCCTCACCCTGCCGGGCCTCAATCCAAGCACGCATCTCATCGTCTTCGTGCGCAAGAAAAGTACTGGCTTCAAGCCTTCCCTTCAGCGGCATGGCAACCAGATGGCGGGGCTGACCGGGGTACATGCGGTCGATAAACTCGACCGCTTCATCGGAATCGCCTTCGGGGAAGGTCAGGTTGAGCGGTCTCATTCGACACCTCCCTGACGGCAGGAGTCGATGTAGGCGACCACCTCTGACAGCTTGACCAGAGGGCGCGAGTTATAGGGATAGTACAGCGGGATACGGCCAGCCCGTGCAAGGCGCTGAATTTGCCAATACTTAGCGCCGACTACTTCGGCGGCTTTCGCAAGGCTGATCAGCGTTTCCGGCGCGGGCGGATTACCAAGATGGATGTTGTCCATAGTACTCTCCAGACTGGGGGCGGAGAGCACAGAGCTATAAAAGCGCTACACAGTGCATCTCCACCCCGTTTAACTTCGGGGTTAAAGGTGCCTGGTAACGCTCTGCAGAACTTTTCAACCTTGCGATACGGCCTTGAACCAGCTTACGCGTTGGCTGCTACGTCTGAAGCATCACATCATGGGGCAGTTTCTGGCTGCGCGCGAGCATTTCCCATCAGTGCGGCTTTCATTATAGCGATGCTTTGCGCGGCGTCCATATCGTATTTAGGTCGGAGCCGTTCATGGAATGTGGCGCTAAGCTGCCACCACTATGCGCCGCGCACGTAGCTGCGTCACTGGCGACCGCTGCCATACAGGGGAACGGTACCGCACGCGGGGCACCGCGTACCGACGCACCCGAGAGTTTTGAAGCAAGAGCTTCAATATGCGCCGTTAGATGTGATCGCGCGCCCGCGTAGCTGCGCTACCACAGAAGACTGAATATAGGAGGGGGTGAGATCGAGTTGACGGCCCGCTCCTACCGTCATTTCACTCGATAACCAATTGATATGGTTATGGAGAAGGCGCTTGTGTGTGGGCTGCCAACAGCCATTGAGGTCAGAGCGGAGCGCCGCAATCAGTATACCTCGCGGCTACGCTTCGCGTCCAGTTCTTTAGTAAGATCAAACTTGTCCCCCCATGCAGTGAACCAGTGGTCGTTGACGGACTGCACCTCGGCCAGCTGTGCTGCGTCTAGTCCGAAAATTGCTCCTGCTGACAGCTGGGCTGCTGGGTCAACATAAGGACAAACGATGAAGTCCAAGAACAGCATTAACGCCTCAGCGTCATTCGGACAGTGGATTTTTACAAACTCAAGCTTCGCCAGCACTTGGCTCTCAATGAAAGTCCGCAGTTTATCGTAGCGTACTTTACGCTTGATATACGAGAGGAGCACTGTGATGGAGAAATGGTTTAGGAACTCTTCTCGGCGATAAGCTCCCGCTTGCGCATCCCAAGCTATCAGAAAGTGCTTGGCGATGGTCTCCTCCGGCAACCGATATTCGCGCCCTATCCGCGACAAAACGATGAGCAAGTAAAGGCTTTCTACCTCGCGGTGTGCGCTCATCTTGTTCTTCGCGAGCATCTCAAGGACATTGTCATGCACGAACTTGAAGAGCAGGTGCTTCAATTCATGTGAGAACCCCTTCTCCACGAGAAAGTCTACTGAAGTGGCGATCATACGGCACATCCGAATAGTGTGATTAACTTTCGGGCTCGCCGAGTAGGCGAAGAAAGTAAACTCCAGCAAAGACATTACTGCTTTTACCATTCGGCGGCGATCAGCGTCAACTGCATCGCTAGACAGATAAGACTTAATTATTAAATCAATCTTATTCTCGGAGATCGCAAAAGTGTAGTTAAGAAGGTCCCCATATTCTACATTTGATTCTTTGATGATCGTTTTGTAACGTACGATGAGTCGGTTCGAGTTTAGATCGCACCGAAATTGCTTTACGATATCAGAGCCAGCACCGTTGCCGGCTTTCTCCTCTATGCCGGGCTCGATCTGAGAATTCATCAACGTAGAAATACGTTCCTTGGCGATCGTAATCTCAGTGATAATTGGCTTCGGATATGATTTGACCTTTGCAGAGTTGATCGAGAGCTTTTTCGATTTCAGGATATCCTGGAGTTCCTCAATGATTCGCAATTCGGTGGATTGTTCGTTGTAAAATACAAAGTAATCGTCGACGTAACGGAATATCTCGTAGTCCACTTTGTGCTTCAGCTTGGCACGCTGGGCCAAGGCACGCTCCAGTTCCATGTCGGCGGACTGGAGAATGATCTCTGCAAATATGCGCGAAAACTCAGGCCCGATTACGATTCCGTTGGTCTCGTTCTGGTTGAGCTGTTGCATGACAGCATCGAAACGACCACCAAAGGTCGTTTTCGATGCTTCTAGGTTAAACTTAGTCTGGCTTTTTCCCATAACCGCCCAAGGCAGCGAATGCGTATAGATGCTGTCGAAGCACTTGCTGACGTCAATCTGGACCATCGCGTCATATTTCTTCTCGCAGCGATGATACTTATAGGATTCAAAGAAGCGGTGGATGTTCCGATATTTTCGATACACGAAATACGAGCCGATCTGCTCATATTCGCGATCCTCCTCCTCCACGCCCATGGGCACAGTCTCAAGATTTTGGGCGTGGAGCTTGTCTTTGAAAAATGCGAAGCGGGAAACCGATACAGGGTGGCGGATGGAGAAGGTACTCCGCGACGCGTAGTAGGTAATCATCGAGCTATGCTTCGCGTAGAAGTCGGCCACTCGAAACTGATTGCGAGGATGAACTACGCTTAGCGTCCGTCCCTCAAGTCGATGAGCCACGCGGAAATTAAATGGCATTGTCTCCATGCGACATGCCTTTAACGGCACCGAGCACCGAGTCACGGTCGCACCCCACTCTTTCCGTGTATCTGCTGTAATCGGTATCGCCTTCTTCACTCCGAATATGAGCCGGATCGTCCTCTCAAGTCCAGGTTCACCATTCTTCCAGCGGAGTTGGCCGGCTTCGATTTCGATGCGGTTATCACGTAGGAACGCAAAGAAACCCCGATTCGTGAACGTCGGCGGCACCTCGAAGGGCAGCATGTCCGTTAGGATTGAACGTTGCCTGCGATGCGTGAGAGCGACCCTCCGCTTAGACATTGTTCCACGCTTTCACTATAGTCTGCAGTTCGCGCGAGCTGAAGTTGTGAAAACGCCGCTCCTCAAAGCCGGATTTGAACCGGTATTTGTTAAGTGAAAACCGGAGTTTCGGCCGCTTTATTTGCTGAATTTTCTTCTTTAATAGCGTATCGAGCGGCTCATACTTCTTTAAATTTGTAATCAATGGATTGTTGTAATAGATTCCGGTTGTCGCGCTCGACTTGCTATTCTTAAGTCGCGCATTGCCCGTAAGGAATTTTACTCGGGCCAGAATTTCGCGAAATGCCTGCCGCTGTCGCGTCGGAACGGCTCGCCAATATTCAAGAAAGGTAGATTCGAGGCGCTGCCTGAGCTTATCGATCTTAGCGTCGGTCGGTTCGATTTCGAGAGTTCTAAGTGTGGCAGTGAAACTATATCCTAGATAGTCGAATTTCTTAGGACCGCCCTTGTCGCCCAAGTCGAATTCAGCGGTCTTTCCGGCATTGTGGACCAAGCCGTTGTTGCTCAATATCGCAAGAATTCGGCCCTTGTAGCTTCCTAATGCCTCCCCGGATGGAGGACGTGCGAAAACAGCGAAAATGTCGTCTACGTAGCGGCAATATAGCACTGCTCCTGCCAGCTCGCTGATCGCGTGATCAACGGGTCGAAGGAACAACTCTGCCAGATAAGCGCTAATTCCGACACCGCGTGGAATACCCTTCTTGTTGCCGCTTAGCGTTTCGTAAGAGGTGAAAATCTGACGAATGAAGCGCTTAGAAGAGGAACTAAGTAGCTGATCGCTGTCCAGCTTGCGATAAAGTGCGTCGCGATCGATGCTTTCGTAGAAGTCGGAGACGTCCGTCCGAACGAACTCGAACGGAAATCCTGTCCCGATAGTGTCCCGAACGCGGCAGGCCAGATCCTGACGGTTGGACTGCTTCACCTTGTAGATTCGGTAAATGTTCCACTGAAGCTGTTTCACGACGAAGAAAGTCGCGGGTGACCCATCGATACAGTAGACCGGCTTTCCCTTCGGGCCGGTCTTTTGAGAGAGTTCCAATTTGAAATCAGACTTGGCCACGTCTGCGCTAAGCTTTTCCATCTCGACGTCGATTGCTTCGGACTTCTCGGCCTTTAATTCGGTAAGCTCAGCCTTTAGCTTAGCCTCTCCAGACTCGAATGCCGTCACTGAGAGGGAAGCGTTATCTTTTCGCCACTTGCGGAGTTCGGCGACTTTGTCGCGGATCGCATGCGTCATAGGGTCTAGATGTGGGAAATATAATCCAGCCACATCAAGCCCCTTGCGGTTTTCTGAATCGAAAATCCGCCGAAAGTTTTCAGCGGTAAACATTTGGTCGAGCAACTTTCCCCCACCCACAACTGCTCGGCACTCTGCTGTATTTTAGAATCGGTTGTGCCTAGTTTACTCTGACACGCCAACGGGGTGGATGCCAAGCATTTCCTACAATCATTCGCTGTGTCTCTTGTGCTGGATCAACTGCGTTTACTGTTGTCCCGGTCACTGCGAGGTCACCATCTCACTACACCGCACTATTGCTCTCTAATTCACAGGGGTGCTGCCCAGTTCGATGTGCGCCGACATCGCAAAGCCCGCCGATACGGGCACTCTTGCGCACACCAATGAACTGTGCAATATAGACACGCAACGCGCGAACAATGAAATTTATTGCTTGCCAAGGTTGGGGTCGAGCGTTCGAATCGCTTCACCCGCTCCAATTCTCTCAGAAAATACAGTTATTTAGAGCGAGCAATCGTAGGGAGACGTTGCCGTCCCGGTTTCGTGTCGCCACCATATCGCCACCGGACCATTTTTCGCGTCCCCTTCGACAGCCAATTGAGCGTTGCATCGCCTGACACCATGATTGGCCACCCGGCTGGTTCCTTGCATGCGAGCGGCGGCACTCTCCGACAGGAGGTGCCTTATGAAACAAAGCAAGAAAGAACGGAACGCCGCTCAACGACAACGCCAGCAAGCCTTGCGGGATCAGGCAAGGCGGGAAAGCAAGCCATCACGCGACGATATTGCCCGCGCCCTTCTGCATTGGTCCATCATCGGATCAGCCGCGAAAGGACAGATGGAAACCCTGCTCCGGGTAGAGGATGAGATTGTCGCCCGGCTCGTTGGACAAGGGTTCGATGAAGGCAAAGCCTACGAGGTCTTTGACGATTTGATCGAGCGCTACACCAAACGGCGTTGGGAATTTCGGCGCAAGGTACACCTCACTCCCCCCGTTACTTCGTAAAACGGCGTTTGACGAGGAATCGCATGAGCGCGTGATCCGCCGTCGCTCAATGCATTCCTATTTACGCCTATCATCCTGGGAGGGCTTTAGGTCCTTGTCATCAATTATGTAAGGACCTCTGCGCAATGCGTCACGCTGCAGAACATGGGTTGCAGCGTCTCTCATTATTTCGAGAAGTTGACTTTGGCGCGACATACTGGAAACGTTTGATTGTTCTAACGCAGCGACTACAGCCATGGATAGCTCCCGTCCAGGGTTGAGTTCGAATCGAACCATACACCGCAAAAAACAGAATTCATACGACAATCGCGCAACTGGATTAAGGTTCCATTAAGGCATCCACAGATGGAAACAAGCAATGAAACCGTTGACAATCCCGAACTCGTAATCGGGCTTGTCGGTCCTATTGGCGTGGACATGGATGCCGTCATAGGCAACCTTGAACGCGCATTGGTAGCGGTCCATTATCACACTGAAACAATCCATTTGACGAAGGTCATGGAGGACGTACTGCCGCGGTACACACCTGACAAGACGTCGTATCAAAACAGATATTTGTCATTGATTAAGCATGCAGACGACCTTCGAAAGCAGGTCGATAATCAAGCCGCCCTGGCATGCATTGCGATCAGCGAAATTATTCGAATACGGCAAAACAAGAATCAAACCACCGAACCTGCTCTTGAAGCGAAAAAGGCAAGAAGCAGCCCGGCACTCGGCACAGCTTACATCGTTCGCCAATTCAAACGCGAGGAAGAAATCACTCTTCTCCGGCAGGTGTACGGCCGGAAATTCATTCAGGTCTCGGTCTATCTGGACAAGGAAGAAAGAAAGAAGCAACTCGTCAAAAAAATAAAGGAATTCGGAACAGGGATTATCGATGACGATAAAGCTGAAAAGGATGCCATAGATCTCATTGCTATTGATAATAACGAGGTTGGCAATGATTTTGGCCAACGTGTTTCAGACGTCTTCCATCTAGGAGACGTATTCGTTCGCGGTGAGGCGACGAAAGATGCTGCTGCTATCGTGGACCGATTTATTCAAGCATTTTTCGGGCACAACGGCCTTTCTCCGACGAGAGCAGAATATGGCATGTATGCTGCTGCCGGCGCGGCGCTTCGTTCCCTTGATCTCTCACGCCAGGTAGGGGCAGCGGTATTTTCTCAACAAGGCGAAGTTATCACTTTGGGCTGCAATGAAGTCCCAAAGGCATTTGGCGGCACATATTGGGCGGACGATGCCACGCAACACCGTGACTTCGAGGAGGGTTCTGACGGCAACCATCAAAGGAAACTGCGGGTCGTTCATGACCTCTTGGAAAGAATGGGAAATCTGGGCTTCCTCTCTGAAAAACTGACGGCCGAAGGCGACACCACCCAGCAAGTAAGAAAGCTCCTATCGGAATCCAGTACCGCCGATTCTCGGATCATGGACATTATAGAATTCGGGCGGATCATTCATGCAGAGATGTCAGCCATCACGGATGCTGCTCGGCTAGGAAAGCCGCTAGCGGGCAGCGTTCTATTCTGCACCACCTTTCCCTGCCACATGTGCGCGAAGCACATTGTCTCATCAGGCATTCGCCGCGTGACCTTCTTGGAACCTTATCCCAAAAGCCATGCCAAGGACTTGCACGGAGATTCCATCACATTCTCCGCTGCAGAGGCGGAAAATAAAGTGCTATTCGAACCATTTATTGGCATTTCGCCTCGTCGATATCGCGACATTTTCGAGAAGAAAAAGCGAAAAGACAAAGATGGCAAAGCAATGATTTGGTCAAAGGGGAAGCCCGTCCCGAGGATTGAGGACATGAGCAGTGCCTACATCGAAAATGAAGAGCCGGCCGTGTCCCTCATCTGGTCAAGGCTTGAGGAACTTACCGGCAACGGTGGTGGCGCTGCCGGCGAGATACAGCCCAAAGAGTAAAGGCCCCGAGAGGGAGCCTTTGAAGGTTGGCTCTGCGCCATAGCTCATTCGGATAAGATCATCTCCGGTGCATTCCCCGAAAATCATAAATTACGGGCGGGTTCGGCATGCCGGCAAACTCACCCGCATGCTGCGATGCGGCTGGAGAAGCGCGGATCATGGGGTGAGCCTGCGCCATCCCATCACCCGACCAATGGCAAGTTAGCAGCTCCTCGGCATAGCCCGAAAAGTCTGCTTCATCGCCGTTCGCCTCGGTATCGCCTCCGTCTTCAAGGTCGGAATCTCCATCAAGCATATCGAGGAGCGCAATCATCTCCTCGATGTGGCGCTCAAGTTCGGCGCGAGGGAACCGTTGGATGGTGCGACTGCTCATGGCCGCGCTACCTCGCCGCTCAACATCGACCTGAGAAACGGCAGGAGGCAATATTCCTCTGCCCCGTTGACCGTACGATAGCAGTTCATCAGCGTGTCCGTGAGACTTTCGTCTGACAGCACAAACGCTGCCTTGATACGAATTTCGTCCATCGAAGCACACGGATAATTCAGGATAGCATCACCAGCATCCTCGTAGGCGCTCCATTCTACGCTGTCGCCGGCTTTGTCTTCGTCTTCACACCACTGCGTCTCCCATATCCACTTCGCTTCCGCGTATGTTGCGATGAGTTGAACAAGCATGGATGGCCTTGCCTGCACCGGGCAGTTCTCTTGGGCAATCAACCTTACACGCCGCTCGAACTCCTTCGAGAAATCGCTGTCCGTATCGTCCGTATCGACAAGGAACTGGATCGCCACGTCCCGCGGCATCTGCGGCGCGGCGGCGATGATGCGCGCCTGCAAGCTGGCATACTGCTGATAGACCGCGTCTGCTTCTTCCTCCGCCATGCCGATGACGTTATGGTTGCGAACGGCAAGCCATTCCTCGTACATTTCGGGGATCGTCGGTGATGCGGTCGCAACCGTCTGGCCAGTCGAAGCGCGGCCGCCCGGCACACGTTTACCCCCTTCAAGATAGCCGAGAGCGGCGCGCACCATGCATTCGGCGGCATCCGTTCCATACACACCATCATCCTCTCCCAAGGCGGCACGAAGAGCCTCTATAGCGCTCTCGCGGGTGCGGGCGGGCTCGGTCCAGTTATCGAGCTTCTCCTGCCACGGCTCGTAGGTCATGGCCCCATATTCGGACCAGCGTACATCGTCGTCGTCTTCTGCCGCGAGACGGTTGAACTCGATGAGGCCCGCCCGATAGGCTTTAATCGCTTCAAGCAGCGGGTCGGGAACAGGATCAACGAGTCCGGCCGGTCCGGGGATCAGCGTCTTGAGGAAATCACGAAAGTGGAACGGTTCGTCACCGAAGCCAATTTCGGCGGTCTCCTCCAGCCAGCCATTTTCCAGTATCGCCATCACCTTGCGGCGAACGTCCTCCTCCGTCCGGCACTGGTATCGGATCAGTTTTTTGCACGACGCCCACGACTGTTCATATTCTGGGCCATCCGCGACAAGATCACCGTCTTCGTCGGCCATCGCGCTCCACGCATCCTTATTGGCATAGAAATCGCGAATAAGCGTATCAATTTCCGTCGCAGGAGCCCCAGCGTCATCAACTTGACGGCATCTAGCCGCGTTCGCCACAGTGCCAGAATTCACGGTGGCTATGTCCTTCGCGATCCTGGCGACCGACATGGCATATTCATTCACGGCGGCCATGAAGCCGATCACAAGCCCCTTTGCAGGGCGCTTGGCAATCATATCCAGCACAATGCAGCCGAGGAGAGTCCGACTTCCGTTGGTCGGGTGCTCGCCCAGATACTTTAGGTATTCCTCGGCAAGGGCGCGGCCCATCTCGCAATCTGCCGCATAGTCCGACGTTCGGTAGCCGCCATCAGATGCGACAGTCCAATAATCAATTCCTCCTCCTTCTTTGCGGGTCTTCAGACGCATGAAGGAAAGATCGAGCGCCGGATGCGGTGATTCCAACATATAGTTCTCATCCTCTTTTCCAGATGTAGCTTCTACCGCGTCGGGCTTAACCGCCTCGGCCTGAACCTTCGCCAATACGGCGAGGCTTGTGGCAACCTGCACATCGTTCGGCTCGACGGTGATGCTGGGATTCTTGGCGTTCATTTTGTCCTCCTGAAACTGGGCCGATCTATTCGGGCGGATCGGCGAGCCCGACAACTTTGAGTTTGAAACGTCGTAACAGCGCCGTTGATTTCCACAGGTGGCTGTGCCGCGACGGCAAAGCCGAGTAGACGTTCGGCTTATGCAGCCTCCCCCATGTCAGCTTGCGCTAGAGCTTCAATTTCGGTGATGATGGCGAAGGAGTTGCCAGCGAAATGGTGAGCGCGGGCCTTGATGAGAAGGCCGGCGAAGCAGGTGGGGCGGATCGGCGCGATTTCCTGCGCCAAATCCTCCAGCTTCTCATAAAGCTCATTGACGTGATGGACGGTGCAGCCGGTCACGGCGACCCGGCATGCGGCACGGGAGGCATGCTCGCTGAAGCGCAACGATACATGCGCGATCATCACAAGGATGCGAAGCTCTACGTCTACGGCCAGGACTACAACAAGCGCGCTTTTGCGACGGCCGCGTCCGACATGCTGATGAAGCAGGTCGACCACAACGGTGGAGGCGAAAACGTCCAGTTCGGCGACAGCTTCACCGATGATAAGTTTGAGGGCCAGACCTTCGACTATTTCATCGCTAATCCGCCCTTTGGCGTGGACTGGAAGAGGCAGCAGAAGGAAATCGTCCGGCGGCATGAGAAGGCCCCGCAGGGAAGCCCATGGAGCGCAGGCCTGCCGCGTGTGAACGACGGCTCGTTGCTCTTCCTTCAGCACATGATCTCGAAGTTTGAGGACGTCGACCCCAAAGCGCAGAAGTATGGCTCGCGGGCGGCCATCGTGTTTTCGGGCTCCCCCCTGTTCACCGGCGGGGCGGGCGGCGGCGAAAGCAACATCCGCAAGTGGATCATCGAGCGCGACATGCTCGAGGCTATCGTCGCCCTGCCGGAGCAGATGTTCTACAACACCGGGATCGGCACCTACATCTGGGTCGTCACCAACAACAAGCCCTCACATCGCAAGGGCGCCATCCAGCTTGTCGACGCGCGCGACATCTACATGCCGATGGGCCGCAGTCAGGGTGACAAGCGCCGCAAGATCGGCGCGGGCAACGCGCCCGAGGGCGACGACCGGCCGGACGAGCCCGATCAGATCGGCGAGATCGTGCGCCTGTATGGGGCGTTCGCTCCGAACGCGAAGACCAAGATCTTCGACAATGCCGACTTCGGTTACACCCGCGTCACCATTGAACGTCCCCTTCGGCTACGCTACCGGATGACGGTCGAGGATAAGGCCCGCTTCCTCGACGCGGCGCCACATCTGCTCGATGACATGCAGGCGATCGACAAGGCTCTCGGACGTGAAATGGAACTGGACTGGAACAAGGTCTGGGGCAACATCGAGAAGCTTTTGAAGAAGCGAGAGTCCCGCTGGCGCGCGCCCGAGGTCAAGCTGTTCCGCAACGTGTTCACCGTGAAGGACGCCGAGGCCGAGCGGGTGAAGTTTGGAAAGGGCTTCGAGGCGGACCCCGATCTGCGCGATTTCGAGAATATCCCGTTAAAAGAGGACGTCGACGCCTATTTCGCGCGTGAGGTTCTGCCGCACGTGCCCGATGCCTGGATGGACCGGAGCAAGGATAAGGTCGGCTACCCGTCTTCGCGCAGGAAGTGAAGCGCTACTCCAAGGGCGTCTGGTCCTCCCGCCTACGGCTTTATCCCGAAGGCTTCTTCGAAACCTGGTGGCCCGTCCCGCCGCTTGATGAACAGCAAGATATTGTCGAGCGTATCAGTGCCGAAACAACCAAGATCGACCGCCTGCGGGCTGCAACCGAGAACTCCATCGCCCTGCTGAAAGAGCGCCGCGCAGCCCTGATCGCAGCGGCCGTGACCGGCCAGATTGAAATTTCGGAGGCCACATGAAGATTAGACGGCTCAGCGTTTCCGGCCTTCGCGGCTTGAGTATTATCGCCTGCAGAAGATCAGCGAAGGCTCGATCAGCCTGAGCAATGGCCAGGCCAACCGGCTCGATGGTCCCTCAGAGCTCGGAACCGGTGTGCTGCACGAGGAAGCGGTTCCACTTTCGCGTCTCATCGATGTCGTCAACGACCGGTTCGGGACCGACTTCAATCAGGCAGATCAGCTGTTCTTCGATCAGATCGTGGAAGCGGCCATCTCAGACACAGCATTGAAACAGGCCGCAGCCGTCAATCCTGGAGAGAAGTTCGAACTCGTCTTCAGGAACCTGCTTGAGGCGCTGTTTGTCGAACGTATGGACCAGAACGAAGAAATTTTCGCGCGATTCATGAACGATAAGTCCTTCCAAAAGGTGGTGGTAGGTTGGCTTTCATCCGAAGCCTATCGAAGGCTACGACTTTCTGACTTCAGTCGTATCGAGGATAGCAATTGCGCCGTATTTCATGGGATTGTCACGCCGTGCAAATTTCGCTGGAATCGTTGAACCCGACGAAACGCGCACTCTTGTGCATTCCAATGAACTGCGCGACACGGACACGCATCGCGCGAACGATGCAATTTTATGCTCGCCAAGGTTGGGGTCGAGCGTTCGAATCGCTTCACCCGCTCCATTCTCTCCAAAGTTTTTGAAGCCTCGGTTCTGCCCGAGGCTTTTGTGTTTTCCGGCTTCGGAATGAGCGGATGCCGTTTCCGCCTTGCCTCAAGCGAAAACGGGCGGCGACCGTTTCTTGGGTCGCCGCCCGTTTCTGGTTCGAGCCGGAGGCGGCTTATGCGGCGCGGCGGTGTCCCTGGGCCGCGGCGCGGGGTTCGGCGATGTGGAACTGCGACAGGGCGGTCTGGAGCTGGGCGGCTTCGCCGGCGAGCATCTGGCTGGCGGCCGTGGTTTCCTCCACCATCGCGGCGTTCTGCTGGGTCATCTGGTCCATCTGGTTGACGGCCGTGTTGATCTCGCCGAGGGCGGCGGACTGTTCCTGCGCGGCACGGGTGATCGAGACGACGTGGTCGTTGACGCGGTTGACGAGGTCCTTGATCTCGGAGAGCACGTCGCCCGTCGACAGCACCAGCGAGACGCCGCCCTTCACCTCGCCGGCAGAGGCGTTGATCAGGGTCTTGATCTCCTTGGCGGCATTGGCCGAGCGCTGGGCAAGCTCGCGCACTTCCTGCGCGACGACCGCAAAGCCGCGCCCCGCCTCGCCCGCACGCGCCGCCTCGACGCCGGCATTGAGGGCCAGCAGGTTCGTCTGGAAGGCGATCTCGTCGATCACGGAGATGATCTGGCTGATCTTCTGCGAGGACTGCTCGATGCGGCCCATGGCGTCGATGGCGCTCTGGACGATCTCGCCGGACTTGTCGGCGCTGTCCTTGGCCTCGCGCACGATCTCCGACGCCTCGATGGCGCGGGTCGTGGAGGTCTTCACCGTGGTGGTGATCTCTTCCAGCGCGGCGGCGGTCTCCTCGAGCGAGGCGGCCTGCTGCTCCGTGCGGTGGGCGAGCTGGTCGGCAGCCGCCGAAAGCTCGCGGGAATTGCCGGTGATCGTGCCGGCGGTGGTGAGGATGCCGGCCATGGTGCTGCGCAGCGTCAGCATGGCGCCGTTGACGTTGGCCTGGAGCTCGGCGAAATCGCCCTGGAAATGGCCGGCCATTTCCTGCGTGAGGTCGGCATGGGAGAGCGAGGCGATGACGCGGCGCACTTCGCTGACGCCCCGGTCGACGTTCTCGACGAGCTCGTTGACGCTGGTTGCGAAGCGGCTGAGATCCTCGTCCTCGTACACCTTGGTGATGCGGCGGGAGAAGTCGCCGGCGGCAGCGGCGGCGACGATGGTGCTGATGTTCGACTGCAGGTCCTTGCTCTGCGCCTGGAGGGCGGCTTCCTGCGCCTCCATCTCGCGCATCTGCATCTCGTTGGCGCGGAAGACGTCGAGCGTGCGGGCCATGGCGCCGATCTCGTCCTTGCGCTCGGTACCGGGGATCTCGTCGTCGAGCTTGCCGGCGGCAAGGTTCGACATCACGCCGGTAAGGCGCTGGATCGGCCGCACGATGCCGTTGCGGGCCAGCAGCATGCTCGCCAGCATGCCGGCGACGATGCAGACGAAGGCGGTGACGAGCAGGAGGGCCTGCGTGGTCGTCGAGCGCGAGATCGCGGCGGCGCGCGCGGTCGAGAGCGTCTCGGCGGAATAGGTCGTGTATTCCTTGAGCGCGACGGTGACGGCCTTCTGGCCTTCCAGCGCCTTGTCGAGCGCGGCGAGGACGGCGGCCCGATCTCGGCCCTTGTCGGAGCCGGCAATGGCCACCATGGCGCGGATGTCGTCGAAATAGGGCATCAGCGTGCCGCGGATGCCCTCGAGCAGCTTCTCCTCGTTGGCGTCGGCGGTCGAGGCGATCTTCGGCAGGCGGTCCAGCATTTCCTTGGCGCGCTTTTCCGTCTCGGCGGCGAAATCGGCCGCCTTTTCCGGCGCCATGGCGAGCTGGTAGGTCATGCGGCTGATGGCGATGACGTCGATGCGCAGGTCCATGGCCTCGCGGGCGACCTCCTCGCGCGCGCCGGTATCCTCCAGCGCCGAACCGAGCGAGGTAAGGCCCCGGCTGCCGACGGCGGCGATGGTGCCGGCGGCAATGCCCATCAGCAGAACGAGAAGCCCGACTTTCCGGGAAATGGAGAGATCCGAGAGTTTCATGGGAGACAGATCCTGTCAGGGCGACCGGCGCTGTCCTGGCGCGTTCAATCCCGCACAACCCGGCATCATTCCAGGTCCTTGCCTCGGGTTTTCCGTCAGAAAGGTTTCGATTTTGTTGCCTTGCAGCAAACCCGTGCCGGAAGGCTCAGGCCTTGCGGAACACGTAGTCCGTTTCCTGCCGCAACGCCTTGCCGGGGCGCAGCACCGCATCGGGGAAATTGCCGTGGTTGACGGCATCCGGCCAGACCTGCGTTTCAAGGCAGAAGCCGGCGAAAGGCCCGTAGTGCCGGCCGCCGAGACCGGGAACGGGAGAATCCACATAGGCGCCGGTATAGAGCTGCACGCCGGGCTCGGTGGTCGAGACCGACAGCGACACGCCGGAAAGCGGGCTGCGCACCTCGGCGACGGGGCGCTTTTCCTGCCGCGCGGCGGAAAGGCAGAAATTGTGGTCGAAGGCGATGCCGCCCTCCTCCGTCTGGCGGCGGAGCGGCGTCCAGTCGCGAAGGTCGAAGGGCGTGCCGGCGACGGGGCGGACCTCGCCGGTCGGGATGAGGTTCTCGTCGACGGGCAGGTAATGCTCGGCCGCAAGGCGGATCTCGTGGCCGAACGCATCGGCGCCGCCGTCGAGGATGAAATAGCTGTGCTGGCAGAGATTGGCCGGCGTCGGCGCATCCGTGGTCGCCTCATAGGCGACGGAAAGCGTGCCGCCGCCGGAAAGGCGATAAGTGCAGGCAACGGCGCAATTGCCGGGATAGCCGGCGCGGCCCGCGGGATCGGTGACCGTCAGGGTGACGAAATCCGCCCCCTGTGCCGCAATGCGCCAGTTCTGCCGCCCCGTGCCGTCGCTGCCGCCGTGCAGGTGCGTGACGCCGCGTTCGTTGCATTCGAGCTGGTAGGCCGTGCCGTCGATGGAGAAGCGCCCGCCGGCGATGCGGTTGGCGCAGCGTCCCGGCGTCGCGCCGAAATAGGGGGAATGGTCGAGATAGGAGGCAAGATCCTCGAAACCGAGCACGAGAGGCGCATCGTGGCCTTCGAGGCGAAGGTCCTGGATGACCGCGCCCCAGGTCAGCACATGGGCCGTGAGGCCGCCGCCCGCGATCGTGATGCGCTCGACCGCCTCGCCGGAGGCAAGGCGCCCGAAGATCTCATTTCCTGCACTCACGCCTGTCTCCCCCGTCCGGTCATCCGCGCGGCAACCTGCTGCAATTTTCTCCGGTTCGCAATCGGAAAAGTCATACTTTTTAGAATCCGCCTCAGAAATTCTTCTGGTAGACGATGAAGGGCGTCTTGTCGGCGATGCGGTCGTAGAGGTTTCGCGCGGTGGCGTTGAACTCCTGCGTCATCCAGTAGACCTCCGGCGCGCCGGCCTCCGCGGCCTTGGTGTAGACGCCCTCGATGAGCGCGCGGCCGATACCGGTGCCGCGCACGTCAGGATCGGCAAAGAGGTCCTGCAGGTAGCAGATATTGCCGAGCGTCCAGCAGGAACGGTGGAAGAGGTAGTGCGCAAGGCCGACGGGCCGGCCGTCGAGCGTAGCGAGAAGGCCACGATACTCGCCCTGCGCATTCTCGCCCGTCAGCCGGGCGAAGGTGCTGGCATAGACCTCTTCCGGCAGCACCGTTTCGTAGAAGGCGAGATAGGCGGTCCACAGGCGCCGCCATTCGCCTTCGTCATGCGTGTGCAGCGGGCGGATGACGACGCGGCTCATGGATATCAGGCTCCCGTTCCGATTTTCTGAAGGTCGTAGGGCGTCGTCTGGTAGATCTCGTTGATCCAGTTGCCGAAGAGCAGGTGCGCATGGCCGCGCCAGCGGTTCTGCGGCGTCAGCGACGGGTCGTTGTGCGGGAAATAGTTCTTCGGCAGCTTGATCGGCACGCCGGCCGAGACGTCGCGGAAATATTCGTCGGCGAGCGAGGTGGAATCGTATTCCACATGGTTGAAGATGTAGAGCCGGTTGCCCGCCTTCTCCTCGACCAGGCACACGCCCGTCTCGTCCGAATCGAGCAGAATCTCGAGCGCCGGCACCTTGCGGATGTCCTCGGTGCGGATTTCCGTCCAGCGCGAGACGGGCACCTCGAAATCGTCGGAGAAGCCGTTGAGATAGACCGAGGAGGGCTTGCGGTTGTGGTGGCGGTAGACGCCGAAGGCCTTCTCGTCCAGCGTGCGCTTGGGCACGCCGTGGAAGTGGTAGATCGCCGCCATCGCACCCCAGCAGACATTCAGCGTGGAATGCACGTTGGTCTCTGTCCAGTCGAGGATCTGCTTCATCTCGTCCCAATAGGTGACGTCCTCGTAGTCGAGGGTCTCCACCGGCGCGCCGGTGATGATGAAGCCGTCGAACTTGCGGTGCTTTACCTCCTCCCACGTATCGTAGAAGGAGAGCAGGTGCTCTTCCGAGGTGTTCTTGGCGCGGTGGCCGCCGACGCGCACCAGCGACAGCTCCACCTGCAGGGGCGAGGCGCCGACGAGGCGCGCCATCTGCACTTCCGTCTTGATCTTGTTCGGCATGAGGTTGAGCAGCCCGATCTGCAGCGGGCGGATATCCTGCCGGATCGCCACCGTTTCGGTCATCACCCTGACGCCCTCGTTCACGAGGGTTTCGAAGGCGGGGAGCGTATCGGGAATCTTGATGGGCATCTTTCACTCGATCGAAAACAAAAACCGGCCGCAACGATGTCACAGCCGGTCCACGGAAGGTTTTCCTCGCGCGGCCCTTTAGCGACTTGTTTAACGTGGCTGCAAGCCGGCCGGCCAAATCACCACGGTCTCCTTGATAGCGCTACTTCAAACGCGAATCAATCGGCGCAGCAAGGCCCGGATGCGGGCGGCATCCGGGCCTTGCGCTCGTCCGAGGCGAAAGGGCTCAGTAATAGCCGTAGTGCTTGTTCTTGATGATGATCTTCACGCCGTGGTAGCCGCCGTAGTGCTTCCGGTGCGGATGGTAGCTGTAGCCGTGATGCTTGTAGCCGTAGCCATAGCTCTTGTAGCCGTAGGAGCCGGCCTGCGAGGGGGCGGCGAAGGAAACGGCGGCGATGACGGCGACGACGACGGCGACGACGACGGAAACGATGACCTTGCGCATGAGACTCTCCTGATCTCCCGGTTGCAGGATGAGTTCCCCTCATCCAGTGATCAGACTTTCCCATAGGAGCGAGGCCGGCGCTGTTCCGGCGGGAACAGGGTGCCTTAACATACCCTCTTCGTCGTCATCCTGGGGCTTGTGTGGAGAAGAAGTGGTGGGCCGGTGGCTGGCGAACGTCGCCCGGTCCAGTGCCACCCTACCGCCGGATCCGCGTCGACAGGATGATCGACGATAGCGTGCGCTCGACGCCGTCGATGGCGCCGATGCGGTCTATGAGGTGGTCGAGCTCGGCGATGGAGGCCGCTTCGACGACGGCGATGAGGTCGAAGCTGCCGCTGACCGAATGGAGCGTGCGCACGGCCGAGATGGCGTGCAGTTCCGTGGTGATGCGCGCCAGCGTCTTCGGGGCGATGGTGATGAGGACATGGGCCTTCACCATGCCGCTCTCGTAGGCGTCGGAAAGTTTCACGCCGTAGCCGGCGATCACGCCGTCCCGCTCCAGCCGATCGATCTTCGCCTGCACGGTCGTGCGGGAAAGGCCGAGCCTGCGGGCGATGGTCGCGGTCTGCTCGCGGGCGTTCTCGCTGAGGATGGCAAGCAGCTCCCGATCCTTGGCGCCTAGCGTCGAAATGCTCATTTTCACCGTCGTTCTGCCGATATTGATAACGCATTATGGCAGATGCGGCGCTTTAAATCGACAGGCCCCGCCGTCAAAATAAGCGCATCAATTCATGCCGGAGGGAAATCACATGAAGGACATCGTCGTCATCGGCGCAGGCAAGATCGGCTCGACCATCGCGCGCATGCTGGCCCATAGCGGGGACTACCGCGTCACCGTCGCGGACCGTTCGGAAGACCAGCTTGCCGCCATCGAGCGCCACGCCGCCGTTTCCACCGCCGTCGTCGACATCGCCGATGCCGCCGCCATGAAGGCGCTGCTCACCGGCAAGTTCGCCGTTCTCTCGGCTGCGCCCTATCACCTGACGGTCGCCATCGCGGAAGCCGCCGCCGCTGCGGGCGTCCACTATCTCGACCTTACGGAAGACGTCGAATCCACCCGCCAGGTCAAGCGCATCGCCGAAAACGCCACGACGGCCTTCATTCCCCAGTGCGGCCTTGCGCCGGGCTTCATCTCTATCGTCGCCAACGACCTTGCCAGCCGCTTCGACACGCTCGACAGCGTGCGCATGCGCGTCGGCGCCCTGCCGCAGTACCCCTCCAACGCGCTCAACTACAACCTGACCTGGAGCACGGACGGCGTCATCAACGAATATATCGAGCCCTGCGAAGCCATCGTCGAAAGCGCTCTGATCGAGGTCCCGGCGCTGGAAGAGCGCGAGGAGTTCTCGCTCGACGGCGTGACCTACGAGGCCTTCAACACCTCGGGCGGCCTCGGCACGCTCTGCGAGACGCTGAAGGGCAAGGTGCGCACGCTGAACTACAAGACGATCCGCTATCCGGGCCATGCCGCCATCATGAAGGCGCTGCTCAACGACCTCGGCCTGCGCCATCGCCGCGAAGTCCTGAAAGACATCTTCGAGAACGCGCTTCCGACCACCACGCAGGACGTCGTCATCATCTTCGTGACCGTTTCGGGCCGCAAGAACGGCCGCCTGATCCAGGAAACCTACGCCAACAAGGTCTACAGCGCCCCGGTCGCCGGCAGCCTGCATTCGGCGATCCAGATCACGACGGCCGGCTCGATCTGCGCCGTGCTCGACATGCTCGCCGACGGCTCGCTGCGCGCGAAGGGCTTCGTCCGCCAGGAAGAAATCGCCCTCGACGCCTTCCTCGCCAACCGCTTCGGCCACTACTACGCCCAGGAGCATCACGGCGCCCGCGCCGCCTGATTTCCCACACTCTTCAAACGCCCCGGACCGGCCGGGGCGTTTTCGTTCGTGGCCCGGCCGCGGGGAAGCAAAGAACGCCGCAAAGGCGCGGAGCAATAAAAATGGGGCCTCTCGCGAGGCCCCTTTTCTTTTGCCGGCTTGCTTTGCGGTGGCTCAGGAAAGCCGCACGCAGGCCTCGGCGATGCGGGTCAGCGCCTCCCTCAGTTCCGCTTCCGACGTGGCGTAGGAGATGCGGAAATAGGGCGAGAGACCGAAGGCGGAGCCGGGGACGACGGCGACATTCGCGTCTTCGAGGAGATAGTCCGTGAAGTCGCTGTCGGCCTCGATGCGCTTGCCCTTGGGTGTCGTCTTGCCGATGACGCCGGCACAGCCGGAGAAGGTGTAGAAGGCGCCTTCCGGCGTGCGGCAGGCGAGGCCGGGAATGGCGTTCAGCGCCGCAACGACGAGGTCACGGCGGTGCTGGAAGCTCGCCTGGCGTTCCTTCAAAAAGTCCTGCGGGCCGGTGAGCGCCTCGACCGAGGCGGCCTGGCTGACGGAAGAGGGGCAGGAGGTCGCCTGACTCTGGATCACGGCCATGGCCTTGATCAGCGCCTTCGGGCCGCCGGCATAGCCGATGCGCCAGCCGGTCATGGCATAGGCCTTGGAGACGCCGTTGATCGTCAGCGTCCGGCTTTTCAGGCGCGGCTCGATGGCGACGGGGGTGACGAACCTGAATCCATCGTAGACGATGTGCTCGTACATGTCGTCGACCATCAGCCAGACATGCGGATGGCGCAGCAGCACCTCCAGCAGCGGACGGTAGTCTTCCTCGCCATAGGCCGCGCCCGAGGGGTTGGACGGCGAATTGAGGAGCACCCAGCGGGTCTTCGGCGTGATCGCCTTTTCGAGCTGTTCCGCTTTAAGGCGGAAGCCGGCTTCGGCGTCGCAGGGGATCAGCACCGGCACGCCGCCGCAGATCTCCACGATGTCGGAATAGGAGGTCCAGTAGGGCGTCGGGATGATCACCTCGTCGCCCGGATTGACGCTCGCCATGAAGGCGTTGAAGAGAATCTGCTTGGCGCCCGTTGCGACGGTGACCTCGTCGATTGCATAGTCGACATTGTTCTCGCGCCGAAACTTCTCCGAAATCGCCTTCTTCAGTGCCGGCGTGCCGTCGAGCGCGGTATATTTCGTCTCGCCGCGGTCGATGGCCGCCTTGGCGGCGGCCTTGACGTTGTCGGGCGTGTCGAAATCGGGCTCGCCGGCGCCGAGGATGATGACCGGCAGGCCGTCCTTCTTCATGGCATTCGCGCGCGCGCCGATCTGCAGGATCTTCGAAACGCCGATGGCGGCGATGCGCGAGGCGGGCGTGAAGCCCGCCTCCTCGATTTTGCCTTGTGCGTTCATGGCCGCTTACTCGATATCGAAGGAGACGCCCTGGGCGAGCGGCAGGGCCTTCGAATAGTTCACCGTGTTGGTGGAGCGGCGCATATAGGCCTTCCAGGCGTCGGAGCCGGATTCGCGTCCGCCGCCGGTTTCCTTCTCGCCGCCGAACGCGCCGCCGATCTCGGCGCCCGAGGTGCCGATGTTGACGTTGGCGATGCCGCAATCCGAGCCGTCGGCCGACAGGAAGCGCTCGGCTTCCTGCACGTTGAGCGTGAAGATGGAGGAGGAGAGGCCGGCCGAGACGGCGTTGTGGTCGTCCAGAACGGCGTCGAAGTCGGAATATTTCATGACGTAGAGGATCGGCGCGAAGGTCTCTTCGAGAACGGGGCCGGCCTGCTTGGGCATTTCGACGATGGCGGGCTTGACGTAGTAGGCCGTGTCCTTGCCGGCCTCAGCAACGCGCTCGCCGCCGGTGACGGTGCCGCCCTCGGCCCTGGCCGCTGCCAGCGCCTTCTGCATGTTGTCGAAGGCCTGCTTGTCGACGAGCGGGCCGACGAGGGCGGAGGTCTCCAGCGGGTTGCCGACGGAAACGCTCGTATAGGCCTTCTTCAGGCGCGGCACGAGCTGGTCGTAGACGCTGTCATGCACGAAGAGGCGGCGCAGCGTCGTGCAGCGCTGGCCGGCGGTGCCCATGGCGCCGAAGGCGATGGCGCGCAGCGCCATGTCGAGGTCGGCGGACGGGCAGACGATGCCGGCATTGTTGCCGCCGAGCTCGAGGATCGAGCGGGCGAAACGCTTTGCGAGGCGCGGGCCGACTTCCTTGCCCATGCGGGTGGAGCCGGTGGCCGAGACGAGGGCGACCTTGGAATTGTCGACAAGGGCTTCGCCGATGGCGCGGTCGCCGATGAGGACCTGGCTGAGGTTCGCCGGGGCATCGCCGAAGCGGGCAAGGGCGCGCTCGAAGATCGCCTGGCAGGCGAGCGCCGTCAGCGGGGTCTTTTCGGACGGCTTCCAGACGATGGAATTGCCGGCGACGAGCGCGAGCGCGGCGTTCCACGACCAGACGGCGACCGGGAAGTTGAAGGCCGAGATGATGCCGACGACGCCGAGCGGGTGCCAGGTCTCCATCATGCGGTGGCCGGGGCGCTCGGTGGCGATGGTGAGGCCGTAGAGCTGGCGGGAAAGGCCGACGGCGAAATCGCAGATGTCGATCATTTCCTGCACTTCGCCGAGGCCTTCGGAGGTGATCTTGCCGGCCTCGATGGAGACGAGGCGGCCGAGATCGGCCTTGGACGCGCGCAGTTCCTCGCCGAGCAGGCGCACGAGCTCGCCGCGCTTGGGGGCGGGCACGAGGCGCCAGGCCTTGAAGGCTTCGTGGGCGGCGTCGATCGCCTTGTCGGTCCCGGCGGCGGAAACCGTCTTCAGCTTGCCGATTTCCTCGCCGCTGACCGGGCTGTAGGAGGCCATACCGCCACCCTGCCAGGCGGAGCGGGCGACGCCCAGCTTGTCGAGAAGGGCTTCGGTTTCCTTTTTCACGTCGACTTTCGTCATCGGGTATCTCCCTGTTGTCTCTCAGAAGGTCATGGTGCCGAGCGGGCCCGGCGAGGTGATGGTTTTGAGCCCGGCCGCAAGCGCGCGGATTTTTTCCGGGGTGTATTGGTCGTAGAAAACCTGGTTCTTGCGGCCGATGCCGTGTTCTGCCGAAAAGCTGCCGCCGAAACCCTCGACCGCGACGGTGAAGACCCACGCGCGCAGGTCCGCCTCGAAATCGGGATCGGCAAGGCGCGGGTCGTCTTTCGCGACGACGAGGTTGAAGTGGACGCCGCCGTCGCCGATATGGCCGAAGTCGCAGATCGTCACGTCCTCGAAGTGGTCCGGCATTTCCGCCTTCATATGGGCGAGGAAGGGCATGATGTCACCCCGGCGGAAGGACAGATCGAAGGCGATCAATCGCCCGCTATGCTTCACACCTTCGGAGAGTGCATGGCGCAGCGCCCAGATCTCGTGTGGCGGGCCGACGAAGGCGTCCGTAAGCGGCGCGCCCTCCTGTTCCCAGATCGCGGCCAGAACCTCTTCCAGCACGGCGTCGAGCGGCTGTTCGCCTTCGCGCGGCGAGGTGGAGCGGGAGATTTCCGCGAGGATGACGAAATCCGGCACCACGCCGCCCTGGAAGGGATTGCGCAGCGAGGGCACATGGTCGAGCGCGGCGCGAACGGCATTGCCGGACATGCCCTCGAAGGCGGAAAGGTAGCTGCCGAGCGCGTCTTCCATGGCGACGAGCAGCGTTGCGACCGCTTCGGGCGAGGCCGGCACGAGCAGGGCGGTCGCGGACTGTTTTGGCGCAGGCTCCAGATTGAGGACGCATTCGGTGATGATGCCGAAGGCGCCCGTGGTGCCGATGAAGAGCTGCTTCCAGTCGATGCCGGTATTGTTCTTGCGCAGGTCCGAGGAAAGGTCGAGCACGGTGCCGGCCTCGTCGGCGAGGACGACGGTGAGGCCGAGCGTGTTGCGGCGCACGTCCCCGTAGCGCAGGAACCGCGAGCCGCCGGTGTTCGTGGCGATCATGCCGCCGAGGCGGGGATCGGCGCCGAGGTCGATGGGGAAGAACAGGCCGCTCTCCTCCAGCCGGCCGTTGAGGTCGGAAAGGCGCAGGCCTGCACCGGCCTTCACCGAGCGGTTCACGAGGTCGAGTGCGAAGGGCGCGGTCAGGCGGTCGAGGCTGAGAATGCCCTGAAGGCCGCTGTCGTCGGGCGTCGAGCCGGAGACGAGGCCGGTATTGCCGGACTGCGGCACCAGCGCGATGCCGTTCCTCACGCAATAGGAAACGACGGCGGAGGTTTCCGCTGTCGAGGCCGGGCGGGCGACGAAGGCGGCGCGGCCCTTGTCATAGCGCGCGCCGGTCTCGTAGGCCGCCATGTCGGATCCGGTGAGAAGGCCCTTCTCGCCGGTGATACCCTTCAGCGCTTCGATATGGCGTGCCTCGATCATGCTTTCGTCCGTCACTCCGCGGCGGCAGCCATGTTGACGATGCCGAGGCACATTTCAAGCGAGGCGCGCTCGATGCCGGCATAATGGGCGAATTCGTCCAGCACGCTTGCGCCGAGGTCGCGCTCGAACATCACCTGGTTGGGGCTGGCGACGAAATCCTGCGTCGCGTCGTCGCCGAGGTTCGACTGGAAGATGCCGGCCGCGCTGACCGGCAGGAAGTCCTCGTAGACGATCGGATCGAACTGGATGAGGCCGGCTTCGATGGCGGTTTCGAGGTCGGCATTGCGGCCGGTGACGGCCTTGCCCTTTTCCGTCAGCGAATAGCGGAAGTAGCCGAGGCGCGCCTTGCGGATGCCGTCCCAATCGTCCGGGAAGGCCTTGAAGACGTCGGCGAGCGCGGCTTCGTATTCGGCGGCATTCGAGCCGTCGGCGGCCGGGCGCACGTGGGCGCGGGTCTCGGCAAGCAGCCGGTCGTAGAGCGCGCGGCCCTTCGGCGTCAGCGCGATGCCGCGCTGCTCGATCTCGCCGAAGCGGGCCGTGTGCGAGCCCTTCTGCCAGCTTCCGTCCTCGCCGATGAAGGAGACGGCCTCCTCCAGCGCCTTGAACGAGGTCTGACGCAGGAGGATCGGGCACTTGCGGGTCGGCGGGCCTTCGACGACGGCCTTGGGGGCGATGCCTTCCTGCGGCATCCGCGCCTGCACCTTGTCGATGTCGAGCGTGCGCGGCGTCAGGTGGTTGATGTGCGGGCCCTTGAAGGAGACGACGTCGGCGATCAGGCGGTGCGCGTCGTGCAGGCGCCGGTACAGGTCGGCGCTGACGATGGCGCGGTCGTGCCAGCGGAAGGTTTCGAGCGCTTCCGTGACGAAACGGGCGGCGTCGGTCTCGTTCAGGCCGCCGTCGCGCTCGGCCTTTTCCACGAGCCGGACGGCCTCGTCCGTGAAGATCCTGCGGGCCGCCAGAACCGCGGCGGCTTCTTCGCGCAGCGCCTCGTCCGCGATGAGGTCGAGGCGCAGCAGCGAGGTGAAGACGCGGAACGGATTGCGGCTGAGGCTTTCCGCGCCGACCGGCCGGAAGGCGGTGGAGTGGACGGGAACGCCGGCCGTCGAAAGGTCGTAGTAGCCGACCGGGGCCATGCCCATGACGGCGAAGACGCGGCGCATCATGGAAAGCTCTTCCGGCGTGCCGAGGCGGATGGCGCCGTGGCGCTCCTCGGAGATGCGGTCGAGGGAATCGGTGGCTTCGAGCCGCGCCTTCATCTGCGGGTCGGCGGCGAGCGTCTTGTCGTTGACATCGGCGACCAGCGCCATCAGCGTGCCGTAGGCCGGAACCTCGTCCCGGTACATGGCGGACATGGCGGCAGAGAAACCGGAGCGGATCTCGTCCGCGCGAACATACGAATTTGCTTTCATGGGAAGCGGTCTCATCTTACAAGGGTGGAAGGCCCTGATCATTCTCAAAACGGATCATACCGGATCGTTTCCCCTAGCGATTGCGACCGTTCTGACTATGTTGATGCGAGGAATGAATGAAGCTCAGTCGAAGGCTCATCCCGGACGTCACCACGCTGCAGGCGTTCGAATGCGCCGCGCGCCACGGCTCCTTCACGCAGGCCGCGCATGAACTGAACCTCACCCAGAGCGCCGTCAGCCGGCAGATCAAGGACCTTGAGGAACAGCTCGGCGTCCTGCTCTTCGAGCGCGTGCGCCAGCGCGTCGTGCTCTCCGACGATGGCCGCCGGTTCCTTCCCGAAGTGAGGAAGCTCCTGCACCAGACGGAAGAGACCATGCTGCGCGCCATGGCCTCGGCCTCCTCCGAGCATAGCCTGTCCATCGCGACGCTGCCGACCTTCGGCAGCCGCTGGCTGACGCCGCGCATTCCGGGCTTCCTTGCCGAACATCCCGGCACGATCATCAACATCGCCTCGCGCTCCGCGCCGTTCGATTTCGACGAGGAGAATTTCGACCTCGCGATCCATTACGGCCAGCCCGTCTGGGCGCGCGCTGCCTGCTCCTATCTGTGCAGCGAGGAGATCCTGCCCGCGGCGAGCCCCGAGCTCCTGAAAGCCTGGAGCCCCTCCGAGCCGAAGGACCTGGAGGCGGCGCCGCTCCTTCATCTCGCCACGCGCCCCAAGCTCTGGGCGCAATGGTTCGACCTGAACGGCGGCTCGGCGGACACGGCTTATCGCGGCCACCGCTTCGACCAGTTCTCCATGGTGATCGAGTCCGCCGTCGCCGGCCTCGGCTTCGCGCTGCTGCCGAAATATCTCATCGAGCAGGAGCTTGCGCACGGGCGCCTTGCCGTCGTCTTCGACCGGCCGATGGAGACGGAAAATAGCTATTATCTCGTCGTGCCCGAGGGCAAGCTGGAGAACCCGCTGAGCCAGGCCTTCCGGGCGTGGATCGCCAGGCAGGTTCCCTGACGCCTTCATGCGGCGGGGGCATGACCCGGTTCTGATTTTTTGCTTTAGTCGTGGTGCCGCTTCGCCGATGGTGCGAGGATAATCCTCCTTCCGAAAAGACAGACCACCATGCTCAACGACCCGCGCTCCCATGGCCTCTGGGAGATGACCGCTCCGGCTGCTCCTGAAACCGCATCCCTTTCCGGCACGGCGGAGGCGGATGTCGTCATCGTCGGCGGCGGCTTCACCGGCTTTTCCGCCGCGTTGCACCTTGCCGAGCGCGGCACGCGGGTGGTTCTTCTGGAAGGCGCGGAGATCGGCTACGGCGGCTCGGGCCGTAATGTCGGCCTCGTCAATGCCGGCATGTGGGTGATGCCCGACGAACTGCCGGGCGTCCTCGGCGATCTCTACGGCAGCCGGCTTCTCGAACTCCTCGGCAATGCGCCGCGCCTCGTCTTCGACCTCGTCGAAAAACATGCGATCGACTGCGAGATCAACCCGGCCGGCACGCTGCACTGCGCGGTCGGCCAATCCGGCCTCGACGAACTGAAGCAGCGCGCCGAACAATGGGCGCGGCGCGGCGCGCCGGTGCGCCTGCTCGATGCCGCCGAGACGGCCGCGAAGGTGGGTACGGAGGCCTATGCAGGCTCGCTCCTCGACATGCGCGCCGGCACGATCCAGCCGCTCGCCTATGTGCGCGGCCTTGCCCGCGCGGCGATGGCGGCCGGGGCAGAAGTCTTCACCGGCAGCCCGGTGACGGGCGCCGAGCGGACCGGCAAGCGCTGGAGCGTGAAGACGGCGCACGGGTCCGTCACGGCGGACTGGGTGGTCGTCGCCACCAATGCCTATACCGTTTCGCCGTGGAACGAGGTGCGGGCCGAGCTCGTGCACCTTCCCTATTTCAACTTCGCCACCGTGCCGCTTTCCGCCGAGATGCAGGCGAGAATCCTGCCGGAAAGGCAGGGCGTGTGGGACACGAAGGAGGTGCTCTCTTCCTTCCGTTTCGACAAGCGCGGCCGGCTGGTCTTCGGCAGCGTCGGGGCGCTGCGCGGTTCGGGCACAGCCGTCCACAAGGCCTGGGCGCGGCGGGCGCTGAAGAAGCTCTTCCCCGCCATCGGCGACGTCGCCTTCGAGGCGGAATGGTACGGCAAGATCGGCATGACGACCGACAACCTGCCGCGTTTCCACCGCCTTGCCGAGAACGTCGTCGGCTTTTCCGGCTATAACGGCCGGGGCATCGCGCCCGGCACGGTCTTCGGTCGCACGCTCGCCGAGCTCGTTTCGGGCGCGATTACGGAAATGGACCTGCCGCTGCCGGTCACCGATGCCGAAGCCCAGTCGTTCCGGACGCTGCGCGAGGGTTATTACGAGCTCGGGGCGCAGGTCGCCCATTTCGCGGGCGCGCGCCTCTAGGTTCCTGCCGTACGGCCGCCAAAATCTTTCCCTTTCCGCCCGACATGCGCTAAGGGCATCGGCCATGACCATGCCGGACCAGACCGAAAAATTCGTCGTCCTCCTCGGCGGCGCCCTCACGGCGACGCCGCGGCTTGCCGCGGACGTCGCCGGCGCCCGCTTCATCGCGGCGGACGGCGGCATGCGGCACGCCGCAAGCCTCGGCGTCACGCCGGATGTCTGGGTCGGCGATTTCGATTCCACGCCGCCCGCGCTTCTCGCCGCATGGCCGCATGTCGAGCGCCAGCCCTATCCGACCGCCAAGAACGAGACGGACGGGGCGATCGCCGTTTCCGCCGCGGCCGAACGCGGCGCGAAGAGCATCGTCCTTGCCGGCGCGCTCGGCGGCGAACGCAGCGACCATGCGCTGATGCACCTCCTCCAAGCCGTCTCGCTGGCGGAGGAGGGATTTGCCATCAAGCTCACCTCCGGCGAGGAGGAGGCCTGGCCGCTCCTGCCCGGCACCCGCGAGATCGACCTGCCGAAGGACAGCCTCTTCTCCGTCCTCGGCCTTTCGCCGCTCGCCGGCCTCTTCCTTTCGAATGTGCGCTATCCGCTCACCGATTTCTCGTTGCCCTTCGGCTCGTCGCGCACCATCTCCAATGTCGCGGAGGGCCCGATCCGCCTTTCGCTCGCCTCCGGCCGCGCCGTCCTCATCGCGCGGCCCTATGACCTTTCAGGAGCCTGACCCTTGGCACCGCCCATCCTCAAACTCGACGATATCTTCCTCAGCTTCGGCGGCACGCCGCTGCTTGCCGGCGCGAGCCTGCAGGTGGAGCCCGGCGACCGCATCTCACTCGTCGGGCGCAACGGCTCAGGCAAGTCGACGCTGATGAAGATCGCCGCCGGCCTTGCCGAGGCGCAGTCCGGTGAGGTCTTCCGCCATCCGTCCGCGACGATCCGCTACCTGCACCAAGCGCCGGATTTCGAGGGCTACGACACGGTCGCCGCCTATGCGGAGGCGGGCCTCGGCCCCTCCGACGATCCCTACCGCGTCACCTACCTGCTCGAGCATCTCGGCCTTACCGGCAGCGAGGACCCGAAATCGCTCTCGGGCGGCGAGGCGCGGCGGGCGGCGCTCGCCCGCGTCATGGCGCCGGAACCGGATATCCTGCTTCTCGACGAGCCGACCAACCATCTCGACCTTCCGACCATCGAGTGGCTGGAAGGCGAGCTGCAATCGACCCGCTCGGCCCTCGTCGTCATCTCGCACGACCGGCGCTTCCTCGAAAAGGTCTCCAACGCCACCGTCTGGCTCGACCGCGGCCAGTCGCGCCGGCTCAACCGAGGTTTCGGCCATTTCGAGGCCTGGCGCGACGAGGTGCTGGAGGCCGAGGAGCTGGAGCAGCACAAGCTCGGCAAGGCCATCGAGCGCGAGGAGCACTGGCTACGCTACGGCGTGACGGCGCGGCGCAAGCGCAACATGCGCCGGCTCGGCGCGCTGCACGACCTGCGCGCCCGCTACCGCGGCCACAAGGGGCCGCAGGGCAGCGTACAGGCGAGCGCCTCCGATGCGCAGGAATCCGGCAAGCTCGTCATCGAGGCGGAGAAGATCACGAAGGCCTATGGCGCGCGCACCATCGTCGCGCCCTTCTCGATCCGCGTGCACCGGGGCGACTGCATCGGCCTCGTCGGCCCGAACGGCGCAGGCAAGACGACGCTACTGAAGATGCTGACCGGCCAGCTTGCGCCCGACAGCGGCACGGTGAAGCTCGGCACGAACCTGGAGATCGCCACGCTCGACCAGCGCCGCGAGGACCTGAACCTCGACGACACGCTCGCGCACTATCTCACCGACGGGCGCGGCGAGACGCTGCTGGTGAACGGCGAGCAGCGCCATGTGACGGGCTACATGAAGGAATTCCTCTTCCAGCCCGAGCAGGCCCGCACGCCGATCCGCAACCTTTCCGGCGGCGAACGCGCCCGGCTGATGCTGGCGCGCATCCTCTCGCGGCCGACGAACCTGCTCATCCTCGACGAGCCGACCAACGACCTCGACATCGAGACGCTGGACCTCCTCCAGGAGATCGTCGCGGGCTTTGCCGGCACGGTGCTGCTGGTCAGCCACGACCGCGACTTCCTCGACCGCACCGTCACCTCGACCATCGCGCCCGCCGACCCGGAAAATCCGGACGGCCGCTGGATCGAATATGCCGGCGGCTATTCCGACATGATGGCCCAGCGCCGCGGCGCCATCGAGGAGAAGCGCAGGGCGGAGAAGGCCGAGAAGGCGAAGGCCTCCGATGCCGCGCCCGCCGCGGCCCCGGCGGACAAGGCGAAGGCAAAGCTCTCCTACAAGCAGAAATTCGCCCTCGAAAACCTGCCGAAGGAGATGGAGAAGGTGGAAAAGGACATCGCCGCCCGCGAGGCGAAGATGGCCGACCCGACCCTCTTCACCAAGGACCCCGCCGCCTTCAACAAGCTCGCCGCGGACCTGGAAAAGCTGCGCGCCTCGCTGACGAAGATGGAAGAGGAATGGCTGGAGCTGGAAATGCTGCGGGAGGAGCTGGAGGGCTGAGGACATCAGCATCGCCCGCAAGCCTCTCCATCGTCGGGCTCGGTTCGACTCGAGCATCAATGCACCCCAATACGCGACATTACGCGATGAACCGCTCCGGCCGGTAGGGACCGATATTGATTGCCGTGCGCTCGCCCAGCATCTTCTCCGCCAGCACGCGGCCGGTGATCGGGCCGAGGGTCATGCCGTGGTGGGCGTGGCCGAAGGCGAACCAGAGGCCGGCGTGGCGCGGGGCCTTGCCGATGATCGGCATCATGTCCGGCGTGCAGGGACGGGCGCCCATCCACGGCTCCTCGTCGCGCCGCTCGGCGAGCGGGAAGAATTCGCGCGCCACCTTTTCCGCCCGGCGAAGCTGCACCGGGGTCTTGCGCGTGTCGCGCCTTGCGAATTCCGCGCCGGTCGTCAGGCGGATGCCGCGCAGCATGGGCGCGAGGAAATAGCCGCGCTCGGCATCGAGCACCCAGTTGTTGAGTTTTGCGCCCTCTTCCGCGCCGTAATGCATGTGGTAGCCGCGCTTGACGGCGAGCGGGAAATGATAGCCGAGCTTGCGCGTCACGGTATCGGCCCAGGGGCCGAGCGCGACGACGACATCCTTCGCCTCGAGCGGGCCTTCGGGCGTGGCGATGCGCCAGCCCTCGCCCTCCAGCACATGCTCGATGGTGGCCGCATCGCCCGATTTCAGCTCGCCGCCGAGCGACTGGAAATAGGCGAGATAGCGCTTCAGGAGGCTTTGCGGATCGAGGATCGACCACGGGTCGGTCCAGCGCAGGCCGCCCGTGAGCTCGGCGCGGATATCCGGCTCGGCGGCGGCCAGCTCCGCCGGCGTCAGCTTCTGGTGGTTGACGCCGAAATTGGCCGAGAGCTTTTCGGCTTCCGCATAGGCCGCGTCGCGCGCCTTCTCCGTGCGAAAAACCTTCATCCAGCCGTCCTTGCGGATGAGATCCTCGGCGCCGGAGGCGGCGATGAGGTCGGCATGCTCGCTGATCGAATGCTCGATGAGCGGCGCATAGAGATGGGCGATGCTCTGGTGCTGGCGGAAGCCGGAATGCCACCAGTAGCGCGCCAGGAACGGGATGATGCCGGGGATCGCGGACGGATGGTAATGCGCGTCGATGGTGTTGTTCAGCGCGTAGCGGAAGAGCGCGCCGAAATCGTGCGGGAAACCGTAGGGGTAGACGCCCTCGCGCTGGATGAGGCCGGCATTGCCGTAGGAGGTTTCCTCCGCCGCCCCGCGCCGGTCGATCAGCACGACCTGCTTGCCGCGCCGCGCCAGGTGGATCGCCGTCGAAATGCCGACCACGCCCGCGCCGAGAACAATCACATCCGTCTTCATCTGCCTGCCCCAAGGAAAGTCACATCGGCTCATCAATGCATGCGGCCCGCGGCAAGGCAACACCTGCGACCGGACGCCTATTGCCCCGCAAGCCGCAGCAGGTTTTCTATCGCCGCGCGCTCGAAGCCGCCGATGCCCTCGGAGATGTCGGCCTTGATCGCCGCTGCCACGGCATTCTCGTCGCGCTTGCGCAGGGCCGCGATCGCCTCATGGTGGCGGTCGACGAAATAGAGCTGGGCGACATGCTCCATGGCGATGCCGAGAAAGGGGCCGAGCTGGAGCCAGACGCTCTCCACCATCGGCATGATCACCTGTTCGGGATTGGCCGTGTAGAGCGTGCGGTGGAATTCCTGGTTGAGGAGCAGCGCGGTCGCATTGTCCTTGCGGGCGATGGCCTCGTCCTGCGCCCTGTCGATCTCCTCCAGCCGGTCGATGCGCCGCTCGGTGATATGCGGCACGGCGCGGCGGGCGGCATGCTGCTCCAGCACGGCGCGCAGCGAGACGAGCTCGCTGAAGCGATCGGCCGTCATGCGCGGCACCATGATGCGGCGGTTGTCGAGGACGCGCAGCGCCCCTTCCGAGGATAGGCGCCGCAAGGCCTCGCGCACCGGCGTCGGGCTCGATTCCATGGCTTCCGCGATCCCCCGGATCGTCAGCGATTCCCCGGGCCGGATGGAGCCCACCATGATCGCCTGGCGCAGGCGCCGATGCGCATATTCATGCGTCGTCATGCCTTCCGGCCGGTCCAGCGGCTCAAGCGCCAAGTTGCCCAATCCATTCCTCCTGCGAAAGGCCGCCGGGTGCTATCCTGCCCGTCGGACAGGTTCTAGCAGCTTGACCCACGACAAGAAAGTGTGCATATCCTGAAAATGTGATCACAAAAATAATTATGTGATATGGAAGGGGATCATGGTGCTGGACGAGGATTCCAACTGGCTCATCAATGCCGACGGCGTGGAGAGCATCCAGGCGGTCATCTGCGACCTGAACGGCATCCTGCGCGGCAAGCGCGTGCCCGTCGGGCAGGCCGAGAAGGTGCTGAAGGGCGGCATCCGCATGCCGCTGTCCATCGCGGGCGTCGACGTGTGGGGCGAGGACATCGTCGGTTCCAGCCATGTGTTCGCCAGCGGCGACATGGACGGCATCTGCAGCCCGACCGGCCGCGGGGCGCTGCCCGTCAACTGGACCCTGAAACCCTCCGCCGTCGTGCCGCTCTGGCTGTTCAAGGAATCGGGCGAGCCCTTCCTTGCCGATCCGCGCCAGGCGCTCGCCCATATCGTGCGGCAGTACCATGAACTCGGCCTTCGCCCGGTCGTCGCCTCGGAGATGGAATTCTACCTGATCGACGCCGAGCCGGACCATGCCGAGCCGCCGATCTCGCCCTATACCGGCAAGCGCCTCGATTCCGACGCCATCCTCTCGATCGACGAACTGGACGATTTCGGCCAGTTCTTCTCCGACGTCTATGCCGAATGCGAGCGGCAGAACGTGCCGGCGGATTCGGCCGTGGCGGAAAACGGCATCGGCCAGTTCGAGATCAACCTCATCCATTCCGACGACCCGCTGAAGGCCGCCGACGACGCGCTGTTCTTCAAGCGCATCATCAAGGGCGTCGCGCGCAAGCACGGCTTTGCCGCCACCTTCATGGCCAAGCCCTACGGCATGCGCTCGGGCAGCGGCATGCACATGCATTTCTCCGTGATCGACGAGGACGGCAACAACGTCTTCGACGACGGCACGCCGGAAGGCTCGGCCATCATGAAGCACGCCGTCGCGGGCCTGACGCGTGGCATGGCCGAATCCACCCTGCTCTTCGCCCCGCACTACAATTCCTACCGGCGCCTTCGTCCCGACACGCATGCCCCGACCTCGATCTCCTGGGGCTACGAGAACCGCACGGCGGCAATCCGCATTCCCGGCGGCAACAACAAGGCGCGGCGCATCGAGCACCGCGTCGCCGGCGCCGATGCCAATCCCTATCTCGTCATGGCCGGCATCCTCGGCGCCGCCCTCGTCGGCATCCGCAACAAGTGGGAGCCGCCGGCGCCCGTCTCGGGCCGGGCCTATCTCTCGCAGCTGCCGCGCATCCCTTCGGAATGGGGCTCCGCCGTCACCGCCTTCGAGAACGGCTCCATCGTCTCGGAGATCTTCGACGCGGACCTGCGCTCCATGCTGATCGCCTGCAAGCGGCAGGAGATCGCCGGCTTCGCCGAGCAGGTGACCGACTTCGAATTCAGCGCCTATCTGGAAATCGTCTGATGGCCCAAAACCAGTCCTATGCCGGCAACGGCGCCTATCCCGACAGCTACTACGCTGCCTCCCGCAACATCGTCCGCACGCCGAAGGTGCTGGAAGGGGCGGTCACGGCCGACGTCGCCGTGCTCGGCGCCGGTTATTCCGGCCTTTCCACCGCCATCCACCTTGCCGAACTCGGCTACAAGGTGGTGATGGTCGAAGGCGCCGGTATCGGCTGGGGCGCGTCCGGGCGCAACGGCGGCCAGCTCGTCAACGGCCTCAATGCCAGCCTCGACACGATCAGGCGCCGCTACGGCGAGGAAGCCGGCGCCTTCGTCGGCGGCCTCGTGCAGGAGGGCGGCCGGATCATCCGCCGCCTCGTCTCGCAATACGGCATTAACTGCGACCTGAAGGACGGCAACATCTACGCCGCCTACACGCCCGCCCACATGAAGGAGCTGGAGCACAAGAAGGCGCTGTGGAAGCGCTACGGCATGGACGACCACCAGTTGCTCGACAAGGACGCCATCGGCAAGCTCGTCAACACCGATGCCTATGTCGGCGGCATGCTGGATACGACCGGCGGCCACCTGCATCCGCTCAACCTCACCCTCGGGGAAGCCGCCGCGCTGGAATCCCTCGGCGGCGTGATCTACGAGCAGTCCCCCGTCATCCGCGTCGAGCACGAGGCCGAAAAGCCGGTGATCCACACGGCAAGGGGCAGCGTGACGGCGAACACCGCCGTCATCTGCGGCAATGCCTATCTCGGCCATGTCGTGCCCAAGCTCGTCTCGCGCGTCATGCCGGTCTCCACGCAGATGATCGCCACCGAGCCGCTCGGCGCCGAGCGGGCCGATGCCCTCATCCCAAGCGACATGTGCGTGGAGGACGTGCGCTACATCCTCGACTATTTCCGCCTGTCGGCCGACAAGCGCATGATCTTCGGCGGCGGCACCGTCTACGGCGGCACCGACCCCGCCGACGTGCGCGCGAAAATCCGCCCGAACCTCGAAAAGGTCTTCCCCTCGCTCAAGGGCGTGAAGATCGACTATGCCTGGAGCGGAAATTTCGCCCTCTCCTTCTCGCGCGTGCCGCAGATGGGCAAGATCGGGAAAAATACGTATTTCGCCCACGGCTATTCCGGCCACGGCGTCACCGGCTCGCATCTCTTCGGCAAGATCCTGAGCGAGGCGATCCACGGCGATCTCTCGCGCTACAGCCAGTTCGAGAAGCTGCCCTGGATTCCCTTCCCGGGCGGGCGCATGTTCCGCGCGCAATATTCCACCATCGGCTCCTGGTGGTATCAGTTCAAGGACGCCTTCGGCCTCTGAGGCTGCGCTAAAGCAAAAGACCGGCGTTTCCGCCTATAAGCACCTCTCTTCCGTCATGGTCGGGCTTGACCCGAGGATGACGGAGTGCGCGGGGCGATGCTCGTTCGTCGCCAGGATCGACCTTTTCGATCCCGGCCCGCGCCGTCATTCGCTGATGATCTTGAACTTCTGGCCGGGCTGGACCGAGCTGGTGATCGTCATGGCGTTGATCAGCCGGAAGAGGTCGAGCTTGCGGTCGGTCCCCAGCATCCGGCCCGCCAATGTGGCGACCGTGTCGCCCGGGCGCGCGGTGACGACGCGCACGCGCAGGGGCTTCAGCGAGGCGACTTCCGCCGGCGTCAGCTTGCGGAACGAGCTGCGCAGGATGTTCGCGGTCGGCTCCAGGGCGGCCGAGCCGGTCGGCACCGCCGTCAGGAAGCGGTAGATCTGGCCGTCGATGCGCACCACCGTGACGTCGAATTCCCAGCGGTCGGCCGCAGCCTTCGCCGTCGCCGCCGGCAGGCCATTGATGGTGATCGGGCGGATCGTCTCGGGCCTGAGGCCCGTCACCCAGCCGCTGGAAATGTAGTTGACGAGGTCCTGGCCGCGGCTGTCGGCAACGCCGTCGAAGCGGATCGCCACGTCGCCCGGGCCGGTCGCCAGCACCGCCTCGGCCTTGTTGTCGATCTGGAAGCCGGCCGGCACGTCGAAACGGATGCCGAGCTTGCCGTGCAGGAAGGTCTGGCCGCGCACATAGCCTTCTTCCGGCGCATCGCCGTAGAGCAGGCCGTCGATGCCGGCGAGATAGTAGTCGCGCCCGCGGTCGCCGATCGTGCCTTCCGGGCCGAAGGCGCGGGCATGCATGCGGGCAAGCTCCACGCGCTGCGGCGCGCTCGGATGGCTCGACAGGAAGTCGAGGCTCTGGTCGGAATCCGGATCGACGGCGGTGAAGCGGGCATAGGCCGCCATGGAATCGAGGAAGCGCGCGGCGGCATAGGGGTCGTAGCCCGCCTCGCCCAGCATGCGCACGCCGATCACGTCGGCCTGAAGCTCCTGGTTGCGCGAGAAGGCGGCAAGGCGCAGCTTGCCGCGCGCCAGCGCCTGCTTGCCGGCGATGTTGCTGGACAGCACCTCGGCCACCACGCGGCTGGCGATGACCTCGGCCTCCTCCTTCTTCTGCCGCTCGATGCCGTGGTTGGCGGTGACGTGCGCCATCTCGTGCGAGAGGACGGCCGCGACCTCGGAGGCGTCGTTGGCAAGCGCCAGCAGGCCCCGCGTGACGTAGAGATAGCCGCCCGGCAGCGCGAAGGCGTTGATCGCCGGCGAATTGAGGATGGTGATGCGGTACGACTGGTTCGGGTTTTCCGAAACGGCCGTCAGCGCGCCGGCGATGCGCGCGACGAGCCGCTCGGTCTTGGCGTCCTTGTATTCGCCGCCGTAGCTCGCCACGATGCGCGGATGCTCGCGGGCGCCCATCTGCGCACGCGGATCGTTCTTCTGCACTTCCTCGACGATCTGCGGATTGGAGGACGGCGAGATCGCCGGCTCATAGGCCTGCTCGAAGAGCGTGGTGCAGCCGGCCAGGAGGAAGGCGGCCAGCAGCAAGGCCGCGGCAGGTCTTACGACCCCGCGCCCGGATACCGTTGCAGCTTCCTGCGTCGCTTTCGCCATGTCTCTTGCCCAAGCCCCTTGATGGGTTCGCGCCCTTGCCACAGCCCTCGGGTGCAGCGCGGACGCGCATCTTCGCGCCTTCGAATGGATGAGATAGACGCGCCATACCCGGCCGGCAACTCCCGATTCGACAAACGGTTTTCATGTGGCTCCGGTGACACAGGGGGGCGTCCAAATTGTGGCGCGGCGGAGCGACAGGACGACCCGCCCGATGCTAGATCGCCGAATGGCCGAGGAATTTTGCAACGCCTGGTGGTTCCCGGCGCGAAAGGAAGTCGCGCACCGGCTCGTCGAGCACGATCGCGCCCTCCTCGATGAACATCGCCCGGTCGGCAAGCCGGCGGATATCCTCCGGCTGGTGGGTGATGAAAAGCATGGTGCTCTTCGTCTCGGCGCGCAGTTCGGCGAGAAGGTCCGCCATCTCGCCCCGCATGGCCGGATCGAGCGCGGCGAAGGGCTCGTCGAGCAGGAGGATCGGCCGGCGCCGCACCAGAGCGCGGGCAAGCGCCACGCGCTGGCGCTCGCCGCCGGAAAGCGAGCCCGGCAGGCGCCGCTCGTAGCCGCCGAGCCCGACGCGCGACAGCGCCGAGAAGACGCTCTGGCGCGCCGCCGAATCGAGCTTCAGCCCCGGATCGATGCCGAGGCCGACATTGTCGGCGATGGAGAGGTGGGCGAAGAGATTGTTGTCCTGGAAGACCACGGAGACCGGCCGCTCCGCCGGCTCGCGCCCCGCCATGTCCTTCCCGAGCAGTTCGACGCGGCCCGTGCGCGGCGTCTCGAAGCCGGCGATGACGTTGAACAGCGTCGATTTCCCCGCCCCCGAAGGGCCGGCGACGGCCACCGCCGCACCGGCCGGGACGGCGCAGTCGAAGGCAAGCCGCTTTTCCGCAAAGCGCACGGTCACGTCGGAAAGGAGGATCGCGGTTTCAGGCATCGGACGATGGGCTTTCGCTGGAACGGTCCGCCGCCGTCGAGGGCAGCGTCAGGAGAAGGCATAGCACGCCGAGGACGAGCGCGATGCCCGCCGCATCCGCCGTGCGGTAGCTCGCCATGCGGGAAAAGAGCAGCCAGGGCAGCGTGACGAAGCCTTCCGCGCCGAAGATGGCGACCGCGCCGAGATCGCCGAGCGACAGCGCCATGGCGAAGGCGAAGGCCGTGAGGAAGGGTTTCTTCAGCGCCGGCCAGTCGATCCGGGCAAAGCGGTCGAACCCGGTGACGCCGAGGCTGAGGGCCAGCCGGGCGGTGCGCGCCAGATGCGTGCGATAGGCCGGCTCCAGCACGCGGATCACGAAGGGCAGCGCCATCAGTGCGTTGATGACCGTGACGATGGCTGGCGCGAAGCGGCCGGTCTCGCCGAAGGTGCGCAGCATCAGGAACCAGCCCGTCGCCATGACGACCGGCGGCACGAGAAGGATGAGCGAGCCGACCGCCGGCAGCGCCCGCGCCATCAGCCGCGTCCCCATGCCCGTATCACCCGCGCCGAGAAGCTGCGGCACCAGCACGACGGGCAGGGCGACCGCGAGGCTGAGGCTCGCCGAGGCGAAGGCGATGGCAAGGCTCGTGAGAAGCGCGCGATGCAGCAGCGGATCGAGCGCAAGCCGCATGAAATCCGCCGCAAGCCCCGAGACGAGGGTGGCGGCGAGCGGGGCGGCGGTGAACAGCGTGAAGACAAGGATGACGAGCCTGTCGGCAAGGCGCCGCTGGCGCCCGTCGAAGCGGCGGATGGCGCGGCCCGCCGTCGCGCCCTCCTCGGGCGGGCGGCCGAAGAGCGAGAGGAGCGCGAGGAGCGCGCCCGTCACGACGATCTGCAGGAAGGCGAGCAGCACGGCGCGCGCCGGATCGAAGTCAAAGCGCAGCGCCTGGTAGATTGCCACCTCGATGGTGGTGGCCGCCGGCCCGCCGCCGAGCGTCAGCACGATGGTGAAGCTCGCCGCGCAGAGCATGAGGACGAGGCCGGCAATGCCGGGCAGCACCCTTCGGATGACCGGCCATTCGATCAGCCGGAAGACCGCTCCGCCCCGCATGCCGAGATTGGCCGAGGTCAGCCAGTATTCCGGCGGGATGCGCTCCAGCGCGGCGACAAGGAAGCGCACGGCGAGCGGCAGGTTGAAGAAGACATGGGCGATGAGGATGCCGGCAAGCCCGTAGACGCTGACGGGATTCTTGAGGCCGGCGAGCCGCAGGAGATCGTTGACGACGCCCTGCCGCCCCCAGATCTCGACGATACCGAGCGCGGCGACCAGCGCCGGAAGGCCGAGCGGCACGACCGAAAGCCGGAGGATCCACATGCGCCCCGGAAAGGTCCGCTGGCGCGCCAGCGCCCGGGCGACGGGGATGGCGAGCAGCACGGAAAGCGCGGTGGAGAGCACGGCCTGCATCAGCGTGAACGTCGCCACCCGCCGGATATAGGCATCGAAGAGCGGCGCGCCGCCGCCCTCGCCCGCGTGGCCGAGCAGCACGGCCGTCGCCGCGCCGACGAAGGCGACGACGCCGCAAAGGGCGAAAGCCCCTGCGGCGCGCAGCGTCCGGCGTTCGGCGCGGGCGAACAGCATCTTATTTCGCGCTCATGGCGGAAAGCCACTCGTCGATCCAGGCCTTGCGGTTGGCCGCGACCTCCTCCGAGGACATCAGGAAGGTCTTTTCCGGCTTCACCAGCGCGTCGAAGGCGGCCGGCAGCGGCTCCTTCGTCTTGCCGACGGGCATCATCCAGTTGGTTTCCGGGATGACCGACTGGAACTCCGGTCCGACCATGAAGGTCAGGAACTTCCGGGCGAGATCCTTGTCGTCGGAGGTGCGCGTCATCCCCGCCACCTCGATCTGCACGTAATGCCCCTCGGAGAAGGCAGCCGCCTTGTAGCGCTCGGTATTCTCCGCGATTACATGATAGGCGGGGGACGTCGTGTAGGAGAGCACCATCGGCGCCTCGCCCTTGGTGAAGAGGCCGTAGGCCTCCGACCAGCCGGGCGTGACGGTCAGGACGCGGTCCTTCAGCTTGCCCCAGGCCTCGCCCGCCTTGTCGCCGTAGACGGACTTCACCCAGAGCAGGAGGCCGAGGCCCGGCGTCGAGGTGCGCGGATCCTCGATGACGATCTTCTGCGAGGCGTCGCCCTCGACGAGGTCCTTCAGGCTCGACGGCGGGTTCTTCAGCGTCTCGCTATCATAGACGACGGCGAAATGGCCGTAGTCGTAGGGCAGGAACGTATCGTCGGAAAAGCCGCCCGGCACGGTGAGGCCTTCCGGCGTCAGCCCGTGCTTTTCGAAGAGGCCCGTCGCCTTGGCTTCGGAGATGAGGTTGGTGTCGAGGCCGAGCACCACGTCGGCTTTCGTGCCTTCGCCTTCCAGCTTCAGGCGCGTGAGGAGCTCAACGCCGTCGGCGGCGCTCACCCATTCGACCTTGCAGCCGCAGGTCTTCTCGAAGGCTTCCTTGACCTTCGGCCCCGGTCCCCAGTCGGCGACGAAGCTTTCGTAGGTGTAGACGGTCAGCGTCTTTTCCTGCGCGAACGCGGGAAAGGCGAGGGATGCGGCAAGCGCCGCGATCGAAATGAGAACAGTCTTGCGCATCGGCGCCTCCTTGTCTGGTCACAAACGGGAATAGGGCGCTGGATGTGCCGTCTAATCCCTCCGCCGGTACGAGCCGGATCAGGTTCTTCGGGTTGGCGAAACCGCCTCTCAGCCGGCAGGCAAACCTGCGGGCACCCCGTTAGAGCAGGAGAAGGCATAATGCCGCGCGCGGCCGCGCGCAATAGCAAAGGCCCGGATGCGGGGTGCATCCGGGCCTCTTTTCGTGCGTGCTTCCGGCAAGGTTCAGTGCTTTGCCGGCAGGCGCGGCAGGAAGACCGTCAGGATGCCGAGCAGCGGCATGTAGGAGCAGGCCTTGAAGACGAAGCCGATGCCGCGGCTGTCGGCGACGCCGCCGAGCAGGGCCGCCGCAAGGCCGCCCGCGCCGAAGGCGAAGCCGAAGAAGATGCCGGCGATCATGCCGACGCGGCCCGGCACCAGTTCCTGCGCGAAGACGACGATGTTGGAGAAGGCCGAGGAGAAGATGAGGCCGATCATCACCGTCAGCACGCCCGTCCAGAAGAGGTTGGCATAGGGCAGCAGCAGCGCGAAGGGAA
This sequence comes from Shinella fusca, assembly GCF_014203155.1. Taxonomy (GTDB): domain Bacteria; phylum Pseudomonadota; class Alphaproteobacteria; order Rhizobiales; family Rhizobiaceae; genus Shinella; species Shinella fusca. The sequence goes on from NZ_JACHIK010000009.1 coordinate 118,801, forward strand.
TGACGCCGAGGATCGAGAACCAGATGACGAAACGCGTGCCGAAGCGGTCGCCGATCGGCCCGCCGAGGAAGACGCCGAGCGCCGAGGAGCCGAGGAAGAGGAACAGCATGAGCTGGGCCTGCTGCACGTCGAGGCCGAAGCGGTTGATCGTGTAGAAGGTGAAATAGCTCGAGATGCTGGAGAGATAGGCGTTCTTCGTCGTCGTCAGCAGGACGAGGACGGCGAGCGCCCAGGCAACCTTGCCGCGCGGCAGCGGCAGCTCGCGGCTCGCGGCCGGGCGGCTCGCGGCAAGCCGGCGCTCGCCGGCATACCAGTTGCCGACCCAGGTGAGGATGCCCATGCCGAGAAGGGCGACGACCGAGAGCCAGGCGACGCTCGTCTGGCCGAAGGGCAGCACGATGAAGGCGGCGAGCAGCGGCCCGAGCGCCGTGCCGGCATTGCCGCCGACCTGGAACATCGACTGGGCGAGCCCGTGCCGCCCGCCGGAGGCGAGGCGCGCGACGCGCGAGGATTCCGGATGGAAGACTGCCGAGCCGAGACCGATCAGGCAGGCGCCGAAGACGAGCACCGGGAAGGAATGCGCATAGGCGAGCATGATCAGCCCGACGAAGGTGCTGCCCATGCCGACCGGCAGGGAGAAGGGCATCGGCCAGCGGTCGGTGACGAGGCCGACGGCCGGCTGCAGCAGCGAGGCCGTGACCTGGAAGGCCATGGTCAAAAGGCCGATCTGCACGAAATCGAGCGCATAATTCTCTTTGAGCAGCGGATAGAGCGACGTCAGCAGTGACTGCATGATGTCGTTCAGCATGTGGCAGGCGCTGACCGCCAGGATGATGGAATAGGTGGTGGTGACGGCGCCGCGCGGGGCCGCAGGAACGATAGTGGACATGGTGGCCTCGAAATGGTCCCAGGGGAGGAGATCCGTTGCGCCTCCATTACAAGGATTGCGTGCGGCCTGCTTTTGTGGTGAGGTCCACTTCTTACGCGAATGGGCCAAAGATGGAAAAATTGACCGCCGCGCGCCTGCAGGCGCTCAACGACGAGCATGTGCGCAATCTCGCCCGCATGGAGCAGTCGAATGCGGACGTCCTCGTCCACAGCACCGATATTCCGGGCGGTTACGTTGTGCCGCTGCACCGCCACCGCCGCGCGCAGTTCCTCTGCGTCTTTTCCGGCGTGGTGCTGGTGGCGACGGACCGCGGGCGCTGGATGATCCCGCCCGGCCATGCCCTCGTCATTCCGCAGGGCCTCGAGCATTCCGTCGAGATGTGCAGCGACGTCAGCATGCGCTCGGTCTATATCCATGCGCCGACGGGCCAGGCGGCCTCGCCCGAGCCGGCGGTGCTGGAGGTGACGGAGCTTGCCCGCCAGCTCATCGCCACGGCCGTGCAGCAGGGCCGGGTGCCCGACGACCGGGGCCGGGCGGACCTCGTGATGGCGCTGCTCCTCGACGAGATCGGCCGCCTGCCGGAACGCCGCCTCGGCCTGCCCTTCCCGGCGAGCGGGCGGCTCGCCGGCCTCTGCCGCGATTTCGTCGACCATCCCTCGCCCACCGCCAAGATCGACGACTGGGCAAGGCAGCTCCATATGAGCCGGCGCACCTTCACGCGCTTCTTCCGGCAGGAGATGGGCGTCAGCTTCGTCACCTGGCGCCAGCAGGCCTGCCTCTTCGCCTGCCTGCCGCGCCTTGCCGCCGGCGAGCCGGTGACACGCGTCGCGCTCGACGCCGGCTACGAGAGCGTTCCGGCCTTCACCACCATGTTCCGCCGCATGCTCGGCACCTCGCCGCGCGCCTATCTTTCGAGCCGCGCGGCGGCATAAGCGTCTCAAAAAGACCGGCAAAGGGCGCGATCCGGGGGCTGTTTTCCGCGGCCGTTTGGGATTAGGAAGGACAGGCGGGACCCATTCCGGGCCGCAACCGGGAGCGCAGGCCGCACGGGAGACAGGGTTTGAGGAAGATACTGGTCATCGGCATCGGCGCGGGAAACCCCGAGCACATGACCGTGCAGGCGATCAAGGCGCTGAACCGCGCCGACGTCCTGCTCATCCCGACCAAGGGCGACGAGAAGGCGTTCCTCGCCGAGGCCCGCCGCGATATCTGCGACCGTTTCCTCGAAAATCCCGCCTGCCGCATCCTCGACTATGCCGTGCCGGTGCGCCGGGCCGACGGCTCCTACGAGGACGGCGTCAACGACTGGCACCACGCCATCGCCGCGATCTACGAGCGCACCCTCGCCGTCATGGGTGAGGACGAGACGCTCGGCCTCCTCGTCTGGGGCGATCCCATGCTCTACGACAGCACGCTGCGCATCGTCGGGCATGTGCGCGCCGCCGGGCGGGTTTCCTTCGAGACGGAGGTGATCCCCGGCATCACCAGCGTGCAGGCGCTCTGCGCCGGCCACGGCATCGCGCTCAACCGCATTGGCCTTCCCGTCGAGATCACCACCGGCCGCCGCCTTGCCGAAGGCTGGCCGGAAAGCGCACGCGACGCGCTCGTCATGCTCGACGGCGTGCAGGCCTTCCGCACGGTGGAGGACCCGGAGGCGGAGATCTGGTGGGGCGCCTATCTCGGCACACCGCACGAAATCCTCCTGTCCGGCCGGCTGGCCGACATGGCGGAAACCATCGCCGAAACCCGCCGCAGGGCGCGCGAGGACCACGGCTGGATCATGGACACCTACCTGATTCGCCGCCCCGCCGCGGACACCGGAGAGGATGCGCCATGAGCACGGCGACCACCCTTCGTAACGCACCGGATGCGCTCCGCCGCGGCGCCTGCCCGTCCATCGCCGCGCCGATGCGCACCGGCGACGGCCTGCTGGTGCGCCTGCGCCCCGTCGCGCCCGCGCTTTCGGCACGGGATCTTATCGCCCTTGCCGACCTCGCCCGCCGACACGGAAACGGCCTGATCGAGATCACCGCCCGCGGCAATCTCCAACTCCGCGGCCTTACCGAAGCCGGCGTGCCGCAGCTTGCCGAAGGCCTGCGCAAGGCCGGCATCGTCCCGCAGACGGGCGTTGCCGTCGAAATCCCACCGCTTTCCGGCATCGACCCGTCCGAGATCGCCGACGCCGTGCCGCTCGCTGAAGCCCTGCGCGCAACGCTTGCCGCAGCCGCCCTCCCGCTTGCGCCCAAGCTCGCCATCGTCGTCGACGGCGGCGGCGTGCTGGCGCTCGCCGACATGGTGGCCGACATCCGCCTCGACGCCGTTTCCACGGCGGGCCGGGTGCGCTGGCGTCTTTCCATCGGCGGAGATCGCCTTACGGCGAAGCCCGTCGCGCTGCTCCTGCCGGAAGAGGTGGTAAGCGGTGTCATGACGCTCGCCGCTGCGCTCGCGGCGCAGGGACCGACGGCGCGCGGCCGCGATCTCGACGCAGCCGCCCTCGCCGCCACATTCGCAGCCACACCGGCCCCGACCCTTGCCGGCCTCACACGCCGCCACCCGCTCGGCGCGCACCGCATCGGCGATCGAACAGTGCTCGGCATCGCCCCCGCCTATGGCCAGATGCGGGCCGAGCGGCTCGCCGCGCTCGCCGAGGGCCTGTCGGCCTGCGGCGCTACCGCCTTCCGCCTCGCCCCTCATCGCACGCTCCTCGTCTGCGGGCTTTCCGACGACACGCTTATAAGCGCGCAAGCCTGCGCCGACCGCGAAGGCTTCTGGCACCGGGAGGACGCGCCCGGTCGCACCGTCTCGATCTGCGCCGGCGCGGCCGGCTGCGCCTCGGGCGCCTTCGATACCCGCGCCGCCGCCGATACGCTGGCAAGCGAAGCCGGCGCGCTCCTGGACGGCTCCGTCGCCGTCCATATTTCCGGCTGCCCGAAGGGTTGCGCCCATCCGGCCGCCGCTGCGCTCACCCTCAGCGGCACCGCGGCCGGCGTCGGCCTCGTCCTGAATGGACGGGCGGGCGACACACCCGCCGCCACGTTGCCGGCCGCCGGCCTCACGCCCGCCATCGGCCGCCTCGCCGCCCTGCTGCGCGCCCGCCGCACCGAGGGCGAGACGGCAAAGAATCTTTTCGACCGCATCCCGCCCGCAGAGCTCGTCTCTGCCTATCAAGGCCGCTCATGACACAGTACAACTACATCAAGGATGGCACCGCCATCTACGAACGCTCCTTCGCGATCATCCGCGCCGAGGCCGACCTTTCGCGCTTTTCCGAGGCGGAGGCGGATGTCGCCGTGCGCATGATCCATGCCGCCGGGCTGGTGGAGGCCGCGCCGCACTTCGTCTTCTCGCCCGGCTTCGTCGCGGCGGCCCGCGGGGCGCTTGAGGCCGGGGCGGCGATCTTCTGCGACGCGGAGATGGTGGCGCGCGGCGTCACCGCCGCCCGCCTGCCGGCGAACAACGACGTGCTCTGCCTGCTGCGCGATCCGCGCACGCCGGAGATCGCGAAAGAAATCGGCAATACCCGCTCGGCCGCAGCCATCCGCCTGTGGCTCGAGCGCATGGCGGGCTCGGTCGTCGCCATCGGCAATGCGCCGACGGCGCTCTTCTACCTGCTCGAGCTCCTGCGCGACGGTGCGCCGAAGCCGGCGGCGATCCTCGGCATGCCGGTCGGCTTCGTCGGCGCGGCCGAATCCAAGGATGCGCTGGCGGAAAACTCCTACGGCGTGCCCTTCGCCATCGTGCGCGGCCGGCTCGGCGGCAGCGCCATGACGGCGGCGGCCCTCAATTCGCTGGCAAGGCCCGGAGTATGACGATGGCGGGAAAGCTCTATGGCGTCGGCACCGGCCCCGGCGATCCGGAACTCCTGACCCTGAAGGCGGTGCGCGCGCTCAGTGAGGCCGACGTGCTTGCCTTTTTCGCCAAGGCGGGCCGGTCCGGCAACGGCCGGGCCATCGTCGAGGGCCTGTTGAAGCCCGGCATGGCGGAACTGCCGCTCTACTATCCGGTGACGACCGAGATCGACAAGGACCACGGCGACTACAAGGGCCAGATCACCGCGTTCTACGACGCCTCCGCCGCGGCCGTCGCGGACCATCTTGCCGCCGGCCGCACGGTCGCGATCCTCTCGGAGGGCGACCCGATGTTCTACGGCTCCTACATGCACCTGCATGTACGGCTCGCCGACCGTTTCCCGACCGAGGTCATCCCCGGCATCACGGCGATGTCCGGCTGCTGGTCGCTGTCGGGCCTGCCCATCGTGCAGGGCGACGACGTGCTCTCCGTCCTGCCGGGCACGATGGTCGAGACCGAACTGTCGCGCCGCCTCGCCGACACGCAGGCCGCCGTCATCATGAAGGTCGGCCGCAACCTGCCGAAGATCCGCCGGGCGCTGTCGGACGCCGGGCGGCTCGGCGAGGCGATCTATGTCGAGCGCGGCACCATGGCGACGAGCAAGTCCATGCGCCTTTCCGAGAAGCTCGACGACACGGCGCCCTATTTCTCGCTGGTGCTCGTGCCGGGCTGGAGCGGACGCGCATGACCGGCCGGCTCTTCGTCATCGGCACCGGCCCCGGCAACCCGGACCAGATGACGCCGGAAGCCCGGCACGCCGTCGCGGCGTCGACCGAGTTCTTCGGCTATTTCCCCTATATCGACCGGCTGGACCTTCGCCCCGACCAGGTCAAGGTCGCCTCCGACAACCGCGAGGAGCTGAACCGCGCCGAGGTCGCGCTGACGCGCGCGGCGGCGGGGGTGGATGTCTGCGTCGTCTCGGGCGGCGATCCCGGCGTCTTCGCCATGGCGGCCGCCGTCTGCGAGGCGATCGATGCCGGGCCTGCCGAATGGAAGACGGTCGACCTTATCGTCGTGCCGGGCGTCACGGCGATGCTGGCGGTCGCCGCGCGCATCGGCGCGCCGCTCGGCCACGATTTCTGCGCCATCTCGCTTTCCGACAACCTGAAGCCCTGGGAGATCATCGAAAAGCGCCTGCGCATGGTGGCAGAAGCCGGCCTCGTCATCGCGCTCTACAACCCGATCAGCAAGGCGCGGCCCTGGCAGCTCGGCCGGGCCTTCGAGATCCTGCGCACGGTGCTGCCGGCCGAAACGCCGGTGATCTTCGGCCGCGCCGCCGGCCGGCCCGACGAGCGCATGCTGGTCATGCCGCTGGGAGAAGCGGAGGCCGAACGCGCCGACATGGCGACCTGCGTCGTCATCGGCTCGCCGGAGACGCGCGTCATCGCCCGCCCCGGCCTGCCGGACCTCGTCTATACGCCGCGCTTCCTCAAGGAGCCGGCAAGGTGATCGACAAGCCGCACCGCCTCCTCGACCGTCCCGGCGCGGTGGCCGTCCGCCGCCCGCTCCCGCTCGACCAGCACGACGGGAAGGCCGAGGCGGCGCGCGGCGGCGATCTTGCCGTAGGTGGCCTCGCCGCCGGAATCCTTGCTGACGACCACGTCGATGCGATGCTCGCGCAAAAGCGCCTCCTCCGCCTCCACGGCGAAGGGGCCGCGGGCGAGCAGGTAGTCGACATGGGGAGCGGTAAGCGGCGGATCGACGGGATCGACGCTGCGCACGAGATAATGGTGCTGCGGCGCCACATCGAAGGCCTTCGCCTCCTGCCGGCCGATGGCGAGGAACACGCAACGCGGCGCATCGCCCAACGCCGCCACGGCCCCGGCCATCGAGACAACGCGCGTCCAGCGGTCGCCCTCGACCTCCTCCCAGCCGCGCCGTTCGAGGCGGAGGAGCGGAACGCCCGCCGCCGCGCTCGCCGTGCGGGCATTGGCGGAAATCCGCCTTGCGAAGGGATGGGTCGCATCGACCAGCAGGTCGACGGCCTCCGCCGCAAGATAGGCCTGGAGCCCCGCCGCGCCGCCGAAGCCGCCGGTGCGCACCGGCACGGGCTGCGGCGCGGGATCGAGCGTGCGGCCGGCGAGCGACAGCGTGACGGAAAGATCGGCCCTGCCGGCAAGCCGGCCCGCGAGGCCGCGCGCCTCGGCCGTGCCGCCCAGTATGAGGATGCGTTTCTTGTCCACGCCTGACCCGACCCCTTCCGCCGCCCCGTGGCTCACCATCGTCGGGATCGGCGAGGATGGTCTAGCCGGTCTCGGCGATGAGGCCAAGGCCGCCATCGGCGCCGCCGAACTCGTCTTCGGCGGCGCGCGGCACCTGGAGCTTGCCGGCGCGGCGATCCGCGGCGAGGCCTGCGCCTGGCTCAGCCCCTTCGAGCGGTCCGTCGCGGCGGTGCTGGCGGCGCGCGGCCGGCCCGTCGTCGTGCTCGCCTCGGGCGATCCCTTCTTCTACGGCGTCGGCGTCACGCTGTCGCGCCGCATCGCGCGGGCCGAGATGCACGTCATTCCCGCCCCTTCCGCCTTCAGCCTCGCGGCATCGCGCATGGGCTGGGCCTTGCAGGAGACCACCTGCGTCTCGCTGCATGGCCGCCCGCTCGACCTCATCCGCCCGCACCTTCACCCCGGCAGCCGCATCCTCGCGCTGACCTCGGACAGCGACGGCCCGGCTGCATTGGCGGCGCTCCTTGCCGCAAGCGGCTTCGGCGCCTCGGCGCTCACCGTGCTGGAAGCGCTCGGCGGGCCGCGCGAGCGCGTCAGCCGTCACCGGGCGGAAGGTTTCGCGCTTGCATATGCGGACATGCTGAATGTCTGCGCGGTGGAGGTCGTTGCCGGCGAGACGGCGCGGGTGCTCGCCTATACGCCGGGCCTTGCCGACGATCTTTTCGAGCACGACGGCCAGATCACCAAGCGCGAGGTCCGCGCCCTGACGCTCTCGGCGCTCGCCCCCCGGCATGGCGAACTGCTGTGGGATATCGGCGCCGGTTCCGGCTCCATAAGCATCGAATGGATGCTGGCCGATCCGTCGCTGAAGGCCATCGCCGTCGAGGGCCATCCCGAGCGCGCCGCCCGCATCGCCCGCAACGCGAGGAATTTCGGCGTGCCGGGTCTTGCCGTCGTCGAGGGCACCGCACCGGTGGCCCTTGCCGGCCTTGCGGCGCCCGATGCCGTGTTCATCGGCGGCGGCGGCAGCGAGGCGGGGGTGATGGAGGCGGCGATCGCCGGGCTCAAGCCCGGCGGCCGGCTCGTCGCCAATGCGGTGACGACGGAAATGGAAGCGGTGCTGCTCGCCCATCATGCCCGGCTCGGCGGATCGCTGATCCGCATCGACATCGCAAGGGCCGCGCCCGTCGGGCAGATGACGGGCTGGCGGCCGGCCATGCCGGTCACGCAATGGCGCTGGGTGAAGCCGGCTAACGAAATCGAGGATTGAGACATGACCGTTCACTTCATCGGCGCCGGCCCCGGCGCCGCCGACCTCATCACCGTGCGCGGCCGTGATCTCATCAGCAAATGCCCCGTCTGCCTCTATGCCGGCTCCATCGTCTCGCCGGAGCTGCTGCAGTATTGCCCGCCGGGTGCGCGCATCGTCGATACGGCGCCTATGTCGCTCGACGAGATCGAGGCCGAGTATGTCCGTGCCGCCGCCGCGGGAGAGGATGTGGCACGGCTTCATTCCGGCGACCTTTCCGTCTGGAGCGCCGTCGCCGAGCAGATTCGCCGGCTGGAGCGGCACGGCATCGCCTATACGATGACGCCGGGCGTACCCTCCTTCGCCGCCGCCGCCGCCGCCCTCGGCCGTGAGCTCACGATCCCCGCCGTCGCGCAGAGCCTCGTGCTCACCCGCGTTTCCGGCCGCGCCTCGCCCATGCCGAACCGCGAGACGCTGGAAGGTTTCGGCGCGACCGGCGCGACGCTCGCCATCCACCTCGCCATCCACGCGCTCGACAAAGTGGTCGAGGACCTGACGCCGCTCTACGGCGCGGATTGCCCGGTCGCCATCGTCGTCAAGGCTTCCTGGCCCGACGAGCGCATCGTGCACGGCACCCTCTCCGACATCGCCGCCAAGGTGGCCGAAGAGCCGATCGAGCGCACCGCGCTGATCTTCGTCGGCCGCACCCTCGGCGCGGAGGATTTTCGCGAGAGCTCCCTCTACGATCCCGCCTACCAGCGCCGGTTCCGCGGCCGGGGCGATTAAAGCATTGCCTCGAAGGCGAGCCCTGCCTTCGAGCGGTGGCGCTCCTTGTGCCGCAAGAGGCGGAAGGCGCGCTCCGGCAGGTCGAAGGCAACGGGGGCAAGCCGGCCGGCCGCAAGATCGTCCGCGACGACATATTCCGACACCGCCGTCAGAACGTTGCCGGAGAGCACGGCGCTGCGCACCGCCTCGTTGGAGGGCAGCGACAGGGCAATGTCCAGCGCCGCCTCGTCGAGCACGGAGGTGAGCGCGTTGCGCGTGCCCGAGCCCGGCTCGCGCAGCACCCAGCGGGCAGTGGAAAGATCGTCCGGCGTCACCGGCCGGCCGGCGAGCGGATGGCCCCTGGACGCGACGACGACGACCCGGTCGCGAGCGACGACGCGCTGGGCGAGGGCGGGATGGTCCACCGCCCCCTCCACGAAGCCGAGCTCGGCGCGGCCGTCGAGGACGGCGTCCGCCGCCTGCTCCGTATTGCCGCCGGCCATGCGGATGGCGAGCGCCGGATAGGCTTCGTGGAAGCGCATGAGGCGCGGCGGCAGCCAGTAGCCGGCGACCGTCTGGCTGGCCGCGAGCGCCAGCGTGCCGCGCCTGAGGCCGCCGAATTCCGTGAGGAAGAGATCGGCGCTCTCGGCCCTTGCAAGCGTCGCCTTCGCCTCCGGCAGGAAGGCGAGGCCCGCATCGGTCAGTTCGATCCGCCGGCCGGTGCGATGAAACAGCGCAAGACCGTAGCGATCCTCCAGTACGCGGATCGCCGAGCTGACGGCGGACGGCGTGAGATGGAGCGCCTCGGCCGCCTGCGTCAGGTGCTCGCGGTCCGCCACGGCGACGAAGATGCGCAATTGCTCCAGCGTCATCATCTATTCGATCCAATCGAATGAAACGTCCAGTATTTACCGATGGATCGAACGATCTTTCAAGCGCATTCCTCAGCGCATGGAAAAAACGCCTAAAAACGAATCGATCCTTGGAATTTCCGGCATCCTGCCCGGCGTGCTGCTGTCGGCCTTCGTCTCGGGCCTTGCGGTGCTCGCCGAACAGGCGGAAGTGCGGCTCACGGGCAGCGCATGGGTCGAGGCGCTGGTGCTCGCCATCTTCATCGGCGCGCTCTGCCGGCTCGTCGTCCGCCGGCCGGCGACCTACGATCCGGGCATCGCCTTTTCGGCGAAATATTTCCTGGAGGTCGCCATCGTGCTGCTCGGGGCCGGCGTCAGCGCGGCGGCGATTGCCGGCATGGGCCTGCCGCTCATCGGCGCCATCGCCGCCGTCGTGGCGCTGGCGCTTCTGGCGAGCTACGGCATCGGCCGGGGGCTCGGCCTTTCCCGCCGCGTCGCGCTGCTTGTCGCCTGCGGCAACTCGATCTGCGGCAATTCCGCCATCGCCGCGACGGCGCCGGTCATCCATGCGGATGCGGAGGACGTCGCCTCCTCCATCGCCTTCACGGCCGTGCTCGGCATGGTGACGGTGCTCCTGCTGCCGGCGCTGGTGCCGCTCCTCGGCCTTTCGGCAACGGGCTATGGCGTGATGGCGGGCATGACGGTCTATGCCGTGCCGCAGGTGCTGGCCGCCACCGCCCCGGTCTCGGCCCTCAGCATCCAGATCGGCACCTTCGTCAAGCTGGTCCGCGTGCTGATGCTCGGGCCCGTCGTCTTCGTGCTCTCGCTCGCCGCGGGCAAGACGGGCGGTAGCCGGCCGGCGCTCCACCGGCTCGTGCCATGGTTCATCCTCGGCTTCCTCGCCATGCTGGCCGCCCGCAGCGTCGGCCTCATCGATGCGGAGCTGGCGGCGACCATGGGCAAGGCCGCAACGGTCCTGACGATCCTGTCCATGGCCGCCCTCGGCCTCGGCATCGACCTCACCCGCGTGATGCGCGCGGGGCCGAAGGTCACGGCGACGGTCGTGCTGTCGCTCGCCGTCCTCGCCGTCGCCAGCTATGCGATGGTGCTGCTCCTGAACCTTGCGACGGCCTGAGCTTTCTCAGGCCGCATCCTCCTGCGGCGCCGGCATGTAGTTGAGCACCGGGCCGAGCCAGCGTTCCACCTCCGGAACGCTCATGCCCTTGCGGCGGGCATAATCCTCCACCTGGTCGCGCTCCACCTTGGCGACGCCGAAATAGTAGCTCTCGGGCGAGGCGATGTAGAGGCCGGAGACGGAAGAGCCGGGCCACATGGAAAAGCCCTCCGTCAGCCGCACGTCGATGGCGCGCTCGGCATCGAGCAGGCGGAAGAGCGTTTCCTTCTCCGTATGGTCGGGCTGGGCGGGATAGCCGGGGGCGGGGCGGATGCCGGCATAGGGTTCGCCGATCAGGTCGGTCGGCGAGAAGGCCTCGTTTGCCGCATAGCCCCACAGTTCCTTGCGCACATATTCGTGCATGCGCTCGGCGAAGGCCTCGGCGAAGCGGTCGGCCAGCGCCTTGACGAGGATCGAGGAATAGTCGTCGTTCGACCGCTCGAAGCGCTCGGCGATGGCGATCTCGCCGAAGCCGGCCGTGACGACGAAGCCGCCGAGATAATCCGCCTTGCCGCTCTCCACCGGCGCGACGAAATCGGCCATGGCGAGGTTCGGCCGGCCGTCGCGCCGCGTGAGCTGCTGGCGCAGCGTGAAGAAGGTCGCAAGCTCCTCGTCCCGAGCCTCGTCGGTGAACAGGCGGATATCGTCGCCGACGGCGCCCGCCGGCCAGAAGCCGACCACCGCCTTGGGCGTGAACCACTTCTCGGCGATGATCTTCTCCAGCATGGCCTGCGCATCGCCGAAAAGCTGGCGGGCGACCGCGCCCTGCTTCTCGTCGTCGAGGATCTTCGGATAGACGCCGCGCAGCTCCCAGGTCTGGAAGAAGGGCGTCCAGTCGATATAGCGGGCGAGCTCGGCAAGGTCCCAGTCCTGGAAGGTGCGGGTACCGAGGAAGGTCGGGGTCCTTGGCTGGTAGGCCGCCCAGTCCGGCCGGAAGGCGTTCTCACGCGCCTTGGCGAGCGGCAGGCGCTGCTTTTCCGCCTCGCTGCGCGCATGGGCCTCGGCCACCTTGCGGTATTCGGCCTTCAGCCGCTCGATATAGGAGGATTTCGCCTCCGGCGACAGGAGCGCGCCGACGACGCCGACGGCGCGGCTTGCATCGTTGACATGCACGGCCTGGCCCTGGCTGTAGCGCGGATGGATTTTCACGGCGGTATGCACCCGGCTCGTCGTCGCCCCGCCGATAAGAAGGGGAATGTCGAAGCCCTCGCGCTCCATCTCGGCCGCCACATGCGCCATTTCGTCGAGCGAGGGCGTGATGAGGCCGGAAAGGCCGATGATATCGACCTTCTCCGCCTTCGCCGTTTCAAGGATCTTCGTTGCCGGCACCATGACGCCGAGATCGATGATCTCGTAGTTGTTGCAGGCGAGCACGACGCCGACGATGTTCTTGCCGATGTCGTGGACGTCGCCCTTGACGGTCGCCATCAGGATCTTGCCCGCGCTCTGCCGCTCGCCGCCCCCGCCATTGGCGAGCTTTTCCGCCTCCATATAGGGCAGCAGCACGGCGACGGCCTGCTTCATCACGCGGGCGGACTTCACCACCTGCGGCAGGAACATCTTGCCTGCGCCGAAAAGGTCGCCGACGACGTTCATGCCGGCCATCAGCGGCCCCTCGATGACATGCAGCGGGCGCTCGGCCTTCTGCCGCGCCTCTTCCGTGTCCGCCTCGACGAATTCGGTGATGCCGTTGACGAGGGCGTGCTCCAGCCGTTTCTCCACCGGCCAGTCGCGCCAGGCAAGGTCCCGCTCCTTGGCCTCCCGGGCGCCGGCGCCCTTGAAGCGCTCGGCGATCTCCAGCATGCGCTCGGTGGCGGTGCCGCCGGCCTTGGGCATGCGGTTCAGCACCACGTCCTCGCAGGCCTCGCGCAGCTCAGGCTCGATCGTGTCGTAAACGGCGAGCTGGCCGGCATTGACGATGCCCATGTCCATGCCCGCCTGGATGGCGTGGTAGAGGAAGACCGCGTGCATGGCCTCGCGCACCGGCTCGTTGCCGCGGAAGGAGAAGGAGAGGTTGGAGACCCCGCCGGAAACGTGGACATGCGGCAGGGCGGCGGTGATCTCGGCGGTCGCCTCGATGAAGTCGACGCCGTAATTGTCGTGCTCCTCGATGCCGGTGGCGATCGCGAAGATGTTCGGGTCGAAGACGATATCCTCCGGCGCAAGCCCGGCGACCTCGGTAAGCAGTTTGTAGGCGCGCGCGCAGATCTCCACCTTGCGGGCCTTCGTGTCCGCCTGGCCCTCTTCGTCGAAGGCCATGACGACGACGGCGGCGCCGTAGGCGCGCACCAGCTTCGCGTGGTGCAGGAAGGCTTCCTCGCCCTCCTTGAGCGAGATGGAATTGACCAGCGGCTTGCCCTGCACGCATTTCAGGCCGGCCTCGATCACCTCCCATTTGGAGCTGTCGATCATGACGGGCACGCGGGCGATGTCCGGCTCGGCGGCGACGAGGTTCAGGAACTCCGTCATTGCCCTGGCGGAATCGATCAGGCCCTCGTCCATGTTGATGTCGATGATCTGCGCGCCGTTCGCTACCTGGTCGCGCGCGACATCGAGCGCGGCCGCATAGTCGCCGGCGGTGATCAGCTTGCGGAATTTCGCCGAGCCCGTGACATTGGTGCGCTCGCCCACGTTCACGAAGGGAATGGCTTCGGTCAGCGTGAAGGGTTCGAGGCCGGAAAGGCGCATGCGGCGCGGGATATCGGGGATTTCGCGCGGCTTGTGGCGGGCGGCAGCCTCGGCGATGGCGCGGATATGGTCCGGCGTCGAGCCGCAGCAGCCGCCGACCACGTTGACGAGGCCGTCGCGCATGAAGCCTTCGATCTGCGCGGCCATCTCCTCCGGGCTCTCGTCGTACTGGCCGAAGGCGTTCGGCAGGCCGGCATTCGGATAGGCACAGACGAAGGTCTGCGCGACAGAAGAGATCTCGGCCAGATGCGCGCGCATCGCATTGGCGCCGAGCGCACAGTTGAGGCCGATGGAGAAGGGTTCGGCATGGCGCACCGAGTTCCAGAAGGCTTCCGGCGTCTGGCCGGAGAGCGTGCGGCCGGAAAGGTCGGTGATCGTGCCGGAGATCATGACGGGCAGGTGGATGCCCTTTTCCTCGAAGACCTCGCGCGTGGCGAAGATCGCCGCCTTGGCATTCAGCGTGTCGAAGATCGTCTCGATCAGGATGATGTCGGCGCCGCCGTCGATGAGGCCGCGCAACTGGTCGGCATAGGCGAGGCGCAGATCGTCGAAGGTGACGGCCCGGTAGCCGGGATTGTTGACGTCCGGCGAGATGGAGGCGGTGCGGTTGGTCGGGCCGAGCGCGCCGGCGACGAAGCGGCGCCGGCCGTCCTTCTGCTCGGCACGCAGGCCCGCGCGGCGGGCAAGGCGCGCGCCGTCGCGGTTGAGTTCATAGACCATCGCCTCCATGCCGTAATCGGCCTGCGCGATGGCGGTGGAGGAGAAGGTGTTGGTTTCGAGGATGTCCGCGCCCGCAAGGGCGTAGCGGTAGTGGATATCCTCGATGGCTACCGGCCGGGTCAGCGTCAGGAGGTCGTTGTTGCCCTGCTGGTGGCAGGCGCAATCGCCGAAACGCGTTCCCCGGAAATCCTCCTCGACGAGCTTCAGCGTCTGGATCTCCGTGCCCATCGCCCCGTCGAGCACCAGGATGCGCTCGCGGGCGGCGGCTTCGAGCGCGGCGCGGATCTCGCGTCCGTCGCGGCGCGGCTGTTCGGGACCGAACAGGCTGTCCAGATGGGATTCGGCCATGGGAAATCCTCCGGTGCAGGCGATACTGCACCGGAGTTCACATAAAGATATCTTTATGTCAATATGTCTTTATGCGCTTGACCTAGTGCGCCGGCCCGTCCGCTCCCGCCAGCGAGGCGAAGAGCGCCTTGAGCCGGGCGATGTCCGGATCGGCGTTCCTGCAGCGCGCGAGCTTCTGGACCTCCTTCAGCGCTTCGACGGCAAGATCGGCGCCGCGCGGCTGCCAGAGCAGCCATGAGATGAAGACGGATTCCGGCCTGCCGGTGCCGGAAGGACTGGTTTCGGTGAATGCAAACATTTCTTCCCCAATCGAAAATTGGGGGATGACCGGACGCACGCTGCTGGAATTCCGCCGAAGGCGAAGCAAGCGCACCCTTGGGACACCCCGCCCATGGACGTTACGAATGCGTCAGGGCAGGTCTCCTGGCTTGCGGGTCATCGCGTCCGTCTCGCCTTCCCGGTGTTTCCACCAGTGGCATCAAGCGACAGAAGCTCGCCGTTCACAGTTGCGGGGGCAGCGCCGGCCTTGCCGCTCCTTGCGGAGCATCGCACCGGCTTCCCTCTTAGCCTCCGAGCCGTTTCGACTCGGAAGACCCTGACGCCGGCAGACTGGCCCGGCCGCGAACGGGAGTCAACTGCCGCCTTTTTCTTTCCACGGCCGGAACTTTTCTCCCCGCGCGGGCGTTAAAAAGGGCCGTCGCCTCGCCTTGCGTCCTGTCAGGAATGGACGGCGATTCACCAAAACCGCAGATGAGGGCCCATGCTGCGCCGCCAGACCCCGCTGACATGTTGCAAGTCTCTGTCCTTGTGGCTAAAAAATGCCGTTTTCATGCACCACGCGGCCAGGATGCCAATGAGCGTGTCGCGTGAGCCATGTCCGTTCCACCCGCCTCTTCCAGGTGCTGCGTGGCGTCATGGCTGACCGCGGCACCAAGATGAACCCTGCCCGCGAAAAACCCACCGGCGCAAAGGCCGCCGCCGGATGGCTCGACATGGCCGGATCCAGAATCAGAAACATGCCCCTTCACAACACGCCGCAAGCTCCGCGCGATGCCGATGCCAAGCAGATCGACTACAACGATTCGATCCGCGCCACCTATCTGACGCTGGAGGAGCTGGCCGATTGCGGCGAAGCGCTTGCGCGCGAGAAGACGGCGAGCCTGCCGGGCTTTTATCCCTTCGAGTTCCGCCCGCGGCACAAGGAGAACGAGAAGGAGATCTTCCGCGTCTACCAGGCGACCGCCAAGGACGTGGAGGCGGGCGCCCAGATCACGCCGGCCGCCGAATGGCTGCTCGACAACTATTACGTCATCGAAGAGGCGATCCAGGAGGTCCGGCGCGACTTTCCCCGCCGCTTCTACCGCCAGCTTCCGACCATCGCGGTCGAGGGGCAGACGATCCCGCGCACGCTGGCGCTCGCCTGGCTCTATGTCGCCCACACCCACAGCAGCGTCTCGCAGGAGAGCCTGACGGCCTTCGTGCAGGGCTTCCAGCGGGTCGACGCGCTGAAGATCGGCGAATTGTGGGCCCTGCCCTCCTTCGTGCGCTTCGTGCTTCTGGAGAACCTCAGGCGCATTTCGAGCCGCGTCGAGCGCTCGCGCAAGATGCGCTTCAAGGCCAACGAGGTGGCCGACGAGCTGGTGCGCCTCAACGATCCCGACAAGGGCATCGCCTATCTGCGCTCGATGGAAGGCTTCGTTGCCGACAACACCTTCGTCATCCAGCTTCTCTACCGCCTGCGCGACGGCCTGCAGGCCTCCGGCCCGGTCATCCAGTGGCTGGAGCGCAAGATCGAGAGCCGCGGCAGCGACCTCGAGGAACTGATCGTCGCGGAGAACAATCGCCTGTCCTCCGGCAACGTGACGATGAGCTCGCTCATCAAGAGCCTGCGCACGGTGGACGATGCGGAATGGCCCGTCTGGTTCGAGAGCGTCAGCCGCCTCGACGAGGAGCTGCGCCGGCGTTCCGACTACAGCGATCTCGATTTCGGCTCGCGCAACAAGTACCGCAATTCCATCGAGCGCTTCGCCCGCCGCTCGGGCAAGAGCGAGCTGGAGGTCACCGAGACCGCGCTCGCCATGGTCGAGGAAGACGCCGCGGCGAACGCGGACGATCCCGACTACGCGGCCAATGTCGCCGCCTTTATCGTCGGCAAGAAGCGCAAGCTCCTCGAAAAGAGCATCGGCTACCGCCCCTCCATCGTCCAGCGCGTCGTGCGCCTCACGCGCAAGCTCGACTGGCTCGCCGTCGCCGGCCCGAACGTCGTGCTGACGCTGCTGGCGATGATCGCGGTCTACTATTTCCTCGACCAGCTCGACATTCCGAACGGCGCCTGGCTGATCATGCTGATCCTTTTCGCGCTGCCGGCCTCCGAGGGCGCGACGGGGCTCTTCAACACGCTCGTGACCTTCTTCGTCACGCCTTCGCGCCTCGTCGGCTACGAGTTCAAGGATGGCATTCCCGAGGATGCGCGCACGCTGCTCGTCGTGCCCTGTCTCATCTCCAAGCGCGACCATGTCGACGAGCTGGTGCGCAACCTGGAAGTCCACTACCTCGCCAATCCGCGCGGCGAGATCTATTTCGCGCTCGTCAGCGACTGGGCCGACAGCCAGAGCGAAGAGACGCCCGCCGACATCGACGTGCTGGAATATGCCAAGCGCGAGATCGCAACCCTTTCGGCCCGTTATGCCTATGACGGGCGCACCCGCTTCTACCTCCTGCACCGCCGGCGGCTCTACAACCCCTCCGAAGGCGCGTGGATGGGCTGGGAGCGCAAGCGCGGCAAGCTGCATGAATTGAACCTTCTGCTGCGCGGCGACGGCGACACCACCTTCCTGCCCGGCGCCAACATCGTGCCGGCCGACGTCAAATACGTCATGACGCTCGATTCCGACACGCGCCTGATGCGCGATGCCGTGACCAAGCTCGTCGGCAAGATGCACCATCCGATCAACCGCCCGGTGATCGACGAGGCGACCGGCGAGATCACCGCCGGCTATTCCATCCTCCAGCCGCGCGTCACCCCGTCGCTGACGACCGGCAAGGAAGCCTCGACCTTCCAGCGCATCTTCTCGGCCGACCGCGGCGTCGACCCCTACGTCTTCACCGTTTCCGACGTCTACCAGGACCTTGCCGGCGAAGGCACGTTCACCGGCAAGGGCCTCTACCACGTCGATGCCTTCGAGGCCGCGGTCAAGGGCCGCATCGGCGAGAACGCCGTCCTCAGCCACGACCTTCTCGAAGGCTCGCTCTCGCATTGCGCGCTCGTCACGGATGTCGAGCTCGTCGAAGATTTTCCGACCCGCTACGGCGTCGAGACCTCGCGCCAGCATCGCTGGGCGCGCGGCGACTGGCAGCTTCTGCCCTATCTCTTCGGCCCGTCGAGCGGCATTCCCATGCTCGGCCGCTGGAAGATGTACGACAACCTGCGCCGCAGCCTCATCCCCATCGGCTGGCTCGTCGCCTCCGTCATGGGCTGGTACTACATGGAGCCGCGCCAGGCGCTCATCTGGCAGCTCGTGCTGATCTTCCTGCTCTTCGTCGCCCCGACGCTCTCGCTGATCTCCGGCATCATGCCGCGCCGCGGCGACATCGTCGCGCGCGCCCATGTGCACCGGGTGCTTTCCGATATCCGCGCGGCCAATGCGCAGGTCGCGCTGCGCATCGTCTTCATCGCCCATTCGGCGGCCTTGATGGCCGACGCCATCGTGCGCTCGCTCTACCGCACCTTCGTCAGCCGCAAGCTGATGCTCGAATGGCGCACGGCCGCGCAGGCCGACAGCGCCGCCCGCGGCGGCATCCTCGCCCATTACAAGTCCATGTGGCAGGCCCCGGCGCTCGCCGTCTTCTCCGTGGCGCTCGCAACGATCTCCAAGACGGGCCTGCCCTTCATCGGCGTTCCCTTCGCACTCGTCTGGGTGCTCTCTCCGATGATCGCCTGGTATGTCAGCCAGACGGCCGAGACGGAGGACCAGCTCGTCGTCTCCGATTATGTCGCGACGGAACTTCGTAAATACGCCCGCCGCACCTGGCGCTATTTCGAGACCTTCGTCACCGCCGAGCAGCACTTCCTGCCGCCGGACAATTTCCAGGAAACGCCGCAGCCGGTGCTCGCCGAACGCACCTCGCCGACCAATATCGGCGTCTACCTGCTCTCGGTCATCTCGGCGCGCGATTTCGGCTGGATCAGCTTCGAGGAGACGGTCCGCCGCCTCGAGCAGACCGTCGCCACCATCGACGGCATGCCGAAATACCGCGGCCACCTCTTCAACTGGTATCGCACCAACACGCTGGAAACGCTCGGCCCCCGCTATGTCTCGGCGGTCGACAGCGGCAACCTCGCCGGCCACCTCATCGCCGTCTCCTCCATGTGCCGCGAATGGGCGGAAGCCCCCTCGGCACACCTGCAGGGCAGCCTCGACGGCATCGGCGACGTCGCCGCGATCCTTTCCGAGACGCTGGAGCAGCTTCCGGACGACCGCAAGACCGTGCGCCCGCTCCGCCGCCTCGTCGAGGAGCGCATCGCCGGCTTCAAGAACGCGCTCGCTGCCGTCAAGCGCGAGCACGAATTCGCCTCCATCCGCGTCATCAACCTCTCCGTGCTCGCGCGCGACATCAACAAGCTGATCGTCAACCTCGACCACGAGATCAAGTCGGCCGAGAGCGGCGAGCTTGCCAAGTGGGCGGGCGCACTGGTCGCCACCTGCGAGGCGCATATCGCCGACAGCGTCTTCGACCTCGGCAGCATCGAGCACCTGCGCGACCGGCTCGTCGTGCTGCGCGACCGGGCGCGCGACATCGCCTTCTCGATGGATTTCGGCTTCCTGTTCCGCCAGGAGCGGCGCCTGCTCTCCATCGGCTATCGCGTCGAGACCAACGAGCTCGACGAGGCCTGCTACGATCTCCTCGCCTCCGAAGCCCGCCTCACCAGCCTCTTCGCCATCGCCAAGGGGGACTTGCCCACCGAGCACTGGTACAAGCTCGGCCGCCCGGTCGTTCCGGTCGGCTCGCGCGGGGCGCTCGTCTCCTGGTCGGGCTCGATGTTCGAATACCTGATGCCGCCGCTCGTCATGCAGGAGCGGCAGGGCGGGATCCTCAACCAGACCAACAACCTTGTGGTCAAGGAACAGATGAACCACGGCCGGCGCCTCGGCACGCCCTGGGGCATCTCGGAAGCCGCCTTCAACGCCCGCGACCACGAGCTGACCTACCAGTACACCAATTTCGGCGTGCCGACGCTCGGCCTCAAGCGCGGCCTCGGCCAGAATGCCGTGATCGCGCCCTATGCCTCGCTGCTTGCCGCGCAATATGCGCCGAAGGAGGCGCTCGACAACCTGGAACACCTGCGCAAGCTCGGCGCGCTCGGTGTCTACGGTTTCCACGACGCCGTCGACTTCACCCCGACCCGCGTGCCGGAGGGCAAGACCTGCGCCGTGGTGCGCAACTACATGGCGCACCATCACGGCATGTCGATCGCCGCCGTCGCCAACGTCGTCTTCAACGGGGCGCTGCGCGAGCGCTTCCATGCCGACCCCGTCATCGAGGCCGCCGAGCTCCTGCTTCAGGAAAAGGCGCCGCGCGACATCCCGATCATCAATGCCAAGCGCGAGCCGGAAACCGTCGGCAGCACGCAGGCCGACCTCCTTCGCCCGGAAATCCGCATCTTCAAGGACCCGATCTCCCGCGAGCGCGAGGCCGTGTTCCTCTCCAACGGCCACTATTCGGTGATGCTCACGGCGACCGGCGCCGGCTATTCCCGCTGGAACGGCCAGTCCGTCACGCGCTGGAAGCCCGACCCGACGGAAGACCGCTGGGGCTCCTTCCTCTTCCTGCGCGACACGGTGACGGGCGATTGGTGGTCCGCCACCGCCGAGCCGAAGCGCGCCGAGGGCGAGGAGACCAAGACCCAGTTCGGCGACGACAAGGCCGAATTCGTCAAGACCGTCGGCACGCTGACGAGCGAGGTCGAGGTGATCGTCGCCACCGAGCACGACGCCGAGGGCCGCCGCCTGACGCTGCTCAACACCGGCCCGGAGGACCGTTTCATCGAGGTGACCTCCTACATGGAGCCGGTCATCGCCACGGACGACGCCGACAACGCCCATCCGCTCTTTTCGAAGATGTTCGTGCGCACCGAGATCGGCAAGCGCGGCGACGTCGTGCGCGCCGAGCGCGAAAAGCGCAATCCGAACGAGCCGGACATGGCGGTCGCCCACCTCATCGTCGACAATGCCGGCCCTTCGCGCCGCACCGAGATCGAGACGGACCGCCGGCGCTTCATCGGCCGCGGCCGCTCGCTGACGACCGCCGCCGCGTTCGATCCCGGCGCGCAGCTTTCCGGCACGGACGGCTTCACGCTCGACCCGATCATGGCGCTGCGCCGCGTCGTGCGCGTTCCGGCCGGCAAGAAGGTCAAGGTCATCTTCTGGACCATCGCTGCCCCGAGCCGCGCCGAGGTGGACGCGGCCATCGACCATTACCGCCACCCCGACACCTTCAACCATGAAATGATCCATGCCTGGACGCGCTCGCAGGTGCATATGCGCCATGTCGGCGTCACCTCGCAGGAGGCGGCGAGCTTCCAGACGCTCGGCCGTTACCTCACCTACCCCGACATGCATCTTCGCGCCGATGCCGGCACGATCGAGACGGGGCTTGCCCCGCAATCGGCGCTCTGGCCGCTCGCCATCTCCGGCGATTTCCCGATCTTCGTCCTGCGCATCAACGACGAGATCGACCTGGACGTCGCCCGCGAGGCGCTACGCGCGCAGGAATACCTGCGCCACCGGGGCGTCACCGCCGACCTCGTCATCCTCAACGAGCGCGCCGCCTCCTATGCGCAGGACATGCAGCACACGCTCGACCAGATGTGCGAGAACCTGCGCATGCGCGGCCAGTCCGACGGCGTGCGCCAGCATGTCTTCACGGTCCGCCGCGACCTGATGGAGGTTTCCACCTGGCAGACGCTGCTGGCGACGGCCCGCGCCGTCTTCCATGCCCGCAACGGCTCGCTTGCCGACCAGATCGCCCGCACCGTCTCGCTCTTTGCAACGCCCCGCGGCGAGGAGGAGCCCGTTGCCGACCCGACCCGGCTTACCGCCCCGGCCGGCGAGCCCGCCACCGTCGACGGCGAGGGGCTTTCCTTCTGGAACGGCTTCGGCGGCTTCAATGCCGACCGGCGCGAATATGCCGTGCGCCTTCGCGGCGGCGAGGCGACGCCCCATCCGTGGATCAACGTCATCGCCAACCCGCATTTCGGCTTCCATGTCCCGGCCGAAGGCGGCGGTTTCACCTGGAGCCGCAATTCGCGCGACTTCCAGCTCACAGCCTGGACCAACGACCCGGTGATCAACCGCCCCGGCGAGGCCTTCTACGTGAAGGACCGCGGGCGCGGCACGGTGATGACGCCGTTCGCCGCCCTCTCGCGCAAGCCGTCGGTGAAGTTCGAGACATGGCACGGCCTCGGCTATACGGCCTTCCGGAGCTGGGAGGACGATATCGAGCTCGACCTCGTGCAGACGGTCGATCCCGAGGACCCGGTGAAATATTCCCGCCTCGTGGTGAAGAACACCGGCGACACGGAACGCAGCCTCTCCGTCTACGGCTATGTCGAATGGGTGCTCGGCAACAATCCCGCGAAAACGGCGCCCTTCGTGCTGACGCGCCATGACGAGGAGAGCGGCGCGCTGCTTGCGACCAACCCCTACAGCCTCGACTTTGCCGGTCGCACCAGCTTCTTCGCCGTCGATGCGCCGCTTGCCGGCTTCACCGCAAGGCGCCGCGAATTCATCGGCCGCACCGGCGATATCGTTCTGCCGGCCGCCCTCGCCACGGGACAGGCGCTTTCCGGCGCCGTCGACGGCATCGGCGATCCCTGCGCGGCGCTCGCCGTCGACATCACGCTGAAGCCGGGCGAAAAGCGCGCGATCGTCTTCGTGCTCGGCGATACGGCCGATGCCGACAGCGCCCGCGCGCTTGCCGAAAAGGCGCGTGCGGCCGATTTCGACGCCGTCATGGCCGCGGTCCGCGCCTTCTGGCAGGACTTCACCGGCACGCTCCAGGTCAGGACGCCGGATGCGGCGCTCGACCGCATGGTCAACGACTGGCTGCCCTATCAGGCGCTCGGCTGCCGCATCATGGCCCGCACGGCCTTCTACCAGGCAAGCGGCGCCTACGGCTTCCGCGACCAGCTGCAGGATACGCTGGCCTTCGTCGCCCACCGGCCCGAGCTTGCCCGCAGGCAGATCCTCAACGCGGCCGCGCGTCAGTTCGTGGAAGGCGACGTGCAGCACTGGTGGCTGCCGGATACGGGCGCGGGCGTTCGCACCATGATCTCCGACGACGTGGTGTGGCTTGCCCATGCGGTCGAGCGCTACTGCCGCGTCACCGGCGACCATGCCATGCTCGACGAGAAACTGGCCTTCATCGAGGGCCAGCCGCTTGCCGAAGGCCAGCACGATTCCTTCTTCAAGCCGGGCCGCTCGCCCGAGGACGCCTCGCTCTACGACCATTGCGCCCGCGCGCTCGATCTTGCGATCCTGCGGACAGGGGAGAACGGCCTGCCGCTCATCCTCGGCGGCGACTGGAATGACGGCATGAACCGCGTCGGCGAAGCCGGCCGCGGTACGAGCGTCTGGCTCGGCTGGTTCCTCGCCGGCACGCTGCGCGGCTTTGCGCCGATCGCCCGCGAGCGCGGCGACCATGCGCATGCCGAAGCGTGGGAAAATCATGCAGGCCGCCTGAAGGAGGCGCTGGAGACGGCCGGCTGGGACGGCAGCTACTATCGCCGAGGCTACTACGACGACGGCACGCCGCTCGGCTCGTCCGAAAGCGGCGAATGCCGCATCGATTCCATCGCCCAGAGCTGGAGCGTGCTTTCCGGCGAAGGCGACGGGGAACGCTCGCGCCAGGCGATGGACGCGGTGATGGCGAACCTCGTCGACCGGGAGAACGGCATCATCCGCCTGTTCACCCCGGCCTTCAGCGCGACCCAGCAGGACCCGGGCTACATAAAGGCCTATCCGCCCGGCGTGCGCGAAAACGGCGGGCAATATACCCACGCCGCGACCTGGGTGGTGCTGGCGCTTGCCCGCCTCGGCCGTGGCGACGACGCATGGGCATGCCTCGACCTCCTCAATCCGGTCCGGCACGCGCTCACGAAGGAAGACGCCGAGCATTACCGCACCGAGCCCTATGTGGTCGCCGCCGACGTTTACGGCGAAGGCGAGCGCACGGGGCAGGGCGGCTGGACCTGGTACACGGGCTCGGCCGGCTGGCTCTACCGCGCGGCCGTCGAGGGCATCCTCGGCATCCGCAAGGAAGGCGGCCGCCTCTTCGTCGATCCGGTCCTGCCGTCGGCGTGGAACGGCTATACCGCGACGCTCGTGCTCGACGGCAGGAAGCTTTCCATCCGGGTCGACCGCGCGGAGGAAGGCGGATGGCGGGCAAGCGTGAACGGCTCCGTCATCAAATCTTCAAACGAGGGCTATTTGCTCTGATCCACCCATGTGGATGAGAGTGCCATGACAGACAAGACTGGACCGACGGGCGGCGTGCCGCGGGAACGCGACACGCGCCTCGACGTCATCCGGGCCTTCGCCCTCCTGACGATCTTCGTCAACCACGTTCCGGGCCAGTACCTGGAACACCTGACGTCCAAGAATTTCGGCTTTTCCGATTCGGCCGAGGCCTTCGTGCTGATCTCCGGCATGTCGGTCGGCCTCGCCTACGGATCGCGCTTTCGGATGGGCGAACGCCTTGCCGTGACGCTGCGCATCCTGCGCCGGGCGCTGACGCTCTATGTCGCCCATATCATGACGAGCATCATCACCTTCGGCATCTTCGCGGGCGGGGCGCTGTGGTTCGGCCGGCAGGACCTCCTGTCGGAGATCAACCTGCGCGCCGTCGTCGACCGCACGGAGCAGGGCGTCGTCAGCATGGTGCTGCTCGGCCACCAGTTCGGCTATAACAACATTCTCTCCATGTATGCCGCGCTGTTCCTGATGCTGCCGGGCTTCCTCTGGCTCTACCGGCAGAGCGCCGTGCTGCTTCTTGCCGTCTCGGGCACGCTCTGGCTCTGCGCCGGCATCTGGCGCATCGCCCCGTCGAATTTCCTCGACGACGGCTACTGGTTCCTCAACCCGCTCTCCTGGCAGTTCCTCTTCGTCATCGGCTTTACCGGCATGCTGCGGGCAAGGGCGAAGGGCATTGCCCGCAATGCCCTCCTCCTTGCCCTTTCGGCCGCCTACCTGATGATTTCGATGCTTTGGGTCGTCTTCTCCTGGTGGAACATCGACCTTTCCTTCGGGCTGCCGGCGGTGCTGACCGGCTTCGACAAGACCTTCCTGTCGGCGCCGCGGCTCGTCCATGTGCTGGCGGGCGCCTATCTTCTCGCGACGATCCCGGCGCTCTCCCGCTGGGCCGCGCTGCCGCTTTCCCACCCGCTCGTCGCGGTAGGCCGCCATTCACTCGCCATCTTCATCTTCGGCACCATCCTGGCAATGATCGGGCAGGTCCTCCTGTTCGTGACAGGCAAGGACCCGCTGTTCGGCACGGTCTACGTCCTTCTCGGTATCGCGCTGCACTTCGCCTATGCGCGCTATCTCGACTGGCAGGCGGCCGTCATGAGCCGGAACGCAAACCGGCAGGGCCTTCAGGCCCTGCCGGTCAAGGAGCGCGATCGCACGCGGCGATAAGAAGGATCAGGCGGCCGTATGGCTCTTGCGCACGTCGTCGTCCGTCAGGATGCCGCTCGCCCGCAACAGAGCGGCGAAGCGGCCGTTGCTCTGGCTGAGATCGTTGAACGTGCCCATCTCGGCGACCTGGCCGTGATCCATGAAGATCACCAGGTCCGCCTCGCGGACCGTCGAGAGGCGGTGCGCGATGATGAAGGTGGTGCGGTTGCGGCGGAGCTGGTCGATCGCCGCCTTCACGCGCGCCTCCGTTTCCACGTCGAGCGCGCTGGTCGCCTCGTCGAGCACGAGGATCGGCGCATTCTTGAGGATGGCGCGGGCAATCGCGATGCGCTGGCGCTCGCCGCCCGAAAGCCGGTTGCCGCGCTCGCCGACATGGGTCTCGTAGCCGCTCTGGCGCGAGGTGATGAAGTCGTTCGCCGCCGCCGCTTCCGCGGCCGCCACGATCTCCTCTTCCGTCGCGCCCTCGCGGCCGAGGCGGATATTGTCGGAGATCGAGCGGTTGAGCAGCCCCGCATCCTGGAAGACGGTAGCGATGGAGCGGCGCAGCGACTTGCGCGTCACCGTGGAGATATCGACGCCGTCGATGAGGATCTGGCCGGACTGCGGCTCGTAGACGCGCTGCAGGAGGTTGACGAGCGTCGTCTTGCCGGCGCCCGTCGGGCCGACGATGGCGACGGTCTGGCCCGCCTCCACCGTAAAGGAGACGTCGCGCACGCCCTGCGTGGCATTGGCGAAGTCGAAGCTGACATTGCGGTATTCGACCCTGCCCTTCACCTCGCCCAGTTCGCCGGCATCCGTCGGCTCCTCGCGTTCCTTCACCGCGTCCTCCAGCGTGAAGAAGTCCTCCAGCTTGGCGCGCGCCTCGAAGATCTGCGTGGCGAAGGCCTTCATCTGGTCGAGGCGGCCGATGAGCAGGCCGGCAAAGCCGATGAAGGCGATGACGTCGCCGACGCGGATTTCGCCGCGCTGCACGAGTACGGTGCCGATGACGAGGATCGTCATCATGGAGATGGTGGAGGCGATGCGGTTGAGCGCGCTGGCGAGCGCCCACCAGTCGAGCACCGGGAACTGCGCGTTGATCAGCCGCTCGGCGAAGCGCTTCAGCTCGCGCGTCTCGGCCTCGATCCGGTTGTAGCTGTGCACGACAGAGACGTTGCTGATCGAGTCCGACACATGGGAGAAGACCGTGTGGTAGTGGCTCTCCACCGAAGCCTGTCCCTCGCGCGTGCGGTTCATCACCACCTTGCCGATGAGGACATAGAGCGCGCCGAGCACCACGAGCACCAGCGAGAGCCGGTAGTCCATCGAGAAGGCGGTGGGGATCAGAAGGGTAAGCGCGACGGCCGTGGCAAGGTGCGTGCGCATGAATTCGAGCCACAGGCTGAACAGCGTCTCGCAGGCCCGCAGCAGCGTATGCAGCGCGTTGGACGTGCCGCGCTGGCTGTGCCAGGCGAGCGGCATGGAGATGATGCGCCCGAAGGCCTCCGTCAGGAGGCTCGCGCGGCGCCCGTGCGCCAGCCGGTCGGCCTCGCGGGCGACGAGCACGTAGGCGATGGTGTTGAAGAGGCCGAAGCCCGCCCACATGAGCAGCATCGGCGTGACGTCGCCCTTGTTGGAGATGGCATCGATGATACGGCCGAACAGCACCGGCTCGGCGATGGTAATCACGGCCAGCACGACGTTGGCGGCGACGACCAGTCCGACACGAAGCTTGTAGATGGCGAGATAGCTGAGGGCTCTTGCATAAACCTGATACAAAGACACGAGAATGGAGCCTTTCCGGCAATACCTGTTATGCGGTGCAGCGAGCACCTTCGTCCCTTCGCTGCGGTAGTAATCAGCGGAAGCGGCAAAAGTTCTTCCGGGTCAAGCAAATTTCGTGACGCGGATGAAATCTTGCGTGATTTGCCGAATTCACCCCGCTCATTCGCGCAAACCGATTGATTTTCACCATGCGATCCTGCCAATTGTAAGGCGGGGAAATGAGTGGGGCGCTTGGGCCGGGATCCGGCCGGGTTCAGCTTTATCAGTTGGTTAAACAAAGCGATCAAGCGCGGGGCATATGAAGATCAACTTGCTGGTGCAATTCCTTGCACTGATCGACGAGTTGCGCGGCCGGGAAGAGACGACGGCCGAATTCGAGCGTCTGCTGACGCTTTGCGGCTTCGAGTATTACTGGCTCACCCAGGCGCCGAAGCCGGTGGAGAGCCTGTCGGGCCTGCTTCTCGCCGGGCGCTGGCCCGAGGGCTGGCCGGAAACCTATCTGCGCAAGCGCTACATGCAGATCGATCCGACCGTGCGCTATCTCGGCCATGCGCAGGCCGGCTTCCGCTGGCGCGATACGCTCAGCGTGTTCCGCTCGAGCCCGCACCGCAAGCGCATGGAGCGCATGATGGTCGATGCGCGGCAGAACGGGCTGGAGGACGGCTATATCTTCCCGGTCCACGGCCGGCGCGGCCTTGTCGGCAGCCTCAGCCTCGGCGGCAAGCCGGTCGATCTGGAAGGCGTCGAGCTCGGCCTTTTCGAGAGCATCGCGCGGCGGCTCTACTGGAAGCTCATCCATGTCGCCGATCCGGAGGCCGCCGCCCGGCTCTCGGCCGTGGTCGACGTGGAATTGACGCGCCGCGAAATGGAGGCCCTCAGCCTGCTCGCCGAGGGCATGACCTCGCCGGATATCGGCCGGGTGCTCGGCATCTCCAGCCATACCGTCGACTGGTACATGAACGGGCTGCAGGAAAAGCTCGGCGCGCGCAACCGCCACCATGCCGTGGCCATCGCCTTCCGCCTCGGCCTCGTTTCCTGACGGCGCAAATCTTCTCGCCGACGACGAAAGCAAAATTGAACTTTGGAAATTACCCGTTAATAATCTCTTCGCGGGTGCAGCATTTCCCGTTTCCAGGTCATTGAGGAGTTCGACTTGCCCATTTCCAAGATCCTTGTCGCCAACCGTTCCGAAATCGCCATCCGCGTGTTCCGCGCGGCCAATGAACTGGGGCTCAAAACGGTTGCGATATGGGCGGAGGAGGACAAACTGGCGCTGCACCGCTTCAAGGCGGACGAGAGCTACCAGATCGGCCGCGGCCCGCATCTGGCCCGCGACCTCGGCCCCATCGAAAGCTACCTTTCCATCGAGGAAGTGATCCGCGTCGCAAAGCTCTCCGGCGCCGACGCCATCCACCCCGGCTACGGCCTTCTGTCCGAAAGCCCGGAATTCGTCGATGCGTGCGATGCCGCCGGCATCACCTTCATCGGCCCGCGCCCGACCACCATGCGCCAGCTCGGCAACAAGGTGGCGGCGCGCAACCTCGCCATCTCCGTCGGCGTGCCGGTCGTGCCGGCCACCGAGCCGCTGCCGGATGACGAGCAGGAGATCCACCGCCTTGCCGCCGAGATCGGCTATCCCGTCATGCTCAAGGCCTCCTGGGGCGGCGGCGGGCGCGGCATGCGCGCCATCCGCGACCCGAAGGACCTCATCCGCGAGGTGACCGAGGCCAAGCGCGAGGCCAAGGCCGCCTTCGGCAAGGACGAGGTCTATCTGGAAAAGCTCGTCGAGCGCGCCCGCCACGTCGAAAGCCAGATCCTCGGCGACACGCACGGCAATGTCGTGCATCTCTTCGAGCGCGACTGCTCCATCCAGCGCCGCAACCAGAAGGTCGTCGAGCGCGCGCCCGCGCCCTATCTTTCGGATGCGCAGCGCCAGGAGCTCGCCGCCTATTCGCTGAAGATCGCCAAGGCGACCGACTATATCGGCGCCGGCACGGTCGAGTACCTGATGGATGCCGACACCGGCAAGTTCTACTTCATCGAGGTGAACCCGCGCATCCAGGTCGAGCACACCGTCACGGAGGTCGTGACCGGCATCGACATCGTCAAGGCGCAGATCCACATCCTCGACGGCTACGCCATCGGCACGCCGGAATCGGGCGTGCCGGCGCAGGAGAATATTCGCCTCAACGGCCATGCCCTCCAGTGCCGCATCACCACCGAGGACCCGGAGCAGAACTTCATCCCGGACTATGGCCGCATCACCGGCTATCGCTCGGCCGCCGGCTTCGGCATCCGCCTCGACGGCGGCACCGCCTATACCGGCGCCTACATCACCCGCTACTACGATCCGCTGCTGGTGAAGGTCACGGCCTCCGGCAGCACGCCGCTGGAAGCGATCAACCGCATGGACCGGGCGCTGCGCGAATTCCGCGTGCGCGGCGTCGCGACCAACCTCACCTTCCTCGAAGCGATCATCGGCCACGAGGCCTTCCGCAACAACAGCTACACCACCCGCTTCATCGACACGACGCCGGAGCTCTTCCAGCAGGTCAAGCGCCAGGACCGCGCGACGAAGCTGCTCACCTACCTCGCCGACGTCACCGTCAACGGCCATCCGGAGGCCAAGGGCCGTCCGAGGCCGCCGGCGGATGTGGCAAAGCCGGTCGTGCCCTATATCAACGGCGATATTCCCGCCGGCACCAAGCAGAAGCTCGACGAACTCGGCCCGAAGAAGTTCGGCGAATGGGTGCGCGGCGAAAGCCGGGTCTTCCTCACCGACACGACGATGCGCGACGGCCACCAGTCGCTGCTGGCGACCCGCATGCGCACGCATGACATCGCCCGCGTCGCCGGCACCTATGCAAGGGCCCTGCCGCAGCTCTTCTCGCTAGAATGCTGGGGCGGCGCGACCTTCGACGTCTCCATGCGCTTCCTCACGGAGGACCCGTGGGAGCGCCTTGCCCGCATCCGCGAGGATGCGCCGAACCTTCTCCTCCAGATGCTGCTGCGCGGGGCGAACGGCGTCGGCTACAAGAACTACCCAGACAATGTGGTGAAGTATTTCGTGCGGCAGGCGGCCAGGGGCGGCATCGACGTCTTCCGCGTCTTCGACTGCCTCAACTGGGTCGACAACATGCGCGTCTCGATGGACGCCGTCGCCGAGGAGAACCGCATCTGCGAGGCGGCGATCTGCTATACCGGCGATCTCCTCAACTCCGCCCGCCCGAAATACGATCTCAAATACTACACCGCCCTTGCCGGCGAGCTGGAAAAGGCCGGCGCGCACATGATCGCGGTGAAGGACATGGCGGGGCTCCTGAAGCCCGCCGCCGCGCGCGTGCTCTTCAAGGCGCTGCGCGAGGCGACGGACCTGCCGATCCATTTCCACACGCACGACACGTCGGGCATCGCTGCCGCGACCGTGCTCGCCGCCGTCGAATCCGGCGTCGATGTGGTGGATGCGGCGATGGACGCGCTTTCCGGCAACACGTCGCAGCCCTGTCTCGGCTCCATCGTCGAGGCGCTGAAGGGCACCGAGCGCGATCCGGGCCTCGATCCCGAATGGATCCGCCGCATCTCCTTCTACTGGGAGGCCGTGCGCTTCCAGTACGCCGCCTTCGAAAGCGACCTCAAGGGGCCGGCATCGGAAGTCTACCTGCACGAAATGCCGGGCGGCCAGTTCACCAACCTCAAGGAAC
Organism: Shinella fusca; assembly: GCF_014203155.1. Classification (GTDB taxonomy): domain Bacteria; phylum Pseudomonadota; class Alphaproteobacteria; order Rhizobiales; family Rhizobiaceae; genus Shinella; species Shinella fusca. The sequence goes on from NZ_JACHIK010000009.1 coordinate 149,652, forward strand.
AGGCCCGTTCGCTCGGCCTCGAAACCAAGTGGCATCGCGTCGCCCAGGCCTATGCCGACGCCAACCAGATGTTCGGCGATATCGTCAAGGTGACGCCCTCCTCCAAGGTGGTCGGCGACATGGCGCTGATGATGGTCTCCCAGGACCTTACGGTCGCCGACGTGGAGAACCCGGCCAAGGACATCGCCTTCCCGGATTCGGTGGTCTCCATGCTGCGCGGCGATCTCGGCCAGCCCCCGGGCGGCTGGCCGGCAGCTCTCCAGAAGAAGGCGCTGAAGGGCGAAGAACCCTATACGGCCGTGCCGGGCTCGCTGCTGCCGCCCGCCGATCTCGATGCCGAACGCAAGACCATCGAGGACAAGCTGGAACGCAAGGTCGACGATTTCGAGTTCGCCTCCTACCTGATGTATCCCAAGGTCTTCACCGACTATGCGATGGCCGTCGATACCTACGGCCCGGTCAGCGTGCTGCCGACGCCGGCCTATTTCTACGGGCTTGCGCCGGGCGAGGAGCTTCAGCCGGAGCTGGAAAAGGGCGTCTCCCTCGTCATCCTGCATCAGGCCAAGAGCGAGCCGGACGAGAAGGGCATGGTAAAGGTGTTCTTCGAGCTGAACGGCCAGCCGCGCCTCATCAAGGTACCGGACCGCAACCGCGCGGCCACCTCGGCCGCGCGCCGCAAGGCCGACAGCTGCAACGCCGCCCATCTCGGCGCGCCGATGCCGGGCGTCATCTCGACGGTCTCGGTCGCGGCCGGCCAGACGGTCAAGGCCGGCGACGTGCTGCTCTCCATCGAAGCGATGAAGATGGAGACGGCGCTCCACGCCGAGAAGGACGGCATGATCTCCGAGGTGCTGGTGCGCGCCGGCGACCAGATCGACGCCAAGGACCTCCTGATCGTCTACGGCGCCTGAGCCGGCCGGCGGCTTGAAAGCGGGAAACGGATATGGGATGGGACGAACCCCATCCCGTATTTCCATGAGAACGCAGGCTTTCCATGCGCTTCGTCATCCGCACCGCCGCTTCGGGCGATATCGCCGCCTTCACCGAAATCTACCGCGAATCCGTGCTGAACGGGGTCGCAAGCTATGAGATCGACCCGCCCTCGCTCGACGAGATGGCGGCGCGCTTTACGGCGATCACCGGCAAGGGCTATCCCTATATCGTCGCGGTGGAGCAGACGGGGCTCATCCTCGGCTATGCCTATGCCTCGGCCTTCCGCACGCGGCCGGCCTATCGCTGGCTCGTCGAGGATTCCGTCTATCTGGCGCCGGAAGCCCGCGGCAAGGGCATCGGCAGGGCGCTGCTTGCCGAGCTCATCCACCGCACCACGGACCTCGGCTTTCGCCAGATGGTGGCCGTGATCGGCGGGGCGCACCCCGCCTCCATCGCCGTCCACGCCGCCGCCGGCTTCGAGCACAGCGGCCGCCTGACGGCAACCGGCTTCAAGCACGGCCGCTGGCTGGACACGGTGTTCATGCAGCGCGCGCTCGGCGACGGGGCGGAGACGGAGCCGCCGATGGACATCTATCCGGAAACGATGGGATAAGGTCGGGCCGCCGAACGCACCGCGCCCCCTCGTCGGCGCCTGCCGTCTGCCTCTGCTCCCCGTCCCTGCTTCTGCCCTCTTCTCCGTCAAGCCAGAGCATGACGCTGGAGGGTGGGGCGAAGGTAGCGGGGAGGGTGTTGCGCCGGAAGCGTCTCACGTCTCGACGAGGCGCAGCACCTTGTCGAACACCTTCAGCACCTGGTTCAGCTCGTGGCCGCGCTTCAGGATGGTGCCGTGCTGGTTGATGACGCTGTAGGCGCCCTGCCTGGCGGCGAGCTTGGGATTCTTCTCGACACGATAGAGCGGCATTTCGCCGGAGCGCTTGAAGATGGAGAAGACCGCCCTGTCGCGCAGGTGGTCGATGGCGTAGTCGCGCCATTCGCCCTCGCCGACCATGCGGCCGTAGACCCACAGGATCGCATCGAGTTCCCGCCGATGGAAGGTCACCGGCAGCGGATCCTTGCTGCTGCGGTACTCCTTGAGGTCGACCACGACGTTGGACGCCTGCAAATCCGGCTGATCGGTCATCTAAACTCCGCACCTTCCTGTGACGGCTCGATGACAGTGTGCCTGAGCGGCGGCGAAATGCAAGGCGGGCGGACAGGCGGTGCACGGCGCCTTTCCCGCAAAAATCCGTTCCGCCGCATTTCAGACAAACCGACGCCCAAATTTAAAGGGAAAGTCCGCCCGTCGCCGCCGTGCCTGCCCCCGCCTCACGCGGAATCCGGTTCGGTACGGCAAGCGTCTGTCGAGGTTGCCTTGTATTCCGTTGCCGGCAGCTTCGTCCCGGTCCGGTCCGTGTTTCTTCGAACCCTCAAGCCCCAGCCCCTCGAGGAAGCCGGACCGGACCTCCCTTGAAAGCCCTTTCAGAGCGCGGACGGCCCCCCGGACAGGACCGTCGCGCCGAGGATCGCGCCGGGCGTATCGGCGCTCTTCATGCGCTGCAGCAGCACGGCGCAGCCGCCCGCCTTCTTTTTCTTCTTCAGCATGTCGGCCGGAAGCACCAGGTTGGTCTCCTTGCCTTCCCACATGCCGATCGTCTCCATGTCCGTCACGGCATGCCAGTAGTCGACCGTCTTGCCGCGGTTCTCGCCCTTGTCGATATCGATCCGGTGCTCGCGTTCGAAATAAGCGATGAGGATATTGGCCTTGCCCTCGCCGGGGCCGACGCGGATGCGCAATTCGTCGTTCTTCACCTCGGCCACGACCGGCACCTTCAGCCCCTTGCCTTCGCCGGACAGGGCGTCGATGCGGGTGCGGATGCCGGAAAGATCGGCGCCGTTGACGTGCTCGCGCCCGTTCAGCACGGCCTGCGGCGTGTAGACGCCGTTGCGGCCGAACATGCGGGCATAGGCATATTGCCGGTCGGTATTGTCCTTGGAGGCGAGCGTGTCCGCCCAGCCGAGATAGTTCCAGTAGTCGACGTGATAGGAGAGCGCCACGACGTCGCCCTCGCGCACCAGCGTCTCCAGCGCCTTGTCGGCGGGCGGGCAGGACGAGCAGCCCTGGCTGGTGAAGAGCTCGACCACGCCCTTGGGCTCGATGGATTCCTGCGCATGGGCGGTGCCGGCGCCCAGCGTCAGCAGGATCGCCAGACATTCCGGTATGTACGGTCTCGGCATGGTCATTTCCAATGAAGCGCGGCGCTGCGGCCAGCCTTTCCAGCCGTCATACGCCCTTGCCGCTTCAACGGGAAGTCACGATGGAGTGAGCCTTGCGGCCCGGAAACGAACGATGCCGGGGCTGGAGGGCCCCGGCATCGTGCATTTCAAACCCGAAAGGGATCAGGCGGCGAGATCGCGCAGAACCGTCTGCAGGATACCGCCGTTGTTGACGTAGGTGACCTCGTCCAGCGTATCGATGCGGCAGAGGATCGGAACGTCCTTCACCGTGCCGTCGGAATAGGTGATCTTGGCGATCTTCCGTTCGCGCGGCTTGATGTCGCCTTCCAGGCCCTCGATCGTCACCAGCTCGTCGCCCTTGAGGTCGAGCGTCGCCCAGGTCGTGCCCTCCTCGAAGACGAAGGGGATGACGCCCATGCCGACGAGGTTCGAGCGGTGGATGCGCTCGAAGGACTGCGCGATCACGGCCTTGACGCCGAGCAGGTTCGTGCCCTTGGCCGCCCAGTCGCGCGAGGAGCCGTTGCCGTATTCGACGCCGGCGAAGATGACGAGCGGAACGCCCTCCTCCTTGTACTTCATGGCCGCGTCGTAGATCGACATCTCTTCCTTGGAAGGATAGTGGATCGTGTAGCCGCCTTCCTTGCCGTTCGGGCCCAGCATGTGGTTGCGGATGCGGATATTGGCGAAGGTGCCGCGCATCATGACCTCATGGTTGCCGCGGCGCGTGCCGTACTGGTTGAAGTCCGCAACGCCGACGCCGTGGCCGATGAGGTAGGCACCGGCGGGCGAAGCCGCCTTGATCGAACCGGCCGGCGAGATGTGGTCGGTCGTGATCTTGTCGCCGAAGAGGCCGAGGACGCGCGCGCCCTTGATGTCGGAAACGCCCGCGCCGACCTTGCCCATGCCGACGAAGTAGGGCGGGTTCTGCACATAGGTCGACTGGTCGTCCCAGGCGTAGGTCTGGCCCGCCGGCACCTGCACGGCCTGCCAGTTGGCGTCGCCCTTGAAGACGTCGGCATACTTCGTGGCATAGAGCTCACGCGTGACGTACTTCATGATGAACTCCTGGATCTCCTTCGAGGAGGGCCAGATGTCCTTGAGGTAGACCGGGTTGCCGTCCCGGTCTTCGCCGAGCGGTTCCGTGGTGAGGTCCTTCTGGACCGAGCCGGCGAGCGCATAGGCGACGACGAGCGGCGGCGAGGCGAGGTAGTTCGCCTGCACGTCCGGCGAGATGCGGCCTTCGAAGTTACGGTTGCCGGAGAGCACGCCCGCGGCGATCAGGCCCTTGTCGTTGATCGTCTTGGAGATCGGCGCCGGCAGCGGGCCGGAATTGCCGATGCAGGTGGTGCAGCCGAAGCCGACGAGGTTGAAGCCGAGCTTGTCGAGGTCGGTCTGCAGACCCGACTTGGAAAGGTACTCGGCAACGACCTGCGATCCCGGTGCAAGCGAGGTCTTCACCCACGGCTTCGTCTTCAGGCCCCTGGCGACCGCGTTGCGGGCAAGCAGGCCGGCGGCGATCAGCACCGACGGGTTGGACGTGTTTGTGCAGGACGTGATGGCGGCAATGGCGACATCGCCGTGGCCGATATCATAGTCCGTGCCCTCGACGGCATAGCGGTTGGCGAGCTGACCCGGCTTCTTGTAGTCGTTTTCGAGCGACGCGGCGAAGCCGGAAGCGATGTTTTCCAGCGGGATGCGGCCTTCCGGGCGCTTCGGGCCGGCCATGGACGGCACGACGTCGCCGAGGTCGAGTTCCAGCGTATCGGTGAAGACGAGGTCGGAGCCGTCGCCGTCACGCCACATGCCCTGGGCCTTGGAGTAGGCTTCGACGAGGGCGATGCGCTGCTCGTCGCGGCCGGACATGGTGAGGTAGTTGACGGTTTCGGCATCGACCGGGAAGAAGCCGCAGGTCGCGCCGTATTCCGGGCCCATATTGCCGATCGTCGCGCGGTCGGCGAGCGTCATGTTGTCGAGGCCGGGGCCGAAGAATTCGACGAACTTGGAGACGACGCCCTTCTTGCGCAGCATCTGCACGACCATCAGCACGAGGTCGGTCGCCGTCACGCCTTCCTTGAGCTTGCCGGTCAGCTTGAAGCCGATGACTTCCGGCAGGAGCATGGAAACGGGCTGGCCGAGCATGGCCGCTTCCGCCTCGATGCCGCCGACGCCCCAGCCGAGAACGCCGAGGCCGTTGATCATGGTCGTGTGGCTGTCCGTGCCGACACAGGTATCCGGGTAGGCGACGATCTCGCCGTCTTCTTCCTTGGTCCAAACGGTCTGGCCCAGATATTCCAGATTGACCTGGTGACAGATGCCGGTGCCGGGCGGAACGACGCGGAAGTTCTTGAACGCCTGCTGGCCCCATTTCAGGAAGCGGTAGCGCTCGCCGTTGCGCTGGTATTCCAGCTCCACGTTGCGGGCGAAGGCGGTCGGCGTGCCGAACTCGTCGACGATGACGGAGTGGTCGATGACGAGGTCGACGGGAACGAGCGGGTTGATCTTCTCGGGGTCGCCGCCGAGCGAGACCATCGCGTCGCGCATGGCCGCAAGGTCGACGACGGCGGGAACGCCGGTGAAGTCCTGCATCAGAACGCGCGCCGGGCGATAGGCGATCTCGTTTTCGACCGTGCCCTTGTTCGTCAGCCATTCGGCGACGGCGAGGATGTGGTCCTTCGTGACGGAGCGGCCGTCCTCGAAGCGCAGCAGGTTCTCAAGAAGCACCTTCATCGAGTAGGGGAGCTTCGAGACGCCGGCAAGGCCGTTCGCTTCAGCCTTGGGCAGGCTGTAATACACATAGTCGGTGCCGTTGACCGTGAGGGTCGAACGACAATTGAAACTGTCTAGGGATTTGGACACTTTATACCCCGTTCCGTCTGGTCGCCAGAAAGCTGACGTACGAACGCCCGTGCGCGTTTAGCGCGAATGGGATGCGGGTGCGGCCATTTCCGCTGTCCGTACGCGGAAATCATTCCCGTGTTCGGCGCTTGGATGAAATTCACGCCGACCGCTGGCGTGTTGCGGGCGTTATAGATAATTTCTAAGGAACGATCCAGAGCGCGTTCGCGCAAATCGGGACAATTTTTTTGCATTGCGACCAAGGTCGTAAAGGGAAAGTGAAGCATCATGCGGCTCGTCGCCGAGGGGTTGAGCGCCACGCGCGGCGAGGACCTGATTTTCCGCGATATCGCCTTTGAAATCGCCGGCGGCGAAGCCCTGGTCGTCAAGGGCCCGAACGGTTCCGGCAAGTCGACGCTGCTGCGCGTGCTGGCAGGCCTCCTGCCGGCCCGCTCGGGCTCGGCGAAACTCCTTGCTGCACCGCACGCAGCCGAGCGGCTCAGTGAGGCCGCGCACTATCTCGGCCACCGCAACGCGATGAAGCGGGAGCTCACCGTCGAGGAGAACCTTTCCTTCTGGAAGACCTTCCTCGGCGACATGGCCGGCGGGGCGGGCGTCCCGGTCGAGGAAGCCGTAGAGGCGGTCGGCCTCGGCGGCATCGCCCATCTGCCCTTCGGCTACCTTTCCGCCGGCCAGCAGCGCCGCATGGCCATGGCCAAGCTGCTGGTCGCCTGGCGTCCCGTCTGGATCCTCGACGAGCCGACCGCCGCGCTCGATGCCGCTGCGGAAGACATGTTCGCCGGCCTCGTCACCGCCCACCTTGCCCGCGGCGGCATCGCCATCGCCGCCACGCACCAGCCGCTTGGGTTGGAAGGCGTGCAGGAGTTGAGGATGACGGGCTTTGCCGGGGTGGCGGAGGAGGTGTGGTGATGGGCGTGCAAGTAGCCACCCCCCTCTGCCCTGCCGGGCATCTCCCCCTCAAGGGGGGAGATTGGCAAGCGGCGAAGCCCCGCCAAACGCAAACCTTGAAAACCCGGAAATGCCGGCCCTCCCAGTCAATCTCCCCCCTTGAGGGGGAGATGCCCGGCAGGGCAGAGGGGGGTAAGCCAAATCCGCTTCGCCCGGAGGCGCAAGCATGATCGCCCTCCTTGCCCGCGACCTGAAACTCTCGGTCCGCGCCGGCGGCGGCGCGCTGATCGGCGTCCTCTTCTTCATGACGGTCGTCGCCGTCATCCCCTTCGGCGTCGGGCCGGACCTCAACCTTCTCTCGCGCATCGGCCCCGCCATCCTGTGGATCGGCGCGCTGCTGGCCTCCCTCCTCGGCCTCGACCGGCTGTTCCAGGCCGAGCGCGAGGACGGCTCGCTCGACCTCCTCCTGATGCAGGAGACGCCGCTGGTGCTGACGGTCTTCGTCAAGTGTGTCGCGCACTGGATCGCGACCGGCCTGCCGCTCGTCATCGCCTCGCCGCTCCTCGGCCTCTTCATGAACATGGACGAGGTGGCGATCGGCGCGACGGCGCTGACGCTGCTGGCCGGCACGCCCGCCATCACCTTCATCGGCGCGGCGGGGGCGGGGATTGCCGTGGCGCTGCCGCGCGGAGGCCTGCTCGTCTCCATCCTCGTGCTGCCGCTCGCCATTCCCGTGCTGATCTTCGGGGTGAGCGCGGTCTATGCGGCCATCGAGGACCCCGCCCCTTTCCTGCCGCCTTTCCTCATTCTGATCGCGCTCAACCTGTTCTTCGCCGTCATCGGCCCGCTGGCCGCGGCCGCGGCCCTTCGCCTTTCGAGCGACTGACGCACCGGCTGCGGCAATGTGATTGCCGCAGATCAATTGAAGAGGCGGGCCTGACACGTTAAAGAACCAGTCGTCACGTTGAAGGGCAGCCATGAGCGAACCGAGCCTTGCCATCCGCAACTTCAGCGACCTCGCCAACCCGACGCGGTTCCTGGCGCTGGTCGCCGTCCTCTGGCCGTGGCTTGCCGGGCTGACGCTCTGTCTCTTCGCGGCCGGGCTCTACCTCTCCTTCACGACGGAGGGCGACTACCAGCAGGGCGAGACGGTGCGCATCATGTATGTGCATGTGCCGGCCGCCTGGCTCTCGATGATGTGCTATACGGTGATGGCGCTTTCCGCGCTCGGCACGCTCGTCTGGCGCCATCCGCTCGCCGACGTCTCGGCCAAGGCCGCAGCCCCCATCGGCGCCGGCTTCACCTTCCTCGCCCTCGTCACCGGCTCGCTCTGGGGCAAGCCGATGTGGGGGACTTGGTGGGTGTGGGATGCGCGGCTCACCTCCGTCTTCGTGCTCTTCCTGATGTATCTCGGCCTCATCGCCCTCAACCGCGCCATGGACGATCCGGCGCGGGCGGCAAAGGTCAGCGCCGTCCTCATCCTCGTCGGCTTCGTCAACATCCCGATCATAAAATTCTCCGTCGAATGGTGGAACACGCTGCACCAGCCGGCGAGCGTCGTCAGGATGGGCGGGCCGACCATCGACCCGGAATTCCTGCACCCGCTCCTCATCATGGCGGTCGCCTTCACCCTGCTCTTCTTCACGCTGCACATCCTCGCCATGCGCAACGAGATCCTGCGCCGGCGCATCGCGGTGCTGCGCCGCCATGCCGCCCGCGCCGCCGGCCGCAAGAAAGGCGCCGCATGAGCCATACCTTCTACGTCGCGGTCTCCTATATCGCCGCCTTCGCCGTCAGCTTCGGCCTCGTCGCCTGGGTCTGGCTCGACCACCGCGCCCGCCAGCGCGAGCTGGCGCAACTCGAAGCCGCCGGCATCCGCCGCCGCTCCGACCGGAGCGAGGCCGCGCAATGAGCAAGAGCGAAGGCAATGCCGCAGGCGGCGGCACGCGCATGCGCATCGTCCTTGCCGCGCTGCCGCTCGCCGTCTTCATCGCCCTTGCGCTGATCTTCTGGACGCAGCTCAATTCCGGCCGCGACATTTCCGAAATTCCCTCGGCGCTGATCGGCACCAAGGCGCCGTGGCGCGACCTCGATCCGCTCGCCGGCGCGACGAAGGACGGCGCGCCCGTTCCGGCCCTGACGACGCAAACCGCCAGGGGCAAGCTGACGCTCGTCAATTTCTGGGCGTCCTGGTGCGTGCCGTGCCGGCAGGAGCACCCCGTCATCCTGCAGCTCTCGAAGGACCCGCGCATCACCGTCGTCGGCGTCAACTACAAGGACGGCGCGGAGAACGCGCTGCGTTTCCTCGGCGAGCTCGGCAACCCCTTCTCGGCCATCGGCCTCGATCCGGCCGGCCGGATGGCGATCGACTGGGGCGTCTACGGCATCCCGGAATCCTACCTCGTCGGCCCGGACGGCACGATCCTCTACAAGCGCGTCGGCCCCTTCGACGACAAGAGCCTCAAGGAAGGCCTCTATCCCGCCATCGAGAAGGCGCTGGGCAAGCCCGCCGCCTGATATGAAAAGGCCGGCGAAGACGCCGGCCTCAGCTTATTGAAATTTCCCTCACCGCCTTCGTCATCCTCGGGCTCGACCCGAGGATCCACAGACGTGCTCGGAGCATGGATGGTCGGGTCAAGCCCGACCATGACGACGGAGGGCTGGGCGGCGCCTGGCCGTCAGCGAGGGCTTCCGCCCCCGATCAGCCCATGCGCTCGGAGGCGTAAGAGCCCGGCGACGGCGGGAAGACGATGGTCTTGTTGCCGTTCATGAAGACGCGGTGGTGGATGTGGGCGTGCACGGCGCGGGCAAGCACCTGGCTTTCCACGTCCCGGCCGATGGAGACATAATCCTCCGCCGACTGCGCATGGGTGATGCGCGCGACGTCCTGCTCGATGATCGGGCCTTCGTCGAGGTCTTCCGTCACATAGTGCGCCGTCGCGCCGATCAGCTTCACGCCGCGCTCGAAGGCCTGCTTGTAGGGGTTGGCACCCTTGAAGGACGGCAGGAACGAGTGGTGGATGTTGATGATGCGGCCCGACATCTTCTTGCAGACGGCATCGGACAGGACCTGCATGTAGCGGGCGAGCACGATGAGCTCGGCGCCGGACTGTTCGACCACCTCCATGAGGCGGGCTTCGGCCTGCGGCTTGTTCTCCTTCGTCACCTTGATGTGGTAGAAGGGGATGTCGTGGTTGACGATGACCTTCTGGTAATCGAAGTGGTTGGAGACGACGCCGACGATGTCGATCGGCAGCGCGCCGATCTTCCAGCGGTAGAGCAGGTCGTTGAGGCAGTGGCCGAAGCGCGAGACCATGAGCAGCACCTTCATGCGCTCATCGCTGTCGTTGAAGCGCCAGGTCATGCCGAAGGGCTTGGCGACGGGGGCAAAGCCCGCCTTGATATCCTCTTCCGGCACGCCTTCCTGGGAAAGGAAGGTGAGGCGCATGAAGAAGAGACCCGTTTCCAGATCGTCGAACTGCGACGAGTCGGAGATGTAACACCCCTTCTCGGCGAGATATCCCGTGATCGCGGCGACGATGCCGCGGGTCGATTTGCACGTTACGGTCAGCACATGGCTCTTCATCGGTTCTCTTCTCGCGTTCGGCCGACGGCGGCTGGGCCGGCGATCCCCTGTGGCGCATATTTCAGGCCGCTTGCCCCTGCGCAAGCCCCTGCAATGGCGAAAAGCTACGCTGCCTCTTGTCGCGAATCCTTCCGGTTCGCGACATTCAGTGCATCGAAAATGCCAACGGGCCCTTCCGGTGAAAATCGTGCTGGACACTATTATGGACACATGTTCTATAAAATGGACAGATTCGACGGGAGCACGCCATGCATCTTTCCATGTGGACCTACCCCTGGGACGTTCAGGACCAGGGACTTGCGGCGCTTACCGCCGACCTTTCCGGCCGCGCCGGCCTCAATACGGTGAGCCTTGCGACCTCCTACCATGCCGGCCGCTTCCTCCAGCCGAGAAGCCCCGCGCAGAAAGCCTATTTCCCGGAAGACGGCACGGTCTATTTCCGCCCCGACGAAACGCTCTGGCAGGGAAAGGCGATCCGCCCGCTGATGGCGCGGAACGTCGCCGAGCGCGGCGACATGCTGGACGCGCTGACGAAGGCGCGGGCTGAGACCGGCCTCAAGGTCTCCTGCTGGACGGTCTGCCTGCACAACACGCGCCTCGGCATGCTCCATCCCGAACACGTCACCCGCAACGCCTTCGGCAATGCCAACCACTACAATCTCTGCCCCTCCAGCCCGGCGGCGCGCGACTATGTCGTCACGCTCGTCCGCGATATCACGACGAATTACAAGCCGGACATGCTGGAGCTGGAGAGCCCGAACTTCATGGGCTTTGCGCACGAGTACCACCACGAAAAGGACGGCGTCGGCCTCAATGCCGAGGACGACTTCCTGCTCTCGCTCTGCTTCTGCGACCATTGCACCGCGCGCGCGCAAAAGGCCGGCGTCCCGGTCGAGGGCGCACGCAGGACCGTCGCCCGCTTCATCGCGGAACTCTGCGAGCGCGCCGTGCCGGAAAGGCAGTTCCCCGATTTCCCGGATGCCGGCATCGACGCCTTCCGCGACCACCCGGACCTCCATGCCTTCCTTTCCTGGCGCAGCGAGCCGGTGACGAGCCTGATCGGCGAGATCAAGGCGGCGGCCGATCCGGCAACGCGCATCGTGCTGATCGACCTGAAAGACGGCTGGCTCGGCGGCGTCGACCTTGCGGCGGTCGGCAGGCTCTGCGACGGGGCGATCCTCTGCTGCTACGACATGACGCCGGAGGCCGTCGGCGATGTCATCCGCACCGGCCGCGCGCTGCTCGGTCCGGACAGGTTCCTCGGCCTCGGCCTTCGTGTCTTCTATCCGGAGGTGGACGGGCCGGACATCCTCGCCGCCCGCACGAAAAGCGCCGTCGACGCGGGCGCCGACGGCGTGAACTTCTACAATTACGGCCTCATCCCGGCAAAGCGCCTCGATTGGGTGCGCGAGGCGGTCGCGGCGATCAGCCGCTGATCGGCTCGGCGACCTGGATCAGGCAGTCGCCGGCCTGGCTGTCGGTGTGCAGCCGGTGGGAGATGACGATGCCGCCCTCGGCAAAGCGCAGCTCTTCCTCCGGCTGCTCCAGCCGTTCGAGGTCGTGATACCGGCCGGCAAGGTCGCCGGCCGCAACCCGCGCACCAAGAGGCACCGTCGGCTCGAACCAGCCGCGCCGGTCCGCATAGATGCCCTGGCTGTGCCGCGAGAGCGAAAGAAGCTGCAGGGCTGGCGGCGGCGGGAGAGCTTCCCGCGAGAGGACGGGCGCGTCCGCAATGCCGAGCGCCATCAGCAGCCGGTCGATCGCCGCCGCGGTGAAGGCCATGCTCTCCGGCGTCACCGTGCCGCCCCCGCCGAACTCGCCGGAAAGGCCGATGGTGCCGGCCCTACCCGCCGCGCCCATCGAGGTCGGCGCCGCCGGCCCGTTGTCGGCGATGAAGGCGTGGGCCGCGCCCATCGCCCGCATCAGCGCGACGGAACGCTCGAAGCGCGCGCTATCGGCCTGCCGTTCGATCAGCGTACAGGCAAGATGCACCATGGAGGTGCCGCCCGAATGAAGGTCCAGCACCGCATCGTGGGCCGGGAAAAGCGTGTGCTCGAGGAAATGGGCGAGCCGCGCCGTCGGCGTGCCTGCGGGATCGCCGGGAAAGGCGCGGTTGAGATTGCCGCCGTCGAAGGGCGAGCAGCGCTTCGCCGCCATCACCGCCGGCAGGTTCGCCATCGGCAGGATAGTGACGGCGCCGCGGATCTTCGAGACATCGAGCAGGCGCATCAGCCGGCCGAGCTGGAGCTCGCCCTCATATTCGTCCCCGTGGTTGCCGGCCATCAGGAGGAGGCTCGGCCCCGCGCCGTTCTTCAGGCGCAGGATAGGAATGCGGATCTGGTAGTAGGGCGAGCGGTCGACCGAATAGGGAATGGCGAGATGCCCGGCCTGCCGGCCGTCCGCCGCAAGATCGATCGGGTTGACGAGGCCGCTGTGCATGGTCAGAGCGCCGCGACGGCGGTCATCTCGACGCGCAGGTCCGGATCGGCAAGGCGCGCCTCGACGCAGGCCCGGGCCGGCGGATTGGCCGGATCGATCCAGGCATCGTAGACGCCGTTCATCGCGTCGAAATCGACGATGGCCGGCAGGAAGACATTGACGGCGAGGAGCTTCGAACGGTCCGTGCCGGCTTCCTTCAGAAGGGCGTCGATCTTACCGAGCACGTCGCGCGTCTGGCTCTCGATGCCGGCCTTACGATCTTCCGCGACCTGGCCGGCAATGTAGACGAGCCCGCCATGGCTGACGGCCTGGCTCATGCGCGAACCCTTCTGGTAACGCTGGATCATGGGTGGTTTCCTTTCTTCATGGGGAGGATCAGCCGAAGCTGGTGAGATAGGCCGTCGTGACCGCGTGGTCCGGGTCGAGGCCGTAGAGGATGGCGTGCCGGTCGAGGCAGGTGCAGGGATGGGAGATGCCGAACTCCACCACGTCACCGACGGCGACGTCGCTGCCGGCCGGCACCGTGACGAAGGCGTGCTGGTCGTTGAGGCGCTGCACCTCGGCCCCGGCGAGATCGGCAAGGCGCGCGCCGTCCCGGTAGAGCGCCAGCGGCCGCGGCAGGCCCTGGTCCATCGCGACGTCGCGAAGGCCCATGCCGCAGATCGCAAGCCCCGGCTCGGGCCGCGACAGCACCTCGGCCCAGACGCGCAGCGCCGGCCGGAAACCCTTCGCGGCGGAATGGATCGCACCGCCGAAGCTAAAACCCTGCCGCGCGTCTAGCCCGGCAAGGCCGCGCTCGTAGATGCCGTGATCGTGGAAGAAGATCGCCCCGCTGCGCAGCACCAGCCGGCAATCGGGATCGGCGGCGACCGCGCCGGAAAGCCCCTCGACCACCCGGTCGAAGAAGACCGACCCGCCCGCCGTCACGAGAAGCGGGCGTTCGTTGCCGATACGGGCGCGCACCTTTGGCAGGAAGGCCGCGGTCATTTGCATCAGCCCGTCGATCCGCCGCAGCGTCTCGTCCGCGTCCGCGGTAGCGGCCGCGCCCTCATAGGCGGCGATGCCGGTCAGCCGGAAGGTTGCCGTCTCGGCAGCAAGGATTGCGTCAAGGATGGCCTCCGCCGCTTCAATGCTGCGCGCGCCGGCGCGGCCGGCGCCGAATTCCACCAGCAGGCCGAGCGGCGGCAGGTCCGCCCGCTCCGCCCAGGCGGCGCGCAGGGCTTCCGCGAGCGCGACGGAATCGACGAAGACATGCACCTCCGCCTCGGGGTAACCGGACAGAAGGGCCGCGAGGCGGCGGGCGGCGGCAGGGCCGCCGATCTCGTTGGCAAGGATCAGCCGGCGCTGGCTCGCCTTGAGGAGAACGGCGGCCTGCCGGATATCGGCGACCGTCGTGCCCCAGGCGCCCGCCGCAAGCAACGCGCCGGAAAGCGCCGTCGACATCGGCGTCTTGGCGTGGGGCGCGATCTCGACGCGACGGTCCTTCACATAGGCCATCATCTGTTCGACATTGCCGGCGAAGGCCCTTTGGTCGAGCGAGATCAGCGGCAGCGCCATCCTGCCGTCATAGGGTTTCCAGCCCCTTCCGCCGATGGCATCGAGCGGCAAGGGCGCATGGCCGGGCGGAAAGCCGCGGATACGGTCGTCGATCAGCGGATTGCCGGTTTCGGTCGCATGAAGGTCAGACATGGCGTTCTCCCATCCCGAGGCGATAGGCCTCGTCGGCGGTGGTGAAGAAGATGGCGCGCTGCTCGTCGGGCGAGAGCGGCGCGGCGAGGTCGCGGAACACGGCATAGACCGCGTCGAAGGTGGCATGAAGGCCGGCGACCGGGAAATCGCTGGCGAACATGGCGCGCGCCGGGCCGAAGCAATCGAGGCAATGCGAAATCACGGGCCCGAGGCTTTCCGGCGTCCAGTCGTTGTCGTAGGCGACGAGGTCGGAGATCTTCAGCCGCACGTTCGGCTCGCGGCCAAGGGCGCGAAGGCCGCTGCGCCACAGCGCCATGCCCTCCGCCGTCCGGTCCGCCGGGCTGCCACCGTGGTTGAGCACGAAGAGGAGTTCCGGAAAGGCGCGGACAAGCTCCACGGCCTCGTCCATCTGCCAGGGATAGAGCATCAGGTCGAAGACGAGGCCATGGCGGGAAAGGCGGCCAAGGCCGGCCCTCCAGACGGGGTCGGCCATGCGGTGCGGGCGCGGGGCAAAACTCTTGCCCGGCTCCGGGTGCCAGCTCACGATATCGCGGATGCCGGCGACATTGGGGTTGGCCGCCTCCGCCTCGATCAGGCGCGCCGCATCGGGACTGTCGAGCGGCACGCGTGCGACGTAACGCTTCGCGATGCCGGAGGAACGGTCGAGGCCGCCGAGCCAGCGGCTTTCCTCCAGCGGATGGGCGTCGGACCAGCCGGCCTCGACATGCACGGTGGCGACGACGTTCTGGTTTGCGGCATCCCGCCGGTAATCCTCCACGCCGTAATCCCGCAGGATCGGCGCGAGGCCGCCGTAGACCATCTCGCCGCCCCCGCCTCGCGCCTTCTCCAGCCAGGGATGGCGGCGCAGCGAGAGGTCCCAGAGATGGTGGTGCGGGTCGATGACCGGCCCGTCATAGCGGCCTGTCATCGCCGCGCCTCACGGCCGGAAACGAGCAGCAGCGCGAGGATCAGCGTGCCGAACATGATCGAGCGCCAGCCGGGCGAGGCATTGACGACGGTGATCAGCGCCGTGGTCGTGACGAGCAGGATGGCGCCGGGAATGGTGCCGGCATAGGTCCCCCGCCCGCCGAGGATGGAGGTGCCGCCGAGGACCACGGCGGCGATCGACGTCAGCAGATAGGGATCGCCGATGCCGACATAGCCCTGCCGATTCATGCCGAGCACGAGGATGCCGGCGAGGCCGGCGAAGAAGCCGGAAAGCGCATAGAGGATCAGCGTGTTGCGCGTGACGCTGACGCCGGAAAGCCGGGCGGCAAGCGGATTGGCGCCGAGCGCGAGGAACCGCGCGCCGATCGGCATGCGGTGGATGAGGAGCAGCACCGCCGCCGAGACGACCACCCAGAGGATGACGCCGGCCGGGATGCCGAACGGCCGGGCCTGCCCGAGCAGGATGACGGCGGGATTGCTGACCGTGACGGCGCTGCCGCCGGCGACGATGACGAGAAGACCCTGAAGGAAGGTCGCCATGGCGAGCGTCATGATGATCGGCGGCACGCGCAGATAGGCCGCGCCCGCACCGTTGAGGACGCCGATGCCGGTTGCGATGGCGAGCGCCAGCACGATGCCGGCAAGGCCGGTCGGATCCCAGGCAGGCGAGAGGAGCGGCAGCAGGATCGCCGTCACGGTGATGACCGCGCCGACGGAAAGGTCGATGCCGCCCATCAGGATGACGAGCGTCTGCCCGGCCGCGACGATGCCGATGACGGCGGCAAGCTCCAGAAGGTAGCGCAGGTGCCCGTAGGCGCCGAAGCCGTGCAGCGTGAGGCTCGCGACGAGCCAGACGAGGGCCACCAGCACGAAAGTCAGCAGCGGCGGGTTGCGGAACAGGGATCTGACAGCGTTCATCGCCTTGCCCTCCAGGCACCGAGAAGTTCCGGCACCGCGACGGCGCCGACGATGATGAGCCCCTGCGCCACATATTGCGCGACCGGCGGAAAGCCGAGGAAGAACATCACGTTGATCATGACCGAGAGCAGCAGGCTGCCGCAGATCGCCCCGCGCATCGTGCCCTTGCCGCCGAGGAAGCCGACACCGCCGAGCACGGCCGCGGCGATGGAGTTGAGCGTAAAGGGCGTGCCGATGATCGGGTCGCCCGAGCCGGTCTGCGCGGCGACGAAGAGGCCGGCCAGCGCGGCAAGCAGGCCGGAGAGCGCGAAGGCGACGACCTTCGCCCGCTCGACCGGCACGCCGGAGCGGAAAGCGCCGACCGGGTTGTCGCCGGCCGCATAGATGCCGAGGCCGAGCGGCGTGGCGAGGAACGCCTTCCAGCCGAGGAGGATGACGACGAGCAGCAGGAAGGCGACGGGCGTGTGGCCGGCAAGCCCATTCGAAAGCCAGTCCGGGATGAAGCCGCCCGGGCGCGGCAGGAGGATCAGCGCGACGCCGGTGATGATGAAGGAGCCGGCGAGCGTGACGATGATCGCCGGCAGCCTGAGATGCGCGACGATGACGCCCGTGACCGCGCCGATGGCAAGGCCGGCGAGCGCGACGGCGACAAAGCCGCCCGGCACGCCGAAAACACCCTCCATGGTGGTCGCCGCAATCACCGCGCCGAGGCTGACGAGCGGTCCGATAGCGAGCGTGATGCCGCCGTTGAGCATCAGGAGCGCCTGCGCCATGGTGACGAGGGCGAGCGGGAACCAGTTCTGCGTGAACTTGGAAAAGCCGCCGACGGAGAGGATGCCGGGAAAGAGCACGGCATAGAGGACAAGGAAGGCGGCAACGACGAGATAGAGGCCGCCGAGGCCGCGGTTGCGGCGCTTCTGGATGGCGCCGTAGAGCCAGCCGGTGGACGAAACAGCGCTCATGCGGCCGCTCCTTTTCTGTCGATGCCCATGGCCGCGCCGACGATGGCCTCCTCGGTGATCGCATCCCCGGAAAGCCGCGCGGCGACCTCGCCCTCGCGCAGGATGACGACGCGGTCGCAGAGATGCACGAGCTCCGGCGTATCGGAGCTGGCGAGGATGACGAGCCGGCCCTCGGCGGCAAACGCGCGCAGCATGAGGTAGATTTCCCGCTTCGTCTCGATGTCGACGCCGCGGGTCGGGTCGTTGAGGAGCAGGACGGCCGGATCGAGCGGCAGCCACTTGGCGAGCGCCACCTTCTGCTGGTTGCCGCCCGAAAGCGCCTGCACCGGCCGGGCGACGTCGCCCTTGATGGTCAGCCGCCGGGCGAGATCGGCGATCAGTCCCGTTTCGGCTGCGCGGTCGCGCAGGCCCCCGCGCGCAAGCCGGCCGAGCGAGGGCAGGATGAGGTTCGAGGCGATGGAATGGGGCAGCACCAGCCCCTCGTGCTTGCGGTCCGCCGGCACATAGACGATGCCGGCGGCATTGGCCGCGCCGACATGGGCGGGAAGGCCGGGTTTCCCGCAGACCTCCGCCTTCCCGGCCCCGGCGGGAATGGCGCCGTAGAGGCCGAGCAGCAGGTCTTCCTGCCCCTGCCCCACCAGCCCGCCGATGCCGACGATCTCGCCGGCGCGGGCCGAAAAGCCGATATTGCGCACGAGGCCGGCGGAAAAGCCCTCGACGCTGATGCGCAGCGCGCCGGCGGAAGGCGCGGGGCGCGGCGGGAAGAGATCGCCCGTCTTACGGCCGACCATCAGGCGCACCAGCCCCTCGCCGTCGATGCCGTCGAGCGACTGGTCGGCGGTGACGCCGCCGTCCTTCAGCACCGTGACATGCGAACAGAGCGCCTGCACCTCGTTGAGGCGGTGGGAAATATAGAGAAGCGCCGTGCCGCGGTCGCGCAGCGTCCCGATGAGGCCCGCGAGGATGCCGGCCTCGTGGGCGGAAAGCGAGGAGGTCGGCTCGTCGAGGATGAGCACGCGCGGCTTGCGGTAGAGCGCCTTGGCGATCTCCACCATCTGCCGGCGGCCGAGGGCGAGATCGGCGACGGGCATGTCGAGCGGTTCGATGAGGCCCACCAGGTCGCAGACCTCCCGAACGCCGCGATGAAGCGCGGCATAGTCGATGAGGCCGAAGCGGCGCGGAAAGGCACCAAGGCCGATATTCTCGGCGATGGAAAGGTCCGCCGTCAGGCTCAGTTCCTGCTGCACCACGGCGATGCCGGCCGCACGGGCGGCGGCCGGGCTGAAGCGCCCGGCCGGCCGGCCGTCCACGAGGATGGCGCCGCTGTCCGGCTGGAGGGCGCCGGACAGGAGGTTGATCAATGTGGATTTCCCGGCCCCGTTCTCGCCGAGCAGGGCGTGAACCCTGCCCGGCCGAAGGGCGATGTCCACGCCCTTGAGAACGGGATTGCCGAAGAACCCCTTGAACACCTGCCGGGCTTCCAGCAGGGGCGTTGCATCCGTCATGGCGGCGTCCTTTGCGGGCTTTTACTGCGCGAGCAGCTTGTCGAACAGCGCCTGGTCGTAGTCCGAGTAGATGTAGCCGTCGGCCGGGAACTGGTCCGCACGGGCAAGGTAGCTGTCGATATTGCTGTCGTCGATGACCGGCAGCGGCACCTTGACGAAGGCCGGCACGTCCTTGCCTTCCAGCGCCTGCACTGCGGTATAGACCGAGAGGGCGCCGAGCCAGTTCGGCTGCATGGTGGCCCAGCCCTTGAGGCCCTTTTCCTTCCACAGTTCCAGGAACTGGCGGGCGTTCTCGCCGGTGATCGGCACCTGGTCGCGGCCCTGGCGGTCGAAGGCCATGACGGAGCCGGCCGAAAGCGCACCGCCGAGCGAGAGCACGCCGTCGATCTCCGGATTGGCGAAGAGCAGGCTCGTCATCGCTTCCTGCGCGGGGGCGACGTTGTATTCGGTGTTCGTCTCGGTGATGATTTCGAGGCCCGGATTGGCGTCGAGCACCGGCTGGGCGCCCTTGCGGCGGTCGTCGCTGACGGAGATGCCGGCCGGGCCGTTCATGACGATGATCTTGCCCTTGCCGCCGAGCTGGTCGGAGAGCCACTTGGCAGCGCCCGCACCCCATTCGCCCGAATCGGTGTTGATCTTCGCCGTCACCTTGTCGGTGTTGACGAGGCTGTCGAAGTTGACGACGGCGATGCCCTTGTCGCAGGCATCCGAGATGACGCGGTCGAGCGCGTTGGACGAGCCGGCGATGACGACGATGGCGTCGACATTGGCGTCGATCATCGACTGGATGTGCTGAATCTGCGTCTGGGCGTTGCCCTGCGCGTCCGTGATCATCAGATCCTTCACGAGGCCGGCCTTCTTCAGCTCCTCCACCTCGGCCGAGATCGTGCCCTCGGTCTGCTTCATCCAGGTCGGCACGGAATAGATGTTCGCCCAGCCGATCGTATAGGGCGCCTTGCGGTCGCCCTTGATGCAGTTCGCCGCGGCCGATGCCGTGCCGGCGCTGAAGGCGAGAAGGGTCGCGGCGGCAGCAGCACCGGCGAGGAGGCGGCTGCGCAGCGAGGCGGTATTTGCGGATTTCTTCATGTCGATCCCCTTTTCATTGCGGCAGCAGGAACGGGCTTGCCATCCGTCTTTGTCCAATATAATGTACATATGATCTTTATACCGGACGACGCGATCTTATGCCGATTTTTCCGCCCTGCAAGGGGGGCGCCGAAATTTCGTTCACGCCGCGTCGGATCCGGCGGATTGACAGACGCTTCCGGCGGCGGGAGAAGTTGGGCGAAGACAGGGAAGGAATGGAAATGGACGCGATTTCGGACGAAGCAGGGGCGAAGCGGGCCCGCGGGCTCGACCGGGCCTTCGAGATCCTCGACTTCCTGCGCCAGAAGCGGCAGGCGCTGAAGCCGAACGAAATCGCCGCGCAGATCGGCGCGCCGCGCTCATCGGTCTACGAGCTGGTCAACCTGCTGCTGCGCAACGGCATTTTGGAATTTTCCGGCGGCGAGGGCCGCGTCTATCTCGGCCGCAAGCTCTATTTCCTCGGCGCGGCCTACGAGAACCATTTCGACTTCACGCGCGAATGCGAAGCCGCGCTCGACTGGCTGGCCGACGAGACGCGCGAGACCGCGCAGTTCTGCATGCTGGACGGCAACAAATACACGGTGGTGCGCATGCGCGAGGGCGCGCGCCCCTTCCGCATCTCCACCGACATCGGCCAGTCCGTGCCGATCCCGTGGACGGCCTCCGGCCGCCTCCTCGTCGCGCATATGAGCGACGAGGAGATCCTTGCCTTCATTCCCCCGCAGGATTTCCGCCTGCCGGACGGCAAATGGCTCGATTCGGCGCAGTTCCTCGCCGAGGTGCGGCGGGCCGATGCGGACGGCTTCTTCACCTTCAACAGCATCGTCGACAGCTTCACCCATTGCTTCGCCGTGCCGGTGATGGGCGAGGAAGGCCACGCGGCCGCAACGCTCTGCCTCGTCGCCCCGCGCGCCGACGGGCTTGCCAACCGCGAGCGCTACCTCGACTGCCTGAAGGCCGCCGCCGCCCGCCTCGGTCAGGCGCCGACGGGTGCGAAGCGCGTCCTCGCCTAGCTGGATAGCCAGCGATCCATGCCCTCGGCGGCCGCCCGGCCGGTGGCAAAGCAGGCGGTCAGCAGATAGCCGCCGGTCGGAGCCTCCCAGTCGAGCATTTCGCCTGCCGCGAAGATGCCGGGCAGCGCCTTCAGCATGTAGTCCTCATCCAGCGCATCGAAACGGATGCCGCCGGCCGACGAGATCGCCTCGCCAATCGGCCGCGGCCGAAGGAGGGCAAGCGGCAATGCCTTGATCGAGGCACCCAATTCGTCCGGCGAAAGCCGCGCCGCATCGGGCCGGCATTCGCGCAGCAGCGCCGCCTTGACTCCGTCGAGCCCCGCTCCCTTGCGCAGGCGCGTCGAAAGGCTCGCCTTGCCGCCCTGCCGCGCGAGATCCGCCGCCAGCCGCTCGGCCACCCGCCCCGGTGCCAGATCGAGGATCAGGGTAGCCTTGCCTTCCCCCTCCAGCCGGTCGCGCAGCGCCGCGGCATGGGCATAGATGAGGCTGCCCTCCACGCCCGTGTGCGAAATGACGAACTCGCCGGGAATGGCCCCGGCCGGCGAAGACGCGACGACGCCCTTGACCGGTGCGCCTGCAAATTTCTCCGCGAAGAAGGCCGACCAGTCGATATCGAAACCGCAATTGGCCGGACGGAAGGGCGCGATATCGACGCCCCGGTCCGCGAGCCATCCGACCCAGGCAGCATCCGAGCCGAGCCGCGGCCAGCTCGCGCCGCCGAGCGCAAGCAACACCGCGTCGAAGCCTATCGTCACCTCGCCCGCCGGCGTCTCGACCCGCAATCCCTCCGGCGCAAAGCCTGTCCAGCGGTGGCGCACGCGGATATCGACGCCCTGCGCCTCCAGCCGCGCCCGCCAGGCCCGCAGCAGGGGCGAGGCCTTCATCACTTTCGGAAACACCCGGCCGGACGAGCCGACGAAGGTTTCGGTCCCGAGCCCCGCCGCCCAGGCGCGCACATCCTCGGGCGTGAAGGCATCGAGCGCCGCGGAAAGCCGCCCGTTCGCCGCGCCGAAGCGGGTGGCGAAGCGTTCATGGGCTTCCGAATGGGTGATGTTGAGGCCGGATTTTCCGGCGAGCAGGAACTTGCGGCCGATAGTCGGCATCGCCTCCAGCACCGTGACGGCATGGCCGCGCGCCGACAGCACCTCTGCCGCCATCAGCCCGGCCGGCCCGCCGCCGACGATCCCGATCCGCTTGCCCATGCCGCCTCTTACCTCGAAACTCTCCGCCGTCCTCATAGAGCGCCCGAAGGGCCGATGCCAGCGCCTCAGTCGCCCGGCGGCACGTATTTCCGCGTGAAGGGCACACCGTTGAACGTGTGCGTGCAGCAGGCGCAGGCCGGCTCCATGTCCTCGACACGAAGCATCGGATCGACCAGTCGCAGCCGGTTGTCTTCGTCGACATGGAGGCCCGAATAATAGGAGCTTTCGCCGATCCGCACGAAGGGCTGCCGCTCGGCCTCGGACCGCGCGACCAGCCAGAAGATCGGCTCGGCCCTGTCGAGCCGCGCCACCGCCTCGGCATGGACGGCATCCCAGTCCTCCCCGACCCGCGACAGCAGGAACCTGAAGAGCGGCGTATAATCCAGCCCGCGCCGAAAATTGCCGCCCATGGCCCCCGCATGCACGCGGTCCTCACGCCGGCGCGACCAGCGATAGTCGCCGCCCGATCCATGATGCACGCCATGGGTCCGCGTGTTGACGCTGCGGTAAAGCGGTTTCTTCCGGTCCATCCGTCCCCTCCGCCGTTCGGCCTTTCATAGCCCGAAACGGCGGCAGGCGCATCAGCCGTGAAGGCCCGGCGCCTCCTGGCCGGTCTGCGCGACATATTCGCTGTAGCCGCCCGGATACTGTTGGACGTCGTCGCCGTTCAGCTCAAGAACGCGGTTTGACAGCGCGCCGAGGAAGCGGCGGTCGTGCGAGACGAAGAGCATGGTGCCCTCGTAGTCGGCAAGCGCCTTGATCAGCATTTCCTTCGTGTCGAGGTCGAGATGGTTCGTCGGCTCGTCGAGGATCAGGAAATTCGGCGGATCGAACAGCATCGCCGCCATGACCAGCCGCGCCTTCTCGCCGCCGGACAGCACCCGGCACTTCTTCTCGACGTCGTCGCCGGAAAAGCCGAAGCAGCCGGCGAGTGTCCTCAGCGGTCCCTGCCCCGCGCGCGGGAACTCCCGCTCCAGCCATTCGAAGACGGTGAGGTCGCCGTCGAGCAGATCCATCGCATGCTGTGCAAAGTATCCGACCTTGACGCTCGCCCCGATCGTCACGCTGCCCGCATCCGGATCGGCGGCACCGGCGACGAGCTTCAGGAGCGTCGACTTGCCCGCGCCGTTGACGCCCATCACGCACCAGCGCTCCTTGCGGCGCACGAGGAAGCTGAAATCCCTGTAGATCGTGCGGCTGCCATAGGCCTTGCCGACATTCTTGAGGTTGACGACATCCTCGCCCGAGCGCGGCGCCGGCTGGAACTCGAACATCACGGTCTGGCGCCGGCGCGGCGGCTCGACGCGCTCGATCTTGTCGAGCTTCTTGACGCGGCTCTGAACCTGCGCGGCGTGGGAGGCGCGCGCCTTGAACCGCTCGATGAACTTGATCTCCTTGGCGAGCATGGCCTGCTGGCGCTCGAACTGCGCCTGCTGCTGCTTCTCGTTCTGCGCGCGCTGCTGCTCGTAGAAGCCATAGTCGCCGGAATAGGTGGTGAGCGAGCCGGCATCGATCTCAATGATCTTGGTGACGATGCGGTTCATGAACTCACGGTCGTGCGAGGTCATCAGCAGCGCGCCCTCGTAACCTTTCAGGAACTGCTCCAGCCAGATCAGGCTTTCGAGGTCGAGATGGTTGCTCGGTTCGTCGAGCAGCATGACGTCCGGCCGCATGAGGAGGATGCGGGCAAGCGCCACGCGCATCTTCCAGCCGCCCGACAGCTTGCCGACGTCGCCGTCCATCATCTCCTGGCTGAAGCCGAGGCCCGCCAGCACCTCGCGCGCCCGGCTCTCCAGCCCGTAACCGTCGAGCTCCTCGTAGCGCGCCTGCACCTCGCCGTAGCGCTCGATGATCGCATCCATCTCATCCAGCTTGTCCGGATCGACCATCGCCGCTTCCAGTTCGCGTAGCGCGGCGGCGACCGAGCTCACCGGCCCCGCCCCGTCCATCACCTCGGTAACGGCGCTCCGCCCCGCCATCTCGCCGACATCCTGGCTGAAATAGCCGATGGTGACGGCCTTCTCGACAGAGACCTGCCCCTCGTCCGGCTGTTCCTGCCCGGTGATCATGCGGAAAAGCGTCGTCTTGCCCGCCCCGTTCGGCCCGACAAGCCCGATCTTCTCCCCGCGGTTCAGCGCGGCGGACGCCTCGATATAGAGGATGCGGTGGCTGTTGGACTTGCTGATATTCTCGATGCGGATCATGAAAAGCCGGGCCTCGTGACGATCCGCGCCCTATGCCACGACGCAGCGCGCCAAGTCCATGCGCTCCCCGAAGGAAAGCCGCTAAATCGGACAGCAGGTCTCGGAAAGAAGGATATGGCGGAGAGGGTGGGACTCTCTACCATTCTCCGTATAACCTATTGATATTTATTCAACACATGTAGGCCAACTGTCCCGGCACCGCCACGGCCACGGCCCGGATTGTCGTCCTCAACTGAGGTTGCTGTCGTCATGGGATACCAGTTCGTGCATCTCGAAAGCTTCTCCCGGAAAGGCGACGACAAGGGGCGGTCTACGGCTTTCGTCCTCGCGGAGGCCCGCCGTGACGCTGCGGCCTCCGTCCACGTCGCGGCTCCGTTGCCTCCCGTCGTCGTCTACGGCGTCGGTGTGGCCGAGGTCGAAGCTGTGCATGACGCCGCTGCCGACGCCGCCCGGACGACGCCGAAGGCGGGAACGGCGCGCAAGCTCCGGCAGGATCATAAGACTCTGCACACCGTGATCGCATCGCATCCCTACACTATGGAGGAGGTCTGGACCGATGCCGCCAAAAGAGCGGAGGTCGAAGTGTGGGAAAAGCGGACGATCGACTGGCTTCGTTCGCAATACGGCGACGACTTGAAGTCGGTCGTCCGCCACGAAGACGAGTCGCACTTTCACGTCCATGCTTATGTTGTGCCGGATTCGGACCCGGAGATGCGCGTGCTGCGCCATCATCCCGGCGTCGCCGCGAAGCGGACCACGATGGCGGCCGGTCCCAGCGAGGGCGAGGATACGAAAGCGCTATCGAAGCGAGCAGACCGGGAGTACAAGGCGGCGATGCGGGCATGGCAGGACTCTTACCACGCGACTGTCGGCGTGCCCTGCGGTTTGGCTCGTCTCGGCCCTCGGCGACGGAACTTGCCGCGCGGGGAGTGGCAGCGGGAGAAGGCACAGGCCAGGGCACTGCAAGCTGCCCTCGATCGGGCTGCCGTCGTCAAGAGCAAGGTCGAATCCTTCGTCGCGACGAAGAAGTCCGAGGCGGAATCCTTGGTCTCGACTGCGACGACGGAGGCCGCCGCGTTGCGCGCCGATGCCGACGCCGCGAAGGCCGATGCCGCCCGCCGTCTCGCGGAAGCCAGGGCGGCGACGGACGCCGCGATGGCCGCACACGACGCCGCCGTGCGCGAGCAGGAGAAGGCCCGCTCGATGATGGGCCGCGTCAGAGAGGAAGCCGCGAAGGTCCGCGCGGCGTCAGCCAAGCTTCAGAGATTACCGTCGATGCTGCGGACGGCTTTCGACGGTCTTCGCCAGAGCCGTGTCGCCGACCGCATCCGCGCAACGGTCGCCGGAGAGATGGATCGTCTGCGCGACCAGGTCTCGTCCGCCGAACGTCGGGCCGACGCCGCAGACAGTCGGGCCAGTGTCGCCGAGGCCGCTCGTCGGCAGGCAGACGAGCGCGCCCGGAACTTCGATGCCGCACTTGCGGAGACGGCTGCGCAGCGCGACGCGGCCCGTCGTGAAGTACAACGTCTCCGTCCCCCGGAGCCGTCTCTGGAGACGGAATTCGGCATGAGGTCGACGCCGGGGCGGCGCTAGGGGGCCTCGTGTCCTTCCGCAACCGGCCCATTGCAGGCCTGTTAGATGCGTGGCTTGGAAGCCGGCTCGCGATCGGAATCGCCTGAGTTTGGTTCGCCCTTCGGTTCGATCAGGAGTACCTTGACTTCATTCTTGGCTCGAGGGCGATGCACAACACCTTTTGGGACGACAAACAGTTCGCCAGCTTTGACGGTGCGGGACGGCTCGCCTTCAATATCCATTTCTATTTCACCTTCAAGGACATAGAAGAAGTCATCAGTCGTGTCATGTTTGTGGAAAGGGTATTCGCCAACGAACCTGACCACCATCACGTCATTTTCATTGTAGTCTGCGATGACGTGCGGGTCCCAGTGACTGGAAAACTGGTTCAGTTTTTCGTCGAGATTGATTGTTTTCATCTGTGTTTCCTCATTGTTCGACCGCCAAGGAGAAGCGAAATTTCGTCTAGTGACAGTCGCAGAAGTGTAGTGACAAAGGAGATGACGCCGGGTCTTGAACGATCGTGCGAGGGGGACTGGGTCCGTCATGCCCCGTGGCAAGTCGGAATCCAACGCATCGAAGCATTCTTTTCAGGCGAAGCGTATGCCCCTCATCGACATGACACCTACTCGATCGGTTACACGATTGATGGCGTCCAGAGCTTTGACTACCGCGGGACACATTTGGACAGCACGCCGGGTCGCGTGATCGTTTTGCACCCTGACGAAGTTCACAATGGCGAGGCGGGGACCGAGCAGGGCTTCCACTATCGCATGCTTTACATTGAACCGTCGATGGTCAGGGAGGCGCTGGGCAGACCGGCCTGTGCGCTCCCGTTCGTCAGAGATGCTGTCCTGGGCGACCCCAGGCTGTTCAGCGTCATACATTCGGCCTTTGCAGACATGGACACGGTGATGGAGCCGATTGCACTTGATGGCATAACCGCTCGTCTGACAGATGGCTTGCTCGCAAATGATGCCTCCACCACCGGCTCCCCACGCCATATCATCGACATCAGGGCTGTGCGCCTCGCAAAAGATTATCTTGAGGCAAATATTTGCAGGACTGTGGCCTCACATGAACTCGAACAGGCCACAGGACAGGATCGTTACGAACTCGCCCGCCAATTCCGTAAAGCTTACGGCACAAGCCCCTATCGATATCTGACGATGCGCCGTCTCGACAAGGCGCGTTTCGATATAGCGGCAGGCGTGGGTTTAGCCGAAGCAGCGATAAGCGCCGGGTTCAGCGATCAGGCCCACATGACGCGCCAGTTCAAATCAAACTTCGGTTTGTCACCCGGTTATTGGCAACGCCTGGTCACAAGGTCATCTTGAACCAAGCACGATCGGCTTCAAGAAATCCGTCTAGTACGCCCTTGCCAGGGTCGGATACGGCGGACACTGCTATGGCTGCTGTTGGCGCGAAGTCGCCGTGAGTTCGCAGGCAAGGACCGGCTCCGAGCGCCTGCCTGGCTTCTCTGGCTCCGAGGTGCCCGGAGGCCGAAAATCTCCCGGAATCGCCGATTTCCAAAAATGAGGACGCGAGCGGAGGCCGTACAGCGCGTCCGGGCGATGCCGCCGTATCCTAACCTACCCGGAATCGGCGTTGCGACGCCCGCGCAGGTTTGCCCGGAATCCTGCCGGCGCGCATGCTGTTGGGAGGTTAGGAGGCGTCGGCATGAGCAAGGATTCGGCAGAGAAAAAGCGGCGGCGTCGAACGTGCGCCGACCACATGCGGCTCGAACTCGCTCGACGTCGGGAGCGCCGGAGCGATCCGGCGGGCAAGGTGATGCTCCAGCTTCTGGCCCTGCTCTCCGTCGTGCTCGCCCTCGCGCCGCCGGTCCCGGCTCCGGCGTTCGACCTTCCCCGGCTCCGCCCTCGTCGGTCGCCATGGGACCCGCCGCCGGGGTATCCCCACGGGCGCGAAGCATGGGCCAGAGAGCGCGGGCTCGATCCAGAGCCGGGGCGGGCGTCTCTCCCGACGTCGACGTCGACGCCGCGCCTGCGGCCCATGCCACGTCCGTGGAAGAGGCTCGTGCGTGATCTCGACAGCCGCTCGGAGCAACGCCGCGAACAAGCGCGGGAACAGATGTTGCAGCGGGTGCCGGAGGAAGCATGGCTCTGGCTCCGCGGTCTGATTGCGTCCGACGATCGAACGGCGCTGCGGATGCTCCGCATCGGTGCCGACCGGACGACGCTGCGCGACCGGGTGGAGTGGAACACCTGCACCTGCCTCTCATGAATACCGACGTCCTTGAGCATTCGGTTCATCCGCTTGCTGGCCGCGTCGGCAGGGTCGGAGACGCGCCGTTTTCCGTAGTAGAAAGCGGCAGGAAACAGCCGTTCATCGTCTTGACGGGACTGGGTATACCTGACGAAGCCCAGCGTCTAGAACGTCTCGTGGAGGGCGATTAGGCGCCGCGAGGGCTTGTTCTTCGTCTTGCGCTTCTGGGTCCCGCCGCCTTCGGCGATGAGGTCTGTTCTAAGGTCGAGCACCCAGCACTCCAGCCCGTCGTCGCCTCGTACGCGATAGATGTCCTTCCTCTGAAGAAAGATGAGCTCCGCTATGCGGGCGCCTGTGATGGTGCCGAGCAACGGTAGGCGCTCGGCGTGACCGGAGAGTAAACGGGCGATCCGTCTCGCGGAGGTGGCCGAGATCATCCCCAGCGGGATTCGGATCGGGGTTCGCCCGAGTCGGGAGTGGAGATCAGCAGGAACGGCGATCTGGAAGCGGACGCCGGATTTCCGATAGGTGAGATACATGATTCGCCGGGTATTTCCGTGGGTAAAAACATCCCGAAAACGGAGAATTTCACTCTAAAATCAAATAGTTACCAGTGGCGGAAAGGGTGGGATTCGAGCCCACGATACCCTTGCAGGTATGCCGCATTTCGAGTGCGGTGCATTCGACCTCTCTGCCACCTCTCCGGATGAGCATGATGACGCGTTGGTCAGCGCGACGCGGTTCATAGCGAGAGTTTGGAATGGCGTATAGCTCCGGACCATACACGGGGCGGCCAACTAAGTGAGCCTCTCGCGTGCCTATCAAACAAATGCCTTCTCTCTGAGAAGCTCAGAGAGGTTGCTGCGCGAAATGTCTCTACCCCTCCGCAAGTTTAACGTTAGATACTGCTCAATTATTGAGCCTTCGATGATTGGCATTTCTAACAATTCGCTTTCGAAACGTGCGAAGGGGTAAAGCGCATCGGTCATCGCATCCAAAGTGGCTAGCTCCTTAAAAAGCTCGACCAGGTGCTCCTTCTGACGATGCTCAGCGTAGATCGCACAGAGCGACGCGTAGCGCTGAGTGCAGGTCACGTAACGTGTGACGAACTCAAAGTTTGATTTGCCGGACATTATCCCAGCATCCAACACGTCTTCGAGGACTTCCTCGTCAAGTGAATGGTCGAAAAAAGCGAAGTTCTCTTGGAGTAGTTGAGCGTAGAAACGGTCGAGCCTCTGAGATATCAGAGACGCGTTCCTGGCCAGTCTTAGTCGCGCCTTGTGTGATTGTCGCTCGGACAGTTGAAGAAATTGAGCCCGCTGCTCGTCGATTTGTTTCCATACGAAAACAGCAGCAATCGACGCAGGTATGATTGCTGCGATACCAGCGAGCAGCGTTTGCCAGTCCTTCACCAAATCTACAAAAGCTTGCCATCTGGTTGTTGGCGGCTGGCATCCACGAAAATCTCTAAGCCATTCAAGCTGCGAACACGATTGACGGATTGACTCAGATACAACTTCTAATAACGTCATATCACTTTCACCAAGGAATTGACGCACGTGGCTGACCCTGAATACTCCATACCTTTTAAAATCCGTTTCGCAGGCAAGGACGCCGACGACCACCGCGTCGAAGCCTACGAAGGTGGCCGATCAATCCTCGGAATGACACGTGCAATTCAAATTGTGACACAATCTTATCTAAATCAAGTTGCGGTATCCAGAGCGACCGCATTGCATGATGGGGAGATATACCTTGCAGGCGTTAAGCCGGGCAGTCTCTTATTTGACTTCGATCTCAATATTCTGAAACGATCAATTGGGGTTCCAAAAGATCGAGACACCTTCTTTGATTTCCTGTCGACGATACTCTCGCGCGCATCCGGACAGAAATACGCCCCCAAATCGGCCTACGTCCAGCGACTCGATGCGGATAAGGAAGATGATCTATTAGATTTGACAGTGGAGGCAGTAGAAGACCCTCTTAAAGAAGGGCACCGAGCGATTGGAAATTCAATTGGCCAGATCTCAATCGATCGACCGCGAAATGGAACCATCATGGTTTTTGATCCGGAGACGAAGCTCTACCTGCAGAGCAGTATTGTTGATGAAGACTGGGGCCATCTTAGCGGACATGTCACAAGGTTTAACGCGATTACCGGTAACGGCCGTGCTTACATAACATCACTTCAGAAAATCATACCATTTCGTTTGGATGAGGGATTTCCTGCAGGAAAGCGCGGTCACATCACGTGGTCTCTGCATGGCAGCAACATAAATACTGCTAAAAAGCTAACATTTGACGCCAAGCGCATCTCATCTCAAAGTGGCGCTGTCAAGCGGCTCACGATATTGGATTGTGATCAATGATTAGAGGGTAGAAGCTCGACGCCCTGCCTGACGATCATTCAAATTACAGGCACAGGTGACCGCGAACGCATCGGTATAGGCGCCCTCCCCGGGCAGATTGATCTATTGGCTCCTCTGCTGTCGATTGCGAACTTCTTCCGCCAGATATTCAAGGTCTCGATCGACGCCTCTGTCGATTATCTGCTTGTATCGATCCTGAAGACCATCGGTGCAATCGAGCCCACCAAGGTCAGCATCTGTCTGGTAAGCCTTTTCAATATCCCAGCTTGCTGCTCGTATATCGATGTCCGGAACACCCCTCAGAATATCAAGCATCCTCTGCTTGTAGGCAACATGTTCCTCGATCGGTTTTCCGCATGCTACCGATGCTCGTTTCAAGACGGCATAGGGCTGCATGGCAAGGAAATAGGCCGTGTCCAGACCATCGGCAGAGGCTGCTATGCTGCTCAGCAGCGCAGAAGCAATTACTGTTGATTTCCACTGAGAATTGACCCGGCTGTTAGGTATGTTTCGGGTCTGCGGTCGTGGTCAAGTTCCTCACTTTCTCCTTTGTCGTTTTGGGCTCGTGCGCGGAGCTGTTCTTGAAGCGGAAGCTGTCGTTTCCGGTTTCCAAGATGTGGCAGTGGTGCGTGAGCCGGTCCAGCAGCGCTGTAGTCATCTTGGCATCACCGAAGACGCTGGCCCATTCGCTGAAGCTGAGGTTTGTCGTGATGACGACGCTGGTCCGCTCGTAGAGCTTGCTCAGCAGATGGAACAGCATCGCGCCGCCTGATGGGCTGAACGGCAAGTACCGTGAATCACACCTCAGGCCAAATTAATAGGTCCTGAGCCTAGGTGTGGATTATCCCAATCCACAGTCAGGGCAGTGTTGTATGGGTATGCGGAGAAACGCGGATTGCTGGACACGACTGTTGCGCGTGTCCAGCGCGCCGCTATTGAAGCTGACTGGCAGCTCCCACCCAAGGCGGAGGCAAAAACAGAAATGGTAAAGCCTCGCCCAAAGAAGCGCGATTTCCCTGACGTGAAGCCCGCTGAGTACAACTTTGATGCTGATTTGAGCGTAGCATTGCGCGAGGCGCTGGGCGAAGACGGGTTTTTGCGGTTGGTCGAGCGATATGGAGGCATCCGACTTTACGTGCCGGCCGATGTACGCGCGTCTGGTCTTGCCGATGAGATTACCATCCAGCACGCCACAACGCTCGTCGCGGCTTTTGCCGGCGTGGCAATCCGGGTTCCACTAGCCCGAAGGTTTCGTCATGGCATCTACAAGAGATGGGGATACAGCAACTCCAAAATCGCGCGAATGCTCGGAGTTACGGAAACGGCGATCACCAAAATGAACGCGGATCATGGGTGCATCGATGATGAAGAATGATAAGCAGTCTATCCGATTTGTTGGTTCCGGGGTCGAGATTTCCGGATTGGGAGGTATTGACATTCCCAGCGGTGAAATTTCGGGCGTGGAAGTCGTCACGATCCCCCTTGCAGACTATGCCGGGTTGCTGGATTGTAAGCGAAGGCTGCAAGAGACCGAGCTGACAATAGAGCAATTTGTTGCCGGGCGGAAATCCATCATTGATCGCAACCCCGAGGTTGCAGTTTACCTTGTGCAGAATTTCGGACTGGTGCCGATGAACGACATTCTGAGAGCGTGTAAGCGCAAGTTTAGCCGTAGCCGGACCCCGTCGAAATCGGCCGCCTATCGATACTGGGCAACGGTGCGCAAGAAGTCTTCGAAGTCGGCTTGATCCGCCTTCAAAGGCGGCTTTCCTAAAAGTGGTTTTTTGCTGCGTGTGCTGACAAAATTCCAATTTTTGCTGTCAAGCTACACCCAGGTCTAACGACAAACCCCTTACATCCCAACGGTCCGTGATGGCGGAGAGGGTGGGATTCGAACCCACGATACCCTTGCAGGTATGCCGCATTTCGAGTGCGGTGCATTCGACCTCTCTGCCACCTCTCCGCATCGGGTCGGCGCTTTTCAGCGCGGGCGGTACATAGCGGGTGTGGGACGGGCTTGCAAGGGGGCTGGCGCGCGGAAACGCCATCTATT
This sequence comes from Shinella fusca, assembly GCF_014203155.1. Lineage (GTDB taxonomy): Bacteria > Pseudomonadota > Alphaproteobacteria > Rhizobiales > Rhizobiaceae > Shinella > Shinella fusca. The sequence continues at coordinate 182,336 of NZ_JACHIK010000009.1, forward strand.
TGTCATGGTGACGGAAATGTCCTTGACAGTTTTCATCGCCTCACCTATTGCGCAAGGTGCAGTGGCATGGGCCCGACCCGTGCCGCAACGCTGGTTCTTTGTGCCGCATCACCTTGTCTTCGGCAAGCGCTGCCCGCAGGGAACCGTTTGAGCCGACGGTGCGCCAATGCATCGTCATTTTCGCGACTGACAAAAAGACGGCCTTGTCCTTCGGGGCAAAGAGCCGGCACGAACATGAAAGGATATAAAATGTTCGCAGTCATCAAGACCGGCGGTAAGCAGTACCGCGTGGCCGCCAACGACGTCCTGACGGTTGAGAAGCTGTCCGGCGACGCTGGTGCAAAGATCGAATTCACCGAAGTGCTGATGGTCGGCGTCGGCGCCGACGCCACGATCGGCGCGCCCTTCGTCGAAGGCGCCATCGTGACCGCCGAAGTCGTCGAGCATGGCCGGGCCAAGAAGGTCATCGCCTTCAAGAAGCGCCGCCGCCAGAACTCCAAGCGCTCGCGCGGTCATCGTCAGCACAACACGACCGTCCGCATCATCGACATCGCAGCCGCCGGCGGCAAGGCAAAGAAGGCTTCCAAGAAGTCTGAAGCCGCTGCCGAAGCAGCAGCCGAATAATCCGGACAGGTAAAGGAGAACTCCCATGGCACACAAGAAAGCTGGCGGTTCCTCGCGCAACGGTCGCGATTCCGAGTCCAAGCGCCTTGGCGTGAAGAAGTTTGGCGGCGAAGCCGTCATCGCAGGCAACATCATCGTGCGCCAGCGCGGCACGCAGTGGCATCCCGGTGCCAATGTTGGCCTCGGCAAGGATCACACGATCTTCGCCCTTACGGCTGGCAATGTGAATTTCCGTACGAAGGCCAACGGTCGCGTCTACGTGTCCGTAATGCCGAAAGCGGAAGCAGCGGAATAAGCCGGTAGCGCTCTAAAACAGCCGGCGTCTCATCGACCCGGCTGACGCCACAGGTTTCGGACCTGCAAGACAAAAGGGGAGATGAGGCAAGACCTTATCTCCCCTTTTTGCTCTGGAGGAACGAGCCATGCAGACCGAACTCATGCGGGAAGACCAATCCCGGTCTCCCAAGGAAAGACTGAGGCCGGAACGGCCGAGGACCGATTGCCCGATCTTGCTGTCGCAGAGGCTCGTCATGAGAGCCCCGCACGAAGACGACATCGACGCCCTTGCCCATCTCGCCAACAACGCCAACATCGCCAACATGGTCGCCCGCATGCCGCACCCCTACACGGTCGCGGATGCCGCCGATTTCGTGCGACGCACACGCGCCGGCGCGATTGGCAAGTGCGTCTATGCCATTACGAAAGCCGACAACGGCGCCTTCCTCGGCTGCTGCGGGATCGAGCCGCACGAAGACGGACGCACGGTCGAGCTCGGCTACTGGCTGGGCGAACCCCACTGGAACGAGGGCTATGCGACCGAGGCGGCGCACACGCTGATCGACATGGTCTTCCGCACCCGCGACATCGAGCAGATCGATGCGCGCTGCCGGGTCATGAACATCCCCTCGCGCCGGGTCATCCAGAAGTGCGGCTTCCAGTTCCAGGCGACCGGCATGGTCCAGAGCATCGCCGTCGGCGGCATGGTCCCGGTCGAATGGTACAGGCTCGACCGCAAGACCTGGGTCTCGCTGAAGAGCTGGGGAGGCCTGCGATGAACGTCCTGCAGGCTCCGGCGGAACGCCGGCATGCTTCCGGCCCCGGCCCCGCGCCGACCATCGCGGCGGCGCGCCTCACCCTGCGCCCGCACCGGCTTGCCGATGCGGACGCCATCGCCCGGTCGCTGAACGACTTCGCCGTCTCGCGCATGCTGGCGCGGGTGCCCGCCCCCTATGACCGGCAGGACGCGAGCGAATGGCTTTCGCTCGTCGCCACCGATCTCAGCGAGGACTGGACGCTGGCGATCACCGCCGGCGACGACGTCCATATCGGCTGCGTGGCCTTCGAGTGGCGCGGCGGGGAGTGGCATCTCGGCTACTGGCTGAACCGCTTCTACTGGGGGCGGGGCTACATGAGCGAGGCGGTCCGGGCCGCAACGGGCCGCTTCCTGATGCGCATGCCGGGCACGGAAATCCGCTCCGGCGTCTTCGCCGACAACCTCGCCTCGCTGCGGGTGCAGGAAAAGGCGGGGTTTCGCATCACGGGATGCAGCGAGACCTTCTGCGTCGCCCGCGGCGCGATGGTCCCGCATATCGAGACGCGGCTGGAGCCGGGCGATTTCCGCCCGGCAATGCCGCGGCACTGAAAAACGGCCGGGGCGGAGCGATCCGCCCCGCCGCTCACGACAGCTCGAACCACACGGGCATGTGGTCGGAGCCGAAGGCGGTCTCGTCGACCCAGGCGTCCGTCAGCCGTTCCACGAGGCCGTGGCTGAGGAAGCAATAGTCGAGGAAGAGGCGGTCGGCATGGTCCTGCGGGTTGATCCAGCTGAAGCTTGCGGCGTGTCGCTTGCCGAGGCCGGCGATCGCATCGACCGGATGGGTCGCGCGGATCTGGCGGCCGTAGAGCCCGTCCACGCCGCCGACCATCTCGCAATATTCCGGCGATTCCGGCACCATGTTGAAATCGCCCATCAGGACGTAGTCCTCCGGCACCGGCGGCTCGGCAAGGCCGAATTCGTGGGCGCCGGAGATCGCCCCGCCCTCGAAGGCGTAGAGCTGCGCGCGGTCCTTGAGATAGCGGATCTGCGCGATGCGCTCGTCGCGGTGGACGTGGTCGAGATGCACGGAATAGACGCGGATCGGCCCGCCGGGCGTCTCGATCACCGCCTCGGTCGCGCCGCGCTGCAGGTTGAGCTTGTCGAGCGTGCGCGTGCGGGGCAGGGGGATGAGGCGCGACGACAGGATCGGCCAGCGGGAGAAGATCATGTTGCCGAACTGGAAGCGGCGGTTGACGACGCGCCCCTTCTCGATGGCCGAGCCCGCATCGAGATCGCAGGCCGGCCAGTAGACGGAATAGTGGTTGGCAAGGAGCGTGCGCAGTTCCGCCACCATGTCGACATGGCCGTTGCGGTGGAAATTGCGGGTGACTTCCTGCAGGGCGATGATATCGGCGCCGTGGATGGACGAGACGATGCGGGGCAGGTCGAGGCGGTCGTCGAGGCCGATGCCGTACTGGACGTTGTAGCTGACGAATTTCACGATAGTCTTTGACCTCTTACGGAAGCGTCTGTATCGAAGACGGCAAAACGAGCATGACCACACGAACAAAGCGAACGGCGAGCCGATGAAGTTCCTGGACGAAGCAAAAGTCTATATCCGGTCCGGCGACGGCGGGGCAGGGGCTGTCTCGTTCCGCCGCGAAAAATTCATCGAATTCGGCGGCCCGGACGGCGGCGACGGCGGGCGCGGCGGCGATGTGTGGGTGGAGGCCGTCAACGGCCTCAACACGCTGATCGACTTCCGCTACCAGCAGCATTTCAAGGCCGCGATCGGCACGCACGGCATGGGCCGCAACCGCACCGGCGCCAACGGCGCCAGCGTGACGCTGAAAGTGCCGGTCGGCACGCAGATCTTCGAGGAAGACAACGAGACGCTGATCGTCGACCTCGTGACGGAAGGCCAGCGCTTCAAGCTCGCCGCCGGCGGCAACGGCGGCTTCGGCAACGCGCATTTCAAATCCTCGACCAACCAGGCGCCGAACTGGGCCAATCCCGGCCTTGCCGGCGAGGAGAAGACCATCTGGCTGCGGCTGAAGCTGATCGCCGATGCCGGCCTCGTCGGCCTGCCGAATGCCGGCAAGTCGACCTTCCTTGCCACCTGCACCCGCGCCCGGCCGAAGATCGCCAACTATCCCTTCACGACGCTGCATCCGAACCTCGGCGTCGCCACCATCGACGGGCGCGAGTTCATCATCGCCGACATTCCGGGCCTCATCGAGGGCGCGCATGAAGGCGTCGGCCTCGGCGACCGTTTCCTCGGCCATGTCGAGCGCACCCGCGTGCTCCTCCATCTCGTCTCCGCGCAGGAAGAGGACGTCGCGAAGGCCTACAAGACCGTGCGCCACGAGCTGGAGGCCTATGGCGAGGGCATCACCGACAAGCCGGAGATCGTCGCCCTGTCGCAGATCGACGTGATCGACGCGGACGAGCTCAAGAAGAAGGCCAAGGCGCTGGCGAAGGCTTGCGGCAAGACCCCGCTGCAGCTTTCGGCCGTCGCCGGCATCGGCATGACCGAGACGCTCCGCGCGCTGCGCGCCGTCATCACCGATCCCGAAGGCACCGGCGAGTGACATGACGAAGCATCGCAGACCGCTGGCAAAACACCGCCGGATCGTCATCAAGATCGGCTCCGCCCTGCTCGTCGACCGGGCGACGGGGCTGAAGAAGGCGTGGCTCGAGGCGATCTGCCGGGATATCGCGGCGCTCAGGGCCGGCGGCACCGACGTGCTCGTCGTCTCCTCGGGCGCCATCGCGCTCGGGCGTTCCGTGCTGAAGGTGCCGGCCGGCACGCTGAAGCTGGAGGAAAGCCAGGCTGCCGCCGCCGTCGGCCAGATCGCGCTTGCCCGCGCCTGGTCGGAAAGCCTGTCGGCGGACGGCATCGTTGCCGGCCAGATCCTGCTGACGCTCGGCGATACGGAAGAGCGCCGCCGCTATCTCAACGCGCGCGCGACGATCAGCCAGCTCCTCAAGCTCGGCGCCGTGCCGATCATCAACGAGAACGACACGGTCGCAACCACCGAGATCCGCTACGGCGACAACGACCGCCTCGCCGCGCGCGTCGCCACCATGACGGGCGCGGACCTTCTCGTCCTGCTCTCCGATATCGACGGGCTCTATACGGCCCCGCCCCATCTCGACCCCGACGCCCGCTTCCTCGAGACGATCGAGGCGATCACGCCGGAGATCGAGGCGATGGCGGGCGGCGCGGCCTCGGAACTCTCGCGCGGCGGCATGCGCACCAAGATCGACGCCGGCAAGATCGCGACGGGCGCCGGCTGCGCCATGATCATCGCCTCCGGCAAGGTCGACCATCCGCTCAGCGCCATCGAGGAAGGCGCTCGCTCTTCCTGGTTCGCGCCGTCCGGTTCGCCCGTGACGGCACGCAAGACCTGGATTGCCGGGCAGCTCCAGCCGGCCGGCCGCATCGAGATCGACGCGGGCGCAGAGACGGCGCTTGCCGCCGGCAAGAGCCTGCTTCCCGCCGGCGTGCGCGGCGTCTGGGGCAGCTTTTCACGTGGCGACACCGTTTCGATCTACGGTGCGAACGGGCGCGAGATCGCCCGGGGGCTCGCCGGCTACGACGCCGACGAGGCGCGGCTGATCGCCGGGAAGAAATCCGCGGAGATCGCCGATATCCTCGGCCATGCCGGCCGCGCCGCGATGGTGCACAGGGACGATCTCGTCGTGACCGGGCTTGCCGCGCCGGCCGGCGAGCGCGCAAGGGATGCGAGCCATGCTTGACCAGGTGAAGACCACCGACATCGACGCGCTGATGGCCGAAATCGGCCGCAATGCCCGCGCCGCCGCCCGGCCGCTCGCCACCGCCACGACGGAGGCGAAGAACCGGGCGCTGCAGGCCATGGCCGCGGAAATCCTTGCGAACCGCGACAGGATCCTTGCCGCCAATGCCCTCGACCTTGCCCATGCGCGGGAAAGCGGGGTCGCGGCCTCCTTCCTCGACCGGCTGACGCTGACGGCCGAGCGCATCGAGGGTATCGCCGGCGCGATCCGCGACATCGCCGGCCTCAAGGACCCGGTCGGCGACGTCATCGCCGAATGGGACCGGCCGAACGGCCTGCACATCGAGCGCGTGCGCACACCGCTCGGCGTCATCGGCGTCATCTACGAGAGCCGGCCGAACGTGACGGCCGACGCCGGGGCGCTTTGCCTCAAGGCCGGCAATGCCGTGATCCTTCGCGGCGGATCGGACAGCGTGAATTCATCGCAGGCTATCCATTCCTGCCTCGTCGCCGGCCTCAAGGCCGCCGGCCTGCCGGAGCACGCGATCCAGTACGTGCCGGTGACGGACCGCGCCGCCGTCGGCGCCATGCTGTCCGGCCTCGGCGGCGCCATCGACGTCATCGTGCCGCGCGGCGGGAAAAGCCTCGTCGCCCGCGTGCAGAACGAGGCGCGCGTGCCGGTCTTCGCCCATCTCGAAGGCCTCTGCCACATCTATGTCGACAAATCCGCCGACCTCGCCATGGCGAAGGAGATCGTCGTCAACGCCAAGATGCGCCGCACGGGCGTCTGCGGCGCGATGGAGACGCTGCTCGTCGACCGCGCCGTGGCGGAGACGCACCTCGCCCCGCTCGTCGAAAGCCTCCGCGCCGCCGGCTGCGAGGTGCGCGCGACGGAGGAAATCCGCACCCGCATCGCGGGTCTCGTGCCCGCAACGGAAGCGGACTGGTCGACGGAATATCTCGACGCCATCGTCTCCGTCGCCCTGGTCGACGGCATTTCCGGCGCGATCGAGCACATCAACCGCTGGTCCTCGGCCCATACGGAAGCCGTGATCGCGGAGGATCCGGCGGTCGTCGAGCGCTTCTTCGGCGAGATCGATTCGGCCATCCTCGTGCACAACGCCTCCACCCAGTTCGCCGACGGCGGCGAATTCGGCATGGGCGGCGAGATCGGCATCGCGACGGGCAAGATGCACGCGCGCGGCCCCGTCGGCGTCGAGCAGCTCACCTCCTTCAAATACCGGGTGCGCGGCACCGGACAGGTGCGGCCCTGAGGTGACGCGGGACGCTGTCGCAGAGCGCTATCTGAGAATGCCCCATGTCGAGAAGGGCATGGCGGTCGGCCTGTTCGGCGGCTCGTTCAACCCGCCGCACCAGGGCCATGCGCTCGTTGCCGAAACAGCGCTGCGCCGGCTCGGCCTTGACCAGCTCTGGTGGATGGTGACGCCCGGCAACCCCTTGAAAGACCACAGGGAACTTGCCCCGCTTGCCGAGCGCATCCGTCTCAGCGAGGAAATCGCGCCCGATCCGCGCGTCCGGGTGACGGCCTTCGAGAAACGCCTCGGCCAGAGCTATACGGCAAAGACGCTGGAGCGCGTGCAGGCGCTGAACCGCGGCGTCCATTTCGTCTGGATCATGGGCGCCGACAATCTCGGCACCTTCCACCGCTGGCAGAACTGGCAGAAGATCGCCCGCACCTTCCCCATCGCCGTCATCGACCGGCCGGGCTCGACGCTTTCCTACCTCTCCTCGCGCATGGCCAAGACCTTCGACTATGCCCGCATCGACGAGGAGGACGCGATGTCCTTGCCGGGCCGCAGGGCGCCGGCCTGGACCTTCATCCACGGGCCGCGCTCGGCGCTGAGCTCCACGGCGCTGCGGCACCAGGCGCTAGAGAAAACCATCCCTCAGAAGTGACGTCTTGAAACTGATACCCATCGGTGCCTACATTTAGTAGGTGCCGGCAGCATTTGCCGGTACGGACGTGCTGTTCTGGTAAAGAAAGGAACGAACCTGACAACAGTGCACGCAAAGGGAAACGTCGTTGGCGTTTTCTCCAGGAGCGCGGGCCGCAGCGACGATGCCGCCGACCGTGCCCTTCAACTGGTCCTCGCAAGTCTCGAGGACTCCAAGGCAGAAGATATCGTCACCATCAACATTGCCGGCAAATCGGCGCTCGGCGACTATATGGTGGTCGTATCCGGACGCTCGAACCGTCATGTCATGGCGATCGCCGATCACCTCATCACCGACATCAAGGACGAAGGCCTGGGCAATGCCCGCGTCGAGGGCCTTGAAGCGGGCGACTGGGTGCTGATCGACACAGGTGACATCATCATCCATGTGTTCCGGCCGGAAATCCGGGAGTTCTACAACATCGAACGGATGTGGGCGGCTCCCGAGATCGAGGACGGCACCGTACACTGAACATGCGCCGGGCACCTGTCCGGCAGGAAACGGGCAGGATCGCGGGCAATGCGGGTTGGACTTTTTTCGGTTGGACGGCTGAAGGCCGGCCCTGAGAAGGAGCTTGCGGCCCGCTACATCGACCGCTTCGCCAAGGCCGGCCCCGCCGTCGGCCTCGATCTCGGCAGGATGGCCGAGGTCGGCGAGAGCCGCGCCGGCAACGCCGAGACGCGCAAGCGCGAGGAAGCGGCGATGCTGGAAAAGGCGCTGCCCGACGGCGCCGTGCTGATCCTGCTCGACGAGCGCGGCAAATCGCTCGATTCCCCCGCCTTTGCCGATCTTCTCGCCGGCTTCCGCGATGCGGGCAAGCGCGACCTGATGATCGCCATCGGCGGGGCCGACGGGCTCGACCCTTCCCTTTACGAGCGGGCCGACGCCACGCTCTGCCTCGGCAAGATGACCTGGCCGCACCAGCTCGCGCGCATCCTGCTTGCCGAACAGCTCTACCGCGCCGTCACCATCCTGTCCGGCCACCCCTATCACCGCGTTTGACGGGACGTCACCGCCGCGCAAGCCCGAAGCGGCAGGATGAGCCGTATTTTCGGCGCTGTTTCTTGGCGAAATCGCCAAATCAGCATAGAGCGGGTGACGAACGGTCGGGGAACGATGGAAAAAGCCGGCACAGCCAGTCGGGGTGAGGGGGCAGGCCGCCTGTTGCGGCCGGCGCTGCTCTCGGCCGTCCTGGCGCTGGCGCTCGTTTCCCATCCCCTTGCCGCCGGGCAGGACGAGGGCGATGTCGCGCTCGAAAAGACCGGCTCGCTGCCGCGGGCCGAACCCGACCCCGCCGCCGCGCTCGCCCTTCGCCGCGACAGCACGCGCCGCGAGCTTGAAGCCCTCTCCCAGTCCATCACCGTCTCCTCGGAAAAGACGAGACAGCTCGAAGCCGAGATCGCCGAACTGGAGAAGACGAAGCAGTCGCTGCGCGATGCGATCGTCAAGTCCGCCGCGCTCCGCAAGGAGATGGAGCAGAAGATCCTCGACGGCGAGAAGCGGCTGGAAGGCATGCGCGACCGCGAGGCGGCCGTGCGCGCCTCGCTGCACGAGCGCCGCGGCCTTCTTGCCGAAGTGCTCGCCGCCCTCCAGCGCATGGGCCGCAACCCGCCGCCGGCGCTGCTGGTGACGCCCGAGGACGCGCTGTCCTCCGTGCGCAGCGCCATCCTTCTCGGCGCCGTCGTGCCGGGCATCCGCAAGGAGACGGACGAGCTCGTCGCCGACCTCAAGGACCTGATGACGGTGAAGGCCGGGATCGACAGCGAGCGCGCCGAGCTTGCCTCGGCGATGCAGTCGCGCGTCGAGGAGGAGAAGCGCTCCGAACTGCTGATCGCCGGGAACGAGGCGCTGACGGAAAAGAACAGCCGCACGCTCGAAGCCGAACGGCGCCGGGCGGAGGAACTTGCCGGCCGCGCCACCAGCCTCGAAGGCCTGATCGGCAGCCTGGAGCAGGAGATCGGCTCGGTACGCGAGGCCGCCGCGATCGCCCGCGCGAAGGAAGCCGAACGGCAGAACCAGACGGACGCCGAACGCGAGAAGGCACGCGAGCTCGCGCGCCAGTCCGTGCCCGACAAAAACCGCATTGCTCCAGCATACGAATTCTCCGAACTGCAGGCAAAACTCGATTATCCCGCGGCAGGAGACGTCCTTCGCCAGTTCGGCGAGCCGGACGGCACCGGCCATGATTCGCAAGGCGTGACGCTCGCGACCAATCCCGGCGCGCTCGTCACGGCGCCTTCGGACGGATGGATCGTCTTTGCCGGCACATTCCGCAGTTACGGGCGCATGATCATCCTGAACGCGGGCGAGGGCTACCATCTCGTCCTTGCCGGCATGGACAGGGTGAACGTGCGGGAGGGTCAATTCGTCGTGGCCGGCGAGCCGCTTGCCGTGATGGGTGAAAAAAGGGTCGCGAGTGTCAACGCTTTGACGCTGGAAACGGACAAGCCGACACTTTACATTGAATTCCGAAAGAACGGAAAACCGGTTGATTCCCGGCCGTGGTGGTCCGCAAGAGATTCTGGAAAGGCACGCAATGATACGTAAGGCTTCACTTGTTATTGTCGGTGCACTCATGGGTGCCACGGCCATGACTGTCATCAATACCGTCACGCAGCCGGCCGAAGCCGCGGGCTCGTCGACCTATCGCGAGCTTTCCATCTTCGGCGACGTCTTCGAGCGCGTGCGCGCCCAGTACGTGACCCCACCGAACGAAGAGCAGCTCATCGAGAACGCCATCAACGGCATGCTCACCTCGCTCGACCCGCATTCCTCCTACATGAATGCCAAGGACGCCGAGGACATGCGCACCCAGACGCGCGGCGAATTCGGCGGCCTCGGCATCGAGGTGACGATGGAGGACGAGCTCGTCAAGGTCATCACCCCGATTGACGACACCCCGGCCGCCCGCGCCGGCGTTCTTGCCGGCGACTTCATCTCGAAGATCGACGGACAGGACGTGCGCGGCCTGAAGCTGGAAGACGCGGTCGAGAAGATGCGCGGCGCGGTCAACACGCCGATCAAGCTGACGCTGATCCGCAAGGGCGCCGACAAGCCGATCGAGCTGACCATCATGCGCGACATCATCGCCGTGAAGGCGGTCAAGTCCCGCGTCGAGGGCGATGTCGGGTATCTGCGCGTCATCTCCTTCACGGAGAAGACCTATGACGACCTGGAAGCCGCGATCGCCAAGATCAAGGAAGAGGTCCCGGCCGACAAGCTGAAGGGCTACGTGCTCGACCTCCGCCTCAACCCCGGCGGCCTGCTCGACCAGGCGATCAACGTCTCCGACGCCTTCCTCGAACGCGGCGAGGTCGTCTCGACCCGCGGCCGCAACGAGGACGAGACCCGCCGCTTCAACGCGACGCCGGGCGACGACGTCGACGGCAAGCCGGTGATCGTGCTGGTCAACGGCGGCTCGGCCTCGGCTTCGGAAATCGTCGCAGGCGCCCTGCAGGACCTTCGCCGTGCCACGGTCGTCGGCACGCGCTCCTTCGGCAAGGGCTCCGTCCAGACCATCATCCCGATGGGTGATGCGGGCGCGCTGCGCCTGACGACGGCGCTCTATTACACGCCGTCCGGCAAGTCGATCCAGGGCACCGGCATCACGCCGGACATCACCGTCGAGCAGCCGCTGCCGCCCGAGCTTCAGGGCAAGCTGGAAACCGCCGGCGAATCCAGCCTGCGCGGCCATATCCAGGGCCAGAGCGAGACGGATCAGGGCTCCGGCTCCTCCGCCTACGTTCCGCCGGAAGCCAAGGACGACGTGCAGCTCCAGTACGCGCTGGAACTGCTGCGCGGCCAGAAGACGGACCCGTCCTTCCCGGCCAATCCGGAAAAGGCCGAACTGAAGAAGTAAGCCGAAATCACGGGGCCTGCCCACAAGGCGGGCCCCGTTTTCCCATGCACCCTCCGGCCGGCGCGGACTGACCTTGGGCACAGACATTCACGCACCTCTCGGCCAGGACCGCAAGGCAAGGCCAGGACCGTCGGGACCCTCGCGGTTCTCCGCCGGCACCGTCGTGTTTTCCCTCGCTGCCGCCGGCCTTCTCGGCTTTTCCGCCTGGACCGCCCTGGCGCCGAGCGGCCTTGCCACGGCACCATTCGAGCTTCCGGCCGGCGAGACGGCCGCAAGTGACAAGGCCGACCTCAAGACCGCCGAGGCGAAGGACGGCGTGCGCCGCGCCAACGGCCTTTCCGGCGCGAATGTCCGCGAGACGCTGACCGACGACGGCAATGTGGTGCGCACCTATAGGCCGGGCGCCCGCGACGGCGACGGGCCTCTCGTCATCGAGGCGAGCCGTATCGGCCAGGACCCGCGCACCGCCGCCTTCCCGAACGAGGATCTGCTGGAAGAGACGCCCGAGGGCAAGATCCCGGTCATCGGCCTCGACGGCACGCGGCCGATTGACCAGTACGCCCGGCCGTGGTCCGGCGCGCGCGGCACGCGGGTCGCCATCGTCGTCGGCGGGCTCGGCCTCAGCCAGACGGGCACGCAGCGCGCCATCCGCGACCTGCCGGGCGAGGTGACGCTGGCCTTCGCCGCGAGCGGCAACAGCCTGCCGCGCTGGATGCAGGAGGCGCGCCGCAGCGGCCACGAGATCCTCTTGCAGATGCCGCTGGAGCCCTTCGACTACCCGCAGACCGATCCCGGCCCCTATACGCTGCGCACCGACGCCGGCACGGCGAAGAACCTTTCCGAGCTGCACCGGGCCATGGCGCAGATCACCAACTATACCGGCATCGTGAACTTCATGGGCGGCCGCTTCCTCTCCGACGCCGATGCGCTGGAGCCGGTGATGCGCGACGTTGCGAGCCGCGGCCTCCTCTTCCTCGACGACGGCAGCTCGGCACAGTCGCTTTCCGGCACCGTGGCCGGCGCCATCGAGGCGCCGCACGCCTTCGCCGATCTCCAGCTCGACGGCGAGCTTTCCCGTCCGGCCGTGCTGAAGAAGCTCGACGAGCTGGAGCGCATCGCACGGCGCAACGGCACGGCGATCGGCATCGCCTCCGCCTTCGACGAAAGTGTGGACGCGATCCGCGAATGGTGCGAGGAAGCAAGCGGCCGCGGCATCGAGATCGTCGGCGTCGCATCGCTCGCGGCCGTCCCCGTCAGGAAATAGGAACATTCGATGGGCAAGGAAAAGGACAAGGTGGTTCGGGCCGAGGACCTGCCCTACCGCCCCTGCGTCGGCATCATGGTGCTGAACGGGGACAACAAGGTCTGGGCCGGCCGGCGCATTCCTGTCGGCAATTCCGAATATGACGGCTCGCCGCAGCTCTGGCAGATGCCGCAGGGCGGCATCGACAAGGGCGAGGACCCGCTGGAAGCCGCCTATCGCGAGCTTTACGAGGAGACCGGCATGAAGAGCGTCACGCTCCTTGCCGATGCGGGACGCTGGATCGACTACGACCTGCCCGCCCACCTCATCGGCATCGGCCTCAAGGGAAAATATCGCGGCCAGACGCAGCGCTGGTTCGCCTTCCGCTTCGAAGGCCCGGAAAGCGAGATCGCCATCAACCCGCCCCCGGGCGGCCACGAGGCAGAATTCGACGCCTGGGAATGGAAGCCGATGCGCGACCTGCCCGAATTGATCGTCTCCTTCAAGCGCAAGGTCTACGAAGAGGTCGTCGCCGCCTTCGCCCACCTGGCACCGTGAAGGAACGGCCCGACCCCTCTGCCGTCATCCTCGGGCTTGACCCGAGGATCCAGACTCCACAACACCAGCGGTGTTCGCCGCCTCGGCTGAAACAAAAATCCCCGGCAAGGCCGGGGATTTCCGCATTGAAGGCTGCCGAAGCTTATTCGGCTTCGTTGGCCGGCGCGGCGTTGAGCTGGCCGTATTTTTCCTCGCCGAGCTTGCCGAGCAGGTCGAGCTGGGTTTCGAGGAAGTCGATATGGCCTTCCTCGTCCGCCAGCAGCTCCTCGAAGAGCTTCATGGTAACGTAGTCGCCGGCGTCGTGACAGATATCGCGCGACTTCTTGTAGGCCGTGCGCGCGTCGTATTCGCCGGCAAGGTCGGCTTCCAGCACTTCCTTGACGTTCTGGCCGATGCGCAGCGGCGCGACGGTCTGCAGGTTCGGATGGCCTTCGAGGAAGATGATGCGGGCGACGAGCTTGTCGGCGTGCTGCATCTCTTCGATGGACTCGGCGCGCTCCTTCTTGGCGAGAAGCGTGTAACCCCAGTCCTCGAGAAGGCGGTAGTGGAGCCAGTACTGGTTGACAGCACCCAGCTCGAGATAGAGCGCTTCGTTAAGCTGCTCGATGACCTTTTTGTCGCCTTTCAAGATCCGCTCTCCTGTTTTCTTCATGGAATTGTTTGAGGCGGGTCATGAAATCAAATATCTCGGCATCCGTCGAGTCACGGCGGGCGTGGTACTGCTCGGTGGTGCGGATGATGATGTCCACCACATTGGGGAAACAGCCGCAGCAGCGGCCCCGCTTCTGCATCGCGTGGTAGACCTTTGCGGGCACGATGAGCTGCCAACAGTCCTCGTCGAGGAGGCCGTTGATCGTGTCGACGATTTCCTTTTCGGTGATGAAGTTGCAACTGCAAACGAGCATTTCGACTTGCCTGTCATACGCAAAGCACTGAGTTTCCGAGATTAAGCAAAAGAAGACCTTCGGTGTCAAGAATGAACAGGTCAGCCCTGCTGACCGATCTTTTTAGAGCGGTTCTAATCTTGAATAAAAAGATCGTCTTTTCATGGTGTTACGGTCCTGCTTCCGCCGGATCATCCATGGGCAACTGCGTCAAACTGACCGATCACATTTTGTTGCATAACCCGCTTCCGCCACCCCGTCTTTTCGCAGAAGACATCACGGCCCGCCCGGCCTCCGTGCCGAATCGAGGCCCGCCATGCAAATTCATCCCTCGAAAAACCCTTGAAATCGTCTATATGACGGGCAAAGGAGAGCCCATGGCCCGCATTGACCAGAGCGAGGATTGGCGCAACCGCCATGCCCCGACCATCAGCACGTTCGAATCCCTGGCGCTGGAGGCCTATGGCCACCTGCCGGAGGAGTTCCGTGCGCTGACGGGCAACCTCATCATCGAGATCGCAGAATTCCCGAGCGACGACGTCTTCGAGGACATGGCGCTGGAAACGCCCTTCGACCTTCTGGGTCTCTTCGAGGGCCGCGGCATCAGCGAGCGCTTCACCGTGGAAACCGGCGAGATGCCCAACCGCATCACCCTCTACCGCCGCCCGATCCTCGACTACTGGGCGGAGAACGAGGAAACCCTCGGCGACATCGTCACCCACGTCCTCATCCACGAGATCGGCCACCACTTCGGCCTGTCCGACGACGACATGGAGCGCATCGAGGCGAGCGCGGAGATCGCGGCGGGCTGAGACTGGCGTAACCAAGCCAGGCCACCTATCCATCGTCATGGTCGGGCTTGACCCGACCATCCATCGCCATTGCGGCGACTGGATCCTCGGGTCAAGCAACCGTGGAGTCATTGAGAGAGGGCTGTTTGGGATCGGGCGATTGCATTGAGGATTGTCATGAGTTTTCGAATGGTTGCGACCATTGCGAGCTTGAATGGTTTTCCCCTGCCGCGCAGGCGCTGATA
>NZ_JACHIK010000010.1 GCF_014203155.1 Shinella fusca
TCACAAAACCACCCATAACGCGGGGTGGAGCAGCCCGGTAGCTCGTCAGGCTCATAACCTGAAGGCCGCAGGTTCAAATCCTGCCCCCGCAACCAGTGTTATATAAGAAGCCCCGTTGGAACTCCGACGGGGCTTTTTGTCGTCTGCCTCCCCAAGCAGCATGATCGCGCCAAGTTCACCCACGAGTTCGATATGAAGATCGCCCTCACTATCGGGCGTCAACCGGATCGAGCTGACCAGGCCGCGCAGAACCTCGACCGCCTCGTTGCGGGCAATCTCGTCCTTGTTCAATGCTTCCGTCAATGCCGCGACCTTGCGGCGGTAGATGTCGCTCAGACCCGGGTGAAGCCGGAGCGGTTCCTCTTCACCGAGCTCGCTCAGTTCGTCCCGGATCGCAATCTTGCGGGCCTCCAGAGCCGTCATCTTCTCCTTCATCGACGGGTGATACATGCCGTCGGCAATCGCATCGACAATCTGGGTAATGGATTGCTCGACCTTCGCCAATTCTGTCTCGCGTGCCGTGCGGATAGCGAGATCGGCCTGCATGGCCTTGTTGTATTCCCGCTGGTATTCCTCGACGAAGGCGGCGATGAGGTCCGGATGGAGGAGCTTGTCGCGCAGGCCGCCCAGAACGCGGTCTTCCAGGCGGTTGCGATGGATCATGCGGCGATTGTCGCAGGTACCCTTGTTGCGGGCGCTGGCGCAGCCGTAATGCTGGCCGCCGACGAGCGTGTATGCGCCGCCACAACAGCCGCAGGCGAGAAGGCCGGAGAGAAGATAGCGGGTGCGGCGTGCGCGCTCGGGGCGAAACGCCCGGTCTTCCGTTTCCATGACGCGGCGCGTGACGCCTTGGCGTTGCTTGACGGCATCCCAGAGCGCCTGTTCGAGGATGCGAAGCTCCGGCACCTCCTGGATCACCCATTCCGTCTCCGGATTGGGGCGGGCCTGCCGCTTGCCGGTCTCCGGGTCCTTCACGAAATGCTGCCGGTTCCAGATCATCCGGCCAATGTAGAGTTCATTGTTGAGGATGCCGGTCCCGCGTCGCCAGTTGCCGTAGATGGTGGAGGCACCCCAAGATGCGCGCGCAGGGCCGGGAACACGGTCTTTGTTCAGGCGGGCGGCGATGGCGCGTGGGCTGATCCCGCTTGCATAGTCGCGGAAAATGCGACGGATGACAGCGGCCTCGTGGTCGTCGATAGCGCGCTCGCCGGTTGTGAAAGTGCCGTCCGCCAAAGGTTGGCGAACGATCTTGTATCCATAGGAGATGCCGCCGACGGCCTTGCCGTCGCGGACACGACCCTCGAGGCCGCGATGCGTCTTCTGGGCGAGATCCTTGAGGAAGAGGGCCGACATCGTGCCCTTCAGGCCGATATGCAGCTCGGAGATCTCGCCCTCGGCCACGGTGACGATGGGAATGCCGAGATAGCGCAGCTGTTTGTGGAGGGCGGCGATGTGTTCCTGGTCGCGGGAGAGGCGGTCGAGGCCTTCGGCGACGAGGACATCGAACTTCCCGGCGCGGGCATCCATCATCATCGCCTGATAGGCGGGGCGCAGGTGCGAGCTGCCGCTGAGGCCCTGATCTGCATGGAGCTTTGCTTCGCTCCAGCCACGCTCGTCGATGAGGCGGCGGCAGATGCGATGCTGATCCTCGATGGAAGCCTCGCGCTGTAGTTCGGAGGAATAGCGGGCATAGATGGCGGCGCGCATGGTCGATTCCTATTCCCTCTTGTCGGTTCGCCGTTTGCGGCGTTCTGTCTTTGCCCTCTTGCGGCTCTCGCTGCGAAGGTTGCGTAAAACCTCCTGCAGCCTACGGCTCGCTTCGACGGCGGTTGCGCGATTGTAATGCCGTTCCGCCGTCTGGAGGGTGGAGTGGCCGAGGATGTCGCGGATGATGCCGACGTGTTCAGGAGCATAGGTGGCAATCGACGTCGCTGCGATATGGCGGAAGGCATGAGGACGAAGGGTGAGTCCAAAGACGCGTTCTGTCAACAGGGCAAGCCCCGAGGTGAAACTGTCGATAGACATGGGATTGCCGCGCTGGCCGATCCACAAAGCATCGGAATTCTTGCGGCGCAGGAGGGCCGGGCGGTGAATGTCGAGATAGCGCAGCATGAAGGGAACGAGCGGTTCGGGGAACGGCATGCGCCGTGCCTTTTTGTCCTTCATGTCTTCTGCCGCGAAGCACAGCGTTATGCCATGCTCCGAAACTTCGACATGCTTGCTGACGGTCATAGCCATAAGGGCACGGACCCTGACAGGCCGGGCGATCAGCAGGCCGACCATCAGCGCCTGGCGAAATCGCATGGCGTGGACCACCGGATCTGAAACGGGGCTGTCTTCCAGCCGGTTCAGGAGAGAAAGGCTCCACTCGAACAGCTCGGCAGCGGTGATCGGAATGGGCGGCTTCAACTGGTGCGGGTTGGATTGCTCATAGAGCGACCGCGCCGCATGGTAGAGCCAGGACCAATCGCCGTCCTTATCGAAACCCCTTGCGACAACCGCAAGTGACAGAACTTGGTTGGAGATCGGGCGGAGCTTGAGACGCTGCTTGCCCTCATCGATGAAGGCGCTCACGGCTTCCTTTGTGATGCGCTCAGTCGGGAGGAGGTCGAGACGATCAGGCTGGCTGCGATGCAAAAATGACAGCTAGGCTCAGGACCTATTAATTTGGCCTGAGGTGTGATTCACGGTATCCGATAGGAGGCCGTGATGAGTGATTTGTTTCTACTGAGTGAAGACCAGATGGCTCGGATCTCGCCGTATTTTCCTTTGGCACATGGCGTTCCGCGCGTCGACGATCGCCGTGTGATCAGCGGGATCGTCTATGTCATCAAGCACGGCCTGCAATGGAAAGACGCGCCAAAGGACTATGGGCCACACAAGACGCTCTATAACCGCTTCATCCGTTGGAGCCGCCTGGGTGTATTCGACCGCATCTTCGTGGCCCTGTCCGGTGACGGCCCGAAGCCCGAACGCATCATGATCGACGCCACACACCTCAAAGCGCACCGGACAGCCGCAAGCCTGCTCAAAAAGGGGATGTTCCCCGCCGTATCGGGCGAACCAAAGGCGGACTGAACTCAAAACTATACACTGTCTGCGACGGTGAAGGCCGCCCGATCATCATGCTGCTCAGCGAGGGGCAGATGAGTGACCATAGGGGCGCGCGCCTTGTGCTGGATGCCTTGCCGCCAGCCAAGACGCTCATTGCCGACCGGGGCTATGACAGCACGCCGTTCCGAGACGCCCTACAGGCAAGAGGTATCGAACCTTGCATTCCCTCCAGCCGAAGCCGCAAGATACAATACTCCTACGACAAGGTGCTCTATCGCCAGCGCCACAAGGTGGAGAACCTCTTCGCCAAGCTCAAGGACTGGCGCCGTATCGCAACCCGATACGACCGATGCGCGCATACCTTCTTCTCAAGCATATGTATCGCCGCAACAGTCATCTTCTGGCTTTGATTTAAAAAGTCCTGAGCCTAGATGCATGGCTCGCTTTCACCTTGCCCTCTGCTCCGATCCTCTTGGCCTTCGCTTTCGGCGCATCATCGATCATCGGACCATCCATGGCCTTCCTAGCGCCTTCATCGCGCTCGCGGCATATTCCTTCCGGGAATGCTCATAGTTTATGGTGCACTTCCGTTCTTGGGCATCCTCAAAGCGCAACCCTTTGCGCAGGCCGGCATTCGCGGAGCAAACGCCGCGGTCGTCGGCATTTGGGTGCGGCGCTCTATGACCCGCTCTGGATCAGCTCCGTCTTCTTCTCGGTGGAATTTGCCCTGGCACTGGCAGGGTTTCTGCTGCTTACAGTCTGGAAAGCGCCGCCTTGGACAGTTGTCTTGCTCCTGGCCGGGTGTTCGGCTCTGCTCTCCTATTTCTAGAAAATTCTGTTCCGAGATATCGATTCACGAGTCTGCCCCCATCGATTGCAAAAGTCAGTTCTCCACTCTGTTCGACGTTGGCACGTCCGCCAATGCCGCCCATGGTCTCGACCTCTGCGGTCATATCTCCGAGGAAGGCGCACCGGGATACGCGCTTTCGCAAAGCTTGCTGCGGAAACTGTTGTCTCCTCCGTCGCCGTTCGAGGGGCCTCCACCAAATAGGTACCCCACCGGCTGCGGCCGCACGGTTCCTTCCTCGCGCAGGAGAAACAGCGCATCGAGGTGCAGACGGCGCGCGAGCTTGCCGCCGGATTCCGGACCGAGAACCATCAGCGCGGTCGCCCATGCGTCGGCTTCGGCGCAGGTGCGCGCAACGACGGTGACGGAGGCGGGAGGCGAGAGGAGGGGCGCGCCGCGACGCGGGTCCATCGTGTGCGAAAGACGACGGTTTCCGACGTCGACCCAGTGCCGATAGTCGCCCGAGGTGGCCACCGCGGCATCCTGCAAGGCAAGGATCGAATATGGCGCCCGGCGCTCACGGTCCGGTTTCTCAACCGCGATGGTCCAGGGTTCGCCGTCCGGGCGCAGGCCGAGCGCCCGCATCTCGCCGTCGATACCGACCAGTCCGGAAGCGATGCCGAAGTTGCGTAGCGTTTCGGCCAGCCGATCCACACCGTGGCCCTTGGCTATCCCGTTGAGATCGAGGGTGACCGGGCTATCCTTTCTGATCCTGCGACATTCGAATTCCAGCTCAAGTACCTCATGGACAGGCCGGCGCGGAGCCGCAAACGCCTTCTGGACGAGATTCCGGTCGGCCGCTGCCGGGCCAAAACCCCAGGCATTCACCGCATCGCCGACGCCGATGTCGAAGGCGCCGCCGGAAGCGCGGCCGATGGCGAGCGACAGGCGCAACACCTCCATCAGCCGTTCCGGCACAGTCACCCATTCGCCGGCCGGAGCAGCATTGAGGCGCATCAGATCGCTGTCCGGCTTCCAGGTGGACATCTGCGCATCCACTTCGTCCACCGCGGCCTGGAGCGCGCAGCGAACCGGTTCGGGGTCGAAGGGGGCCGGCCTGTAGAACAATGCCGACCAGCGCGTGCCCATCGTGGGTCCGCTCAGCGCGTATCGCCCGGGATCAATAGACATCTTCGACATAGCGTCCTTCCGCTTTGAGCAGGTCGGGCGACAGGCCGATGGGTGCCAGAACGTCGGCGAGCGCGTCGGAGACCCCGGCTGCCATGCCGCGTCCGCCGCAAACCATGATTTTCGCCCCCTTTCGGACCAGCCTTGCGATTTCGGCGGCCTCCTCGCGTAAGGCATCCTGCACGTAGCGAGGCATCCGGCCGCGCGAAAAGGCCGTCGCGAGTTGCAGGAGGCGGCCTTCCCGCTGCCAGGCAGCCAGCTCTTCGGTATAGAGAAAGTCGCTATCAGGGTGACGCATCCCGAAAAACAGGTGGATCGGACGATGCCGCGCGTTGGCGCGCACGAAGCCGGCCAGCGGCCCGATCCCCGTTCCGGCGCCGATAAGGATCAGCGGCGCGCGCCCGCGGCCGGCGTGAAAGCCGGCATTGCTGTGCAGAAAGCCGTTTATGGTGTCGCCGACCTCCAGTTCGAGGAGCTGCCCCGAGCATAGACCGGCAGGGTGTTTCCTCACGACGATCTCGATGAAGCCGTCGCACCGTCCCGAGGCCAGCGAATAAAATCTCGGTACGGCCGAACCTGCGGGCAGGACGCCGAGCAGATCTCCCGCCGAAAAACGCCCGAAGCCGCCGCCTGCGAGCGCCCGCCACAGCGAAACCTTCGGCAAGGCGAAGCGCAGGATGGCCGTCGGCGCCTGCACCTCCGCTCCGTAATTGCGGCGTGAAACGAGCGTCAGGGAAAGGACGGCAGGCGGAACCGGCTGGTGGACGAGTTCCAGGTCGATGTCCATCGCCGCGCCGAGCAGCCGGCCCCAGCGGGCGAAATCCTGCGCCGACTGGCGGTCGATGCTGTCGAACGGCACCAGCATGCGCCAGCCCTTGGCTTCCGCCGTCTCGGCAATTGCCCGCGCGAAGGCGCAATAGGCGGGAAAGCTGCGGTCGCCAAAACCGAGAACGGCGAGGGGGATCGCGGGCGGAGCAGGAAGCGAGCGCAACCGGTCGATGAACCCCTTCGCCGAGGCCGGCGCATCGCCGTCGCCATAGGTGGCGGCGAGGATCAGGATGCGTTGCGCCTTTGCGTAACGCGCGGGATCGAAGGATGATATCGCCGCGACATGAACGGTCTGGCCCGCATTCGTCAGTGCGGCACGCAGCGTTGCGGCAAAACCCCAGGTGCTACCGCCCTCGCTGCCGACGAGGATGATCGTCTCGGCATGACCGGCGGTGACGTTGCCGCGAATGCGCGGCCTTGCGCGCCACCCTGAAAGCCAGAGGATGAAGCCCGTCACAGCCATTGCGGGCACGCCAAGCGCCGTCAGCCCGAGGACGAGCCCGATCCAGGCGGCGCCTTGTCCGGTGTGAAGCATGTAGATGGTTTCGGAGACGCCTTGCCAGCCGGTCAGGTCGTTCCAGGCCAGCAGCGCGCCGGTGCCCTGATCGAGCGTTCCGGTGCCGCGATCGGTCTTGACCGTGAAGACGTCTGCCGCGTCATCGGGCGCTGGAAGCGACAGGCTGCGCAGTTCGGCAGCCGGCGTTTCCCTCAGGAAATCCATTGCCGCAAGCGATAGGCCGACACGGCCGCTCGGGTTGGCCTGCATCGTCGATATTGCCGGCCCGTCGGGGAACAGGTCGAAGGTCGAAGCGGTCATCCATAGGCCGGTTGCGGAAGACAGCAGCAGACCGGCGACAGCCACGCGGGCGATTTCGACATGTAGCCGCCCCCAAAGCGGTCCGCGGAGCGGCATGAACCAGCGCCGCCAGCCGCCGGCCCTGCGCGCGACAAGAACGGTGCCGGACAGGGCGAGCAGCACCATGGCCGACGCTCCCGCCGCCGCCGCGATGCGGCCGCCGTCGCCCAGGAAGAGCGAACGATGCAGGTTGGTCAGCCACCGTTCCAACCGGTTCGGGTCGGCCGAAGCGATGCCCTGTCCGGTGACAGGATCGATGACCGCCGCCTGCGGCCTGCCGCCCTCGACCCAATAGGCGGTGATCCGGCCCGACGGTGCCCGCCGGATCTGCTCGACCTGGGGATGGACGGCCTGGATTCGCTCCGCCAGATCGGCGATCGAAAGCGCGGTCGGGGTCTGCGGCGAGGACAGGCGCTCGGCGGCGGGGAACACCGAGAGGGCTGCGCCGCTCAGGCTGAGCACCAGCAGGAGAAGCGCAGCCAGGAGGCCCGGCCAGCGGTGAAGCGCGCGGATCATGACGCCCTCCGGCTACATCGAATAGGAAAAGGCGGCGATGTAGCGCCGTCCGGGCGCCCGGGTCCCCGCGCCGCTCGCCGTCAAGGGAACCGCGACCTCGCCGGGACTGTCGCGCATGTCTTCGACGGCAGCGTCGATATGCAGCGTATAGCCGGCGTCAAACAGCGCATCGGCGAGGTTGAGTGTGATTTCCAGCGTCCGTCCCGCGCCGACGCTGGCCCCCGTAATGCCGTTGATCTCGGCCACGTTGCCGCCGGTCGCCCGATACCATCCTGTCAGATGCTCGTAGTATTTCGATTTGCCGCCAGCCATCCAAAGGCTGCCGACATAGGCGCCCTGCGCGTCGGTGACGTAGAGCGCGAGATAGGCGCCGTCGCCGCCGTAATTGCTCAGTGTCGTGGTGAGCGTGACGGGCCGGGCCATGGCAAGGCCCGGGAATGTCAGCGCCGTGCTCAGGGCAAGGGCTGAGATAATGGATTTCATAGTGGCTCCGCCTGTTCAATCGCGGGTCGCGAACGAAAATGTTCGGACCGGTTTGAGCGGATCAGGCCGGTCGATAGACGCCGCACCGATCCGCTAAAGGCAACCTGAAGCGTGCGGCTGAGCGTTTCCTGACATTGTGCGGGTTCATGCTTCAGCTTGCCGTCAGGACGGCAAGCCGCGGAAAAGCTCGGCCCCGCCCCCGCCCCACATCGCTGCGATGTGGGGCGGGGGCGGGGCCGGAGAAGAAAAAGGGTCGTGTCGCCTAGCGCAGGCTCATGCGCCGCATCGTCCCGTCACGCCGAACGAACTGATGCCACAACGCCATCAGGGCATGCAGGCCGGCAAGAATGAGGATGAACGTTCCGGCATTCTCGTGCAGCTCGGCGATGAGGCCGGGGCGGCCCTCGACCTTCGCCGCGATTGCCGGAAGCTCCACGCCGAGGAACGATATCGGCACGCCCATGCGCGATGCCGCGTACCAGCCGGTGATCGGCAACCCGATCAGCAGCAGATAGAGCAGGCCGTGGCCGGCCTTTGCGCCGGTCGCAAGCCAGCCGTTCTGCCCATCGCCGGCGGGAGCGCCTTCGGCCAGCCGCAGAATCAGTCGCGGCACGACGAGCGCCAGCACCGCCAGCCCCAGGGTGAAGTGCAACAAGGGCGGGTCCTGCACCATCTCGCGGCCGCCCCTGGCGGTCAGCCAGGCACCGAGCACGAACAAGGCGGTCAGCCAGTGAATGAGGATCATGCCTGTCGAATAACGAAGGGAATTGCCGGACATCGTCTGCTTTCCTGCATCTGGGGTGAAATGGCGCCGCGCGGCCGGTTATTTCACGACGGTCTTCGGCCGTGAGCCCGCCTCGAACAGCCTGTTCGAGGGCAGGATGCCGGAGGCGCCGGTCAGGTCCGATCCGCTCGGTCGCTGCCTGGCGCGCGTGTGGTCGTCGTCATGCCTGTCCTTGCGTTTCATCTTGACGACCGAGAGCGTCGCCGGATCGATCCTGGCCTTGAATCGCCGTCCTGTTTCATCGACGCCCCTGATCTCGTAGCAGCCGTCGTCGATCTTGATCCGGCTCACCTGCCAGCCGCGTCCTTCCGCCATCTTCTGCACCGCCTCGCGCGGCTGCCACAGGCTCATGGGGACATGGCAATCGTCGTCGTCGGCCATCGCCGGACCCCAGCCGATCAAGGCCAGGAAGAGGGAGGCTATGGCAATGTGCTTCATCATGTCGTTTGTCCTGCATCATCGTTCATGTGCAGGAAAGGTGGCACTCGTTCCTGACGAATAGCTGAAGCCGTCACGCCTTGTCCGTCAGCCGGCTGACAGGTTTGCCGGCAAGGGTTCAGAACAGACAGGACGATGTGTTCATGAGAATCCTTCTGATCGAAGACGATACGATCCTCGGCGCGGCGATCCGCGACCACATCGCCGCCGACAACCATTCGGTCGACTGGGTGACGCGGCTCGACGCGGCCGGCGATCACCTCGACAGCGCCGTTTACGATCTCGTCCTTCTCGATCTCATGCTTCCCGATGGGCGGGGCATCGCCTTCCTGCGCGCGCTGCGCCGCAGGGGTAGCGTGACGCCGGTCGTCATCCTGACGGCGCTGGACCAGATTTCCGACCGGATCGCCGGGCTGAATGCCGGAGCCGACGACTACATGACCAAGCCTTTCGATCTTTCCGAACTGTCGGCGCGGCTGAGCGCCGTAGCGCGCCGCTACAGCGGCAACCCGAACCCGCTGGTCGCCATAGGCAATCTCGAAATCGATCTGGCGGCGAGAACCGTCCTGCGCGACGGCCGGCCGGTCGATCTGACGGGACGCGAATGGGCGCTGTTCGAGGCTTTCGTCCAGCATCCCGGCCAGGTGCTGTCGAAGGGGCAACTGGAGGAGCGCCTTTATGCCTTCGGCGCGCAGGTCGAGAGCAACACCATCGAGGTCCATGTCAGCCGTTTGCGCAAGAAGCTGGGGCACGCCGTCGTCGAGACGGTGCGCGGTATCGGCTATCGGCTGGGAAGCGGGCGATGATCGGACCGCGAAGCCTGCAATGGCGCATTTCGCTCTGGATGGGGCTTGGCATCACCTTGCTCTGGGCATTTGCCGCAGCGGTCACCGCGCAAAAGCTGCGCCATGAGATGAACGAGGTCTTCGACAGCGCGCTCGAAGAAACCGGGCAGCGCCTGCTGCCGCTCGCCGTCCGTGATATCGTCGGCCGCGACAGCGACGATGATGCCAGCCAGAGCGTCGCGACGATGCGCGAGCACGACGAATACTTCACCTATGTCGTGCGGGACGGTGAAGGCCGGGTGCTGCTGCGCTCCCACAAGGCGGACCTCTCCGTCTTTCCGCCGTTCACCGGCATGGGTTTTGCGAATACCCGCACACACCGCATCTATTCCGATGCCGCCCTTCAGGGCACGATCACCATTTCGGTCGCCGAGCCGCTCGCGCGCCGCCGCGCGGTGGCACGGGACGCGCTGCTCGGCCTGGCGCTGCCGCTCGGCCTGATCGCTCCCATTGGGCTGGTCGGCGTCTGGGGCGTGGTGCGCCTGTCGATGGCGCCGCTCCGGCGTTTTCGGGCGCAAACCGAGGCGCGAGGCGCCGGCGACCTGACCCCGATTTCCACGGCGGACCTGCCGTCCGAAGTCCAGCCGAACGCGCAGGCGGTAAATCGTCTGATGGAGCGTCTCGGACGCACACTGGAAGCGGAACGCAGCTTCACCGCCAATGCCGCGCACGAGTTGCGCACGCCGGTAGCCGCCGCGCTCGCCCAGACGCAAAGATTGATCATCGAAACGCCGGATGAAGCCGCGCGCAACCGGGCACGCGACATCGAGACGGCGTTGCGCCGGCTGTTCAGGCTGTCGGAAAAGCTGATGCAGCTCGCAAGGGCCGAGGGCGGACGGCTGCAGGCGGCCGAGCCGACCGATATCGCGGCCATCCTGCGCATGCTCGTCGGCGAAATGACGGAAAGCGCCGACGGTGCCGGGCGGATCGACCTTCAGCTCCCCGAGGCGCCGGTATCCTCGGACATCGATGCCGACGCCTTCGCCATCCTGGCGCGCAACCTGATCGAGAATGCGCTGAAGCACGGCGCCCGCCAGGCGCCGGTTCGCGTGGCTCTGTCGGCCGACGGCGCGCTACGCGTCGCCAATGCCGGGCCGGCCGTTCCACCCGATCTCCTCGCCCGTCTCTCCGAGCCGTATGAGCGCGGCCGCACGCAGGCCAGCGGCACCGGCCTCGGCCTTGCCATCGCCAAGGCGATCGCCGCGGGCACGGGCGGCAGGATCGAGCTCACCTCTCCGCGGCCGGGGCATGACGACGGCTTCGAAGCGAGTTTCCGGATAGGCGGGAGAACCTGACGCTCGGCTATTTGAATCTATTCAAGGGCGCTGATCCGGAGGCCTCCCGGGCGGGCGGTACTCCCTCAAAGATTCTCCTTCAGCAAGACTTCGATGCGTATCCGTTCCTGCGATGCCAGAAGCTCGCGGTGATCGGCGCGGGCGCGCATGATGCGTAGCGCGCTGCGCACGGCGTGGCCGGGATCCTGGGCGATCACGGCGTCAATGCGCTCATCCATGAGGGCCTGCTCGCTGAAGGGGGTGCGCTCGTGTGCGACGACGGTGAGGGGGCGGGAGCCCTGCGCGCTCCAGACGGCGGACAGCGGCACGCGCGCCTCCGAGCTCAGCACATAGACCGCGACGGTATCGGGATTGTGCTGCAAGGTGCGCCGGATGATGAGGTCGGCACGGTTTGCGTCCGCATAGGTTTCGAGCGACGGCAGGGGGTGAAGATGCGGAAACTGCGCGTTGATGATGCTGTCGAAGCCGAGGCGGCGCTGGATGCTGTCGAGCGCCATCATGGTTTCGGCGACGACCATGATCTTGCCCGGCCGGTTTCCGATGAAGCGGCCGGCGATCTTGCCTGCGGTGGCGCCCGCGGCGAAGTTGTCGATGCCGACGTAGTCGGCGCGCTCCAGCCGCTCCTGGCCGGAGAGGAACTGCACGACCTTGACGTCGCGCTCGACGAGCCGCAGCAGCGCGTCGCGCACCTGGGGCGATTCCGGCGCCATGACCGCAACGCCGTCCAACGTATCGGCGCCGATGGCGGAGAGATACTTGGCGACGTGATGGGGATCG
The DNA here is from genome assembly GCF_014203155.1 of Shinella fusca. GTDB lineage: Bacteria > Pseudomonadota > Alphaproteobacteria > Rhizobiales > Rhizobiaceae > Shinella > Shinella fusca. Next base: position 11,852 of record NZ_JACHIK010000010.1, read on the forward strand.
TTCATCGGGATCTGGGCGATCTCGACATCCGTGGAATCGGCGCGCAGGATTTCCTTGGCCTCTCCCGCGCGGGCGATGAGCTCGGCCAGATACTGGTCGCCTGAGGTCGGCAGGACGAAGCGGAAGCTGTAGGTCTTGTTGCGTGCCAGCGCCACGGCGGCGGGATTGCGCACGAAGCCGATGCGCTCGATGGCCTCGGCCACTTTCCTGACCGCCTTCGGGCTGACGTTCGGCCGCTCGTTGAGAACGCGATCAACGGTGGCAAGGCTTACGCCGGCGGCTTCTGCCAGGTCTTTTGCGGTAGGCCGCATTCCACTCTCTCTTCAACGACGCAGGATCCAGATCGGATTTCTCCAGCAAAAGCAGGTGAAAAGCAAGAATTGGTGTGCGCACCTCAAAATTTGCTTGCATTGAGGTGCGCACCTCAATATGACTCCATGCGTGGCCGGCAGGAGGAATGCGCGCCACGAGGCGGTGCGGAGGAGACAGGCCCGCCGGGAAGTTGTTCCGCGCCATTGGCCCGCAAAGGGCGTTGTCAGCCTTCCGATGGGGTCGGAAGGCGAGGGAGGAGGTCCCCACCATGAAATTTCGTCACGCAAGATTTTTCGCCGCTTTCGGTGCGCTTCTGGCGGCTGGCGCCGCGGGCACGGGGCAGGCGAGCGCCAAGGAGCTGACGCTCTGCTGGGCCGCCTGGGATCCGGCTAATGCGCTTGTCGAGCTCAGCAAGGATTTCGAGGCCAAGAGCGGCATCAAGATGAAATTCGAATTCGTGCCGTGGCCGAATTTCGCCGACCGCATGCTCAACGAGCTGAATTCCGGCGGCAAGCTCTGCGACCTGATGATCGGCGACAGCCAGTGGATCGGCGGCGCGGCGGAGAACGGCCAGTACGTCAAGCTCAACGATTTCTTCGACAAGGAAGGGATCAAGATGAGCGATTTCATTCCGGCGACGGTCGTCGGCTATGCCGAATGGCCGAAGAATTCGCCGAACTACTGGGCGATGCCCGCCTTCGGCGACGTCGTCGGCTGGAGCTACCGCAAGGACTGGTTCTCCCGCCCCGAACTGCAGGCCGAATTCAAGGAGAAATACGGCCGCGAGCTGACCGTGCCGAAGACGTTCGGCGAGTTGAAGGACATCGCGCAGTTCTTCCAGAAGCGCGAGATCGACGGCAAGACGGTCTATGGCGCGGCCATCTACACGGAGCGCGGGTCCGAGGGCATCACCATGGGCGTCATGGACGTGCTCTACAGCTTCGGCTTCAAGTACGAGAACCCCGACAAGCCCTATGAGCTTGAAGGCTATGTCAATTCGGCGGAAGCGGTGAAGGGCCTGGAGTTCTACAAGGAGCTCTACGATTGCTGCACGCCGCCCGGCCATTCCGACGCCTACATGTCCGAGGACATCGATGCCTACAAGTCGGGCCAGGTCGCGCTGCACATGAACTTCGCGTTCACCTGGCCGGGCATCAACGCCGACGCCAATGTCGGCGGCGACAAGTCGGGTTACTTCCCGAACCCGGCCGGCCCGGAGGGTGCTGCCTATGCGCAGCTCGGTGGGCAGGGCATTTCGGTCGTCTCCTCGTCGGAGAAGCAGGAGGACGCGCTCGCCTACATCAAGTGGTTCGCGCAGCCGGAAATCCAGCAGAAATGGTGGCAGATGGGCGGCTATTCGGCACTCCTGAAGGTGGTCGAGGATCCGGGCTTTGCGACCAGCCAGCCCTATGCGCAGACGTTCCTCGATTCCATGGCCATCGTACAGGACTTCTGGGCCGAGCCGAGCTACGCCTCGCTGCTGCAGGCCGCGCAGAAGCGCTTCCACGACTATGTCGTCGCGGGCCAGGGCACGGCCGAGGACGCGCTCGACGGGCTCGTCAAGGACTGGACGCAGGTCTTCGACGACGAAGGCAAGTACTGACGCCATCGGCCGGGCCCGCGCCTCCCAGCGGGCCACGGCGCGGCCGGAGCCGGGGAGCTGCCCCGGCTCTGCCGCCGCCCATGCTGCTATAGGGGACTATCAATGCTGAAATCATCCGTGGACCGGGTCGCCGAGGCGACGCCGCATGCCATCGCCGGACGTATGCGCGGCCTGTCCGACCGCACGCTCGCCTGGCTCTTCGTCGCGCCGTCGATCGTGCTGCTGCTGGCGGTCAATATCTTCCCGCTCATCTGGACGATCCGGCTGAGCTTCACCAATTTCCGGGTCAACCGGCCCAATGCCGCGGTCGAGTTCGTCGGCCTCAAGAACTACCTGAATATCCTGTCCGACCGGGATATCTGGCTGACCATGCAGGCGACGGCGCACTTCCTGATCTGGACCATCGTGCTTCAGGTCCTGATCGGTTTCGCGCTTGCCTATCTGATCAACAAGAAGTTCCGCGGCAACGACCTGTGGACCACGATCATCGTGCTGCCGATGATGCTGAGCCCGGCGGTGGTGGGCAACTTCTGGACCTTCCTCTACCAGCCGCAGATCGGCCTCTTCAACTATGCGGTCGGCTTCCTGACCGGCGCGGACCCGTCCAGCTTCTCGATGATCGGCGACGTGGCGCTCGCCCCTTGGGCCATCGTCATCGTCGACACCTGGATGTGGACGCCCTTCGTCATGCTGATCTGCCTTGCGGGCCTGCGCTCCATTCCGCCGAGCATCTACGAGGCGGCCGAATGCGACCGCGCCAGCAGGTGGCGGCAGTTCTGGACGATCACCATCCCGCTCGTCCTGCCCTTCCTGATGCTCGCCGTGCTCTTCCGCGGCATCGAGAACTTCAAGATGTTCGACCTCGTCGTGCAGCTCACCGGCGGCGGCCCCGGCTCGATCACCGAGCTTACCTCGATCAACCTCAAGCGCGAGGCCTTCGAGAAGTGGCGTACCGGCTATGCCTCTGCCTATGCCGTCATCCTCTTCGTCACGGTCTTCGGCCTCGCCTCGATCTACGTCAAGGCGCTCAACAAGGTGAAACAACGATGAGCAGCTATTCCGTCACCGAACCGTCGCTGCGGCAGAAATGGGTCGCGGGCATCCTGGTCGTCGGCTACGCGCTGATCACCATCCTGCCGCTCATCTGGATCATCGCCACGGGCTTCAAGACGCCCTCCGACGCCATCGCCTATCCGCCGAAAACCTTCTTCACGCCGACGGTCGAGGGCTACGTCAACGTCTTCACCACGCGCACCCGGCTTTCGCAGGAGCAGTTGCAGGCGCTCGGCGAGCCCACGACCTGGTACGACAAGCTGGTGCGCAAGGACGGGCTCGTCATTTCCGGACCCTCGCGCTTTGCCGAGCGCTTCACCAATTCGGTGATCATCGGCTTCGGCTCGACGGTGCTGTGCATCGTGCTCGGGACGGTGGCGGCCTACGCCTTCTCGCGCTTCAAGGTGCCGCTGAAGGACGATCTTCTCTTCTTCATCCTTTCGACGCGCATGATGCCGCCGATCGCCGTCGCCATCCCGATCTTCCTGATGTTCCGCTCGCTCGGGCTCAGCGACACCCATGCCGGCATGATCCTGCTCTACACGGCGGTGAACCTGTCGCTCTCCGTGTGGCTGCTCAAGGGCTTCATCGACGAGATTCCCGTCGAATACGAGGAGGCGGCGCTGATCGACGGCTATACCCGCTTCCAGGCCTTCTACAAGGTCGTGCTGCCCCAGGCGGCGACGGGCATCGCCTCCACCGCGATCTTCTGCCTGATCTTCGCGTGGAACGAATATGCCTTTGCGGTGCTGCTGACATCCGGCAACGCCCAGACGGCCCCGCCCTTCATTCCCACCATCATCGGCGTCAGCGGCCAGGACTGGCCCGCCGTCGCCGCCGGTGCGACGATCTTCCTCGTGCCGGTCATGGTGTTCACCATCCTTCTGCGCAAGCATCTCCTGCGCGGCATCACCTTCGGAGCAGTCCGCAAATGACACGATTTTTCAACGGCCTCCTGCATTTCCGGCGCAAGGCCTGGGAAATGCTGGCCTCGGTGCTGATCGCGGCGGGCGTCGTCATGCTCATGCAGCCCTTCGCGCTCGCGCTCTATTCCTGGTCCTTCGTCGTAACCCTCCTCGGCACGGTGATGTTCATCATCGTCAGCCATTTTCCGGAGTAGGCCGATGGCGCAAATCAGGATCCAGAACGTACGCAAGGAGTTCGGCGCCTTCACCGCCGTCCGCTCCTCCACCTTCACCATCGAGGACGGCGAGTTCTTCATGCTGCTCGGCCCTTCCGGCTGCGGCAAGACGACGACGCTGCGCATGATGGCCGGCCTCGAACTGCCGACCTCCGGCGAGATCTTCATCGACGGTGAGGAGGTCGGCATGAAGCCGGCGAGCCAGCGCGATATCGCCTTCGTCTTCCAGATGTTCGCGCTCTATCCGCATATGAACGTGCGCAAGAACATCTCCTATCCGCTCGTCAGCCAGGGCATGAAGCGCGAGGCGGTGAGCGCCCGCGTCGCGGACGTCGCCCGCATCCTCAGGATCGAGCATCTTCTCGACAAGCCTGTCGGGGGCCTTTCCGGCGGCGACCGCCAGCGCGTGGCGCTTGGGCGCGCCATCGTGCGCCGGCCGAAAGCCTTCTTCATGGACGAGCCGCTCGGCGCGCTCGACGCGGAGTTCCGCGAGCACATGGCCGAGGAGTTGCGCGCGCTGCATGACCGCATGGGCGCCACCACCGTCTATGTCACGCACGACCAGCTCGAGGCCATGCAGATGGGCGACAAGATCGTCGTCATGAACCATGGCGTCGTCGAGCAGTTCGGCAAGCCGCAGCAGATCTACGACTGGCCGGCGACGAAGTTCGTCGCCCAGTTCATCGGCTCGCCCTCGATGAACTTTCTCGACTTCGAGGGCATGATCGGCATCGGCGGCGACAGCGTCGAGCTCGGCGGGGTCAAGGTCCACGTACCCGCCGCGCGGGAAGGCCGCGCCGGCCGCCTGACGCTCGGCGTTCGCCCCGAGCATGTGGCGTTCCGCGACGACGCCCCCTATCGCGGCCGCGTGAGCGCCGTCGAATATCTCGGCACGACGCAGATCGTTACCCTTTCGACGGAGCACGGCGACGTCAAGGCCCGTATCTCCTCGGGGCAGGCGGTGCGAGAGGAGGAGCTGGTCGGCCTCGATTTCGACGCGCGCACCCTCTCGCTCTTCGATGCGGAAAGCGGCAAGGTCCTCATTTCCGAGGGCAATGAAGGAGTGCTCGCCCATGGCTGAGGTCGTGCTTGAAAACGTGACGAAACGGTTCGGCGCGACGGTCGCCCTCGACAATGTCTCGCTGACGGTGCCGGACGGCTCCTTCGTCGTCCTGCTCGGCCCGACGGGCGCGGGCAAGACGACGACGCTGCGCATGGTCTCCGGCCTCGACGTTCCCGACAGCGGAGAGGTCTACATCGACGGCCGGCCGATGAAGGGCCTTCAGCCCGCCGAGCGCAATGTCGCCATGGTGTTCCAGCAATATTCGCTCTATCCGCACCTCACCGTTCGCCAGAACCTGGAGTTCCCCCTGAAATCGCCTCTCCTGAAGACGCCGAAGGCGGCGATCGAGCGGAAGGTCCAGGAGGTTGCCGAGGTCCTGCAGATCGCCCACAAGCTGGAGAACAAGGCGACGGCGCTTTCGGGCGGCGAGATGCAGCGCGTCTCCATCGGCCGCGCATTGGTGCGCGATCCCAGGATATTCCTGATGGACGAGCCGCTGAGCTCGCTCGATGCGAAGCTCCGCGCGGACCTGCGCATCGAACTGAAGCGCATCCAGGCGAAATCCGGCGCGACGCTGCTCTACGTCACCCACGACCAGATCGAGGCGATGACCATGGCGACCCATGTCGGCGTGCTGAACGAAGGCAGGCTGGTGCAGTTCGGCTCGCCGCGCGAGGTTTACGAAGAGCCCGTCAGCATCTATGCCGCGACCCGCCTCGGCCAGCCGCGCATCAACGTGCTGCCGGCCGATCTCTTCGCCGGCGCGCCGGCGGGGGCGAAGAGCATCGGCCTTCGCCCGGAGCATATTTCGCAAGGCGAGGGCGAGGAGGCGCTGGTCAAGCGCGTCGAACATCTCGGCGACCAGACGCGCCTGCACCTCACGTTCAAGCGGCACGACCTCATCACCGTCACCGACGCCCACACGCCGCTCCGGGGCGGTGAGACCATCCGGATCCAACCGTCGCGGCCGCTCTTTTTCGATGCCGCGGGCCTGCGTTTAGTTTAGGGAGAACAGCAACCATGGCGCAATTCATCAACACGCGCGAAGATGTCGTCACCGAGGCGATCGACGGGGTCCTGGCCCTTTCGGGCGGCGCGTTGACGCGGCTCGACGGCTATCCGCATATCCGCGTCGTTCTGCGCAGCGACTGGGACAGGTCGAAGGTGGCGATCGTCTCCGGCGGCGGTTCTGGCCATGAGCCGGCCCATGTCGGTTTCGTCGGCAGGGGCATGCTGACCGCCGCCGTCTGCGGCGACGTCTTCGCCTCGCCCAGCGTCGACGCCGTGCTCGCCGGCATCCTGGCGGTGACGGGCCCGGCCGGATGCCTCCTCATCGTCAAGAACTACACCGGCGACCGGCTCAACTTCGGGCTTGCCGCCGAGCGGGCGCGCGCCTTCGGCCTCAATGTCTCGATGGTGATCGTCGGCGACGACATCGCGCTGCCCGACCTGCCGCAGGCCCGCGGCGTGGCCGGCACGCTCTTCGTGCACAAGATCGCCGGCGCGCTCGCCGAAGAGGGTGCCGACCTCGATACGGTGACGGCCGCCGCCAGGCGCGTCATCGCCGGCACCCGTTCCATCGGCATGTCGCTCGATACCTGCCGCGTGCCGGGTTCGCCGAAGGAAGACCGCATTCCCGAAGGCAAGGCCGAGCTTGGCCTCGGGATCCATGGCGAGGCAGGCGTCGAGCAGGTGGATTTCGCCGGCGCGCGGGCGGCGGTCGCCACCATGGCGGAGCGGCTTTCCGCCGTCATGGGCGAGGGGCCGCATGTCGCGTTGATCAACAATCTCGGCGGTGCGTCGGTCCTGGAGATGTCGGTTCTCGCCCACGACCTCCTCGGCTCTGCGATCGGCGGCAGGATCACCCATGCCATCGGGCCCGCGCCGCTGATGACCTCGCTCGACATGCAGGGCTTTTCGGTCTCCGTCTTCCCCGCCGAGGCGGGTGAGCTGGCGCTTCTCAAAACCCCCGTGCCGATTGCCGCCTGGCCCGGCGTCTCGGAGGTCCGGCCGATCGCGGTCGCGGCGTTGCCGGACGGCCTGACGCCGATCACGCCGATGCCGTCGAACCACGAGATGACGCGCGCCTTCATCGTCAATTGCTGCAAGGTCCTGATCGCCGCCGAACCGGGCCTCAATGCGCTCGACGCCAAATCCGGCGACGGCGATACCGGCTCGACGCTGGCGGGCGCCGCCCGCGCGCTGATCAGCGCCCTCGACCGCCTGCCGCTCTCCGACCACACGCAGCTCCTGCGCGCCATCGGCCAGGAGCTGAGCCAGACGATGGGCGGTTCTTCCGGCGTGTTGCTCGCGATCTTCTTCGCCGCCGCCGGCGACGGCGCATCGAGCGGCCTGCCGATGCGCGAGGCGCTGCTTGCCGGCCTTGCCCGCATGCAGGAAATCGGCGGCGCGCGCATCGGCGACCGCACCATGGTCGATGCGCTCGCGCCCGCGCTCGAAGCGCTCGGCGAGAGCCTTTCCGCCGCCGCCGCGGCGGCCCGGAAAGGCGCGGACTTCACCGCGACCCTCACCCGCGCAAAAGCCGGCCGCGCCGCCTATGTCAACGCCAGGCAGCTTGAAGGTCACGTCGATCCCGGCGCCGAAGCGGTGGCCATCCTCTTCGAGCATCTGGCAACGTGAAATACGAACATCCCGGCCGCTGATCCGATACTGCGGCCGGGATGGAATGAAAGACGCTGCGCCTATCCTAGCGAACCTGATCGACCATGTGGAACAGCATCACGTCGATGGTCGGAAAGAGGTTCTGCCGCCCGATCAGTCGGATTTGCGCATCCACCGAAACACCGTCGGCTATTTCAGCCTTCAATGTTCCTTGCCCGCGACGGTATGCTGTGCTTCGTCAGAGCTTCTGATGAGACGTACCGTTCCGAGCCGGATCTCGGACCTCAGATCCAGACGCGCTCGCGCCAGCAGCGACGGTGCCAGCGGCCGTGAATACGGGCACGGCGGCACACGCGGCGCCACACCCTGCGCCGGTGGTGGCGATGATGGCGGTGCCAATGTCCCCGGCGATGGCGGACATCCACTATATCCGGCCCGGAGCCTTCCAGGTCGCCCAGAATGCCGCTTCCGGAGCCGATGTCCCCGGGGTTGACGATGCCAGCCTGCACGATTTCCGGTTTGACTACCGAAGCCAAGGCCGCGGTGCCGGCCAGTCCAAGCAATCCGGTCAGAAACGATCGCCGATCCATGCTCTCCTCCAATTTTGCGCCATACTTGGCGATTGAACGAAGAAGAGCCTGAATGGTTCCTGAATGGTCCTGCGATGGACGGGCACGGGACCCGGAGCCGCTTGTGGGCTCCGGGTCCCGGCGCGGCTTCAGTGCGAAGCGCCGGAGCCTCCGACGGCGACGATGGCGAAGGGCCGGCCTTCGACGGCGATCGTGCCCGTTTCCTCCAGCGTTTCAGGATCGACGAGGCGGACGAGCGAATGGCGCGGATCGGTGATGGCGACCCTGCCGTCGGCCACCGCCAGCCGCGGACGTTGTTGTGTGGATGCGCAGGCGGTTTGCCTGCCGCAGCACCGCTTTCCTTCCGAATCGATCGAAGCTGAGCTGAACGGATGATCGGGGCTTGCTCTCCATAGAATTAATGTTATTACATTACTGAAATTCTCGGTACGTAATAACATTACAAAAGCGAATGCTGTCAACCCCGGAGCGGCCATGAACCGCAGCTTCATCAATTCGCCGGCGCGTGGGACGGCGAGCGTCGTCGACAGGGCACGCACCACCAAACGATGGACGCGCCTCCGCGGCGGTTTCATGTCCGGCCTTGACCAGCCGCCAGCTTCTCAATTAACTGGTCGCGACGGTTCCCCTACCCATGAGGCGGAGGGGAATAATAGGGAACACGGTGCGGACGACCCGCATGGGACCAAAACCGTGGCTGCCCCCGCAACTGTAAGCGGTTTGCCGTCCATCCTTGTGGCGCATAGCGCCATGCCACTGCGCGATCCGCGCGGGAAGGCAGATGGACGGCGGATATCCGCAAGCCAGGAGACCTGCCGTCATCCATCGATCCATCGTCACGGGCGGGGAAGCCCGGAACAGGAGCATGCAATGAACATCACCAGCGCCTCGCGGCGTCGACTGACGCCGCCTTTTCCCCAATCCGTGGATCGTTCGATCGCAAGGACGGCTTGACCGTCCTTCGCTTCGCCGTGCCGCCTTGCGCGGCTTTCAATCCGTATTCGGGGAAAATCATGATATCGCTTTTCAAGACGCCGCTTCGAGCGGGCTTCCTTCTCGCGTCGCTGGCAACCGCCGTCCTTGCCGGTCACGCGCAGGCCGCAGAGACCGCCTATCCGCTGACCCTGCAGAATTGCGGCCGCCAGATCACCATCGACAAGGCGCCGACGAAGACCGTGTCGATCGGCCAGAGCAGCACCGAAATTCTCTATCTACTCGGCCTTGCCGACAAGGTCGTGGGCACCGCGCTCTGGGTCGGGCCGGTCCTCAAGGGCTATGAGGAGGTCAATGCCAGGATCGACCGCCTGGCCGACAATGATCCGAGCTTCGAAAGCGTGCTCGCCAGGAAGCCGGACCTCGTCACCGTTCAATTCCAGTGGCAGGTCGGCCCGGAAGGGGTCGTGGCCAGGCCCGAGCAGTTCGAGGAATTGGGTATCCCGGTCTACACCTCGCCGTCCGATTGCGTCGGCAAGGAAAACTCCGCCGCCAGTGACGGCGTGCGCCATCAGGTCTTCACCATGGACCTCGTCTATCGGGAGATCCGCGAGCTGGCGAAAATCTACAACGTCCAGGACAAGGGCGAGGCCGTCGTCGCGGACCTCAAGGCGCGAGAGGCGGCGGCCCGGGCCAAGGTTGCTTCGGCCAAGGGAAAGCTCTCGGCGGTCTTCTGGTTCTCGAGCGCTGCGGATGCCGATCCCTACGTCGCGGGCAGGAACGGTGCGCCGGGATACATCATGTCGGCGCTCGGCATCGAAAACATCATCAAGACGGATGACGAATGGCCGACCGTCGGCTGGGAAACCATCGCCAGGGCAAACCCGACAATGATCGTCGCCGGGTCGATGGAGCGGCGGCGCTACCCGCTCGACAGCCTCGAGGCGAAGCTCGATTTTCTCAAGTCCGACCCCGTGGCCAGCCTGATGCCGGCCGTCGCCAAAGGCTACGTGTTCGATATGGATGCACAGGCGATGAACCCGACGATCCGCACGATCGAAGGCATTGAACTGCTGGCCGACAGCATCGCCAAAGCCGGCCTCGCCCAGTGAGCCGCGCAGCCCCATCGATCGGACGGGCGGGCGCGGCTTTCGCCGCGCTCGTCGTTCTTTTCGCCGCACTCTGGTTCGGCGCGGCAATCGGGGAAACGGCGATTCCGTTCTCCACCGTCGTTCAGACGATCGCGAACCGTTTGTGGGATGCGGGCTATCCGCTGGAGCCGATCGACGAGGGCATCGTCTGGAGCTACCGGCTGAGCCGCGCCGTGGTCGCGGCCTCCTGCGGAGCGGCGCTCGCGCTTTGCGGCGTCGTGCTGCAATCGCTGCTGCGCAACCCGCTGGCGGATCCCTATATCCTCGGCATTTCCGCCGGCGCTTCGACCGGCGCCGTCGGCGTCGCCATTCTGGGTATCGGCGCCGGCTTCCTGACCATGCCGCTCGGCGCCTTCTTGGGCGCTGTCGTCGCCTTCGCGCTGGTGAGCGTTCTGGCGTTGAAAGCGGGGCGCGGTACGGCGGCGATCATTCTGGCCGGTGTCGCCGGTTCACAGCTTTTCAACGCACTCACGTCCTTCATCGTCACGAAGGCGGCGACGGCGGAGCAGGCGCGCGGCATCATGTTCTGGCTGCTCGGCAATCTTTCCGGCGTGCGCTGGCCGGATGCCTGGCTGGCGGTGCCGGCGGCGCTCGCCGGCCTCGTGGTCTGCCTTCTTCATGCGCGCGCACTCGATGCCTTCGCTTTCGGCTCCGAGTCTGCGGCCTCCCTCGGGATTTCCGTCCGCCGGACCTATCTGGTCCTCGTCGGCACTGCGGCGATGATGACAGCCGCCATGGTCTCGATCGTCGGGTCGATCGGGTTCGTTGGCCTCGTTATCCCGCACGCTGCGCGCATTCTTGTGGGCGTTCGCCACGGCGTCCTGCTTCCGGCCTCGGCGCTGGGCGGCGCGGTCTTCATGATTTTCGCCGACATCCTGTCGCGCACGCTCATTCCCGGGCAGGTTCTGCCGATCGGCGTCATCACCGCGCTTGTTGGCGCGCCGGCTTTCGCACTTATTCTCGGACAAAGGAGAACACGGGCATGACACTTTCTGCCGAACGCGTCTCCTGGGCCGCCGGGGGGACGGAAATTCTCAAGGACGTCTCCCTCACGGTGGAGACGGGCGAGTTCCTCGGCATCATCGGCCCCAACGGTTCCGGCAAGACGAGCCTGATGTCGCTTCTTGCAGGCATCCGCGCCCCGAAATCCGGCTCCGTCCTCCTCGATGGCGCGCCGATTGGATTGCTCGGCAGGCGCGCCGTCGCACGGCGCCTGGCCCTTGTCGAACAGCAGGCGGAAACCGGCGAGCGCATCACGGCGCGGCAAGCCGTCGAACTGGGCCGCACACCCTACCTCGGCGCGCTGTCGCCCTGGTCGCCAGAAGACGACCGGATTGTCGATGGCGCGCTGGAGGATGTCGACATGGCGTATCTGGCGGGCCGATCCTGGCACACCCTGTCCGGCGGCGAGCGGCAGCGCCTGCACATCGCCCGCGCGCTTGCGCAACAGCCGGAAATTCTGCTGCTCGACGAGCCGACCAACCATCTCGATATCGGTCATCAGATCGGCCTGCTCGATCTGGTGCGGCAACAGGAGCTGACGGTCGTTGCGGCTCTGCACGATCTCAACCATGCGGCCCTGTTCTGCGACCGGATCGCGGTGCTGCAGGAAGGCCGCCTTGCCGGGCTCGGCGAGCCGCGCGAGGTTTTGACGGAGGAGCGCATCCGCACGGTGTTCGGCTTCGATGTCGAGATCGAGCAGGACGATGGGGGCATCTGCAACATCCGCTTCCTGACGCGGCGGACGCAGAAGCGCGCGCCGCGTGCACAAGGGCGCAGAACCCTTTCCGCCATGGGGGCCTAGGCCGATGGAGATGCGCAATCGTGATCTGAAGGAAGACATCCGGGAATACTGGACGCGGCGCTCGGCGACCTTCGACCTCGCATTCGGCCACCGCATCCCGCCGGGCCCGGAACTGGACGCCTGGGCAGCGGCCGTGCGTCAGGCAATCGGCCCGGCGCCGCAAAGGGTGCTGGAACTTGCCTGCGGTACCGGCGAGGTGACCAACGTCCTGCTTTCCCTCGGCCATGAGGTGACGGCGCTTGATTTTTCCGAAGCGATGCTCGGCGTGGCGCGCGCCAAGCACGCCGGCAACGCGCGGGCCCGTTTCCTCCTGGCCGATGCCGAGCGGACGATGGAACTCGACCAGGCCTATGACGCGGTGATCTGCCGCCATCTCGTCTGGACGCTGACGGAACCGGAGCAGGCGCTTGCGGACTGGTTCCGCGTGCTGAAGCCCGGTGGAACGTTGCTGGTCTTCGACGGCGACTGGACAAAGCCGACGCCGATCGGGCGGATTGCGAGCCTGGCGGTCCGTGCGATCGAGCGCTTCATCGGCCATGACCCCTATTACGACGGGGCCATGAGCGAGAAGCATGCGGATATCATGACCCGCCTGCCATTCAGCGACGGGCTGACTGCAGAACGCGTGGAGCCTCTCGTTGCCGCCGCGGGTTTTGCGGATATCCGCTTTCCCTCCCACCGGCCGATTGCGGCCGCACAGCGCCGCAATGCCGACCTCAGGAACAGGTTGCGGACGCGTTTCTACCGGCGCTTTGTCCTGACGGCATCTCGCCCCCGCGACATCGACGGCCCGGACCTGAACGCCCTCCCGCAAGCAGAAGGACGCTCGTCGTGAACAAAGCCGGCGTATTCGTTTCAGTGGCCCTGGCCGCTTCCGCCACGTTCTTCTGCAGCGCGTCGGCCGGCGCCGGCCAGGAAACCCGATATCCGTTCTCGATCGAGAATTGCGGCCGGACGCTGACATTCGACAAGGCGCCGTCGCGTGCGGTTGCCGACGGCCAGAACTCCGCTGAAATTTTCTATCTGCTTGGCCTCGAGGACAAGCTGGTCGGTTCGGCGCTCTGGATCGGCCCGGTGCTCGAAGGCTTCGAGGAGGCGGATGCCCGCGTTCCGCGCATTGCCGAACTCGATCCGAGCTTTGAAGGAATTCTGGCAACGAAACCGGATTTCGTCGCCACCCAATTCCAATGGCAGATCGGCCCGGAGGGCGTTGTGGCCTCGGTCGAGCAGTTCGAGGAGTTGGGCATTCCGGTCTATACGGCGCCGGCCGATTGCCACTTGAAAGGCAGGAAGGCCGGGGACGAGCCGCCGACGTTCTCGATGGGCCTGATCTACCAGGAAATCGAGGAGGTCGCGCGCATCTTCAACGTTTCCGGCCGGGGTGCCGAGGTGATTGCCGCGATGAAGGCCCGTGAGCAGGCGGCGAAAGCCCGGATTGCGGCACTGACGAAAGATGTGTCCGCGGTCTTCTGGTATTCAAGCGCCAAGCTCAAGGGCGACCCTTATGTGGCGGGCAAGGGCGGCGTCCCGGCCTATCTCATGTCCGAACTGGGCATTGCGAACGTGGTCGCCAGCAACGAAGAATGGCCGACGGTCGGCTGGGAGACGATCGCCAAAGCTGACCCCACCCTGATTGTCGCCGGCGACATGACGCGTCGGCGTTTCGAAGGCGACGATCTCGCCGCAAAGCTCGATTTCCTCAAGAATGACCCGGTTGCGAGCAACATGGATGCCGTACGCCAGGGACGGATTGTCGAGATGAAGGTCCAGTTCATGGACCCGACCATACGTACAATCCGCGGCCTCGAGATTCTCGCCGACGGCCTCGAACGCTTTGGCCTCGCCCGATAATGCCATTTTTCTCGCTTTTGGGATCGCTGATGCACCTGTCTTCCAGCAATGCGGAGCACCAAGAGCTTTGCATTCCTCCTATAGTAGAGAGGTGGTATATGCGGGGCTGTCCCATATACAACTAAGGTGTGGGCCTGGTGCCGCTGCGGCTTTCGAGGCGGTATCGTTGTCCCGGATAGATGATCCGGGTGGTGGAGACGATATTGCGATCCGACCAGGTCAGGCGCCGGATCATCAGGCAGGGCTCGGTTTTCAGGATCATCAGGAGCTTGCATTCCCAAGGCTGTGGGATCGTTGCCTCGACGACATGCTCGGAGCCTCTCAGCGGGGCGATGGCCGACAGGTACGCATTCGGCGTCGTGGCCGAAAAGTCCTGGCTGAGATAGTCGGGCGCAACGCCGGGATGCACGTAGCGGTCCTCTATCTGCACCGGCACCCCTTCCTCGCTGTGGACGATGAGGGAGTGGAAAACGGGAGCGCCGATTTCCAGCCCCAGGGCATCCGCGACATCCGGGGGCGCCGAGGCTTCCGCCAGCGTGACCACCCTCGCTTCGTGGGTGTGGCCCCGCTCCGCGATCTCCTCCGCGATGTTGCGGACCTCGAACAGGGTCGAGACACCCTTGCGCTCGGCCACGAAGGAGCCGATGCCCTGGATTCGAACGAGTTCGCCTTCGTTTGCAAGTTCGCGCAGCGCGCGATTGGCCGTCATCTTGCTGACGCCGAGCTCGGCCACCAACTCGTTCTCCGAGGGAACGCGATGCTTCGGCGGCCATTCCCCGCTGTGGATCCTGTCTAGAATGATCTGCTTGACGCCGACATAGAGGGGGGTCGTATCGTTCGCCGCCAGTTCGGTCCGCATTTCATTGATACGTTTCATCGTCGAATCCCCGGCATCGCGCCCGACCATCAAAAAACCGAATATCTATCTTGCATAACATAAGTTTTATCCTATGGTACCATATACAACCTCCCCAGAGCATTTGCGATGGCGGCAAGCCGGCGAAGATCGGCAGGCAACGGTAGTCAACGAACTTCAGAGGGATTTTCAAATGAAACTGCAGAAACTTATTCTTGCGGGCGCGGCTGCTTTGGCCGTGCTCTCTGCCCCGGCCTTCGCCAAGGACTGGAAGACGGCGACGATCACGCTCGAAGGCGCCTATGCGCCCTGGAACCTCACCAATGCCGACGGCACGCTCGGCGGTTTCGAGCCGGAGCTTGCCAAGGTGCTGTGCGAGCGCGCCAAGATCGAATGCACGCTGGTCGCTTCCGACTGGGACGGCATGATCCCGGCGCTGAATGCCGGCAAGTTCGACGTGATCATGGACGCGCTGTCGATCACCGAGGAGCGCAAGCAGATCATCGATTTCACCATTCCCTATGCCGCCACCCCGGCAGCCTTCGCGACGGCGGCCGACAGCCCGCTGGCCAACGCGGCCGGAACCGGCGCGACCGTCAAGATGACGCCCGGCGAGACCGGCGTGAAGGAAATCGACGCGCTGAAGGAGGCCTTCGCCGGCAAGACGATCGGCATCCAGGCCGCGACCGTCTATGCGAAATTCATCTACGACAATTTCGGCGCGAGCTCCGAGATCCGTGAATACAAGACGGGCGCCGAACGCGACCTGGACCTCCAGAACGGCCGTATCGACCTCGGCTTCGACGACGCCGTCTATTTCGGCAATGCCTTTGCTGCCGCAAACGGCGCGCTCGCCTTTACCGGCCCGGAAATCGTCGGCCCGATCTGGGGCGAGGGCGAAGGTCTCGGCATTCGCAAGGCGGATACGGACCTGCGTGACAAGTTCAACGAGGCCATCAAGTCGGCGCTTGCCGACGGAACCGTGAAGGACCTGTCGATGAAGTGGTTCAAGGTCGACGTCAGCCCGGCGGAGTAAGCCGCGCGATACGTCTTCGCGATCGAGGCCTCCGGCAACGCTGCCGGGGGTCCGCGTCGCATTTGTCTTGATGCCGCAATCGACGGAAAACGGACATGGCAACCTTGGAACTGCTGGGCTTCGGCCAGAACGGGTGGGGCGCGCTGCTTCTGGTCGCCACGCTGATGACGCTCGCGGTGACGGCGACGGCGCTTTTGATCGGGGCCGTGCTCGGCACCCTGGTTGCGACCGCCAAACTCTCGGGCAACGTGCTTTTGGTCGGCCTCGGCAACGTCTACACGACCGTGTTTCGCGGCGTGCCGGAACTGCTGATCATCTATCTCATCTATTTCGGCGGCTCGTCGGCGGTCACCGCCGTCGGCCAGTGGCTCGGCTATGAAGGCTTCCTCGGCCTGCCGTCCTTTGCGGCCGGCGCGCTTGCGGTCGGCATCATTTCCGGCTCCTACCAGGCCGAAGTCTATCGCGGAGCGTATCTTGCCATCGCCAAGGGCGAGCTCGAGGCGGCCTCGGCCATCGGCATGAACCGCATGCTGCGCCTGCGCCGTGTCGTCATGCCCCAGGTGCTGCGCTACGCCATTCCCGGCCTCGGCAATGTCTGGCAGCTCACGCTGAAGGATTCGGCGCTGATCTCCGTCACCGGCCTTGCCGAGCTCATGCGCACCAGCCAGGTGGCGGCGGGCTCGACCCGGCAATATTTCCTCTTCTACATCGTCGGCGGTGTTCTCTATCTGCTGCTCACCAGTTTTTCGGACCGGGTCTTCAACCGCGCCGAGCGGCGCGCGAACCGCAGCATGCCGGCCGCAGCCATGGGGCAGGCCTGATGGATATCGCCTTCCTTTCCTCCGCGATGGTCACGCTCCTCAAGGCCGTGCCCATGACGCTTCTCCTGTTCTCGCTCTCGGTGTTCTTCGGCGGCCTTCTGGCGCTGGTGATCGTCACGATGCGGGTTTCCGGCAACCGGATCCTGTCCGGTTTCGCCAAGGGCTACATCTTCGTCTTCCGCGGCTCGCCGCTCTTGATCCAGATGTTCCTCGTCTTCTACGGGCTCGGCCAGTTCGGCGTCATCCGCTATTCGTTCCTGTGGCCGTTCCTGCGCGAGCCCGTCGTCTGCGCCGTCCTGTCGCTGGCGCTCTGCACGGCCGGCTATTCGGCGGAAATCTTCCGGAGCGGCATCCGTGCCGTCTCGCCGAAGGAGATCGAGGCGGCCCGTGCGATCGGCATGTCGGGCTTCCTGCTGGTCCGCCGCATCATCGCGCCCATCGCCTTCCGCCATGCGCTTCCGGCCTATTCGACGGAAATCGTGCTGATGATGAAGTCGACCGCGCTCGCCAGCCTCGTCACCGTCTGGGAAGTGACCGGCGTCGCCCAGCGGCTGATCTCGCAGACCTACCGGACGATGGAGGTCTTCCTCTGCGCGGCCCTTATCTATCTCGTGCTGAACTTCCTGATCCTGCAGGGCATGGCGCTGCTCGAACATTCGCTCTCCAAACATCGCCGCGCGGCCCCGCCGTCGGCCGTCAAAGCCTGAGGGAGATCCCGATGCCCGGCGTGACCCGCCTTTCCGTCCGCAATATCCGCAAGAGTTTCGGCAGTCACGAAGTGCTGAAGGGTATTTCGCTCGACGCCGAAGACGGCGACGTGATCTCGCTGCTCGGCGCTTCCGGCTCCGGCAAATCGACCTTCCTGCGCTGCATCAACCTCCTGGAGACGGCGACGGACGGCGAGATCTTCGTCGACGGCGAGCAGATTCGCATGGTGAGGAAGAACGGCCAGAGCCGGCCGGAGAGCCAGAAGCAGGTGGATCATATCCGCTCCGAGCTCGGCATGGTGTTCCAGAGCTTCAATCTCTGGTCCCACATGACGATCCTGCAGAACGTCATCGAAGGCCCTGTCCATGTGCTGAAGCGCCCGAAGGCCGAATGCATCGCCGAGGCGGAGGCGCTGCTCGATAAGGTCGGCATCGCCGACAAGCGCCATGCCTATCCCGCCCATCTGTCGGGCGGCCAGCAGCAGCGCGCGGCCATCGCCCGCGCGCTCGCCATGAAGCCCAAGGTCATGCTGTTCGATGAGCCGACCTCGGCGCTGGACCCGGAACTCGTCGGCGAGGTGCTGCGCGTCATGCGCGCGCTGGCCGAAGAGGGCATGACGATGCTCGTCGTCACGCACGAGATGAGTTTTGCGCGCAACGTCTCCAACCGCGTCGTCTTCATGCGCCAGGGCCTTGTCGACAGCAGCGGCACGCCGGACGACATGTTCGGCAGCGGCGCGTCGCCGGCTTTCCGCCAGTTCATCGGCCATTTCGGCGGCGAGCAATGAGCGTCGTTCTCGACGGCGGACTGTCCTGGCGGGAGGTCGCGCGGATCGGGGCGGGGGAAACGCTCGTCCTCTCCGAGCGAGCCGTCGCCCGCGTCGCCCATGCGCGCAAGATCGTCGATGCCATCGTGGCGGCCGGCATTCGCGCCTATGGCGTCAATACGGGCGTCGGCGCCCTTTCCGATACGGTCGTCGACGTGGCCTCGCAGAGCCGGCTGTCGCGCAATATCGTGCTCAGCCATGCCTGCGGCGTCGGCCCGCTCCTGCCGCCGCGTGCGGTGCGGTCGATCATCGCCGCGCAGATCGCCAATTTCAGCCACGGCCATTCGGGCGTGCGCCCGGCGGTCGTCAATCATCTCGCAGCCTTCCTTGCGCAGGACTGCATTCCCGAGGTGCCGTCCAAGGGGTCGGCGGGATATCTCACCCACAATGCGCATACCGCCCTCGTCCTGATCGGCGAGGGGCATGCCGTCGTGCGCGGCGAGCGGATGACCGGGCGCGAGGCGCTCGCCGCCATCGGTCTCGCGCCGCTGGTGCTGGAGGCCAAGGAAGGCTTGAGCCTTGTCAACGGCACGGCCTGCGCGACGGGGCTTTTCGCGCTCGCGCTCTCGCGTGCCGAGCATCTGCTGCAATGGGCCGACGCGGTCGCCGCGCTCACGCTCGAGGCGGCGGGATGCCAGATGGCGGCTTTCGACGAGGCCGTTCTGGCGCTTCGCCCGTCCGCGGGGATTGCCCGGGTCGGCGCGACGCTGCGGGCGCGGCTTGCCGGCAGCGGCCTGATCGCCGCAGCGCTCGGCAGGCGCACGCAGGATGCATTGAGCCTGCGCGCCGTCCCCCATGCGCACGGCGCGGCCTGGGATGTGTTCGAGCAGGCCGGCGCGGTCGTCAATCGCGAGCTTGCTTCGGTCACCGACAATCCGGCCGTTTCCGGCACGCCGGAACATCCGCTCGTCTCCTCGCAGGCCCATGCCGTCGCGCCGGCACTGGGGCAGGCGGCCGATGGCCTGGCGATAGCGATTGCCCAGATCGCGGCGATGAGCGAGCGGCGCATGGACCGTCTGGTCAATCCGCTGGTCAGCGGCCTGCCGCCCTTCCTTGCCAGCGATGCCGGCAGCCATTCGGGCTTCATGATCGCGCAATATACCGCAACCGCGCTCAGCGCGGAGAACCGCCGCCTTGCGGCACCCGCCTCGACCGACGGGGGCATCACCTCCGGCCTGCAGGAAGACTTCCTCGCGCATCCGACGGCGGCGGCCAGCAAGCTGCACGATATCATCGACAATGCCGAACACATCCTCGCCATCGAACTGATGGCGGCGGCACAGGCGCACGATTTCCTGGCAGGCAAGGGGAAGCGTGCCGCCGGCACGCAGGCCCTTTATTCCATGGTCCGCGAGAACGTCGCGCACTACGAGGACGACCGGCCGCTCGGCGCGGATATCGAAACGCTGCGGGCCCTGATCGCCGGAGAAAAACCGGCAACGTAGACGGAGAAGACGTCATGCCTGCGGAATTCGATCTCGCCGTCATCGGCCTCGGCGCCATGGGAAGCGCCGCGGCTTCATTTGCCGCCGCGTGCGGTGCGCGCGTTCTTGGCATCGAAGCGCATTTTCCCGCTCATGCCCTCAGCTCTTCGCATGGCGACAGCCGGCTGATCCGGCTCGGTTATTTCGAGGACCCGTCCTATGTTCCGCTGCTGCGGCGCGCCTACGGGAACTGGCGGGCGTTGGAGGCGCGGTTGCGGGCGGAGATCCTCACCGTCACCGGCGTGCTCCAGATCGGCCGGCCCGACAGCAAGATCGTCAGCGGCACGAAGGCATCCTGCGACCTGCACGGCCTGGCACATGAAATCCTCGACAAGGCCGAGATGGCGCGGCGCTACCCGGCCTTCGCGCTGGAGGACGGCGAGATCGGGCTGCTCGATCCCCAGGGCGGCTACATCCGGCCGGAGGCGGCCATCATGGGCTATCTGAAGCTCGCGGCCGAAGATGGTGCGGAACTGCATTTCGGCGAGCGGGTGACGGCGATCGAACCGGACGATAACGGTGTCGACATCCTCACGACGACCGGAAAATACCGGGCGCGGAAAGTGATCGTCGCGACGGGTGCGTGGATCGCCGAGCTTGTTCCGGAGCTTGCCGCCCAGGCCGTGCCG
Source organism: Shinella fusca (assembly GCF_014203155.1). Lineage (GTDB taxonomy): Bacteria > Pseudomonadota > Alphaproteobacteria > Rhizobiales > Rhizobiaceae > Shinella > Shinella fusca. The sequence goes on from NZ_JACHIK010000010.1 coordinate 32,335, forward strand.
ATCCGGCAGGTCGTCGCCTGGTATCAGCCGGAAGACGGTTTCGTCGCCCGGCCCGACCGGATGCCCTGCTTCCTGCGTGACGAGGGTGACGGCGGCTCCTATTTCGGTTTTCCGGCAATCGGGTTCGACGGCGTCAAGATCGGCCGCCATGCGCATTTCCGCGAGCCTGTCGATCCGGCCAAGCCCAATCCGCCGGTCAATAAGGCCGACACGGACCTGCTGGATGCCTTCGCCCGCAAGCGCCTGCCGAAGGCGGCCTCGGCGCGCCTGCGCGCCACGACCTGCCGCTACACGATGCTGCCGAGCGAGGATTTCCTGATCGACTTCAGCCCCCGGCATCGCAACGTCGTGGTATCGTCTGCCTGCTCCGGCCACGGGTTCAAGTTCACCAGCGTGGTCGGCGAGATCCTGAGCGATCTCGCGCTTGAGGGCGGTTCGGAACTACCGACCTCGCTTTTCACATTCGAGCGCCATTTCAGCGGCGGGGCCGCCCGATAGCTGGAGATTTTACCAGGTTCGTTTGACGCTAGAGATCAGCAAGCCAACCAGCTAGAACTCCCTTGACTTGCAGATTGGCATGTATGGACGAGGTATTCTGCATCGCGTTTACTTACATCAAGGTCAAGCGAGAATGCTGAAGGGTGCAATCGAAACGCCGCTATACGGCAAAATATGATTAGTGGCCTGAAGAAACTCGAAACCTTCTCGCCGGCCAGGATCACCAGTCTTGATTGAGAGGAATCTTTGATATCAGACCGTCCGACACTTACTCAGGTCCAGATCATTCAGTCGCTTGCGGAGGCGTTGTCATGGTTTGAGAAAGAGATCAGCTGGGGCGTCAGTCCGGGCGAACTCAATCATCTTACGGGACGCATCGGTGAGCTTTACGCCGCGATGATTAAGCGTGGGCAAATGGCACTGGATACAAACCAGCGCGGATATGATGTAGTATCGGCATCCAACGAGCGGATATCAGTCAAAACCGTCACGACATCGAACCATGTTAGCTTCAATCAGAACACCTTTCACCATGTGGATCGCATATTGGTGCTTCGGATAAATGTTGATGAGGAGAAGGGTGTCTCCGTCGAAGAGTTGCTCGACATCGCAGCGCACGATGCGCAGACGCGCATGCGATCTCGAGATGGCAAGTTTATCTATTCAATCGTTCAAGGGAGGCGGGAGGAGCGACCAGTCGAAGACTTGGAAATCACAGCTCTTGCGACCTACGCTAACCTTGAGATCGTCCAATACGAAAATGGCGCAATCCGGATTCGTAGCCGCGGAGAAATCCAACCGGTCGTAGTCAAAGAAGTCTTGCGCCCGATAGCAACCGAGGTGGGTGTCGATCTATTTAACTCGAAGGGTGGATTGAAAAACACCCAGCAACTTGGAAGCGACATCATTCGTGCACTAAATGCCAGGATCGCCTCCGCGACGACTGGGGCTAGTCACACCAGCGCGTCCTGAAGTTTAGGGTCGTTGTCTGAACCGCCCACTAGAATCTTTCAGCCGCTCTCGGGGCACGCATACGAGTGCCGGTCTTTCAGCCCGGTTGGAGGGTCGGCGAGAGAGGTCCGCTTCTTCCACTCGACTATCTTAGCGCATCCCTCCATCGCTGCGAAAGGACCGCATCATCAAAGCCTGGGATCGGACAGCCACGACCTTGAGAGATCAGTCTTATCGGGCTCGTTTTGCACCGGAGGTCTTCGAAGGCATTGCCTTCAGCCTGATCTTGAAGATCGCGCCTTTGTTCTCGGCGCCCTCCACCCATATGTCGCCGCCGTGCTGGGCGACGATGCGTTGCGAGATGGCGAGTCCGAGCCCGGCGCCGTGCGGCTTGTCGGTCATCGTGTCCCCGAGTTGCCGGAAGCGCTCGAACACGACTTCCCGGTCTTCGGCCCGAATGCCCTTGCCATTGTCGGACACCGCGATCTCGAAGAACTCCCTCTCACGGCGGAGCGAAAGGTGAGCCTTGCCTGTTTCCGGCGGGGAGAACTTTACCGCATTGCCCAGCAGGTTGATGGTCACCTGCACGAGCCGGTCGTGATCGCCGAGGACGTGAGCCGGTTCCACCGCGATGTCGAGCGACAGGCCGACCCGGTTCTCGGCAAAGACCTGCCGCACGGCGGCGACCGATTCGCGGGCGACCTCGGCCAGATCGACCTTGCTGTTGGCGACGGGCATCGATCCATTGGCCTCGATCTTCGACAGATCGAGCAGTTGATTGATAAGGCGCGTCAGCCGTTCCGATTCGTTGACGACGATCTGCAGGAATTCCCGCCGCTCGCCATCGGTGATGCCGGCGTGGTCGCGAAGGATTTCCGAGAAGGCGCGGATCGAGGCGAGCGGGGTCCGCAGCTCGTGGTTCACCGTGACGACGAAGTCGTCCTTCAGGCGGTCCAGCACCTTCAGCCGCGCATTGGCAGCCCGCAACTCGGCGGTCGCGTTCTCCAGCTCGTACGATTTTTCCTGGAGCTGCCGGTTGGCCTCGAACACCTTGGACGTCTCGTCGAGAATCCGCATGACCTCGTCCATGCCGAGCGGCTCTTCCTCGACGACGGCGCCTACGAGGACGCGCGCGGACGCCGCGCCGATGACGCCTGCCAGCAGCCGTTCGTAAAACAGCACCGTCTCGGCGTCGGCCCGCATCGTCGTGTCCGGATCGACGCCGCGGGTGCGGGCGAAATTCGCATAGGCTTCGACGGCCTTCTCGCGGCCGACGAACCGTGCGGTCACGGTCATCAGATCGGGAACCAGCGCCGTGCGGCGCATGATCTGCGCCACCTCGCCGGAATCGACGGCATCGACGAACATCGTCGCGCGCGCCCTTTCCATCGGCCGCTGGTTGCCGACGAGCGAGACGGCCACGAAGGCGCCTATATTGGCGAACAGCGACCAGAAGGTGGCATGGGTGACGGGATCGAGGCCTCGCAGTCCGAACAGTTCATAGGGCTTCAGGAGCGCAATGCCGGCGGGGCCATGCGCGATGAACTCCATGCCCAGCGCGCCGGACCGCGCGAAGGACGGCAGCAGCAATGTGTAGCACCAGATGCCAAACCCCAGTGAAATGCCGGCAAAGGCGCCGGCCCAGGTGGCGTTGCGCCAATATATGCCGCCGAGGATGGCCGGCGCGAACTGCGCGACCGCAACGAACGACATCAACCCGATCGACACCAGCGCGAACTGGGCGCTGTCGTGACGCATGTAGAGGTAGCCGAGCGCCATGATCGCGGCCATGGCCGCGCGGCGGATCCACAGAAGCAGTCGTGTCAGATCGGATTTCTCGGCAAGGCCGAGCCGCCTGACCCGCAGCAGCGCCGGCATCACGACATCGTTGCAGACCATCAGGCTCAGCGCGGTGGCCTCGACGACCACCATGCTCGCCGCGGCGGACAGGCCGCCGAGAAAGGCGATCAGCGCAAGCCACGGATGCCCGGTCAGATAGGGCAGGGCCAGCACGAGGCTGTCCGGATCGGTGTCGGGCGACAGTATGAGCCGTCCGGCGATGGCGATCGGCAGCACGAACAGGTTGATCGCAAGCAGATAGAGCGGAAACAGCCAGAGCGCCCGGTTGAGATGGCGTTCGTCGACGTTTTCGACCACCATCACCTGAAATTGCCGGGGAAGGCAGAAGATGGCGAGTGCGGCGAGCAGCGTCATGCTGATCCAGCTATAGCCGTAGGGCTGCGACGACCCGTCGAAAACGGCGCCGATGTCCGGCACCTGCGAGGCCTGTGCGAACAGGTCGCCGAATCCGTCGAACAGCCAATAGACGACGAAGAGCCCGATCACCGTCAGGATGATCAGCTTCAGGATCGATTCGACCGCGACCGCCACGACCATGCCGGGATGATGTTCGCCCGGCCGGATGCTGCGGCTGCCGAACAGCATTGCGAAGATGGTCAGCACGATGGCGGCCCACAGGGCGCCGTCCGCCAGCACCGGTCCGTCTATGCCGGCTGCCGAGCCGCTGCTGCTCAGCGCCGCGAGCCCGTTGGAAATCGATTTGAGCTGCAGCGCGATGTAGGGAACGAGGCCGATCACCGCGATCGTGGTCACCAGCGCGGCGAGGCTGGCGCGTTTGCCGAAGCGCGCGCCGATGAGGTCTGCGATCGACGTGATGCGGTTGGCGCGGCTGATGCGCAGGATGCGGCGCAGCACCAGCGGCCCCAGGCAGAAGACCAGCGTCGGCCCGAGATAGATCGGCAGGAAGTCGAGGCCCGTCTGCGAGGCTTTGCCAACGCCGCCGTTGAACGTCCACGAGCTGCAATAGACGGCGAGCGACAGCGTGTAGACGACGCTGGAGCCGGTGAGCCGCGACAGCCGGTCCGATCCGCGCTCCACCGCCCAGGCAATCGCGAACAGCAACAGCAGATAGGCGACGGCGATCGCGACGAGGACCGGCTGGCTCATTGCGGCGGCGTGTCCCTGCCGCCGTCGGCCGCCTGGCCTGCGCCGCGTTCGCAAATCAGGGCGATGGCGCCGATCACCAGCGCCCAGACGCCGAAGAAGTAGAGATAGAGTGCCGGTACGCCGAAGACGTATCCGGAGAAGAGATTGACGATCGGCGGGTTGAGCAGCAGCACCCCGGCGCCGAACAGTGCCAGTACGCGATCCCGTCTTGCCGTTTTTCTCAGCATCCTTGCATCCGCCGCTACTCGGGCATCCGGGTGGACAGCACCGATTGCACACACGAGACCACATCGATGATGGCAAACGGCTTGGTGATATAGGCGTTCGCGCCCAGTTCCATGCCGACCCGCTGGTCCGCCTCGCCACCCTTGGCCGTCAGCATGATGATGCGGATATTTCCGTACGATCCGTTTGCACGCAACGCGCGGCACACGTCATATCCGTTGCCCTTGGGCATCATGACGTCGAGCAGGATGACGTCGGGCGGATCGCTGCTGACGGCAGCCAGCGCCTGCTCGCCATCGGCGACGATGCGCACGTCATAGCCTTCCTGGCGCATCAGGAAACCCAGGGCGCGCGATATGTTCGGATCGTCATCGGCGATCAGGACCGAAGCCGACATGCCTCCTCCTCGGCCAGGAAATCGTTGCCGCGTGCCGGATGTCGGTTCGACGAACGCTCCTGGTCCCTGGCGAAATATGTAAACCTCTTGCTTTTGCCTCACAAGCCTTCCAAAATCCCAAGACAACCGGGGGGTGAAACAATCGGGCGAGTGAGATGGTGAACCGCGCTTCCACGGCGGAGCCGGGAAAAAACGCTGCATTCGATGATGGAATGGCGTCCGCGTCGCCACGCGTTCTGGTCGTGGAAGATGATCGCGACGTCGCCGGGCTTGTCGGGCGGGAGCTGCGCGCGCTTGGCTTCACGGTCGACGTCATGGGTTTTGCCGAGGATGCGCTCGCTGCCGCGCGTGAGACGGAATACTCCCTGATGGTCGTCGATATCGGCCTGCCCGACCGTGACGGGCTCGAGCTTGTCCGCGAAATGCGCAAACGCTCGATTGCCGCCCCCATTTTGATGGTGACGGCGCGCGGCAAGGTGGAGGACAAGGTCAGCGGGCTCGCCAACGGCGCCGACGACTATCTGGTGAAGCCGTTCGCCGTTCCCGAGCTTCGCGCCCGGATTGCCGCCCTCTTGCGCCGGCCGTCGTCGATGAAGGACAATCGGCTGGTCGTGGCCAACATCGTCGTCGACCGCGATGCGCTCGAGGCGATCGTCGGCGGCGTCAGCGCGCCGCTGACGCGCAAGCAATTCCAGCTGCTTGAGCTGCTGGCCCGGCGCAAGAACCACATGACGCCGAAACGGATGATCGAAGAGGCGCTCTACTCGTTCAGCGACGAGGTGTCCGGCAATGCGATCGAGGCCCATATCTCCAAACTGAGGCAGGTTTTGCACTCCGTCGGCGCCGAGGCCAAGGTCGAGACCCGCCGCGGCATCGGCTACCGGCTGGTGGAAACGACCCGCTGCAACCAAATGATGAAGCGGCCGGGCCCGGCGGATCTCGCACGTCTCGACCCGGACGGGGCGTTTGCCGCGCGTCTTGCCGAAGATCGTCTTGCGCTCGCGCGTTTCGCGGACCTTCTCGAATATAACCCGACCGATGACGATGTGCTGGCGGACCTCGAGAGCCTGGCGCACAGGCTTGTGGGCGCCGCCGGCACGTTCGGGTATCCCGAGATCAGCGAGGCGGCGCTGGCGCTGGAGAACGGCGTGCATGCGGCGCGCTCGTCCGTGCAATCGGGATATGCGGCTGCCGCGCCGTCCCTCGATTTGCTGATCGGTGCGATTGACGCGGCGGTTCCGCCGACACGGCAAATCACGAAAAACTAACAAAATTCAGTTTCGCGTCAGCTTTGTGTCAGGTTTCGATCAGTTTGCTGCCGTTTATTGAAGCCTGGATTCAGTGGAGGAGCTGATCCTGCTCATTCCGGGTCGACGGCGCACGCCGTACGCCCTGTTGCGGGATTTGTCGAGGGAATTTTCCTCCATCGAGTTCTCAGGGCGGCCGGGAGGGCCGGTGTCTGAAACGGGAGGAAGTCTATGTCTCGAATTTTGAATAGCGCGTGGACGCGCCGCCAGGCCTTGCTTGCCGGCGCGGGCGCGGCGGGTGCGGCAATGCTGCCGTCAATGCCGATCCTTGCATGGGCCGACGACAAGCCGCCGATCGGCACATGGCCGGCCGGCTCCGAAGGCGACAGCATCTATGTCGGCGCGGCCGTTCCGTTGACCGGCACCTATGCGGTGCAGGGCGCCGACGAGCTGAAGGGATGGGAGCTCGCCGTCGAGCACATCAACACCAACCACGAGCTCATGAAAGCGATCGCGCCGAAGATCGACAACGGCCTTTTGGGCAAGAAGGTCCAGCTTCTTTCGGCCGACTCCGCCGCCAAGCCCAACAATGCGGTGCAGGCCGAACAGACGTTCATCAACCAGAACAAGATCGTCCTGATGACCGGGTCGACCTCCTCGGCCGTCGCGGTGGCGCTCAACAAGTTCGCCCAGCGCGAAAAGATTCTCTACCTTGCCGGCATCTCCGGTTCCAACGACACCACCGGCAAGGACTGCGTGCGCTACGGCTTCCGCCAGGGCTTCTACGGGGAGATGGCCGCCAACGCGATCGGCCCGGTGCTGGTGAAGAATTTCGGGGAGAAGCGCAAGGCGGCGTTCATGACGCCCGACTACACCTACGGCCACACCACCACCAAGTCCGTCAACGACTACCTGACGCAGAAGGCCGGCTGGGAGATGGTCACCAATCAGGTGTCGCCGCTCGGCACGCAGGACTTCAGCCAGTATCTGACGAACATCGCCAATTCGGGCGCCGAGTTCCTGATCAACGTCAACTGGGGTCGCGACGCCGTGTTGTCGACCCAGCAGGCCAAGCAGTTCGGCATCCTGCCGACGATGACGCTGGTCATTCCCTACCAGATCCCGTTCCTCGCCAAGGAAGTCGGCCCGGACATCACCGCCGGCGTCTTCGCGGCGACCGACTTCTGGTGGACGCTGGAGGACAAGTTCCCGCTGGCCAAGCAGTTCGTCGAGGTGTTCCAGCAGAAATACGGCTACCGGCCGGAATGGGGCGCGGAGAACAGCTATGTCAGCTTCGCCCACTGGGCGCGCATGGTGACGGAAGCCGGCAGCTTCTATCCGCCGGATGTCATCAAGCAGTACGAAAAGGGCGAGACGATCCCCTCGCTGCTCGGCGATGTCCATTATCGCCCCGAAGACCATCAGTGCGTGCGCCCGGTCGTCATCGTCAAGGGCAAGGCCCAGTCCGAAATGAAGAACGACGAGGATTTCTGGGAAGTGCTCGAAATGGTCGCGGGCGACACGGTCATCCAGGCGCCGGACGCCTTCGGCTGCCAGCCGGGCGACTATACCTGAGGCGCGACAGTCTCCCCGCGGCCCAAAGCCGCGGGGGGTCGGTTTATATCCGGCCCGACGGCGGCGCGGGGGCGAGCCCCGCAAAAGTCCGGGCGGGCCATTACAAAGGTGGGGCGGCGTGGTCAACTGGGCGAATTTTATCTCGCAATGCTTCAACGGGCTTGTGCTGGGCGCGCTGCTGGCGCTGATCGCATCGGGCCTGACGATCATCTACGGCACGCTCGGCGTGCTCAATCTCGCGCATGGCGCGATGTTCATGCTCGGCGGCTATGCCGGCTGGCTGGCCTACACCTATACCGATTCCTTCATAGCCGCGATGGTCGTCGGATCGCTGTTCGTCATGCTTGCCGGCGTCGTCACCGAGCGGTTGATCATCCGGCATTTCTATGCGCGGCCGCCTGAAGACCAGTTGCTCGTCACCTTCGGCCTCGGCATCGTCTTCGTCGAACTGGTCCGCTTCTTCTTCGGCAGCCTGTCGCGTACGACCCCGCCGCCGGCGATGTTCCAGGGCATCACCAATCTCGGTTTCATGGTCTATCCGACCTATCGCCTCGCTGCGCTCGGCATCGTCGCGATCGCGCTGCTCGTCCTCTACTTCGTCCTCTACAAGACGCGTCTCGGCATGATCGTGCGCGCCGGCATCGAGGATTCGGTCATGGTCGATTCGCTGGGCATCGATGTCTACAAGGTGTTCATGCTCGTCTTCGGCATCGGCGCGATGGCGGCCGGCTTTGCCGGCATCGTCAATGCGCCGGTGGTTTCGATCGCGCCCGATGTCGGGGAGGCGATCCTCGTCCAGACCTTCGTGGTCGTCGTGATAGGAGGCGTCGGGTCGTTCCCCGGCGCCATCATTGGCGGCCTCATCGCAGGAGAGATCATCTCGATCACCTCCATGTTCAACCCGGCCTATTCCTATGTCATGCTTTTCGTGGCGATGACGCTGGTGCTCGTGCTTCGTCCTCACGGACTGCTCGGCACGGCGGGCCGCGAATAGACGCGGTCCCCATGATCAGACAACGCCCCTACCTCATCGAACTGTTCGTCGTCATCGGCCTGTGCCTGGCGCCGTTCGTGCTCCCCTATCTCGGCTTTACGCCGAGCACCATCAACCGCATCCTCATCTGGGGATTGCTCGGCATCGGCTTCGACCTGCTGTTCGGCTATACCGGGCTGCTCTCCTTCGGCCAGGCGGCCTTCTTCGGCACCGGCGGCATGTTCGCCGCCTACATGCTGACGGAGACGCCGATGGAAAACACCATCCTGGCGCTGTTCCTGGGCGCGGCCGCCGCCGGCGTCGTGGGCTATCTCGTCGGCCTGATCGCGCTGAGGCGCACCGGCATCTATTTCGCCATGATCACCGTGGCGATCGCCGAGGTCTTCTTCTTCGTCGAGTTCAATCCGCTGTCGGAATATACCGGCGGCGAAAACGGACTGCCGGGTGTTCCCACGCCGAACCTTTCGCTCGGGTTCACGACGATCGAGTTCGACTCGAACTGGACGATGTATATCTTCTTTGCCTTCTGGTATTTCGTCGGACTGGCAATTGCGTTGCGCATCGTGCGCTCGCCGTTCGGCCTGCTGCTGCGCGCCATCCGCGACAATCCGCTGAGGGCCGAGGCGCTCGGCCACAACATTCACGGATACAAGCTGTCGGTCTTTGTCATCGCCGCCATCTACACGGGCTTTGCCGGCGGCCTGCTCGGCATGTTCCAGGGCTTCATGCCGCCCGATGCGTTCATGTTCGCAACGTCGGGCGAGATCGTCATGCAGACGGCGATCGGCGGCGCCGGCACGCTGTTCGGCCCGTTGCTCGGCGCAGGCGCATGGCTTTTCATGAGCGATTTCTTCCAGACCACGCTCAACCTCGGCGCCAGCTGGAAGCTCGTCCTCGGGATCGTCTTCGTGCTCCTGGTCTGCTTCCTGCGCCGCGGCCTCGTCGGCGCGTTCGTCGATCTCTATCACCTCGCGGCCGGCGAAAAGCGCAAGCACGAGCCGGTCGACGAAACGACCGCCGGGACGGGCGCCGAAGTCGAGAACATGGCCGCGATTGCAAACCGCAGCGCCGAAATGCTCGCCCGCAAGCCGTCGAGCGAGAATGTCGGCGCCATCCTGAAGGCAACGGGCCTGACCAAGAGCTATGGCGGCGTCGTTGCAAACAGCGACATCGACTTCTCGGTCGACTATGGCGAGATGCGCGGCATCATCGGGCCGAACGGCGCCGGCAAGTCGACCTTCTTCAAGATGCTCACCTGCGAAGTGTCGCCGACATCGGGCAAGATCGTGTTCGAAGGTCGCGACATCACCGGCCTCAGCGTGACCGACGTGTGCCAGTTCGGCCTGACCAAGAGCTATCAGATCAACCAGTTGTTCGAGCGGCTGACGGTGCGCGAGAACCTGTCCATCGCGGCGCTCGGCCTGCTGCGCGGCAAGTTCAAGCTCGACCTTTACAGGAGCCTGTCGGGCGTGCCGGGCCTCGATCACCAGGTCGAGGGCGCCGCCGCGCTGGTCAACCTGACCCGCCGCCTCGATACGCCCGTTTCCGAACTCGCCTATGGCGAGAAGCGGCGCCTGGAGATCGGGTTGGCGCTGGCGACCTCGCCCAGCCTGCTGCTGCTTGACGAGCCTCTGGCCGGCATGAGCCCGCAGGAGCGCGTGACCACCGTTGCACTGCTGAAGTCGATTGCGATCGGCCGCACCATGATCATCATCGACCACGACATGGATGCGCTGTTCGAACTCGTCGGCAAAGTCACGGTGCTCCAGGAGGGCAGGGTCCTTGTCGAGGGCACGCCTGAAGAAATCAAGAACAACCCCAAGGTCCAGGAAGCCTATCTTGGCGGCGTTGACGAGGAGATGGCATGAGCCTGCTCGAAGTCGAAGGGCTGAACAGCTATTACGGCGACAGTCACATCCTGTTTGACGTCTCCATGCGTGTCGAGAAGAACGAGGTCGTCGCGCTCATCGGCCGCAACGGCGCCGGCAAGTCGACCACGCTGAAAAGCCTGATGGGCGTGGTGCGGCCGCGCACCGGCAGCATCAGGCTCGAGGGCGAGGAACTGGCGGGCCGGAAGGCCCATGCCGTCGCGCGCCGGGGCATGCAGCTCGTCCATGAGGACCGGCGCATCTTCGGCAGCCTCAATGTCGAGGAAAATATCATCCTCGCCGGCCTGACCGCCGAGAACAGGTGGCCGCTCGACCGCATCTACGAGATGTTTCCGCGCCTGAAGGAGCGCCGCACCAGCCGCGGCACCGACCTTTCCGGCGGCGAGCAGCAGATGCTGGCAATCGCACGCGCCCTCGTTCGCGACCCCAGGGTCGTCCTGCTCGACGAGCCGTTTGAAGGGCTGGCGCCGGTGATCGTCCGCGACCTCATGCGCGCCTGCCAGGACCTGGCCAGGGCTGGCCAGACGATCGTGCTGGTCGAGCAGAACCTCGCGGCGACGCTCGCATTGGCCGATCGCGTCTACATCATCAACAACGGCCATATCGCCCATGAGGGGCCGGCAAGCGAACTGAAGAAGCAGCCGGAACTGCTGCAACGCTATCTCGGCGTCTAGGACGGAGACGTCGATCAAACCATGATGTTGACTCGGATTTTCGGGCCGGGCTGAACAGCCGGCGCCTGTACAAGCGCCGGCATGCCACCCTTTGCCGCGGCATAGGCAAAATCGATGCCTTCCGACATCCTGGAGCGAGGGCTTTGCAGCGCGCGACATCAGGAAGGACCGGTCAAATGGCTTCCAATGGTGCTTTTCCATTTTTCCAGCGGCGCCGCGCCGAGTTGCATGAACGTGTCGAACGCAAGCTCGCCATTGTTGACGGGAAGGATCGAGCCGATCCAAGCCGAGTTGACGGAAAGCCTCGTCAACCGAGGCTTCGCTGGAAAGATCCGAGTGAATCTGTAAGCCGAATGGCCCGATAGAACGCGTGGAGCATCATATGTTCTCTCCGGCGCGGGATGGAGCCTCCGGTTGTTCCTTCACAGCATCGGCGAACTTGCGCATGAGCCGCACGAGTTCGTCGACGTCGTGGGTGTCCCATGTCTCGAAGATAGCGCGGGCGTAGCGTTCGCGCGCCGCGTCGATCCTGTCAGTCATCGCCTTGCCCTTCGGCGTGATCACAGCCTCGTTGACGCGGCGGTCGGCGGCGCTCTGCCGGCGCTCGGCAAGGCCGAGGCTTTCCAGCTTCGCCACCTGGCGGCTGACGGTGGTGTAGTCGCGGCCGGCCCGGTCGGCGAGTTCCACGATCCCGATCGGCCCGACCCGCTCGATCCCGACCAGCAGGGGAAACAGGGCGCGATCCAGCGCGATCCCGGCCTCCCGCACCATCTGCTCGTCGCGCTGCGGCCGGTTCATGACGCTGACGATGTCCATCAGCGCGCCGTGGAGCTGCCGAAGCAGGCGACTCTCGATATGTGTATTTTTCACATTTTTTCTTGACGGCATCTCGCCCTCCTATTATGTGCATAATACACACATGGAGACGGACATGACAAACGATTTTGCGGCAGATGTGCTCATCTGCGGCGCGGGAGCGGCTGGCCTGACGCTGGCGATCGAGCTTGCGCGGCACGGGATATCCTTCCGGCTGGTCGAAAAGCGCGGGGAGCCCTTCCACGGCTCGCGCGGCAAGGGCATTCAGCCGCGGACCCAGGAGATTTTCGAGGACCTTGGCATTCTCGACAAGGTCGCCGCCACGGGCGGCACCTATCCGCCATTGCGTGTCTATCGTGACGATGGCGGCTGGACCGAGAAGGACAACCTCGAGCGCCAGGATCCGACGCCTTCGGAGCCGTATCATCTGGCACTGATGATCCCGCAGTTCCTCACCGAGCGGATCATGCGGGAGCGATTGGCCGAGCTGGGCCATGAGGTCGAGTTCGGATGCGAGCTGGTCGGCTTCGAACAGGGCGGGAACGGCGTCGAGGCGCGCCTTGCCGGGCCGGATGGCGAAGAGACCGTCCATGCGCGCTATCTCGTCGGCGCGGACGGCGGACGGAGCTTCGTGCGACATGCCCTCGGGGTCGCGTTCCCGGGCAAGACGCTGGGCGTGCATGCGATCGTGGCGGATGTCGAGCTGTCCGGGCTGGAGCGCGATGCATGGCACCAGTTCAACGACGGCGACACGGAGCGGATGGTCGCAATCTGCCCGCTCGCAGGAACCGATCTCTTCCAGATCCAGGCCCCCGTCCCGCCGGACTGCGCGGTCGATCTCTCGGCCGAGGGGCTTGGGCTGATGGTCGGCGAGCGGACAGGCCGCCATGATATCCAGGTGCATTCGGTCGCCTGGGCTTCGGCCTACGCCATGAACGCCCGGCTTGCCGATCGCTACCGCGTCGGCCGGGTGTTCCTCGTCGGCGATGCCGCCCACATACACCCGCCGACGGGCGGCCAGGGCCTCAACACCAGCGTGCAGGATGCCTATAACCTGGGCTGGAAACTGGCCGCCGTGCTTCGGGGCGCGGAGGCTCAACTGCTGGACACCTACGAGGCGGAACGGCGCCCGGTCGCGGCATCGGTGCTCGGGCTTTCGGTCCGCCTGCTCGATGCGCAAAAGCAGGGTGGGATGCGGCGCGGCCGCGAGGTGCGCCAGCTCGATATCGGCTATCCGGGTTCGCCGCTTTCCCTGCAATTGTCCGAACGCGCAGGAAGCTTGCGCGCCGGGGACCGCGCGCCGGATGCCCCGATCCGGGGTGCGGCGGGCCAGCCGTCCCGGCTCTTCCAGCTGTTCCGGGGGCAGCATTGGACGCTGCTCGTCCATGACGCCGGGCTCGGGGCGGTCGCGTCCCGCCCGGGGCTGCATATCCACCATATCGGCCCGCAAGGCGATATCGTCGACGCCTGGGGACATCTCCGCGATGCCTATGATCTGGCATCCGGCGAGTGCGTGCTGATCCGGCCCGACGGTTATGTCGGCGCGATCCTGAGCCTTGACGCAGAACGAACCGCAAAGCTCGAGCGCTATCTCGGCGACATGGGCGTGGGGCAAGGCGAAGGGGAGCCGAAATGAAGGCCGCGATTGTTTCTGCTACCGGACGGCCCCCCGCTCTGGGCGAACTTGCCGCCCCCGTGGCGTCAGCAGGCGAGAGACTGATCCGGGTAGATATCGCGGCGATCGCCAACCCCGGCATGTCCTCCTGGATTGCGCTGACCGAACGTCCCCGCCTGAAACCGGGCGAGACGGTGCTGGTCAACGGTGCCACCGGCACATCGGGACGGCTTGCGGTCCAGATAACCAGGCTGCTTGGTGCGGGCCGCATCATAGCCACCGGCCGCAACGCCAAGGCGCTTGGCGAAGCGAGATCCCTCGGTGCCGATACGACGATCCAGCTCGGCGAGGATGCAGAGTGGCTTGAACATCGCTTCATGCAGGAATTGGCCCAAGGTATCGATATCGTGATCGACTATCTTTGGGGTCCTGGCGCCGGGCGCCTGCTGATCGCTGCCGCCAAGGCAGGCCGGGACGCAGTGCCCATGCGTTTCGTTCAGGTCGGATCGGTGTCCGCATCGGATATTACCCTGCCAGGTTCCGTCCTGCGCGCCTCGGCTATCGAATTGATGAGCAGCGGCCATGGCAGCGTGCCCGTCCCGCGCCTGATCGAAATCACGGGCGAGGTCCTGCGTGCGGCCGTCCCCAACAATCTGGCGATCGCCTTCAAGCCGATGCCGTTCGCTGATTTCGACCGGGCATGGCCGCTGGACGATAGCACTTGCCGCACCGTGTTTGCCATGAATGCCGGAAGGACATGAAATGACCGGTCGCTCCTTACCGGAGGGCGTTGCCAGCGAGAGGGAGAACCTCGACTGGTGGCTGATGCTGCCTCTCTTCGCTATCGTCAGCCTCTATGCTGCCGGTATCGGCGCGGTTCTACCCGTCCTGCCATTCTATTTGCGGGAGATGGGGGCCAGTCCGCTGGTCTTCGGCCTGGTCCTTGCTACGGAAGCGTTGAGCCAGTCCGCCGCATCGCCTCTGCTCGGCCAGCTTTCCGACCGTTTCGGGCGCAAGCGGGTTCTTCTGGCCAGCCAAGCCGTAGCTATCGTTAGCCTGCTGCTGCTCGCACTTGCGCAAAGCATTTTCACGGTCCTGCTGGCACGTTTCCTGTTCGGTTTCACGGCCGGCAACTTCTCGGCCGCAGCCGCCTATGCGGCGGACAACAGCTCGCCGACGACCCGACGCCAGGCGATTGGCGTCGTAAATGCCGGGCTTGGCCTCGGAGCGATCGTCGGTGCGGGTCTTTCAAGCATTCTGTCCGAAATCTCCTTGACCGCGCCGATCTACATGGCGCTGGCGCTGTCGGCTTCCGGCGTCGTCGTGACGGCCTTCGGCCTGAAAGGCGGCAAGGTGGCGGAACAGGCCAAGGGCGAGGCCGATCAGGCGAAAATCTCATTGCGGGCAATAACCAGCTTGCCGGTGATCCGTGTGCTCATCATCGTGATGCTCTGCCACTTCTTCGCGTATGGAATGTATACCTCGCAGCTCCCGATTTTTCTTGCTGACAGGTTCGTCTGGAATGGCCACGCGCTTGGGCCGCGCGAGTTCAGCTACATCATAGCGGCGGACGGCGTGATCAACATTTTCGTCCAGCTTTTCCTGCTCGGATGGCTCGGCCGGTTCTTCCCGGAACGTCGGTTGATCGTGCTGATATTTGCCCTCATCTGCACTGGTTTCGTCAGCGCGGGGTTGGCGAGCACGATCCCCGTCCTCGCCTTTGCCGTTCTCTGCATCAGCACAGGCGACGCTCTGGCAAAACCCACATATCTTGCAGCGCTGTCAGTCCATGTTCCGTCCGAGCGGCAAGGCGTCGTCATGGGAACAGGGCAGGCACTGGTCGCCGTGACGGATATCACCTCTCCGGTTCTGGCGGGCTTCATCCTTGGTTTGGGCCTCTATGGAGCATGGATCGGCGCGGCGGTGGCAATCGCCGTTATCGGAGCTGCTATCGCGATAATCCGCCTTCCTCGTTAAGATGACATGCCAGCCTCCTCGGCGTGGTGCGCGCCTAGGATAGGGCGTAGAAATGAACTACTATCTGTAGCTGCTCGGGGAGTGGCCGTATCTCCTCTTGAAGGCGTTCGAGAAATACTGGCTCGAATTGAAGCCGCAGCTCAGTGCGATCTCCGTTACGCTGGTCTTGCGCGGGTCTTGCAGCAGGCGCGAGGCCTGCTCGAGGCGCAGGTGCTGGAGGTACTGGCGCGGCGCCATGTTGGTGAGCTTCTTGCAATGGTCGGCAAAGCGGGTGCGCGAGAGGCCGCATTCCTCCGCCATGCCCTCCAGCGACCAGTCCTCCTCCAGCGCCAGCGCGAGGCGGCGCAGGAAGATGGCGACGGTGTGCTGCGACGTCGAAAGGTCGGGGTCGAGGGTCGGCACCTGCTCGCTCATCCGGTCGATCAGGCTCAGCATCATCGCGTTGATCGCCACCTTCAGGCGCGTCTCGCCGTCCTCCGGGCTGCGATCCAGCAGGATGGAGGGGATCGCCTCGAAGGCGCGGCAGAGCTCGGCGCCGCCGTCCCAGACGGGCTGGTTGTTCTGCGTCAGGATCTCGCCGAGCCGCGTCGCCTCGTCCCTGGAGAAGACGAGCCAGTCCGGCCAGTCGGGCGTCTCGCTCGGCCGGCGCAGGCCCGCGTCGAGGATGATCCACAGGAGCCGGCTCGGCCCGACATTCGGATTGCCGATGGCATGGAGCTGCCAGGGGCGGATGACGATGAACTGGCCCTGCTTGAGCGCATAGGTCCGCTCGTCCACGACGAGGTCGAGGCTGCCGCGGGCGAGATAGGCGATCTTGAAACCCTCGTTGCAATGCCGGCCGAGCCCCCAGGACTGGCCGTGGCGCGCATCCCAGAAGCCGACGGTGCGGATGCCCGGCAGGCGCTCGCCGAGCGAGGTGCCGGGGTAGCTGCCGCGCGTCCAGGCGTGCAGCTCGACCTCGCCGCGCCGGGCGGCGGCCTGCAGCTCCCTGCAGTTGTCGGCATACATGACGGAGTCCGGCTGGCGGAAGACGGAAGGCCGGCAACCGGCCGGCGAAATCACCGCATGTCTGTTCACGTCGCGCCTCCCAACACAAAACGACTTAAGAAATCTACCACTGTTGTCGTCCGCAAGAATTGCCGAGTCAAGCCTGCCATTGTGGCTCGTGTCGCGGATGCCGGTGGAAGAGGCCGGCGCGGCGAAGGGGAGGACATCCGTGAAAGTCGCATTCAACCTGCTCGTCATCGGCGCGGATATCGGCATGCAGCACGCGCGCCAGCTCGAGCGGCTGAAGGCGCTCGGCTACGACGCGGTGGAGGTTCCGGTCTTCTCCGGCAGGCAGGAGCATTATGCGGCGCTCGGCCGGCTCCTTGCCGATATCGGCCTGACGGCGGGCGCGGCGGCCGTCGCGACGCCCGAGGCGAACCCCGTCAGCCCCGATCCGGCGGTGCGCGCGAAAGCGCGCGACCATCATCGCTGGATCGTCGACTGCACGGCGGCGATGAGCGGCGAGATCGTCGCGGGGCCCCTTCATTCGCCCGTCGGCGTCTTCACCGGCTTCGGGCCGACGGCGGCGGAAACGGGCCGCTGCGTGGAGGCGATGCGGGCGATGGCGGAATACGCGGCCCCGGCGGGCGTGCGCATTTCGGCGGAAGCGGTCAACCGTTTCGAATGCTACATGATGTCGACCATCGCTGAGGCGTCGGCCATCCACCGCGCCGTCAACCATCCCAACTACGGCTACATGTTCGATACGTTCCACGCCAATATCGAGGAGAAGGATCCGCCGGCAACCTTCGAGCGCTACCACGGCGAGATCAACCATTTCCATGTCTCGGAAAACGACCGCGGCGTTCCCGGCTCCGGCCATGTGCCCTTCGCGGCGCATTTCGACGCGCTGCGCCGCTGCAACTACGACGGCTGGCTGACGGTCGAATCCTTCGGCCGGGCGCTGCCGGAGCTCGCCGGGGCGACCCGCGTGTGGCGCGATCTCTTCGACGATCTCGACGGCCTCTTTTCCCAGAGCATCGCCTTCATCCGCCGCGAATGGGCGGCGGCGGGAGAGCGGCTGGCATGACGGCCGCTCCCGCCCTCAGCATGTCCGGCATCAGCAAGGCCTTTCCGGGCGTGCGCGCGCTCGATGGCGTCGATTTCGACTGCCTGCCCGGCGAGGTCCACGCGATCTGCGGGGAGAACGGCGCCGGCAAGTCGACGCTGATGAAGATCCTTGGCGGCAGCTACCGGCCGGATGCCGGCGAGATCCGCCTCGCCGGCGCAAACGTGCATTTCACCCATCCCCGGCAGGCCGCCGAGGCGGGCATCTCGATCATCCACCAGGAACTCAGCCTGCTGCCGCACCGCACCGTGGCGGAGAACATCTTCATGGGGCGCGAGATCGCCCGGCGCGGCATCCTCGACCGGGCGGCGATGCGCGAGACGGCCGCGGCGCTGCTTTGCCGCATCGGCGCGCAGATCGATCCGCAGGCGCCCGTCTCCTCGCTTTCCATCGCCATGCAGCAGCTCGTCGAGATCGCCAAGGCGCTGCTGCTCGACGCGCGCATCCTCGTCATGGACGAGCCGACGGCGGCGCTGGACGAACGCGACAGCCGGGCGCTGCTGGAGCTGGTCGGGACCCTTCGCGGGGAGGGCGTTTCGATCGTCTACATCTCGCACCGCATGCCGGAGGTCACCGCCATCGCCGACCGCATCACCATCCTCAAGGACGGAAGGAAGGTCTGGACGCGGCCGCGCGAGGCCGCCCCGATCGGCGAGATCGTGCGGGCGATGGTCGGCCGCGACCTTGAGGATTTCTACCCGCCGCCGCCGGCGTCCCCGCCGGGCGCGGTGCTGCTTGCCGTGAAGGACGGCGCCAATGCCGCCCTGCGCGACATCGCCTTCGACGTGCGGGCCGGCGAGATCGTCGGCGTGGCGGGCCTCGAGGATTCCGGCAAGGGCGCACTGGCGCAGGCGCTGGTCGGCGACGCGCCGTTTTCCGGCGGCACGGTCGCGCTGCGTGGCAGGCCGGTCGCCCTGCGCACGCCGCGCCAGGCGACGGCCGCCGGCATCGGCTACCTGCCGGGCGACCGCAAGCGGGAAGGGCTCGCGCTACGCCAGTCGGTGCGCGACAACGCGCTTCTGACCCTGCGCTCGATGGCCGGCCTCTTCACGCGGCCGGGGCGCGGCGCGTTCGCGCCCCGCGCCATCGACGGGAAGCTGCGCGACATGGATGTGCGCGCGGCGGATTTCGGCCAGGAGATCGGCACGCTCTCCGGCGGCAACCAGCAGAAGGCGATCATCGTGCGCTGGCTGGCGCAGGCATCCGACATCCTCGTCTTCGTCGAGCCGACCCGCGGCATCGACATCGCGGCCAAGGCGGCGATCTACCGGACGATGCGCGCCTTCGCCGATTCCGGCCGCGGCATCGTCGTCGTCTCCTCCGACATGCCGGAGCTGATCGGCGTCGCCGACCGCATCCTCGTCATGCACCAGGGCGGAATCTCCGGCCAGTTGCCGCGGGGCGCCGGCGAGGAAGAGGTCATGCATCTCGCCCTCGGCCTTGCGGATGCGCCGCAGCGGGAGGCGCGGGCATGACGACGGATATCGCAAAGAACAAGCCGGCCGCCCGGGGCCTGCCCGTCGCCGTGCTGCTCGCAGGCCTTTCCATCGGCTTCTTCGTCGCGGTCGCGCTTGCCACCGGCGAGGTGGCGCAGCTCGGCGGGCAGGGCATTGTCGGCCTTCTCCAGCGCATGGTGGCCCTTGGGCTCGTCGCGCTCGGCCAGACCTTCGTGATCCTCGTCGGCTCGATCGATCTTTCGGTCGCCGCGCTCATCAGCGCCGTCGCCGTCCTCGCCTCTCATGTCATGCAGGGCGATCCGGCGATGATCCTGCCGGCCATCCTGCTCTGCCTCGGCCTCTGCCTTGCGGTCGGCCTCGTCAACGGCGTGCTCGTCGCCTATGGCGGCATCAATCCGCTGATCGCGACGCTCGGCACGGGGCTCATCGTCCAGGGCGTGCTCGCCGCCTCCTTCGGCGCGCTGCAGGGCGCGGTGGCGCGGGAATTCCAGGTCCTTGCCTATGGCGGCGTCCTCGGCGTGCCCTATTCCATCCTGCTGCTCGCCGTCCTGTCGCTCGCGGCCGCCTTCGTGCTCGACCGCACGCTGTTCGGCGCGCGCGTCTACGCCGTCGGCGGCAATCCGGAGGGGGCGCGGCTCGCCGGCATCCGCACGGAGCGCGTCACGCTCTCGGCCCATGTGGTCGCCAGCCTGTTCGCCGGCGCGTCGGGGCTCTACCTCGCCGCCCGGCTGCAATCGGGCACGCCGTGGATCGGCCGCGACGGCATCTACGACCTCGAATCCATCGCCGTCACGGTCATCGGCGGCACGATCCTGGCCGGCGGCAAGGGCGGCGTCGCGGGAACGCTGGCGGGCGTCCTGCTCTTCGCCAGCCTCGACGCGGCCTTCAACATGCTGGGCATCGACGCCTTCCTGAAACAGGTGCTGCGCGGGGCCATCGTGGTCGCTGCCGTCGCCATCCATGCCGTCCGCACGAAGGGGCACGTCGCATGAGCCCGCTCCCGCAGACCTCGTCTCCCCTTCGCCGTCCGGCGCGCCTTGCCGTCAATGCCGGCCTCGTGATCTTCCTCGCGCTCTATGCGGCCATCGCCTTCCTCCAGCCGAACTATCTCGAGCCGGGCCTCTTCATGAACTTCCTGCGGCGGGCGGCGCCCCTCGTCATCCTCGCCTGCGGGCAGCTCTACGTCATCCTGACGGGCGGCTTCGATCTTTCCATGGGGGCGGTCGCGACGCTGGCGGTGCTCGCCGCCTCGATCCTCATCAACGGCGATCCGGAGACGACCTGGGCGGTCATCGGTACGCTCTACGTCATGGGCATCGCGGTCGGCCTTGTGAACGGCCTCGTCGTCGCCTTCCTCAAGGTGCCCTCGATCATCGCGACGCTCGGCGCGATGCTCTCCGTCAACGGGCTGGCGCTCGCCTGGTCGGGCGGGGCGGCGCGCGGTGACCTGCCCGACAACTTCCGCAATCTCGGCCGGCTCGTCTGGCGCGGCGTTCCCCTCGTCGGCACGCTGCCGCTGGCGGCCGTCGTCCTTGCCGGCTTCGTGGCGCTCGCCTGGTGGGGGCTCAACGGCACGGTCTACGGCAAGCGGGCGCTCGCCGTCGGCGACAATCCGCGGGCGGCGGAGCTTGCCGGGACGCCGGTGGCGGCAACGCGCATCCTCGCCTTCGTGGTCTCCGCTGTCTCGGCGGTGACGGCCGGCATCCTGATCGGCGGCTTTTCCGGCGTCTCCGTCAATGCGGGCGAGGGGCTGGAGCTGCAGGCGATCGCCGCCTGCGTCATCGGCGGCGCGCAGCTTCTGGGCGGGCGCGGCTCCATCTGGAGCGCGGTGTTCGGGGCGCTCAGCCTCTTCGCGCTCTTCACCCTGCTCAATCTCATCGGCCTGCCGCAGGCGCTGCGCGACAGCATCCAGGGCGTGATCCTGATCGCCGCGGTGGGCGCCAGCCTGTGGCGCACCCGGCGGCGGACCTGACCGACCATCATCAACCGCCGGCGCGGCCGGCTTTCTGGAGGAGGAAGACATGACACTGAGGACACTTCTGGCGACGACGGTGGCGCTGACATTCGCCGGTCAGGCGCTGGCGCAGGACTTCAACGACCCGGCCGAGTTCAAGAAGCAGCGCGAGCAGCTTTCGATGACGCCGCAGGGGCCGGAAGGCCAGCCCTGGGCGCAGCATCTCGGCGACGGCATGGTCGATACGGCCAAGTACAGGAAGGACGGGCAGGTAACGCTCTGCTTCTCCAACGCCGGCGTCTTCAACCCCTGGCGCGTGGTCGGCCTCAACAACCTCAACGCCGAGGCCGAGCTGCACAAGGACCGCCTCAAGGAGCTGATCGTCGTCGATGCGGAGGGCAAGGACGACAAGCAGATCTCCGACATCGAGGCGCTGGTCAGCGGCGGCAAGTGCGACGCGCTGATCGTCTCGCCGAACACGACGGCGGCGCTGACGCCGGCCGTCGAGGCGGCCTGCGGCAAGCTTCCGGTCATCGTCTTCGACCGCGGCGTCAACACGTCCTGCCCGGTGACCTATATCCACCCGGTCGGCGGCTACGGCTTCGGCATCACCTCGGGCGAGTTCATCGCCAGCAAGCTGAAGAAGGGCGACAACGTGCTGGCGCTGCGCATCATGCCGGGCGTCGACGTGCTGGAGACCCGCTATTCGGCCGCCAAGACCATCTTCGACGAGGCCGGCATCAACGTGATCGGCTCGGAATTCACCGGCAGCGACCGGGCGAAGACCAAGTCCGTCGTCGAGGACTACATCAACCGCGGCGAGAAGATCGACGCGGTCTGGATGGACGCCGGCGATACCGCAACGGCCGCGCTCGAAGCCTTCGAGGATGCAGGCCTGCCCTATCCCGTCATCAGCGGCGAGGACCAGCAGGACTTCCTGCGCAAGTGGCAGGCGGATAAGCTGACGGCGATCGGCCCGTCCTACCCGACCTACCAGTGGCGCACGGCCGTCATCGCCGCGCTCGACGTCCTGGACGGCAAGCAGGTGCCGGGCCCCGAATGGGTCCTGCCGCAGCCCGCGATCACCGAGGACGTGCTCGCCGACTATGTCGACGCGCGCATGCCGCCGCTGCACTACAGCCTCTGCGGCTGCCAGGAGCTGCCGGGCTACCCGGAGCGCTGGGGCGGCAAGAAGTAGGACGGCAGGGAAGGGGGCGCGCCGCGCCCCCTTCAATTCGATCGCGCGAAGCGCAGCATAAATCTGCCTATCGGTAGGCATGAGGCAGCGAAAATCCTTGCAGATATTTGCAAGGTTTCTTGCGTGTTTCGTATTGACTGCAAGGAAATCTGCGGGAACAATCGCGCTTGCAAGGAAACCTGTGAGCGCCATGACCATCCTCGACCGTATCAAGGCCAAGTCCCGGAAGCTGACCGAGGCCGATCAGAAGCTGATCGCAGCCATGCTGGAGAACCGCGCGGAAGCCGCGTTCCTGTCCGGGCCGCAGCTTTCCCAGCGCGCCAGCGTGCATGAGGCGACGGCGACGCGGCTGGCGCAGAAGCTCGGCTTCAAGGGGTATCCAGACCTGCGCGCCGAGCTCCAGCGCGAGGTGCTGCTCGATCAGGACGCGGCAAACCGGATGCGCCGATCGGTCGAAAAGGTCGAGCACGGCGACTATCTCACCGACCTCATCGCTGCCGAGATCGCGGCGCTCGAAACGCTTGCCCGGTCCGTGCCGCAGGCGGATGTGGACCGCGCCGCCGACCTGATCTTCGAGGCGTGCCGCGTCTTCGTCTTCGGCCAGGGCCATGCCCAGTCCGTAGCCGGCTTCCTGCAGCGCCGGCTCGACCGCTTCGGCATGTCCACCGTTGCACTGACCGGCCGGGGGCGCGACATCGCCGAGCGTCTGGTCGGCATCGGCGGCAACGATCTGGTGATCGCGCTCGCCTTCCGCAAGCAGCCGCAGAGCTACGGGCCGCTGATGCGCCACGCCGCCCGCGTGGGCGCGCGCACCATCCTCATTTCGGATCTTGCCGGGCCGCTGATGGAGCCGGCGGCGGATCTCATGCTGGCCGCCCCGCGCGGGCGCTCGGGAAGCGAATTCCAGACGCCGACCATTCCCTTCGCCATCGTCAACGGCATCGTGCTGACGATCGCCGGGCGGCATGAGCGGGAGGTCATCGGAAGACTGGAGAAACTGTCGGAGCTGTTCAACGACTTCGATTGACTGGGGAAAGTGGAGGAGGAAACCATGTTGAAACGACTGTCCATGACCGTACTTGCCGCCTGCCTGGCGCTGCCGGCCGGCGCTCTCGCCGAGGATCTCGACGGCCTGACGCCGGAGCAATTGCTGCCGATCGCCAAGAAGGAGGGCAGCGTCACGGTCTTCTCCCTGTCGAGCCGCATCGCCAAGATCGAGAAGGCCTTCGAGGGCGCCTATCCGGGCGTCGACCTCATCGGGCTCGACATGAGCTCGACCAAGCAGATCGCCCGCGTGGAGGCCGAGCAGCAGGCCGGCGTCCATGCCGTCGACGTGCTCTATATTGCCGATACGCCCGTCGTCTTCTCCAAGCTGGTGAAGGAGAACCGCGTCGTCAACTATGTTCCCCCGCGCATCGCCGGTGAGCTGGAGGATCGCTACAAGACGCCGCTGCTCACCCAGCGCCTTTCCACCAAGGTCCTGATGTACAACGAGAAGGCCTTCCCGGACGGCGCGCCCATCACCAACCTGTGGCAGCTCACCGAGCCGGAATGGCAGGGCCGGGTGCTGATGGTCGATCCGAGCCAGCGCGGCGAGCTGCTCGACCTCCTGACCGAGATATCGCTGCATTCCGACGAGATGGCCGCCGCCTACAAGGCGCTGTACGGCAAGGACATCGTCGTCGAGGACGGTCTCGAGGGCGCGGGCGACCAGTTCATCAAGGCGCTGTTCGAAAACGACCTGATCCTGCTTCCCAACAGCGACGTGCTCAACAAGTCTATCGGCGACGTCGACGCCAAGAACCCGCCCGTCGGCTTCGGCACCTATTCGGACCGCCGCGACAACGAGAAGGAGGGCTGGGCCCTGCAGGTGGCCAACGATGTCGCGCCGGCCAATGGCATCCTCTTTCCGGCGGTGCTGACCATCGCCGACAAGGCGCCGCATCCGGCCGCCGCGCGCCTCCTGATCGACTTCATGTTCGGCGACGATTCCCCGACGGGCGGGCCGGGCTTCGAGCCCTTCAACGTGCCCGGCGACTATGCCGTGCGCAAGTCGATCGCCGACGCCGCCGATTCCGTCAAGCTCGCCGACCTGAAGGCCTGGACGATCGATCTGGCCAAGACCGCCGCCGCCCGCGGGCGCGTCGCCGACCTCATCATCACGCTCCAGTGACGGAGCCGCATGCCGGCGCGCCTTGTCCGGGCGCCGGCATGCCCGGAGGATTTTCCATGACATCGACTTCGCTTCTTGCGCCATCGGGCAGCCGGCTGCTCCGATCAGGCTTTCTCCTGCCGGCCGCCCTTGTCGTCATCGTCGCCGTCCTGGTGGTGGCGCCGCTTGCCCGCATCCTGCTGACGACGCTGACGCCGGAAGGCATGGCGGCATGGAAGGCGGTGCTCGCCAGCCGGCTTTCGGCGAACCTGTGGTGGTGGCCGCTGCTCGACACCATGGTGCTCGGCTTCGCCGTGGCGGGCGGCTGCCTGCTGATCGGCGGGTTCCTCGCCTGGCTGGTCGTGCTGACGGACGTGCCGGGGCGCCGCATCCTCGGCCTGATGGGATCGCTTCCCTACATGATCCCGAGCTTTGCCGCGGCGCTCGCCTGGGGCACGCTGTTCCGCAATTCCCGCCTCGGCGGGTCGGCCGGCTTCTTCGAGACGAACGGCCTTGCCATTCCCGACTGGCTCGCCTGGGGCCTCGTCCCGACGGCGATCGTGCTGGTCGCGCACTATTATTCACTCGCCTACACGATCATCGCCGCGGCGCTCGGCTCCGTCGGGGCCGATCTCGTCGAGGCGGGGCAGATGGCCGGCGCGAAGCGCCCGCGCATCTTCTTCGGCATCGTCCTGCCGGTGGTGACGCCCGCGCTTGTCGCGGCCGCCTCGCTCACCTTCGCCGGTGCGGTCGCCAATTTTGCCGCGCCCGCCCTCCTCGGCCTGCCGGTGCGCATGCAGACGCTTTCCACCCGCCTCTTCGGCATGATCGAGACGGGGCAGAATGAGCGCGGTTTCGTGCTCGCCCTGTTGCTGATCGTCGTCTCGGCGCTGTTCCTCTTCCTGTCCGACCGGCTCGTCTCGGGGCGCAGGGCCTTCATCACGGTCACCGGCAAGGGCGGGCGCACCAAGCGCTTCCCGCTCGGTGCCTGGCGCTGGCCGCTCTTCGCGCTCGCCGTCCTCATCGGCCTGCTCACCACCGTCCTGCCGGTGCTGGTGCTCGCCGCCTCGAGCCTCGCGCCGCAAAGCGGGGCGCTGTTCTCCAACTGGACGCTGCATTTCTGGATCGGCGAGGGCGGCGGGGAGATCGCGCAGGGCCAGGCCGGCATCTTCCGCAATCCCGTGCTCATCGACGCGCTGTGGACCACGATCCGCCTCGGCCTCGTCGTCGCCTTCACGACGATGGTGCTGGGCCTGGCACTCGCCTATACGATCGTGCAGCGCAAGGGCACCCTGCTCGCCACGGTCCTGAGCCAGCTCGCCTTCCTGCCGCTGCTTGTGCCGAGCATCGCCTTCGCGGCCGCCTATATCGCGCTCTACGGCGCGCCGATCGGCCCGCTGCCCTCGCTCTACGGCACCTTCGCGCTGCTGGTGATCGCGGCCTCGGCGCACAACCTGCCCTTCGCCGTGCAGTCGGGCCGCTCCGTGCTCGGCCAGATCTCGGCCGATATCGAGGAGAGCGCGCGGCTGACCGGGGCAAGCCTCGTGCGCCGCCTCTTCGCCATCGTCTTCCCGCTGGCGATCCGCGGCCTTTTCGCGGGCGCGATCCTCGTCTTCGTCAAGATGGTGCGAGACCTCTCCTTGGTCGTCCTCCTGTTCACGGCCACCTCGCCGGTGCTCAGCATGGTCGCCTATCGCTATGCGGTCGAAGGCTTCATGCAGTTCGCCAACGCCATCACCCTCGTCATCCTCGTGGTCTGCCTTGCGGCGTCGTTCCTCGCCCACAGTCTGCAGAACCGCGTCCAGAAATGGAAAGAGTCATGAACGCCCTTGCTGCCGGCGCCGCGGACGCCATCCAGATCCGCAACCTCGTCAAGCGCTTCGGTGCCTTCACCGCCGTCCGGAACGTCGATATCGCCGTGCCCGCCGGCTCCTTCCTCGTGCTCGTCGGCCCGTCCGGCTGCGGCAAGTCCACGCTGCTGCGCATGCTGGCGGGCCTCGAAAGCCCGAGCGAGGGCGAGATCGCCTTCGTCGGGCGCACGGTCTCCAGCGGGACGGGCGGGGTCATCGCCGATGCCGGCCGGCGCAATGCGGGCCTTGTCTTCCAGAGCTACGCGCTCTGGCCGCACATGACGGTGGCCGGCAATATCGCCTGGCCGCTGAAGGTGGCGAAATGGCCGCGGGAAAAGCGCGACAGGCGCGTGAAGGAAGTGCTTGCCCTGCTCGGCATCGACGCCCTTGCCGAGCGCTATCCGGCGGAAATCTCCGGCGGCCAGCAGCAGCGCGTGGCGATCGCCCGCACCATCGCGCCCGAGCCAAGCATCCTTCTCTTCGACGAGCCGCTCTCCAACCTCGATGCGAAGTTGCGCATCGAGATGCGCAGCGAGCTGATGCGCATCCACCGGGCGACCGGCGCCACCTCGGTCTATGTCACGCACGACCAGGTGGAGGCCATGACCATGGCGACCCACGTCGCCGTGCTCAACAACGGCCGCGTCGAGCAGTTCGGCCGGCCCATCGACCTCCTGCGCGATCCGCAGACCGCCTTCGTCGCGACCTTCCTCGGCACGCCGCCGGCAAACCTGCTACCGGTGCGTCGCTCTAGTGAAACCCTCGTCTTCGGCGAGACGGCGCTGGCGCCGGCGGCCCTTTCCGGCGGCAGGGACGACGTACAGCTTCTCTATCGCGCCGAGGATGTGAACGTGGGCGCCGTTGCCGGCGCGCCGACGCTGACCGCACGCTTTGCCGAGGCGGCCCCCATTGCCGGACGCACCATGGTGACGGCGATGGTGGGGGATTTGCGCATCACAGCCATGGCCGACGGCTATTTCACGGCAATGCCGGGCGACCCTCTCGCACTCTCGTTCATACGCACACCCGACGCGGTCTTCGCCGCCACTGGAGAAAGGATTCATCAATGAGGCTCATCCTCATGCGTCACGGCGAAACGGCATGGAATGCCGAACAGCGGCTGCAGGGGCAGGACAATTCGCTGCTTTCCGAGCGCGGCGTCGCCCAGGTCAAGCGCTTCCGTCCCTATGTCAAGGCGTTGCAGCCTGCCCGTATCATCGCCTCCGATCTCGGCCGTACCCGCCAGACGGTGGCCCTGATCGGCCACCCCGACGCGCCCTCCGACAAGCGTTTTCGCGAATTGGACATGGGCGCATGGACCGGCCGTCGCAAGCCCGACCTCATTGCCGAGCAGCCGGAGGACTATACGGCCTGGCGGGCGGGTACCTTCACACCCGACCGCAGCGAGACCTGGCTTGCCTTCCGCGCACGCGTTGCCGAGGGCGTGCGTGACTGGATGGCGCGCACGGAGGGCGATCTGCTTGTCGTGGCGCATGGCGGGGTGATCCGCGCCGTCTGCCACGAGTTCCTCGACCTGCCTCCCTCGCGCGTTGTGCCCGTAACCCCGGGAACCGCGACCATCCTGCATTTCCCAGGGCGCGACGGGCGTGCCGCACAACTCGAAGGCTACAACATCGGTGCCGTCGCCCCCGATGTCTCGGTTGCCGATTGACGGGGCGGCCTGTTCAGGCGCCGGACAAAACTGTCCTATAGCAGACGCTTTTGTCCATGTCCGTCTCTCGTGTTCACCGAACGGCTCGAAGTGGGGGGCGATCTTGCCATTGTACCAATCGGTAGATCGTGGACCGGGAGGGCCCCTCACCTGCGAGCTTGCTTGTCGCTGAATGGGCAAGAGCGGCCTCCTGCCCATTGGCGCTTCTCGCCGATACCTTTGTCGGCGATGGCCGCACGGAAACCTTCGATGGGGAAGTACGGCAGGCTGCGTTTCGGAATAACCTGCCTCGGCGATTGTCCGGCGAGAGTATCGCGCGCCGCTGATAGACCGAGCCTCAAGACAGCGGCGCCCAGCGTGCGGGAATCTTAGTCCCTGACGGAGGCGACTATCAGAAGGATCAGCGCCAGCATGTTCAGAACGGCGCTTCCTGCATGTCCATATTCCCATTGTATGCGAAGCGCTTCCCAGTTCCGCGGGAGGGTCGTCCAGTTCCCGGTCGCCTTGTTCGCCGGGAAAACGAATGTCCAGAAGATCGCCTGAGTTCCGAGAATGGAAAGGCACGCCAACGCGGGAAGCAGATAGGATTGTCCGGCTCGATAGAGCAGGACCGCCAGCAGCAGACTGCTGAGAGCTGCGCCGATGACGACGATCGCGAAAAGGTTCCACCCATCATATGCGCGCTGGCTGACAAGGTAGCCGGCGGCCTCGAGGCGCAATTTGTTGGGCATCGAGAAGAGATGCGCGCCGGATGGAACCAGGGCGAGCGCGGCAAATACAATCGCTATCAGGCGGACTTTCGTCGTCATATCGCCCGAACGCGTTGAACCGCGGTGCGTTCCGTCACGGCGCCGAGACGGCCGGAAGGCGCATGCCTATTCGAAAAGGTCCGGGTTGTCGGCCTCGATCTGCGGCAGGTCGGCGAGGATGCCGTTGAGGTGGCGGCGCATGGCGGCCTCGGCCGCTCCCGCATCGCGCGTGTCGATGGCGGCGATGATCGCCTCGTGCTCGGCGATCAGCTTCGTCATGGAATCGGGATGGCGGAGCTGGAGGTTGCAGACCCGGTCCATATGCGCCTTGATGTCGGAGATGGCGTTCCAGGCAAGGCCGCAGCCGGCGCCCTCGGCGATCGCGATGTGGAACTGCTCGTCCTCGCGGCGGAAGGCATTGTGGTCCTGCGCCTCCATCGCCGCTTTCTGGCGGGCGAGGATCGTGTCGATCCTGCGCCGTGTCCAGCCGTCGAAGGTCTCGCTGGCGCGGCGGGCGACGGCGGTCTCGATCGCCTCGCGCACGAAGCGCGCCTCCATCATCTGCCGCGCGGAGATGCGCACGACGACCGTGCCCCGGTTCGGGCGGATATCCACCAGCTTCGACTTGCCGAGTGCGATCAGCGCCTCGCGCACCGGCTGGCGCGATACGCCCATGCGCGTCGCGATCTCCTGCTCGGAAAGCCGCATGCCGGGGGCAAGCTCCAGCCGGATGATGGATTCGCGCAGGTCCCGCTCCACCTGCGCGGCCGCCGTCTCGCCGGTGTCGATCTTCATAGATTCAAGGTTCATTTCTTTCGCCGCCATCACGCGTTGACATCCAATTTAAACCACCATACAGTACCATACAATTCAAGCCAACAGAAATCCGGCGGCTGAAAACCGGATGACGCAACAGGGAGAGGCGGGCACCGCGTGGCCGGCCTGAAGACGATATTGCTGACCAATTTCATTGCGCCCGATTCCCGTGATCCCCGCCTCGGCATTAAATCCCGCTACCGGATGCTTGTCGATGGCAAGTCCGTGGACGCGGCCTCGGGCAGGACCATCGACCGGGTGAGCCCCGGCCATGCCGGCGTCGTGGTCGGCACCTGGCCGGACGCCTCGGCCGACGACGTTCGCACGGCGATCGCCGCCGCGCGCCGCGCCTTCGATACCGGCCCGTGGCCGCGCATGTCGGGCGCCGAGCGCTCGCGCCTGATGTTCAAGGTGGCGGACCTCATCCTTGCCCATCAGGAGGAGCTGGCGCTTGCCGAAAGCCTGGAGGTCGGCAAGCCGATTGCCCAGGCGCGCGGCGAGATCGGCTTTTGCGCCGACCTCTGGTCCTATGCGGCCGGGCAGGCGCGCGCACTCGAAGGCCAGAGCCACAACAATATCGGCGAGGATCGCCTCGGCCTCGTGCTGCGCGAGCCGGTCGGCGTCGTCGGCATCATCACGCCCTGGAACTTCCCCTTCATCATCGCCTCCGAGCGCGTGCCGTGGGCCATCGGCGCCGGCTGCACGGTGGTGCTGAAGCCCTCGGAATTCACCTCCGGCACCTCGATCCGCATGGCGGAGCTGGCGCGCGAGGCCGGCATTCCGGACGGCGTCTTCAACGTCGTCACCGGCTACGGCGATCCGGCGGGCCAGGTGCTGGCGGAAGACCCCGGCGTCGACATGGTAGCCTTCACCGGCTCCGTCCGCGTCGGCACGAAGCTCGGCGAGATCGCGGCGCGCAGCGTCAAGCGCGTCGGGCTGGAGCTCGGCGGCAAAGGCCCGCAGATCGTCTTCGCCGATGCGGACCTCGATGCGGCGGCCGACGGCATCGCCTACGGCGTTTACCACAATGCCGGCCAGTGCTGCATTTCCGGCAGCCGGCTTCTCGTCGAGGAAGGTATCCGCGATGCGCTGATGGAGCGCCTCGTCGATATTTCCCGCAAGGTCACCTTCGGCGACCCGCTCAACGAGCGTACGAAGATCGGCGCGATGATCTCGGAAGCGCATGCCGAGAAGGTGCATTCCTACGTCGAGGCCGGCGTCGCGGCGGGCGCGGAGCTGCTGCTCGGCGGCGAGAGGGTCGGCAGGGACGCCGGGCTCTATTACGCGCCGACCGTCTTTGCCGGCGTGACGCCCGACATGTCGATTGCCCGGGAGGAGATTTTCGGGCCGGTGCTCTCGACGCTGACCTTTAAAACGGCGGACGAGGCCGTCGCGATGGCCAATGCCACGGAGTTCGGCCTGTCGGCCTCGGTGTGGTCGACCAATCTGGAAACCGCGCTGCAGAGCATCCGCCGCATCCGTGCCGGCCGCTGCTGGATCAACAGCGTGATCGACGGCACGCCGGAACTGCCGATCGGCGGCTACAAGAAGAGCGGCCTTGGCCGCGAGCTCGGCCGCTACGGCTTCGACGAATATTCCCAGTTCAAGGGCGTGCACGTCACGCTCGGGCGCCCGGCGCCCTGGTTCGCATAACCGGCTGCCGCGAGGCGGTTCGGAGGAGGAAAATCTCGGCTGGCGAAATCTTTGGTCGGAGCCCGCCAGCCGAGACTTGGGTCTTTTGGACCCGCATTGCACATCCAAAGGGAGGATACGCAAATGAAATTGACCAGGTTGAAAGCCGCGGTTCTTGCCGCGGGCGTTACCACCATGCTCGCATCGACGGCGCTCGCCGCCGACGTGAAGGCGACGATGATCATCTACCTCGATCCGAGCGTCCAGTTCTTTAATCCCGTGGTAAAGGGCGCGCAAGATGCCGCCGCCCAGTTCGGCGTCGACCTCGACGTGCAATATGCCAACAACGATCCGGTGCGCCAGAACGACCTGATCGAGAGCGCCACGGCAAGCGGCGTCGACGGTATCGCCGTCTCCATCTCCTCCTCGGACGCCTTCGACGAGAGCATCTGCGCGGCCGTGAAGGCCGGCATCGTCGTCATCGGCTTCAACAACGACGACCTCGACGGCGCCAAGGGCAATTGCCGCCAGGCCTATGTCGGCATGAACGAGTTCGCCTCGGGCTACGAGCTCGGCAACCGCATGATCAAGGAATTCGGCCTGAAGTCCGGCGACGTCGTCTTCAATCCGCGCGAGATCCCGGAGGCGAGCTTCGCCGTCGCGCGCGGCGGCGGCATCGAGAAGGCGATGACGGAGGCCGGCATCAAGGTCGAGACGGTGCGCGCCGGCCTCGATCCGGCGGAAGCACAGAACATCATCGCCCAGTTCCTCATCGCCAACCCGAACGTCAAGGCGCTGTTCGGCACCGGCTCGGTCACCTCCACGGTCGGCGCGGGCGCCATCAAGGATGCCGGCGTGGATATCCCGTTCGGCGGCTTCGACCTTGCGGTCGAGATCGTCAATGCGGTGGAGAGCGGCGCGATGTTCGCGACCATGGACCAGCAGCCCTACCTCCAGGGCTACTATCCGATCGCCCAGATCGCGCTTTCCAAGAAGTACGGCCTGACCCCGACCGACATCGACACCGGGCAGGGCGCCTTCCTCGACAAGTCGCGCATCGGTTCGGTCAAGCCGCTGATCGGCAGCTACCGCTAATCGTGCCCCGAGGGGCCCGCCGGCCTTGCCGGCGGGTTCCCGTTCCCCAACGATCGAGTGCCAGACCGTGACACCCATCCTTGCAGAAAGCGCCGCGCCCCGCTCGCGCACCCAAAGACAATCCATCCTCAAGCGGATCATGGCCACGCCCGCGGGGGCGATCCTGCTCGTCTTCGTGACGTTGCAGATCGTCTGCATCGCCGGCGCGCTCCTCTATCCCGACGATTTCCGCTATCTCTCGCCGCAGAACCTGACGATCCTGATGAAGGCTGTTCCGGTGCTCGGCTCGCTGGCGCTCGGCGCGGGCGTGCTGATGATCGCCGGCGAGTTCGACCTTTCCGTCGGCTCTGTCTACACCTTCACCGCGGTGCTGATGGCAAGCCTCGTCGGCGCAGGCCTCAGCGCCTTTCTCGCCGCGCCGCTCGGCATCCTCGCCGGCGTGCTGATCGGCCTCCTCAACGGCCAGATCACGCTCCGCTTCGGCCTGCCGTCCTTCATCGTCACGCTCGGCGGCCTCCTGTTCTGGCGGGGCGCAGTGCTGCTCTACAACGGCGCGGTGCAGGTGCGCTTCGATCCCGAGTCGGCCTTCACCAGCCTGTTTTCCGGCACGCTTTTCGGCATCAATGCCGCCTTCATCTGGATCGTGCTCTTCGTTATCGGCTTCCATTTCCTGCTGCACCGCCACCGTTTCGGCAACCACGTCTTCGCGACGGGCGGCAACCGCGGCGCGGCGGAGGCCATCGGCATCGACACGAACCGCGTCAAGCTCATCGCCTTCGCCATTGCCGGCGGCATGGCGGCGGTCGCCGGTATCCTCGCCACGGCCCGCGTCGGCAGCGTGCAGCCGGGGCAGGGCGCCGGGCTCGAATTGCAGGCGATTGCCGCCTGCGTCATCGGCGGGCTTTCCCTTCGAGGCGGGCGCGGCTCGATCGTCGGCGTCTTCCTCGGCGTGCTGCTCATCCACACCATCACCGACGTGCTGCTGCTCCTGCGCGCACCGGGCTTCTATCTCGACATGTTCATCGCGACGCTCATCGTGTTGGCCGCCATCTTCAACCATCTTATCGAGCGGCGAGGGCTTGCGTGATGTCTCATCTCCTCGAACTGCACAACATCTCCAAGAGCTTCGGCGCGCTCACCGCGCTGCGCAACCTCAGCTTCCACATCGGCGAAGGGGAGGTGGTGGGCCTGCTCGGCGACAACGGCGCCGGCAAGTCGACGACGGTCAACCTCATCTCCGGCATCCACAAGCCGACCGACGGCTACCTGACCGTCGACGGCCGGAAGACCGCCTTCACCTGCCGCTCGGATTCGGCCGAGGCCGGCATCGAGACGATCTACCAGCACACCGCGCTGGTGGATTCGCTCTCGATCACCCGCAACATCTTCATGGGGCGGGAGCTGACGGACCGCTTCGGCTTCCTGCGGCAGCGCGAGATGCGCGACATCGCCATGGAGGTGCTGCAGAACGCCGTGCACATTTCCGGCATCGATTCGCCCGATACGCTGGTCGGCAACCTTTCCGGCGGGCAGAAGCAGGCCGTCGCCATCGCCCGCGCCGTCCATTTCAAGAAGCGCGTGCTGCTGCTCGACGAGCCGACCTCGGCGCTCTCCGTGCGCGAGACCGAGGCGCTCCTGAACCAGGTGCTGAAGCTGAAGGCGGAGAACGTTTCCAGCGTATTGGTGACGCACAATATCTACCACGCCTACCAGGTCTGCGACCGGTTCGTGATCATGAGCCACGGCACGAAGGTCTTCGACGTCGCCAAGGCCGACACGACCATCAGCCAGCTCACCGACTATGTCGTGCTCACCTGAGCGTCCCCGAAAGCAGGAGGCAGATGCCGTGACCATTTCCGTATCCGTACGCCAGGTCGTCGGGCCCGAGGACGCCGCAAGGCGCAACACGCAGGGCCTGCGCGAAGGCTTCGTCATCGAGGCGCTGTTCCAGCCGGGCGAAGTGAACCTCACCTACAGCCACCTCGACCGCATGGTGGTCGGCGGCATCGTTCCGACCGGCGAAACGCTCGTGATCGACCGGGTCGCCGAGACCGGCACGGAGCGCTTTCTGGAGCGCCGCGAGGCCGCCGTCGTCAATATCGGCGGTGCCGGGCGGGTCGGCGTCGGCGGCCGGGATTACGCGCTCGGCTTTCAGGAAGCGCTTTATGTCGGCATGGGCGAGGGGGCGCTTGCCTTTTCCAGCGACGACCCGGCCGAGCCCGCCCTGTTCTATCTCCTGAGCGCGCCGGCGCACCGCGCCTGCCCGACCGTGCACATCACGCGCGAGATGGCGAGGAAGGTGCATCTCGGCTCGGCGGAGGAATCCAACGCCCGCACCATCAACCAGTATGTGCATCCGGATGTCTGCGAGAGCTGCCAGCTCCTCGTCGGCCTCACCATGTTCGAGCCTGGCTCCGTCTGGAACACGATGCCCGCGCATGTGCACGACCGGCGCATGGAGGTCTATCTCTATTTCGGCATGGAGGAAGCGACGCGCATCTTCCATTTCATGGGCGAGCCGGGCGAGACGCGGCATGTGGTCCTCAAGAACCATGAGGCGGTGCTGTCTCCGGGCTGGTCGATCCATTCCGGCGCGGGCACCGGGCGCTATGCCTTCATCTGGGCCATGGCCGGCGATAACATGAGCTTCACGGACATGGACAAGGTGCCGATGGAAGCGCTCCGATGAGAGGACCTATGTATTATACCCTGCCTGAAGACACCGTCTGGACCGAGGTCGCGCCCGGCAATCGCCGCGCGGTACTGAGCGAGCGCCCGGAAATGATGCTCGTCGCCTTCCGTTTCGAGAAGGGCGCCGTCGGCGCCCTCCATTCGCATCCGCATACGCAGGCAAGCTACGTCGCCGAAGGCGCCTTCGACGTCACGGTGGACGGCGTCACCACGCGGCTCGAGGCCGGAAGCAGCTTCATCGTCGCGCCGAACCTCGTGCACGGCGTGGTCGCCCTGACGCCCGGCCTGCTGATCGACACCTTCACCCCGCGCCGGGACGATTTCCTGTAGGCGAGGAGGGGTAGAGCCCGCCGCAGTATGATTCAGCAGGAAACGACGGTGACGGGCAGAGAGAACTGCCGTTCGCGCAGCTTTCTTTTGAAAATATGTCGCGATGCGATGTTTCCGGTTGACCGCTCAATTTCGGGATGTAATTTGCCTGCAGGCAGATCGCCGTATTGTTGCAATCAGGATATGATCCTTAAAGAACTTTACCATCGAGCTGGGGCCGGATGCGCTGATCACCATTGTTTTCGATAGGTGACCATCCGGCAAAGGTCGCAAGTTACGGGATGCTTTTGGCGTTAAGCATCTCTTGGATTAATTTTCTATCAGGCCCTATTGAACGTATCGGGCTGCTTCGGGGGTATCAATGTGCATGTCATTCAAGTGGCTGGTCGCCGCCGCGATGGCCGGCCTGACCGCCATGCCGGGTATTGCGCAGGCGGAATCCTTTTCCAAGCTTGCACGGCAGGATTACGCCGTCGGCAAACTCACAAGGGGAAAGTCCGGTGCGTATGGCTGGATCGTCTCGAACGGTAGCAAGCGGTTCTTCTGCCGGCTGAATGTCAGCCTGGCCTATGTCAACAAGAAGGAGATGGTCAGCCTCACGTCAAGCGGACGGATCGTCAAGCTGGACCGCGCCACCTTCGAGGCATCGATCGGCGGTCATGACCCGTCGATACCGCAATGGAGCGACCTTCAGGCAGGCCGCCCCAAGCCGGCCGACGTCGGGAGCTGCGCGCCCGTTCGCTGAAGAACATGGACACCGTCCGCGCCAAGGGCGACGCGGGCCTGACCAATGACGCCCTGCGCGCCGTTTCGCCATCTACCGGCTCTCCCAAGGTAAGCCAAGCCTTCTGGATGCGGCCCCGTCCGGGTTTTGAGCTTGCGCGGCGTCCTAGGCCATGGCGGCGTAGCGGGCTTCCATGAGGTCGGCTTCGCGCACGAGCTTGCGCACGAGGTCGTCGGAGAGCTTGCGGGCGCGTCCGAGGCGGTAGATCTCGTCGCGTTCGGCTCTCACGCCGGCCAGCCGCAGCCGCCGCTCGATCTCCTCGAGATGCTTGACCTGCTCGGCCTCGTCGCCGGTTTTGGAGCGGGTGTCGATCCTCTGGCGGTAGAGCTCCATCAGCCGGCTTCCGACATCGGCATAGAGGTCGGCGTCGCCCCGGCCTTCGCCCAGTTCGTGTTGCAGCCTTTCGATCATCCGGATCGCCGCTTCCGCCGCGGCGATGCGCGCCGCGTCCTCCTCGCGCTGATGGCCGGGCTCGGGCGGCAGTTCCAGGTCGCGAAGCAGGAACGGCAGGCCGATGCTGGCGGCAAGGAGCGATGCGATGATCACGCCCGCCGCAAGGAAGATGGCAAGGTCGCGCGCCGGGAACGGCGTCCCGTCGTCGAGGACGAGCGGCAGCGTGAGGATACCGGCCAGCGTGATGGCGCCGCGCACGCCGGCCACCGACATCGCCACCACCAGCCGCCAGTTCGGCTTCGCGACCGTCCGTCCCTGCCGTGCGGCGCGATAGAGGGTGAAGCGCAACGATATCCAGACCCAGACGAGGCGCAGCAGGGCCAGCGCGAGGTTGATCGCCACGACGTAGATCGCCAGCCAGACCGGATCGTGATGACCCGTATCGACCACCACCTGCGCCGCCCCCGCCACGATGCTCGGCAACTGTTCGCCGAGCAGCACGAAGATGATGCCGTTGAGGGCGAACTGCGCCGTGTCCCACACGGCCGCGCGGCGCACGCGCGTCACGGCGAGGGCCTGGCCGGTCTGTTCCGCATAGCTCATCGCGATTCCGGCGGCGACGGCGGCAAGGATGCCCGAGCAATGCAGCTCCTCCGCAAGGAGATAGGCGCCGAAGGGAATGAGCAGGCTGATGAGGATCTGCGAGCCCGGCTCCTCGCCGAGCTTGCGCGAGAGGTGGTCCTTGGCCTTCATGACGATCCAGGTCATGCCCGCGCCGATGGCGATGCCGCCGAGCGCGAGCCACAGGAAGGTGCCGAGTGCCGAAACCGGCGAAAAGACGCCGGTGAGGGCGGCGGCAACGGCAAAGCGCATGCAGACGAGGCCCGAGGCGTCGTTCAGCAGGGATTCCCCTTCCAGGATATGCATCAGGCGTTTGGGGATCGGCACGCGGGCGGTGATCGCCGAGACCGCGATCGGGTCCGTGGGGGAAACGATGGCCGCGAGCGCGAAGGCAACGGGCAGCGGCATCGACGGGATCAGCCAGTTGATGAAGAAGCCCACCCCGATCACGGTGAAGACGACGAGGCCGAGCGAGAGCTCGAGGATCGTTCCCTTGTCGCGGAACAGCCCCTCCTTGGGAATGCGCCAGCCGTCGAGAAACAGGAGCGGCGGCAGGAAGAGCAGGAAGAAGAAGTGCGGTTCGAGCTCCACCCTGGACCCGGTGACGCCGGCGATGGCCGCGCCCAGCGCGATCTGCACCAGCGGCAGGGGAACGGCGACCGGGGAGAGGCGGGCAAGCGTCCCGCTCACGACCACCGCCAGCAACAGGATCAGCGCGATACCGATATTCTCCATGCAATCTCCTGCCCTGCGGACCGGCGGCAACCTTGCGAGTCCCGCTTCTCCCTGAGTTTGAAAACGGCGGTTTCGACGGTCAAGTCGCCGGCACCGGAAAAGTGCCGCTATTTCCGAGCGAGGTGAGGCGATCTTCTCGCTTGCGGCGGCATATGTTCGCCTGCGGGAAAATACGTGTTCGCTGCCGGTCAAGCCAACCTTGCGCGAATGCCTGTACAATTCCGCAAAACGGTACAGAATCGAATTCCGTGCATCCGTCGTATTTGCTGGAAACCTTCGAAGTCGCCAAACTGAAAGGATAGCGGTTGGGTTCCATCCTGTTTCCCACGCGTCGATTGTCGACGGAAGACGTCCCGCTGCGCGAGCGGCTTGCCTTCGTGCACGATTTCATGGCGCGTCATATCGGCGGGCGCCGGTTTGCCCCGGCCGACCGCGACAATGTCCGCATCGACATGGAGGCAATGCCCCTGCCCGGCGGCCTGACGGTGGCCCGGGGCCACTACAACCCGATGGGCGGCGCCCGGACGCGGGAGCTGCTGCAGGACGGCCGTGAACAATACCTGCTGCTGATCCACAACGAGGAACACGAGATTTCGATCGACGGCAAGGCGCTGGTCAAGATCGCCCCGGGCGATATCGTTCTCCTGAACGAGGGGACCTGCCACGAATTCTGGTACGGCAGGCCGACGACCGTCGACCTCGTGTCGCTGGATCGCCAGACGCTTGCCGATCTCGCCCCCCGCATCGAGCTGGAAGCGAGCTACCTGATACCGGCATCGGCCTGCGGCATGCCGCTGCTGGCGAACTATGTCGAGACGCTGCGCCGCCATCCGCCCGCCTCGGCCAAGGCCGGCGACATGGCGTCGCGCCACGTCTACGACCTGACGGCGCTGGTGCTCGACGGCTTCGTGCGCGGCGGGGCGGAGCGCAACGAGCGCAGCAAGGCGGCCGCGCGGCGCCGGCTGGTGCAGAGGGACGTCCTGGAGAACCTCTCCGATCCGGGGCTTCATATCGATCTCGTCGCCCAGCGCCAGGGGGTCACCCCGCGCTACATCCAGCGCCTGTTCGAGAGCGAAGGCACGACCTTCACGGAATATGTGCGCGACTGCCGGCTCGACCTCGCCTTCCGCCTGCTCAAGGAGCGCGAGGCGGATTCCGGCATGATCACCGCCATCGCCTACGATGTCGGCTTCTCGGACCTGTCGACATTCAGCCGGGCGTTTCGCCGGCGCTTCAACGCCACGCCGTCCGAGATCCGGCGCTCGTCCTTTTGAGATCGAGCGGCCGGATGGTCCGGCATATGTGCGTCCAGCGTCAAAAATCGGTTCCGTATTTCCCAAGAGCACCATGGCCCC
This sequence comes from Shinella fusca, assembly GCF_014203155.1. GTDB lineage: Bacteria > Pseudomonadota > Alphaproteobacteria > Rhizobiales > Rhizobiaceae > Shinella > Shinella fusca. The sequence goes on from NZ_JACHIK010000010.1 coordinate 71,760, forward strand.
GTTTCGTATCGTTCAGCGTCAACGATGCGGAATCGGTCTCCGCGTCGCAAATCCACGTTGGAGACAGTTCGACATGACCAGGGAGTTACGGAGTGCGCTCGGTATTTCATAGCAACGGCCTGCTGACGGCATCGCGTGCGGGCGCGCAAGACGATGCGCGCGCAGCCGTGTCCATCCGTTCGGTCGGCCGGCATTTCCCATGCTGCCGTGCGGCAGGCATCAGGGCGGGAAACGACAGAAGAATTGTCGCTGACCGTCTTTTCGGCCCCACAAGGAGCTTTGCGATAGACCGCGAGCGTTAGCGCCGTCCATCGGCCCGAGGGGCTGCGCCGCGTCTGCGGCAGCGCGGACCATCAAGCAGAACAATCGGTTTTCAGACTTCGGATGCGCAGGCGTCCGTCGCCGGTGTCGGCGTGTCCGCAGCCGGCAAAAAAACGGGAGCAGAAAATTGCAGAACAGGACTTTCAATCCGCCGCATCCGGCCAGGGGGCCGCGTCTTCGGCATGTGCAGGCGCTTCTGGCCGGGGCCTCGATGCTGGCGCTTGGCCTTCCGGCCTCGGCCGACACGGTGGAACTGGAGAACGGCGAGGTCGAAACCGGCGCGATCTCGCAGCCGGGCAACACCACCTTCCTCGTCAAGGAAGGAGCGGGGGCGACCATGGCGGGGACGATCTCGGGAACGGGGTCGGTTTCCAAGACCGGTCCGGGTACGTTGACGATCACGGGGGAAAATTCCTATTTCGGCGGCACGGACATCGCCGGCGGCTATGTGTGGTTGACGCATGGCAGCGGTCTCGGCACCGGAACCGTCACGTTCAACGGCGGCGGCCTCGGCTTCCTGGGGCCTGACGCGCTGTCCATGTCCAACGACATGGTGTTCAACAATGCCACCGTCCTCTACACGATGCAGGACACGACATTGTCGGGCGTGCTTTCCGGCGGGTCGCTTTTCAAGAAATTCGGCGAAAAGACGTTGACGCTGACGGGCGAGAACACCTTCACGGGCGGTCTTCTCATCCACGAGGGAACCGTGCGGGCGGAAAACGGCAAGGCGCTCGGCTCCGGCACGATCACCTTCGACAGCGGGACGCTCGGGATCTACACGCCCGCCCTGACGACGCTTTCCAACGACATGGCGTTCAACGGCAATGCCACGCTCGATACCGCGCAGCACACGACGATCTCCGGCACCCTGTCGGGCGCGGGCGGCCTGACGAAGACCGGCGGGGGGACGCTGACCCTTTCGGCGGACAACAGCGCGTTTTCGGGCGGCCTGACGGTGCGCAGCGGAACCGTTCGTGCCGAGAACGACCATGCGCTCGGCACGGGAGTGTTGAGCATCGGCCGGTTCGGATACTCGTCGGCACTGTCCTATGCGGATGGTGTCACGGTCGACAATGACGTCCTGATAACCGGGAATACGGATTTTCACGTCGCGGCGGGCACGGCGACGCAGTCGGGCCGGATCGACCAGGCCAGCGGAATGCACTTCCTGGCAAAGACCGGTGCCGGAGAGCTCGTCGTCACCAGTGCCATCGACGCCGGATATCAGTTCAGGGTCAACGAGGGCCAACTGACGGCCGCGGTCGAGGACGTCCTTGCCGGCCGCAGCTACGCCATCTTCGGTGCGGGAACCTTGAAGCTCGAAGCGGACCAGCAGGTCGCTACAGTCACCAGCGCAGGCAAGCTCGATCTCGGTTCCCGCAAGCTGACGCTCGGCACGGACGCACAAGTCGGGGCCGATTTCAGCGGGAAACTCGTCGGAGATGACGACGCGCATCTGGTGAAGGTGGGCAGAAACAGCCAGACGCTCAATGGCGACGGCCTCGACTATTATGGCCGGATCACCGTGGAAGCGGGGAACCTCTCCGTCGGCGGCAATTTCGCCGGCGCGCCCGTTCTCGTCACCGGCGGCCGCCTCAGCGGGGCCGGCCAGCTCGGCGACGTCACGGTGGACGGCGGCATCCTGGCGGGCAAGGACGGCGGCACGCTGTCCATGCGGGACCTCTACCTTACGGGCAACGCGATCGTCGAGGCCAACCTCGGCACGGAGAACAGCGCGGCGCTCTTCGACGTCGCCGGCGACCTCGTGCTGGACGGCACGCTGAACGTGAACAACATGGGCGGCTTCGGCCCGGGCCTCTACCGCCTGATCAGCTATGCGGGCGCGCTCGACGACCGGGGCCTTGAGATCGGCACCGCGCCGATGGGCTACGATGCCGACAATCTCGCCGTGCAGACGTCAATGGCGGGGCAGGTCAACCTCGTCGCGGACGATCCCGACTACGGCCCCGTGATGTTCTGGGATGGCGACGATCCGGCGAACCGGGACAACGGCAAGATCGATGGCGGCGACGGCCAGTGGAGCAAGTACGGCTATTCCTTCACCGATGCATACGGCATGCAGAACGGCAAGATGGATCCGCAGCCCGGCTTCGCCGTGTTCGGCGGCAAGGCCGGCAACGTCGTCGTCTATACGGGCATCGGTGAGGTGAAGGCGACCGGCATGCAGTTCGCCACCGACGGCTATGTCATCTCGGGCGAACTGCTCGAGCTGGTGGCCGGCGATGCGTTCATCCGCGTCGGCGACGGCACGGCAGCCGGAGCGAGTTATACGGCGACCATCGCCAACAAGCTCGACGGCGCGGGCAAGCTGATCAAGACTGACCTCGGCAAGCTCATCCTCACGGGCGACAGCGCCTATCGCGGCGGCACCGAGGTGCGCGAGGGGACGCTCCAGATCGGCGACGAGGGTAACGAGGGCTCGATCGCCGGCCTGCTGGACGTTGGGGCCGACGGCCGCCTGACCGGCCTCGGCATGCTGGAGCAGGTCGTCGTTTCAGGCACGATCGCGCCGGGCCTGTCGATCGGCACGCTTCATGTCGCGGACATCGCCTTCAACGAAGGCTCGGTTTTCGAGGTCGAGGTGAATGCGGACGGGGAATCGGACCGTATCCTCGCCTCCGGCGTGGCAACGCTCGACGGCGGCACGGTGATGGCGCTTGGGGGCACGGGCAACTACGCCGCCGCCACCCGCTACACCATCCTTTCCGCAGACGGCGGCTTTGCGAGCGAGGACGACCGTTTCGACGGCGTGACTTCGAACCTTGCCTTCCTCACGCCGGACCTCGAATACGACGAGAACAACGTCTACCTGACGATGACCCGCAACGGCGTCGCCTTCGAGAATGTCGGCAACACGCGCAACCAGGTCGCGACGGCCGGGGCGGTGGAAAGCCTCGGCGCGGGCAATGCGGTTTACGATGCGGCCCTCGGCCTTTCCTCGGATCAGGCGCGCGGCGCCTTCGACCGGCTCTCGGGCGAGATCCACGCTTCGGCCAAGGCCGCGCGGATCGAGGACAGCCGCTTCCTGCGCAATGCCGTCAACGACCGCCTGCGGGCGGCCTTCGACGCCGCGGGCGCTCCGGCCGGCATGGTCGTCACCTATGACGACGGCAGGCCGGGCGCGGCGGCGGCGAGCACGGACGGCTTTGCGCTCTGGAGCCAGGGTTTCGGCGCCTGGGATCACACCGGCGGCGACGGCAATGCCGCGCGCCTGAACCGTTCGACCGGCGGCTTTTTCGCCGGTGCCGATGCGTCGGTGTTCGACAATTGGCGCTTCGGCGCGGTGGCCGGCTACAGCCATAGCAGCTTCGAGGTGAAGGACCGTGGTTCGTCCGGATCGAGCGACAACTACCATTTCGGCCTTTATGGCGGCGCGCAATGGGGCGAGTTCGCCTTGCGCACGGGCGGCGCCTATACGTGGCACGACATCTCGACCAGCCGCAGCGTCGCCTTCGCCGGCTTCACCGATAGCCTGAAGGCCGACTACGATGCCGGCACGGGGCAGGTCTTCGGCGAGCTGGCCTATGGCTTCGGGATGGGCGAGGCCCGCTTCGAGCCCTTCGCGAACCTTGCCTATGTGAACCTGCATACGGACGGCTTTGCCGAAAAGGGTGGCGCGGCCGCCCTGAAGGCCGGCGCGTCCAGCACCGACATGGCCTTCACGACGCTCGGCCTGCGGGCTTCGACGAATGTCGACCTCGACGGCACGACGGTCACCGCCAGGGGCATGGTCGGCTGGCGGCACGGCTTCGGCAACATGACGCCGACCTCGCGGATGCGCTTCGCCGGTGCCGGCGACGCCTTTACCGTCGCCGGCGTGCCGGTCGCCCGCAACGTCGCCGTCGTGGAAGCCGGCCTCGACGTCGCGCTGACGCCGGACGCCGATTTCGGCGTCTCCTATGGCGCGCAGTTCGGCTCGGGCGCCGTCGACCAGTCGCTGAAGGCCAATCTCAACATCAGGTTCTGAGGCGAAGCGGATCGCTTCTCCAGTCATACGAACGGACAAAACCATGAACTTCGACATTTCCAACGAGGCAACCACATCGGGGAGGAGCGATGCCGCCGCTTCGACGGTCTGGTTCGGCTATCTGGCCAGAACGGTGCTTACCTTCATGTTCTGGTCGAGCGCGCTCGCAAAGCTCGGCGATGCCGAGGCCGCCCTTGCCGAGATGCGGCATTTCGGGCTCGAGCCGGGCTTCTTCTACTATTTCCTCACCGTCATCACCCTGCTCATCGGCTCGCTGCTGGTGATCCTCGATAAAGGGACATGGCTGGGGGCGGGCGCCCTTGCCGTCTTTACTCTCCTGACCATCCCCATCGCCCACGATTTCTGGGCGATGGAAGAACCGCGGAAGACGGCGGAATTCCATGTCGCGATGGAGCACATCACCGTGGTCGGGGGCCTGCTCGTGGCCGTCCATGCATCGGCGGCGCTCAGGAGGCGGTCCGGCGGCGGCCCGGATACCCGGCTGTTCGAGATCGCATCGCGCAAAGGGTGGCCCGGACCATGATCGCAGGACGCTTTCTTGCAGGCGCGCTCTGCATGCTCGCGGCCGGTTGCAGCAGCGGCGATGCGCGGATGAGCGCCCTGCGCGCCGACATGGCCGGCCGGCAGGCCGCCGCGGAACTGGCCGCCAGCCGTCCCGACGGCACGGCCGGGGACAGGGAGCGCGCAAGAGGCTACGCCTCGGCGCAGAAGTGCATCGACCAGCTTCAGGCGCATTCGCGGCGCGTGCAGGCGACGAGCATGGCCACGAGGAGCGCGCTTGCCGCCGTGAGCTTTGCGGGGCCGGGCGGTGCGCTGGCCGCCCGCTCGCTGGCTCCCGTGAGCGGCATGGCCCTGCAGAGCCAGGGCCGATATAGCGTCGCCTGCTACTAGGCGGCGCCTCATCCTCAAACCGCGCAGGTCCTATTCCGAACATGTCCCGGAACCGCTTCGCCGTCGCATTCCTCGCCGTCTCCGCGCTTTAGAAGCTTCGTCTCACCAACTGACGTAGAACATCGCCTTCGCCAGGAAGACGATCAGGCATATCTGGCAGAAGACGCTGAGGTGGATGAACTTGAAGTGCCTCGATCTCAGCTTGCCGCGCGCGCTCAGCGTGATGGCGGTGATGAAGTGCGCAAGGACGCTGAGGGCGAGCAGGATCTTCAGCGAGAGAAGCGTGGCGAAGCTGCTGGCGAAGGGATGGGCGAGGTCGTCGCGGTACTGCCAGGCCATGAGGATGCCGGCGCAATAGAGGACCGCGATGACGAACGGCATCAGGCGGCGGGCCCGCCGGCCGATTGCCGTCTCCACGGTCCGCATGGCCTCGCGCCCCACGGGCTTGCGGATGCCTTCGAGAATGAGGACTTCGAAGAAGACGGTGCCGCCGAACGTGATGGCGGCGAAGAGATGCAGCGTGACGAGGGCGAAATGGCTCATGGGCGTGGGTTCCCTATCCGGTGACCGCACCTTCGTCGGCCGGCCGGGCGAGGGCGGCGAACTTGGCGAGCACGCCGCGGCGATAGCGCGGCTCCGGCTGGATCCAGGCGGCGCGGCGGCGGGCGATCTCCTCTTCCGCCACTTCGAGCTGGAGCAGCCGCCGGTGCGCGTCGATTGTCACGGTGTCGCCTTCCTCGACGAGGGCGATCGTGCCGCCGACATAGGCTTCCGGCGCGACATGGCCGACGACCATGCCCCAGGTGCCGCCGGAGAACCGGCCGTCGGTGATGAGGCCGACGCTCTCGCCGAGCCCCCTGCCGACCAGCGCTGCGGTCGGCGCCAGCATTTCCGGCATGCCCGGCCCGCCCTTGGGGCCGAGATAGCGCAGCACCACCACGTCGCCGGGCCGGATGCGGTCGGCAAGGATCGCCTCCATGGCGGAGGCCTCGTCGTCGAAGACCCGCGCCGGGCCCGAGATGACGGGGCTCTTGAGGCCGGTGATCTTGGCGACCGCGCCCTTTTCGGCAAGGTTGCCCTTGAGGATGGCAAGATGGCCCTCGCGATAGAGCGGCCGGGTCATCGGCATGATGACGCCCTGATCGGCGCGGGGTTCGGAGGGCACGCCGGCAAGCTCCTCGGCGAGCGTGCGGCCGGTGATCGTCAGGCAGTCGCCGTGGAGAAGCCCGGCATCGAGCAGGATCTTCAGCACCTGCGGCACGCCGCCGGCCGCATGCAGGTCCACCGCCATGTAGCGGCCGGACGGTTTCAGGTCGCACAAGACCGGCACCTTGCGGCGCACCCGCTCGAAATCGTCGAGCGTCCAGTCGATCTCCGCCGCATGGGCGATGGCGAGATAGTGCAGCACCGCATTGGTCGAGCCGCCGAGCGCCATGATCAGCGCCACCGCGTTCTCGATCGACTGGCGCGTGACGATGTCGCGCGGGCGGATGTTGCGCTTGACCGCCTCCACGAGGACGCGGCCGGACTGCGCGGCGCTGTCGAGCTTCTCGCGGTCGGGGCTCGCCATGGTCGAGGAATAAAGGAGCGACATGCCGAGCGCCTCGAAGGAGGAGCTCATCGTGTTGGCGGTGTACATGCCGCCGCACGAGCCGGTCGTGGGGCAGGCGTTCCGCTCGATCCCCTCGAAGTCCTCCTCGCTCATCGTGCCGGCCATGAAGGCGCCGACCGCCTCGAAGGCCGAGACGATGGAAAGGTCCTCGCCCTTCCAGCGGCCGGGCTTGATGGTGCCGCCGTAGACGTAGATGGCGGGCGCGTTGGCGCGCAGGATGCCGATCATGCCGCCCGGCATGTTCTTGTCGCAGCCGCCGAGCACCAGCACGCCGTCCATCCACTGGCCCTGCACCGAGGTCTCCACGCAATCGGCGATCACCTCGCGCGAGACGAGCGAGTATTTCATGCCCTCCGTGCCCATCGACATGCCGTCGGAGATCGTCGGCGTGCCGAAGGTCTGCGGATTAGCGCCCGCTTCCTTGATGGCCTGCGCGGCGGCATCGGCGAGCGGCTGGAGGCCGGCATTGCAGGGGGTGATAGTGGAATGGCCGTTAGCGATGCCGATCATCGGCTTGTCGAAATCCGCCTTCTCGTAGCCGAGCGCGTAATACATCGCCCGGTTGGGGGAGCGGGCGATGCCTTGCGTGATGTGCCTGGAGCGTTCGTTGAAGGGCATGGAAACCTCGCAGGAAGACGGCGGCGTCGCACCGCCTTGTCATTTCGGCATAAAGATATATTTTAAATACATGTATTCCTCTGTTTTCAGGAATGCAATGGCGAAAGATCAGGAGAACCCGCCGGATGCGATTGACCAACTTTTCCGACTATGCGCTGCGGGTGCTGATGTTCGCGGCCGAGCGGGGCGACCGGCTGATCACCATCGAGGAGACCGCCACGCTGCACGGGATCTCGCGCGCGCATCTGATGAAGATCGCCAACCAGCTCACCCGCACGGGCTTCCTGAAGGCGGTTCGCGGCCGGTCCGGCGGGCTGACGCTCGCGAAGGCCCCCGAAGAGATCAATCTCGGCGACGTGCTGCGCGTGACGGAACTGGACTTCACGCTGGTGGAGTGCTTTGCCGCCGACGGCCGCTGCATGCTGATGCCGCGCTGCCGCCTGCGCGGCGTCCTGCACGAGGCGTTCGCCGCGTTCAGCCACACCGTCGAGCGCTATACGCTGGCAGATCTCATCTCGAATCCGATGGAGCTGGGCGCCCAGCCGGCCGCGTGAGGCGAACGGCGAGCCGGGCACCCGGGATGAGGGGAAGCTGCGGATGCGGTCAGGCCTCGGCGGGCCTTCTCATTCCCGGCCGGCGCATGGACAGGACCAGCAGGAGCCCGACGGTCGCGGAAAGCCCGCCGACCAGGAAAACCGAGGAATAGCCCCTGGCATCCGCCAGCAATCCGACGACCGGGCCGGTCGCGCCATAGGCGAGGTCCTGGAACGCGGCGAAACCGCCGACCGCCGTGCCCCTCAGATGGGCCGGCACCTGCTTGACGACTTCCGAGCCCATGGCGGGAAACACCATCGAGCAGCCGAGGCCCGTCAGCAACGCCCCGGCAAGGGCCGCATAGGGCCCCGGCGCGAGCCAGAGCAGGTATTGCCCGGCCGCTTCCACCGTCAGCGAGACCGCCGCGACGGGCAGGCCGCCGAACCGGTCCGGCATGTGGCCGAAGAACAGGCGGACCAGCACGAAGCCGGCACCGAAGAAGGTCAGCCCCAGTCCGGCATAGGGCCAGCCGCGGCTGAGGAAGGCGAGCGAGAAGAACGCGCCCAGCGCGGCAAAGCCGACGCCCTGCAATCCGACGGCTGCGCCTGGCCGCCAGATCCGGCCGATGATCCGCCAGAACGGTTCGCGGTGGCCGGACTGCGGCGCGACCGCCGGGATCGGGCTGACCGCGACCATGCCGATGATCGGCAGGAGCGTGCAGGCGATCATCAGGCCGGCAAAGCCGAGGCGGTCGAGCAGCATCAGGCCGAGCGGGCCGCCGACGGCGAAGGCGCCGTAAAGGCCCATGCCGACAAGCGACATCACCCTGCCGGACCGGGCCTGCCCCATCAGGCCGATCGCCCAGCTTATCATGCCGACCATGGCGACGCTCTCGCCGAGGCCGAGCAGGAGCCGGCCGGCGAGCAGCACGTCGTAGCGCGATATGGCGGGCAGGGCGGGCCAGCCCGCAAGAAGGCAGATCAGGCCGGCGGCGGCATAGATGAGAAGGCCGCGCTGCATGCACAGCTTGCCGCCGATCCGGTCGGCGAGCGCGCCGGCCCAGCCGCGCGTCAGGATCGTCGACAGGAAGGCGATGCCGACGGCAAGGCCGCCATAGGTGTTGCCGAGGCCGAGATTCTGCACGACGTGGACGGTCACGGCCGACAGAGACATGGCGACGGTGAGATAGGAGAGGAAAAGGGCGATCGTCAGGGCGACGACGTGGCGATAGGCCGGATCAGGCCGTTCGATGGCAGGCATGGATACGCACTCCGAATGAGGATCGTGGCGGGGAGGGGCATGAACGCCGTCTTCCCGATGGGCTGGTGAGCGCGTTGGATGACGTGAACGCTTACGGCCGGGCGCGCGAACGCGCGCGGCATTTCAGGAGGAGGCAGCGACTACGCGCCGTAGTAGGCGGGCCGGTCGATCTCTTCGAGAAGGCCGGGGCCGGCGGGCTGCCAGTTAAGGAGGGCCCGGGTCCGCCGGCTGGAGGCGGCCATGTCCGCCCCCGCCATCATGGCGAACCAGCCGAAATGCTCCCGCGGGCGTGCTGCGACCGGAAGGCCGAGCCGGCGGCCGATGACGGTGGCGATCTGCCGGAAGGGCACCGCCTCGTCGGCGATAGCGTGGTAGGCGGCTTCCGTCACGCCCTGTTCCAGCGCAAGCCGGTAGAGGCGGGCCGCATCGAGCCGGTGCACGCCCGACCAGCAGTTCTCTGCCTCCTCGATATAGGCTGACACGCCCGTCCTGCGCGCAAGGTCCGCGAGCATCGGCACGAAGCCGTGATCGCCGATGCCGTGGACCGAGGGGGCAAGGCGCACGGTCGCCGCCCGGATGCCCCGCGCGGCAAGCGCCCTTGCAGCGGCTTCGGACTTTCGCGGCGCGGCGGGGTTCGGAAGGTCCGCCTCGGTGGCGCCCCTCGGCAGGCCGGAGAGGCCCGAGGTCACCAGCAGCGGCCGGTCCGATCCCTCGAGCGCATCGCCGAGCGCTTCGATGACGCGCTGGTCCCCGGCGGCGTTCTCGAGGAATTTCGAGAAATCGTGGTTGAAGGCGGTGTGGATGACGGCGTCCGCCGCCGCGGCGGCCTCGCGCAGGATGTCGAGGTCTTCAAGCGTGCCCAGAAGCACGTCGGCGCCGGTGGCGGCAAGGCGCTCGGCCTTCTCCATGGAGCGGGCAAGGCCGGTGACGCGATGGCCGGCGTTCAACAGGTCGTCCACGACGGCCGAGCCGACCCAGCCGGTCGCTCCCGTTACGAATATGTGCATGGTGTTTTCCGATCTTGATCGTGCGAATTTCGGGAGCGGCCGGTCACGCCGCCCGCATGGAAAGCTCGATGTCGTCCGCGAAGGGCACGGAGATGTAGCCCGATGCGGCCGAGCGGATGTGAGCGAGGTAGTCGGGGCAATAGTCGACATTGTCCGCGACGATCAGCGCGCCGGGCCGAAGGCGGTCCTCCACCAGGTCCAGGATATCGCGGTAGAGGGACTTGGCGCCGTCGAGCAGCAGGAGGTCGATCGTCGCCGGCAGGCCGGTGCGCAGGGTCTCCAGCGCGTCGCCTTCCCGGATCTCGACGAGGTCGATCAGGCCGCCCTCGGCAAGGTTCTGCCGGGCCCGCGCGACCTTGGAGGGCTCGAACTCGCTGGTGATCAGCCGGCCGCCGCCATTGTCGCGCAGGGCGGCGGCAAGGTGGAGCGTCGAGATGCCGAAGGATGTGCCGAACTCCACGATGGACGTCGCACCGCGGCTGCGGGCCAGCATGTAGAGCAGCGCGCCCGTCTCGCGCGATACCGGCAGCCAGAGGTCCTTCATCCGGCCGTAGAGATCGAGATATTCCGTCTTGCTGCGCATGAGGCGTTCGCGCTCGTCGTGCGGGATCGCGGCGATTGCCGGGCTGGAGGCCGTCTCGGCTTCCTCGAAAAGCCGGTCGAGAAGCGATGCGAGCGGCTCCGTCGTCAGGGTGGTCATGGAAAATGCTCCGTGGCTTGTGTTCGCGGTGAAAATACGAATAATCCGTCGCGTTTTCTAATCGCATTGCCGAGCGCGCCCATGACCGACCGCCCAAGTGCCCGTATATCCTCGCGAAAACAGCCGAAGCAGGCGCGCTCGGGCGCGCTCGTCCAGGCCGTCTTGCAGGCTGCTGTTCAGGTTTTGGCGGAGGAGGGGGCGCAGCGTTTCACCACCGCCCGCGTTGCGGAAAGGGCGGGCGTCAGCATCGGGTCGCTCTACCAGTATTTCCCGAACAAGGCCGCGATCCTCTTCCGGCTGCAAAGCGACGAGTGGCAGCAGACCAACGACCTTCTCCGGCGCATCCTGGAGGACCGCGCGCAGCCGCCGTTCTCCCGGCTGCGGGCTCTCGTCCATGCCTTCATCCGGTCCGAATGCGAGGAGGCGACCGTCCGCATCGCCCTCGATGACGCGGCCCCGCTCTATCGGGATGCGCCCGAGGCCCGCGAGGCGAAGGAGGCGGGCGATCCGATCTTCGCGGGCTTCCTGCGGGAGGTCCTTCCCGATAGCACCGATGTCGTGCGGGACCTTGCCGCCGACCTGGTCATGACGACGATGAGCACGGTCGGCAAGGAATTCTCGGAAACGCCGCGAAGCCTTGCCGAGATGGAAGCCTATGCCGATGCGATGGCCGACATGTTCTCCGCCTATATTCGCAGCCTTGCGGGCGGCCCCCTGCCGTCATAGGCGCGGGGCCTATTCTCCGGCCACGACGAGGCCCGGCACGGCCGCGGCAAGCGCCTCGAAGCCCGGCTTCTGGCGGGCCTTCGCGTCGGTGATGAGATGGGCCATCTCGCCCGTCTCGCAGAACACCGAGCGGCTGACGACGCCGACCTTGGAATGGTCGGCGAGGATGATCGTGCGGCCGGAATTGCGCACCATGGCGCGGGCGATCTCCGCGCCGTGCAGGAAGTAGTTCATCGCCCCCATCGAGGCGTCGACCCCCCAGGGGGCTAGCAGCGCGATATCCGCCCGGTAGCGCTGGATGTCGTTGATGGTTGCCTCGCCATAGGTCTCCATCGGGTCCTGCTTGACGTTGCCGGCGAGCAGGATGACGCGCGTGCCGCGCGAAAGCTCGCCCGTGCGCTCCGCAAGCTGGCTCGCCACGTCGACGGAATTGGTGAGGATGGTGAGGTTGGTGAGGCCCGTCGGCCCGGCCAGTGCCTCCGCCATGGTGGAGCTCGTCGAGCCCGCATCCATGAAGATGGTCTGGCCGCTTTCCAGATAGCCGAGGGCCGCCGCGCAGATCGCGCGCTTTTCCTGCAGGCGCAGCGTGATGCGCACGCCGAAGGTCGTGTCCTCGCGCGCCGCCGGCACCGCGCCGCCGCGCACCCGGCGCAGCTCGCCCGCCACCTCCATCTCCATGAGGTCGCGCCGGATCGTTTCGCGCGATACGCCGAAATCCTCGACGATGCGGTCGATCGACACCTGGCCATAGGCCGCAAGCAGCGAACGGATTTTCTGCTGACGCTCTTCTTGCCACATGCGGCACCTCCTTTGGCGGCTTCCTTGATACGTGACGCCTCGCTTTGCCACAAGCGCCATGTTGCTTGCCGCATAAAAACTCACTTTGCCAATAAAAACACATATTGCCACATCGGCAAAATGGATGTAGGTAAATTGCAAGGGCTGGAGACGGCCCGGCCAAATCCATCAATCGGTCGCAATGCAATTGCCGGCGCGCCAACCCGCATGTCTTTGCGGGAGGGGCGGCGGCTTGCCTGAAGCCGGGAAAGCGTCGAAGCGAGAATGACCAGCGCCGCCCTCATCGAAGACCAGCATGTGGCATTCGCCGTGGAACTGGCGGAGGTCGCCCGCACGGTGCTGCGCGAAAACGACGTGGCGCGCATCGACGTCTCGGTCAAGCCGGACCGCAGCCTCGTCACGGCGATGGATATTCTCATCGAGGACCGCCTGCGCGCGATGATCGCCGCGCGCTATCCCGCGCACGGCATCATCGGCGAGGAGCGCGAATGGGTGCGCCCCGGCGCCGAGCATGTCTGGGTGCTCGACCCCATCGACGGCACGACGGCCTTCATCGCGGGCATGCCGGTCTACGGCACGCTGATCGCGCTTGCCGTCGGCGGCGTGCCGCGCCTCGGCATCATCGACATTCCGGCAATCGATTCCCGCTGGATCGGCGCGGAGGGCCGGCAGACGACGCGCAACGGCACGCCCGTGCGCACCCGCGCCTGCCCCTCGCTGGCACAGGCGATCATGACCAACAGCAACCAGGATTATTTCGCGCTGAAGGAGCGCCCCGCGCTCGACCGGCTGCGCGCCGTCACCAGCGCGCGCGTCTATGGCGGAGCGAGCCTCAATTACGGCCTGCTGGCCGACGGGCGCACGGACCTAGCCATCGACGGCGGCCAGAAGGTCTTCGATTTCGCGCCCTTCCGGCCCATCGTGGAAGGGGCGGGCGGCGTCGTCACGGACTGGGCCGGCGCGCCGCTGACGCTCGAAAGCTCCGGCCAGCTTCTCGGCGCGGGCGATGCCAAGATCCACCGCCAGGCGCTCGACCTCATCAAGGACCTGAAGGCCGTCCCGGCCGGCGCATGAGCGAAAAGACCAAGGAGGAGGGGGAACCCATGGGCATAGCGATTTCAAACCTCTCGGTGAAATACGGGGCCGAGACCGTCATCTCCGGCCTCTCCCTCGATATCCCGGAAGGCTGCTTCTTCACGCTGCTCGGCCCCTCCGGCTGCGGCAAGACCACGCTCCTGCGCACCATCGCCGGCTTTGCGCCGGCCAGCGGCGGCCAGATCCGCTTCGGCGGGCGCGACGTCACCGAGCTGCCGCCGCACAGGCGCGCCATCGGCATGGTCTTCCAGGACTACGCGCTCTTCCCCGACAAGACGGTCGCCGACAACGTCGCCTATGGGCTTCGCGCCCGCGGCGAGAAGGGCCCCGGTGTGGAAGAGAAGGTGAAGGCCGCGCTGGAGCGCGTCGGCCTCGGCCATCTGCTCTCGCGCCACCCGGCCGCCCTTTCCGGCGGCCAGCGCCAGCGCGTGGCGCTCGCCCGCGCCCTCGTCATCAAGCCGCAGGTGCTGCTGATGGACGAGCCGCTCTCCAATCTCGATGCGAAGCTGCGCGTGCAGATCCGCGAGACGATCATCGAATTGCAGCGCGAGGCCAACATCACCACCGTCTTCGTCACCCACGACCAGGAGGAGGCCCTTTCCATGTCGGACCTCATCGGCGTGATGAACAAGGGCAAGGTCGAGCAGCTCGGCACGCCGCAGGAAATCTACGCGACGCCGCGCACCGGCTATGTCGCCGATTTCGTCGGCGCGGCGAACCGCACCGAGGTCCCTGTCCGCCCGGCTTCCGCAGGCCTCGTCGAGGTCGAGGTGGCGGGCCACCGCCTGACGGCGACGGATGCGCTGGAAGGTCCCGCCGAGCGCGGCCTCCTCGTCCTGCGCCCGGAGGACCTCAACATCTCCGCCGAACCCGCCGCGGGCCGCCAGTCGCTGCCGGCGACCGTCCGCGGCCGGCAATATCTCGGCGCGCGCACCAGCTACAGCGTCGAATGCGCCGGGGGCCTCCTGCTCAATGCCGAAATGCACGGCGCCGGGCACGATGCCTTCCTGCCGGGCGCCCATGTCCATCTCGGTTTCGAGCCGGCCGCCGCACGGGTGATCCGCTCATGAACCACTCGGCGCTCCGCACCCCCTGGCCCTGGCTTTCGGCCCTGGCGCTCGCCCTTCTCGGCGTCTTCGTCCTCTATCCGCTGCTCTATATCTTCACGGCGAGCTTCGCCGGCGAGGGCCGGTCCGGCTGGCTCCAGCTCCTCGAAGACCGGCGCAGCCTGGAGGCCATCGGCAACACGCTTGTTCTCGCCTGCGTCGTCACGCTGTTCGCAACGCTGATCGGCGTGCCGCTCGCCTATGTCTCGGCGCGCTATCGCTTCCGCGGCAAGCTGTTCATCACGCTCCTGCCGCTCATCACCCTCGTCATCCCGGAAGTCGTGACGGCGCAGACCTGGCTGATGATCCTCGGCAACAACGGCGTCATCACCCGCTTCCTCAAGGGCTACGGCATCCTGATCCCGAGCTTCTACGGCTGGTTCGGCCTCATCACGTCGATGAGCTTCATCTACTACACCTATGTCTACATCGGCACGGTGGCGGCCATCGGCAAGTTCGATGCGCAGCTCGAGGAGGCCGCCCAGAGCCTCGGCACGCCGCCGGTGCGCGCGCGCCTTCATGTCATGCTGCCGGTCATCCGCCCGGCCATCCTCGCCTCGGCGCTGCTCGTCTTCACCATGGTGGTCGGCAACTTCGCCATCTCCACCATCCTCGGCCATAACCTGCCGCTGCTGTCGGTCGCCATCTATCAGGCAGCGGTCGCCGAGGGCGCGACGAACCTCACCATGCAGAGCACGCTCGCCAGCACCTCGGTGCTGATCGTCATGGCCGTACTCTTCGTCAATCGCCGCATCATCGCCAAGGGCCGCTACGAGATCGTGCAGGGCAGGGGCGCCAAGCCCCAGCCGCTGAAGGGCGCGCAGGGCCTCCTCGTCAGCGCCGCCGCCGGCATCGTCGTCGCGGTCTCGCTTCTGCCCCTCGTCACCATCGCCGTCGGCGCCTTCACGGTCTCGCGCGGCCCGGTCATGCGCTGGGGCGAATGGACGCTCGACAACATGGCGCGCGTCTTCATCACCGCGCCCGGCCCGCTCGTCAATTCCATCGTCTATGCCGGCATCGCCACGGTCATCTCCGTCTGCTTCTCGACGCTGGTGAGCTACCTCGTCGTCAAGAAGCCGAACCTGATGACGCCGGTGATCGACTACGTCTCGGCCATTCCGCTGGCGCTTTCCGGCACGGTGCTCGGCGTCGGGCTGCTCGCCTCGTTCAACGGCGGCTTCCTCGCGCTGACGGGCACCTCGACGATCATCGTGCTTGCCTATGTCGTGCGCCGCATGCCCTTCGGTATGCGCAACGGCCAGGCCATCCTGCACAACATTCCGAACTCCATCGAGGAGGCCTCGATCAGCCTCGGCTCGCCGCCGCTTCGCACCTTCCTGCGCGTCGTGCTGCCGATGATGCTGCCCGCCGTCGCCTCCGCCGCGATCCTCACCTGGACGACGACGGTGTCCGAGCTCTCGGCCTCGCTGCTCGTCTATTCGGGCGGGCGCGAGACCCTGCCGATCCAGATCTTCCGGCTCATCGATTCCGGCCTGATGGCCTATGCCTCGGCCTACGGCCTGGTGCTCGTCGCCGTGATCCTCGTGCCGGTGGTCGTCGCCACCACCGTGTTCAAGGTCGACCTGTTCGCCTCGAAGTGAAACGCAAAACCAAAAGAGAGGAACTGCCATGAAGAAACTTGCCGCAACCACCCTTCTGCTGGCCGGCCTTGCCGCCGGCGCGAATGCCGCCGACCCGGTCATCTACACCACCAATCCGGTGCCGGCCGTCGAGGCCGCGCAGGCCGTCATCAAGGAAAAAGCCGGCCTGACGACGGGCATCATCACCGGCGGCAGCGGCGTGCTGCTGCGCCGCATCGAGGCGGAGAAGGCCGCGCCCCAGGGCGACGTCTTCTGGTCGTCCTCGGCCAACACGATGGGCGCCTTCAAGGACGTGCTGGAGCCCTATTCCTCGCCGGAGCTTGCCAATGTGCCGGCGGACCTGCGCGTCGCCGACGACTATTTCCAGCCGGCCAACCTCCATGTCGTCACCGTCATGGTCAACACCGACCAGCTTGACGGCGCGCCCGCGCCCGCCGACTGGAAGGACCTTGCCGATCCCGTCTGGAAGGGCCGCATCATCCTTCCCGATCCGGCCAACAGCTCGACGGGCTACACCATCGTCTGGGGCCTTTCCAAGCTGCTCGACGCGGAGACCTACAAGGCGCTCGTCGGCAACCTCGTCGTCTCGTCCTCGTCTTCCGCCGTGCCGAAGGGCGTGGCGATGGGCGAATATGCCGTGGGCCTGACCTTCGAGACCAACAGCTACAGCTATGTCGACGGCGGCCAGACCGAGATTGCCATCGTCTACCCGTCTTCCGGCACCTTCACGACGCCGGAATATTCCGCCCTCGTCAAGGGCGCGCCGGCCGGCGACGACGCCAGGAAGGCGATCGACGCTCTGCTCTCCAAGGAAGCGCAGACGGAGCTGCTGAAGGTCGCCTTCCGCCGCCCGAGCCGCACCGACATCAAGGTCTCCGACTACGTGAAGCTGCCGGAACTCTCCTCGATCAAGGTCTTCAAGATCGACGAGGAGGAGGCCGCCCGCAGCCGCGATGCGTTCCTCGCCGAATGGGCCGCCCTGCCGAAGGCCGGTTCGAGCGAGTAAGGGTCCTCCCGCGCGGCAGGCCGGCAGAGGTCCGCGCTTTCGTGCCGGTTTGCGCGCTCGGGGCAGCGTGCGGGCAATCTCCAGCCCGCACGCTGCTGGGCATTTGCGGGAGGCGACGTTTCGATTACGCGCCTTGGCGGATGCAAACTTCAGGCGCCGTACTGGGCGTCGCTGACATGCTCCAACCAGTCGACGACCTTGCCGTCCTTGACCTCCTGGAGCGCGATATGGGTCATGGCGACATCGGGCGCGGCGCCATGCCAGTGCTTTTCGCCCGGCGCGAACCACACGACGTCGCCGGGGCGGATTTCTTCGACGGCGCCGCCCTCGCGCTGCACGCGGCCGAGGCCGGAGACGACGATGAGCGTCTGGCCGAGCGGATGGGTATGCCAGGCGGTGCGCGCGCCCGGCTCGAAGGTCACCTGCGCGCCCTGCACCCGTTCGGCGTCGAGCGGGTTGAAGAGCGGATCGATGCGCACCGTCCCGGTGAACCAGGCCTCCGGCCCCTTTGCCGAGGATCGTGTACCTGCCCGTAGAATGTCCATGGTCGTTCTCCTGTCATCGTCCTGTGCTGCCGGACCCGCGCGGCCTTGCCGCCTGAAGGAATAGCACTAAATCGGGTCGGGCGTCCTCCGCCGAGGCCGCCGGCGGCTGCGAAGGAAGGAACCGGGATGGCAAAGACATTCAAGGTGGGCGATCATGTGGGCTGGAATTCCGAGGCGGGGCAGGTCTCGGGAACGATCGTCGAGGTCCACACCCGCGATTTCGACTACAAGGGCCACACGCACCGCGCCTCCAAGGAAGACCCGCAATATGAGATCAAGAGCGACAAGACCGACCATGTCGCGGCTCACAAAGGCAGCGCCCTCCGGCACATATAGGGGAGAGGCGTGACGCTTCCGTTCTTCACGATCGGCCACTCCAACCGGAGCATCGACACGTTCGTCGAGCTGCTGCAGGAGCCGCGGGTCGAGCGCGTGGTCGACGTGCGGAAGATGCCGATGTCGCGGGCCAATCCGCAGTTCAACCGCGACAGCCTGCCGCTTGCGCTGGAGCCGTACCAGATATCCTACGAGCATATCGCCGCGCTCGGCGGCCTTCGCGGCAGACGGCCGGCTGAGCCCTCCGACGTCAACGGATTGTGGGAGAACCGGAGCTTCCACAACTACGCCGACTACGCGCTGACGGAAGAATTCCATGCAGGGCTCGCCCACCTGATCGGGGAAGGCCGCAAGCGACGCTGCGCGGTCATGTGCTCGGAGGCCGTCTGGTGGCGGTGCCACCGCCGCCTCATCGCCGACAACCTGATCGCGCACGGCGAAACCGTGATCCACATCATGGACAAGGGCCGGCTCGAACCCGCCCGCCTGACGCCGGGGGCCGTCGTCCGGCCGGATAAATCCGTCGTCTATCCCGTAGCGCAGCCCGACCCGGCCTGAACGCGCGAATTTTCCTCATCGCGGCAATGCGCCGGCGGTGCGAACCTGCTATTGCGGGAGAGGCGCCCGGCGCCCGCGGACTTTACGATAGCTGACCAGAACGGACCCGAACGATGGCCTCCCATCCCGACAATACGACGCTTTCGACCTCGTTTGAGCCGGAGCCGGTCTCCTCGCTCGATTGTGCGGACCGCGCCTGGGCGCGGCACGCCATAGGCATCCTGGAGGGCGACGCCCGCCGTTCGGCCGACACGCACCTCGTCAATCCGGTCTTCAAGGGGCTGAAGGGCATTTCGATCTACCTGAAGGACGAGAGCACGCACCCGACCGGCAGCCTGAAGCACCGGCTGGCGCGCTCCCTCTTCCTCTACGGCATCTGCAACGGGCGGATCTGCAAGGGCACCACGCTGATCGAGGCCTCTTCCGGCTCGACCGCCGTCTCGGAAGCCTATTTCGCGAACCTTCTCGGCCTGCCTTTCATCGCCGTCATGCCGCGCAGCACCAGCCGCGCGAAGATCGACGTCATCGAGCGCTTCGGCGGGCGCTGCGCCTTCGTCGACGCGCCGGGCGAAGTCTACGAGACGGCCGCGCGCATCGCCGCCGAGACGAACGGCCACTATCTCGACCAGTTCACCAATGCCGAGCGCGCCACCGACTGGCGCGGCAACAACAACATCGCCGAGAGCATCTTCGGCCAGATGGAGCGGGAAGCCCATCCGGTGCCGGCCTGGGTGATCATGGGCGCGGGTACCGGCGGCACCTCGGCGACCATCGGCCGCTATATCCGCTACCGCAACCTTGCGACCCGGCTCTGCGTCACCGACGTCGAGCATTCGGTCTTCTACGACGCCTGGAAGAGCGGGGACGCGGAAACGACCTGCACGGCGCCCTCGCGGATCGAAGGCGTCGGCCGGCCGCGCGTCGAGCCCTCCTTCATTCCCACGGTCATCGACCACATGATCAAGGTGCCGGACGCGGCCTCCATCGCCGCCGCGCACGTCCTCTCCGACCGCCTGTTCCGCCGGGTGGGCGCCTCGACGGGCACGAACTTCTTCGGGCTCCTCTCCATCGCCGACAGCATGATGAGGGAGGGCCGCGAGGGCTCGCTCGTCACGCTGATCTGCGATAGCGGCGACCGCTATTCCGGCACCTATTTCAATCCCGAATGGCTGGAGCGCAACGGCATCGACATCGCGCCGTGGAGCAACACCATCGAGACCTTCCTGGATACCGGGGTCTTCAAGGCGCCCTGAGCGCGATTCGCCACGGTTTTTCCTTCCTGCGAGCGGCCGTCCGGCTTTCCGGCGGCCGCTTTCGCGTGAAAGACGTATCGTTTTCCGACATATCCCGTGTGCAAAGGGGTTGTGCGCAGGCTCGCCCGCTTGACGTGCCGAACGAGCATGAAAGAATTGCCGAATCCCAAGAGGAGCGCTGGTTTCTCGCGGGATCCGGGTACGGAGGGGTGCCCGGTGTCGTTCGAAGACGTTTTTAAGGGATTTTTTTCAAGGAGGAGACAACCCATGGAGACAGGATCAGGGGGCGGCGGCTGGTTCAGCCGCGAGCGCACGGTGGCCAAGCCCGGCTTCAGCCGCTGGATGGTGCCGCCGGCGGCATTGTGCGTCCATCTGTGCATCGGCCAAGCCTATGCCTTCAGCGTTTTCAACCTGCCGATGACCAAGCTCATCGGCATTTCTGAATCTGCGCCCGACGACTGGAAGCTGACCGAGCTGGGATGGATCTTCTCGCTCGCCATCTTCTTCCTCGGCGTCTCGTCGGCGCTGTTCGGCCGCTGGGTCGAGGAGGGCGGTCCGCGCCGGGCGATGTTCACCGCGGCCTGCTGCTGGGCCGGCGGCTTCCTCATCTCGGCCTTCGGCGTTTCCATCCATAACCTGTGGCTGATCTATCTCGGCTACGGCGTGCTCGGCGGCATCGCGCTCGGCATCGGCTACATCTCGCCGGTCTCGACCCTGATGAAGTGGTTCCCCGACCGCCCGGGCATGGCGACCGGCATGGCCATCATGGGCTTCGGCGGCGGCGCTTTCATCGCCTCGCCCCTTTCGGTCTGGCTGATGAACAGGTTCAACACCGAGACCCATATCGGCGTCATGGAGACGTTCGTCGTCCTCGGCATCGTCTATTTCGTCTTCATGATGGTGGGCTCGATCATCGTCAGGGTTCCCGCGGCCGACTGGAAGCCGGAAGGCTATGTCGCCCCGAGGGAAAACAAGCTCATCAGCAAGAACGACGTCTACGTCTACGACGCGCTGAAGACGCCGCAGTTCTGGCTGATCTGGGTGGTGCTGTGCGTCAACACCACGGCCGGCATCGGCGTGCTCGGCCAGGCCTCGGCCATGAGCCAGGAAATGTTCCCCGGCCAGATCACCCCCATCGCCGCCGCCGGCCTCGTCGGCCTGATGAGCCTCTTCAACATGGGCGGGCGCTTCGCCTGGGCGACGACGTCGGACTATCTCGGCCGCAGGAACACCTATTTCGTGTTCATGACGCTGGGCTTCATCCTCTACTGCCTCGTGCCCTATACCGGCGCGATCGGTTCCGTCGCGGGCTTCGTCCTGTGCTTCTGCATCATCATCTCGATGTATGGCGGGGGCTTTGCCACGGTGCCGGCCTACCTGCGCGACATGTTCGGCACCCGCTATGTCGGCGCCATCCACGGCCTTCTGCTGACGGCCTGGTCGGCGGCGGGCATCTTCGGGCCGGTGCTGGTGAACTACATCCGCCAGTACAACGTCACCCACGACGTGCCCAAGGCGCAGGCCTACGGGACCACCATGTACATCATGGCGGGCCTGTTCGTGCTGGGCTTCATCTGCAACTTCCTCGTCAAGGCGGTCGACGCCCGCTTCCACATGAAGAACGAAACTCCTGCATTGGGCGCCGCCGATGCAGCGGCCAAGGCATAGGAGGCGGTCATGGAAAACACCAATCGCACCACAACCACGACCCTGCAGCTCGTCCTCGCCTGGGGCTTCGTCGGCATCCCGCTGGTCTGGGGCGTCTTCCAGACCCTTCTGAATACCCTGCAACTGTTCCAGTAACAGGCAGCAGACAACGTGGCCGGGGGCATCGCCCCCGGTCATCCTTTTTCGTCAGTGCTGCGGTGCCGGCAGGGCGTCCGGCTCGCCCGCCATCGTCGAGCGGCCGTGCTGGACGAGCGGACGGTTGCCCGCCAGCCGGCGCAGGAGGACGTAGAACACCGGCGTCATGAAGATGCCGAAGAAGGTGACGCCGATCATGCCGCAAAAGACGGCAAGGCCCATGGCGGCGCGCATCTCGGCCCCCGCGCCGGTTGACAGCACCAGCGGCACGACACCCATGATGAAGGCCATGGAGGTCATGAGGATCGGCCGCAGGCGAAGACGGCTCGCCTCGATCGCGGCCTTCACGGGCGTCCTTCCCTCGAATTCCAGCTCGCGCGCGAACTCGACGATGAGGATGGCGTTCTTCGCCGATAGACCCACCAGCACCACGAGGCCGATCTGGGTGAAGATGTTGTTGTCTCCGCCCGTGTACCAGACCCCCGCCAGCGCCGCGAGCACGCCCATCGGCACGATCATGATGATGGCGATCGGCAGCGTCAGGCTCTCATACTGCGCGGCGAGCACGAGGTAGACCAGCAGCAGTGCGAGCGGGAAGACGACGATGCTCGAATTGCCGGCGAGGATCTGCTGGTAGGTGAGGTCCGTCCATTCGAAGTCGATGCCCGCCGGCAGGGTTTCCGCGGCGATCTTCTCGATGGCCTCCTGCGCCTGGCCGGAGGAGAAGCCCGGCGCCGGCCCGCCGTTGATGTCGGCGGAAAGGAAGCCGTTATAGCGCGTGGTGCGCTCCGGCCCGGTCGTGGCGTCCACCTTCAGGAGGGCGGCAAGCGGGATCATCTCGCCGGACTGCGAGCGCACCTTGAGGTGGCCGATATCCTCCGGCTCCGCACGGAAGGCGGAATCGGCCTGCACGCGCACGCTGTAGGTCCGCCCGAAGGCGTTGAAGTCGTTGACGTAGAGCGAACCCAGATAGATCTGCAGCGTCTCGAACACGTCCGTCACCTTGACGCCGAGCTGCTGGGCCTTGGCCCGGTCGAGGTCGGCATAGAGCTGCGGCACGTTGATCTGGAAGCTGGAGAACAGGCCCGCCAGCTCCGGCGTCTGGTAGGCTTTCGCAAGGAAGGCCTTCGTCGCCTCGTCGAGCGCCTTGTAGCCAAGGCCGGCGCGGTCCTCGATCTGCAGCTTGAAGCCGCCCGTCGAGCCGAGGCCGTTGACCGGCGGCGGCGGGAAGATGGCGATGAACGCGTCCTGGATGCCGGCGAATTTCTGGTTGAGCTGCATGGCGATCGCCCCGCCGGAAAGCTCCGGCGTCGTGCGCTTGTCGAAATCGTCCAGCGTGGCGAAGACGATGCCCGAATTGGAGCCGATGGTGAAGCCGTTGATCGACAGGCCCGGGAAGGCGATGGCGTGGGAGACGCCCGGCTGTTCCAGCGCGATCTCGCTCATCTTCTTGATCACCTCTTCCGTGCGGTCCAGCGTGGCGCCGTCCGGAAGCTGGGCAAAGCCGATGAGGTACTGCTTGTCCTGCGCCGGCACGAAGCCGCCGGGCACGGCGTTGAACACCGTATAGGTCGCCCCGACCAGCACCAGATAGAGCGCCATGACGAGCGACTTTCGCGAGACGAGCCCGCCGACGCTGCGCCCGTAGCCGTTCGAGGCCGCGCCGAAGACCCGGTTGAAGCCGCGGAAGAACCAGCCGAACAGGCGGTCCATGGCGCGGGTCAGCCAGTCCTTCGGGGCGTGGTGGTCCTTCAGGAGAAGGGCCGCCAGCGCCGGCGAGAGGGTCAGCGAGTTGACCGCCGAGATCACCGTCGAGATGGCGATGGTCAGCGCGAACTGCCGGTAGAACTGGCCCGACAGGCCGCTGATGAAGGCGAGCGGCACGAAGACGGCGACGAGCACGAGCGCGATGGCGACGATCGGCCCCGAGACCTCGCGCATCGCCCGATAGGTCGCCTCGCGCGGGGAAAGGCCGTTCTCGATGTTGCGCTCGACGTTCTCGACGACGACGATCGCGTCGTCCACCACGATGCCGATGGCAAGCACGAGGCCGAACAGCGTCAGCGCGTTCACCGAGAAGCCGAAGGCATACATCACCGCGAAGGTGCCGATGATGGAGACGGGGACGGCGAGCAGCGGGATGATCGAGGCGCGCCAGGTCTGCAGGAACAGGATGACGACGAGCACGACGAGCGCCACGGCCTCCAGGAGCGTATCGACGACCTTGTCGATGGAGGCGCGGACGAACTCCGTCGTGTCGTAGACGATCTCGTATTTCACGCCGTCCGGCATGGAAAGCTGGAGCTGGTCCATGGTCGCGCGCACGTTGTCGGCGATCTCGATGGCGTTGGAGCCGGGCGCCTGGAGCACGGCTATGGCGACGGCCGGCTGGCCGTCGAGGAGCGAGCGCAGCGTATAGTCGGCTGCGCCCATCTCGATGCGGGCGACGTCCCTGAGGCGTGTGATCTGCCCTTCGGGGC
Organism: Shinella fusca; assembly: GCF_014203155.1. GTDB lineage: Bacteria > Pseudomonadota > Alphaproteobacteria > Rhizobiales > Rhizobiaceae > Shinella > Shinella fusca. The sequence goes on from NZ_JACHIK010000010.1 coordinate 96,022, forward strand.
CGGCCTTGACGATGATGTTGCCGAATTCCTCCGGCGTACGAAGACGGCCCTGCGCGTTGACGTTGAGCTGGAGGTTCACGTCGGACGGCGTTGGCGAGGCGCCGATGATGCCGGCGGCGGCCTGCACGTTCTGCTCGCGGATCGCATTGGTGATGTCGCTTGCCGCAAGCGCATGCTCGGCCGCCTTCTGCGGGTCGATCCACACGCGCATCGCATAGTCGCCCGCCCCGAACACCTGCACCTGCCCGACGCCCTCGATGCGGGCGAGGCGGTCCTTGATGTTCAGCGTCGCGTAGTTGCGCAGGTACGTGACGTCGTAGCGGTCCGTCGTCGAGACGAGGTTGACCACCATGATGAAGTCGGGCGAGCTCTTGACGGTGGTGACGCCGAGCGCGCGCACCTCCGCCGGCAGCCGCGGCTCGGCCTGCGCCACGCGGTTCTGCACGAGCTGCTGCGCCTTGTCCGCGTCCGTGCCGAGCTTGAAGGTGACGGTCAGCGTCAGGACGCCGTCGGACGTCGCCTGGCTGTTCATGTAGAGCATGTCCTCCACGCCGTTGATCTGCTCTTCCAGCGGCGTGGCGACGGTTTCGGAAATGACGACGGGGTTTGCGCCGGGATAGACGGCGCGCACCACGATGGATGGCGGCACGACCTCCGGATATTCGGAAATCGGCAGGGCGCGCATGCCGATCAGGCCTGCCACCACGATGAGGATCGACAGCACCCCGGCAAAGACCGGGCGATCCACGAAGAAACGGGAAATATTCATGTCATGAACCCCTCTCCAGGGACGAACGGACCCGTCCGGCGGGCAAGGCTCCGCCGGCAGGCATGGGATTTCTGTGGTTGAAGGCAGGGCGCACGTTGCGCCCCGCCGGCCTGCGTTACTTCACGGAGGCGACGTTTTCCTGCACCTGCGGGTCGACGACGGCGCCGGGGCGGATGCGCTGCAGGCCGTTGACGACGACCTTGTCGCCGGCCGCAAGGCCGCTTTCGACCACGCGCTCGCCGTCCGACAGGCTGCCGAGCACGACGGGCCGGTAGGCCACCTTGTTGTCCTTGTCGACGACGAAGACGAACTTCTTGTCCTGGTCGGTGCCGACCGCCTTCTCGCTGACGAGAATCTTGCTTTCGGCGCGCGGCTCGCCCATGCGGATGCGCACGAACTGGCCGGGGATCAGCCTGCCGCCGGGATTGTCGAAGACGGCGCGCACGGCGACGGTGCCGCTGGCCGCATCCACCTCGTTGCCGATGAGCTGGAGCCTGCCGCGGATCGGCGTGCCCTCGTCGGCGAGCGTGCCGACCTCGACCGGGATCTGCTCGATGGGCCGCAGCGCGCCGTCGGTGGCGGGCAGGGCGGCGAGCGCCGCGGCGACCGTCTCCTCGCTGACGTTGAAGCCCGCATAGATCGGGTCGACGGAGACGAGCGTCGTCAGCGCCGGCGAGGCGGACCCCGCCGCGACGAGATTGCCCACGGTGATCTCCACCTTGCCGGCGCGGCCGGAAACGGGCGCGCGGACATTGGTGTAGTCGAGCTCGAGCTGGGCGGCGTGCAGGGCCGCCTGCGCGGTCTTGAGCGCCGCGTTGGCCTCGGCCAGTGCGTTCTGGCGCTGGTCGATGTCGCTCTGCGAGATGCTGTTGCTCTGGGCGAGGCGCTCGCCGCGCCCGAGCTGGACCTTCGCCAGCTTCACCCGCGCCTCGGCGGAGGCGAGCTGGCCTTCGGCCTGCGTCACCGCCGTCCTGTAGGGTTCGGGATCGATGGTGAAGAGAAGATCGCCCGCCTTCACGAGCGCGCCTTCGCGAAAGTCGACCGACTGGATGGCGCCGGCAACGCGCGAGCGGACCTGCACGCGGTCGATCGCCTCCAGCCGGCCGGAAAATTCCTGCCATGTCACGACGTCGCGGTTCTCGACCACGGAGACCGTCACCGGCACGGCGGGCACTTCGGCAACTGCGACGGCCTCGGCCTTCGCGGCCGTGCCCGGCAGGTGCAGCATCAGGGCTGCGGCAGAAACGGACACGGCCAGTCCCAAGCCGGCGCCCGTGAGGGCCCAGCGCTTGCGCTTCGACATCATTGTTTTCTCCTTGTGGCCTCAGGCCACGCTATGCGTTGTTTTCATATAAAATCAGTGAACGCTAATATTTTGAATGAAGCCGCAGAACTGGTCGGGGAGGATGTCCGCCCAGGGTTCGGCCCCGTTGAGTGTCCCGCCGTAAATTCCCGGCCAGCCTGTTCCCGCGGGAAGGACATGCTGGCGAACCGTGACGCCCGCTTGCGTGAGGCGGGCGGCATAGCCGAGCGTCTCGTCGAGCAGCGGATCGTCCGCCGAGGAAAGGACCAGCGCCGGGGCGAGGCCCGCAAGGCGCGAGCAGAGCGAGGGCGCGGCATAGGGGTGGCAGACGCCGGCGCTGAGATAATGGCTCCAGCCGTCCGACCAGCGCTCGCGCATGCCGCTATCGGCCCTGCCGAAGGATTGCGTCGCCATGAACGGGTCGAGCAGCGGCGAGAGCAGCACCTGGCCGTCCAGCTCGTCGGCGAAGTGGTCGCGCGCCTTGAGCGCGACGCCGGCCGCGATGTTGCCGCCGGTCTCCTCGCCGCCGACGAGGAGAGGCGACTTGCGGTCGCCGAGGCCCGCGCGCTTCTTGGCGAGATGGGAGAAGATGGAGAAGCCGACCTCGAGCGGGGCGGGGAAGACGCTGCCCGCCGCGTTGTAGTCCGGCACGGCGACGATGGCGCCGGTGCCGGCGATGCATTCGGCAAGCGGGCAATGCGAAAGCCCGGTTTCCCTGAAGGCGCCGCCGTGGAAATAGAGCAGGACGGGCGCGCCCCTGGCGCACTCGGCGCCCTGGTAGACGCGCACCGGCACGGGGCCGGGGGCCACCGTGTCGAATGTCATGTCCTTGATCTCTACGGGCATCGATTTTGTCCTGCGGCCCGTCTGGAAATACGCGGGGCCCTCACCATTTATATCGTTCGTCATTTTGCCTCGGATAAGTATGGTAAAACCGATTTCACTGTCCAATATTTCGAACAATCATATCTTTCAGGGCGGGAATGTTCCATGGATCAGCTTTCTGCGATGCGCGCCTTCCTCCGCGTGGTGGAGACGGGCAATTTCACGCGGGCTTCCGCCGCGCTCGGCATGCCCAAGGCGACGGTCAGCAACCTCATCCAGAATCTCGAGACCCATCTCCAGACCAAGCTCCTCAACCGCACCACGCGCCGCGTCATGGTGACGACCGACGGGGCACTCTACTACGAAAGGGCGAACCAGATCGTCAGCGAGCTCGACGAGCTGGACGGCAGCCTCACCCACTCGCGCACCAGCCCGAGCGGGCGCCTGCGCGTGGAGATGTCGGGCGCCTTCGCCGACCTTATCGTCATCCCCGAGCTCAACGATTTCCATGAGCGCTATCCCGATATCCATATCGACCTCGGCGTCGGCGACCGGACGGTGGACTATCTTGCCGAGAACGTGGACTGCGCGTTGCGCGCCGGCTCGCCGGGCAACGTGTCGCTGATCGCCCGCCGTGTCGGGGAGATGGACATGATCGCCTGCGCCGCGCCGCGCTATCTCGAAACCTTCGGCGCGCCGGGGCACCCTTCGGAGCTGGAGGCGGCGCATCATTGCGTGAACTATTTCCTCGCGCAGACCAACCGGGTCATCCCCTTCGAGTTCGAGCGGGCGGGCGAGACGGTCGAGGTCAACGGCCGCTACATCGTCTCGGTCAACGACGCGCGCAGCTACCTTGCCGCCGCGCTTGCCGGGCTCGGCGTCGCGCCGATGCCGTGCTTCATGGCGCACGATGCGCTCGCCGGAGGCCAGCTCGTTCCCGTGCTGCCGGACTGGCGCACCGTTCCCGTCCCCCTCTATGTCGTCTATCCGCCGAACCGGCACCTCAGCAACAAGGTACGCGTCTTCGTCGACTGGCTCGCGCCCCTGCTGGCGCGCACGCATCTGGCGGCCCGGGCGGCGAAAGCCTGAGCCCGCGGCTTTTGTCGCGCCGCGGGGCAGGTGCCCGATTGACAGCGGCGCCGCCTTCGCGCATGAAAGTTTCAGTTTATACTCCACTTATGGGGTGCGCGTTGACATTCCAGCCCCGAATGAACAACCGGATCAGCGGCTTCAAGGTCGTCGGCAACATCCATAGCCGCCGGTGGAACGGCATCACCGCCGACCTTACCGAGGTGGAATGCGCGCCGAGCGCCGGCGGCTATTATATCGCCGCCGATCCGCGGCTGTTCATCCTGCTCGAGGCGGAAGGCGAGGGGCGTCCGCTCCTGAAGATGACCGCAGACGGCGCCGCCACGCCGCATGATACCGGGCAGCGGCCGATCTCCTTCGTGCCGGCCGGCATGGACCTGTGGGTCGACGTGATCGGCGTGCGCTCCATGCGCCATCTGGACCTTCATTTCGATACGCAGGTGATCCTCAGGCGCCTCGGCGAGGACCTCGACCCGAAGAAGCTGGACGATCCGCACCTGCTCTTCAACGATCCCGGGATCGTCGCACTCGGTGAGCTCATCGCCGCCGAATGCGCCAATCCGCAGCCGCTGCACGATCTCTACGGCGACGGGCTGGCGATGGCGCTGATCATCGACGCGATGAAGCTCGGCCGGTCCGCGCCGCGCCGGCGCAACGCCCTTGCCGCATGGCAATTGCGGCGGGCGCTGGATTTCATCGAGGCCAATTGCCTGCGCGGCATCCGCCTCGAAGAGCTCGCGGTGCTGACGGGCCTGTCGCAATCGCATTTCAGCCGGGCCTTCAAGGCATCGACCGGCGCGGCACCGCACCAGTGGCAGATGAAGATGCGCATCCGCAGGGCGCAACAGATGCTGCTGTCGGAGGGCAATGCGCTGAGCGACATCGCGGCGGAGACGGGCTTTTCCGACCAGGCGCATTTCACCCGCATCTTCCGCCAGGTCACCGGCCTTCCGCCCGCCCATTGGCGCAAGGCGCAGAAGTAGCCGCAAAGCGGTCAAAATTGCCCAAATCCGTTCAAGAACCGCAAATGCGTTCAATCCGCCCCGCTAAAGATGAGTTAATTGCTCATCTTATTTACGCCGCATGCAGGGGCTGCGGCATCGGTGGGGTTGTTTCATGAAGACGAAAGTTCCGGGGATGATGAGGGGTCTGTTGAAGGCGAGCACGGCCGCCGCCGTGCTTGGCGCGGCCATGCCCGCGCTGGCGCAGGAGACGCAGCTTCAGGCCGTCGTGGTCGAGGGGGCGGCCGGCAAGGCGGGCTCTGCCGTCGCGCCGGTCAAGGGCTATGTCGCCAAGGCGTCTTCGGCGGGCTCGAAGAGCGACACGGCGATCAGCGATATCCCGCAGGCGGTCTCCGTCGTCGGCCAGCAGGAGTTCCAGGATCGCGGCATCACCAACAAGGTCGACGAGATCCTGCGCTATACGCCGGGCGTCGCGACGCAGCCGTTCGGCAGCGACCCGGATACCGACTGGTTCTATATCCGCGGCTTCGACGTGGCACAGACCGGGGTCTATCTGGATGGCCTCAGCCTCTTCACCTACGGCTTCGGCGGCACCCAGATCGATCCGTTCATGCTGGAGCGCGTGGACGTGCTGAAGGGCCCGTCCTCCGTTCTCTACGGCGGCGCGACGCCCGGCGGCCTGATCGACATGGTGCGCAAGCGGCCGACCGACGATCCGCTCCGCTATGCCGAAACGGGCATCAACTCGAACGGCAACGCCTTCCTCGGCTTTGACATGTCCGATGCGGTGAACGCGGACGGCACCGTGAAATACCGCCTGACCGGCAAGATCTCGGGCGGCGACAACTATTCCGACTATTCGGAAGACCTGCGCGGCTTCCTCATGCCGCAATTGACGATCACGCCGGACGCGTCCACCAGCCTTACCGTCTGGGGCTATGCCGGCGCGCTCGACCAGGTGCATGTCGGCAACGGCTTCTTCCCCTATGTGGGCACGGAGGTCGACGCGCCATTCGGCAGGATCGATCGCAAGGCCTTCTACAGCGAGCCGGGCATAGACGACGGCGATTATGTGCAGAACATGCTCGGCTATGAGTTCGAGCACACGTTCGACAACGGCTGGAAATTCTCCCAGGACGTCCGGTACGGCCACCTGCGCAAGCACGAGGACAGCCTGTTCCTCGGCGGATGGGTGGGCGGCGCTCCGACCGGCCCCGACTACGAGCTGGCGCGGTCCCGCTTCGAGCACAAGTCGGTTGCCGACAGCTTCACGATCGACAACCGCGTCGAGACCGGGTTCGATCTGGGCCCGACGAGCCACAGCTTCATGGCCGGCCTCGACTACCGCTACTATCGCCTCGACACCGAGCAGTATTGCTGCGGCACCACCCCGCCGATCAGCGCCACGGACCCGGTCCATGGCCTGCCGCTGGGCACCGGCGTGCTGTCGACCGACCAGGTCGTCAGCCTGAGCCAGATCGGCCTCTACGCGCAGGATCAGGTGCGTTTCGGCGATGGCTGGCTCGTCACCCTGAACGGCCGCTACGATGTCGTGAAGACGGACAGCGACAACGGCGTCTCGGCGTTCAACCCCGTTGCCAACAGCTACGGCTATAGCGAGAATGCCTGGAGCGGCCGCGCCGGCATCGCCTACGAATTCGACAACGGCGTCACGCCCTATGCGAGCGTCGCGACCTTCTTCAGCCCGCTCATCGCCACGACCGCCACGGGGCTGGCCGAGCCGGAGGAGGGCGAGCAGTACGAACTGGGCGTCAAGTACGAGCCCGGCTTCGTCGACGGCATGATCACCGCCTCGCTCTTCCAGATCGACAAGAGGAATTTCACCGTCAGCGAGCCCGCTCCCTCGACGATCTCGCGCCAGTTGGGCGAGGTCCGGTCGCGCGGCTTCGAGATCGAGGGCAAGGTCAATCTGAACGAGAACTGGCGCGCCCTTGCCTCCTTCTCCTATACGGACATCGAGATCAGCAAGAACCCGCTCAATCCGTCCCTCGTCGGAAACTCGCCCTATATCGTGCCGGCGGTCACCGCCTCGCTCTGGCTCGACTATGCCTTCACCACGGATGCGCTCGACGGGCTCAGCGTCGGCGCTGGTGTCCGCTACCAGGGCGAATCCTGGGCGGACGAGGCGAACACGCTCAAGGTCTCCGATGCGGCGCTCGTCGATGCGGCGGTCCGCTACAAGAAGAACGACTGGACGGCGTCCCTCAACGTCGCGAACCTCTTCGACAAGGACTATGTCAGCGGGTGCCAGGGCGTGAACGTCTGCGGCTACGGCGAGGCGCGCACGATCACCTTCAAGCTCAGCAAGTCCTGGTAAGTATAAGACTTGGAGGGGCCGTGCCGGATCCGGTACTGCCCCTTCGCTCCGGATTGATTTAGCTCAACGACGGACCGCCGCGAACATTCCAATGTCCCGCCACGACTTGCGGGAATACCCTGGAATGAAATTCATCGGCTTCGTCCTTCTGCTCTGCGCCAGCCTGTGCTGCGCGGTATCTGCCAGCGCGCGCACCGTATTGCAGGATTACCTGCCGTCCGCGGTCGCCTCAGATTTCGTCCCCGGCGCGGAGGGCTTCGGCCCGATCCGCGAGGACCTCGCGGTGGCGCCGGTCCTGAAGGGCGGCGAGACGGTGGCCTGGGTCTTCGTCACCTCCGATTTCGTCGGCACGACGGGCTATTCCGGCAAGCCCATCCACACCCTCGTGGCGGTGGGCAAGGATGCCAAGATCATCGGCGTGCGGCTCGTCAAGCACTCCGAGCCCATCGTCCTCATCGGCATTCCCGAAGCCAAGGTGAAGGCGCTGGTCGCCGGCTATGCCGGCCTCGACCTTGCCGCCGAGGCGAAATCCGGTGGCACGGCACATGAGGTGGACATCATCTCCGGCGCGACGGTGACGGTGATGGTGATCGACGATTCCATCGTCCGCTCGGGATTGAAGGTCGCGCGTGCGCTCGGCCTTGGCGGCCTCGCCCCGGAAAAGGACGGGGAGGGCCCGCGCTTCACGGTCAATCCCGACGCTGCCGCGCCCGCCGACTGGATCGAGGCCGAGGGCGACGGCACGCTGCGCCGGCTCTCGCTCGACGTGGCGCAGGTCAACAAGGCCTTCGCCGACCATCCGGACGCGCGCGCCCGCGACAGGGCGCTCACCGAGGCGCCGGATGCGACCTTCATCGACATGCAGGCGGCGCTCGTCTCCGTTCCCGCCATCGGCAAGGCCCTGCTCGGTCCGGCCGAGGAGGCGAACCTCAAGGGCTGGCTGAAAGAGGGCGAGAACGCCATCGCCGTGATGGGCCGCGGTCTCTATTCCTTCAAGGGCTCGGGCTATGTGCGCGGCGGCATCTTCGACCGCATCGTGCTGATCCAGGACGATGTCTCCGTGCGCTTCCGCGATCGCGATCACCGCCGCCTCGGCGCCATCGCGCTTGCCGGCGCGCCGGACTTCTCCGAGGCGGACCTGTTCCGCATTCCCGCCAATGTCGGCTTCGACCCGGCAAAGCCCTTCCGCATCCAGCTTCTTGCGCATCGCGAGGTCGGGCCAATCGAGAAGGTCTTCCACACCTTCGACCTCGCCTACCAGCTGCCGCAGAAATACCTCACCGCGGTCGCCCCGCCGGCCAAGGAGGTCGCCGTCGCCACCGAGCGCACCGAGGGCAGCGCGCAGGCCGAACTCTGGAAGCGCATCTGGCAGGACTCCAGGCTGAAGATCGCGGTGCTGGGCGCCATGCTGGTGGTGCTGACGGGGGCGTTCTTCTTCCAGACCTATGTCGTCCGCAATGCACGCGGCTTCTATATCTTCCGCATCGCCTTCCTCACGGTCACGCTGGTCTTCCTCGGCTGGTACGCCAATGCGCAGCTTTCCGTCGTCAACCTGATGGCGCTCTTCGGCAGCCTGGTGAACGGCTTCAGCTGGCAGGCCTTCCTGCTCGATCCGCTGACCTTCATCCTGTGGTTCGCCGTCGCCGCCGCGCTGCTCTTCTGGGGGCGGGGCGCCTATTGCGGCTGGCTGTGCCCCTTCGGCGCCCTGCAGGAGCTGACGAACCAGATCGCGCGCAAGCTGCATATCCCGCAATGGACGCTGCCCTGGGGCTTGCACGAGCGGCTCTGGCCGATCAAGTACATGGTCTTCCTCGGCCTGTTCGGCGTCTCGCTGGTCAGCGTGGAGCAGGCCGAGCACCTCGCCGAGATCGAGCCCTTCAAGACGGCGATCATCCTGAAGTTCATCCGCGCCTGGCCGTTCGTTGCCTATGCCGTGGCGCTGCTGGTCGCCGGGCTCTTCGTCGAGCGGTTCTACTGCCGCTACCTCTGCCCGCTCGGCGCGGCGCTGGCGATCCCGGCACGCATCCGCATGTTCGACTGGCTGAAGCGCTACCACGAATGCGGGAACCCCTGCCAGACCTGCGCCAACCAGTGTCCGGTGCAGGCGATCCACAAGACCGGCGAGATCAACCCGAACGAATGCATCAACTGCCTGCATTGCCAGGTGCTCTACCAGTCCGAAACCGTCTGCCCCGTCGTGATCAAGAAGATGAAGTCGCGCGCCAAGCTCGCGGCAAGTCCCGGCGGCGCTCCGGCCCATCCACAACCAACCGCCAAGGTTTAACCACAAGGAGCCATCCATGGAATCGAAGGAAAACAAGGGGCTGAGCCGCCGAGCGCTGTTCAGCGCCACCGCCGGCACGGCCGTTCTCGCCGGCACGATGGGGCCTGCCGCCCTCGGCCTCGGTGCCGCCGGCCTTGCCACCCCGGCCCGTGCCGCCAGCGGCGCCGACGGCTCGGTCGCACCGGGCAAGCTCGACGACTACTACGGCTTCTGGTCTTCCGGCCAGAGCGGCGAGATGCGCATTCTCGGCATCCCCTCGATGCGCGAGCTGATGCGCGTGCCGGTGTTCAACCGCTGCTCGGCCACCGGCTGGGGCCAGACCAATGAATCGATCCGCATCCACCAGCGCACGATGTCGGAGAAGACGAAGAAGCAGCTTGCCGCCAACGGCAAGAAGATCCACGACAACGGCGACCTGCACCACGTCCACATGTCCTTCACCGAGGGCAAGTACGACGGCCGCTACCTCTTCATGAACGACAAGGCCAACACGCGCGTCGCCCGCGTGCGCTGCGACGTGATGAAGACCGATGCAATCCTCGAGATCCCGAACGCCAAGGGCATCCACGGCCTGCGCCCGCAGAAGTGGCCGCGCTCGAACTACGTCTTCTGCAACGGCGAGGACGAAGCGCCGCTCGTCAACGACGGCTCGACCATGACGGACGTGTCGACCTACGTGAACATCTTCACCGCGGTCGATGCCGACAAGTGGGAAGTCGCCTGGCAGGTTCAGGTCTCGGGCAACCTCGACAACTGCGATGCCGACTACGAGGGCAAGTGGGCCTTCTCGACCTCCTACAACTCGGAAATGGGCATGTCGCTGGAGGAGATGACCAAGTCCGAGATGGACCACGTCGTCGTCTTCAACCTCGCCGAGATCGAGAAGGCGATTGCCGCCGGGAAGTACGAGGAGATCAACGGCGTCAAGGTGCTCGACGGGCGCAAGGAGGCCAAGTCCCTCTTCACCCGCTACATCCCCGTCGCCAACAACCCGCACGGCTGCAACATGGCGCCGGACAGGAAGCACCTGTGCGTCGCCGGCAAGCTCTCGCCGACGGTCACGGTGCTCGACGTGACGAAGTTCGACGCGATCTTCTACGAGAACGCCGAACCGCGCAGCGCCGTCGTCGCCGAACCGGAACTCGGCCTCGGCCCGCTCCACACCGCCTTCGACGGGCGGGGCAACGCCTATACCTCGCTCTTCCTCGACAGCCAGGTGGTCAAGTGGAACATCGAGGAGGCCATCCGCGCCTATGCCGGCGAGAAGATCGATCCGATCAAGGACAAGCTCGACGTCCAGTACCAGCCGGGCCACCTGAAGATCGTTATGGGCGAGACGCTGGATGCGGCCAACGACTGGCTGGTGTGCCTGTGCAAGTTCTCCAAGGACCGCTTCCTCAATGTCGGCCCCCTGAAGCCGGAGAACGACCAGCTCATCGACATTTCCGGCGACAAGATGAAGCTGGTGCACGACGGCCCGACCTTCGCCGAGCCGCACGACGCCATCGCCGTCGCGCCGTCGATCCTGCCGAACATCAAGTCGGTCTGGGATCGCCAGGACAAGCACTGGGCCGAGACGCGCAAGCAGGCCGAGGCCGACGGCGTCAACATCGACGAGTGGACCGACGCCGTCATCCGCGACGGCAACAAGGTGCGCGTCTACATGACCTCCGTCGCGCCGAGCTTCAGCCAGGAGAGCTTCACGGTGAAGGAAGGCGACGAGGTCACGGTGATCGTCACCAACCTCGACGAGATCGACGACCTGACGCACGGCTTCACCATGGGCAACCATGGCGTGGCCATGGAGGTCGGGCCGCAGATGACGAGCTCCGTCACCTTCGTCGCGGCCAATGCGGGCGTTTACTGGTACTATTGCCAGTGGTTCTGCCATGCCCTGCACATGGAAATGCGCGGGCGCATGTTCGTGGAACCGAAGGACGCCTGAGCCATGCGCCTGCCCGTCCTCCTCATCGGCCTTCTTCTCGCCTCGCCGCTTGCCGCGGCGGAGCGTGTGGTCGCGCCCGGGGCGGGCAGCCTCGCTATCGCCATCGCCGCGGCCGCCCCCGGCGATGTGCTGACGCTATCCGGCGGGACCTATGCCGGCCCCGTCGTCATCGACCGGCCGCTCACCATCACCGGCCCGCGCGGGGCCGTGGTCGACGGGCTCGGCAAGGGCAGCGTGATGACGATCGCCGCGCCGGACGTGCGGCTTTCCGGCTTCACCGTCACCGGCTCCGGCCGCATCAACGAGGACCTCGACGCCGGCGTGAAGATCGTCAAGGGCGCCGACCGCGCCCGCATCGAAAAGCTGCTCGTTACCGGCAACATGCACGGCATCGACGTGCACGGCGGGCGCGATGCCGCCGTCATAGCAAACGAGATCGTCGGCACGCGCGACGCCCGCATGAACGAGCGCGGCAACGGCATCTATGTGTGGAACAGCCCCGGCACGCTGCTGGAAGGTAACCTCATCCGCTACGGCCGCGACGGCATCTTCTCCAATGCCAGCTCGAACAGCATCTATCGCGGCAACGTGATGCGCGACCTGCGTTTCGCCGTGCATTTCATGTACACGCGCAATACCGAGGTTTCCGGCAATGTCTCCGTCGGCAACCATCTCGGCTTCGCCATCATGTTCTCCGACCGCACGAAGATCCGGGGCAATCTCAGCCTCGGCGACCGCGAGCACGGGCTGATGCTCAACTATGCCAACAATGCCAACGTCACCGGCAACCTCGTGCGCGGCGGCACAAAGAAATGCCTCTTCATCTACAATGCCCACAAGAACCTCATCTGGAACAACCGCTTCGAGGGCTGCGGCATCGGCATCCATTTCACCGCCGGCTCCGAGAAGAACGTGCTCACCGGCAACGCCTTCATCGCCAACCGCGAACAGGTGAAATATGTCGGCACGCGCAACATGGAATGGAGCCATGAGGGCAGGGGCAATTTCTGGTCCGATCACCCGGCCTTCGACCTCAACGGCGACGGCATCGCCGACAGTTTCTACCGCCCCAACGACCTGATGGACCAGATCCTCTGGTCGCAGCCGGCGGCAAGCCTCCTCATCGGCTCGCCCGCCGTGCAGCTCGTGCGCTGGAGCCAGCGGGACTTTCCCGCCACGCTCCCCGGCGGCGTGCGCGACAGCGCACCGCTGATGCGCCCCCTTGCCATATCCGTCCCGCCCGAAATCCTCGGCTACGAAGCCGAGGCCGCCGGCCGCTGGGCCGAAGGAAATAACGATGACACCGACACTGACGATCTCGCGGCTCACTAAGCGCTTCGGCGCGGTGGAGGCGCTGAAGGCGGTCTCGCTCGCGCTGGAGCCGGGAAAGCGCGCGGCCCTGCTCGGCCATAACGGCGCGGGCAAGTCGACGATGATGAAGATCGTCCTCGGCCTCATTCCCTTCGACAGCGGCGAGGTTTCCGTTTGCGGCCTGCGCCCCGGCTCGCCCGCCGCGCGGGTCGAGGTTGCTTACCTGCCGGAAAACGTCGCCTTCCACCCGGCGCTGACGGGCGAAGAGCAACTTCGCTATTATCTGGCATTGCGCGGCGAGAGCCCGCGCCAGGCCATGGACCTTCTTGCGCGCGTCGGCCTTGCCCATGCCGCGCGGCGGCGGATCGGCACCTATTCCAAGGGCATGCGTCAGCGCGTGGGCCTTGCCCAGACGCTGATCGGCAAGCCGCGCCTCCTCGTGCTCGACGAGCCGACCTCCGGCCTCGACCCGGTCTCCCGGCGCGATTTCTACGATCTCCTCGACGGCCTTGCCGCCGAGGGGACGGCGATCCTCCTCTCCTCCCATGTGCTGACGGAAGTCGAGGCGCGCACCGACAGCATCCTCATCCTGTCCGGCGGCGTGCTGGTGGCCGAGGGCACGCTTGCCGACCTGCGCGCCCGCGCCGCGCTGCCGGTCGCCTTCTCCGTCCGCCCCGCGCCCGGCCACGCTCCGGTGCTGGCGGCGGCCTTTCCGGAAGCCGCCCTGGGTGAGGACGGGGTCCTGCGCCTTTCCTGCGCGCAGAAGGACAAGCTGCCGCTCCTTGCCCGTATCGCCTCCCATGGCGCGGCGGTCGCCGATATCGACGTGATCCCGCCGAGCCTCGAGGACATCTACAGCCATTTCAGCCGGAGGGACGGGCAATGACGAGCCGCATCCTCGCCACCGCGCTCTCGGAATTCCGTATCGCCTTCCGCAACCGCTGGGTCGCCATCGCCACCGGCATGATGGTGCTGTTCGCGCTGGTGCTTGCCGCCGCCGGCGCCGCCCCGACCGGCGATGTCGGCGTCGACCGGCTCTCGGTGACCGTCGCCTCGCTGACGTCGCTTGCCGTCTATCTCGTGCCGCTGCTCGCGCTGCTGATGAGCTTCGATGCGGTGGCGGGCGAGGTGGAGCGCGGCACGCTGCCGCTGCTGCTCACCTATCCCGTCTCGCGCCTCGAAATCCTCATCGGCAAGCTCGCCGCGCATCTCGCCATTCTCGGCCTTGCGGCCTGCCTCGGCTACGGCGCGGCGGCGCTGGTGGCGGTATGGGCCGATCCGGCCGCGATCAAGGGGCTCGGCGCGCTCTGGCGGCTGATCTGGTCCTCGGTGCTGCTGGGGGCGACCTTCCTCGGCGCGGGCTATGCGCTCTCGGCGCTCTCGCGCCGGCCCTCCGGCGCGGCGGGGCTTGCCATCGCTCTCTGGCTCGCCGCTGTGGTGCTCTACGATCTCGCCCTGCTGGCGCTTATCGTCAGCGACGGCGGCGGGGCCTTCACCACCGGGGCGCTGCCCGTCGCCCTCCTCGCCAACCCGGCCGATGCCTTCCGCGTCTTCAATCTCTCTGCTGCCGAGGCGGTCGCGGCTGCCGGCGGCATCGGCGGGGCGGCCGGGGCGATCCCGCTCTGGCAATCGGCCGCCTCGCTCTTCCTCTGGCCGCTCGCCGCCCTCGCGCTCGCCGTTGCCGCCTTCCGCAAGGTGACGCCATGAGAAGCCGCCTTCGCCCCGTGCTGCTCCTTGCCGCCCTCGCGCTGCTGTCCGCCTGCAAGGAGGATGTGGCGCAGAATATCGTGCCGCAGGAGATGACGCCGGAAACCCTCGGCCACTATTGCCAGATGAACCTCCTGGAGCATCCCGGCCCCAAGGCGCAGGTCTTCCTCGAAGGCAATGCCGCACCGCTGTTCTTCAGCCAGGTGCGCGACGCCATCGCCTATATGCGCGGGCCCGAGCAGGTCGCGCCGATCCTCGCCGTCTATGTCAACGACATGGGCGCGGCCGGGGCGACCTGGGACCAGCCCGGCAAGGGCAACTGGATCGCCGCGGACGCCGCCTTCTATGTCGTCGGCTCCGACAGGCGCGGCGGCATGGGCGCGCCGGAGACCGCGCCCTTCTCCAGCCGGGAAAAGGCCGAGGCCTTCGCCCGTGCGGAGGGCGGCCGCGTGCTGGCGCTCGCCGAGATCACCGATGCCATGGTGCTGACGCCGGTGGAGACCGGCGCGGACGACCAGAAGGAGGGCGACGAGGACTACCTCGACCGCCTGCGCACCCTGCCACAAAAAGACGGAGATTGATCCCATGATGCTGACCCGCCGCCGCCTGATCGCGATTTCCGCCGCTCTCGCCGTCCTGCCCGCCGCCGCCCGCGCCGGCACGGGGACCGCGCATCTGTGGACCGGGCAGGCGCTCGGCGCGCGCGCCTCGATCCGCATCGACCACCCGGACGGCGCGGCCATCGCCGCCCGCGTCATGGCCGAGATCGACCGGCTGGAAAACATCCTCAGCCTCTATCGCCCGAATAGCACCCTCTCGCGGCTGAACGCCGAAGGGCATCTTGCCGAACCGCCCTTCGAGCTTCTCGAATGCCTGTCGCTGGCCGGCGCGGTGCATGCGGCAAGCGCCGGCCGGTTCGACCCGACCGTGCAGCCGTTCTGGGCGCTCTGGGCGGAAGCGGCGGTCCGCGGCGAGCGGCCGTCGGAAAAGGCCGTCAAGGCCGTGCTGAAAAAGACCGGCTGGCAGAAGGTGGCGCTCGACGCCGGCGCAGTCACCCTCCGGCCCGGCATGGCGCTCACCCTCAACGGGATCGGCCAGGGCTATGTCGCCGACAGGGTCGCCACGCTGCTGGAGGCCGAGGGCCTCACCGATATCCTGATCGACACCGGCGAGTTCCGCGCCCTCGGTGGTGAGCCGCGGGGCGGCGACTGGCCGGTGCGGCTGGAGACCGGCGAGCGCGTGGCGCTGCGCCAGCGCGCGCTTGCCACCTCCGCCCCGCTCGGCACGACCTTCGACCAGGCCGGACATGACGGCCATATCATCGATCCTGCGACGGGAATGCCGGCGCCCGCGAAATGGCGGGCGATTTCCATCTCCGCCCCCTCGGCGGCAATCGCCGACGCCCTGGCGACGGCCGCCTGCCTCATGCCGGATACCGGCACGATCCTCGCCATGCTCGACCGCTTTGACGGCGCGCGCCTTGAAGCCGGAACGGCGGCCTGACCCGTTCCGGCACATCTTCTTGGTTAACCGTCCGTTGCGCCATCGCGTAGAATTTTAGTCAAGTTGCATTTCGAAATAAAGCGCACGTTCACCGTGTATTTTAGCGGGATATATAATTCGGTCGGGTAGTTTGTTCTCAACCTTGGAGAGCAGACCGATGGCAAAGAAACAGGCATTTTCGGCAGGACGGCATTACATCGCAGCGGTAAGCGGCATCGTGCTCGGCGGCTTTCTCTTCGCCGACAGCGTCGCCAATGGCGACATGAGCGCCGATGTCCCGCTCCCCGCGATCCCGGCAGGCGTCGAGATGAGCGCGAACCTTGGCGCGGCGAACGATCTCGACCTCGGCCTCGACATGACGACGACGAGCACCGTGACGACCGGCCTCTTCGGCTCCGTCGCCTTCCCCTTCAAGCCGGGGGCTCTCTCGCGCTGGAAGCAGATCGAACAGGCCGCCGCCGGCCTTTCGCAGGAAGACTGCGGCGAGCAGGTCACCTGCCGGATCCGCTCGAAGATGCTGCGCGAGACGATCGACGCTTCGGCGGACCAGCCGCTCCTGCGCAGGATCGAGGCGGTCAACGTCGCGGTGAACCGGATGGTCCGCTACGGCAAGGACATCGACGTGCACGGCAAGTTCGACTACTGGGCCATGCCGACGGAAATCCTCGCTTCCGGCCGCGGCGACTGCGAGGACTATGCGATCCTCAAGCTCGCCGCCCTGCGTCAGGCGGGCGTCGAGGCCGACGACATGACGCTGGTCGTGCTGCGGGAATCGCGGCGCAATTTCTACCACGCCGTCCTCACCGTCTCGGTCGATGGCCGCAACTACGTGCTCGACAACATGCGCGATGCGGTCCTGACCGACCGGCAACTGCCGGAATACCAGGCGCTCTATTCGCTCGGAACCGAGCGGGCCTGGGTGCACGGTTACAAGCGCGGCTCGGAATACGCCATGCAGAAGCGCCCCGCTTCGCTCGATGCGGTGCAGCCGGGCGAGGGCATCCCCGTCTCGTTCTGACGGGGCGTCGGCCCTGCCCGCTCAGGGCAGGACGTAGCAGAGGATGATGGTCCGGTCCGAGGCCGGCGCCAGCAGGGCATTGAGCTGCCCGCGCATGCGCCGGCCGCCGAACCCGACCGTAAAGCCCACGCCCAGCGGCCGGTTGCCGCTCTCCTTCAGGATGGCGGCGAGAGCGCTCAGTTGCACGTCGAGCGCAAGGCGGAGGTCGCGGTTGACCGGCTCCGTTTCCGCAGTCGGGAACCGGGCCTGGATATAGCCGAGGAAAGCCTGGTTGTAGGCGACGAGCTGCCTGTCCGGCCCGAGGGCGAATGCCGGACCGGGCGAAGCCCGCACGAGGTTGGCGATGCCGGAGGGATCGGTGATCCTGCGCTCGGCGGCCAGTTTGTCGAGCGCCCAGCGCAGGCAATGGACCCGCAGGAGCGATGTCGCGTTGGCCGATTGCGGCGCATCCGCGAGAAGGACGCCGACCAGCGCGCCGATCTTCTTCTGCCGGGCGTCGGCGATCTCCTTCAGCACCTGCCAGTAGACCGCTTCGAGGCGGATGCCGCGGCGAACGCCGTCAACCTCCACGACGCGGAAGACGAGATCCGTATCCCGCGTCGGCGGGCGGTCTCCCGCCGTGTCGGAAGGACGCTCCATGGCTACCGTTCCCGCATGGCCTCGGTGCGCGCCTTGTTGATCGGCTTCAGGAGATATTGCAGGATCGTCTTGCGGCCGGTCATGATGTCGACCGAGGCCACCATGCCGGGAATGATGGCATGGGACTTGCCGTTGCGGAAGATCTCGGATTTGTCCGTCTTCACCTGCGCGAGATAATAGGTCTCGTTGGACTTCTCGTCGAACATGGAATCGGCGGAAACGTTGGACACCTCGCCCTGCAGGCCCCCGTAGATGGAGAAGTCGAAGGCGGTGACCTTCACCAGCGCCGGCTGCCCGACGCGGATGAAGGCGATATCGTTGGGCGATATGCGCGCTTCCACGAGCAGCGTGTCGGAGGTCGGCACCACCTCGGCGACGACCGTGCCGGGCTGCACGTAGCCGCCGATCGTGGTGATCTCCAGCCGGTTGACGACGCCGTCCACCGGCGAGCGCAGGTCGGTGCGCTGCACCCGGTCGGACGCCCCGCGCACGGTTTCCGTGACGACGGAAAGGTCGGCGAGCGCCTTGGTCTTCTCCGCCAGCGCCTCCTGCTGGAAGGTGAGCATCAGTTCGTCGACCTGGAGAGAGGCTTCCTTGATGGCGGCGCGAAGGCGGTCGAGCGATTCCTGCAGCAGCTTGAGCTGGCCGGTGGCGTCGGTCAGCTCCTTCTGCACGCGCAGAAGATCGGTCTGCGGGGCGAGCTTGCGCTGGACGAGCGGCTCCAGAAGGCCGGCCTCCTTCTGCGAGAGGGCGACGTTCTCCTCAAGCCGGCGAATGCTCACCAGCGCCTCGTCGAGTTCCTTGCGCCGCTGCAGGTGGCGTTCCTGCAGCACCGAAAGCTTGTTCTGGAAGGCATCGCGCCGCGCCTTGAGAAGCTGGGCCTCGTTCTCGCAGATTTCCGGGCTCGTCTTGGCGACCTCCTGCGGGCAGGTCATCGGCGAGGTCATGTCGCCGGCCTGCTCCACTTCCAGGCGGGCGATCTGCACGCGCAGCGCCCGGGCGCGCGCCTCCAGCTCGCCGAGCGTGGAGGTCGTCGCGGTGTCGTCGAGCCGCACGAGAAGGTCGCCCTTCTTGACGATCTGGCCGAGCTTGACCGCGATTTCCTGCACCACGCTCGCCTCGCTCGCCTGGATGAGCTGGGTGCGGGAGACCGGCACGACCTTGCCCTGTCCGCGCGCGATCTCGTCCACCTCGGTGAATGCCGCCCAGACGACGAAGCTCACGATCAGCAGGGCGACCGAAACGAGGCTCATGCGAGCCCAGAGGGGAGGGGCGTCCGTCGTCATGCGGGGCGCCCCGCTTTCTTCTGCAGCTCCTCGATGACCGCGGCCTTGGGCCCGTCCGCGATGACGCGGCCGGCATCGAGGACGATCAGGCGGTCGACGAGTTCGAGCATGCTGTATCGGTGGGTGGAGATGACGATGGTCGTTTCCGGGCCGAAGGCGGTGGCGAGGTTGTTGATCAGCCGGCGCTCCGAGGCGAGGTCCATCGCGCCGGAAGGCTCGTCGAGGAAGATGATCTTCGGCCGGGCAAGAAGCAGCCGGGCGATGGCCACGGCCTGCCGCTGGCCGCCGGAAAGGTTGCCGCCGCGCTCGCCGACCGGCATGTCGTAGCCGCGGGGATGGCGCGAGACGAATTCGTCGACGCCCGTGCGGCGCGCCACCTCGATGATCTCCGCGTCGCTCGCCTCCGGATTGCCCATGAGGAGGTTTTCCTTCACGGAGCCGGAGAAGAGGTCGGCGGCCTGCGAGGCCACGGCGACCGCCGTGCGCACCACGGCGGGGTGATACTGGCGGATGTCGATGCCGTCGATCATCAGGCTGCCGGCGGTCGGCGGATAGAGCGCGCCGAGAAGGCGCCCGATGGTCGTCTTGCCCGAACCGATGCGGCCGATGACCCCGACGCGCTCGCCCGGCTGGACGGAGAACGACAGCCCGCTCAGCACCTTCTGGTCCGACCCCGGATAGACGAAATCCACCTGGTGGAAGGCGAAGCCGCCGCGGTCGATATCGCGGTTGACGAAGCCGGTGGCGCTCGGCAGGTCCTCGGGCATCGACATGATGGAATTGAGGATGCGCAGCGACAGGAGCGCCTGGCGCAGGCGCGCGAGCGTCATGGCGATCTGCCCCATCGGCGCGACCGCGCGGCCGGACAGCATGACCGCCGCGATGATGGCGCCCGACGACATCTTGCCCTGCGAGAACGCATAGGCGCCGGCAAGAATGATGACCACGGAAACGAGCTGGGAAACGAACTGCGTCCAGTTGGCCGCCGAGGCGGAAAGCTGCTTGATCTCCTCCGAGGTGAGGGCCGCCTTCTTGGAGAGCTCGTGCCACTTGCGCAGGAGATGGCGCTCGGCCTTCAGCGACTTGACCGTCTCGATGGTCGAGATCGTCTCGACCAGCAGCGATTGCTTCATGGACGATTCGTTCGTCGCCGCCGCGACCCGCCGGCCGATCCGGTGCTGCGCGATGAGGCCGATCGTCAGCGCCAGAAGGAAGGCGCAGGTCGGAACGATGACGATCCAGCCCGCCACGAGGTAGATGACGATCAGGAAGACGAAGACGAAGACCGTGTCGATGAGCACGCTGATCGTGTTGGAGGTGAAGAACTCGCGGACGAACTCGTACTGCGTGATGCGGCTGGCATATTCGCCGGTCTGCATCGGCCGCGACGACATGCTCGCGTTGAGGACCTTTTCGAAGAGCAGGTAGGACAGCTTGAGGTCGGCGCGCCGGCCGGCATAGTCGATCAGCGCGGCGCGCGCGGTCTTCAGCACGAGGTCGAAGACCACGGCGCCCGAGACGCCGAGCGCCAGCACCCAGAGCGTCGCCTTGGCGTCGTTCGGCAGGATGCGGTCGTAGACGTTCATGGTGAAGAGCGGCGAGGTCAGCGCCAGCAGGTTGATGAAGAGCGCCGCGACCGCGACCTGCGCATAGGAGCGCCAGAACGGCACGAGCGCGCTCACCAGCCAGTGCTGGCGGACGATGGCGCCGTCCATGCCCTCGACGGCGGACTTCATCGTGTCCGCGCTGACGGCGCTGAAGGCGAGCACCATCCGGATATCGTCCCTGGCCGGCAGGCGGCCCTGCAACTGGCTGCGCATCGCCTCGATATAGGACGAGCCGCCGCCATGGAGCTCAAGCAGCGTGACGGCGGAGCCGTCGTTGAGGAGGACGACGGCGGGAAGATCGAAATTGCCGGCGGCAAGGTCGCGCCAGCCGAAGCTGCGTACGTCGAGGCCGATCCTGTCGCTCAGGCGCTGCACGTCCTCGAAGGACGGGGACGCTTCGTCGAAGGGCACGCCGGAAAAGAGGACGACATCAGACCCGGGCCGGCCGAGAAAGACGGCGACCCGCTGGAAGGCTGTTCTGAAGGCTTCTCCACCGGCCGAGGCCGGCTGGCGGATGGATTGCGCGATGCCGGCCGCTTCGGGGACCGACGTCATGGGCATTGCCCGCAGCGAAGCGATGGCCCGGCGCTTTTCGCAAAAAGCGTCGATGCGCTCCGGCTCACGCCAATCGGGTCGCGGCAAGGCATGCGTGCTGCTTTCGGCTCGTCACTTCATGGTCGCCAGGAGGTCGAGGGGCAGGTCGTTGACCTGCCTCGACGGCATGCGGCGATAGGTTTCGGCCGGCGCGGTTTCCGGAACGTGGAATTCCTCGCGCGCATAGGCCTCGGACTGCTTGGCCGCGGCAAGGTTCATGCTGGAAAGCAGCATGCCGCTGGCGGCAAGGATGCGGTATTCGGCAAAGCGCGCGGCATATTGCGCCGTCTTCGACAGCACGTTGACGGTGTAGCGCGAGTTCTGCGCGCCGAGCACGTCGAGCAGCGAGCGCCGGCCGACGGAAAGCTGCTCGCGGTAGGATTCCACCAGGTTGCCGTTCGCCTGCGCCTGCTGCCTGAGCGTTGCGGCCAGTTCCGTCTGGCGGATGCGGCGATCCCAGGAGATACGCACCGCTTCCTCCACTTCACGGAAGCTCTGGTGCAGCACGAGGCGCTGCTCGCTGGCGCGCCGGATCTGCTCCTGCTCGTTGGCGATGTCGATGCCGCCGCGGTAGAGGTTCCACTTGGCCACGACACGGGCCTGCAGGCTCGACGTGCGACCGTCGGCACCGTCGATGTCCATGCCGGTGCGCGCGCGCCCTTCCAGGTAGATCTCCGGGAAGAGGTTGGAGCGCGAGGCCTTCACCATCGCGTCGGCCGCGTCGATATCGGCATTGGCGACCTTGATGCGCGGATTGTTGGCCCGCGCCATGCCGATCGCCTCGTCGAGCGATTTGGGAAGGAAGGAGGCCATGGACGGCGGCATGGAGGCATTGCTGAACGGCTTGCCGACGAGGCGCAGGAAGCGCGTCTTGGCCCCTTCGAGCTCCTCTTCGGCTTCCTTCGTGCGGGCCTTGGCGGCCAGGAGCCGCTCCTGTGCCTGCTGGCGGTCGGCGTCGGTCAGCGTGCCGCCGGAGATGAGCGCGCCGATGTCGCCGAGCATCTGCTGGTGGACGGCCATGTTGCGGCGCGATTCCTGGACGATCTCGCCCTGCAGCATGATTTCGAGATATTCGCGCACGACCTGGAGGCCGATGGTCTCGGAGCGCTCGAGCACGCGGAACGAGGCGCTGTCGACGCGGGCGGCCTGGCGCTCCAGCTCGGCCCGGCGCGCGCCGCCGTCGAAGAGCTTCTGCGTCACGGAAAGGCCGACATCGGCGGGATAGAGCGGGTCGTCGTCAAGCCCGCCAAGGCGCCGCGAGGCACTGTCGAGCCGTTCGATGCCGACCCCGCTTTCGAGGTCGATGCTGGGAAGGTAAAGGCCGCGCGCCTGGCGCAGCTCGAATTCGGTGGCCTCGCGGTTCTCGTTGGCCTGTCCGATCTCGGGATTGGACTCAAGCGTGACCGCCATCGCTTCTTTCAGCGTGAGGGCATTCGCGTTGACCGGCGAAAACGCCACCCCAACCAGCAGAGCTGCCGAAACGGCGCCCAGTAACGACTTATGCATGCCCCCAACCCCATTACATATGCCAGACGTGCAAAGCCGGCATCCAGATTCTCTTAACTTCATCTTAGGCATGCCCAAAGGCAAGCGGCAATCGGTCCCCGCACGAGCATCAGAACAATGCGATATTATCTACAACCTTGTGGCGATTCTGCCACATTTTCCCGCGTATTACCGCACGACGACAAGGCTTCCGACATCCACTTTATCGAACAGTTCGACCACATCGTCGTTGGCCATCCGGATGCAACCCGAGGATACGGCCTTGCCGAGTGTCCACGGTTCGTTGGTTCCATGGATGCGGTAGAGGGTATCGCCGAGGTAGATCGCCCGGGCCCCGAGGGGATTTTCGGGGCCGCCCTCCATCGATGCCGGCAATATCCGCCCCTTCGCCGCCTCCCGGCTCACCATCTCGGCCGGCGGCGTCCAGACGGGCCATTCCGCCTTGCGGCTGATCCTCTCGCGCCCTTTCCAGGCGAAGCCCTCGCGGCCGACGCCGATCACGTATTCGCGCGCGGTGCCGTTCCCGTTGACGTAGAAGAGACGCCGCTTCTGCGTATCGACGATAACGGTGCCGGCCTTGAATTCCCCGGCATAGGCGACGTTCCGCGCTGCGATCGGCGCGGCGTTCAGGCGCCCGGCGAGCCTGGCGTTGTCGATGCGCCGCACGACCCATTTGCCGGCCCTCGCGTCGAACTGGCGGACCGTCTGTTCCGCTGGGGCGGGAAAGGCGAGCAGCAGGGCCGGCAGGGCGGAAAGGATCGCAAGGCGACCGGGCGAAAGACGAGACCGAAACGCCGGCATGGAAGGGCTCTCCGTTGAACTGGCCCGATTTATATCGCTTATTGCTAGAATTCGACAGGTATCGGAAACCGCGGTTTTACCCCCCTGCCTTATAGCTCTCGCCAATACAGGGACATCGGAGAGAGACGGACGATGGGCATGCGAGATCTGCAGGAAACCTTTTCCCCGCGAGGAACCACGGCCACATGGCTGGCCGGCGGCGGCGCGGCCGCGCTCGGGCTGGGGCTTGCCGTCTCCGCCATCGCCAATGCGGTTTCGCCCACGGCATCCGTGACGGGCAGCACCATCCTTGCCGGCGTTGCGGCCCTCGTCGTCGCGCTGCCGCTCCTTTACGTCTGCAGCCGCATGGCGAACCGGGTCGAGCTCCTGCGCCGGGAAGTCCAGCGCCTCGGCCAGCGCGACGGGCTGACGGCCTGCCTCAACGAGCCCACCTTCTCGGCGCTCGTCGAGACCTATGCCGGCCGCCGCACCGTCGAGGACGGCGCCACTCGCGGCACCATCCTCCTCATCCATCTCGACGATATCCCGGTGGTCAACGACCGCTTCGGCTATAGCTGGGGCAACGAGGCGCTTGCCCGGGTGGCCGGGGCGATCCGCGGCACCGTCCGCCAGGGCGATATCGTCGGCCGCATCTCCGGCAACCAGTTCGGCGTCTTCCTGCCGGGCGCGGGAGAGGCGGATGCCAGGGGCGTCGCCAACCGCATCCACGACAATGTCACCGGCCTCGATTTCTTCCCGGCCGGCGTGCGCTATCCCCTGTCGATCCGGGCCGGCGCGGTGATCCTCGCCGACCAGGCGAAGTTCGACGACCTCCTGAAGACGGCTGCAGACACGCTTGAAACGACCCGCGGCGAGGACTGGATCCGCTACGCCTCGATGGGCGGCTGGCCGCAGGAAGGCGCGGCGAAGCTCCAGTAGCCCGCCTCAACTCCCGACATTGGACCATATGCGGCCGGGCTGGATATCCGCCCCGGCCGCAGCGCCGTCAGGCGGATCGCTGGAACGTGTCGCCGCCGGCGGCCTTGGCGGCGTAGAGCGCGAGGTCCGCCCGCATGAAGAGGGCGTCCGGCGTCTCCTCTCCGGCAAAGGCGATGCCGAGGGAGGCGCTGATGGTGAAGACTCGCCCCGAGCAGGTCATCGGCGCCCTTGCCGCCTCGACCACGCGCTGCGCGCTGCGCTCGACCGTCCGCAGGTCCGCGGAGGGGCCGAAGAGCACCGCGAACTCGTCGCCGCCGATCCGGGCGATCAGGTCGGCCGAGGCGCAGGTCGCCGAAAGCCGGCGGGTGAACTCGATCAGGCATTCGTCGCCGAAGGCGTGGCCGAGCGTATCGTTGATCTCCTTGAACCCGTCGAGGTCGATGAGCATCAGCGCGCCGCCCGTCTCGCAGAGGTCGGCGAGCCGCACCTGGAACTGCGTGCGGTTGGCAAGGCCCGTCATCACGTCGTGTTCGGCAAGCTGGCGCATGTGCTCGAACACCGTCCGTTCCTCGGTGATGTCCTGCTTGACGCCGAAAAGGCGGACCGGCTCGCCGTTCCGCCGCTCGACGGTGGCGGATATCCGGATCCAGCGCGTGCCGAATTCGGCGCTGTGGATTTCGGCATCGAGCCGGAAGCCGGCCCCGGCCGCGATGGCGCCGCCCCGCACCTTCTGCAGGCGGGCGAGCGATTCCTCCGAATAGCTTTTCAGGATGTCGCTGCGCACGAGGCCGTGGCTGTGCCGGACGCCGAAGATGTCGTAGGTCCCGCCGCTCCAGGTAAGCCGCTCGCCGGGCAGCTCGCATTGCCACATGCCCATGCGGGCGGCCGCGGAGGCGCGCTCGAAGATGTCGACGCCGGCAAGCGCCGCCTCGGCCCGGCGCAGGAGTGCTGCCTGATGCTCGACCTGCCGCTGCAATTGGTCGATGGCCTTCGTGTCGGACGGGCCCGTGAGGGCGGCGCGCAGGCGGCCCAGCAGGGAATAGAGCGTGGATTGCGGCGCCGAAGCCAGATCGCAAACGGGCTGGAGAACGTCCCGTTCCGCGTCTTCTGCTGGGTTTCCCATATTCGCCACCGACGTGCTGAGGCTTCCTTTTGTCAATTCCTATCGTGAAATCGTTAACCGCCGGTGAGAAGCGGCCGGCCTCCGCCTAGAGAAAGAGGTGGACGATGAGGGAGGTGAGGACGGCGTTGAGCCCCATCGCGATGCCGGAGAAGAGCCCCGCCACCGGATCGACGGAATAGGCGCGCGCCGTGCCGATGCCGTGCGAGGCAAGGCCGGCGGCAAAGCCGCGGGCGCTGTAGTCCCTGATGCGCATGGCGTTCATCATCGGCGTGACGACGATGGCCCCGCAGATGCCGGTGAGGACGACGACCGCCGCCGTCAGCGCCGGATCGCCGTCAAGGCCCGAGGAGATGGCCATGGCGACGGCCGCCGTGGTGGATTTCGGCGCGAGCGAGGCGACGACCGAGGGCGAGAAGCCGAAGAGGTGGCTGAGGAAGACGGTGGAGCCGACGGCTGCAAGGCTGCCGGCGATAAGCGCGGCGAGCATCGGCAGGAGGTTGGTCTTCACCAGCGCGAGCTTCTCGTAAAGCGGAATGCCGAGCGCGACGGTCGCCGGCCCCAGCAGGAAATGGATGAACTGCGCGCCCTCGAAATAGGTGCCGTACTGGACGCCGGAAAGAAGAAGCACCGCGGCGATGGCGGCGATCGACAGCATGATCGGGTTGAGCAGCGGATTGCCGGGACTGAGCGCGGCGATGCGCGTGGCGGCGAGCCACACGACCAGCGTGCCGGCGAGCCAGAGGAGGGGCGAGGTGGCGAGATAGACCCAGAGACCGCTATTCATCGACAGAACCTCCGGTCAGCCGTTTGACGAGGAGGAAGGCCCAGACCGTCACCGCCAGCGTGATCACCGTCGACAGGACGATGATGGCAAGAAGCGCCAGGCCCCGGTCGCGGATGAGGTCGAAGTGCTGGATGATGCCGACGCCGGCCGGCACGAAGAGGATGCCGAGATTGGCAAGGATCGCCCGCGAGGTTTCGAGGGTCTGCCGGTGGGCCGGCTGCAGCGGCGCCACGCCGCCGGTCGCCACGAGCGCCACGGCCACCATCGCCATGCCGATGACCGGCCCGGGCACGAAGCCGCCGAGGAAATAGGCGGCGGTTTCGCCGATCAACTGAAAGACGAGAAGGATGGTGATTCCAACGAGCATCCGCACCTCCGTGGCTGGGCCGCTCACTATGCCTTTTTTCACGGAAAGCGGGAGAGGGAACATGAGCCTGTGGAAAGGCCCCGGCTGCGACGCATCCGGGGCCTCGGTTGTCGGCGGTTGCCGTGCGGCCGGTCAGGCCGGCAGGGGCTTGCCCATCTTGGCGGTGCGCAGGCCGTAATAGATCACGCCTGCGATGGCGACGCCGAAGAACCAGCCGTAGACGCCCCACCACGACGGCATGATGGACGTCAGGCCCGGCAGGATCGAGGAGAAGACGATGCCGATGCCGGCGGCGATCAGCGCGTTGACGTGCCAGCCGTTCTCGAAGCGGAACTCACCGTCTTCCCGGTAGAGCGCCTCGACGTTCACCCGGCCTTTGCGGATGAGGTAGTAGTCGACCATCATCACGCCGAAGATCGGGCCCATCGTGTTGCCGACCATGTTGACGAAGTGCGCCGCGCCGCCTTCCCACGGGGCGAAGGGGTAGAGCACGAGCGCGATCAGCGCCGCGATGTAGCCGCCCTTCTTGAAGTCGATGTGCTTGGGGAAGACGTTGGCGAAGTCGAAGGCCGGCGAGACGAAGTTGGCGACGACGTTGATGCCGAGCGTTGCCACCGCGAAGGTCACCGCGGCAAGCAGCGCCAGGAAGACGCTGTCGAACTTGGCCGAGATCTGGTCGGGGTAGAGCAGCACTTCGCCGTAGACGTTGTAGGCGGCGATGGTGGTCACGCCGGCGACCAGCGAGAACAGCACGAGGTTGACCGGCAGGCCCCACAGGTTGCCGACCGTCAGCGACCGTTCGCTCGGGCAATAGCGCGAGAAGTCGCAGAAATTGAGGTAGAGCGCCGAGAAATAGGTGACCCAGATCGCGGCGACCGCCGTGAGCGCGGCGAACGATCCCGGCGTGCCCGGCACGCCCGCGTCCTTGGTCTTGTCGAGCAGCACGTCCATCGGAATCGTGTGGCTGAAGGAGAAGCCGCCGGACTTGACGACGAGATAGACGGCGAGAAGCAGCATCATGATCCAGACGGCGGGCCCCGCCCAGTCCTGGAACTTGCGCACCGTCTCCATGCCGTTCTGGATGATCAGGAGCTGCAGGGCCCATACGATGATGTAGCAGATGAGCTCCAGCGTCGAATGGCCGAGCATGTGGCTCGACTGGTGGAACTGCAGGATGCTTTCGTTGCGGATGAGCAGCGCGACGATGGCACCCGAGGCGGCCGCCGTCTGCGCGCCATACCAGAAGCAGGCGACGATGGCGCGCACCAGCGCCGGGAAGTTCGCGCCCCAGATGCCGAAGGAGGCGCGGGCGAGGACCGGGAAGGGCACGCCCGTGCGCACGCCGGCAAGGCCGACCATGTGCATCAGGGCGAAAATGATCAGCGAGCCGATGCCGATGGCCACGATGAAGTTCAGGAAGCTCCCGCAGAACAGGAACAGGCTGGCGGCGAGGTAGTAGCCCCACAGGCTATGCACGTCCGACGTCCAGACGTTGAAGATCGAGAAGGCCCCCCAGTTGCGCACTTTCGCGGGCGCGAGGTCCTCGTTGTACAGTTGTGGCGATGCATCGAGTGGTAGCGTCATCCTTGTCCCCTCCCTGACGTGTTGAACACTATGGCGCGGAAGGTGAGCCCGCGGCCGTGAGGTGTCAATCTCGCCCGCGCTTCCCGCCGCGCGCCGCGCGTTGAGAAACGGGCCGGATTTTTGCCTTTTCGCAGATCGAATGGCGAACGAAAACATATGGTTGCAATGGACACTCCCTTGCCCGCCATGGGGAGGCTTTCGTTGAAAGCGAACAAGACTTTCAATTTTAGGAGTAAGATCTTTCGTGGAAAACCGGGGTAATTGCCTCCGGCCGCCGCCTTTCCGCGGGTTTCGGCACCGCGAGACGGCGGCCGTCTACACGAAGAAGTGTAGGTATCCGCGTTGCCGGGCGTGCGGGACTTGATAGAAGCCGGCCGTCATGACCCGATAGGAGACTTCCGTGAAATTGTACTATAAGCCCGGCGCCTGCTCGCTCGCGCCGCATATCGTCCTGAGCGAATCCGGTCTTGCCTATGAGCTGGAAGCCGTCGACCTGAAGACGAAGAAGACGGAGCACCAGGCCGATTACCTCGCGATCAATCCGCGCGGCGCCGTTCCCGCGCTCGAGGTCGAGCCGGGCGTCGTCGTCACCCAGAACGCGGCGATCCTGCAATATATCGGCGACCATTCCGACATCGCGGCCTTCAAGCCGGCCTATGGTTCGCTGGAGCGGGCGCGCCTTCAGGAAGCGCTCGGCTTCTGCTCGGACCTCCATGCCGCCTTCAGCGGCCTCTTCGCGCCCAACCTCGGCGAAGAGGCGAAGGCCGGCGTTCTCGCCAACATCAACCGCCGCATGGGGCAGCTCGAAGCCATGCTGCCGGAAGGGCAGCTCTATTGGCTCGGCGCGGAATTCACGCAGCCCGACGCCTATGCCTCGGTCGTCATCGGCTGGGGTGTCAGCCTCAAGATCGACCTGTCCGCCTATCCGAAGGCGCTGAAGCTGCGCGAGCGCGTCGTGGCGCGGCCGAAGGTGCAGGCCGCGTTCAGGGAAGAGAACCTTCTCTGAGAGAAGGAACGACGGGGCCGGGGACCGCAAGTCTCCGGCCTTTTTGTTTGGCGTGGGGAGAAGGCGCGGCACAGCAAAATGATTTGTATTGCAATTCAAATCATTTTGCTGTTTAACGGCTCCATGAACACGAAACCATCATCGCCCCGCGCCCGCTTCGGCATCCGTTTCTCCCTGCTCGCCCGCCGCTGGCGGCGTGCGCTCGACGAGCGCCTTGCCGAGGCCGGCCTGTCGGACGCCACCTGGGCGCCGCTGATCCATCTTCAGGAAACCGGCGGCGGCGTGACGCAGAAGGAGCTTGCCGCGCTGGTCGGCATCGACGGCTCCAGCCTCGTGCGCCTGCTCGATATCCTCTGCCGGCAGGGGCTGGCCGAGCGGCGCGTCGACGAGAACGACAGCCGTGCCCGGCTGATCTTCCTCACCGAAGACGGCGAGAAGCGGGTCGCCGCGATCCGCCGGGAGCTGGCCAGGGGCGAGGAGGAGATGCTGGCCGATATTTCGGACGCCGACATCGCGGCCATGCTGCGGCATTTCGAGAAGATCGAGGAGCGCCTTGCCGCCATGCAGGTGCGCCGCCGCAAGGAGACGTCGAAATGAGCGCGCAGGGCCCATCGAGCGCGGCATTTCCCGCCCGGCGGATCGACGCCGCGCGCCACCTGCTGCAGCCGCGGCAGTTCCGCGAAAGCATGGCGCTCTCGGCCCAGCAGGCCTGGCGCAATTCGGCGCTTGCCGGGTTGCAGGCGGCCCTCACGGCGCTGGTGGCGCTGCCGCTCGTCCATCTCTCCCCCTGGCCGCATCTCATCGGCTTCGCCTCGCTGGGGGCGCTCGTCGCCCTGTTCGGCCGCTTCGCGCCGCGCGGCGGGCGAGGCCGCGTCGTGCTGCAATGCGCCTTCTGGCAGGTTGCCGCCGTGCTGGTCATGTCGCTGGCGGCGTGGTCGGGACTGCCGGTCGTAGGCCAGCTTCTCCTGCTGGCGCTTTTGTCCGGCCTGTTCTTCTTCGTCGTCGCCACGGGCCGGTTCGGCCCGCCGGGGGCGCTCATCTTCGTCTTCGCGGCCGGCGCCTCCATGGGACATGCGGCCCCGGGAGCGGAGGTCGCCGAACGCGCGCTCGCCACCGCCGCCGTCGCGGCATTGGCCTGGCTCATCTGCAGCGCCACGGAAATCTTCCGCCGCAAGGCCGGCGGGGAGGGCGTGCCTGCGCCCGAACCGCTGCGGCCGGCAAGCCACAGGGCGATTGCCGGCCTGCGCATCGCGCTCGGCTCCCTGGTCGCGGCCCTTGCCGCCCATGCCCTCGGCGCGGCCCATCCCGCCTGGGCGGTTCTCGGGGCGATGGTCGTCATGCAGGGTCCGCACCTGCACATCAGCATGAACCGGGCCCTCCAGCGCACGCTCGGCACGGCGATCGGCGCCGTCCTCGTCTGGCTGATCCTGCAGCAGGCGCCCTCGCTCTTTACGGTGATCGCGCTGCTCGCCGGCCTGCAATTCGCCACCGAGATGATCATCGGCGCCAACTATGCGCTGGGGCAGATCCTCGTGACGCCGATGGCGCTGCTCATGAGCTACCTTGCCGCGCCCCACGCCGCCGGGCTGGCGATGGTGCCGGAACGCGTGCTCGACACGCTCCTCGGCGCGGCCATCGGCATTGCGCTTGCCGTCGTCTGCTCGAGCCTCGACGACCGCCGCCATCTTGCCGGGCACCAGATGCGCCGCGCCGCCGGCACGGGCTGAGCCGCCGTTATCCTCCCAGTAACCGATGAACGAAACCGGGCCGGCGCATATTGCGCGGCCCGGTTTTGTGTGCTAAACAACCATATTATTAGGGCGCTAATGATAATCGCATCTATGAGTTCCACACAGTCTCTCTCCCTCCTCGCCGATATCGGCCGCTTGGTACGCAAGCGCTTCGAGCAACGGGCCCAGAGCCTCGGCCTGACGCGCGTGCAATGGCGCACGCTCGCCTACCTGTCGAAGAACGAGGGCATTCATCAGGGCGGGCTGGCGGAGCTCCTGGAAATCGAGCCGATCACGCTGGTGCGCGTTCTCGACAAGCTCGGCGAGCGCGGCTTCGTCGAGCGCCGGCGCCATCCGACCGACCGGCGCATCTGGCTTCTCTACCTGCGCGAAGAGGTGCGCCCGCTCCTCGACGAGATTCACGCCCTGGCCGATGCGACGCGCGCCGAGGCGTTGAAGGACATTGCGGACGAACGGCTGGAAGAAACCTTCACCGTCCTTTCCGAGATCAAGAACAACCTCGTGCTGGCGTGCGAGGCCCCCATTGCCGAACAAGAGC
Organism: Shinella fusca; assembly: GCF_014203155.1. GTDB lineage: Bacteria > Pseudomonadota > Alphaproteobacteria > Rhizobiales > Rhizobiaceae > Shinella > Shinella fusca. The sequence continues at coordinate 127,580 of NZ_JACHIK010000010.1, forward strand.
GAAAGCATGACTGACAAACCCAATTTCCGTGTCATTTCCGATGATGAGAACGCTGCCGACGAGAGCGAAGCCCTCGATTTGCAGGAGACCGTTGCCGAGGCCCCGTCCCCGGTTTCCGCCGCCGCTGCCGCCGAAGCGACACCCGTTGCCGTCCGGCCGCGCCGCCGGCGCCCGCTTGCGCGCCCGGTGCTCTTCGCCCTCCTGCCCGTCGCCCTCGTCGTCGGCGGCTACTATTACGTCACCGGCGGGCAGGTCATGTCGACCGACAACGCCTATATCCAGGCGGACATGGTGGGCATCGCCACGGACGTCTCCGGCATCGTCGAGCGCATCGACGTGCACGAGAACGAGACGATCAAGGCCGGGCAGGAGCTCTTCAGCCTGCGGCCCGATGCGTTCCGGATCAAGCTCGACGGCGCCAAGGCCCAGCTCGGCATCCAGCGCAACCAGATCGAGAACCTGAAGGCGAGCTACCGCCAGTCGCTGGCCGAGATCACCCAGGCCGAGGCGGACCTGCCCTATTACCAGGCGCAGTTCGACCGCCAGCAGAACCTCGTGACGAACGGCGGGGCGGCCCGCTCGGCCTATGACGAGGCCAAGCACAACCTCGATGCCGCACGGCAGAAGGTGGCGGTCAGCAAGGCGGAAGCGGCGGCGACCCTCGCCCAGCTCGGCGGCGACGCCGACCAGCCGGTCGAGCAGAACCCGCTCTATCTCCAGGCGAAGTCCGATGTCGACAATGCCGAGCGCGAACTCGACCACACCGTCGTGCGCGCGCCCTTCGACGGCGTCGTGACCAATGTCAGCGCCCTGCAGGTCGGCTCCTACCTCCAGGCCTCGCAGCAGGCCTTCTCGCTGGTCTCGACCCATCACCTGTGGATCGCCGCGAGCCCCAAGGAGACCGAGCTGACCTACGTCAAGCCCGGCCAGGAGGCGACCATCTCCGTCGATGCCTATCCGGGTGTCACCTGGAAGGGCAAGGTCGAGAGCATCAGCCCTGCCTCCGGCTCGTCCTTCTCGCTGCTGCCGGCGCAGAACACCACCGGCAACTGGGTCAAGGTCGTCCAGCGCATTCCCATGCGCGTCAGCATCGAGGAGAGCGCGGACAAGCCGCCGCTGCGCGTCGGCATGAGCACCGTCGTCGATGTCGAGACCGGCCACGCCCGCGGCCTGCCGGATTCCCTCCAGTCCCTCCTGGACCGTTTCACCGGCAAGACCCATGGCTAGTTCCGCCGCTTCCCCGGCGGTGACGGTCGCCAATCGCGGCGCCATCACCGCCTGCGTCATCCTTGCCGTCATCATGCAGGCGCTGGACACGACCATCGCCAATGTCGCGCTGCCCTATATCCAGGGCAGCGTTTCCGCCTCGGCGGACCAGATCAACTGGGTCCTGACCTCCTATATCGTGGCGGCCGCGATCATGACGCCGCCGTCGGGCTTCCTTGCGGCGAAGTTCGGCCGCAAGCGCGTGCTGCTGGCGGCGATCGCCGGCTTCGTCGGCGCGTCGGTCCTCTGCGGGCTTGCGCAGTCGCTGAACCAGATCGTCGCCTTCCGCCTCTTGCAGGGCCTGTTCGGCGCCTCGCTCGTGCCGCTGTCGCAGAGCATTCTCCTCGACATCTACACCGTCGAGGAGCGCGGCTCGGCCATGGCGCTGTTCGGCGTCTCGGTCATGGTCGGCCCGGTCCTCGGGCCGGTGCTCGGCGGCTGGCTGACGGACAACATAAGCTGGCGCTGGGTCTTCTACATCAACGTGCCGATCGGCGCGCTCGCCTTCATGGGCATCGTCGTCTTCGTCGGCGAGACCAAGCGGGATGCGCTGGCCAAGCTCGACTGGTTCGGCTTCGCCCTGATGAGCCTGTTCATCGCCGCGCTCCAGCTCTTCCTCGACCGCGGCGAGCAGCTCGACTGGTTCTCCTCCGGCGAGATCATGATCGAGGCGATCGTCTGCGCCGCGGCCTTCTATCTCCTGCTGGTGCACACGCTGACGAGCGAGAAGTCCTTCGTCAATCCAAGGCTCTTCCTCGACCAGAACTTCACGATCAGCATGATCTTCATCTTCGTGATCGGCATCACCTACCTTGCCTCGCTGGCGCTGATGACGCCCTATCTGCAGACCCTGATGGGCTATCCGGTGATCACGGCGGGCATCGTCATGGGCCCGCGCGGCCTCGGCACGATGCTGTGCATGTTCATCGTCGGGCGGCTGATCGGCAAGGTGGATTCCCGCTGGCTGCTGGCGCTCGGCCTCGGGCTCACCGCCTGGGCGATGTACGACATGACGAGCTGGACGCCGGACATCTCGCAATGGACGATCGTCTCGGTCGGCTTCATCCAGGGCGCCGGGCTCGGCTTCCTCTTCGTGCCGCTGACGACGATGGCCTTCTCGACCCTTCCCGCCCACATGCGCGGGGACGGCACCGGCCTCTACAACCTCTCGCGCAACATCGGCTCGTCCGTCGGCATCTCCGTGGTGACGGCGCTGATCGTCGAGAACACGCAGAGCAACCACGAGTCCATCGCCGCCTATGTGACGCCGTTCAACCGCGCCTTCGACGCGGTGGCGGCGCAGGGCCTCAGCCCGCTGACGGCGGCCGGACGCGCCGCGCTCAACGACGTCATCACGCTGCAATCGACGATCATCGCCTATATGGACGATTTCAAGCTGCTGATGCTGATGTCGCTTGCCGTCATGCCGCTCGTCCTTCTCTTGAAGAAGCCGCAGGCGGCACCGGCGATGGACCACAGCGCCGTCATGGAGTGACGCAGCGTCACTCCATGATCGGCGGGATCTCCGTCTCGCGGCCGCGCAGCGGCTTTTCCGGCATGAGCTGGAAGAGCACGAGCGCCACCGCCGTCGAGGCGGCGCAGGCGATGAAGATATAGGTGAAGGCCGTTGCCGAGGCGGCGCTGGCCCCGACGGCCGCCGCCGCCAGGTGCTCGCCGCCGAGCGGCAGGCCGTTGCCAAGCGCGATGGCGCCGAGCAGCGCCACGCTGAGGGCGCCGCCGAGCGAGCGCAGGAAGGTGAGCGCGCCGGTGGCGACGCCGAGATGGGCCTGGTCCACCGCGTTCTGCACCGAGACGGTGGCGACCGGGAACGTCATGCCCGAGCCGAAGCCGGTGCCGAAGATCAGGAGCTCCAGCGAGAACAGCGACGTCCGCCCCGAAAGGAAGGCCAGCGCGATCAGGCAAAGCACGCTGAAGAGGCCGCCGGCGACGGCGAGCCGCTTGTAGTGGGTGACATGCGGGATCGTCCGCCCGCTGGTCGTCGCGCCGAACACGGTGCCGAGCAGCAGGCCGAGCATGACGAAGCCGGAACTGCCGGCCGTAAGCCCGTGGAACGCTTGCCCGTAGACCGGGATATAGACCGAGAGGCCGATACCGGCCGTCTGCCCCATGAACATGGCGAGCGTACCGTAGCGCACGATGGGATTGCCGAGCACTTCCAGCGAGATCAGCGGCTCGTCGGCGTGGCGCAGGCGGAAGGCGAAGAGAAGCCAGAAGACGGCCGAGCAGCCGAGCAGGCCGAGAATGGCGGGCGACAGCCAGTCGTATCGGCTGCCGCCCCAGTTGAGGGCGAGCAGCAGGAGCGCGGTGGCGGTCACCAGCAGGGCCGCGCCCGCGCCGTCGATGCTGTGCGAGCGCGCGACGGCCGGCAGCTTCTTCAGCGGGTTGTTGATGATCGCCAGCGCCGCAAGCCCCAGCGGGATGTTGATCCAGAAGATCAGCGACCAGTGGAGATGCTCGGCGAAGGTGCCGCCCAGTAGCGGCCCGGCGACGCTCGCCACGGCCCAGGTGCCGGAGATCCACGCGGCATAGCGCGCCCGCTCGCGCGGCGGCACGAGGTCGCCGATCACCGTCTGCGAGAGCGCGAACAGCCCGCCGCCGCCGAGGCCCTGCACCGCGCGGCCGATGATGAGCGTCAGCATGTTGGGCGCGAGCGCGCTCACCAGCGAGCCGGCGAGGAAGATGATGATGGCCGCGAAGATGGTCGAGCGGCGGCCGTAGACGTCGGATATCTTGCCGTAGAGCGGCGCCATCGCCGTCGCGGTCAGGAGATAGCCCGTCACGACCCAGGGCAGGTAGTCGGCATGGCCGAGCGCCTTGCCGATGGTCGGCATGGCGGGCGCCACGATGGTCTGGTCGAGCGCGGCCAGCAGCATGGACAGGAGAACGCCGCCTATGATGACGTTCTTTTCCGGGTCCGACAGGGCGAAGGCCGTCGCCGCGGGTCCGTTCGCACGGGGTGTCTCATCCATTCGCTTGGGTCCGATTGCAGGTGTTGCGCATTGCGCACAGGAGGTGAGATGGGCAGGTATCAAGATAATCAACCCGCGTCACGCCTCTTTTCTGCCCGCCAGGCAGGCTCGCGCCCCCGTAACGGGGAATTGTCCGTTTACAGGGCTTTCCAATACGGATATCGTTTATCCTTATTGGATGGGCAAGGTTGAATGATCCTCAAGAGCCAAGTCGAATGGGCGCTGCACTGTTGCGCCATTCTTGCCGGACTTCCGGACGGCCGCTACCTTTCCACCAAGGCGCTTGCCGAGTTCCACGGGCTGCCGAAGGAATACCTCTCCAAGGCGCTGCAGAGCCTTTCGCAGGCGCGGCTGGTGGATTCGACGCTGGGGCCGAGCGGCGGCTACCGGCTGTCGCGCCCGCCGGCCGAGATCACCTTCCTCGACGTGGTCGAGGCGGTGGAGGGCAAGGAGCGCTCCTTCGTCTGCAACAACATCCGCGCCAACAATCCGTGCCGGCCGGAAGGCTATTGCGATGCGGGCCCCTGCGCCATCGCCCGCATCATGTGGGATGCGGACGAAGCATGGCGGGCGAGCCTGCGCGCCGTCACGCTCGCCATGCTCGTGCAAAGCCTGGAGAAGGACGTCCCGCCGGCGCTCTGGCGGGAGAGCTTCGAATGGGTGATGAAGCGGGTCGGCTGAGCCGCCGACCCGGCTGCCCGCTATTTTCGGGCGGCGGCGGGTCTCAGTTGAGGCCGGCCTTGTCGAGGCCGTAGAGCTTGTCGGCCGAGCCCGGCACCGACTTGAAGGCGATGGCGAGGCGGTTCCAGGCATTGATGGTCATGATCGAGAAGGTGAGGTCGGAAACCTCCTTCTCGGAGAGCTGGCCGCGCACGCGCTCGTAGAGCTCGTCCGCAATGCCGCCTTCCGGCAGCCGGGTCACCGCCTCGGTCCAGGCAAGGCACGCGCGCTCGCGGGGATCGAAGAGGTTGGATTCGCGCCAGATGGCGACATGGTAGAGGCGCAGCTCGCTCTCGCCGTGGATCTTGGCTTCCTTGACATGCATGTCGAGGCAGAAGGCGCAGCCGTTGAGCTGCGAGGCGCGGATGTTCACGAGATCGCGGATACCCTGCTCGATGAGGCTGTCCTTCAGCGCCATGCTGAGCTCGGAGATCTTCTTGAAGAATTCCGGCGATTGCTGCGGGTAGTTCAGGCGTTGGGTCATGTCCGTCTCCTTTATTAAGGATATAGTTTATCCTTATGGATATTTAATATCCTTAATTGCGGGATTGTAAAGCCGAAATGCCCGGACCCGGTGCATAAGGTCTCCCCGGCGGCGGTTTTCCATGCGCGAAACCGGGGGCAGGGGTGCTTCGTGGACGATCCTTGCCGCTTGGAACTTGTCCTTTTGCGCGTCGTTGGCGTATGAGCGGCAAGGGGACTATCGGGGTGGAATCGGCATCGCCCCGCAGACGAGGAGCGGAGAGCAATCAAGAAGGCGAAGGCGCATAAGGCCGAAAAACCGAAGACGATCCTGCAGAAGCTGGCCGCAACCCCCGAAAAGCTGTTTTCGGGGGCTTTCCGCCAGCAATATGCCGCCTTGTGCTTTCGCCCCGCAGAAGACGGGCCGGGCATCGAGATCCTCGTGGTCACTTCGCGCGACAGCGGGCGCTGGATCATCCCCAAGGGCTGGCCGATGAAGGGCAAGGAGCCTTACGAGGCGGCCGCCATCGAGGCCCGGCAGGAGGCCGGCGTCAGCGGAAAGGTCCGCAAGAAACCCGTCGGAAGCTACACCTACCTGAAGCTGATGGACGACGGCGAGGTCGTGCCCTGCGTCGTCGACGTCTTCCAGGTCGAGGCGACGCGGCTTGCCGGGAAGTTCAAGGAGAAGGGCGAGCGCGTCCTCGCCTGGGTCACCCCGGACGAAGCGGCGCGCCGCGTCCGCGAGGTCGAGCTGAAATCGCTGCTCGTCGAGTTCCGGCCGCGCTGAGGCGCCGCCTCACTCGATCACGGTCACCTTCGAGCCGTTGAGGAATTTCGCGGGCTCGTATCCGCGGGCGATCGCCATCGGCACCATGAGAAGCTGGATCGGAAGGATCTCCAGCACCGGCAGCAGCCCCTCGGCAACGGCCGGCAGGGTGAGGAGCATGCCGGCATCCGCCGCGCCGTCCGCGGCCCCTTCGGGCGCGATCGTCAGGCTGGCGCCGCCGAAGCGGTGGATGTCCGCGACGGTCCGCATGTTGAGGTCGCGCGTTGCCGCCTCGCCGCCCATGAAGAAGACGCTGCGGAAGCCTTCGCGCACCAGTTCCAGCGGTCCGTGGCGGAACTGCCCGCCGGAGAGCGCCTGCGTCGGGGCCTTGGCCGCCTCGGCGGTGACGAGCGCCGCCATCATCGCGCTGCCGTAGCTGCCGCCGCGGCCGATGAAGGTGAGCGGCCTTTCGTGGCCGAGGAAGGCCAGCATGGCATCGAGCCGGGCCGGCAGGTCGGCAAGGACGTTTCCGGCGGCATCGGCCAGCGCCTCGATCTCGCCGGCCAGCGCCTCGCTATCGCGGCCGAGAAGCAATTGCTCGAAGAGATAGAGGGCCGCAAGGCCCGCCGTATAGGTCTTGGTCGAGACGGTCTGTTCCGGCCCGGCCTCCGTGGCGAGCGCCAGCGAAGCCCAGCGCGACAGCGTGTTGTCGGGCGTGTTGGTGACGGCGACGCGTGCGGCCGCCCCGCCCTCGATTTCCGTCATGCGGCGCAGCTCCACGCTTTCCCCGGACTGGGAGACGGCGATGATGAGCGTTCCCTTCCGCAGCACGCCGGGGGTCTGCTGGATGAGCTCGGACGTATCCCAGAGCGAGACGGGGACGGACAGTCCCTCGCTCAGCCGCAGCCAGGTCCCGTAGGCGCTGAACAGCGAGCCACCCATGCCGGTGATGAGGACATGGCCGATCTCGCCGCGGCCGATGGCGCTGCGGATCGCCTGCACCTCGGCGGCAAGGCGCGGCGTCAGGAGGCCGGCAAGCTTGCGGATGGCCGCCGGCTGTTCGGCGATTTCGGCGAGATAGGACTGGGACATCGGTTTCCTCGTTCGTCGGGCAGGGCGTGGCCCCGCCGATCATAGGCATTTGCGCCGTAACTCATAGCTCGCCGGAAATTTCCCGGCGGTTGCGGTCGAGCTCTTCGCTGTAGCGGCGCAGCGTGTGGCTTTCCGTGAGAAGCCCGATCACCTTCTGGCCGATCATGTCCGAGACGACGGCGAGCGCTTCGCTCTCGGTCTCGTCGAAGAGCGCGACGGCCTGCTTGGCGTTCATGGTGGGCAGGAGGATGTCGTTGCGGTGCCTGGCGAAGGAGCGGATGGAGGCGCCCTCGTTCTCGCCCTCGACGAGGTTGCCGTGCACGTCCGGCACGAGGACGATGCCGGCATATTTGCCGTTCTCGTCCACGAGGATGACGCGTTGCGTGGAGCCGATGGGGAACTTCGCGCGGAAATCCTTCACCGACATGTCGGCGGCCGCGGTGCGCACGTCCGCGCGCATCAGCTTGTCGACGGTGAGGTTGCGGATCCAGCCGACGTCGTGCGCGCTGCGGATCGTCTCGCCGCGCAGGTGGAAGCGCCAGGTGGCGAAGGAGTAGCCGAAGAGCGTGCGCACGATGAAGGAGGAGGTGATGACGGCGGCGAGCACCAGCACGGTCATCGGGAAGTCGCCGGTGATCTCCAGCGCGAGGAAGGTCATGGTCAGCGGCCCGCCGATCACCGCGACGGCAAGCGAGCTCATGCCGACGACCGCATAGCTTGCCGGCGCGAGCGCGGCATGGCCGATGAAGGGCGCGGCGAAGGCGAAGAGCTTGCCGAGAAGCGCGCCCATGAAAAGCGAGGCGAAGAACAGGCCGCCGCGAAAGCCCGAGCCGATGGAGACCGCCGAGGCCGTGGCCTTCAGCAGGAAGAGGACGAGCAGGCCCGCCATCGACACGTCGGTCTCCAGGTTGACGTGCAGCGCGCCGTGCCCGCCGGAAAGCACCTGCGGGCTGATCATCGCCAGCAGCCCGACGATCGTTCCGCCGATGGCGGGGCGCACATAGCCGGGGATCGAGCTCTTGCGCGCCGTCTCCTCCACGAAGGCGACGGCCTGCATGAGCAGGATGCCGACGCCGCCGCACACGATGCCGAGCAGCAGCGCCGGCACATAGTCGGCCGGCACCACGCTGCCGATGCTGCCGACGTCGATGCCGGCGTCGCTGGCCGCGAGCAGCCGGGCGACGAGGTTGGCGATGAGGGCGGAGACGACGACGGGCGTCAGCGAGGCGATCGTATAGGCCCCGATGATCAGCTCGAAGGCGTAGAAGGCGCCCGTCAGCGGCGCGTTGAAGGCGGCGGCGATGGCCCCTGCCGCCCCGCAGCCGACGAGGATGCGCATGTCGGCGCGGCGCAGCTTCAGCTTGCTGCCGAATTTCGAGGCGATGCCGGAGGCGACCTGCGTATAGCCGGCTTCGAGGCCCACCGAGGCGCCGAAGCCGTTCGACACGATGTTCTGCACGGCGACGATCAGGCTGTCCGTCAGCGACAGGCGCCCGCCATGCAGGGCGTTCGCCTCGATGGGGTCGACGAGCGGGCGCTTGCGCCAGCGGGCGAGCACGAAGAGGAGGACGCCGAGCAGCATGCCGCCGGCAATCGGCGCGGCAAGCAGCAGGATCCTGTCGTCGACGGTCGCCCCGCTCAGCCGCTCGTCCGGCTCCAGCCCGAAGATCAGGGCGTGCATGGTGCGGGTGACGTAGGTCATGGCCGAGACGGAGAGCCCCGCCGCGACACCCACCAGCGCGCCGGCCAGCATCAGGCCGAACTCGCTGCGCCGCGGCAGGGTGCGCATCAGTTCCAGGCTCAGGAAGCGGTAGAGCACCGAGGGGCGCAGCTTGTGCAGGCGCTTCATCGTGCCGGGAAACCGGGGTGTATTCTGTGCCATGATGCCTTCCGGGCGAATGCGCGACGGGTCATGGGGGGATTTAGCCGCCACGGGAAGACTGTCAAAGAAAATCTGCGCGCGGGCGGCGGTTTTGGCCGATACGCCTATGCGTGGCGCCTGCCGTCCGCGTCGAACATGTGGAGCGCGTCGGCGCTCGCGCCCACCGTCACCTCGTCGCCGATCTCGCTGCGGCTGCGGCCGGAAACGCGGAAGACGAGGGGCGTGCCGTCGGCAAGCCTGCCGTGCAGCAGGCTTTCCGCCCCGACGAGCTCGATGCCGTCGATATGCGCCGTCGCCTGGAAGGCGAAGGGCCTGCCGTCCGGCGGGGCAAGGTGCAGGTCCTCCGGGCGCACGCCGAGCATGTAGCGCCCCTCCGGCCGCGGCACGTCGGCGGAGAGCGACCAGCCGGAGGACGTGTCCGTGCCTTCCAGGAGGTTCATGGAGGGCGAGCCGATGAAGGTGGCGACGAAGGTGGTGGCGGGCTTCTCGTAGAGCTCCAGCGGCGTTCCCACCTGCTCGATGCGGCCGGCATTGACGACGACCAGCCGGTCGGCGAGCGTCATCGCCTCCATCTGGTCGTGGGTGACGTAGACGCTGGTGGTGCCAAGCGCGCGCTGCAGGCGCTTGATCTCGATGCGCATCTGCCCGCGCAGCTTGGCGTCGAGGTTGGAGAGCGGCTCGTCGAAGAGGAAGGCGGCCGGCTCGCGCACGATGGCCCGGCCCATGGCCACGCGCTGGCGCTGGCCGCCGGAAAGCTGGCGCGGCTTGCGGTCGAGATATTGCGCGATCTCCAGCGTCTTCGACGTCTCGGCGATGCGCCGCTCGATCTCGGCCGGCGGCGTGTTGCGGTTCTTCAGGCCATAGGCGAGGTTCTGGCGCACCGTCATGTGCGGGTAGAGCGCATAGTTCTGGAACACCATGGCGATGTCGCGCTCGGCCGGCTCCACGTCGTTGACCCGGCGCGAGCCGATCAGGATGTCGCCGCCGGTAATGCCCTCCAGCCCGGCGATCATGCGCAGCAGCGTGGACTTGCCGCAGCCCGACGGGCCGACGAGGACGACGAATTCGCCGTCGGCGATGTCGAGCGAGACGCCCTTGATCGCCTCCACGGTGCCATAGGACTTGCGGACGTTGTTGAGGGTGATCTCAGCCATTACTTCTCGGTCTCCACAAGGCCTTTGACGAACCAGCGCTGCATCAGCACCACGACGACGATGGGGGGGATGATCGCGAGGATCGCGGTCACCATGACATAGTTCCAGGGCGTGGAGGCATCGGCGAAATCCACCATGCGTTTCAGCCCGATGACGATGGTGTTCATCTTCGCGTCGTTCGTCACCAGCAGCGGCCAGAGATACTGCGTCCAGCCGTAGATGAAGAGGATGACGAAGAGCGCGGCGATGTTCGTCGCCGAAAGCGGCAGCAGGATATCGCGCATGAAGCGGAAGGGCCCGGCATTGTCGATGCGCGCGGCCTCCACCAGCTCGCCCGGGATCGTCAGGAAGAACTGCCGGAAGAGGAAGGTCGCCGTCGCCGACGCCATCAGCGGCAGGGTGAGGCCGGCATAGGTGTCGATCATGCCGAGGTCGACGATGACCTTGTAGGTCGGCAGGATGCGCACCTCCACCGGCAGCATGAGCGTGACGAAGATCATCCAGAAGAACAGCATCTTCAGCGGAAAGCGGAAGAAGACGATGGCGAAGGCCGACAGGAACGAGATGGCGATCTTGCCGATGGCGATGGCGAGCGCCACGACCGTCGAGTTGAACAGAAGCCGCTCGAGGCTGACGCCGACGACGCGCTCGACGCCGCCGCCGATCGCCTCGCCGTAGTTCTCGACAAGGGCGCTGCCGGGCAGCAGCGACATCGGCGGGCGCACGATCTCGATCGACGTGTGGGTCGAGGCGATGAACGTGTAGTAGATGGGAAGGGCGACGACCAGGATGCCGATGACGAGCACCAGGTGGCTGACCAGCGTGGAGATGGGGCGGTTCTCGATCATGGGCGGGCCTCAGGAATAGTGGACCCGCTTCTCGACGAAGCGGAACTGGAAGGCGGTGAGCGCGATGACGATGATCATCAGGATCACCGACTGGGCGGCCGAGCCGCCGAGGTCGAGATTGACGAAGCCGTCGTTGTAGACCTTGTAGACCAGCGTCTCGGTGGCCTTGGCCGGCCCGCCGCCGGTGACGGCATGGATGATGCCGAACGTATCGAAGAAGGCGTAGACCGTGTTGACGACGAGCAGGAAGAAGGTCGTCGGCGCCAGGAGCGGGAAGACGATGGTCCAGAAGCGCTTGGCCCCGCGCGCCCCGTCGATGGCGGCCGCCTCGATCAGCGATTTCGGGATCGCCTGCAGGCCGGCGACGAAGAACAGGAAATTGTAGCTGATCTGCTTCCAGGCGGCCGCGATGATCACCATCGTCATGGCCTGGTTGCCGTTGAGAAGCGGATCCCAGTGGAAGCCGTTGCGCCGCAGGATATAGGCGAAGGTGCCCATGGCCGGATTGAACATGAAGAGCCACAGCATGCCGGCGATGGCCGGGGCGACCGCATAGGGCCAGATGAGGAGCGTGCGGTAGATGTTGCGCCCGCGCACGACCCGCTCGGCCGATGTCGCCAGAAGCAGCGCCACCGCCATCGAGAGGAGCGCCGTCGCAAGGCTGAACACCACCGTCACCTTCAGCGAGTGCAGGTAATCCGGATTGGAGAGGATGGCCCGGAAGTTGGCGAGCCCCACGAAGCCCGACCTCAGCCCGAACGGGTCTTCCCGGAGGACCGATTGATAGAGCGCCTGGCTGGCCGGCCAGAAGAAGAACACGACGGTCAGCACGATCTGCGGGGTCAGCAGAAGATACGGCAGGACCTTGTTGGGAAAGACGACAGACTGCATGGCGTTCCCCTTCCGGAAAGGACGGTCCCGCGCCGCCGGGCGGCGCGGGTTATGGACGGGAGGATTACTTGCCGATGGCGGCGGCGATGGCGGCGTTCGCCTTCTGCACGCCCTCGGTCAGGGCAGCCTTGGCATCCTTCTGGCCGGCGAGCATCGCTTCGAATTCCTCGTTGAGGATGTCGCGGACCTGCGGCAGGTTGACGAGGCGCACGCCCTTGGAATTCTCGGTCGGAGCCTTGCCCATCATCTGCTGGATCGGCGTCTCGCGGCCCGGGTTCTTGTCGTAGAAGCCGGACTTCTTGGTCTCCTCGTAGGCGGCCATCGTCACCGGCAGGTAGCCCGAGACCTCGTGCAGGCGGACCTGGATGTCCGTGCGCGAGAGGAAGTGGAAGAACTCGGCGATGCCCTTGTATTCCGCATCGCTCTTGCCGGCGAAGACCCAGAGGCTGGCGCCGCCCGGAATGGTGTTCTGCGGGCCGTGGCCTTCGTAATAGGGCAACTGGCCGACGCCGTAGTTGACGCCCGACTTGACGATGTCGCCGAGGCCGCCGGAGGATTCCGTCAGGATCGCGCATTCGCCCGACATGAAGAGCTGCTTGGCTTCCGAGGTGCGCCCGCCGTAGCGGAACGTGCCATCCTTGCTGAGGTCGGCGATCGCCTGGAAGTGATCGACATAGATCGGCGCGTCGATCTTCAGTTCGACGTCGAGGCCGGCAAGGCCGTTCTCGTTGGTGCCGTAGGGCACGTTGTTCCAGGCGGCGAAGTTCTCGGTCTGGATCCAGGTCAGCCAGGTCGAGGTGAAGCCGCAATTGGCCGCGCCGCTCGTCTTGATCTTCCTGGCGGCCTCGAAGACCTCCGGCCAGGTCTTCGGCGGGTTCTCGGCGTCGAGACCGGCCTTCTTGAAGGCGTCCTTGTTGTAATAGAGGATCGGCGAGGACGAGTTGAACGGGAAGGACAGCATGGTGCCGTCCGGCTTGGAATAATAGGCGACGATGCCCGGCAGGTAGTCGTCCTTCTTGAACTCGTAGCCGCCCTTCTGGAGCACGTCGGCCACCGGCATCATCGCGCCCTCGGCGCCCAGCATCACGCCGCTGCCGGCGTCGAACACCTGGAGGATCGCCGGCGCCTGCTTGGCGCGGAAGGCGGCGATGCCGGCGTTCAGGGCTTCGGGGTAGCTGCCCTTGTAGACGGGCACGACCTTGTATTCGCTCTGGCTCTCGTTGAATTCCTTGGCGAGCTGTTCGACCGCCTCGTTGTTGGCGCCGGTCATGGCGTGCCACCAGGCAAGCTCCGTGGCGGCGAAGGCGTTGGATGCGGCGAAGAACGAAAGCGCAGATGTGGCCGCAAGGGTCCAGGTGAAGCGTGTCATGGTGATTCCTCCCATTTTTATCACGGCAAAAGGCAGTCCTCGAATGCGCCCGACCCTCCTTGATCGCACGCACCTGGCTTTCGTGGCGAAAGCGAACGAATTAAAAGCGAACTTTTATGAACGTGCAAGGGAAAATGGAATGCGGAGATCGAAAATTTAGGAATATGGAATTTCTGTTTCATTTATGGGCAGCACATTCCGTACGTCCGCCTGATCGGACGCGCCGGCCGATCTCAACGCGCAAGGCGCGGAATGGTTCCGCTCAACGTTTCGTGCCGTAGTATTTTTCCGCGATGGCGCTGGCGGCGGCCGCGGTCCTCTCGCCGATGTCGAGGATCTTCGCCGAATCGGCGCGGGCAATGGGCGCGGCGACGGCAAGCGCGCCGACCGGCCGGCCGTTCGGCGCGACGATCGGCGCGGCGGCGCTGATGACGCCCGTCTCGAAGCCCTGCCGGTTGACGGAGAAGCCGCGCGCTGCGGTTTCGGCAAGGAGCGTGCGCACCGCATCCGCGTCGATGACGGTCTCCGGGGAGAAGCGCTGCAGCGGCCGGGCGAGCGCGCGGCCGGCTTCCGCCTTCGGCAGGAAGGCGAGGAAGGCAAGGCCCGAGGCGGTGGCGTGCAGGGGCAGGGTGGCGCCGACATCGACGATCACGCGATGGGCTTGCGTGGAATCCTCCACATGGATGGTCGCAAGCCGCCCGCCGGCAAATTCCGACAGGTGCACCGTCTCGCCCACCGCGTCGGCCAGTGCCTTGACGAAGGGCGCGGCGACGCTGGCGAAGGGAAAGCGCGCCTGGCGGATGCGCGCGAGCCGCACGGGCGCGGCGCCCAGCCGGTACTTGCGCGTCTCGCCGTCCTGTTCCACGAAGCCGTATTTCTCCAGCTCCACCAGGAAGCGCCGCGTCGTCGCCTTGTCGAGGGCGCTAAGGCGCGCAAGGTCGCTGAGGCCGATGTCCCTGTCGAGCTCGCAGAGGGAATCGAGGAGGGCGAGGGCTTTTCCGATGGTGCTCATGCGTCTCTTCCAGGCGTGATGGACGGGGCTTTGAAGCCCCGGTTTCTCCGGGCCGTTCCCGTCGCCGCGCGCATGCTCCTGTTTTCCCGCATCCCGAAAGATACTTAACATGAGAAATAACTTGACGCCGGAAATGGCTTTTGCAAATCTATAGTTAAAATAGAGGTTCAAATAATGAACCGCAAGCGGAATATCTGAATGGGAACCGCCGGCCGCGTCGTGGCCGGCTGAGGAGAGGCGGCAGCCGCGGGACGGCCGTGCCGCCATGGATGGGAGAACGATCATGACAGACCAGACCGCGCCGCTCGGCGGCGCGAACCAGCTTCGCAAGAACAGCCTCGGCGTCGGGGCGGTGACATTCCTCGTCGTCTCGGCCGCAGCGCCCCTGACGGCGGTTGCCGGCGGCGTGCCGCTGTCCATGCTGCTCGGCAACGGGCCGGGCATTCCGCTGACCTTCGCCTTCGTGACGACGGTGCTGCTGCTCTTCGCCGTCGGCTATGTCGCCATGGCCCGCCACATCAGCAATGCGGGCGCCTTCTACGCCTATACGGCGCAGGGCCTCGGCGGCCTTGCCGGCGGGGCGGCGGCGCTCATCGCGATCCTCGCCTACAACGCAATGCAGATCGGCGTCTTCGGCCTCTTCGGCGCGGCCACGTCCGGCTTCTTCGCAGGCTACGGGCTCGACCTGCCCTGGTGGGTGTGGACCTATGTCGGCATCGCGCTCGTCGCCGTCTTCGGCTATCGCCGGGTGGATTTCTCCGCCCGCGTGCTCGCCGTGCTGGTGATCCTCGAATATCTCGTCGTGCTGGTCATCGACGCGGCCATCCTCATGAAGGGCGGCGACAGCGGCCTTTCGGCCGCGCCCTTCACGCCGACGGCCTTCCTTTCGGGCACGCCGGCCATCGGCATCCTGTTCTGCTTTGCCGCCTTCATCGGCTTCGAGGCGACGACCATCTACAGCGAGGAGGCCCGCGAGCCGGCCAAGACCGTGCCGCGCGCCACCTATATCTCCGTGCTCATCATCGGCCTCTTCTACATGCTGACCTCCTGGCTGATGGTCAACGGCGCGGGCGTCGACAAGCTGGTGCCGGAACTGCAGGGCCTTGCCGATCCGACGACCTTCCTCTTCGGCCTTGCGGACCGCTATGTCGGCGGCGGCATCACCACCGTCATGGGCCTGCTCTTCGTCACCAGCCTCTTTGCCGGCGTCGTCGCCTTCCACAACGGGGTCGCGCGCTACTTCTACGTCGCCGGCCGCGAGGGCCTGCTGCCGAAGGCGCTCGGCGTCACCCATCCGGTGTTCCAGAGCCCGCATGTCGGCTCGGTCGTCCAGACGGTCATCGCCGTTCTCGTCGTCGGCCTCTTCGCCGCCACGGGGCAGGATCCGGTGCTGGCGCTGTTCTCCTGGCTCACCAATGTCGGCACGCTGGCGATCATCCTTCTGATGGCGCTGACGGCCTTCTCCATCGTCGCCTTCTTCGGCCGCAATCCGGGCCTTGAGGGCAACAAGCTGGTGACGACGGTGCTGCCGGTGGTGACGGGCCTCATCCTTCTGGCGCTGGTGTTCTATATTGCCACCAATTTCGGCGCGCTCGCCGGAGCGGAAGGGGCGCTCGCCCTCTTCCTGCCGGGCCTCGTGCTGATCGCCGCCGTCATCGGCCTCCTGTGCGCCCTGCGCCTGAAGGCCGGCGATGCCGTCGCCTTCGCCCGGCTCGGCGTCGGCCGCGAAGTCTGAGACAATGGGGTGGCGCTCCGGCGCCACCCGTCCTTTCGAGGGAAGACCATGCAGGAAAAGATCGAAGCGCTCCGCAACCGCGTCATCGCCCCGCAGGCGCTGTTCATCGACGGCGCCTTCCGCGAGGCCGAAAGTGGGGCAACGCTCGACGTCGTCTCGCCCATCGACGGGCGGCGCCTGACGACGATTGCCGATGCCGGCGCGGCGGATGTCGAGCGGGCGGTGAAGGCCGCCCGCGCCGCCTTCGAGAAGGGCCGCTGGGCGAAGGCCGCGCCCGCCGAGCGCAAGAAGGTGCTGCTGAGGATCGCCGAGCTGATCGAGAAACACGCGCTGGAGCTTGCCGTGCTCGGCGTGCGCGACAACGGCACGGAAATTGCCATGGCGCTGAAGGCCGAGCCTGGCAGCGCCGCCGGCAGCTTCCGCTATTATGCCGAGGCGATCGACAAGGTCTATGGCGAGATCGCGCCGACCGCGGGCGACATCCTCGGTCTCGTCCACCGCGAGCCGGTCGGCGTCGTCGGCGCCATCGTGCCGTGGAACTTCCCGCTGATGATCGGCGCGTGGAAGATCGCCCCGGCGCTCGCCGCCGGCAATTCCGTCGTACTGAAGCCGGCCGAGGCCGCCTCGCTCTCGCTGCTGCGGCTCGCCGAACTCTGCGCCGAGGCCGGGCTTCCCGAAGGCGTCTTCAACGTCGTCACCGGCCGCGGCGCGGTCACCGGCGAGGCGATGGGCCTCCATCCCGATATCGACGTGCTGGTCTTCACCGGCTCCGGCCCGGTCGGCCGGCGGCTTCTCGAATATTCCGCGCGCTCCAACCTCAAGCGCGTCTATCTCGAACTCGGCGGCAAGTCGCCGAACGTCGTCTTCGCCGACGCGCCGGATCTCGACAGGGCTGCGAAGGTCTCGGCCTACGGCATCTTCCGCAATTCCGGCCAGGTCTGCGTCGCCGGTTCGCGCCTCCTCGTCGAGCGCTCCATCGCCGGGGAATTTTCCGAAAAGGTGGCCGGCATCGCCGCCGCCATGAAGGTCGGCGATCCGCTGCTGCTCACCACCGAGGCCGGCGCCGTCTCCAGCGAGGCGCAGCTTGCCAAGGACCTCGGCTTTGCCGAGCAGGCGCTTTGCGAGGGTGCGCGGCTGCGCACCGGCGGCCGGCGCATCCTCGCCGAGACCGGCGGCTTCTACATGGAGCCGACCGTCTTCGACGTGACGCCCGGCATGACGCTCGCCCGCGAGGAGGTTTTCGGCCCGATCCTCTCGATCATTCCCTTCGACGGGGAGGAGGAGGCGCTGCGGATCGCCAACGGCACGGATTACGGCCTTGCCTCCGCCGTCTGGACGTCCAACCTGTCGCGCGCCCACCGCATGGTGCGCGGCATCCGCGCCGGCGTGGTCCATGTCAACACCTATGGCGGGGCGGACAATACGGTGCCGCTCGGCGGCGTCGGCCAGTCCGGCAACGGCCACGACAAGTCGCTTCACGCGCTCGAAAAATACCTCGACCTGAAGACGGCGTGGATCCAGCTCTGAGGCTGTGATGGTTCATTATATGATCCGTTGCTTCAAATATAGGACTTGCAATCCGATGCGCTTCCTGCCAAATTAATTACCGTGTTAAGTATATTCGCGGCGCCGGAGGAGGCGCGGCGGATGAGGGCCGGCTTGACGGAAAGGGGGCGAACGCCCTCAATCCCGGCCGGCCACGCAACGAGGAGGAATGGTCGATGAGCGCTGGCGCCCGTCTGCCCCATATTCTGGTGATCGGCACCGGCGACACCAAGAGCGAGGAACTGCTGTTCATGGCCGACGTCATCGGCAAGGCCGGCGGCGTGCCGGTCATGGTCGATGTCAGCGTGCTCGGCGATCCGCCCTATGTTCCCGCCCATTCCAAGCACGATGTCGCCGCCGCCGCCGGCACCTCCATGGAGGCGATCCTTGCCAGCGGCGACGAGAACAGCGCCATGGCGCTGATGGCGAGCGGGGCTGCGGCGCTGGTGCGCGCGCTTTGCGAGGCCGGCAAGGTCGACGGGATGATCGCGCTCGGCGGCTCGCTCGGCACGGACCTCGCCCTCGACGTCGCCGCCGTCCTGCCGATCGGCGTGCCGAAATTCGTCGTCTCGACCATCGCCTATTCGCATCTCCTGCCGCCCGAGCGCATCGCGCCCGACCTGATGATGATCCTGTGGGCGGGCGGGCTCTACGGGCTGAACCCGATCTGCAAGGCCGTGCTCTCGCAGGCCGCCGGCGCCGTCGTCGGCGCGGCGAAGGCGGTGGAAAAGCCCGGCCGCGAACGGCCGCTGATCGGCATGACCTCGCTCGGCTCCTCCTGCCTTCGCTACATGAAATACTTGAAGCCCGAGCTGGAAAAACGCGGCTACGACGTCGCCGTCTTCCACTCCACCGGCATGGGCGGGCGGGCCTATGAGGCGGTCGCCGCCCGCGGCGGGTTCGCCGCCGTCTTCGACCTCTGCATCCAGGAGGTGACCAACGCGGAAAACGGCACCGTCGTCACCTCCGGCCCGGACCGGCTGGAAAATGCCGGCCGCGCCGGCATCCCGCAGATCGTCGCGCCCGGTGCGGTCGACATGGTGGACATGCCCGCCTGGCAGGAGACGCCGGCGCGCTTCGCCGGCCGGCCCTACCATGCCCATAACCGGCTGATCGCCTCCGTCACCGTCTCGCCGGAGCAGCGCCGCGCGGTCGCCCGCGTCGTCGCCGCCAAGATGGCGGGCTCGGCCGCGCCCGTCGCCTTCCTCCTGCCCGCGCAGGGTATCCAGGAATGGGACCTCGCGGGCGAGCCGCTGCACGAGCCGGAAGCGCTCGAGGCCTTCCTCGACGAGATGCGCAGGGCCGTGCCGGCCTCCGTGACCTTCACGGAGGTGGACGCGCACATCAACGCCCCCGATTTCGCCGTCAAGGCGCTGGAGGTCTTCGACCGCTGGGTCGCCGAGGGCATCGTCGAAAAGGGGCGCGTGGCATGACGAAGGCCCTCATCCTCGATTTCGGCGGGGTCGTCACCCGCACGCTCTTCGAGACACACGACATCACCGAACGCGCACTCGGCCTTCCGGCCGGAACGCTCACCTGGCGCGGCCCCTTCGATCCGGCAAGCGATCCGCTCTGGGTGTCGATGCAGGCGCGCGAGATCACCGAGCGCGACTACTGGATGACCCGCACCCGAGAAGTGGGCGCGCTCCTCGGCGAGGAGTGGACGGACATGAAGACCTTCGTACAACGGGCGCGGGGAGCGGATGCCGAACTGGTGCTGCGGCCCGAGGCGCGCGAGGCGATCCTGGCCGCGAAGGATGCCGGCCTGAAGCTCGCCATCCTCTCCAACGAGCTCGACCTCTTCTACGGCGTCGACTTCCGCAGGCGCTTCCCGCTGATCGACCTCTTCGACGTCATCATCGACGCCACCTATACGAAGATATTGAAGCCCGATCCGCGCGCCTATGAACTGGTGCTCGCCGAACTCGGCATCGACCGGGCCGACTGCGTCTTCGTCGACGACCAGAGGAAGAACATCGAGGGGGCGGAGGCCGTGAACCTGCCCCATGTGCATTTCGACGTGACCCGGCCTGCCGAGAGCTATGCGCAGGCACTGAAAATGCTTGGAATTTGAAAGGAAATCCCATGCGCGATTCCAATTTCCTGATCGAGAACAACGCCCGTCATCTCTGGCATCCCATGGCCCATCCCGCCGAGATGCAGGCCAAGCCCCCGCGCATCATCAATGCCGGCGAGGGCGTCGAGGTGGTGGATATCCACGGCAAGAAGGTGCTCGATGCCGTCGGCGGGCTCTGGAACGTCAATCTCGGCTATTCCTGCGAGCCGGTGAAGAAGGCGATCCGCGACCAGCTCGAGGAACTGCCCTATTACTCCACCTTCCGCGGCACGACCAATTCGCCGCTGATCGAGCTTTCCTACGAGCTTGCCGAATTCTTCAGGGAAGACGGGCTCACGCGCGCCTTCTTCACCTCGGGCGGCTCGGATTCGGTGGAGACGGCGCTGCGCCTTGCCCGCCAGTTCCACAAGATCAACGGCCAGCCGGAGCGCACCAAGTTCGTCGCGCTGAAGAAGGGCTATCACGGCACGCATTTCGGCGGCGCGTCCGTCAACGGCAACGCCAATTTCCGCCGCAACTACGAGCCGCTGCTGCCCGGCGTCTTCCATCTCGCCGCGCCCTATCCCTACCGCAACCCGTTCAACACGGCGGACCCGGCTGAGATCGCTCAGGCCATCGCCCGCCAGTTCGAGGACGAGATCGCCTTCCAGGGTGCCGACACCATCGCCGCCTTCATCATGGAGCCGGTGCTGGGCGCGGGCGGCGTGATCGTGCCGCACGAGACCTTCATGCCGCTGATGCGCGCCATCTGCGACAGGCACGGCATCCTCCTCATCGCCGACGAGGTCATCACCGCCTTCGGCCGCACCGGCGCCTGGACCGGCTCGCGCGGCTGGGGCGTCAGGCCCGACATGATGACGACGGCCAAGGCCATCACCAACGGCTATTTCCCCTTCGGCGCGGTGATGATCTGCGACAAGGTGGCGGGCGTCTTCGAGGGCAACAAGGATGCCCTCGGCTCCATCGGCCACGGCTACACCTATTCCGGCCATCCGGTCGGCGCCGCCGCGGCGCTTGCGACCCTCAAGGAAACCGCCAGGGTCGACACCGCCGCCAACGCCGCCGCCCGCGGCGTCGAGCTGATGGCCGGCCTCGAAGGATTGAAGGCGAGGCACGAGCTTGTCGGCGACGTGCGCGGCAAGGGCCTGATGGCCGCGCTGGAACTCGTCTCCGACCGCGCGAAGAAGAGCCCCGCCGCCAAGGACGTGGTGCAGAAGGTCTACGATACAGCCTACGAGGCGGGCGTCATGGTCCGCACCTCCGGCGCCAACGTCATCATCTCGCCCCCGCTCGTCATCACCGCCGCCGACGTGCAGAAGATCGTCTCGGCGCTGGATGCGGGGCTCTCGGCGGCCAGGGGGTGAGGGCGATGGGCGATTTCACCCCCCTCTGCCCTGCCGGGCATCTCCCCCTCAAGGGGGGAGATCGGCAAGAGGCTCGATCCTTGCTCAAATTGAGACCTCAGAGAGGAGCGAAACGCTGCTCCATCCAATCTCCCCCCTTGAGGGGGAGATGCCCGGCAGGGCAGAGGGGGGTACGCCGATGACCGACACCATCCGCGCCCGCCGCGAACGCCTGCTCGGCCGCAACATGTCGCTCTTCTACGAGGACCCGGTCCATCTGGTGAGGGGCGAGGGCGTGTGGCTGTGGGATGCGGACGGGCGAAAATATCTCGACTGCTACAACAACGTGCCGCATGTCGGACATTGCCATCCGCGCGTGGTGGAGGCGATCTGCCGGCAGGCATCAACCCTCAACACCCATACCCGCTACCTGCACGAAGGCATCCTCGACTATGTCGAGCGCCTGACCGCGACCTTCGATAAGAGCCTTGACACGGCGATCCTCACCTGCACCGGCAGCGAGGCGAACGACGTGGCGCTGCGCATGGCTCAGGCGGTGACGGGAAAGACCGGCGTGATCGCCACCGACTTCACCTATCACGGCAATACGGCGGCGGTCTCGCAGCTCTCCACCCGCATGCCGCCCGTCGGCGGCTATGGCGGGCATGTGCGCCATGTGCCGGCGCCCGATGCCTGGCGCCCGCTCGGCGGGGAGGGCGGAAAGGCCTTCGCCGAGGCCTTCGCGGCGAAGGTGGAGGAGGCCATCGCCTCCTTGCAGGAAAGCCCCTTCGGCTTCTCCGCGCTGATCGTCGATCCGTTCTTCGCCAACGAGGGTTTCCCGGACCTGCCGGAAGGCTTCCTCGCCCCCGCCGTCGCGGCGGTGAGAAAGGCGGGCGGCCTTCTCATCTGCGACGAGGTGCAGCCGGGCTTCGGCCGCACCGGCACCCATATGTGGGGCCACCAGAAGGCCGGCGTCGTCCCGGATATCGTCACCCTCGGCAAGCCGATGGGCAACGGCCACCCGGTCGGCGGCGTCGTCGCGGGAGCCGAAACGCTGAACGCCTTCCGCAAGGCCTTCCGCTATTTCAACACCTTCGGCGGCAACCCGGTTTCCTGTGCGGCCGCCATGGCCGTGCTCGACGTGCTGGAGGAGGAGACGCTGCGGGAAAACGCGCTGGCGGTCGGCACATACGCGCGGCAGGGCCTGCAGAAGCTCTCCGAAAAGCACGCCCTTATCGGCAATGTGCGCGGCAGCGGCCTGTTCTTCGGCGCCGAACTGGTGCTCGACCGGAAGGAGAAGACCCCGGCCGCCGACATCGCCACGCGCGTCGTCAACGGCATGCGCGAGCGCGGCGTCCTGATGGGCAAGCTCGGCATCCACCAGAACGCCACGAAGATCCGCCCGCCCATGCCCTTCTCGAAGGAGAATGCAGACCTGATGCTGTCGACCCTCGACGACGTCCTCGGCGGGCTCTGAGCCATGGACGGCATGGCCGAGACCCTGACGCAGCGGGCCGTCGCCGCCCTTGCCCATTGGGACCTGCCCGGGCAGGTGCCGGAGCTCATCAAGTACCGCGAGAACGCGGTCTTCAAGGTGACGCTCGCCTGGGGCGAGCCGGCGGCGCTCCGTCTCCATCGCCCGGCCTATCATTCCGCGGCCGCGCTCGCCTCGGAGCTCGCCTTCATGGCGAACCTGCGCGACCGGGGCCTTGCCGTGCCGCAGCCGATCCCGGCGGCGAACGGCGCGCTGCTCGTCGCCTTCGGCGAAGGACCCTTCCATGCCGACCTGATCGGCTGGGTGGAGGGAGAGCCGCTCGGCGAGACGGGCGTTCCCCTCGCCGGGAAGGGCCGCGACCTTCCCGCGATCTTCCGCGCCATCGGCCGCGAGATGGCGCTGCTGCACGGCGCGGCCGACGCCTTCCGCCAGCCGGTGGGCTTCGAGCGCCCGGCCTGGGATGCGGCGGGCCTTCTCGGCGCGGCGCCGTTCTGGGGCCGGTTCTGGGATTGCCCGATGCTGGCGCCGGAGGACCGGGCCTATCTGGCGGGCCTGCGCGAAACGCTCGCCGCCCGGCTCGCGGCCATCGCCCCGGGTCTCGACTACGGCCTGATCCACGCCGATATCGTGCGGGAGAACATCTTCGTGCAGGGGGATGCCGTCGCCTTCATCGATTTCGACGATTGCGGCTTCGGCTTCCGCCTGTTCGACCTTGCGACGACGCTTTTGCGCAACCGCCGCGAGCCGGCCTATCCGGCGCTCTCGGCCGCGCTGATCGAAGGCTATGCCCGGATCCGGCCGCAGGTCGAGGCGGAACTGGAGCACCTGCCGCTCTTCCTGCTTTTGCGCGCGCTCACCTATATCGGCTGGGCGGCGGCGCGGCCCGATCTTCCCGACAACGCGGCCCGCCTTCAGCGCTATATCGCCGAGGTCCGTACGCTCGCCGAAGGCTAGCGCGGTTCGCCCTTTCCCGGGCGATATCGTCGCCCGAAGCGGCAAACATTACGGAAATATAATGATCCCAAGGGCTTCTCCTTGAGGGCAAGGGGTGCCACATGTCCTTTGAAGGGACGAAGAGGCAAAGCCTCGACTTGTGGAACAGCGATGACCAGCACCGTAAAACCGCACAAGGACGATCAGGCCGCCGGGGATGCCGGCCGGACGAACGTGACCTTCATGCCCGGCGCGACGCCCCCCGTTCGCCGCAAGCGCCGCTCGCGCGCCTGGATCTGGCTGCCGGCGCTCGCCGTTCTCGCCGGCGCCGGCTATTACGGCTGGCGCGCCTATGCCCCGGCCGAGACCGCGGAGGCCGTCGTCACCCAGCCCGTCATGCGCGGCGATATCGAGAACGCCGTGACGGCGGTGGGAACGCTGGAAGCGGTGAAATCCGTCGATGCGGGCGCGCAGGTCTCCGGCCAGTTGAAGGCGCTGCATGTCGCCATCGGCGATACGGTGACGAAGGACGAGCTCGTCGCCGAGATCGACCCCGCGACCATCGAGAACCGCATCGAGATCGACCGGGCGGAGCTTGCCAATCTCCAGGCGCAGCAAGAGGCCAAGAAGGCCCAGCTCGTGTTCAAGCAGGCCAATATCGACCGCCAGCGCTCGCTCGTCGCCGGCAATGCCGCGGCAAAACAGGCGCTCGACCAGGCGGTGGCCGACCTTGCGAGCGCCAAGGCCGACGTCGACGCCATCGAGGCGCAGATCCGCAAGCAGCAGGCGACCCTTGCCGGTGACGAGGTGGACCTCGGCTATACCAAGATCTACGCGCCCATGGCCGGCACCATCGTCGCCAACCCGGTGAAGGAGGGGCAGACGCTGAACTCCGCCCAGTCCGCCCCCACCATCGTGACGGTCGCCGACCTTTCCACCATGACGGTGCGCGCGGAAGTCTCCGAGGCCGATGTCGGCCGGCTGAAGGTCGGCATGGAGGCCTATTTCACGCTGCTCGGCCAGCCGGGCAAGCGCTTTGCCGGCAAGCTGCGCCAGATCGAGCCGACGCCGACCGTCGAGAACAATGTCGTGCTCTACAACGCCCTCTTCGACGTGCCGAACCCGGACGGCGAGCTGATGACGTCGATGAGCGCGCAGGTCTTCTTCGTGCAGGCCGCCGCCCGCGACGTGCTCGTGGTGCCGGCCGGCGCCGTGCGGATGAAGCGCGCCGAGGCCGGCGGCAAGCCGCAGGCCGAGGTGACGGTGGTGACCGCCTCCGGCGCAAGCGAGGTGCGCAAGGTCGAGACCGGCATCCGCAACCGCGTCAGCGTCGAGGTGAAGAGCGGGCTGGAAGAGGGCGAGCGCGTCGTCGTCACCCCCGGCTCGGACGGCCAGTCGGCGGGCAGCGGCAACAATCGGGGCTCGCGCCGCGGCATGCGCATGCCGCCGATGTTCTGAGGAGGGGGCGATGAGCGCGCTCCTCTCGCTTCGCGACGTCACCAAGACCTACGAGAACGGCGGCCTTTCCGTCGAGGTGCTGCACGGCATCTCGCTCGATATCGAGGCGGGCGAGTTCGTCGCGATCATCGGCCAGTCCGGCTCGGGCAAGTCGACGCTGATGAACATCCTCGGCTGCCTCGACCAGCCGACCTCCGGCGATTACCGCATCGACGGCGTGCCGGTTTCCGACTTCGACGGCGACGAGCTTGCGGGCCTTCGCCGGCGCACCTTCGGCTTCGTCTTCCAGAGCTACAACCTCATTCCGACGGCGAGCGCCCGCGAGAATGTCGAGGTGCCGGCGATCTATGCCGGCCTTCCCGCGCGCGCCCGGCAGGAGCGGGCGGACATGCTGCTCGGCTCGCTGAAGCTCGGCGACCGGCTCGACCACCGGCCGAACCAGCTTTCCGGCGGCCAGCAGCAGCGCGTCTCCATCGCCCGCGCGCTGATGAACGGCGGCCGCGTCATCCTCGCCGACGAGCCGACCGGCGCGCTCGACAGCCAGAGCGGCGAGGAGGTGATGGCGCTGCTGCGGCGGATGAACGAGGACGGCCACACGGTCATCCTCATCACCCATTCGCGCGAGGTGGCGGAAGCCGCCGACCGGCTGATCGAGATCCGCGACGGCCGCATCATCGCCGACCGCAACCGCAAGCCGCGCGCCTCCGGCGAGGCGGCGGCCGGCCTGCAAAAGGCGGTCAAGGAAGGCTCTGCCGCCATCGCCGACATTTCCGAAGCGGTCAAGATGGCCTTCCGGGCGTTGCACGCCAATCTTTTCCGCACGGTCCTTACGCTGCTCGGCATCGTCATCGGCGTCGGCTCGGTGGTGGCGATGCTGGCGATCGGCACCGGCGCGCAGAATTCCGTGCTCGACCGCATCTCCGCCATGGGCTCGGACCTTCTTCTGGTGCGGCCCAGCATGGCGAATTTCCGCGGCGGCGGCAGCGCGCCCGTCACGCTCATCCCCTCCGACGCCGACGCGATCCTCGAAGTGCCGAACGTCACCTTCGCCGTGCCGGAGATGACGAGCTCCGTCACCGTGCGCTACGGCAATATCGACTACCAGACGACGGCGAACGGCACGGTGCCGGCCTTCCCGCGCGCGAAATCCTGGAAGGTCGCTTCCGGCGAGTTCATCAACCAGGACGACATGGACACCTATGCTCCCGTCGTCGTGCTGGGGCAGACGGTGGCGAAGACCCTGTTTCCGGATGGCGGCAATCCGCTCGGCCAATATGTCCTCGTCAACAAGATCCCCTTCCAGGTGATCGGCGTGATGGCGGAGATGGGCGCGAGCGCCGGCGGCAACGACCAGGACGACACGATGCTCGTGCCGCTGTCGACCGGCAGCATGCGGCTCTTCGGCCAGCGCAACGTGCGCACCATCACCGTGCAGGTGGAGGATGCCGCGGCCATCGACGCCACGCAGGATGCCATCCAGACGCTGCTCAACCAGCGTCACAAGGCCGAGGACACGCAGATCACCAACATGTCCTCCGTGCGCGAGGCCTTCACCGAGACGTCGAACACGATGAAGCTGTTCCTCGGCTCGGTCGCGGCCATCTCGCTGCTCGTCGGCGGCATCGGCGTGATGAACATCATGCTGGTGAGCGTGCGCGAGCGCACCCGCGAGATCGGCGTGCGCATGGC
Source organism: Shinella fusca (assembly GCF_014203155.1). Lineage (GTDB taxonomy): Bacteria > Pseudomonadota > Alphaproteobacteria > Rhizobiales > Rhizobiaceae > Shinella > Shinella fusca. The sequence goes on from NZ_JACHIK010000010.1 coordinate 154,307, forward strand.
GACCGGCGCGCGCCGGCGCGACATCCTCTTCCAGTTCCTCATCGAGGCGCTGGTCGTCTCGGCGATCGGCGGGGCCATCGGCGTCGTGCTGGGGCTCTCGGTCGGCGGGCTTGCGCAGGTCTTCGGCCTGCCCGTCAGCTTCACCGTCGGGCCGGTCGCGCTCGCCTTCGCTTGCTCGTTCCTGACGGGCCTCGTCTTCGGCTACCTGCCCGCGCGCAACGCCTCGCACCTCCAGCCGGCCGTGGCGTTGAGCGCGGATTAACCGGCAAGCCAGGCCGCGCGGTAGGCGTCGAGGCCGGCAATGGCCGTGGGCGCGACATGGGTTTCGGGCGCTGCGACCGGGGCAATCCCCGCCAGCAGCGCCGCGCCCTGGCTGGTGCCGGTCGAGCCCGGCACGGCGATGACGGGCCGTCCGGTCAGCGCGGCAAGCAGGGTGCGGTAGAGCCCGTTCGCCGCGAAGGGCCCTTCCACCACGGTCGGCCCGCCCGCGCCGATCAGGCCGAGGCAGGCCTCGTTCATCAGCGAGAGGTAGAGGCAGGCGGCTGCGTGCCGCTCGGCGCGGCTTGCGCCCCCGGCCTTCACCCAGCGGCTCTTTCGGCCGGGGAAGGGGCCGGAGCCGGAAACGACATTCGGCAGGAGCATCATCCCCTTGGCGATCACCGAAGGCAGCGCAGCCGTTGCTTCCTCTTCCGAAACATTGCCGATCTCCGCGGACAGCATCTCGAACTCCCGCCCGCCCATGAAGCGGGAGGAGGGGACGGCGCGGCCGTAGGCATCGACATTGGCGAGCGTATCGCGCGCCGGGTCGAGACGGGCAAGGTCGCCGCCGACGGCGAAATTGATCACCCAGGTGCCCGTCGAGACGACGGAGAACGGTGTCTTGCGCCCCACCAGATGCGGCAGCAGCGAGGCGTTGGAATCGTGGATGCCGCAATGGACCGGGACGGAGGTGCCGATGACCGCGGCGACCTCCGGCAGCACCGGGCCGAGCGCATCGAAGGCCGGGCGCACCGGCGCCATCAGCGAGCGGATGCCGAGCGCGTCGACCAGTGCGGAATAGGCGCCCGCCTTCGGGTTCCACAGGTCGGTATGGCAGCCGAGCGAGGTCACCTCGTTGGCGGCGATACCCGTCAGCCGTGCCGCCCAGTATTGCGGATAGGTGACGATGGCCGCGACCCGCGCGAAGGCCTCGGGGAAGGCAGCTTTCTGGTAATGCAGCTGCGCGCCGAGATTGAGCCCCATGGCAAGGCGCGGCGAGAAGGTCTCGGCAAAAGGCGGGCGCAGGGTGTCATAGGCCGCGCGGATCTCCGCCGGGTATTCGTGCTCGTAGTCGAGGACGGGCAGGACGAGCTCGCCGTCCGCATCGAGAAGCGCGGCGGACGCGCCATGCGTGGTGATCGAGATGGTATCGAAGCCGGGATCGGCGGCAAAGCGCCGGAAGGCATCGAGCGCGAAGGCCCAGAGCGCCTCCACGTCGTAGTGCGGGTAAGGGCCGTCCGTGAGGACGGTGTTGGGCGTTCGAGCGCTGGCGATCTCGGCGCCCGTTTCCGCGTCGAGGACGACGACCTTGGCATTGGTCTTGCCGATGTCGAGAACGGCGATATGGGTCATGGCATGTGGAAGACGGAAACGAGGTCGCTCTGGACGGGGGAATTGTCCGGGTTGGTCTCCATGATGTCCGCCATATGCGCCCACCAGCGCTTCATCACGGGATGATCGGGCAGGGCCGCCATCGTGTGGTCCGCCGTCCGGGTGAGGAGGCCGAAGAGGATGTTCGTCTCCGGGTCGAGATGGATCGAATAGTCGGAAACCCCGGCCTCGCGCAGCAGGCTCACAAGCTCCGGCCAGATCTCGTCATGGCGCTTCCTGTATTCCGCCGCCATGCCGGGATTGAGCTTCATCTTGAAGGCATACCGCTCCATCAGGCTTTCCTCGCATGCTTGATCCGCCGCGCGATGATCGGCAGGGCGATGGTGACGATCAGGAGGAGGCCGATGAAGATGGACATGACGATGCCCGGCACGTTGAGGAGGCCGAGGCCGAAGGTGACGAGGCCCATGACGAAGGCGGCGATGACGACGCCCGCGATGGTACCCGCCCCGCCGAGGATAGACACGCCGCCGAGCACGACCATTGTCACCACTTCCAGCTCCCACCCTTGCGCGATGGAGGGGCGGGTGGAGCCGAGGCGCGAGGTGAGGCAGACGGCGGCGATCCCGCTCATCAGGCCCGTCAGAAGGAAGAGGATGAACTTCACCCTCTCGACCGGAATGCCGGAGAAGCGGGCGGCGAGCGGGTTGTTGCCGATGACATAGACCTGCCGGCCGAAATTCGTCCGGTGCAGCAGCACGCCGAAGACCGCGGCCATGACGAGGAAGAGCACGAATTCGAAGGAGAAGACCCAGGCGACATAGCCCTGGCCGAACCAGGCGAAGTCGGCGGGGTATTTGCCGTAGGCCTGGTCGCCGAGCACGATATAGGAAATGCCGCGGAAGAGGCTCATCGTACCGATGGTGACGACGATGGACGGCAGTTTCAGGCCGGCGACCAGCACGCCGTTGAAGGCGCCGCAGGCAAGGCCGGTGCCGATGCCGATGGCCACGAGCCCCGGCGTGCCGAGCCCGGTCTGCGCCGCCGCGCCCATGGCGGTGGAGGCGAGCGCGATGATCGCGGCGACGGAAAGGTCGATCTCGCCCGCGATGATCAGCAGCGCCATGGCGAAGGCGATCAGCGCCTTTTCCGTGAAGTTGAACGTGGCGTCGGACAGGTTCCAGGCGTTGAGGAAATAGGGCGAGGCGAGCGAATTGGCGATGAAGATCGCCACCGCCACGCAGAACAGCAGCACTTCCCAGCTTGCCAGAAGGCGCGTGAAGGGCGTGCCGAGCCGGTCGGGGATCTGGCGGCGGGTTGCGGTCTCGCCGGTCGTTGCGGTGCTCATGCCAGCTTCTCCTTGGCGGCGCGCTCACGCAGGATGATGCGGCCCTTCTTCTTCTCGGCGCGGGCGTTGAAGACCACGGCGAGGATGATGACGACGCCCGAGATTGCCATCTGCGCGAAGGGCGAGATGCCGATGACGGGCAGCGCGTTCTTGATGACGCCGAGGAAGAGCGCGCCGAGCACGGTGCCGATGACCGTGCCGATGCCGCCGGCAATGGAAATGCCGCCGATGACGCAGGCCGCGACCGTGTCGAGTTCGAAGCCGGCGGCGATGTCGACATAGGCGACCGCATAGCGCGACACCCAGAGGTAGCCGGAAAGGCCGGCAAGCGCCCCGGAAAGCACGAAGGCGAGGAAGCGCGCGCGGCCGACATCGATGCCGGCATAGACCGCCGCCGTCGGATTGCCGCCCGAGGCATAGGCCGACCGGCCGAAGGGCGTGCGCATCAGCACGAACCACATGGCGAGCACGATGGCGATCGCGAGCCAGGAGAGGATCGGCAGGCCGAGGACGGGAAGGCGCGGCAGGTTGAGGAAATCGGGCGTCATCTGGTGGGCGTTCACCCAGCCGCCGCCGGAAAGCACGAAGGCCATGCCGCGATAGATGGTGAGCGTGCCGAGCGTCACAACGATGGGCGGGATCTGCAGGAGCCAGACGAGGAAGCCGTTGATCGCCCCCAGCGCTGCGCCGATGACGACGGCAAGCACGATGAGAAGGGCAAGCGGCAGGCCCGGATAGGCCGCGTCCAGCATGGCGACGGCCATGCCGGTGAAGGCAAGGTTCGCGGCGACCGAAAGGTCGATGGACTTCGTCAGGATCACCGTCATCTGGCCGAGCGCGAGGATGATCAGGATCGACGTGTCGTTGAAGATGTTGGCGAGGTTGGCGGGCGCGGCAAAGCCGGCCGCGCGCGTCGCAAAGCCTCCGATCATCACGAGGATGATCAGCGCCAGCAGGAGTTCACGGTTCTTCAGGAGACGCTGCATGGCCATCCGTCCTTATGCATTGCCGGTCGCCGCGCGCACCAGCGTTTCCGCCGTCAGCCCCTCGCGGTCGTAGATGCCCGCCATCAGGCCCTCGCGCATCACCATGACGCGGTCCGACATGCCGAGGATTTCCGGCAGTTCGGAGGAGACCATGATGATGGAAAGGCCCTCGCCGGCGAGTTCCGAGATGAAGGCGTGGACCGCCGCCTTCGAGCCGATGTCGATGCCCTTGGTGGGCTCGTCGAGGATGATGACCTTCGGCCGCGTGGCGAGCCACTTGCCGATCACCACCTTCTGCTGGTTGCCGCCCGAAAGCGTGCCGACCGGCACGGAAAGCGCGGCGGCGCGAAGGTCCAGCCGCTCGGCATATTTGCGCGCCAGCGAGAATTCGTTCGCCGCCTTGAGGAAGCCGCGCACGGAGGTGCGGGCGAGCGAGGGCAGCGACATGTTCTGGAAGATCGGCATTTCGAGCGCAAGCCCGTGCCGGCCGCGCTCCTCCGGCACGTAGACGATGCCGGCGGCAATCGCATCGGCGGAGGAGCGGATGACGATCTCGCGGCCTTCGAGGAAGGTCTTGCCCGAGGCGGGCACGGTCGTGCCGAACAGCGACTGGCAGAGTTCCGAGCGCCCCGCGCCGATGAGGCCGTAGACGCCGAGGATCTCGCCGCGGCGAAGCTCGAAGGAAATGTCGCGGAATTCGGTGTCGTGACGGTAGCCCTCGACCTTGAGCACGGTCTCGCCGATGGCGACCCTGCTCTTGGGGAAGACGTCATGCACGTCGCGGCCCACCATGAGGCGCACGATCTCCTCCTGCGGGGTTTCCTTGAGACGGCCGGAGCCCACCATGCGCCCGTCGCGGAAGACGGCGTAGTTCTCGGCGATCTCGTAGACCTCGTCGAACTTGTGGCTGATGAAGAGGATGGCCTTGCCCTGTTTCTTCAGGGTCTCGACGATGCGGAAGAGGTCGTCGATCTCCTTGCGCGAAAGGGCGGCGGTCGGCTCGTCCATGATGACGATGCGCGCTTCCACGGAGAGCGCGCGGGCGATCGCCACCAGATGCCGCTGGGCGATGGAAAGGTCCTTCAGCCTGATCGTCGGGTCGATGTCGCTTTCGAGCTGGTGCATCAGCACGCGGGCGCGCTCGTTGATGGTCTTCCAGTCGATGAGGCCGAAGCGCGTGCGCGGCGCATGGCCGAGGAAGATGTTCTCGCCGACCGTCAATTCGTCGAAAAGCACGGTCTCCTGGTGGATGGCGGTCACGCCGGCGTCGATGGCGGCCTGCGCATTGGCGAAGGCGACGGGCGCGCCGTCCATGACGATCTCGCCCTCGTTGGGGCGGTAGATGCCGGTGAGGATCTTCACCAGCGTCGACTTGCCCGCGCCGTTCTCGCCGATCAGCGCCGTCACCTGACCCGGATAGAGCGCGATATCGACGCCGTCGAGCGCTTTGACGCCGGGAAAGATCTGCGAGATGCCGCGCATCTCCAGAATGGGGGTCTCTGCGCTTTCGGACATCGAGCCGGTATCGGGCTGTTGTGTTGCGGCGAGCATGTTCGGTTTCACCTTGAGGACCTTCCGGAAGAAGGGCCGGTCAATTGCATGGAACGCACGGCGTCTCGGTTTTCCTTCTCCCCGCCGGGGAGAAGGAAGACGACAGCATCGCCCTGTTTCCGGATCAGAAGATCTTCGAGAACTGGTCGATGTTCGAGGCGTCGTAGACGAAGGGATCGGCCATGGCGGCTTCGCCGTTGTCGCCGACCTTGATCTTGCCCATGCGGCCGGCTTCGATTTCCGAGCCCGGCGCGCCGTCCGTGTCGCCCTTGACGAGGTGATAGGCGATCTGGGTTGCCGAATAGCCGAGGTCGATCGGGTTCCAGATGGCGAATTCCTTCGTCGCGCCCGACTTGATGGCGCCGGCCATTTCGGAGGGAAGGCCGAGGCCCGTCACGTAGACCTCGCCGATCTTGCCGGCATCCTTGACGGCCTGCGAGGCGGCGAGAACGCCCACCGTCGTCGGCGCCACGATGACCTTGACGTTCGGCTGCGAGGTGAGCAGGCCGTTGGCTTCGCGGTAGGACTTGTCGGCAAGGTCGTCGCCGTAGACGGTGGTGACGAGGTTGAGGCCGGGGAAGTCCTTGAGCTGCTTCTTCATTTCCTCGATCCAGATGTTCTGGTTGGTCGAGGTCGTCGTTGCAGACAGGATCGCGAAGTCACCCTTGCCGTCCGGCAGGTGGTCCTTGGCAAGCTGCAGGCACATCTTGCCGATCAGCTCGTTGGAGGAGGGGTTGAGGTGCATGATGCGGCCTTCCGACGCCACGCCCGAATCCCAGGAGATCACCTTGATGCCGCGCTGCTGGGCCTTCTTGAGGGCCGGCACGACGGCGTCCGGATCGTTCGCCGAAATGGCGATGGCGTCGACGCCCTGGGCGATCAGCGAGTTGATGACCTCGATCTGGCCTTCGGCCGTCGTCGTGGTCGGGCCGGTATAGATGATCTCGACGCCGCCGAGTTCCTTGGCGGCCTCTTCCGCGCCCTTGTTGGCGGCTTCGAAGAAGCCGTTGCCGAGCGACTTGACGAGCAGCGCGATCTTCATGTCGGCGGCGCTGGCCGAGGACATCATGGCGGCAAGCGCGAGCGCGGCGCCGGCGAGCAGTTTCGTGGATAGTTTCATTGTCTTCCTCCCGATGTTGAAACCAAAGTCACTCCTCCCGGCGCCGTTCCTAGGCCGCCGAGGTGGAATCCTCCTTCTCCGTCGAAGCCATCGGCTTCACGGTGATGAGCTTTATGCCGGCATGGGCGAGCATCGTGGCCGCCTCGTCCGAAATCCTGTCGTCGGTGATGATCGTCGAGACGTTCTCGAGCGGGCACAGGATGAGGCTGGAGCGCCGGTCGAACTTGCTGGAATCGGCCATGACGATCAGCTCCTCGGCCTGGCGCATCAGCTTCTGCTCGCTCTGGATGACCAGCGCGTCCGATTCCATGATGCCGAGCGCGTTGACGCCCTGCGCGCCGATGAACATGCGCCGCGCATAGAAATTGCGGATCGCGTCGTTGTCGAAGGGCGAGAGGATCAGGCTCTGGTCGCGGTAGATCGCCCCGCCCGGAACGCTGACCGTGCATTTGGAATGCTTGACCAGATGCTCGGCAATAGCGAAGGAATTGGTCATCACCTGCAGGCGGCGGGCCGACATGAAATGCACCATCTGGAACGTCGTGGTGCCGCCGTTGATGACGATGGAATCGCCCTCCTCGCACAGCTCGACCGCGCGGCGGGCGATTGCGCGCTTGCGATCGATATTGATCGATTCGGACACCTTGAACGGACGCGCGGCCAGATTGCCGAGCTGCGGGGGATGCACGGCCTCGGCGCCGCCGCGCACGCGGCGCAGCTTTCCCTGAATGTGCAGGGCGGCGATGTCGCGGCGGATCGTGGCCTCGGATGCCTCGGTCAGTTCGGCGATATCCTGCACCGTCACGACGGGCTTTTCCTGGATTGCGCTCAAAATGATGCGATGGCGTTCGCGTTCGTGCATGGGGCTCCTCCTGAGGATGATTTATTCGTATTCTTTTTATCCTGTCAATCAGAAACGATCAAAAAAGATCATGTTGCGCTGCACAATGATCTTTAATGATCAAAAATGATTGACATTGCGAGAAGGAATGCGCCATAGCTCGCACAGAAGGAGACGGGGGGCCGGCGTGGCGTCCCGCCAAGTGTCAAGCCAGGGAGGAAATCATGACGGGTCAGCCCCGCCTTCTCGAAAACCGTTGGGACGATGCCCATGCCGCCGGGCTCGACGAGCCCGGCAAGCTGCTCTACCGCTCCAACCTCCTCGGCGCCGACAAGCGCATCACCAATTACGGCGGCGGCAACACGTCGGCCAAGGTGGAGGAAACCGATCCGCTGACGGGCGAAAAAGCCCGCGTCATGTGGGTGAAGGGTTCGGGCGGCGACGTCGGCACGATCAGGCTCGACGGTTTCGCCACCCTCTACATGGACAAGCTGGAGGCCCTGAAGGGCATCTACAAGGGCGTCCATGACGAGGACCGCATGGTCGGCTTCCTGCCGCACTGCACCTTCAACCTCAACCCGCGCGCCGCCTCCATCGACACGCCGCTCCACGGCTTCGTGCCCTATACGCATGTCGACCATATGCATCCGGACGCAATCATCGCCATCGCTGCGGCGAAGAATTCGAAGGAACTGACGGCGAGGATTTTCGGCGACGACATCGGCTGGCTGCCCTGGCGCCGCCCCGGCTTCCAGCTCGGCCTCGACCTCGAAGCCTTCGTCAAGGCGAACCCCAGGGCCAAGGGCGTCGTGCTGGAAAGCCACGGCCTCTTCACCTGGGCGAACGACGCCAAGGATTGCTACCTCCTGACGCTGGAGATCATCAACAAGGCGATCGCGTGGTTCGCGAAGGAGACCGAAGGCAGGACGATCTTCGGCGGCGCCGTCGCACAGAGCCTCGGTGAAGCCGAGCGCCGCGCCGTCGCCGCGAAGCTGATGCCGGAAATCCGCGGCCGCATCGGCAAAGGCGAACGCAAGCTCGGCCATTTCGACGACCAGCCGGCCGTGCTCGAATTCGTCAATTCGAAGGACCTGAAGCCGCTCGGCAGCCTCGGCACCTCCTGCCCGGACCATTTCCTGCGCACCAAGATCCGCCCGCTGATCGTCGATTTCGATCCGGCGAAGCCGGATGCCGACGCCGTGATCGCCGGCCTCGACAAGGCGCTGGAAGACTACCGCACCGACTACACGCGCTATTACGAAGCCTGCAAGCACGACAATTCGCCGAAGATGCGCGACCCCAACCCGGTCATCTTCCTCGTGCCGGGCGTCGGCATGTTCTCCTTCGCCAAGGACAAGGCGACCGCGCGTATTGCCGGCGAGTTCTACGTCAACGCCATCAACGTGATGCGCGGCGCCTCCACGGTCTCCGAATATCAGGGCCTGCCCGAGCAGGAAGCCTTCGACATCGAATACTGGCTGCTGGAGGAGGCGAAGCTCCAGCGCATGCCGAAGCCGAAGAGCCTTGCCGGCCGCGTCGCCCTCATCACCGGCGGGGCCGGCGGCATCGGCCGCGCGACGGCCGAGCGGCTGGCGGGCGAGGGCGCCTGCGTGGTGCTCGCCGATATCGACGCCGATGCGCTCGGTGAGGTCGGCTCGGACTTCGCGAAGAAATACAGCGGCGATGCCGTGCGCACCGTCCAGCTCAACGTGACGGACGAGGCCGGCGTGATCGCCGCCTTCGCGCAAGCCTGCGTCGAGTTCGGCGGCGTCGATATCCTCGTCTCCAATGCCGGCATCGCCTCTTCCGCGCCCGTCGAAAGCACCGAGCTTTCGATGTGGAACAAGAACATGGACATTCTGGCGACCGGCTATTTCCTCGTCTCGCGCGAGGCGTTCCGCCTCTTCCGTCGCCAGAATATCGGCGGCAACGTGGTCTTCGTGGCCTCCAAGAACGGCCTTGCCTCCTCGCCGAACGCCTCGGCCTATTGCACGGCCAAGGCCGCCGAAATCCACCTTGCGCGCTGCCTTGCGCTCGAAGGGGCCGAAGCGGGCATCCGCGTCAACACGGTCAATCCGGACGCCGTGCTGCGCGGCTCGAAGATCTGGGGCGGCGAGTGGCGCGAGCAGCGCGCCGCCTCCTCCAAGATCGAGGTGAGCGAGCTGGAGGAGTACTACCGCAAGCGTTCGATGCTCAAGCTGAACGTCTTCCCGGAGGATATAGCCGAGGCCATCTATTTCCTCGCTTCCGACCTTTCGGCGAAGTCGACGGGCAATATCATCAACGTGGATGCCGGCAACGCGCAGAGTTTTCCGCGCTGATCAGGGAGGCTGGAAATGGCTGAGTTCAAGATCGCGGCGGATGTGATCGCCGCGGAAAACGACAAGCGGGCCGGGGCGCTGAGGGAGGACTACGACGCGCTCGGCGCCAATCTGGCCCGCCGCGGCATCGATATCGAGGCCGTCACGGCGAAGGTGGCAAAATTCTTCGTCGCCGTGCCCTCCTGGGGCGTCGGCACGGGCGGCACGCGCTTTGCGCGCTTTCCCGGCACCGGCGAGCCGCGCGGCATCTTCGACAAGCTGGACGACTGCTCGGTCATCCACCAGCTGACGCGGGCGACGCCCAATGTCTCCCTGCATATCCCGTGGGACAAGGCGGACCCGAAGGAACTGAAGGCGAAGGGCGACGCCCTCGGCCTCGGCTTCGACGCGATGAACTCCAACACCTTCTCCGACGCGCCCGGACAGGCGCATTCCTACAAATACGGCTCGCTCAGCCATACGGACGCGGCGACCCGTGCCCAGGCCGTCGAGCACAATCTGGAATGCATCGAGATCGGCAAGGCCATCGGCTCGAAGGCGCTGACGGTGTGGGTCGGCGACGGCTCCAACTTCCCGGGCCAGAGCAATTTCACCAAGGCCTTCGAGCGCTACCTTGCCGCGATGGCCGAGATTTACAAGGCGTTGCCGGACGACTGGAAGCTCTTCTCCGAGCACAAGATGTACGAGCCGGCCTTCTATTCGACGGTCGTGCAGGACTGGGGCACGAACTATCTCATCGCCCAGACGCTCGGCCCCAAGGCCCAGTGCCTCGTCGACCTCGGCCACCACGCGCCGAACACCAATATCGAGATGATCGTCGCCCGGCTCATCCAGTTCGGCAAGCTCGGCGGCTTCCATTTCAACGATTCCAAATACGGCGACGACGATCTCGATGCCGGCGCCATCGAGCCCTACCGCCTGTTCCTCGTCTTCAACGAACTGGTGGATGCCGAGGAGCGCGGCGCCAGGGGCTTCCACCCGGCGCACATGATCGACCAGTCGCACAATGTCACCGATCCGATCGAGAGCCTGATCAACAGCGCGAACGAGATCCGCCGCGCCTATGCGCAGGCCCTTCTCGTCGACCGCAAGGCGCTCGAATCCTACCAGGACGGCAACGACGCCCTGATGGCGACCGAGACGCTGAAGCGCGCCTACCGCACGGACGTGGAACCGATCCTCGCTGAAGCACGCCGCCGCGCGGGCGGGACCATCGACCCGGTCGCCGCCTACCGGGCCAGCGGCTACCGCAAGAAGGTCGCGGCCGAGCGGCCGGCCTCCGCCGCCGGTGGCGGCGGCATCATCTGAGCGGGCACGGCAGGAGGAGGCTCACGCCTCCTTCCTGTTGCGGAAGCTGGCATTGCCGAGGCCGGTGCCGATGGTGACGGCCGCCCAGCGCTCCGTATCGGCCATGCGCGGGGCCTCCGAAAGGCCCTGCACGACCGCGTCGTTGTGCATGATGACGAAGGTGGGCTCGCCGCAGATGGCGGGGATCGCCTTGCGCAGCGCCTCGGGCAGGTTGAAATGGGTGCTTTCCCAGTTGCCGCCCGGAAGGTTCTGGCCGCCGCGGGCAATCGACCCGTCCGCCGCGATCACCCCCGGGCAGCCGATGCCGATGACCGGCGCCAGCGTCAGCTTGGCCTTCTCGGCCTTGGCGATCAGCCCCTCGATCATCTCGACGAGATATTCGATGGTGGCGGTGCGCTTCGGCTCGTCGTCGGCATGGCGCCAGAGCTCCGATTTCCAGACCTTCGCCTTGGAGAAATCCGGCTTGTCGTCGAGGTTGAGCTTGACGACGCCGGCGCGGATGTTCGTGCCGCCGATATCGACGGCGAGGATGGCGTCGTGTCCCTTCAGCATCCAGGAGGGAATGAGATGGACCGCGCCGAGAAGGCCGGCTTCGTCTGGATGGTGGCCGATCGGCACGAGCTCCACCTTCATGCCCTCGGCGCGAAGGAGAAGCTGGGTGCGGGCCATCGCCATCAGCCCGGCCTTGCTGTCGCTGAACCCGCCGCCGACCACGATCCGGCGCGTTCCCTTCCAGGCGTCCTCTTCAAGATAGCGAAGGAGAATGCCGGCGAGCGCCGCCGCGAAATCGTCGATGGCCGCGCGTACGAGCGTCGCCGCCTCGCTTTCCGCGTCCTTCAGCAATCCGTCGATGTCCTTCTTGGAAAGATCGTCGGTCGGCGTGTCGCCGAGGGGATCGGGCCCGCCCGCGCGCACCCGCTTGCGCCAGCCGTCGAGGGCATCGCGGAAGGCGGTCTTGTTGGCGCGGTCGCCGATGAAGCCGGCCTTGTCGCGCAGTTCCAGATTGTAGCTTGTGACCTCGACCTTCGGCAGGTCGCCGGCGCCATGGGAGACCGGCGCGCCGATCTCGTCATCCTGTCTTGCCTGCCGTTTGCGCTGTTCGCTGCCCATGCCCGCTCCCTTGCATATGCGGATTGGGAAATGCGGCGAAGCGAAAGTTGTTCCTCGCAGAACCCTTGCCGGCGGGCGATTGCGGCCTAATTGCAGGTGTCATGCTAGACGACGACGAACAATTGCAACCGTCCGATGCGGCGATCCGCCATCTGGTCCGCCGCCTGCTCGCCGAGCCGGACCGCTGGGCCCTCTTCCTCGATATCGACGGCACGCTGATCGACCTTGCCGTGACGCCGGACGCCATCCAGGTGCCGCTGTCGCTGACGGCGAACCTTTCCGCCGTCTCCTCCCGCCTCGGCGGGGCGCTGGCGCTGGTAACGGGGCGCAGCCTTGCCTATGCGGACGAGCTGTTCTCCCCCGCCCGCTTCCCCATCGCGGGCCTGCACGGCGCGGAGCTGCGAGCCGTTGACGGCGGAACGACCGTCGCCCGCGCCACCCCCGCCTTTTCGGAATTGAAGCACCGGCTGGTGAAGGAGACCGCTTGGATGGAGGGCGTGCTGATCGAGGACAAGGGCGCGGCCATCGCCGCGCACTACCGGCTGGCCCCGGCGCTCGACACGGCGCTGGAGAAGATCATGCGGGATTTCGCCGAGAAGGCGGGGCCGGACTGGACGTTGCAGCCCGGCAAGATGGTCTTCGAGGTGCGCCCCTCGCGCGCCAGCAAGGGCGATGCGGTCGCTTCCTTCCTGGAGCAGGCGCCGTTTTCCGGCCGTCTGCCGATCGCCGTCGGCGACGACCTGACGGACGAATCGATGTTCGCGCTCGCCAATGCGCGCGGCGGCCAGTCGATCCGCGTCGGCTCGCTGTCGCATGCCACCTGCGCGCTCGCCCGGGCCTCCTCGCCCTCGGCCATCCGCACGGCGCTCGCCACCGTCGCGGCGGGCGAACCGGCTGCCTCCGGCGTCGCGGCGGCGCGCTAGCTTCTTGCGGAATGGTTCCAGAGGGTGAGAAGCGGGCCGGCGCGGCCGTAGAGCGGATCGCTGCCCGGCACCGGCAGCGCGGCGATGATCTTCAATTCGCCGGGCGTTGCCGCCGCCGTCTCGATATCGGCATGCTGGCCGGGCGGATAGCCGCCGACGACGAGGAAATCGTCGCTCGCCGAGAGGCGCCTGTGGCCGGTGCCGGCCGGAAGCACCAGGCAATCGCCCGCCTCGACATCGAGGCTTGCACCCTCCGGCCCGCCGATGAGGAGTTCGGCCTTCCCCTCGGCGATGCCGAGCACTTCGTGCGCGCCGACATGATAGTGCTGGTAGGAGAAGACGCCGTTGCGCCACACGCCTTCCCAGCCCGAATCGTAGAAAAGGCCCTCGAAGGCGTGCGCCCGGTCGTCGACCTCGGGACCGAGGACCCCGCGATAGACGAGGACTGGAAGGAAAGGGTGGTTCGGCACCCATTCGCTTGCGGAAAAGAACAGCGTTTCCGGCTGCCGCATCGTTGTTTCGCCTGCTGAGGTCATGGGATTGTTTCCGGATTTCGCTGGGAAGGAAATTCCGCAAGATCATGTTTGTTCCCGCGGAACATTCCGTCAGGGTCGCGGTTTCTCCTCTGTCTTGAAGGGAGGACGAAATGGAAGAGGTTTCCAATATCCAGTTGCATTTCGACGTTCTGAGTTGCCGCGCGCTCCTGTCCTGCGAGGGCAAGGATTATGTCCTGCCGGATACGTATCCCAATCGCGACGCCGCGCGGGCGGCCGCGCAGAAATTCGCCTGGGAACGACTGGGGCTGAAGAGCCGGCGCGCCGGGCGGCCGTCGGACATCGCGATCTGGCTGCGCTAGGATAGAGCCTTGCAACGGATGCGAAACTCCGTAAACCTCGAAGGCAGATAAACGGAGGCCGGACGTGAGCGTCGCATTCGTCAAGGAAGAGAGCGCCGAAACGGCGGCGGAAACCCAACTGCCGGACCGCCCCGTCTCGCTGCACCCCAATCTCGTCACCGAAACGGGCCTCAAGGCGCTGGAGCATGCGCTTCAGGTCGCGCGCGAGGCTTTCGAGGCGGCGAACGCCGTCGAGGACGTCAACGAGCGGCGCCGGCAGGCGGCCGGCCCGGCGCGCGACCTTCGCTATTTCTCCGAGCGGCTGCGCACCGCCCAGCCCATGCCGCCGCCGGCCGACAACGAGACGGTCGCCTTCGGCAGCACCGTCACCTTCAGCCGTGACGACGGGCGCGTGCAGACCTACCGCATCGTCGGCGAGGACGAGGCCGATCCCAAGGCAGGCACGATCTCCTATGTCTCCCCGGTCGCAAGGCTCCTGCTGGGCAAATCCGTCGGCGACGTCGTCACCATCGGCGAGCAGGAGCTCGAGGTGATGACGATCGCCTGAAACGAAAAGGCCGGCTTTCGCCGGCCCTTCCTGTGCTCAGAAGCTGACGGCGCGGTCGCCGTCTTCGTCCTGAATGCGGGTCGGCAGGCCGATCCGGTTCAGGAGGTTGATGAAGGGCTTCGGCGGCAGTTCCTCAACGTTCGCCATCGTCTTCACGTCCCATTCGCCGGTAGCGACCAGCATCGCGGCGGCGACCGGCGGCACGCCGGCGGTGTAGGAGATGCCCTGGCTGCCCACTTCCTCATAGGCTTCCTTGTGGTCGGCCACGTTGTAGATGAAGACGGTCTTCTCCTTGCCGTCCTTCAGGCCCTTCACGTAGTCGCCGATGCAGGTCTTGCCCTCGTAGCCGGGGGCGAGCGAGGCCGGATCGGGCAGCACGGCCTTGACGACCTTGAGCGGCACGACTTCGAGGCCCTCGGCCGTCTTGACCGGCTGCTCGGAGAGAAGGCCGAGGTTCTTCAGGACGGTGAAGACGTTGATGTAGTGATCGCCGAAGCCCATCCAGAAGCGCACGTTCGCGCCGTCCATATTCTTGGCGAGCGAATGCACCTCGTCGTGGCCGCACAGATAAGCGCGGCGCGTGCCGACGACCGGCAGGTCGTAGTCCTTGCCGATCTCGAACATCTTGTTCGTCTGCCACCCGCCGTTCTGCCAGGAATAGACGACGCCGGTGAATTCACGGAAGTTGATTTCCGGGTCGAAGTTCGTGGCGAAGTACTTGCCGTGGCTGCCGGCATTGATATCGACGATGTCGACGTCGGTGACCGTGTCGAGATACTCGTCCTTGGCGAGCTTCGCATAGGCGTTGACGACGCCGGGGTCGAAGCCGGCGCCGAGGATGGCGGTGATGCCCTTCTCCGCGCATTCGGCCGCGCGCTTCCACTCGTAGTTCCCGTACCACGGCGGCGTCTCGCAGATCTTGCCCGGCTCCTCGTGGATCGCCGTGTCGATATAGGCGACGCCGGTATCCATGCAGGCGCGCAGCACCGACATGTTGAGGAAGGCGGTGCCGACATTGATGACGATCTGCGACCTTGTCGACGCGATGAGCGCCTTGGTGGCCTCGATGTCGAGCGCGTCGAGGGCGTGGCCTTCCAGCACGCCCGGCTGTTTCATCGCCTTCTTCTCATGGACCGACGCGATGATCTTGTCGCACTTCGCCCTGGTGCGCGAAGCGATATGGATGTCGCCGAGCACGTCGTTGTTCTGGGCGCATTTGTGCGCGACGACCTGTGCAACGCCGCCGGCGCCGATGATGAGCACGTTTTTCTTCATGTCCCGGAATAGCTCCTTCTGGGTTGGATAGGGGGATCAGGAAAGGCTTGTCTCGTAGTCCGCATAGGAAAATTCGCGGACGGTGCGGATGTTTCCGTCGAGTTCGCGGATGGCGATGGCCGGCATCTTCACGCCGTTGAACCAGTTCTTCTTGACCATCGTGTAGCCGGCCGCATCCTGGATGGAGATGCGGTCGCCAACCTTCAGCTCCTTCTCGAAATCGAATTCGCCGAAGATATCGCCGGCAAGGCAGGACTTGCCGCAGACCATGTAGCGGTGCTGCCCGGTATTGGGCGAGAGCTTGGCGTTCTCCCGGTAGATCAGGAGGTCCAGCATGTGCGCCTCGATGGAGCTGTCGACGACGGCGAGGTGCTTGCCGTTGTCGAGAAGGTCGAGCACCGTCGTCTCCAGCGTCGTCGACTTCGTGATCGAGGCTTCGCCGGGCTCCAGATAGACTTGCACACCGTATTCACCGGCAAAGCGCTTCAGCCGCTCGGCGAATTTTTCGAGCGGATAGTTTTCGCCCGTGAAGTGGATGCCGCCGCCGAGGCTCACCCATTCGGCCCTCTTCAGAAGGGGGGCGAATTTCTCCTCAATGGTGCCGAGCATGCGGTCGAAGAGGTCGAAATCGCCGTTCTCGCAATTGTTGTGGATCATGAAGCCGGAGATGCGATCCATCACCGGCTCGACCTTTTTGACGTCCCATTCGCCGAGCCGTGAGAAGGGGCGGGCGGGATCGGCAAGGTCGAAGCTGGAGGAGGAGATGCCGGGATTGAGGCGAAGGCCGCGCACGATGCCGGCCGCCCTGTCGGCGAAACGGTCGAGCTGGCCGATGGAGTTGAAGATGATCTTGTCGGCGTGGCTGACGACCTCGTCGATCTCGTAGTCGGCATAGGCGACGGAATAGGCGTGCGTCTCCTTGCCGAAGCGCTCGTGGCCGAGGCGCACCTCGTTGAGCGAGGAGGAGGTGGTGCCGTCCATGTACTCGCGCATGAAATCGAAGACCGACCAGGTGGCGAAGCATTTCAGCGCCAGCAGCGCCCTGGCGCCGGAGAGTTCGCGCAGGCGCGCGACCTTCTCCATGTTGATGAGGAGCTTCGACTTGTCGATCAGATAGTAGGGCGTCGTCAGGGACATGGGGACCTGTCTTCCGTGGGGAGTGGCAATGCGAAAACGCCGCGCGCACGGAAGGCATCGCCCTCCGCTACGCGGGGTCTCGGACTGGAAACCGGATGTTACGGTATCGTCGTGCGGACACGGCGGTGCGACAGCGCCTTGGCGCGGTGCCGTGCCGGCAGGAGAGCGGGCAGGCGCGGTGTCTTCACCGGCCGCGTGGGGCCGGTGGGCGCAACGGCATAAAAGCCAGAGCGTGCCGCGATGGCACGCATCGAAAAGCGTTCTTCCGTTCGGGGGGCATCGACCGAGCCCATCCCCGATTGGAAGAGGGCGTCGCAAGACATGGCGTCCTCCCCAACCAGCAGATGAAACCTGCACTAAGTGGGGCGCTCTCTAGCACAGGCTGGCAACGGATTTCAATGCACCTCTTTTGCCGGAAATTTTCCGATTTCCGCTCTTGCACCTCTAGTCGCTAGAGGTCGTAGAACATTATCAAGACAAAAGAGGATTTGCCGATGTCCGATGTGAAAGAGACGCGTTTCAGGGTCGAAGGCATGGATTGCGCCTCCTGCGCCAGCAAGATCGACACCGCCGTGCGCCGCATGCCGGGCGTCAGCGACGTTTCGGTTTCGGTGACGGCGGGCACGATGCGGGTGCGGCACGATGCAACGAGCGACCTCGACGCGATCCGCCGCAAGGTCTCCGGCCTGGGCTACGGCGTGACCCCGGCCGATGGGGCCGCGCAAAAGCCGGCGGCGGAACACGAACACCGCCCCGGCTGCGACCATGACCACGACCATGACCATGAGCACGACCACGGCCCTGCGGCGAAGGCCGCCGCCGTCGAAGGCCTGCACGGCCACGACCACGGCCCGTCCGAAGGTCCGTGGTGGAAGGGCAGGAAGGGGCGGCTCACCATCCTTTCCGGCGCGGCGCTGCTCGTCGCCTACGGCATCGGCCATCTCTTCCCGGCCATCGCGACCTATGCCTTTGTCCTCGCCATGGCCGTGGGCCTCGTGCCGATCGCCCGGCGCGCGATCATGGCCGCGCTCGCCGGCACGCCCTTCTCCATCGAGATGCTGATGACCATCGCCGCCGTCGGCGCGGTCGTCATCGATGCGTCGGAGGAGGCGGCCGCCGTCGTCTTCCTCTTCCTCGTCGGCGAACTGCTGGAAGGCGTTGCCGCCGGCAAGGCGCGCGATAGCATCCGCTCGCTTTCCGCCCTCGTGCCGAAGACGGCGCTGCTGGAAGAGGACGGCCGCACGAAGGAGGTGCCGGCCGAATCGCTTGCCGTGGGCGCGATCATCCTCGTTCGCCCGGGCGACCGTATCTCGGCCGACGGCACCATCGTCGAGGGAGAGAGCGCCATCGACGAGGCGCCCGTCACCGGCGAAAGCACGCCGGTGCGCAAGGAGGCCGGCGATACGGTCTTCGCCGGCACGGTGAACGGCGATGCGGCGTTGCGCGTCCGCGTGACGGCGGCTGCGGCCGACAACACCATCGCCCGCGTCGTCAAGCTGGTCGAGGAGGCACAGGAATCCAAGGCCCCGACCGAGCGCTTCATCGACCGCTTCTCGAAATACTATACGCCCGGGGTCGTCGCCGTCGCCGCGCTCGTCGCCATCGTCCCGCCGCTTCTCCTCGGCGGCGTCTGGAGCGAATGGGTCTACAAGGGCCTCGCCGTGCTCCTGATCGGCTGCCCCTGCGCGCTCGTCATCTCGACGCCCGCCGCCATCGCCGCCGCGCTTTCCGCAGGCGCGCGGCGCGGCCTGCTCATGAAGGGCGGCGCGGTGCTGGAAGGCCTCGGCAAGCTCACCGCCATCGCCTTCGACAAGACCGGCACGCTCACCGAGGGCAAGCCGAAGGTTACCGATATCCTCGCCTTCGGCGGAACGGAGGGCGAGGTGCTGCGCCTTGCCGCCGCGCTGGAAGCCGGCTCCAGCCATCCGCTGGCGCTCGCCATCCTCGCAAGGGCCGCCGAGGAAGGCATTGCTCCCCCCGCCGCGACTGGCGCGCGGGCACTCGGCGGCAAGGGCGTCGCCGCCACGGTCGAGGGCAGGGAGGTCTTCCTCGGCTCGCCGAAGGCCGCCGCCGAGACCGTCACGCTTTCAGCCGAGGTCCAGGCCACCGTCACGGCGCTCAACGACGACGGCAAGACCGTCTCCCTGCTGCTGGTGGACGGCACGCTCACCGGCGCGCTCGCCATGCGCGACGAACCCCGCCCCGACGCCGCGGCCGGCCTTGCGGCCCTGAAGGAGGCGGGTATCCGCACCGTCATGCTGACGGGCGACAATGCCCGCACGGCGAAGGCCGTCGGCAGCCTGCTCGGCATCGAGGTGCGCGCCGAGCTGATGCCGGAGGACAAGCAGCGCATCGTCGGCGAATTGCAGCGCGAGGGCTTCGTCGTCGGCAAGATCGGCGACGGCATCAACGACGCTCCGGCGCTCGCCGCCGCCAATGTCGGCATCGCCATGGGCAGCGGCACGGATGTCGCGCTGGAAACGGCGGATGCGGCGATCCTGCACGGTCGCGTCGGCGACGTCGCGCTGATGCGGGACCTTTCGAAGCGGACCATGCGCAATATTTTCGAGAACATCGTCATCGCCCTCGGCCTCAAGGGCGTCTTCCTGGTGACGACCATCGCCGGCATCACCGGCCTCTGGCCGGCGATCCTCGCCGACACGGGCGCGACCGTGCTCGTCACGCTCAATGCGCTCCGCCTCCTGCGGCCGATCCGGTAGGTTCAGTCGTGCTCGTCGCTGCAAAGGTCGTGGTTGGCAAGCGCGCGGATGACGTAGCAATCGCTGATCTGGTTGGAGTGGCAATGGGTGGTGATGCGCTCCAGCTCGGCCTCCAGCTTGCGCAGCCGCGCGATCTTGCGGCGCACGGCGGCAAGCTGCTCGGCGGCGATCCGGTCGGCATCGCGGCAAGGGTGCTCGGGGTGCTGACTGAGCTCGATCAGTTCGCGGATGGCGTCGAGCGTCAGGCCGAGGTCGCGGGCATGGCGGATGAAGGCGAGCCGGTCGCGCTCCCCGGCCGAATAGCGCCGCTGGTTGCCCTCCGAGCGCTCGGCGGGCGAAAGGAGGCCCATCTGCTCGTAATAGCGGATGGTCGGGACCTTGACGCCCGTCGCCTTCGAAAGATCGCCGATGGTCAGCATGTCGTGCCTCTTCGTGTTATTTTCTCCAAGACATGTGGGGAGACGGCGGGCAAATCAAGGTTTGGTTCGGGTATGCTACTGGCTGAAGACCCCTCCCCAACCCCTCCCCCCTTGTGGGGGAGATGCCGGCAGGCAGAGAGGGTCTTCGCAGGGCCGGCGCAAGGTTCTGACGCTTTTGTGTTCGCTGCGTGATCGCCGGATGGCATAAACCGTGGCGCCAGGCCTTGAAGGCCGAGGGGCCTGAGGTTTATGGCCGGATACGCACAAAGACCGATGAGAGCCACAAGATTAACGAAGTTCTAAGCAATCGCTTGGACTCTGACAGGATGATGCGTCGCGCGGAAAGCGGCGCGCCCCGATCCCGAACAACCGAAAACGATCCATGTTTGCGCTTCGCCATCGCCTTTCCCGTGAAAACGCCCGTCCACGCCTTCGCCTCCTCGCGCGCCTTGCCGCCGCCACGGTCGCCGGCGGCCTGCTTGCCGGCTGCATGGCGATGGACGTCGCCTCGCTCGCCGAGGCCCCGCAGCTTTCCAGCAAGGTGAAGGCCGAGATGGCGAAGAAGAAGATGCGGCCGGAAAGCCCGGTTCTGGTGCGCATCTTCAAGCAGGAAAGCGAGCTGGAAGTCTGGAAGGTCGATGCGAGCGGCAAATACGCGCTCTTCAAGACCTATCCGATGTGCCGCTGGTCCGGAAAGCTCGGACCGAAGACGAAGATCGGCGACCGTCAGGCGCCGGAAGGCTTCTACCATGTCTCCGCCGGCATGCTGAACCCGAACTCGCAATATTACGTCTCCTTCAACCTCGGCTATCCGAACAGGCTGGAATCGGCGCTCGGCTATACGGGCGAGGCGCTGATGGTGCACGGCGCCTGCTCGTCCTCCGGCTGCTACGCCATGACCGACCAGGGCGTCGGCGAGATTTTCGCCATCGTGCAGAAGGCGCTGGAAGGCGGGCAGCAGCGTTTCCAGGTGCAGGCCTACCCCTTCCGCATGACGACGCAGAACATGGTCGCTCATCGCGGCGACCCGAACATGCCCTTCTGGCGCACGCTGAAGGAGGGCTACGACGCTTTCGAATTTACGCGGAGCCAGCCGAAGGTCTCGCTGTGCAGCGGCCGCTATGTCTTCGACAAGGACTTCGTCGGCGGCGAGCCTGACGATCCGCTCGCGGCCTGCCCGGCGACGGTCGAAGGCGTCCAGCCCGAGCTGATGGCGAAGATCGGTGCGGAACAAAGGAAGCTGGATGCGGCTTTCGCGAACGCCACGCCGGTTTCGAGCTTCGCCTATGTGGACGGCGGCATGCATCCGAGCTTCCGTTCGCTGCTCAAGCACGAAGGCGCAAAGGGCATGGCCGCGCGCATTTCGCGCACCAAATATCCCGTCAGCCGGCCCGAGGCCGCGCTGGCCGATCCCTATGACGATTGATGTGTGAGGAACTGTATTGACTGGTGAAAGCGTAACCCGCCGGTCCTTCCTGCTTGGCAGCGCGGGACTGGCAACCACGATCCTCTCCGGCTGCGTCACGCCGGTCCGCCAGAGGGTCGCCGTCGAGCCCGAGCCGGTCGATACCAGCATCTACGCCGAGATGTACGGGCCGAAGCCGGACGAGGTGTATCCGCTGCCGGCCATTCCCTACCATAAGATCGATCCGCGCTTCTACCGCCAGATGGTGCCGAACCCGACGGGCGAACGGCCCGGCGTCATCGTCGTCGATACGGCGACGCACTTCCTCTACCTCACCTATGAGGGCGGGCAGGCCATGCGCTACGGCGTCGGCCTCGGCCGGGCGGGCTTCGAATGGGCCGGCCGCGGTGTCATCCAGTACAAGCGCGAATGGCCGCGCTGGACGCCGCCGGACGAGATGATCGCCCGCCAGCCCGAGCTGGAACCCTATAGCTGGCGCAACGGCGGCATGGAGCCGGGCCTGAAGAACCCGCTCGGCGCCCGCGCGCTCTATATCTTCCGCGACGGCCAGGATACGCTCTATCGCATCCACGGTTCGCCGGAATGGTGGACCATCGGCAAGTCCGTCTCCTCCGGCTGCGTGCGCATGGTGAACCAGGACGTGGTCGACCTCTACAACCGCGTCCAGCCCGGCACGCCCATCCTGGTGCTCGGCTCCGCCGTCGAATCCGCCGGCATCTATTGACCGCATCGCCTGGAACGAGCTCGTAAGGACATGACCGTTATCGAAACGCTTTTCACCAATGCGAAGCTCGCGGATGGTTCCTTCAAGGATATCGGCGTTGCCGGCGGCCGCATCGTCTCCATCTCGCCGGCCGGGGCGGGGGGCGAGGCGGGCCGTCGCGTCGACATCGCCGGCGCGCTGCTCGTGCCGGGCTTCGTGGAGGGGCATATCCACCTCGACACCAGCTTCTACGGCGACAGGTGGATCCCCCACAAACCCTGCACCGACGGCTTCGACGTGCATCAGCGCGTCGCCTTCCAGGCCGAGAACATGGCGATGGCCGCGCCCATGGACGAGCGCGCCCGCAAGCAGCTCGAGCTGTGCGTCTCCAACGGCTCCCTCCAGATGCGCAGCCACGTCATGGTGGACGGCTCGGTCGGGCTGAAGTCGCTGGAGACGATCCTGAAGGTGCGCGAGGACTATCGCGACATCATCGACATCCAGCTCGTCGCCTTCCCGCAGAGCGGCATTCTTTCGAGCCCCGGCACGCCGGAGCTTCTGGATGCGGCGATCGGCCTCGGCGCCGATCTCGTCGGCGGCCTCGATCCGGCGAGCTTCGACCGTAATCTCGACGGCCATCTCGACGTCGTCTTCGGCGTGGCGGAAAGGCGCGGCGTCGGCGTCGATATCCACCTCCATGATTTCGGCACGCTCGGCGCCTTCACGGTGGAGGAGATCTGCGCGCGCACGGTGGCGCTCGGCATGCAGGGCAGGGTAGTGATCAGCCATGCCTACGGGCTCGGCGATCTCGATGCGGACGCTGCCCGCCATATCGGCGCGAAGATCGCTGCCGCCGGCATCTCGATCATGACCAACGCCCCCGGCGACCACGTCTTCCCGCCGGTCGCGCTGCTGCGCGCCGAGGGCGTCAACGTCTTTTCCGGCAACGACAATATCCGCGATTCCTGGTGGCCCTACGGCGACGGCGACATGCTGGGCCGGGCGATGATGATCGGCTACCGCTCCGGCTTCTACACCGACGAAGAGCTTTCCGCCGCCTTCGACGTGGTGACCGCCGCCGGCGCAAAAGCCCTCGGCCTCGAAGGCTACGGCATCGCCGTCGGCGCGAAGGCGGATTTCGTGACGCTCGACGCCGAGCATGTGCCGGAGGCCGTCGTGGCCGTGCCGAAGGGCCGCCGCGTATTCAAGGCCGGTCGGCTTGTCGCGGAGAACGGGGCCGTGGTGCGCTGAGGGCGCCTCCTTCCTCCTCCCTCTCGGTCATCCTTCCTCCTCTCCCTCTCGGTCGTCCTTCCTCTTCTCCCTCTCGGTCGTCATCCTCGGGCTTGACCCGAGGATCCACCTCTCAAACTCAGGGCGTGCCGAATGGATGGATTCTCGGGTCAAGCCCGAGCAACTGTGTTTGTGATGTCAAGTACGCACTGGTTTGTTGTCCCTGATAGCGGCATTGAGCGTGACGAGCAGGCGCCTTGCTATTGCGATGAGGACGAGTTTGGCGGGCTTTCCCTTTTCGCGCATGGCCTTGGCGATCGCCTGGAAGGGACCCGAGCGGCAAGCGGCCAGGGCTGCCATGTAGAGAGCGTCGCGAACCCGCTTCCGCCCGCCCCAGATACAGCGCCTGCCCCGCAGGTTGCCTGAATCGCAGGCGATCGGCGCCAGCCCGGCAAGGGCGCTGATGGCCCGCCGGTTCCGCTTGCCCAGTTCCGGCATGTGGGCAAGCAGGACCCTTGCCGTGACAGGCCCGATGCCCGGTGCCGAGCGTAGGATGGCCTCCCCCTGCAAAAGGGTGTGCGCCGATGCCAGGAGTGCGTCCATGCGCGCCTGCAGGGCTGCGATCTGGCGGTCGAGCATGTCGATCACCTGCAGGAGGCTTGCCTTCATCCAATCGGCATGGGGCTCGGC
>NZ_JACHIK010000011.1 GCF_014203155.1 Shinella fusca
AGAAACCTTAGAGCGAGTGAACTGGCCGCCAGAAGCGCCCAACGCCCTCTCGATGAGCGGCGTTATAAGCCCACCCCCAGCGATACGTCAACAGGGGGAGGAAAGAAAAATCAGAAAAAATTCCAGTTTCCGAATTGTTAAGCACAATCAACGGATTGGCGGTGCATAGACTGAATGTCGGGGATAAGGACCAGCCCGGCGCTTGACTCTTGCCCAATTCGGGAAGCCGCCCGGCACGTAAAAGGGGCGGCATCCGCGGATGTCGCCCCTTCCGTCATATTCCGTCCTCATGCCCTGCGGAACAGGCCCGCGATCAGGGACAGGACCAGAAGGGCCAGGAAGACGAAGAACAGGATCTGCGCGATACCGGCCGAGGCGCCGGCAATGCCGCCGAAGCCGAGCAGGCCGGCAACGAGGGCGATGACGAGAAACACGAGAGCGTAATACAGCATTTTCGAACTCCTTCGTTGTATCGCAGGAGAAACGGAGGCGGATTGAAAAGGTTCCGGAATTCCGCCTTCACCCCTCCCCTTCCCCCAAAAGAAACCGCCGCACCCTTGCGGGATGCGGCGGCGCATGGGAAGCCGGCAGGCGGAGAGCCTAGTGGCGGCGCGTCCAGTCGTCGATCTGCCGCTCGGCCTCATCCTTCGCAATGCCGTAACGCTGCTGGATCTTGCCCGAAAGCTCGACGCGACGGCCCTGGATGACGTCGAGGTCGTCATCGGTGAGCTTGCCCCACTGGGCCTGGGCCTTGCCCTTGTATTCGTTCCACTTGCCTTCGATGATGTCCCAGTTCATGTCGCTGTCCTTTCTGTTGCGTTGAGCGGATGGCGTTGACGCAAAAGACAATCTTCCGGGCCGCGAAAAGTTCCGGGCTTAGGGAAGCCGGGCCTCTCCTTTCACGGGCTGCGCCGTCGCGACGATGACATCGCCGGATGGCGGCGCGACGAGGCGGACATCGACGACCAAACCGCTTTCCTTCGTCATGCGCCAACTGATCTCGACGTCCTCCTCGGTCCAGGCCGGATCGATGGCGGCGCAGCGGCCGTGCACGATCCTTGCGCCATCGCCGGCGCTGCCGATGGCGAGCGGCAGGACGCCGACGCAGTCTTCCATGGTCTCGTAGGCGACCTGCGGCGCGGCCAGCTCCCCGCAGGAAAGGCCGCCCTTGCTGCAGCCGACCAGAAGCATGATTGCGGCGATGTGCTCCATCTCGCTCTTCCTTCCTGTGCGTTCCTGCGGCAGGCAACGGAGCGGAGGCCGGAAGGTTCCCGGGACGGCGCGGTCACGTCGATGTCACTTTTACGGGAACAAAATCCGTTGTTGCCCGTTTTCGGCCCAACGCTGGACAGCGAACAGGACGCGAAAGGAAGCGCAGATGCTCGGTACCATTCTTCTCATCATCCTCATCCTCCTCCTGATCGGCGCCCTGCCGAACTGGGGTTACAGCCGGAGCTGGGGTTACGGCCCGTCCGGCGGGCTCGGCCTCATCGTCGTCATCCTTCTCATCCTCGTCCTCATGGGACGCATCTGACCCCGTCAACCCAACCTGGAGCAGGAACCATGAAGAATACAATCATCGCGATTTGCCTTGCCGCGTCCTCCCTGACCCTGGCCGCCTGCAGCGAGACCGAACGCGGGACCGCGATCGGGGCGGCTTCGGGCGCCATCATCGGCGGTGCGGTGACCGGACGGGCGGGCGGCGCGCTGGTGGGGGCCGCCGTCGGCGGCACCGCAGGCTATCTCATCGCCCGCTCCGACCGGCGCGGCTATTGCCTCTATCGCGACCGCTACGGCCATCGCTACGAAGCCCGTTGCCGCCGCTAACCGGCACAGGCCAGCAAAAAAGGGAAACGGGCCTTGCGGCCCGTTTCCTCATGTCCAGATGCGGGAAGTTGGATGATCCTAAGGACAACTCTTCGCTCGACGTTCAGCTTCGTCGAGCTTTTCCAGAAGATCGAGCAGGCGGTCGGGCACGGGCTCGGTCTCGATCACGTCATAAAAGGATTTCAGCTTGCGGCCGATCGCACCGTTCGGGTCGAAAGCCTTCGCGGGAGCGGCGGCACCGCCCCGTTTTTTGTCTTTGCCGGACTCGATCATGGTCTTGTTTCCATCGCCTGCCGACCGCTATCTTCCTTTTGCCCAATATTCTCAATAGCAAGTCAGACTCAGCATGCTACCAATAGGTTTCCGCATCATGAACTCTAGCGGAAACGGTTCCGATGCGGAACACATTCAGGGAGAACGAAATGTCACTTTCCACCCGTATCGCACCGCATCTCGCCTATCTGAGGCGGTTTTCCCGTGCCGTCACGGGTTCGCAGACCTCCGGTGACGCCTATGTCGCGGCGATGCTGGAAGCGCTCGTGGCCGATATCGGCCTCTTTCCGGACGGCCGCAGCGACCGGATCGCCCTCTACCGGCTCTATTGCACGCTGTTCGACAACCTCGACGTGACGCTGCCGGACAATTCCTCGCCCTTCGGCTGGGAGCGGCAGGCCGCCGCCAACCTCGCCAACCTGCCGCCGGCCGAGCGAAAGGCCTTCCTGCTCGTCGCCGTCGAGGGCTTCGACATCGCCGAGGGGGCCGACATCATGGACGTTTCGGAAGAGCGCTTCGGCGAACTGCTCGACGAGGCCTCGCGCGACATCTCCCGGCAGGTGGCGACCGAGATCATGATCATCGAGGACGAGCCGCTGATCGCCATGGACATCGAGGACATGGTGCGGGGGCTCGGCCATACCGTGACCGGCATTGCCCGCACCCATTCCGAGGCGGTGGAGCTCTATCACCGCACCTCGCCGCGCATGGTGCTCGCCGACATCCAGCTCGCCGACGGCAGCTCGGGCATCGACGCGGTAAACGACATCCTGAAGAACAGCACGATCCCGGTGATCTTCATCACCGCCTTCCCGGAGCGGCTTCTGACCGGCGAGAAGCCGGAACCGGCCTTCCTCGTCACCAAGCCGTTCAACCCGGACATGGTGAAGGCGCTGATCAGCCAGGCGCTGTTCTTCGACGAACAGGCGCGGCTCGCCAAATCCGCCTGAATGCAAAAGGCCCGGGAAACCGGGCCTTTTCTTTTTTACCGTCAGGCGACGCGCTTGCGCCGTTCGACGCGGGCGCGGATGGCGTCGATGTCGACGCGGGGCGTCGCGGCGAAGAGGGTCTTCGTGTAGCTGTGCTGCGGATCGTCGAAGACCTGGTCGCGGCTGCCGTATTCCACCGCCTCGCCGAAATACATCACCATCACGTCGTCCGCGATGTGGCGCACGACCGAGAGGTCGTGGCTGATGAAGACGTAGGTGAGGCGGAACTCGTCCTGCAGGTCGGCGAGGAGGTTCAGCACCTGCGCCTGCACCGAAAGGTCGAGCGCGGAGACCGGCTCGTCGAGCACCAGGAGGCGCGGATTGAGCATCAGCGCGCGGGCGATCGCCACGCGCTGGCGCTGGCCGCCGGAGAACATGTGCGGGTAGCGCCCGTAATGCTTCTCCTCGAGGCCCACCTTCTTCAGCATGGCCATGGCGCGATCGCGCCGCTCGCCCGCCGGCACCTTCGTGTTGATGACCAGCGGTTCCGTCAGGATGTCGCCGATCTTCTTGCGCGGGTTCAGCGAACCGTAGGGGTTCTGGAAGACGATCTGCACCTTGCTGCGCATCTCGGAGGTCAGCGGCTCGCTGGCGATATCGACCTTGCGGCCGTCGATCAGCATCTCGCCCTCGGTGATCGGGTCGATCATCGTGACCATGCGGGCAAGGGTGGACTTGCCGCAGCCGCTTTCGCCGACGATGGCGAGCGTCTTGCCCTCCTCGACCGTAAAGCTCACGCCCTTGACGGCGTGAACGGTCTTGGCCGGCTTCATCAGGCTGCCGGGGATGTGGTAGTCGCGCTTGAGGTTCTTGGCTTCGAGCACTGGGGTCATCGCACGGCTCCCGCGAAAATCTCGGCGTCGGTCAGCTTTTCCGTGATCGTCGGCAGGCGGCCGCCCGTGGCGTTTTCCGGCAGGGCCGAAAGAAGGGCCTTGGTGTAGACGCTTTTCGGGGCCGAGAAGAGCGAGAGCACGTCGGCCTGCTCGATCTGCCGGCCCTTGTACTGCACGATGACGCGGTCGGCGGTTTCGGCGACGACGCCCATGTCGTGTGTGATGATGATGAGGCCCATGCCGTGCTCGGCCTGCAGCTTCATCAGAAGGTCGAGGATCTGCTTCTGGATCGTCACGTCGAGCGCGGTGGTCGGCTCGTCGGCGATCAGGAGCTTCGGATTGCAGGCAAGGGCCGTTGCGATCATCACGCGCTGGCACTGGCCGCCCGACATCTGGTGCGGATAGTGGCCGAGGCGCTCTTCCGGGTTCGGGATGCCAACGGACTGGAAGAGCTCGATCGCCCGGTCGCGGCGCGCCTTGCGCGAAAGATCCGTGTGGATGCGCAGCACTTCCTCGATCTGGTAGCCCACCGTGAAGCACGGATTGAGGCTGGCGATCGGCTCCTGGAAGATCATGGCGATCTCCCGGCCGATGATCTTGCGGCGCTCGGCGTCCGACATCGACTGCATGTCGCGGCCGTTGAAGGTCAGCACGTCCGCCGTCACCTTCGCCGTCCAGGGCAGGAGGCCCATGGCGGCGAGCATGGAGACGGACTTGCCCGAGCCGGATTCGCCGACGATGGCGAGCACTTCGCCTTCGTCGACCTTGAGGGAGACACCGTCCACCGCCCGGAAGGGGCCGGAGGCCGTCTGGAATTCGACGGTGAGGTTTTTGATTTCGAGAAGCGACATCACGACCTCTTCAGCTTGGGATCGAGGGCGTCGCGCAGGCCGTCGCCCATGAGGTTGATGGCAAGCACGGTGATGAGGATGGCAAGGCCGGGGAAGGTGACGACCCACCAGGCGCGCTGGATGAATTCGCGCGCTTCGGCGAGCATCGTGCCCCATTCCGGCGTCGGCGGCTGGGCGCCCATGCCGAGGAAGCCGAGCGCCGCCGCGTCGAGGATCGCCGAGGAGAAGGCGAGCGTCGCCTGCACGATGAGCGGGGCGAGGCAGTTCGGCAGGATCGTCAGGAACATGAGGCGGAGCGTGCCGGCGCCGGCGACCTTGGAGCCGACGACATAGTCCTTCGATTTCTCCGCCATCACCGCCGCGCGCGTCAGGCGCACGAAATGCGGCTGGTTGACGAGCGAGATGGCGATCATGGCATTCAGGAGGCCCGGCCCCAGAACCGCCACCAGCACGAGAGCGAGCAGCAGCGAGGGGAACGCCAGGATGATATCCATGATGCGCATGATGAAGGTATCGACCTTGCCGCGGAAATAGCCGGCGACGAGACCGATCAGCACGCCCGAGACCACCGACAGCGTCACGACGACGAGACCGATGAAGAGCGAGAAGCGCGCGCCGTAGATGAGGCGCGAGAGGATGTCGCGGCCGACCGCATCGGTGCCGAGGATGTGGCCCCAGGTGCCGCCCTCCTGGAAGAGCGGCGGCAGGAGCAGCAGTTCGCGGTTCTGGACGCTCGGATTGTGCGGCGCGACGAAGGGCGCGAAGACCGCGACGACCAGGATCACCAGGAAGATGAAGAGGCCGATGACGGCGCCCTTGTTGCGCGAGAAGTAGAACCAGAATTCCGAGAGGCCCGAGGGCGGCGTTCCGCCCGTCTTGGCCTCGGTGGTGTTGGAAACAGCACTCATGGAATTGCCTCCTAGTGCCGGATACGCGGGTTGACCCAGCCGTAAAGCAGGTCGACCACGAGATTGACGATCATGATGACGGCGGCGATCAGCATCAGCCCGCCCTGCACCACGGCATAGTCGCGCTTGAAGACGCTGTCGACCATCCACTTGCCGATGCCCGGCCAGGAGAAGATCGTCTCCGTGAGGATCGCGCCCGCCAGGAGCACGCCGACCTGCAGGCCGATCGTGGTGATGACGGGGATCATCGCGTTGCGCAGCGCATGGATGCCGATGACGCGGAAGGGCGAGAGGCCCTTGGCGCGGGCGGTGCGCACGAAATCCTCGCCGAGCACTTCGAGCATGGCCGAGCGGGTCTGGCGGGCGATGACCGCGAGCGGGATCGTCGCGAGCACGACCGTCGGCAGGATCAGGTAGGTCAGCGCCGACTTGAACGCCCCCGCCTGCCCCGACAGAAGGCTGTCGATCAGCATGAAGCCGGTGACCTGCGGGAAGAAGTACATCAGCGAGATGCGTCCCGAGACCGGCGTCCAGCCGAGATAGCCGGAGAAGAAGATGATGAGCAGCAGTCCCCACCAGAAGATCGGCATCGAATAGCCGACGAGCGCGACGCCCATGATCGACTGGTCGAGCCAGGTCCCCCGTTTCACCGCCGCGAGCACGCCCGCCGGGATGCCGAGGGCGACGGCGATGATGATGGCGCAGAGCGACAGTTCCAGCGTTGCCGGGAAGAGATTGATGAAATCGTCGAGAACCGGACGCTTGGTGACGATCGACGAGCCGAAGTCGCCCGAGAGCAGGCCCGTGAGATAGTCGAAATACTGGGCGTACATGGGCCGGTCGAGGCCGAGCTGGTGCATGAGCTCGGTATGCCGTTCCGGCGACATGACGCGTTCGCCCGACATCAGCATGACAGGGTCGCCCGGCAGCAGTCGAATGAAGGAGAACGCGATGAGCGATACCCCGAGGAACGTGGGTATCAGGACGGCGAGCCGTCCGAAGATGAAGCGCAACATGGGAGCCAATCCCTTCTTTTTTGAAAAACCGGCGGCCCGAATGTCTTCGGACCGCCGGCCATTGCACGCTCTTTGCGGCGTGCCTTTCTTCTGCCGATCTTACTCGGCGATGTCTACACCGTCAAAGCGGTGAATGCCCAGCGGGTCCATCTTGAAGCCCGAGACCTTCTTGCTCATCGGCACGACGACCAGCGAATGGTCGAGGGTGTTCCAGGGCGCTTCGCGCTTGAAGATGACCTGGGCTTCCTCGTAGAGCTTCGTGCGCTCTGCAACGTCGGCGGTTTCCTTCGCCTTCGTCATCAGGTCGTCGAACTCCTTGTTGCACCACTGGGCGCGGTTGTTGCCGCCGACGGCATCGCAGCCGAGCAGCGTGTCGAGGAAGTTGTCCGGGTCGCCGTTGTCGCCCGTCCAGCCGAGGATGGCCGCGCCGTCACGGTCCTTGGCGGAGGAGAGCTTCAGGTACTCGGCCCATTCGTAGGAGACGATCTCGGCGGTGACGCCGATCTTGGCAAGGTCCGCCTGCATCAGTTCCGCCGCGCGGCGGGCGTTCAGCATGTACGGACGGGCGACGGGCATCGCCCAGATCTTCATCTTGAGATCCTTGACGCCAGCCTCTTCGAGCATCTTCTTGGCCGCTTCCGGATCGTACTTGTCGTCTTCGACGGCGTTGTTGTACGACCACATGGTCGGCGGGATCGGGTTCTTGGCGACGGTCGCCGCACCCTGGAAGACCGCATCGACGATGGCCTGCTTGTTGACGGCCATGTTGAGGGCCTTGCGGACCTCGACCTTGTCGAACGGCGGAACCAGCGTGTTGTAGGCGAGGTAGGCGACGTTCAGGCCTTCCTGCTCGAGAACCTGCAGGTTCGGGTCGGTCTTGAGCTCGGCGACGTCGGCGGCGTTCGGATAGGCCATGATGTGGCACTCGCCGGCCTTCAGCTTCTGCGCGCGCACGGCGGCATCCGTCGTGATGGCGAAGACGAGGTCGTCGATCGGCTGCTTGCCGTTCCAGTAGTCGGGGTTGGCCTTGTAGCGGATTGCCGCATCCGTCTGGTAGGCGACGAAGGTGAAGGGACCCGTGCCGAGCGGCTGCTGGTTCAGCAGTTCCATCTTGCCGTCAGCCTGCAGCTTGTCGGCATATTCCTTGGACATGATGGAGGCGAAGTCCATGCCGAGGTTGGCGAGGAACGGTGCTTCCGGGCGCTTCAGCACGAACTTGACCGTCAGGTCGTCGACCTTCTCGATATGGTCGATCAGGTCGGGGAAGCCCATGCCGGCAAAATATTCCCAGGAGGCGCCGGCCACGTACTTGTTCCACGGATTGTCCGTCTTGTACTGGCGCTCGAAGGAGAAGATGACGTCGTCGGCGTTCAGCTCGCGGGTCGGGGTGAAGTAGTCCGTCGTCTGGAACTTTACGCCCTTGCGCAGCTTGAAGGTGTATTCCTTGCCGTCAGCCGATACTTCCCAGCTCTCGGCCAGGCCCGGTTCCAGTTCCGTGCTGCCGTGCTTGAACTCGACGAGGCGGTTGTAGGCGGTGCGCGAGGTGGCGTCGAAGGTCTGGCCGCCCGTGTAGAGGCCGGGGTCGAAGCCTTCCGGCGAGGCTTCCGAGCAATAGACCAGCGTCTTCGACCAGGCAGCAGTCGCCATCAGCGAGGCAAGCGCCGTCGCTGCGAGGAGAGTAGTCAGCTTTTTCATATTGAGCTTCCCAGGTTTGCTTTTTTGTTC
The DNA here is from genome assembly GCF_014203155.1 of Shinella fusca. GTDB lineage: Bacteria > Pseudomonadota > Alphaproteobacteria > Rhizobiales > Rhizobiaceae > Shinella > Shinella fusca. The sequence goes on from NZ_JACHIK010000011.1 coordinate 8,423, forward strand.
TCTTGTGCGGGCTCGGGTGCGTTTCCAGCCCCGACCGTGCGCGGATGGAACGACATTTGCCGCAGGATTGCAATAAGTCCGCGGACAAATTTGTCCAAATGGAAAACCTCGCAGAATATTCTTCTCCACAGCATTGGAAGACGGCCGCGAATCAGGCCCGCCGCCCCCGTCAATCCCCACCAGGACGGATGGCGGGGGCGCCGCAGCCGTGCCATATGGGCACAACGAGGCGAAAGGGGCTGCCCTTTGCCGTTTCATTCCGTGGCGGCGGAGCGAGACGACAAGGCGAAGGGCGCCCCGGCTTCGTTTTTCCCCTTTCTTATCAGATAGTTGAATAGCGGACGGCAAGAAAATGCCGTGCGTGTGCGAAATTGTCCGGTAAAACCCTTTGCTGCCGGAGATTGCGGCGCTAGATTGATCGCGTGGAACCCGGGGGTGGAGGCCACGTGCCCGTACTGGACAGACACTTCAGGCGATACGATTTCGAAGGCGATCTGGAGAAAGCTCTCAATCGCGTCGATTTCTTTCGCATCTTTCATACGATGGCCCTGCGCTACGGCTTCGAGCATTTCGGCGTGCTCCAGCTCGCCAACGAGCACGAGACCAGCCTTCTCGCCAGCCGCCTGCTGCTGCACGACCTGCCCGCGGGGCTGGCCGAGACCTACGACAAGCGCTACCGCTTCAACGATTCCGCCTTCTTCAAGAGCTTCTACAAATCGACGATCCCGACCGTCTGGCGCGCCTCGGACCGCCCGGAAAACGGGCTGCGCGAGGGTTCGGACTTCCTCGACCAGATCGGCTTCGACATGGCGCTGTCCATTCCGGTGCATTCGGTCGCCGGCACGCGCTATGTCGTGCTCTTCCTCGGCGATGGCGAGGATATCGAGCGCGACGCGCATTTCGAGATCTGCTACGAGGCCAATTGCGCCTTCGACTACTATTACCGCCAGGTGCTCGCCAACAAGGCCGGCATGGGCCTCACCCCGCGCGAGACGGAGATCCTGCGCTGGATCTCCTACGGCAAGACGGCGAGCGAGATCGCGCTGATCGTCTCGGTTTCCGAGCATACGGTGAACTCGCACACCGCGACGATCCTGAAGAAGCTCGACGTCGTGAACCGCACGCAGATGGTCGCCAAGGCGATCCGCGAGCAGATCATCCAGTAGCGTCCCGAAACAGGTCAGCAATGTTACGGATAACAGGAGTGAGGGACTTGTTAATATTCGCCGCCTGAACGACAGTAGCCGCGGTTTTCCGGGGCCTGCCGCCCTTTTGACGCAACCAGGTTCATCTACCGCCATGACTGCACAAGTGCATATCCTGCTCGTCGACGACGACCCTGCGGAAAACGTCATCCTCAGCGCGCTGATGCGCAAGGTGGCGAGCTACGCGATCAGCCTGCACTATGTCGAGACGGTGGATGGCGCGCTCGACTTCATCCGCGCGGCGGGCGTTCCCCTCGACATGATCCTGATGGACAACCGGCTCCAGCCGCAGGCGGATTTCCGCGAGACCGTGCCGGAGCTGCGCCGGGCCGGCTATATCGGCCCGGTCGGCGTCATCTCGTCGTCGATCAGCGATGCCTATTTCCAGAAGATCGACGACTACGGCGTCGACTTCCGCATCGACAAGGCCGAGCTGGACCCGACGGCCATCGAATTCATCCTGCAGGAATATGTGAAGCGCGACGCCGGCGCCGGGATCTGATCGCCCGTCGTCCGCGATCGCCGGGCGGCGTCAGGCCGCCGGCTGGCGGGCGGCCTGCGCGTGGTCGAGGCCGAGCAGCATGCCGATCTGCGGGCGCGCCTTGACGAGGTCGTCGATCGTGTACTGCTGGAGCACTTCGAAGAAGGCGTTCAGCGCCTTGCGCAGCGCGGCGTTGAGGCCGCAGCTATCGACGAGCGGGCATTCGATCTCGCCGGCCTCGAAGCATTCGGCCATGGCGAAGGAATCCTCCGTCACGCGCACCACGTCGAACAGCGTGATCTCGGTGGCGGACCTGGGCAGGCGCACCCCGCCGTTGCGGCCGCGCACGGTCTCGATGATGCCCGCGCGCGTGAGCGGCTGGAGGATCTTGAACAGGAACAGCTCGGAAACGCCGTAGGCACGTGCGATTTCGGGAATGCGGCTGAGCTTGTCGCCGTTCGCTGCGCAGTACATCAACATGCGCACGGCATAGTTCGTTTGCTTCGTCAGACGCATGGGAAACTCCGAATCCGGCCTTTGATGCACCACATATAGGACAGAAGCACGTTTAGAACAATTCCAAAAAGCGGAAAAACACATTCATGTTTATATGGGCGCATCATTGCCCGCCTGAGCCCGGTTTGCCGGCGTCGTTCCGGCGATGGGGGATGCCCCAAATCCCGCAATGCAAAAGGGCTCCCGGTGGGGAGCCCTTTCGGCAGTCGGATCGCGATGATCACTTCATCGTCGGCATGGAGAACTCGGCGCCGTCCTTGATGCCCGACGGCCAGCGGCTGGTGATCGTCTTGGTGTGGGTCCAGAACTTGATCGAGTCCGAGCCGTACTGGTTGAGGTCGCCGAAGGCGGAGGACTTCCAGCCGCCGAAGGAGTGGTAGGCGAGCGGAACCGGGATCGGAACGTTGACGCCGACCATGCCGATGTTGATGCGGCTGGCGAAGTCGCGGGCAGCATCCCCGTCGCGGGTGTAGATGGCGACGCCGTTGCCGTATTCGTGTTTCATCGGCAGGTCGAGGGCTTCCTCGTAGTTCTTGGCGCGCACGACCGACAGGACCGGGCCGAAGATCTCGGTCTTGTAGATTTCCATGTCCGGCGTGACGTTGTCGAACAGGCAGCCGCCGACGAAGTAGCCGTCCTCATAGCCCTGCAGCTTGAAGCCGCGGCCATCGACGACGAGCTTGGCGCCTTCTTCCACGCCCTTGTCGATGAGGCCGAGGACGCGGGCCTTGGCTTCCTTGGTGACGAGCGGGCCCATGTCGGCCTTCTCGTCGGTATAGGGGCCGATGCGCAGGCTCTCAATCATCGGCGTCAGCTTCTCGACGAGGCGGTTGGCGGTTTCCTCGCCGACCGGAACGGCAACCGAGATCGCCATGCAGCGCTCGCCGGCCGAGCCGTAGCCGGCGCCCATCAGGGCGTTCGCGGCCTGGTCGAGATCGGCATCGGGCATGATGACCATGTGGTTCTTCGCGCCGCCGAAGCACTGGGCACGCTTGCCGTTGGCAGCGGCCGCGCCATAGACGTAGCGGGCGATCGGCGTGGAGCCGACGAAGGAGACGGCGGCGATGTCCGGATGGGCGAGGATCGCATCGACCGCGCCCTTGTCGCCGTTGACGACATTGAGGATGCCGGCGGGCAGGCCCGCTTCCATCATCAGTTCGGCAAGGCGGATCGGCAGGGACGGATCGCGCTCGGAGGGCTTCAGGATGAAGGCGTTGCCGCAGGCGATGGCCGGGGCAAACATCCACATCGGGATCATGCCCGGGAAGTTGAACGGCGTGATACCGGCGCCGATGCCGAGCGGCTGGCGGATCGAATACATGTCGATGCCCGGGCCGGCGCCCTCGGTGAACTCGCCCTTGGAAAGGTGCGGGATGCCGATGACGAATTCGCACACTTCCAGGCCGCGGATGACGTCGCCCTTGGAATCTTCCACCGTCTTGCCGTGCTCGCGGGAGATCAGGACGGCCAGCTCTTCCATGTTCTGGTTGAGGAGCTCGACGAACTTCATGAAGACGCGGGCGCGGCGCTGCGGGTTGGTGGCGGCCCATTTCGGCTGCGCGGCCTTGGCGGCGTCGACGGCGGCCTGGAGCTCGGCGGGGCTCGCCAGCGCGACCTTCGCCTGAACCTCGCCCGTCGCGGGGTTGTAGACGTCCGCGGTGCGGCCGCTCGTGCCGGCAACCGGCTTGCCGTTGATGAAGTGTCCGATCTCACGCATGGGGAGTCCTCCTTTGTTGTGGGCGGATCATCGCACTACAATTTGCACAACTCAATCGCCTCGTCTAAGGAACCGTTGTGCAGAAATTATAGCCGGAGGCGCCCATGAACTGGGACGACGTGCGCATGTTCCTCGCCGTTGCCCGCACGGGGCAGCTGCTCGCCGCCTCCCGCCGGCTCGGCGTCAACCACGCGACCCTCAGCCGCCGCGTCAGCGCGCTGGAGGCGGCGCTGAAGACGCGCCTTCTCATCCGCCGCACGAACGGCTGCGACCTCACCGCGGAAGGCGAGGCCTTCCTCGCCGCGGCCGAGCGCATGGAGACGGAGATGCTGGCGGCGCAGGCGCGCATCGGCCGCATCGACGCGGCGGTCGCCGGCACCGTGCGGGTCGGCGCGCCGGACGGTTTCGGCGTCTCCTTCCTCGCGCCCCGCCTCGGCCGGCTGACGGCGCGCCATCCCGAGCTGAAGATCCAGCTCGTGCCGGTGCCGCGTTCCTTCTCGCTGTCGCAGCGCGAGGCGGACATCGCCATCACGCTGGAGCGACCCGAGCAGGGCCGCCTCGTCTCCTCCAAGCTCACGGACTACACGCTCGGCCTCTATGCCTCGCGCGGCTACCTTGCGGAGAACGGCACGCCGGAGACCGTGGAGGACCTCAAGGCGCACCGGCGGATCGGCTATGTGGAGGACCTGATCTTCACCGCCTCGCTCAACTTCACCGGAGAGATCATGCGAAGCTGGGATGCCGGCTTCGAGATTTCCAGCGCGACGGGCCAGACGGAGGCCGTGCGCTCCGGCGCGGGCATCGGCATCCTGCACGACTATATCGCGCGGCAATATGGCGAGCTCGTCCGCCTGCTGCCGGCCACCTCCATCCGCCGCGCCTACTGGACGACCTGGCACGAGAGCGCGCGCGACCTCGTTCGCGTGCGCACCGTCGCCGAATTCGTGCAGGAACTCGTGCAGCAGGAGCACGGCATCTTTCTCTAGGCGGCATGCACCGGCATGCGCGCCCTTGCCACGATGACGATGCCGGCAAGCGAGACGAGAAGGCCCGCCGCCATCGCCCAGGACAGCGGCTCACCGAACATCAGCCAGGCCCAGATCATCGTCACCGGCGGGCTGAGATAAAGCACCGCCGTCACCCGCGCCGGCGAGGATTTGCGCAGCGCGAGGTAATAGAGGCTCCAGGCGCCGAAGGTAGCGACGAAGACCAGCCAGAGGATGCCGCCGGCAAAGCGCGCCTCCATGACCGGCAGCACGCCGCCCTCATGCCAGGCAAGGCCCGCGAAGATTGCGGACGCCGAAAGGCATTGGATGCAGAGGCTCTGGTAGACCGGCATGGCGTTCACGGCGCTGCGCTTCTGCAGGAGGGTCGCAAGCGCCAGCGAGAGCGTGCCGAGGACGGGAAGCCCGTAGGCCCAGAGCGGCACGTCCGCCACCTTCAGCGACCAGCCGGAGGCGATGAACACGCCGGCAAGCCCGATGAAGGAGCCGATCCACTGGCGCCCCGTCAGCGCCTGCCCGAGGATCGGCCAGGAAAGGAGCGCGACGGCGAGCGGCAGCATGTCGGTGATGAGCGCGGTAAGGCCGGTCGGCACGCCCATGCCGATGGCGAGCGCGAAGCCGGAAAGATAGCCGGCCATGGCAAGCGCCCCGAGCAGCATCTGGAAGGCGACGTCCACTATACGCAGGCGCGGCCCCATCGCCAGCGCGAAGGGCAGCAGGACGAGCCCCGAAACGAGGCTGCGCCAGAGAAGGATCAGGAAGATCGGCGCATGGTCGCTGGCAAAGCGCACGCCGATGAAGCCGGCGCTCCAGCACACCACCAGCGCGGCCTCGACGAGGACGATAAGAACAAGGCCCCGCAAACGGCCGGATAGACGGGGCGGCGGCGAAGCAAGACCGGCGGCGCTCACAGGCTGTCCACGATGGAAGCGGCGATCCTGCGCGCCGCCTTCAGCCGCCCGTCGTGTCCGTCGAGGCCGGCCCGGGCCATCGCGCCTTCCAGCACGAAGGAAAGATGCTCGGCCGTCTCCTCGATCCTTGCTCCGGCCTCCGGCTTCATATCGCCCAGGTAGCCCCGGAAAAGCTCTTCCACCTCTTCCTTCTGGAAGGCCACGGTCGCCCTGCCGGCATCGCCGACGGGCAGTTCCGCCGCGGCATTGAGAAGGCCGCAGCCGCGAAAGCCCCAGCCGTAGGCGAGTTCCGCATGGTCGACATAGGAATCGAAGACGGCGAGCAGCTTGTCGCGCGGCGTTTCGGCCTTCGCCAGCCGCATCTCGAAAAGCCCGTGCCATTCCTCCAGCCGCGCATCGAGGTAGGCTTTCACGAGGTCCGCCTTGGAAGCGAAATTGTTGTAGAGGCTCATCTTGGCGACGCCCGCATGGGCGGTGATCGTATCGATCCCCGTCGCCCCCACCCCGTCACGGTAGAACAGCTCCGCCGCCGCCTTCAGCAGCCGCTCGCGCACCGGCACCCGCTCGCCCATTCCGCCCTCCAGACATTATGTAGACCGATCTACCTAATTTCCCGGTGCTGTCAAGGCGCACAGGCGCAACGGGTCCAGGCGCTGAATGGTATAGAGAGAATGGATGGGAGAAGAATGGTACGGTTGGTGGGAATCGAACCTACGACCTCAGGTGCCACAAACCTGCGCTCTAACCAACTGAGCTACAACCGCACAAGGCGCGCATCCGGCGCGCTTGGTGCGTCACATACGGGCAGCCGCACCTTTTATCAAGCCTTTTTTGCGAGGCTCCAAACGAAAATGGCCGGGCGATCGGCCCGGCCATTGTCTCATGCGGCCCTTGCCGGCGCGATGCGCGGCTCAGACGGTCTTGAAGGACTTCATGGCCTTTTCGGCAGCGGACTTGCCGGGGGCGGAGACCTTCTCGGCGACCTTCTTGGAGGTTTCCTGGAGGCCCTTGGCCTGCTCGACGACGACTTCGGCCTGCTTGCGCAGGAAGGCGGTCTGCAGCTCGAAGAGTTCGGCAACGGACTTCACGCCGAGCAGGGCTTCCATGTGCGAAAGCGAGTTCTCGGCATTGGTGCGAAGGGCTTCGATGGCCTTGAGGCCGAGTTCGACGGAGCCGGCCTGCGCGCTTTCGAGCGTCGCTTCAACGGTCTTCGTGGCGTCTTCGGCGGCTTCCTTCATCTTGGCATAGGCTTCCTTGGTCTGCGCTGCGCCCTTTTCGGCGAAGTCGCGGAAGCTCTCGGAGAACTTGGCCGGGTCGATGGATGCGATGGAAAATACGTCGTCGGTCTTCTTGGTAGCCATGTCATGCGCTCCTTTGTTTGGCCCTCTCAGAGGCGCCGGGTTCGGGGATGCCGTCTATATAGGCTCTTTTCTTTCGCATTGCAACAATTTTGTGCGCTGCACAATAATCCTCTCGGGAACCGATGATGCCGTTAACCCTTTCGCCTGAAAGCCCGGGGCTTTGCGGCCCCGCCGCTGGACCCCTCCCCCGGGGGCCGCTATTAATAAAGCGTTAATCGAAGACCGGGACGCCGGAAGCCAGATACAGGCCTGAACATGTCCGCAAAGCAGTATCCCTTTATCGACGTCGCCGTCCACGAGCGGGTGCGCCTGCCCTTCGCAAGGGGCGAGGCCGTCGTGCTGTTTTCAAGGGACATGGCGCGCGTGCTCTGGTCGAACGGGCGCGGCGCGGCACTCTTCGGCGAAGAGAACATCTACGACTTCCTCGATGCCGGCCCGGACCGCACCGACGTCGCCTTCCGCCAGCTTGCCGCCACCGCCGGGCAGGTACGGACGCCCGGCGAGCGGCGGGCCTTCGTCATGCGCATCGGCAACGGCTTCCGCAGCGTGCCGGTGAACGCTGCCGTCGAGGCGGTGACCCTTCGTCCCGGCGAGGATGCGATCCTCTTCAGCGCGCCCGTCGCAGATGGCGGGGCGGAGGAAGCGGCCGCGGCCATGCTCGCCGGCTTCGACGATCCCGACACGCACATGGCCGTGCTCGACGGCGAAGGCGCCGTCGTGGCCGCCTCGGAGGGTTTCGCGGCGCTTGCCATCAGCCCGGAGACGCGCCGCGCCCTGGTGGAGGCGGCCGGCCGCAGCGCCGAGCGCCTCGTCAAGCGCCCCATCGCCACCGGCCTCGGCCACCTGCCCGCCGCCATCGGCCGCATTTCCGACGATCCGGCGCTGCACCTTCTCTTCGCCGTCGAAACCATTCTCGGCCATCTCGATCCCGACGAGGACGAGGCCGCACCCGAGGTGCACGCCGAGCCCGAGCCCGTCGTCCCGGCGGAGGCATCGCCGGAGGAAGCGGCCGAGCCGGCTTCCGTCTCCGAGGTCGCCGCCCACGGCGACGAGACGGCGCGCGCCTACGCGCTTGCCGAGGAGGACGAACTGGAGGCCGCAGAGTTCTCCGCCGCCGAAACGGAAGATGTGCCGGACGCGGTCGACGCGGCTCCTGTCTCCGTCGATGAGATCGTCCCCGAAGACCACAGCCCTGCCGACGAGGCGGACGAAACGGCAGGCGGCTTCATCTTCAATCCGCAGGGCAGGCCGATCCGCTTCGTCTGGAAGATCGACGCCGAAGGCCGGTTCAGCGAGGTTTCCGACGAATTCTCCGCTGCCGTCGGCCCGCATGCCGCGGCCATTGCCGGCGAGCGCTTCACCGACGTCGCCGCCCGGTTCGACCTCGATCCCGAAGGCAAGATCGGCGACCTGCTGCGCCGGCGCGACACCTGGTCGGGCAAGACGATCCTCTGGCCGGTGGAAGGCACGCGCCTCGTCGTGCCGGTCGACCTCGCCGCCCTGCCGACCTATTCGCGCAACCGCGAATTCGACGGTTTCCGCGGCTTCGGCATCGTGCGCATCGCCGATGCGACCGAGGACGCCCATGCCCGCGGCCTGACGCTCGGTGCGGCCGAGGCCGAGGACGCAGCCCCGGCGGAAGAAGCAGCCGCCGAAGAGGAAACGCCGGTCTTGGACGATGCGGCCGGCGACGCCCCGGCAATGGAAGCGCAAGAGCAGCCCTCAACGCCGCCCGCCGACGAAGAGGATGCCTTCCGCGGCGAGCGCCCTGCCCTTCGCCTCGTCGAGAACCCGAGCCGCCGGCAGTCGGACAAGGTGGTGCAGCTCGAAACGCGGCGCAACCGCGGCGGCCTCTTCGACGGCCTTTCCACCGGCGAGCAGGCAGCCTTCCGCGAGATCGCCCGCCAGCTCGGCGAGACCTTCGGCAAGCGCAAGCCGGATGACCGTCCGCCGGGCGACCCGATGGGCGCTGCCGGAGAGACGGAAGAGAAGGCCCCTGAAGAACACGGCGCCGCCGAGGAGCCGGCGGAGGAAATGCCCGGCCTCGAAGTCGGCCCCCATGCCGACGACATGCTGGCCGAAGATCACGGCGGCGACCGCGCGGCCATCGCGCCGCCGCGCCGGCAGATGGACTACGGCCTCACGGCCGCCGTCGTCGACGCGCTGCCCGTCGCGCTGCTCGTCCATGTCGGCGACCGGCTGATCCACGCCAATCCGGAATTCTTTCGCCTGACCGGCTACGGCAGCATCGGGGACCTCGAAGCCTCCGGCGGGCTCGACATCCTGCTGGCCGGCCCCGACGAGGACACGGAAGACGGCAGCGGCACGATGAACCTGCGCCATGCGGACGGGGAGACGACGAGCGCGGTGCGCGCCCGCCTCCAGTCGATCCGCTGGGAAGACGGCACGGCCCTCCTCCTGGCGCTGACGCCGGCGCATGAAAAGCCGGTGCTCTCGCTGGTCGAGACCGCGCCCGCCCCGGCGGATGCAGACGAGCGCACGGGCGAGCAGGCGGCCATCTCGGCGCTGCGCATCGAGGTCAGCGAGTTGCGCTCGATCCTGGAGACGGCGACGGACGGCGTCGTGGTGGTGGGCCAGGACGGCGACATCCGCTCGATGAACCGCTCGGCGAGCGCCCTCTTCAACTATGACGAGGACGAGACGCGCGGCCGGCCCTTCGCCATGCTCTTCGCCCATGAGAGCCAGAAGGCGGTGCTCGACTATCTCGCGGGCCTCTCCGGCCACGGCGTCGCGAGCGTTCTCAACGACGGGCGCGAGGTGATCGGCCGCGAGGCTGCCGGCGGCTTCATTCCCCTCTTCATGACGATGGGGCGCCTCTCTTCGTCTTCCGGCTATTGCGCCGTCATCCGCGACATCACGCAGTGGAAACGCACCGAGGAGGAGCTGCGCAACGCCAAGCGCGCCGCCGAGACGGCGAACGCCCACAAGAGCGATTTCCTCGCCCGCGTCAGCCACGAGATCCGCACGCCCCTCAACGCCATCATCGGCTTTTCCGACATGATGGCGACGGAGCGCTTCGGGCCGATCGGCCATCCGCGCTATATCGAATATGCCAACGATATCGGCCGATCCGGCCGGCACGTGCTCGACATCGTCAACGACCTCCTCGACATTTCCAAGATCGAGGCGGGCGAGATGGAGCTGGAATTCACGGCGGTCGGGCTCAACGAGACGATCTCGGAGGCCGTGTCGCTGGTGCAGCCGCAGGCGAACGCCCAGCGGGTCATCATCCGCACCTCGCTGTCTGCCAATGTGCCGCAGATCGTCGCCGACCTGCGCTCGATCAAGCAGATCGCGCTCAACATCCTGTCGAACGCCATCCGCTTCACGCCGGCCGGCGGGCAGATCGTCGTGTCCACCGCCTACGAGGCGAACGGCAGCGTGGTGCTGCGCATCCGCGACACCGGCGTCGGCATGACGCGCAGCGAGCTTGAACAGGCGATGAAGCCCTTCCGGCAGGTGACGACGGGCGCGCGCAAGCGCGGCGACGGCACCGGCCTCGGCCTGCCGCTGACCAAGGCGATGGTGGATGCCAACCGGGCGAGCTTCGCCATCAGCTCCACGCCCAACGAGGGCACGCTGGTGGAGGTGGTCTTCCCTTCCCCGCGGGTGCTGGCGGACTGAGGCGGCAGGATCGCGGATAAAAAAGAGGGCGGCATGCGCCGCCCCGATAGTTTGAATGCTGTCCAACAAAAGCGTGGGTGAACGGCTTCATGCCATCGGGGCCGGGAGGACCGGAACGCCCATCATCGGGCGCGCTCAAGTTGGCACGACCTTGCGCCGTCCCGGCTTAACGAATCCTTACCTGGCCCGTTCCGGCACAGCGCCTGCGTTCACAACTTCGCAAACTTGGTTAACGCGGCGTGGCCATCCGTTAACGTTCACGTCCTCAGGACGGCGAGATCGGCAAAGAGCGCCAGCGCCTCGGGATTGGCGAGCGCTTCCTTGTTCTTCACCGGCCGGCCATGCACCACCTCGCGCACCGCAAGCTCGACGATCTTGCCGGACTTGGTGCGCGGAATATCGGCGACCGCAACGATCTTCGCCGGCACATGGCGCGGCGAGGCGCCGGTGCGGATCTTCGTCCTGATCTTCTTTTCCAGCGCCTCGTCCAGCGTGACGCCGGGGGCAAGGCGCACGAAGAGCACGACGCGCACGTCGTCGTCGAAGTCCTGGCCGATGCAGAGCGCTTCGGCGACTTCCTCCATCTGCTCGACCTGGTTATAAATCTCCGCCGTGCCGATGCGCACGCCGCCCGGATTGAGCGTAGCGTCGGAGCGGCCGTGGATGACGATGCCGCCATGGCTCGTCCACTCGGCGAAATCGCCGTGGCACCAGACATTGTCGAAGCGCTCGAAATAGGCGCCGCGATACTTGGCGCCGTCCGGGTCGTTCCAGAACATGACCGGCATCGAAGGGAAGGCCTTGGTGCAGACGAGTTCGCCCTTTTCGCCGCGCACCGGCCGGCCGTCCTCGTCCCACACATCCATGGCAAGGCCGAGGCCGGGGCCCTGGATCTCGCCGCGCCAGACGGGTTTCAGCGGAATGCCGAGCACGAAGCAGGAGACGATGTCCGTGCCGCCGGAGATCGAAGCGAGCTGCACGTCCGGCTTGATGCCCTCGTAGACGAAGGAGAAGCCTTCCGGCGAGAGCGGCGAGCCGGTGGAGGTGAGGAGCCGCAGGCTGGAAAGATCGTGCGTCGTACGCGGCGTGAAGCCGCCCTTGCGCACGGCGTCGATATATTTGGCGGAAGTGCCGAAGACGGCGAATTTCTCCGCCTCGGCATAATCGAACAGCACATTGCCGTCCGGATGGAAGGGCGAGCCGTCGAAGAGGCAGAGCGTCGCGCCCACGGCAAGGCCGGAGACCAGCCAGTTCCACATCATCCAGCCGCAGGTGGTGAAGTAGAAGAGACGGTCGCCTTCGGTAAGGCTGCAATGCAGGTTGTGTTCCTTGAGGTGCTGCAGCAGCGTGCCGCCCGCCGAATGCACGATGCATTTCGGCACCCCCGTCGTGCCGGAGGAAAAGAGGATATAGAGCGGGTGGCGGAAGGGGAGCTGCGCGAAGGTCAGCGGCCTGGCGTCATAGGCCGCCGTCAGCGCTTCCAGCGTGCGCCCGTCCGGCAGGGCGGCGGCAAGCGCTTCGGCATCGCCCGCATAATGCACGACGAGGACCGGCACGCCGAGCTTGCCGGCAACGGCCTTCACCTTGGCAGAGACGTCCTGGAGCTTGCCGGCATACCAGTAGGCGTCGCAGGCGATGAAGAGCTTCGGCTCGATCTGGCCGAAACGGTCGAGCACGCCCTGCTCGCCGAAATCGGGCGAACAGGAGGACCAGATGGCGCCGAGCGAGGCGGCGGCGAGCATCAGGGCGATGGTCTCCGGCATGTTCGGCATCATGGCCGCCACACGATCCCCCTCGCCGATGCCCATGGCGGAAAAGGCCTGCTGGAGCTTCGAGACCCGCGCGCGCAGATCGTCCCAGGACCAGCGGTAGGAGACCTTGTCCTCGCCGCGGAAGACGATGGCGTCGTCCGGGCCCGCCTTCTTCAGGAGGTTTTCGGCGAAGTTCAGCCGACCCCCGGGGAAGAACCGCGCCTCCAGCATGCGCTCGCCGTTTTCGAGCGCGATGCCGCCCTTCTCGCCCACGGCGCCGCACTCGTCCCAGACGGCGGTCCAGAACGCGGCCCGGTCTTCCACCGACCAGGCGTGCAGGTCATCATAGGTCCTGAAATCGCGCCCGGCCTTCGCGCCGGCGGCCTTCATGAAGAGCGCCATCGGGCTCTTTGCCAGGATGTCTGCCGAAGGTTCCCACAAGGGCATTTCTGACGTCATGCTGTCCTCCACTCCATGGCCTGATATAGCATGTTGCGCCGCGGTATAAAGCGCCGAACGCCGGATCGCGCCGTCGCCGCGCGCAATTCCGCCACGGCGGCATTTGATTTCTTTCGCCCGAGCGCCTATCCCCGTTCGACCTGAGACATGAATGCGCCCGGCAGAGGAACTGCGCCTGAATGAGCCTTTCCCGTTTCCTACGATCGAAGCGCCTGTGGCGGACGGCCCTTGCCGTGCTTCTCGTTGTCGCCGGCCTGCGCATCGCCTTTCCCTTCCTCGTGCAGACGGAGGCGGTGCAGCGCGGCATCGAGCAGGCGCTGGAGGACTGGACGGGCGCGAACGTACATGTCGGCGAGCCGGCGGAATTCTCCTTCTGGCCCTATCCGCGCGTGACGCTCGGCCGCGTCAGCTTCGTGACCGAAGAGGGCGAGGAGCTGGCGAAGGTCGAGGCCGTTTCGGCGAACTTCGATCTCCTCGGCGCCATGCGCGGCCAGCCGGCCTTCAGCGATTTCGAGCTCGCGCGGCCGGTGGTGCATATCGGCTGGAAGGCGGACGGCACCCTCAACTGGCGCCACAGCGGCTGGCTGATCGAGGCGATCGACGCCACCGCCAAGGCGGCCGAGGGTCAGCCCGCCGCCGCCCTGCCCGACCAGCGCATCGGCACGATCGACCTGCGCGACGGGATCGTCGACATCACGCGCGCAGACGGCAGCCGGCATCGCGTCACCGACATCGACGGCAGCATCACATGGCCGACCCTCGGCCGGCGGCTCGCACTTTCGCTTTCCGGCGTCGTCAACGGCGAGTTGACGCGCGTGACCTTCGCCTGCGACAAACCCCTCCTCCTGCTTGCCGGGCGGAACGCGGACGTGCATGCCGGCCTCACCGCCGATCCCGCGACGATGAATTTCGAGGGGGTCGCCAACCTTTCCGACAATGCCTTCGTTTCCGGCGCGCTGCAGCTTGCGACGCCCTCGCTCGCCCGTCTCCTCGTCTGGCAGGGCAAGGATATTCCGGCGGTCGGCACTGTGGGGCAGGTCGCGCTGGAAGCGAAGGTCGCGACGTCGGGCTATTCCGCCAAGCTGGAGGACGTCCAGCTTACGCTCGACAATGCGCAGGCGACCGGCGTCCTCGACATCGCCATGCCGCCGGAGGGCGTGCCGCAGCTCGGCGGAACGCTCGCCTTCGACCGGATCGACCTGCGCGCCTTCCTGACGGCCTTCTCGCCGCTTCCCGGCACCGATCCGAATGCACCGACGATCGATACGGCCTTCATCCACCAGTTCGGCATGGATCTCCGGCTTTCCGCCAAGACGGCCGACTTTTCGCCCTTCTCCCTTCAGGACCTTGCCGCCGGCATGCGCATCGAGAACGGCCGCGCCTCCTTCGACATCGGCGACAGCACCTTCCTTGAGGGGCGCATGACGGGGCGCATCACGCTGGCCGAGCAGGGTTTCCGCGGCGGCGGCCAGTTGCAGATGTCGCTCGGCAATGTGGATATCGGCGCTATCGTCAGCACACTCGGCCTGCCCGGGCCGCTTCCCACCGGCATCGGCTCGGCGGATTTCGAGCTTTCCACCGACCGGCCGCTCTGGGCGACGACGGCCTCCGACATGTCGGGCCGCTTCCAGCTCCGTATGGGCCAGGGCACGCTCACCCATTTCAACCGCAAGGCCTTCGAGGAGCGGGCGGCGAAGAACACCTTCTTCAATATCTCCGAGGCCGCCGACGGCTCCTTCGACTTCACGCGGGCGGAGGTCGACGCGCGGCTGAACCGCGGGCTTGCCGAACTGGTCAAGGCGGAAATCGAAGGAAGCGGCAGGCTGCTCGCCCTTTCGGGCATGATCCCCTATCGCACGGGCAGCGTGGCGCTGGCCGGCCGCCTTGCCGAACGGACGGCGGACGGGACGGCGCCCGCCAATCCCCCCATCAGCTTCTTCGCCGGCGGCTCCTGGCCGGACCCGGTGATCTCGCCGATCTCCATCCTCACCGGCGAGGACCCCCGCCGGCAGGATTGATCATCGTCCGGCGAACGCGGCCTGTTCGTCGCGCTGGCGCTGGATCTCGCGCCGCTTCGTCATGACCGAGGCGATGACCACGCCGATGGCGACGAGGCCGATGAGGATGGTGCAGGCCGCGTTGATCTCCGGCGTCACGCCGAGGCGCACCTGGCTGTAGATCTTCATCGGCAGCGTGGTGGCGCCGGGGCCAGAGGTGAAGCTGGCGATCACGAGGTCGTCGAGCGAGAGCGTCAGCGCCAGCATCCAGCCGGAAAGGACGGCCGGCGCGATGACCGGCAGCGTCACCTCGAAGAAGGTCCTCACCGGCGTCGCCCCGAGATCCAGCGCCGCTTCCTCGATCGAGCGGTCGAAGGAGAGCAGGCGCGACTGCACCACCACCGTCACGAAGCACATCGAGAAGGTGATATGCGCCAGCGTCACCGTCCAGAAGCCGCGGTCGAAGCCGATGGCGACGAAGAGCAGGAGCAGAGAGAGGCCGGTGATGACCTCCGGCATGACGAGCGGCGCATAGACCATGCCGGAAAAGAGCAGCCGGCCGCGGAAACGCGTGTAGCGCGTCAGCGCGAGCGCCGCCATCGTGCCGAGGACGGTGGCGATGCTCGCGGCGAGCAACCCCACGCGGACCGTCACCCAGGCGGCATCCATCAGGCCCTGGTTATGGAAGAGCGAGACGTACCATTTGAACGAGAAGCCCGCCCAGACCGTGACGAGCTTGGACTCGTTGAAGGAGAAGATCACCAGAAGGACGATCGGCAGGTAGAGGAAGGTGAAGCCGAGGACGACCGAGACGATGTTGAAACGCGACCAGCTGTTCATCGGCTTACCTCCCCTGCTCTTCGGCCTTGGCCTGCGCATTCTGGAAGAACACGATGGGCACGACCAGGATAAGGAGCAGGATGGTGGCGACAGCGGCGGAGACCGGCCAATCGCGGTTGGCGTTGAATTCCGTCCACAGCGTCTTGCCGATCATCAGCGTCTGCGACCCGCCGAGAAGGTCGGGGATGACGAACTCGCCGACGGCCGGGATGAAGACGAGCATGCAGCCCGCGACGATGCCGGGAATGGAAAGCGGGAACGTCACCTTCCAGAAGGCGGTGATCTGCGGGCAGCCGAGGTCCTGCGCCGCCTCGATCAGCGTGTTGTCCATCTTCTCCAGCGCCGAGTAGAGCGGCAGCACCATGAAGGGCAGGTACGAATAGACGATGCCGATATAGATCGCCCAGTTGGTGTTCATGATGATCAGCGGATCGTGGATGACGCCGATGCCGATGAGGAACTGGTTGAGCAGCCCCTCGGGTTTCAGGATGGCGATCCAGGCATAGACGCGGATGAGGAAGCTCGTCCAGAACGGCAGGATGACGAGCATCAGCAGCGTCGGTCGCAGCGAGCGCGGCGCCTGCGCCATGCCGTAGGCGATCGGATAGCCGATCAGGAGCGTGATGAACGTCGAGAGCGCGGCGATCCACACGCTCGATATATAGGCGTTGAAATAGAGCGCATCCTCGGTCAGCCAGACGAAATTGTCGAAATGGAACTGCCCGATCTTCGCCCACAGGCCGGAAAGGCCGTCCGACAGCGCGAAGACCGGCGTATAGGGCGGCTGGGCGATGGCGGTCGTCGAGAGCGAGATGCGGAAGACGATGAAGAAGGGGATGAGGAAGAAGAAAAGCAGCCAGGCATAGGGAATGATGATGACAAGGCGGCTGAAGACGGCGGAGCCGAGCTTGTTCATGTGCTCAATCCTTCAACACGACGCCGGCGGTCTCGCCGAAGGAGACCCAGACCCTTTCGTCATAGGCCACCGGATCCTCCACCTCGCGCTGGGCGTTGAGCATGGAAGCCTTGACCACCTTGCCGCTGTCGAGCTTGACGTGGAAGACGGTCATGTCGCCGAGATAGCCGATGTCCCAGATCTCGCCCTGTGCCGCGTTGACGGAGGCGTCCGCCGGGGCGGCGCGCGTCACCTTCAGCTTTTCGGGGCGGATGGCGAAGCCCGCGGCGCTGCCCGTCGCGGGCGCGTTGGCAGCGGCGGTGCGGACGGTGAAGCCCTCGTTCGTGGCAAGCTCGATGCGGCCGTTGCCGCTTGCCGAGACCTTGCCGTCGAGGATGTTGACGTCGCCGATGAAGTCCGCGACGAAGCGGGAATTCGGCGCCTCGTAGATTTCCGCAGGGGTCGCCACCTGGATGACCTTGCCGTGGCTCATGACGGCGATGCGGTCGGCCATAGTCATCGCCTCCTCCTGGTCGTGGGTGACGACGACGAAGGTGAGGCCGAGTTCCTGCTGCAGGTCCATCAGCTCGAACTGGGTCTCCTCGCGCAGCTTCTTGTCGAGCGCGCCGAGGGGTTCGTCGAGCAGCAGCACCTTGGGGCGCTTGGCGAGCGAGCGGGCGAGCGCCACGCGCTGGCGCTGGCCGCCGGAAAGCTGGTGCGGCTTGCGCTTGGCGAACTGCTCCAGCTTGACGAGCTTGAGCATCTGGGCGACGCGCGCGGCGATCTCGGCTTTCGGCATGCCGTCCTGGCGAAGGCCGAAGCCGATATTGCTCTCCACGCTCATGTGCGGGAAGAGCGCATAGGACTGGAACATCATGTTGACCGGCCGCTTGTAGGGCGGGATGCCGGCGATGTCCTGGCCGTCGAGGATGATCTCGCCGGCGGTCGGCCGCTCGAAGCCGGCCAGCATGCGCAGCAGCGTGGACTTGCCGCAGCCCGACGCGCCGAGCAGGGCGAAGAATTCGCGGTGGTAGATGTCGAGGGTGAGGTCGTCGACGGCAGTGAAATCGCCGAACTTCTTGGTGACGTTGCGGAAGCTGATGAACGGTTTTGCATCCGGATCCGTCCACGGCGCAAAGGAACGACGGATATTGCCGAGAGATTTCATGGCCTGTCCCCAAACTTTATGATCTTGGCAGTCGGTCGAAACGAAATTGCCCGGAAATATCTTTCCGGGCAATTCCTCCTGACCGATTACTGGCCGGTCACGACCCTGGTCCAGGTCCGGGTGAACAGACGCTGCGTCTTGGCATCCAGCGTCGTGTTGGTGAAGAGCTTCTTCAGCGTCGCCTCGTCCGGATAGATCGTCGGATCGTTGATGATATCCGGCGGCAGGAGGGCCTGCGAAGCCTTGTTGCCGTTGGCGTAGTGGACGTATTCCGTCGACTTGGCGATGACTTCCGGGCGCATGATGTAGTTGAGGAAGGCATGGGCCTCCTCCACATGCGGCGCGTCGGCCGGGATCGCCATCTGGTCGAACCACATCTGCGTGCCTTCCTTGGGGATGGAATAGCCGAGCTCGACGCCGTTATTGGCTTCCTCGGCACGGTCGCGCGCCTGGAAGATATCGCCAGACCAGCCGATGGCGATGCAGATATCGCCGTTGGCAAGGCCGTTGATGAATTCGGACGAGTGGAACTTGCGCACGAAGGGCCGCACCTTCAGGAGCGCCTCCTCGGCCTTGGCGATGTCGTCCGGCTCATGGCTGTCGGGGTTGAGGCCGAGATAGGCGAGCACGACCGGAATGATGTCGGTCGGCGAATCCAGCATGTTGATGCCGCAATCCTTCAGCTTTTCGGCATTGGCCGGGTCGAGCAGCACGCTCCAGCTATCGATCTGGTCCGTGCCGAGGGCTTCCTTGACCTTGGCCTTGTTGAAGCCGATTCCGATCGTGCCCCACATGTAGTTGATCGAATATTCGTTGCCCGGGTCGAACGGCTGCATGCGCTCGGCCACCATGTCCCACATGTTCTTGATGTTCGGCAGCTTGGACTTGTCGAGCTTCTGGTAGACGCCCGCGGCGATCTGGCGCTGGAGGAAGGTGTTTGTCGGCACGACGACGTCGTAGCCCGTGCCGCCGGCGAGCAGCTTCGTTTCCAGGATCTCGTTGGAATCGTAGACGTCGTAGACGACCTTGATCCCGGTCTCCTTGGTGAAATCGTCGATGATCGAGCTATCGATATAGTCCGACCAGTTGTAGACGTTCACGACCTTGTCTTCGGCAAAGGCCGCGCCGGCACCCAGAAATGCACAAAAGGCGGCAGTCGCCAAAAGAGTACGTCTTATCATTGATTTATCTCCCAGTTTTTTTGCGGGCCTATACGTTGGCTTGAAGAACAGTCGCCGATTATGGAGTTTTTTCAAGAGGCGACAAGCGGCATTCGACGCAACGTAAGGTGAATTTTGATATCACATTGTTCCCATTCCTATCATATTTGAAACCCTATCCTCGGCGGAAAGCAAGCGGAAATTCACTGGAAGTCGAAAAGGCTGAGGCCGGCGACCATTTCGTCGAGCCCGAGGGGCCGCGTGACGGGCGGCTCGGCCCTTGCAAGACAGCCCTGCCGCTCGCAGAGCCGGCAGGCCGCCCCCACCGCCACCGCCCCTTCGCGGCGCACCGCCTCGCCATAGACCGTCTCCTCGGCATGGGTCGCATCGCAGCCGACGAGCAGGGCCGTGCGGCGCACCCGCTCGGCAAAGGTGCCCTGCGGGCCTTCCAGCGTGCGCGAGACCGTGAGGAAAGCGGCCCCGTCCGGCATCTCCACGCGGTCGACGAGAATCTGGCCGGGCTGGGAGAAGGCGGCATGGACGCCGAGCTTCGGACAGCCGCCGCCGAAGCGCGCCTGCGGAAACCCTTGTGCGCCCGCCCGGCGGAAGCGGTTGCCGGCATTGTCCGTCTCCAGCATGAAGAAAGGCACGCCCGCCCTGCCCGGCCGCTGGAGCATGGTGAGCCGGTTCGCCGCCTGCTCGTAGGAGACGCCGAAACGTGCGCGCAGCACGTCGATATCGTAGCGCGCCCGCTGCGCCGCCGCATGGAACGCCTCGTAGGGCATCATCAGCGCATGGGCGGCATAGCGCGCCAGCTCGAAGCGGGCGATGCGCTTCGCCTCCGCCGTCGAGAAGGCGAGGCGGTCGAGCTCGGCGAAAATCTCCTCCTGGAGGGCAAGCTGCACTGTCTCCATGGCGACCTCGCGCAGCTGATCGAAGGGCGACAGCCGCTCCGACAGGAAGAGGCGCATGGAGTGCCGGTCGAAGCGGCGGCGCAGGGTCGGCATCGTGTGGACCGGCAGCAGGCGCACGACGACGCCGTGCTCCTTGCGCAGCCACCCCTTCAGGGCGCCGGCAAGCTCGTCGCCGGGCGAGAGCGCGGCGTAAAAACGCTCCGCCGCCTCGTCGATGGCCGCGAAATAGTTAGGGCGGCTTTCCAGCTTGTCGCGCACCTCGTCCATCGGCAGCAGCGTACCCGATAGCGTCGTCGCATGGCCCTCGCGAGCGAGGAGATCGGCAAGGTCGGTGAGGCGCGCGGCCTGTTCGCGATAGGCGCGGTAGAGCTTGACGATGCCGCTCGCCACGTTCGGCGCGGCATCGGCAATCTCCACCAGTTCGTGATCGCCCGGCAGCTCGCCGGCAAGCAGCGGATCGGCGAAGACCTCGCGGAGCTGGCGCGCATGGCCGGCGCTCTCGCCCTGCAGGTCGTCGAGATCGACCTTGTAGACGGAGGCAAGGCGCAGCAGGAGCTGCACGGTCAGCGGGCGCTGGTTGCGCTCGATGAGGTTGAGATAGGACGGCGAGATCGACAGGCCCTCGGCCATCGCCGTCTGGGTGAGGCCGAGCGCATTGCGGATGCGCCGGACCTTCGGGCCGGCAAAGATCTTGTTCTCCGCCATCTGTCAAATCCTTTACGGCACCGGCAGGACTGTCAATTTTACAATATTTACTTTTTTACAGAGCCGACTTGTCAAAGGCAAGACATCGTTACTCGATTATCCCGCTGGTTTTCCGGTTTCCCGTCGCATTATTGTGCGCTGCGATGTAAATACTGTCACATGAAATCGGGCAGCCAAACGAGCCTGTTCCGATCCCGAGACATCGCAGCGGAGGATATCATGACCGATTTTTACAACCTCGTTCCCGGCGCACCGAAGGGCCGTTTCGACGGCATCGAGCGCCCCTATACGGCCGAGACCGTCGAGAAGCTGCGCGGCTCGGTCCAGATCCGCCACACGCTGGCGGAGAACGGCGCGAACCGGCTGTGGAAGCTGATCCATGAGGAGGATTTCGTCAACGCGCTCGGCGCGCTCTCGGGCAACCAGGCCATGCAGATGGTCCGCGCCGGCCTGAAGGCGATCTATCTCTCGGGCTGGCAGGTCGCCGCCGACGCCAACACGGCCTCGGCCATGTATCCCGACCAGTCGCTCTATCCGGCGAACGCCGCGCCGGAGCTTGCCAAGCGCATCAACCGCACGCTCCAGCGCGCCGACCAGATCGAGACGGCGGAAGGCAACGGCCTTTCGGTCGACACCTGGTTCGCACCGATCGTCGCCGACGCGGAAGCCGGCTTCGGCGGCCCGCTCAACGCCTTCGAGATCATGAAGGCCTTCATCGAGGCGGGCGCCGCCGGCGTCCATTTCGAGGACCAGCTCGCGTCGGAGAAGAAGTGCGGCCATCTCGGCGGCAAGGTCCTGATCCCGACCGCCGCCCATATCCGCAACCTCGACGCCGCGCGCCTTGCCGCCGACGTCATGGGCGTTCCGACGCTGATCGTCGCCCGCACGGATGCCGAGGCTGCAAAGCTTCTCACCTCCGACATCGACGAGCGCGACCAGCCTTTCGTCGACAAGGAGAGGGGCCGCACGGTCGAGGGCTTCTATCAGGTCCGGAACGGCATCGAGCCCTGCATTGCCCGCGCCATCTCCTATGCGCCGCACTGCGACCTCATCTGGATGGAGACCGGCAAGCCGGACCTCGAACAGGCGCGCAAATTCGCCGAGGCCGTGCACAAGGCCCATCCCGGCAAGCTGCTCGCCTACAATTGCTCGCCCTCGTTCAACTGGAAGAAGAACCTCGACGACGCGACGATCGCAAAGTTCCAGCGGGAGCTGGGTGCGATGGGCTATAAGTTCCAGTTCATCACGCTCGCCGGCTTCCACCAGTTGAACTATGGCATGTTCGAGCTCGCCCGCGGCTACAAGGACCGCCAGATGGCCGCCTATTCCGAGTTGCAGGAGGCCGAGTTCGCCGCCGAGATCAACGGCTACACCGCGACGAAGCACCAGCGCGAGGTCGGCACCGGCTATTTCGACGCCGTCTCCATGGCCATCACCGGCGGCCAGTCCTCGACCACCGCCATGCACGAATCGACCGAGCACGAGCAGTTCCGCCCGGCCGCAGAATAATCCGCCCAGGACCTTCAAGAACCCCGCTCAAAAGAGGAGAAATGCCATGACAGTCCAGACCCGCGTCAAGGAACGGGCGGAGGAACAGGCCTCCGCCATGACCCCCGACCAGCAGGCCATGATCCGCATGGTCGCCAACGACCTGCACCGCCTCAACCAGTCCGTCATGAAGGCGGTGGAGGCCGGCGTCTCGGTCGAGCTCGTCCGCTCCGCCCGCCACCACGGCGGAGAGGGCAACTGGGGCGACCTGCTGATCCCCGTGATCGTGACGCAGGGCCGCGGCTGACGGCGCAATCTCCAGTCAAGTCGGAATCCCCGGCGTTCCCTGCGCCGGGGATTTTCACGTCCGGCTCGGCCGCCTGCCGGCAAAGAGATCGGCATGGCTTTTCAGCAGCCGGAACAGCCTGTCGGAAACCGTGCGGATGTCGCGCCGGTGCCGGTCCTCGCCGTTGGCGACGATCCATTGATGGTGGCGCAGGCCGCGGATCTCCTCGCCCGCCCGCTCCAGTCCCGGATCGAGATCGCCGACGAAGCAGGGCAGCACGGCCTGCCCCGCCCCGGCACGCGCAAGATCGAGCAGCGAGCGCGGGCGGGTGACCGTGACGGCGATCGCACCCGCCGCCTGCTCCTGCGGCCAGCGCAGATAGGCCGAGACCGCATCTTCCGACGATACCGCGAGCCAGCGGCCGGCAAGCGCCTCACCGGTATTGCGGCGCCGATAGGCCGCATAGGCCACCTCACCGGCATGGCGGCTGATGAGGCCCGGTTCCGTCGGCTCGACGGCGCGCACGCCGATATCCACTTCGCGATGGGCAAGCGTCGCCCGGCGCTCGGAGACGGAGAGATCGAGCCGGAACGGATCGCGCTCCGTGCAGACGGCCGCGATGTTCTCGCAGACGAGCCAGGTGACCCAGGTGCCGGCCATCAGCCGCACGGTGGTCGTCCCCTGCCCCTCCTGCCGCCAGCTTTCGACGCCGCGCGCGACGGCCTCCATGCCGAGCAGCCGGTCGAACAGGGCCTGCCCTTCCGCCGTCAGCCGGTAGCCCGTCTGGCTGCGCAGGAAGAGCGGCCGGCCAATCGCCTCCTCCAGATGCAGCACGCGCCGCCCGACGGTCGCCGGGCTGAGGCCCGAGGCCTCGGCGGCGCCGGTGAGCCCGCCATGGCGGGCGACTTCCAGGAAGATGCGGTAGCTTTCCCAAGACATGTCTTTCATCAATGAAAAACATAGTCCGGATTTCGCCGTTCGTGAACCCGGATTTGAACGATAGTCTTTTCCCGCAAACCCAAACGACCGATGCCGGCTCCAGCCTTCGCGCCACACCGCGCCCCGGCTTGCCGCGTCCTTGAAGGAGACAGACATGCAGGACATGTTCGCCCTTGCCATGCTCTTCGAGCTTTCGCAGAAGAACCGCCAACGCCGCCCGCGGGAATTCGACCATCTCTCCCGCAAGCCGTCGCTCGCCGCCCGGCTCCGCCGCCTGTTCGGCGCCTTGCGCGCGCAGAAATGAAAAGGCCCGGCATCGCTGCCGGGCCTCTCTTCGGTTCGAAAGCGTCTGTCAGGCCGCGCGGTGCATCGACTGTTCGTCGGCGTCCAGGCGGAACTGCTCGACCAGCATCATCAGCGTGTCGGCGTCACCGGCGAGCTTGCGGCTCGCGGCCGTCGTCAGGTCGACCATCGAGGCGTTCTGCTGGGTCATCTGGTCCATCTGGTTGACGGAGCCGTTGACTTCCTGGAGCGCTGCCGCCTGGTCGCGGCTTGCCGTCGCCATCATGTCCACATGCTGGCTGACGGTGACGATCTGCTGGCTGATGGAGGCAAGCACCGCGCCCGTCTCCTGCACCAGATGCGCGCCGGCGCTGACCTCGCTCGTCGACTTCTCGATGAGGCCCTTGATCTCGCGGGCGGCGCTTGCCGAACGCTGGGCAAGCTCGCGCACTTCCTGCGCGACGACGGCAAAGCCCTTGCCCGCCTCGCCGGCGCGGGCGGCCTCGATGCCGGCGTTGAGCGCGAGCAGGTTGGTCTGGAAGGCGATATCGTCGATCACCTCGATGATCTGCTCGATCTGGCGCGAGGCACCCTCGATGCGGCCCATGGCGGCGATCGCGTTGTTGACGACGTCGGCGGAGCTGTCGGCGCTGCGCTTGGTCGTGCCGACGACGAGGTTCGCCTCATGCGCCCGCTCGGCGGAGGAGCGGACGGTCGCGGTGATCTCCTCGACCGCGGCGGCCGTCTCCTCGAGCGAGGAGGCCTGCGATTCGGTGCGCTTGGAAAGCGCATCGGCCGATTGCAGCATATCCGCGCCGCTGCGCTGGATCGACAGCGCGTTGGTGCGGATCTGGCCCATCGTGTCCTGAAGGCGCACGAGCGAGACGTTGAAGTCCTGGCGGAGTTGTTCGAGGCGGCCGGTGAAGGGCGTCTCGATCTGGCGCGACAGGTCGCCCTGCGCAAGGCGGCCGAGGCCGGCGGCAAGCGCATTGACGGCGAAGTCGATCTGCTGGTCGAGGCTCTGCTTCTCCGCGTCGTTGCGGGCGCGTTCGGCTTCGGCGGCGGCGCGCTGCTGCTCGCTTTCGGCCTCGATGCGGATCTTCGACAGGGCGTTCTCCTTGAAGACGCCGAGCGCCCTTGCCATGTCGCCGATCTCGTCGGCGCGGCCTTC
Organism: Shinella fusca; assembly: GCF_014203155.1. Taxonomy (GTDB): domain Bacteria; phylum Pseudomonadota; class Alphaproteobacteria; order Rhizobiales; family Rhizobiaceae; genus Shinella; species Shinella fusca. The sequence continues at coordinate 33,318 of NZ_JACHIK010000011.1, forward strand.
GCCGGAAATGCCGGTGTCGAGGAAGCCGTCGGCCAGGCGGCGCATGGCGCCGGTGATCTGGCCGATCGGGCCCTTCAGCGTCAGCACCAGCGCGATGCCGGCGAGGACGGCGATGGCGGCACCGGCGACGGTGGCGAAGACGGAGACCTGGTTGGCCTTTTCGCGCTCGGTGCCGGCGCTCGTCTTCTGCTCTTCGGCGAACTGGCTGAGAAGGTTCCAGATCGTGTCGATGGACTGGCCGGCGGCCTCGAAATCGGCGGCGCGCTGCGTGCTGATCTCGACCAGCGAGGCGCTGTCGGCGTCGATCCGCTCGAGCATCGGCTTCAGCGTCTCGTCCAGCTTGTCGAAGAACGGCAGGCCGCTGGCGCTGCCGCGCAGGCCGTTCATGTCGATGCCGAGCATCGAGACGTAGCCGAGCAGCTTGGTGCGGTTCTCCGCCGATGTCTGGCCGAGGAAGCGCGCGGCGGCGACCTTGATCTCGTCGATGGAGGACACCAGCTTGCGCGTGGAGCCGAGGATCGCCTCGGACTTGATGATCGGCGCGTCGAGCTCGCTGAAGATGCGGGTGGCATCGCGCATCTTCTGGGCGGCCGCGCTCTGGAGCTGGATGGCGACCTGGCGGAAGCGGTTCACCCGCCGGGCGATTTCCGGCACGGTGACGGAAGCCGGATCGGTGGAGGACAGGAAGCCGCCCATCTCGTCGATCGTGTTGCGGATGGTAATCGAGATGACCTTCTGGCTCTTCGGCAGGATCGACGAGATGGAGCGCTCGGTCTTCGAGATGAGCGGATAGCGTTCCTTGGCGACCTTGAGCTGGTCGTCCGGCGTCGCGCCGCGGCTGAAGTCGGTCAGCAGCTCGGAGAAGAACTTGCTGGCATTGGTCAGGCGTTCGGCCTCGCGCAGCATGCTCTTTGCGGAATTCTCGTTCTGCCGCACCTCGCGCTGGAGCTTGGTCGCCTCATCGAGGACCTTGACCTGCTCGGCGCCGAGGGCCGTCAGGGTCTTGCCCATCGCCGCGTGCAGGCTGGCCTCGTTGACGTAGAGCGACCAGAGCCCGTCCATGCGCGCCTCGATGCCCTTGGTCTGGGTCTGGGCGTCCATCAGCTTGGACTTGTCTGCGTCGGGGGCAAGGCCGTCCATGGTGGACTGGAGGACGGCGACCTGCGCCTTCAACTGGCCGTGCACGGCGTCGCGGCTTTCCTCGCTGGTGTTCTGCAGGAAGCGGTTCATGCCCGCATAGACGTCCTTGAAGCCGTTGAGCGACTGGAGGACGCTGTTGGAAATCTCCATTCGGCCCTGCAGGAGGCCGGAGGCGTAAAGCCCGGTGAAGCCCACGGCGCAGATGCTGAGCACGAAGGGCAGGATGAACACCAGAACCTTGGTCTGGATCTTGAAGCGCGCGAGAATCCTGTCGATGAACATGATGGACTATCCGTTGTCGGCGCTCTCCACCCCTGCCCGTTGCGGGCCTCCCCAGGATGCGGACGCCGGATTACCGACATCATGCGGCCGCAATGCCGCGTATCCGGGGGAGCAATCATTGCCTGCCGCGTCGTCAACCCTCATGGGGACGCGGCATCCGGAACCCTATCGGCGGATCATCGGCGGCAATCTTTAAAATTCCCTCACCGTTTAAACCGATTTATGACAATGGAACGCCTCAGAGCGCCAGAACGGCGAGCAGCGCAAGGAGGCTCGCGGCAAGCGTGCAGTTGGCGGCAAGGGCGATAAGGCGGCGGCGGTTTTCCGCGGCGGCGGCAACGGCGATGGCGCGGGCGGGACGACGGCTTGCAGGCATGCGGCGATACTCCTTACACGATCGGGGCAACCCGGTGATCCGGTCAGCCGGCCTACATCATGTTGTCTCCGCCCCGCGGCGGAAATGCCGACATGAGGGGAGCATCCGCCCCGAGGTCTTAAAGGACGGTAAAGAGGGACCCCGCGCTTTCAGGCGTCCTCGCCGGCCGCATGGCCGGAGGCCCAGGCCCATTGGAAATTGTAGCCGCCGAGCCAGCCCGTCACATCCACCGCCTCGCCGATGAAATAAAGGCCCGACACCGCCTTTGCCGCCATGCTGCGGGAATCGAGCGCGGCCGTATCGACGCCGCCGAGCGTGACTTCCGCCGTGCGATAGCCTTCCGAACCCGGCGGGCGGAAGCGCCAGTCGCGCAGCTTCTGCACCAGCGCCTCGATGCGCCGGCCCGGCTGTTCGGCAAGCGGCCCGTCGATGCCGAGCTCGGTGACGAGAAGCTGCGCCAGCTTCTTCGGCATGTGGTCGGCCAGTACCGTCTGCACGGCCTGCCGGCCGTTTTCCTTGCGGGCCGCGGCGATGACGGCGGCGAAGTCGACGTCCGGGCGGATATGCAGCGCGATCTCCTCGCCCTCGCGCCAATAGGAGGAGATCTGCAGGATGGCGGGGCCGCTGAGGCCGCGATGGGTGAAGAGCGCCGCCTCGCGGAATTCCGTCCTGCCGTGCCGGGCGACGACGTCCACCGAAACGCCCGGCAGGCCCTCATGGGCGGCGAGCGTCGCCGGGTCGAGCGTCAGCGGCACGAGGCCGGCACGGGTTTCCGTCACCGGCAGGGCGAACTGCTCGGCGATGCGATAGGCAAAGCCGGTCGCGCCCATCTTCGGGATCGACTTGCCGCCGGTGGCGATGACCAGCGACGCGGCCTCCACCGCACCATGCTCCGTGACGACGCGGAAGGCGTGGCCGTCGTGCTCGACGGAGGCGACGGGCGTCGAAAGGCGCAATTCCGCGCCTGCCGCCTTCATCTCGGCGAGCAGCATGGCGATGATGTCCTTCGCCGAATTGTCGCAGAAGAGCTGGCCCAGCGTCTTCTCGTGCCAGGGAATGCGGTGGCGCTCGACGAGGTCGAGGAAATCGCGCGGGGTATAGCGGGCGAGCGCGGACTTGGCGAAATGCGGATTGGCCGAGAGGAAGTTCTTCGGCCCGGCATGGATATTGGTGAAGTTGCAGCGCCCGCCGCCGGAAATGCGGATCTTCTCGCCGGGCGCGCGGGCGTGGTCGAGGACGAGCACGCGGCGGCCGCGCCTGCCTGCCGCGATGGCGCACATCATGCCCGCCGCGCCTGCCCCGATGATGACGACGTCCCGCCGTTCCGCCACGTATCCGATCCCCGTTTGCCGCCTTCCTTTCGGCCATCGGAAAAGAAAGTCAACCGGCGCCTGGCGCACAAATTCCTGAAAAATCGCGTTTTCTACCCCCGGGGGGGAGCTAGCCAAGGGCTCAACTCCGTCTATGATGGTTCATCTTCAACCAAACCCGGTGTGTCATGCCGTCCAAAAAGAAAGTCGTTGCCCCCACCATAGAGAAAGCCGCACGCTCCGCCAAAATCCCTCCCGCCATCAGCGTGCCGCGCGGGGTAAAGACCTGGAAGGACGCCGCAGACTGGCTTCGCGCCCGCGGCATCGAGGATATCGAATGCATCACGCCCGACCTTGCCGGCGTGCCGCGCGGCAAGATGATGCCGTCGTCGAAGTTCACCTCGAACACCTCGCTCGCCCTGCCGTCCGCGCTCTACCGCCACACGATTTCCGGCGACTATCCGGAGGAGACCGGCAATTTCCGCTATGAGCCGCGCGACAGCGACCTGAAGCTCCTGCCGGACCTTTCCACGCTCTCCGTCGTGCCGTGGGAGACCGACCCGACCGCACAGGTCATCTGCGACATCGTCGGCTCGACCGGCGAGAGCGTGCCCTATACGCCGCGCAACGTGCTCAAGAACGTGGTGCAGCTCTACCGCGACCGCGGCTGGAAGCCGGCCGTGGCGCCCGAGATCGAATTCTACCTCGTCGCCGTGAACGACGACCCGGACTATCCCCTGCATCCGCCGAAGGGCCGCTCCGGCCGCGCCATCCAGGGCGGACAGGGCTATTCCATCGCCGGCATCAACGAGTTCGACGAGCTGATCGACGACATCTACCACTTCTCCGAAAAGCAGGGGCTCGAGATCGACACCCTGATCCACGAGGAGGGACCGGCGCAGCTCGAGATCAACCTTCGCCACGGCGACCCGATCGAGCTGGCCGACCAGGTGTTCCTGTTCAAGCGCACGATCCGCGAGGCAGCGCTGAAGCACGGCATCTATGCCACCTTCATGGCCAAGCCCATGCAGGGACAGGCCGGCTCGGCCATGCACATCCACCAGTCGGTGGTGGAGATCGAGACGGGCAAGAACGTCTTCTCCAATCCGGACGGCTCGGCCTCGAAGGAATTCTTCCATTTCATCGGCGGCATGCAGGCCTATGTGCCGAAGACGCTGGTGATGATGGCGCCCTACGTGAATTCCTATCGGCGCCTGACGCCGGACATGTCGGCGCCCGTGAACAATGCCTGGGGCTACGACAACCGCACGACGGCCTTCCGCGTGCCGGTGTCGGACGCCGCCGCGCGCCGCATCGAGAACCGCCTGCCGGGCTCGGATGCCAATCCGTATCTCGCGCTCGCCGCCTCGCTCGGCTGCGGCCTCCTCGGCATCATGAACGGGATCGAGCCGACCGCGCCGACGGAGGACACCGCCAACGAGGGATCGATCGAGCTGCCGCGCGGCCTCCTGGAAGCCGTGTCGCTGCTCGAATCCGATCCCGCGCTGGCCGAGGTGCTGAGCGCGGAGTTCATCGGCCTTTATGCCGGCGTCAAGCGCGGCGAGTTCGAGACCTTCATGCAGGTGATCAGCCCCTGGGAACGCGAGTTCCTGCTGCTCAACGTTTGAGCGGGCCGGCGGTCCGGGCCGCCCGTCGGGATCGGACCTGAAAGCGGCCGGCGCCCCGGCGCGCCGCCGCATCCTCTCTTGAAGAAGAGTATGTTGAATGGCCTGGCAAAGCCCGATTTCCCCCGGCATCTCCTGGTATGAGGCAAGCGTCGGGGAACGCCCCGAATATGCCCCGCTCGACGGATCCGTCGATGCCGACGTCGCCGTCGTCGGCGGCGGCTTCACCGGCCTGCAGGCCGCCTACAACCTTGCGAAGAAGGGCGTCAACGTCGTCCTCATCGACGCGCATCGCTTCGGCGACGGCGCTTCGGGGCGCAACGGCGGCCAGCTCGGCACCGGCCAGCGCGCCGAGGCGGAAAGCCTCGAGGCCGAGCTCGGCTTCGAGCGCGCCAGGGCGCTGTTCGACCTTGCCGAAAATGCCAAGCGCCATATCCACGACTTCGCGGCGGCGCAGGACCTCGACATCGAATACATGCCGGGCCAGCTCAATGTCAGCCACAAGGCGAGCTACGAGAAGGAATTCCGCGACCACGTCGAGATCGCCGCCACTCGCTTCGGCTATCCGCACATGCACTACATGGACCGGGCGGAGACGGAGGAGCGCGTCGGCTCGAAGCGCTTCTTCTTCGGCATCCGCGACACCGGCACCGGCCATATCCACCCGATGAAGCTCATCGTCGGCATCGCCCGGGCCGCGCAGGCGGCGGGCGCGCACCTGCACGAGAAGACCCCGGCGCTCAGGATCGAGCGGGCGGGCGGCAAGGCGGTGATCACCACGGCAAGGGGCACGATCCGCGCCGACAGGGCGCTGATCGCCTGCAACGCCTATATCGGCGACCTGGAGCCGAAGACGGCCGCCCATGTCATGCCGATCCGCTCCTTCATCGGCGCCACGGTGCCGCTCGACAAATTCCCGTCGATCATTCCCGGCAGCGAATCCATCGCCGATACGCGCTTCGTCGTGCGCTATTTCCGCAAGACGCGCGACGGGCGCCTGCTCTTCGGCGGTCGCGAGGCCTATTCGGAAAATCTCGACGACATGACGCCGCCCATCCGCCGGCAGATCGAGGAGGTCTATCCGGAACTCAAGGGCATCGAGCTCACCCATGCCTGGGGCGGCTCGGTCGGCATCACCATGCCGCGCAAGCCCTATGTGCGCGAGGTCATGCCCGGCATCACCTCGATCGGCGGCTATTCCGGCCACGGCGTCATGCTGTCGAACTATTGCGGCAAGCTCTATGCCGAGGACGTGACGGGCGGCAGCGCAGAACTCGACCTGATGAAGGCCCTGAAAATCCCGGCCTTCCCCGGTGGTTCAAGGTTCCGCTCGCCGCTTCTGTTCCTCGCCATGACGTGGTACGCGCTACGCGACAAGCTCTGATCGAGTCGGAAACACCGATTTTGTTGCGTTGCACTCTGGCGTTTTTAAATCGATTAGATTATAACACCCGGCAACAGAACGAGATCGAGATATCCGATGAGCAGCCAGATCATTCCCGTTGAACCCTTCGACTATGTCGTCTTCGGCGGAACCGGCGACCTTGCGGAACGCAAGCTCCTTCCGGCCCTCTACCACCGCCAGCTCGCCGGCCAGTTGACGGACCCGACGCGCATCATCGGCGCCTCGCGCACCGCCTATACGGACGCGGAATACCGCAAGTTCGCCGTCGACGCGCTGAAGGAGCACCTCAAGCCCGGCGAATTCGACGAGGCCGAGGTCAAGACATTCTGCGACCGGCTGTTCTATGTGGCGGTCGACGCCAAGTCCGAGCAGGGCTGGGACAAGCTGAAGGCCCTGCTCGACGAGGGCAAGGACCGCGTGCGCGCCTTCTACCTCGCCGTCGCGCCCGCCATCTTCGGCGACATCTCGGAAAAGATCCGCGACCACAAGCTGATCACCAAGCAGACCCGCATCGTCGTGGAAAAGCCGATCGGCCGGGACCTTGCCTCAGCCAACGAGTTGAACAACACGATCGGCAAGGTCTTCCACGAAGACCAGATCTTCCGCATCGACCACTATCTCGGCAAGGAGACGGTGCAGAACCTGATGGCGCTGCGCTTTGCCAACGCGCTCTACGAGCCGCTGTGGAACTCCGCCCATATCGACCATGTGCAGATCACGGTCGCCGAATCCGTCGGCCTCGAAAGCCGCGCCGGCTACTATGACAAGGCCGGCGCGCTGCGCGACATGGTGCAGAACCACATCCTGCAGCTTCTCTGCCTCGTCGCCATGGAAGTGCCCTCCTCGATGGACGCCGAAGCCGTGCGCGACGAAAAGCTCAAGGTGCTGCGCGCGCTGAAGCCGGTCGACCAGTACAATGTCGAGCGCCTGACGGTGCGCGGCCAGTACCGCGCCGGCGCCTCGTCGGGCGGCCCGGTCAAGGGCTACCTCGAAGAGCTGGAAGGCGGCGTTTCCAACACCGAGACCTTCGTCGCCATCAAGGCCGAGATCGGCAACTGGCGCTGGGCGGGCGTTCCCTTCTACATCCGCACCGGCAAGCGCCTTGCCGCGCGCATGTCGGAGATCGTCATCACCTTCAAGCCGATCCCGCATTCGATCTTCGATCCCTCCGCCGGCCGCATCGAGCAGAACCAGCTCATCATCCGCCTCCAGCCGGACGAAGGCGTCAAGCAGTCGCTGATGATCAAGGATCCGGGCCCCGGCGGCATGCGCCTTCGCAACGTCTCGCTCGACATGAGCTTCGCCGAAGCCTTCGAGGCGCGCAATGCCGATGCCTACGAGCGCCTGCTGCTCGACGTCATCCGCAACAACCAGACGCTCTTCATGCGCCGCGACGAGGTCGAGGCCGCCTGGCGCTGGATCGACCCGATCCTCAAGGCCTGGGAGACCACCGGCCAGCAGGCGCAGGGCTACACCGCCGGCACCTGGGGCCCGAGCCAGGCCATCGCCCTCATCGAGCGCGACGGCCGCACCTGGCACGAAACGTAAGGAGCGGCGATGAGCGCGAGACTGCACGAATTTGCGGATGGGGCGGCGCTTGCCGAAGGGCTGGCGGACGCCGTTTCCGCAGCGCTTGCCGAGGGCGTCGCCGCGCGTGGGCACGCCACCATCGCCGTTTCCGGCGGCTCGACGCCGAAGGCCTTCTTCAAGGCGCTGTCCACCCGCGACATCGACTGGAGCAACGTGACGATCACGCTCGTCGACGAGCGCTTCGTGCCGGCCGACAATCCGCGCTCGAACCACCTGCTTGTTGCCGAGAACCTGCTTCGGGACAAGGCGAAGGCCGCGTCCTTCCTGCCGCTCTACCGCGCGGCGGAAAGCGCCGAGGAGGCTGCAAGGATCGCGACGGCGGATGCCGCCGCGCTCGGGGCTCCCTTCGACGTCGCCATCCTCGGCATGGGGACCGACGGCCATACAGCCTCGTTCTTCCCCGGCGGCAGCCGCCTTGCCGAGGCGATCTCGCCCGAAACGCCGCGCGGCGTCATCACCATGGAGGCGGAGGGCGCGGGCGAAACCCGCCTCACCTTCACCTTCACCAGCCTCCAGGATGCACGCCTTCTGGTCCTGCATATCGAGGGACAGGGCAAGAAGGACGTCCTTGCCGCGGCAGAGAAGGACGGGCCGGAGACCGACATGCCGATCCGCGCCATGCTGCGGCGGGCGGCAACGCCGGTCGACATCTACTGGGCGCCCTGAGACGCCCGGCCGGCATCGCCCGGCCCCATCCGGCGTATCACGCCACCACCAGCGGACGGCGCAGCTTTCCCGCGCGCTAGCCCGTGCGAAAATGCAATCGAGAAGTCAGGATCGCTCCCATGTCCGCCGACAAACGCATCGAAGCCATTACCGCCCGCATCGCCGAACGCTCCAGGCCGCTTCGCGAACCCTATCTCGACCGGGTGCGCGCCGCCGCCACCAAGGGCGTGCACCGCTCGGTGCTCTCCTGCGGCAACCTCGCGCACGGCTTCGCCGTCTGTTCCCCCGCCGAGAAGGACGCGCTCGCCGGCGACCGCGTCCCCAACCTCGGCATCATCACCGCCTATAACGACATGCTCTCGGCCCACCAGCCCTTCGAGACCTATCCGGCGCTGATCCGCGAGGCCGCGCGGGAGGCGGGCGGCGTGGCGCAGGTCGCCGGCGGCGTGCCGGCCATGTGCGATGGTGTCACCCAGGGCCAGCCGGGCATGGAGCTGTCGCTCTTCTCGCGCGACCTCATCGCCATGGCGGCGGGCGTCGGCCTCTCGCACAACATGTTCGATTCGGTCGTCTATCTCGGCGTCTGCGACAAGATCGTTCCGGGCCTCGTCATCGCCGCGCTGACCTTCGGGCACCTGCCGGCCGTCTTCGTTCCCGCCGGGCCCATGACCTCGGGCCTGCCGAACGACGAGAAGGCCCGCGTGCGCCAGCTCTATGCCGAGGGCAAGGTCGGCCGCGCCGAGCTGCTGGAAGCCGAATCGAAGTCCTATCACGGCCCCGGCACCTGCACCTTCTACGGCACCGCCAATTCCAACCAGATGCTGATGGAGATCATGGGCTTCCACATGCCCGGCGCCTCCTTCATCAATCCCGGCACGCCGCTGCGCGACGCGCTGACGAAGGAAGCGGCAAGGCGCGCGCTCGCCATCACCGCCGAGGGCAACGAGTTCACGCCCGCCGGCGAGATGATCGACGAGCGCTCCATCGTCAACGGCGTCGTCGGCCTGCATGCCACGGGCGGCTCGACCAACCACACGCTGCACCTCGTCGCGATGGCGCGCGCCGCCGGCATCATGCTGACCTGGAAGGACATTTCCGACCTTTCGGACATCGTGCCGCTGCTGGCCCGCGTCTATCCGAACGGTCTTGCCGACGTGAACCATTTCCACGCGGCCGGCGGCATGGGCTTCCTCATCAAGGAACTCCTGCAGGGCGGCCTGCTGCACGACGACGTGCGCACGGTCTACGGCCAGGGCCTGCAAGCCTATACGATCGAGCCGAAGCTCGGGGCCCAGGGCGGCGTCGAACGCGAGCCGGCGCCGAAATACAGCCACGACCCGAAGATCCTCGCCAATATCGAGGCCCCGTTCCAGGCGAGCGGGGGCCTCAAGATGCTGACGGGCAATATCGGCAAGGCCGTGATCAAGATCTCCGCCGTCAAGCCGGAGCGCCATGTCATCGAAGCCCCGGCCAAGGTCTTCCACGACCAGCTCGACCTCAACGCGGCCTTCAAGGCCGGCGAGCTGACGGGCGATTTCATCGCCGTCGTGCGCTTCCAGGGCCCGAAGGCCAACGGCATGCCGGAGCTGCACAAGCTGACTACCGTGCTCGGCATCCTTCAGGACCGCGGCCAGAAGGTGGCGCTGCTGACCGACGGGCGCATGTCCGGCGCTTCCGGCAAGGTCCCGGCCGCCATCCACGTCACGCCCGAGGCGGTCGACAACGGCCCCATCGGCCGCATCCGCGAGGGCGACATGATCCGCCTCGATGCCGTTGCCGGCACCATCGAGGTGCTGGTGGACGAAGCGGAATTCTCCGCCCGCCCGCAGGCCCCCGCCGATCTTTCCGGCAACGAATTCGGCATGGGCCGCGAACTCTTCGCCCCCTTCCGCGCCATCGCGGGCCCGGCGGATCACGGGGCGAGCGTGCTGTTTGCATAGCGGAAGAAGAGGCGGTCGGTTTCTGCACCGCTCACCACACCCGCAACGTCATCCTCGGGCTTGACCCGAGGATCCACGTCCCACGGAAGGGCATCGCTTGTGGCATGGATGCTCGGGTCAGGCCCGAGCATGACGAAGGAGAGGAACGGTCGTGACCGAAGCCGCAGAGTGCGAGGCACCGCTGACTAGGGGCCGGTCCCTTCGCCTCAGCTATAGATATCCAGCGTCCGGCCCTGATGGTTGCGGTGCGTCGAGTAGACGAAGATGCGCTGCAGGTCCTTGTCGGAGAGCAGGCGCAGGAAGCGGGCTTCGACGACGTCGTTCGGATAGACGCGCTGCGTCAGGCAGCCGATCATCGGAATGCGGGCGCTGACGATGTCGAGGTAGAAATTGCGCGGAAGCTGGAATTTCGTCGTCATGGTGATGACGGCGCCGCTGCGCGAGAGCTTGGTGATGATGCCGCGCCGGGAGACGAGGTTGACGAGGCCGCCGCTCTCGGTGAACTCGATGCGGGCCTCGTTGCAGGTATCCTCCATCGGGAAGCTCTTCTCCCGATCGTACATGAAGGATTCTTCCTTGTTCAGGTAATTGCGGTTCGGCGCTTGATCCTGAAAACGCATCTGACTGGTGCCCCGGCATGTTCACTTCGGGAAAAATCCTAGGGGAACAACGCTTAACATCGGGTTGAGCGGCAGGACGAAATCCTGCCGCCCGGGCCTCAGGCGGCGCGGTAGCTCTTTCCGGCGGCGTCGAAAAGATGGAGCTTGGCCCTGTCGGCCGTCAGCCGCACCTTGTCGCCGCGCTTGACCGGAAGGATGCCGGGAATCTTGGCGATGATCGGCTCGCCCGGCACGAGGCCGTCGATATAGAGCAGCGTCACCTCGCCCAGCGCCTCGACGATCGAGACGGTGCCCTCGAAGAGGAAGTCGTCGCCCGTGGTGATCGCAAGGTCCTCCGGGCGAACGCCGAAGCTCGCCGTCTTGCCGACCTCGGACGCGGCCGTCGCGATCCCGACGTCGCAGACGCGCCCGCCGGTCAGCTCCAGCGCGGTCGTCTCGCCGGCCGCGGTGATCTTCGCCGGAATGACGTTCATGGCCGGCGAGCCGATGAAGCGGGCGACGAAGAGGTTCGCCGGGCGCTCGTAGAGCTCCAGCGGCGCGCCGACCTGCTCGATATGGCCGGCCGAGAGCACGACGATGCGGTCGGCGAGCGTCATCGCCTCCACCTGGTCGTGCGTCACGTAGATCATCGTCGTGTCGGCCATCTGCTCGTTGAGCTTGGCGATCTCGATGCGGGTGGCGACGCGCAGCGCCGCGTCGAGGTTCGACAGCGGCTCGTCGAAGAGGAAGACCTTGGGATTGCGGCAGATGGCGCGGCCGATGGCGACGCGCTGGCGCTGGCCGCCCGAAAGCGCCTTGGGCAGGCGGTCAAGGTATTGTGTAAGCTGCAGGATATCGGCGGCCGAGCGTACGCGACGGTCGATCTCCTCCTTGCTTTCGCCGGCGATCCGCATGCCAAAGGCCATGTTGTCGTAGACCGTCATGTGCGGATAGAGCGCGTAGGACTGGAACACCATGGCGATGCCGCGCTTGGACGGCGGCACGTCGTTGACGCGCTCGCCGTCGATCGTCATCTCGCCGCCGGTGATCTCCTCGAGGCCCGCGATCATGCGCAGGAGGGTCGACTTGCCGCAGCCGGACGGGCCGACGAAGACGACGAACTCACCCTGCCTGATATCGAGATCGATGCCGTGGATGACGTCCACCGCGCCGTAGGACTTGCGGATATCCTTGAGCACCAGTCCTGCCATGTCTGTCTCCCCCTGTCGTTTTGGCCGGTTACACGAAGCGGGCGAAGAACCCGCTCCAGGCCGGAAGTTCTATGGTCTCTTCATGCATCACGCTGTCGAAGCCGTGGCCTTCCAGCGCTTCCAGCGTGCCGGCCGGCAGGTCGGCAAGGCGCGCGACCGGGCTCATGTTGAAGGCGCAGAAGACTTTCTCGTTGCCGTGCGTGCGCACGAAGGAAAGGATCGCCCCTTCGGCCGAATGGAACTCGATCTCGCCCTTGGCGAGCGCCGCATGCTCCTTGCGGAAGGAGAGGAAGCGGCGGTAGTGGGCGAGCACCGAGGCCTCGTCCTTGTCCTGCACGCTGACGGCGCGCTTCAGATGGACCTCGGGAACGGGAAGCCAGGGCCTGCCGGCGCTGAAACCGCCGGATTGCTCGCCGGCATCCCAGACCATCGGCGTGCGGCAGCCGTCGCGGCCCTTGAAGTCCGGCCAGAACTGGATGCCGTAGGGATCCTGCAGGTCCTCGTAGGCAAGCTCGGCCTCCGGCAGGGCCAGCTCCTCGCCCTGGTAGATGCAGACGGAGCCGCGCAGCGACATCAGGAGACTTGCGAGCAGCTTGGCATGGGCGTCGTGGTCGGTGACGCCGAAGCCCCAGCGGCTGACATGGCGCATCACATCGTGGTTCGAGAAGGCCCAGCACACCCAGCCCTCGGGCGCTGCCTTTTCCAGCGCGCGCTGCGTCTCGGCGACGAAGGCCGGCGTCAGCGCATCGGGCGCCAGAAACTCGAAGGCATAGCACATGTGCATCTTGTCGCCGCCGGAGGTGTATTGACCGGCGATCTCCAGACCGCGCTGGCTGTCGCCCACCTCGCCGACGGCGGCGATCGCCGGAAACTCCTCCATCAGCGCGCGGAAGCGTTTCAGGAAGTCGAGGTTCTCCGGCTGGTTCTTGTCGTAGAGATGTTCCTGGTAATTGTAGGGGTTCACGGCGGGCGCCGTCTGCGCGTTGCGGCGCTCGGGCGGCAGCGACGGGTTGTCGCGCAGTTCCTTGTCGTGGAAATAGAAGTTGATCGTATCGAGGCGGAAGCCGTCGACGCCGCGCTCCAGCCAGAAACGGGCGACCGAAAGCAGCGCGTCCTGGACCTCGGGATTGTGGAGGTTCAGGTCCGGCTGCGAGGTCAGGAAGTTGTGCATGTAATATTGCAGGCGCGTCGGGTCCCACTGCCAGGCCGAGCCGCCGAAGATCGACAGCCAGTTGTTCGGCGGCGTCCCGTCCGGCTTGGAATCGGCCCAGACGTACCAGTCGGCCTTGGGATTCGTGCGGCGCGAGCGGCTTTCGACGAACCAGGGATGCTTGTCGGAGGTGTGCGAGAGCACGAGGTCGATCATCACGCGGATATCGAGACGGTGCGCCTCTGCGATCAGCGCATCGAAATCGGCAAGCTCGCCGAAGATCGGGTCGACGTCGAGATAATCCGCGACGTCGTAGCCGAAGTCCTTCATCGGCGAGGTGAAGAAGGGCGAGACCCAGATCGCATCCGCCCCGAGGGAGGCGACGTGATGGAGGCGCTCGGTGATGCCGCGCAAATCGCCGATCCCGTCGCCGTTGGTGTCCTGGTAGGAGCGCGGATAAATCTGGTAGATCACCGCGCCGCGCCACCAGTCCTTGTCCGGCGTAAGAAGCGTTGAATCCGACGTCGTCATTCTCGTTTTTTCCTGTCTGCTTGAAGTCTTCAGCCGCCCTTGACCGAGCCCGCCAGCAGGCCGCGCACGAGATAGCGCTGCAGGCTGAAGAAGACGATGAGGGGGACGACGATGGTGATGAAGGCGGAGGCCGTGAGGATTTCCCAGTTGCCGCCGCGCGAGCCGAGCAGGTTCACGAGGCGCCCCGTCAGCACCAGCTCGTCATTGCCGGTGCCGAGGAAGACCATGGCGACGAGCAGGTCGTTCCACGTCCACAGGAACTGGAAGATGGCGAAGGAGGCGAGCGCCGGGAAGGAGAGCGGCAGGATGATCTTCACGAAGATATCGAAATCGGAGGCACCGTCGACGCGGGCCGATTCCATGATCTCGCGCGGCAGGCCGGCCATGTAGTTGCGCAAAAGATAGATGGCGAGCGGCAGGCCGAAGCCCATATGGGCGAGCCAGATGCCGACATAGGTCTTGGCCGGCACGCCGAGGAAGGCGCCGACGCCGTTGTAGAGCCTGAGAAGCGGGATCAGCGACATCTGCAAAGGCACGACGAGCAGGCCGACGACGACGGCGATCAGGATCGCCCGGCCGGGAAACGGCATCCAGGCGAGCGCATAGGCGCAGAAGGCGGCGACGAGGATCGGGATGATCGTCGCGGGAACCGCCACGGTCAGCGAGTTGATGAAGGACGAGCCGATGCCGGCGGCGCTCAGCACTTCACGATAATTGTCAAGCGTGAAGCGCGGCGGCACGGTGGCGGTGTAGAATATGCGCTGGCCGCGCGTGCCTTCCATCTTCGTCGGCGAGACGATCTCGTAATTGCCGTCCTCCGCGACGGTCAGCGTCTGGCCGTCGCCGATATCGGCGGCGGTGCCGGCCTTGAAGGCGGCCGGCTGCATGGGGCGGACGCCGAAGGCCGAGACCCTGGCATTGTCCCTTTCGAGGAGATTGCCGGAAATGACGAACTTGCCGTCGCGCTCGACCTGCGTTTCCGGCGAGGCGGCGCGGCCGGTCATGTTCTGCGCGGAGGTGGATAGCGCCGTCCACCAGCCGGAAACGGCAAGCTGATCCTTGTCGCGCAGCGAGGAGATGAGAAGGCCCGCGGTCGGCAGCGTCCAGAGCGCGACGATGAGCAGGACCGAGAGATGGACGACGATGATGAGCGGCGAACGGGAGGTGGCGGTCATCTCAGCGCTCCATTTCCTTGGTGGCGTTGCGGATGTTCCAGATCATGATCGGCACGACGAGGATCATGATGACGACGGCGATGGACGCGCCGCGCCCGAAATCGCCGCCACCGCGGAACATCCAGTCGAACATCAGGTTCGCCAGAACCTGCGTCTGCCACTGGCCGTTCGTCATAGCGAGCACGATGTCGAAGACCTTGAGGACCAGGATGGTGATCGTCGTCCAGACGACGGCGATCGTGCCCCAGATCTGCGGCACCATGATCTTGAAGAAGATCTGCACGCCGTTCGCCCCGTCGATGACGGCCGCCTCGATGGTCTCCTCCGGGATGCCGCGCAGCGCCGCCGAGAGGATCACCATGGCAAAGCCCGTCTGGATCCAGATCAGGATGACCATGAGGAAGAAGTTGTTCCAGAAGGGAATGGTCATCCAGGCTTCCGGCGCACCGCCGAAGGCGACGACGACGGCATTGAGGATGCCGATCTGCTCGGAGCCTTCCGAGCGGTAGTCGTAGACGAACTTCCAGATGACGGCGGCGCCGACGAAGGAGATCGCCATCGGCATGAAGATCAGCGTCTTGGCGATATTGCCCCACCAGATGCGGTCGGTGAGCGCGGCGATGACGAGGCCGAAGAAGGTGGAGAGCGCCGGCACCACGAGGAGCCAGAGGAAATTGTTGAAGATCGACTGGCGGAACTCGCCGTCGCCCAGCATCCAGACATAGTTGCTGAAGCCGACGAACTGGCGGCCGGAACGGTCGAGGAAGGAAAGGCGGACGGATTCGAAGACGGGGTAGACGAGGTAGATGGCGAGCGCGCAGAGCGCGGGCGCCATGAAGAGCCAGGGGCGGATGGCATTGGTAAGCCTGAGGTTACGCGATGCCTCTGCCCCGACCAGCCCCTTGGAGGGGAACAGCTTGTCGAGCAGCCAGTTCGTTCCGAAGAAATAGACGACGCAGGCAAGAACGCCCCCGATCATCGTGAAGATGGCGAATAACAATTGCTGCACGGCAGTCCCTCCCCCAGGAATGCGCCCCAGACGTTCTTGTCACGGCCACGATTCGCGCTCACGCGGAGCGCCCGCATGGTCCGGCTGCACTTGGCATGTTTTGGGAAAACCGGCCGGCGGGTGCCGGCCGGTTCGCCGCAATGTTACTTGATGGCGTCCCAGGCCTTCTGGACGTCGGCCGCGACATCGGCCGAGGACTTGCCGCCGACGAAGTCGACCATGCCGGTCCAGAACGCGCCCGCGCCGATCTTGCCCGGCATCAGGTCCGAGCCGTCGAAGCGGAAGGTCGTGGAGTTGAGCAGGATTTCGCCCTGCTTCTTCATCGGCCCGTTGGCATAGGCTTCCTTGTTGGCGCTCTTGAAGGGCGTCAGGAAGCTCGACTGGGCCATCCAGACCTCATGGGCGATCGGCGTCTTGAGGAACTCGATGAAGGCGCGCGCGGCCGGCGTGTCCTTGGTGATCATGGCGAGCGTGCCGGCACCGAGGACCGGATTGCCGAGCTCAGGCTTGCTGGCATAGGGCGGCATGTAGAAGAAGTCAGCATCCTCGCCGACCACCGTGCCTTCCGGGAAGAAGGACGGGATGAACGAAGCCTGGTGGTGCAGGTAGCACTTCGGCGGCGAGGTGAAGAGGCCCTTCGGGCTGTCGCGGAAGTCGGTGGAGGCCACCGCCGCCGCGCCGCCGTCGACGAACTTGTCGTTCTTGGCGAACCAGCCGAACT
The DNA here is from genome assembly GCF_014203155.1 of Shinella fusca. Classification (GTDB taxonomy): domain Bacteria; phylum Pseudomonadota; class Alphaproteobacteria; order Rhizobiales; family Rhizobiaceae; genus Shinella; species Shinella fusca. The sequence goes on from NZ_JACHIK010000011.1 coordinate 50,048, forward strand.
CGTCGATCGCGCCGATCACGGCCGGATCGGTGAAGGGGATCTCGTTCTTGACCCACTTGTCGTAGGTCTCGGGCGAGGCCGTGCGCAGCATCAGGTCCTCGACCCAGTCGGTCGCCGGCCAGCCGGTGGCGCCACCCGAACCAAGACCGATGCACCAGGGCGTGCCGCCGTCGGCGACGATCTTCTCGGTCAGCGCCTTGAGGTCCTCCATGGTCTTCGGCACTTCGTAGCCGGCGTCCTCGAAGTTCTCCGGCACGTACCAGACGAGCGACTTCACGTCGATCTTGTAGGGGAAGGCGTAGAGCTCGTCCTTGCCGTCCTTGCCCTTGTAGGTGGAAAGGTCCACCCAGGACTGGCCGGCGGCATAGTTGTCGAGCAGCCACTGCTTGGTCTCGTCGCCGAGCGGCGTCAGGTAGCCCTTGGAGGCGAGGTCGGCGATGAGGCCCGGCTGCGGCAGGATGGCGACGTCCGGCGGGCTGCCGGCCTGCGTGTCGATGACGATCTGCTGCTCGTAGTTCTCGGAAGAGGAGTATTTCAGGTCGACGCCCGTCGCCTCGACGAAATAGGCGTAGACGTTCTTGAAGAGCGCCTCGTCCTCGCCGCGCCAGGGGCCGAAGATGGTGAGCGACTGGCCCTTGAGGTCATGGCCCTTCTTGAAATCCTCGAAACTCTGCCAGTTGAATTTGGCGTCCTCGCCCGGCTTGAACTTCAGATCGGCGGCGGCAGCGCCGCCCACCATCAAAAGCGCGAGCGCGGCCGTCATCAGCAATGTCTTTTTCACCGGATTGCCTCCCATAGCAAACCCGCCTCTTCCGGGCGGGCATCCTCTAAAATAGCCAAAAATTCAAAGCGCTTTGGTTCTCCTTTCATCACACCTCACGCTCGGACTCGTCAAGTACCCCCAAATCATTTGGCCGCAAAAATGCCGCCTTTGACGCAATGCAGCGTAGTTTTGCGGCGCAAAACGGCCAAATCCGCTTTTCCTGCGGAATTCGCTGATGTTAGATGCCCGAAGCGCTTTGAAGGAAATGACGGGACAGGGAACGGAAGATTCAAAGCGCTTCGACTGTTCCTAGAAAGCTAAGCATGTGAATCTCAAGCAGTTATCGCAATTGCTGGGCCTCTCGCAGACGACCGTCAGCAGGGCGCTGAACGGCTACCCGGAGGTCAATGCCGAAACGCGCCAGCGCGTGCTCGAGGCGGTGCGCGAGACGGGATATCGCCCGAACCGCGCAGCGCAGCGCCTTGCGACCGGCCGGGCGGGCTCCATCGGCCTCGTCATGCCGACGGCCGACGGCATCGAATCCGACGTGCATTTCGGCGAGTTCCTTGCCGGGCTCGGCGACGAGGCGGTCAAGCACGACTTTCATTTCGTGATCAATCCGAGCCATCCGGACGAGGAGGTGGCGACCTGCCGGCGGCTGGTGGCGAGCGGCAATGTCGACGCGCTTTTCCTTGCCTACATGCGCGTGAAGGACCCGCGCATCGCCATGCTGAAATCGCTGAAGACGCCCTTCGTGGTGCACGGGCGCTCGATGGGCATGCCGACGGACTATCCCTATCTCGACATCGACAATACGGGCGCGTTCTACGATGCCGCGCGCCTGCTCGCGCAACTCGGCCACCGGCATTTCGCACTCATCAACGGGCCGGACCACCTCACCTTCGCCATCCGCCGCCGCAAGGGCACGGAGCGGGCGCTCGCCGAGCACGGCCTGACGCTGCGCGAGGAGTGCGTGGAGCATTCGCAGATGACGGACGAGCACGGCTACCGGGCGATGGAGCGCTTCCTGCAGCTCGAAACGCCGCCGACGGCCGTCCTCTGTTCCAGCACGGTGCTGGCGCTCGGCGCGGTGCGGGCGATCAGCCAGGCGGGCCTGACGCTCGGCACGGACATCTCCCTCATCGCCCATGACGACGTGCTGCCCATGCTGAAGCCGGAGAATTTCCGCGTGCCGCTGACGACGACCCGCTCGTCGCTGCGCGCCGCCGGCCAGCGCATCGCCCGCCGCCTCATCGCCGATATCCTGCGGCTCGAAGCGCTGCCGCAGCAGGAATTGTGGAAAGCCGACCTCATCGTACGCGCCTCGACCGGACCGGCGCCGGCGGGGAAGTGAGGGCACGTTCCGGAGTGTCTGTTCCGCCAAGCGTTGAGCGTTGAGCATCGTTTGGCGGAAACCCCATTTCCTCTCCCTCCGTCATCCTCGGGCTTGACCCGAGGATCCACCGCGGCACCCGCGGCGTGGATGGTCGGGTCAAGCCCGACCATCCACGCCGGAGAGGTGGAGGTGGGTGGAAAGGTTGCAAGAGGACGGCGGCAGAGAGGCGGCAGAGGCGCATCGCCGGGGAGGTGACAATGGGGGTCGGCGGCGGTGACAGCAGGAGGGCAGCACCGCGATGCCCTGCTGCCCCGCCCCCACAACCGATCAGAACTTCGGCGGCGTCCTGCCGGCCTTGCGGTAGGCGGCGATCACCGTGTTGGCCATCAGCATGGCGATGGTCATGGGGCCGACGCCGCCGGGGACCGGGGTGATGACGCCGGCGACCCTGGCGCATTCGTCGAAGGCGACGTCGCCGACGAGACGAGACTTGCCCTCGCCCTTTTCCGGCGCGGGAACGCGGTTGATGCCGACGTCGATGACGGTCGCGCCGGGCTTGACCCAGTCCGCCTTGACCATTTCCGGCCGGCCGACCGCGGCGACGAGGATATCGGCGTTGCGGCAGACGGCGGCGAGGTCCTTCGTGCGCGAATGGGCCGTCGTCACCGTCGCGTTGGCGGCGAGCAGCAGGGCCGACATCGGCTTGCCGAAGAGGTTGGAGCGGCCGATCACCACGGCGTTGAGGCCGGAAAGGTCCTCGCCGTGCGTGCGCCGCACGAAGACCATGGCGCCGGCCGGCGTGCAGGAGACGAGACCGCCGTCGAGATCGCCCGTCGCCACCTTGCCGGCATTGACGACATGCAGGCCGTCGACGTCCTTCTCGGGCCGGATCGACTGGATGATCGGCTCGGAATTCAGGTGCCTGGGCAGCGGGAGCTGGACAAGGATGCCGTGGATGGTCTCGTCGGCGTTCAGCGTCTCGACCAGACGGGCAAGCTCTTCCTGCGTCGTTTCCTCCGGCAGCGTGTGCTGGACGGAGTTGAAGCCGCATTCCTTGGCCATGCGGCTCTTGGAGGAGACATAGGCATGGCTTGCCGGATCGTTGCCGACGATGACGACGGCAAGGCCGGGCTTCACGCCCGCGTCCTTCTCCAGCGCGGCGGTGGCGGACTTCACGGCGTCAATCACGGAAGCGGCAACCTGCTTCCCATCGATAATGGTGGTCACGTTTGTCTCCCCGAATGAATTGCGGCCACTCTAGCGGCGGGCGGAATGGCGCAATGGCCTCCCAACGCCCTATGCTGTCCAAAACGGATAAATTCAAGCCTTGCGCGGCGGAAAGAACGCCGCATGCCTTTCCGGCCGGCCGGCGTCCCTTTCTGGAGCAGCCTGCAAATTCCTGCCGGCGCGAAAGCCCGGCCAATTGGAAATATACAAGCTGAATCAATCCATTGGCGCAAAGGTTAGCAAGCGATGAATTCCGGCGCCGGCATTTTCAGGGTTTCCTTAAACGGCCTTTCAAGCCGAGTTGCTACACCGCAGGCAACGCACCAGCTTCCTGGGAAAAGCATGAAGCCCGACCTGTTGTATCCTGCCGGCGTTCCGCGCCGCACCGTGAAGGCCCGCACCGTTCGGCGTGCGCGCAGCGCCCTGCCGAATCTCGTTTCGGGCAGCACGCTCGGCTCGCACCGCGATATCCTCGGGCTTGCGGTCTGCGATCTCGGCTGGGCGGACCTCTTCGCCTTCGCCGCGGAGGCGGCCGAACGGCCGTTCGGCCAGAGCGTCATCGCCTTTCTCGATGCGGACAAGGCGAACCGGATGCGGCGCGACGCCGACTACAGGGCCGTGCTCGAACGCCAGATCGTGCTGCCGGACGGCAAGGGCGTCGATGCCGCCTCGCTGCTGCTTCACGGCCGGGGCTTTCCGGCAAAGCTCACCGCCGCGGATTTCGTCCCGGCGCTCCTCACCTATATCGAAAGGCCGATGCGCGTCGCGCTCATCGGCGGGCAGCAGGCCGCGCTGATGCGGGCGACGGAGCGGCTGCGCCGGCATGCGCCCTGGCACACCTTCCTGCCGGTCGCCGACAGCGCCTTCGATCCCGCACAATCCGACCTGGTCATGGACCGGGTGCGCGCGGCGGAGGCGGATATCCTGCTGGTGGCGATGGACGAGCCGGCGCAGGAGAAATGGATCGACCGGCATGTCGGCCCTGGCCATGCGCGGCTCGTGCTCAGCGCCGGCGGCCTGTTCGAGACCCTGCTGGAGGAAGCCGCCGATGCGCCGCACGGCCTCGAAAAGCCGCGTCACGGCCGGCTGCACCGCTTCATGAGCGATCCCGCGCGCCGGCTTCGCCGATACGGCGCCTACACGGTTCTCCTCTATCACGCCTTCTGCCGGAAGTTCTCCTCCAGAACGGCAAAGGCCGGCCTGCACTAGGCAGCCGGCCCATCCCTGTCATCGATGCCTGGCCGGCCTCAATGCCCGCCGCTCTTGCCCTCGGTCTTCTGTGCGGGAACCTCGCCCTTCAGCAGCGTGACGCCGCGCTTGGGGGCCGGGTCCTCCACGGAGGCGGTGGTCAGATAGTCGATCTGCTCGACATAGACCTCGTCGATGACATTCGCGCCGAAGCGGCGGTTCAGCCCCTCCTTGACGACGCCCCGGAAGGCTTCGAGGTCGAAGCTGCCGACATCGGCGATATCGATCATCTTCTTGCCGACGAGAAGCGTGTAGAGCTCGTCGGTGATCAGCTCCGGCAGCGGCACGACCTGCTTGGCCGCCAGTTCCTTGTTGGCCTTGTAGGCGAGCTTGGTGAGGAGGTAGCCGTTGACGCCCCCCTCCCCGATCACCGGCACGGTCGTCGTATAGCCGCTGACGAATTCCATCGCCGCCTCGCGCTCGGCCGCGGCGGTATCGACCTTGGGGGCCGAGGCCATCTTCAGCGAGAAATAGACGGAGGCGAGCGTGATCAGGAGAATCCAGACGCCGGTGCCGACGAGCTTGATCATGTGCCGTAACCCATGCGGAACTGCTCCTGCGAATAGGTGCCGTCCGCCTCAAGGTCCTGCACGGCGTTCTTGAGGATGGTGACGACCTCGCGCACGGCCTCCAGATGCGCCGAGACGCGCTGGGCGTTGGTGGCGAGCTTCTCGCGCACCCGGCCGAGCTGGACGGAGAAGGTCGGCGGCACCTCGTCGGGGCGCACGTCGCGCGTCAGCATGGCAAGCTCGTAGAGGCAGCGGCTCTTGTGGGCATTCGAGGTCGGCAGGTCGAACTGGGGGTCGCGACCGATATTGTCGTTCTCGTTGTCGATGATCGTTTCCAGCCGGCCGAGCACGGTGCGGATCCGCAGTTCGTTGTTCGCCTGTTCCATCTTGTCGTTCTCCGCTTATGCTTTTTTCTTGTCGTCTTCCTTGACGGACGGGATGAGGTCCGCGAAGGCCTGCCGCTGCAGCGTCTCGACCATGCCGGCGGCGACGCGGTCGGTATCCCGGTCCCTCGGATTGGTGGTGATGCCGCTCTTGCCGGCGAGGCTTTCGGCGATGCCGATGCCGCCGCCCTTGGCAAGCGCCTCGCCGAGCTGGTCGGCCATCATGCCGCGCCACATCTCGCCGGCCGTGCCCTTGCCGTAGAGCTCCTCGCTCTCGGTCGGCATCATCGACTTCACGAAATTCTGCAGCACCATGGATTCGAATTTGCGCAGGTGCTCCGGAACGGCCTTCGCACCGACGGCGGTGACGCTGCCGGAACTCGCTGCGGCATGGCTTGCCGCCGTATCGCGGTTGAGAATGCCGACGGCGGCCTGGAAGCCGGCGCCGGCCTCGGCGAGACTGTTGGCCTCGAAGGCGGCGCGGTTCGATTTCAGCTTGGCTTGCGCTTCCTGAACCTGCGCCGGGTCGGCGGCGCGCACGACATCGAGCACCAGGTCGCTGGGGGGAGAAATTGCCACGTCTCAGAGCCTTTCGGGTGGTTCCGCAAATGCCGCGCCCGTCTTCATGACGGTCTGCCGGCCTCATGACCATTCCGGACCTCGGCTGCTTTCGGCAAACCTCGTCATCGTCCTGATGCGACTATCGCTGCTCAACCTTACGGGAGGCTGGTGGCGGATGACGAAGCCGTGATGGCGGGCCTTCGGCTTTCCATTCCGGCGCAAGCCTCGCGGTCAGTCGTCGTCCTGCTTGTAGGCGATGTGCTGGTCGATGAGATCGTAGATGGAATTGTCCGCGGCCTCGCGGTCCTCGGCGCTGCGGGCTTCCTTCCGGTGCTCTTCCATGCGGTCGCCCTTGGTGCGCTCGCGCACCACGCGCATCTCGTGCATCTGCTGCACGTTGGCCAGCATCTGGTCCTGCTGCTGCAGGCGGCTGTACTGGCCGGAATAGTGGCGCGAGAAGCTGCGGTGCACGGGCTCCAGCGAGGCGATGGCCTCGGCCACCACGTCCATCGTCTCGGCCACCTCCTGGCGCTGGCGCGTCGTGTTGGCAAGGTCGATCTCGGCCATCTTCTCCAGGTGCCGCTGCACGCTCACGAGGCGCTTCAGCTTCTCCGACCGGCTCTGCGCCATGCTACTCCCCCCGGAAGACCGGCAGGAAGCCGGCGGTGAATATTTCCAGCAGCGAGGAAACGCCGAAATAGAGCAGGATCATGCCGCCGATGATGAGGAAGGGCAGCGAGATGAAGTAGATCGGGATCTGCGGCGCCAGCTTGTTGATGAGGCCGATCGTGACGTTGAAGACGAGGCCGTAGAGGATGAAGGGGCTCGCCAGCCGCAGCATGATCATGAAGGTCTGGCTCAGCGTGTCGGTGAGCGTGATCAGCGCGCTTTGCGGGTTGAAGCCGGCGCCGAGCGGCATGACGGAATAGGAATCGACCAGCGCCCGCATGACGACATGATGGAAATCGAGCAGGAACAGCACCATGAGGGCGCAGAAGGACAGGAGGTTCGTCAGCTGGTTCTCCGCCGTCTCCTCCAGCACGTCCGGCGTCGGCGGCGCGTTGAAGCCCATCATCATGGTCAGCACTGTGCCGGCGAACTGCAGGCCGAGCACGTAGTAGCGGGCGATGAGGCCGATCACCGCGCCGGTCAGCGTCTCGAAGGCGATCATGGAAAGGTAGCCGTCGAGCGAGCCGCTGGCGCGCGGATAGATCGTGTCCCACATGATCGGCAGGATCGCCATGGAAACCGCCACCGACACGAAGAGGCGGATCTGCATGGGAATGCGCGCGGAGGAGAACCCCGGCATCAGCATGAAGCATCCGCCGACACGGCAGAAGGCGGCAAACAGCGCCAGCACCGTGCCTTCGGGATCCGTGATCATGAGATGGAGCCGAGAATCTTGATCTCGATGCCCTTGGCAAGCTCGACATGCGAGAGAACCGGCAATGTGGCGAAGAGGCGCTCGATGATCATGCGCACATAAGAGCGGGATTCGGGCGAGGTGACCAGCACAAACGGCGTGCCGCGGTCGAGAAACTCACGGATAACCCGGGTCGCCTGCTCGGAGAACTCCTCGAGCTGGCGCGGGTCGATGTCGAACTCGACGATCTCGCCCTTGGAGTCGCGCTTGAGCGCCTGGTGGAAGACCATGTCCCACTTGTTGCCGAGGCGCAGAACCGGCAGCACGCCGTTCTCGGCAAGGTCGCCGCAGATCTGCTGCGACATGCGGATGCGCACATGCTCGACGATCTGCTCGGTCTTGCGCACATGCGGGGCGAGCTCGGCGACCGCTTCGAGGATGAGGTGCAGGTTGCGGATGGAGACACGCTCGGCAAGCAGCAGCTTGAGCACGGCCTGCAGGCCCGAATAGGACATGTGCGAGGAGCAGATCTCGTCGGCGAGCTTGCGGTATTCCGGGTCGAGCCGCTCGATCAGCACCTTCACGTCCTTGTAGGAGAGAAGCTGCGGCAGGTTGTTGCGGATGACTTCCGAAAGGTGCGTCAGCACGACCGAGACGTTGTCGATCGGGTGGAAGCCCTCGCGGCGCAGGTCGTCTGCGAAGGTTTCCAGGATCGAGACGGCCGGCATGCCGAAGGCGGGCTCGCGGATATCGTCGCCCGGCACGCTCGGCTTTCGACCGCCGCCGGTGACGACCAGCACTTCGCCGACGCGCACGATGTTGGACGCGACTGTCGTGCCGTGGATGCGGATCTGGTAGGATTTGTCTGGAATGGAGATGTCGTCGGAGACCTTGATCTCCGGCACGACGAAACCGTATTGCCCGGCGAATTTCTTGCGCATCTTGCCGACGCGGAACGCCAGTTCCTGGTGCGCACCGAGAAGGCGCGTGGAGACCTGCTTGCCGAGGAGGAGCTCGATCTCCGCGGTCTTCAGCACGGACTTGACCGAATCCTTCTCCTGGTCGCGCGAGGCCTGGACCTCGCGGGCCTCCTGCTCGCGCTTGACGCGGCTTTCCTCGGCGATGCGGCGCGGAATGACCCAGCTGCCGAAGGCCATGACGCCGCCGAGCATGGCGAAGGGAATGAGCGGCAGGCCCGGCATGATGGCGAGCAGGAACATGAGGCCGGCGGCCACGAGAAGCGCGCGCGGATAGCCGGAAAGCTGGTTGACGACCGCCTGGTCGGTGGAGCCGGCCGTGCCGCCGCGCGAAACGATGAGGCCGGCGGCGAGCGAAACGATGAGCGCGGGGATCTGCGAGACAAGACCGTCGCCGACCGAGAGCTTCACGAAGACGTCGGCGGCTTCCGAAAGCTCCATGCCGTGGCGGAAATAGCCGATGACGATGCCGCCGAAGACGTTGATGGCGGTGATGATGAGGCCGGCGATGGCATCGCCCCGCACGAATTTCGAGGCGCCGTCCATCGAGCCGAAGAACGAGCTTTCCTCTTCCAGCTCGCGGCGGCGCACCTGCGCCTGCTTCTCGTCGATGAGGCCGGCGGAAAGGTCGGCGTCGATCGACATCTGCTTGCCGGGGATGGCGTCGAGGGTGAAGCGGGCGCCCACTTCCGCGATACGCGTCGCGCCCTTGGTGATGACGATGAAGTTCACCACGATCAGGATCATGAAGACGATGAGGCCGATGACGAAATCGCCGGACATGACGAGGCTGGCAAAGCCGGCGATGACGCCGCCGGCCGCGTTGTGGCCCTCGTTGCCGTGCGACAGGATCACGCGCGTCGTCGCGATGTTGAGCGACAGGCGCACCATGGTCGCAATCAGCAGGACCGTCGGGAAGGACGAGAAGTCGAGCGGCCGCTGGATCCACAGCGCGACCATGAGGATGAGCACGGAGAAGGCGATCGAGAAGGCAAGGCCGATGTCGATCATGAAGGCCGGGATCGGCAGGAACAGGATCGACAGGATCGTCAGGATGCCTACGGCGAACGCGATATCGCGGAACTTGAGGCCGACCTTCGGAAGGTTGATTGCCGGTACTTGTGCCATCTGAATGCTTCCCGTCTCGTCATGAGAGGCGGCGGCGCGCCACGCACGCCGCCCATTTCACCCGATGACCTACAGGGCGAAGCTTGCGCGAGGGTGGGCTAGAAGCCGCTTTGTATTCGCGAGAAGACGAGGTCGGTGAAGATGGAGATCTGGGCGCCGATGAAGGGGGCGGAGATCGCGATGGTGACGAAGATCGCGAGGATCTTCGGGACGAAGGTGAGGGTCATTTCCTGCACCTGCGTCAGCGCCTGGATGAAGGCGATGGTGACGCCCACGAGCATGGCGGCGAGCACGGCCGGGCCGGAGGCCACGATGACCGTCCAGATGGCTGCCTGCGCTATATCGAGGGCGTCTGCCTCATTCACGGAATAGGATCACTTCACGGTTACGCCGGGTCCGACGACGATCTTCTCGCCCGAATCAAGCGTCGCAACGATACCGTCATTGTATAGCGCGACTTCCTTGACGACGCCAGAAACCTTGCCGTCATCGCTGGTGACCGTGCGGCCGATGACGGAATTGGCTTCCTGCAGCGAGGTGCGCTGGAGAAGGCTTTCCAGGTTCTTGTTCGTCTTGATGGTCTGCTCGACCTGCGAGAAGGTCGCAAGCTGCGCCATCTGCTGGCTGGCGTCCATCGGCTCGGTGGGATCCTGGTTCTTCATCTGCGCCACGAGCAGCTTCAGGAAGCTCTCGTAGTTCAGCGTCGCCTTGCTGGAATCGGTGCCGGCGTCGGCGCCCGTCACGCTCGGGATATAGCCTGAAGAGGTGGTGGAACCGACAGCGTCTACCATGGTGCGATCTCCCTGCGGATCTGTTCGACCGTTGCCGGCGTCAATTCCTGGTTGTTGAGGATGCGATCTTCGATCGGGTAAAGGGCGCGGATGGCCTTCAGGGCCTCGAAGGCGCGGCCCTGCGTGACGAGCGCGTCGACGCGCTTCAGCTCGGCCAGCACCTCCTCGTTCTTGAAGCAGGTGAGCAGCATGATGACCGACTTGCGGAACATGGCGATCGACTGCTCGGCGCCTTCCGGGTTGATCAGCGACATCTGCGCGATGAAATAGAGCTGGCGGAGCGGCGTGGTGGCCTGTTCCGGCTGCAGGACGTGGTTTTCCAGAAGGAAGGTCACATCGTTCAGGAATTCGATCGCGACCTTGCGATCGACCCGAAGGACCGCGCCGTTGACGAAAATGCGCTCACCGGACTTCAGCGATATACGCAGCGTACTTTTCATTTGATGCCATCCTTGATGATGGTGGTGATGTCGATGATGCCCTGGAAATTCGTGGATTCGCGTTTGCGGATCTTTTCGATCTCCTTGAGAATCCAGATGGCAATCGAGATGAGATTGGCCCGAAGCTCGTCTTCGAGTTCGTTTTCGGGATCGCCGAGATCCTCGATGAACCGGATCCAGACCCGGCGGGTGAAATAGACGGCTTCCACCGTGGCCTTGCCGCCGTCGGACTCCATTGCCGCCTTCAGGAGCGCTATCGACCGCTCGAGGACCTGCCGTTCCCGATCCTTCGAGACGGCGACCCCTTCCTCCATGATCTCGGCATATGAAAACTGGTACATTCAGACATCCTTCATGTGTGTCCGTACCCTCTGGTTCATCAGAGGTAGTTCAGCAGGCTCAGGTTCTGGATCCTCGACGTCAGCGTGTAGGCGAGCGACAGCTGCGATTCGAGCGTGGTCACACGCGTGGCCGCCTCGTAGGTGTCGATGCCTTCCATGTCCGTGATGCTCGTGTTCAGGATGGTGACCTGGGCATCGAGCGAGGTATTGGCCTGGGTGACGCGCGATTCGGAGATGCCGAGCTTGGAACGCTCGCTGTCGACGCCGGCAATGGCCCGGCCCACATAGTCGATCGCCGCATCGCTGACCGTCTTGCGCGTCTGCTCGGAAATATCGAGCGCCAGCATCTCGTGGCCGATCACCAGGCCGAGCGCCGTATAGCGGATGCCGTCGGCATTGGTGTTGGTCGAGCTCTGCACGGTCTCGGCCGCGCTGATCCGGCTTTCCATGTTCTCGTTGGAGGCGTTCGACCAGTTCGTCTCCCAGTCGGGGCCCATGAAGCTCGTTTCGAGATCGCCGATGAAGGCCTGCATGTCGGCCGGCGTGATGTTGGCGACGTTCGGGTTCGACTGGTCGAAGCCGAAATGGGCGAGGAAGGCGGCATCGAAGGCGGTCTTGGCGTCCGAAGGCGGCGTTTCCTGCAGGTAGTCGTCGAGCGGCATCACGTCGGAATTGATGCCGGCAAAGAGATATTCGCCGCTGAAGGAGGTGTTCGCGGCGGCCGTGAAGGTCGAAAGCGCATTGCCGAGATTCGTCTTGGCAAGGTCGAGCTGGTCGGCCGAGGTCATGCCGGAAAGCGCGATCAGCACTTCCATCGCGTCGTTCGCCGCCGTCGACATCTGGCCGAGCGCTTCCTGCGAGGCGGCAAGGCGCTGCGTCGTCAGCGCGTTGGTGCTCTTCAGCGATTCCATGCGCTGGAGGTCGCGGTGGAGGTTCAGCGTGCGCGCGGTCTTGGCGCCGAGCACGGCCCCGACATCCGCGTGACGGCCGGTGACCGTCTCCTCCTGAAGCTGCGTCATCTCCTTCTGCGCCTTGGCCACGGTCAGGCGCATCGTGTTCTGGAGAGACAGGTTGGAAACGAAAGAAGCCTTCATGACTTACCCCGCCGCCTGTAGAAGTGATGTGATCATCTCATCGACCGCCGAGACCAGCTTCGCGGAGGCCTTGTAGGACTGCTCCAGGTCGAGCAGCAGCGACAGTTCCTCGTCGAGGCTGACGGAGGTCACGTTCTGGAGCGCTTCCTGCGTGCGGCCGAGCAGCGCGTTCTTGTCGTCGCTCGCCGTCGTCGCCGCGCTGCGGTTCTGTTCCAGCCAGCCGACCGAGCCGGTCGAGAAGGCGAGGATCGTGCCCGTCGTGTCGATCGCCGCTTCCGGCGCGAAGGTCGTCGGGGTCTCGAACGCCGTCGTGTAGTTGTTCAGCAGGTCGGAGAAGCTGGCGTCGCCGTTGACGTTGTAGGTGGTGTTGATGCCGTCGCGCAGCAGCATGGCGTTGCCGCCCTGGCTGGTGATGACATCCGGGTTCACCTTGATGACCGTCGAAAGGCCGGGGACGACCGCGGTGACGGTGAGGTCGTCGCCGACGGCAACGCCGTTGCGCACGAAGAGCCCGTCGTCACCGTTCTCGGAGAACATGTTGATGAGGCCGCGCGAGATCTCGTCGAGCTGGGCCTGGAAGGTGGGCGCGGTATGGTCGCGAAGCTGGAGCAGCGCGGGAAGGGAGCCGCGCGCGCTGGTATTGCCGCCCGTGCCCGCCTGTACCGGCACGCCGTCGATGAGGATCTGGTTGCCCTCGACCGTCGCCGTATAGGTGGTCGTCGGCTGGAAGCTGACCGCGCGCGGCACCGTCTCGAACAGCACCGTGCCGTCGCTGGTGTAGAGCGCCAGGTCGTTGTTCGTGCGGGTAACCGTCGTCACGCCGATGATCGAGGAGATGTCGGTCAGCAGCTTGTCGCGCTGGTCGAGCGCGTCGTTGACGTCGGTGCCGGCGGCCGTGCCCTGCCGGACCTTGTCGTTGTAGGTCTGGAATTCGGAGAGGAGACGGTTGAGCTCCGTCACCGAGGTATCGATGTCCGCATCCGCTTCCGCGCGCGCCTTCTGGAGGGCGAGCGAGGTGCTGTTCAGCGAGTTCGCGACGTCGACGGCATCCGACACGACGGTCTCGGCCAGCGAGACCTCGTTCGGCTTGTCGGCGAAGGTCTGGAGGTTGTCGCGCAGCTTGGCGAGATAGGTCGACGGCGAGAGCTCGTAGTCCTCCCCGCCGAGCATCATCTTCATCTGCGTGAGGCCGGAGAGCAGCGTGTCCTGGCCGGAGGACTTGGAGATCGAGAGCAGGTTCTGCTTCAGCAGCGCCTCGTTCTGCGCGCGCTGCGTTTCCACCACCGTGGCGCCGGAAGACGCGGTGGCGAGGACCGCCGCGCGGCGGGCGTAGTTCGGGTTGCTCGCATTGGCAATGTTCTTCGACGCGACGGCCGATTGCAGGCCCACGTTGGAGAAGCTGGACTGAGCAGTCTTCATTGCTGCTGTAAGCGACATCGGATCTACCTAACTCTCGAATGCACGCGGTGGCTTCAGGCCGCCTATCTCTTGAGGTTGACGAGGACTTCCATGAGTTCGGAGCCGGTCTGGAAGACCTTGGAATTCGCAGTGTAGTTTCGCTGCGACTCGATCATGCTCGTCAGTTCCTCGGCGATATCCACGTTGGAATCCTCCAGCGCGCCGGACAGGATCGTGCCGTAGCCGCCGTTGCCGGCGTACCCCATGACGACCACGCCCGAATCCGGGCTCTGCGTATAGACGTTGCCGGGCAGCGGCTTGAGGTTGTCCGGGCTCTGCACGTTGGCCATGGCGATACGGTATTTCGGCGCCATGTCGCCGTTCTCGTACTTGAGGTAGACGATGCCGTCGTCGCTGATCTCGTAGCCGGCCACGCCGCTCGGGCCGATGCCGTCGATGTCGCCCTTGGCCGCGAAGGCCGAGGCGAGCTGCGTCGAGCCGCCGGTGTCGCCGCCGATGGAGATGTTGAGCGCGTTGAGCTCGCCGCCGCCGATGGTCATGCCGAAGGTGCTGATGTCGGTCGGGTTGGTGAGCTTGCCGGACGTGTCGAAGCTGAGCGCCTCCTGCGTGGCCGCGGCCGGCGAGGCCACGATGGCCGTGTCGGGCGTTGGGCTCAGCATGTCGTGGATGGCGCCGGAATCGTCCGTATAGGTCACGCTCAGGTTCCATTCGCCGGGCGTTGCCGTCGTCGAATAGGTGAAGTCGAGCTTGCGGGTGTTGCCGAGGCTGTCATAGGCGACCAGCGAGGTCGCCTTCGAATAGGGATGCGCCTCGTTCGACGGCAGGTTGACGTGCAGGTAGCCGCTTTCGGATGCCTTCACGTTCAGTTCGCCGGAAGCGAGGTTGATCTTTTCCAGGCCGGCAAAGCCGTTGATGACGATCGTCGGGTCTTCCGTGGAGGAATAGGGATAGCCCATCAGCGTGAAGCCGGCGCTGTTGCGCAGCGTGCCGTCGTCCATCGGGGTGAAGGCGCCGGCGCGCGTCATGTATTCCTGGCCGTCCGCGCCCTCGACGATGAAGAAGCCCTTGCCGTTAATGGCAAGGTCCGTCGTCGACGTCGTGTAGGTGAACGTGCCCTGCGAGGAAATGGAATAGCGGATGTCCGTCGTGACGCCGCCCGAATTGTAGGCGCCGCCGGTCGACGGCAGGATCAGCGAGGAGAACTGGGTCGAGGCCTTCTTGTAGCCCGTCGTATTCGCGTTGGCGATGTTGTCGGCAACCGTGCTCAGGCGGTTGGCCTGCGCATTCATGCCGGAAACACCCGTTCTCATCGTACCGTAGAGGCTCATGTCATTTCCCCGTTCGTCTCGTACCAGGACCCTATGGGACGGGCCTTGCGTGAAGCTGGCTGCCGGGTCCGCCTCCCGCCAGCCGGCAATCTTCTTTCAACCCTGCCAGTCGATGCAGTAGCCAAGGAAGCGCTTGGAATCGATCGGGTCGAAACCGAGCTTCTTGCGCAGCTTCTTGCGCAGCTTGGAGATGTGGCTTTCGACGACGTTCTCTTCGACGTCCTCGTCGAAGATGCCGTAGATCGCATTGAAGATCTGGGTCTTGGAGAGCCGGCGGCCGCGGTTGGCGACCAAATATTCCAGGATGCGGCGCTCGCGGCGCGGCAGGGCGAAGACGTCGCCGGAGATTTCCGGGTCGCGGCCGTCCGAGAAGACGCGGATCGGGCCGATGTCGGTATGGTTGGCAAGCGCCTTGAGGCGGCGCCGGATGGCGGCCGCGCGGGCAAGGATCTCACGGGGATGGACCGGCTTCCTCACGACGTCGTCGACGCCGCTGTCGAAGAAGGCGAGCGTGGTTTCGAGGGAGGGCGTGTCGCTGACCGCGATCACCGGGGCCTGCGAGCGATCCCGGATCGCCCGCGGCAGATCCATGGAGAGCTGGCCCTGGCCGATCAGGAACGCCTCGACCGCGTCGATATCGGAATCGGCCGCGGTGTTCACCCACTCGCCGAATTCACGGGGATCGAACCCCGTCGAGGGCACGCCCTCGCGACCAAAAAGAGAAGTATAGCCGTCTTTAACGAGCTCGCGCTCATCAACCACTACGATCATTCGTCCGCCTCCGAATCAGTGTGGTGCCTCGTTCAGGCAGTGGTACGAATCGGGCGAATCACCGGCAACTAGAGGAAGTGACTGGGTGGAATTAACAGTTGATTAAGAATTGCGTGCCGATTTGATCTACATATAGTATGCTAAATTGGAAATAGCCACAATTTTACGGTGGAAAAGTTAACAAAGGTTAACGCCGCGCCTTGCCACTCCAAAATGGGGCGCATTCTTGCCACAATACGGCACAGGTCGTTTTCAGCGACAGATTTCAACTATCGGATGAATCAGCGGCAGAACTGTTTCGCGTTCGGCGTCCAGCTTCCATAGCCGGTCGCCACCAGGTTCGCGATCACGCGGCAGACATATTGCTTCTGCGCCGGGTCGTTGTTCGGGCCGGCATGATAGCGCGCGACGGCCATGGTCCAGGTCTCGTGGCGCGCATGCAGGCGCGCCAGGAACGAGGCCGCGTAGTCGACGTTCCGGCGCGGGTCGAACATCTCGGCGGGCGAGGCGAAATGCTCGCCGTGGAAGTAGTGGTTGATCTGCATGCAGCCGAGGTCGATCAGCTTCGCGCCGCGCGCGCGGGCCGCCTCGAAGGCCTGCAGCGCCTCCTCCCGGTTCCGGCCGAAATAGGCCTTGCCCTCGATGTTGAGCGCGAAAGGCTGCAGCGATCCCTTCCGGCCGGTCTCGGCGAGACCGACGGAGTAGAGGATGCCGGGCGGGATATCGTACTTGGCCGCCGCCGAGAGGATTTCCCGCTCGCAGGCGCCCGTGGACGCGCTGGCGTCAGAGATAGACGCCGCCAGAGCGCACAGGCTGCCCGCCAGAGCCGGCAGAAGCGTTTTCCGACGTATTGCCTTCATAGGACCTTCCCTCGCGTGCAGACGCACCCTCGCCGCCCTGGCGGCCGTTGCCGCCCTCCTGGGCCTGCGGCTGGCCGGAGAATTGCTGTTGCGGCTGGCCCTGGGCATTGGTCTGGGCGCTGCGATCCGTCGGGGCGAGCTGCACGCTCACCTGGTCGACGGCAAAGCCGTGGCCGCGCAGGGCCCGCACGATGGAATCCTGGTCGTCGCTGAGCTGGCGATAGGCATCGCCCGTCTCCACCTGCAGCGACACGACGAGCTGCTCGCCCTGCAGGTGCAGCGTCGCCGTCACGAGGCCGAGCTCGATGGGATGCATCTGGATCTTCAGCGTGTTGACGACCTTGCCGGTCGCCGCCGCATCCGTGTTTGCAAGGCCCCCGGTCGCGCTCAGCGAGGCCGCCCATTGCGGATCCTGCGTGATGGCCGCGGTCACCGCCGACGCGTTGCCGGTCTGCGCGAGGCCGATATAGCGACGCGCGTCGAGGACGGCCACCGCCTCGCCCTTCGGCCCGGTCGGGTTGGCATCGCGCACCGAAGTCCGCTCGCCATTGCCGGAAATGTTCATGTCGAGGCTGCGGCCCTTGCCATCCGCCCGCATGAGGCGGAACAGCCGGTCGGTGCCGGTTTTCGGAAGGTCCGCGCCCTCCGCCGCATCCTCGGCGCTGCCGGTCTCGGTTCCCGTGTCCGTTTCCGCGGCGACCTTGCCGGACGTCTTGCCGCCGGCCTCGGCCTTCACGTCGGAAACGCCGTGCACGGCAGCCTTGCCGCCGGCGCTGCCGACAGCATGCGGCAAGACGGCGGGCGCCGCGAGCATGTCCAGCAGATTGCCGACCTCGGTGCGCGCCGCGGGCTTGTCCCCCGCATCCCCGGCATCGTCGTCGGCAGCGTCCCCGGCCTTCTTCGCGGACTTGTGCTTTTCGGCGGTTTCCTTGTGGCCGACGTGCTCGGCGGCGGCCTGCACCGCTGCCGCCTCACCTTCCGGCTCTTCGCCCGCCTTGCGGAAAGCCTCGGCAAGCGCCGCCATGTCGGCGAGCGCGGATTTTCCGCGCGTGCCGCCCGGCTGCTCGGCCTTCTCGCCGTGGGCCGCCGCGGAAATCGAAATCCGCCCGCCCTTGCGGCCCTCACCGCCTTCGCGCCCCTGGAGATTGGCGATGGTGGTGGCGAAATCGCCCTTTTCGGACATGCCCTCGCCCTTGCCCTGCCCGGCCTTGCCCTTCGCCGATGCATGCCCCTGAACGATGCCCAGAACCCCGCTGTCGATGGTGCTCAACTGCCTTCTCCTTTCAAGAGCGCGTCGATTTCGTCGAGCTTGGACCGGCCGCCCGATACGAATGTATCGAAGGCCGGGTCGATGCCCGCCGCCGCATTTTGTTCCTGCTTTTTCTTTTCCTTGTCCGGCGCCGCGTCGAGCGCGACGGGCGTATCCGCCGCCCCGGCCTGCGGGTCCATCGCGCGATCGGCCGCCTCCGCCTCGCTCAGCCCCTCGTAGGAGGCGTCCTCGGTCGCGGCTGGCGCTACCTCTGCGCTCTTGCGGGCGGTCTCCGCCGGCTTCGCCTCCGCTGGCGCGCGCAGAACCTCTTCCGCCACCGCCTTGGCGGCCGCCTTCAGCGCCCGGTCCTTGGCCGACAGCTTCTCGTCCGGAATGGCGATGATCGATTCCATGGCCGAGGCGACGTCGTTGGACGGCACCGAGGCGAGGCCCGAATAGAGGTCGGCAAGCACCTTCGGCACGCTTTCGCCGTCGCCCGACAGGATCTGGGCGCGCTCGGCGGCAAGCGAGGCGAGCTTGTTCTTGCCCGATATCGCCGCAAGGCGCGCCATGCGCAAATAGACCTCGCGCTGGCGCGGAACGTCCATGAAGGAGAGGATCTCGAGGATGTCCTCTTCCTTGATCTCGTCGAAATGGTCGACCGCGAGCTTCACGAAGAGGTCGGCGAACTGGCTGGCATAGGGCGAGCGCAGGTAGCGCCGCGCATAGCGGTTCGCATAGGCCATGCTCTTGTCGATCCAGCCGGCCTCGGTCGCGACATAGATGGAACGGCGCAGCGCCGCCTCCTCGACGATCGTGCCCGGCGCGACGAGCCGCGCCCAGTCGAAATAGTCGAGCGCCAGCTTCGGGTCCTTGCGGATCACCGAATTGGCCGAGACGAGCGCGAGGTATGGCCCGACGCGCGAGCGCTTGTATTCGGGGAAGATCTCCGCCAGCGACTTCACGCTCTGGTTGCCACGCCCGCTCAGATAGCCGCGCAGCGCATCGGTGAGACGGGAATCGAAGTGCCCCGCGACATCCTTGCGGATCAGATATTCCAGCGTCTGGGGATTGCCGCCGCTCATGGCATAGACGAGCGCCGCGTCGACATTGCGCGGGTCGTCGAAGATCGAGGGGTCCGCCGTGCGCAGCCGCTCGTCGATCGTGCCGAGCAGGAAGCGCTGCATCTCCATGGCCGAATGGTCGCCGAGCACCACCGTGTCCTGCACATATTGCAGCGAGCGGATCATCTTGTAGGGCGCAAGGTCGTCCGGCGCCTGGGCGCGTGCGGCCGCACCGGCGCAGAGCACCGCGCCGAAAACCGTACCCGTCAGGAGGAGGCGACGCAGGAGGCCCATCGCATCAGCCGCCTTCGGCCTGGATGAGGATTTCGATGCGGCGGTTGGCATCGGCCATCGGATCGTCCGGAACCTTCAGGCGGCGGTCGGCGAAGCCCGAGACCTGGCTGACGCGCTTTTCCTCGAGGCCGCCGCGCACGAGCATGTAGTAGGCGCTCTGCGCGCGGTCCATCGACAGGCGCCAGTTGTCGTTCTTGCCGCCGGCGAAGGGCCGTCCGTCCGTATGGCCGCGAATGGCGACCGCCCCGGGCCGGCCTTCGAGGATCTTGCCGATCTTCTCCATGGCCAGCACCATTTCCTTGCGCGGAACGGCCGAGCCGATGTTGAACATGGGCGTGTCGAGCTGGTCGGTGAGGCTTACCAGAAGCCCGCCCTCGGCGGGCGTGACGGTGAGGCCCTCGGCAAGCTTGCCGAGCGAGCCGATCTCCCTGGCGATCTGCTGCTTCAGGTCGTCGGCCTTCTTTTCCTCCTCGGCCTTGGCGTTTTCCGCCTTGTCCCTGGCGGCGGCGACCGCGGCCTTGTCGGCTTCGGCCTTCTTCGCCGCTTCCTCGCTGTCGGCCTCCTTCAGCGCGTCCTCGACCGTGCGGTCGGCGTCGACGGCGGCCATCTGCTGTTGCTGCTCGGCGGGCTTGCCGTCCTTCGCCGCCGCCTCGCTGCCGGCATCGGTCGCCTGCGATATCTCGACCTGCTGCGTCCAGAAGTCGGGGTCGAACGGGTCGCGATAGGCTTCGCCGCCATTGGCGCCGGTCGCCGGGCCGGAATTGGCCGCGCCCCCCTCGCCCTTGGCGCTGACATTGGCCTGCTGGCCGACTTCCTGCGCGATCTCGGAGAGGACCGAATAGGGGTTCTCGAAGAAATCGGCCTGCGAATACTGGGTTTCCTCGCCGGCCGTGGTGTTCTCGTCCTTGCCCTTTTCCGCGCCGTTGCCGCTTTCCTGCTGCTGGCCCTCTTCCTTGGACTTGTCCTGGGTGGCTTCGCCCTCCGCGCTGTTGGCGGGCTTCTTCACGGATTTTTCCGCCGGCTTGTCGTCGGTGAGCTTGATCGGGTTGAAATAGGAGGCGACGGAGGCCTTGGTCTCCTCGTTGGCTGCGTTGACGAGCCACATCACGAGGAAGAATGCCATCATCGCCGTCATGAAGTCGGCATAGGCGATCTTCCAGGCGGCGGCATGGTGATCGCCGTCGTGATCGCCGTGGCGCTTGACGATGATGATCTCGTTCTTGCCGTGGTGGTGATTTTCGCCTTCGCTCATCCAAGCACCTTGCGCACGGTGTCAGCCCAGGCCGCCATCCGCGTTACCAGGACGGTGTCGCCGAATTCCACCGTCAGATCGACATCCTGCATTTCGACATGGCGGAAGACCGGCGCGGCCTCTCCGAAATGCGACTTCAACTGCTCGAAGAGGTTTGCCGGCCCCTTCACCGTGATCGTCAGCCCCTCGCCTTCGGGAAGGCCTTCGGCGACCATGCGCGCAAGGTCGGCGACGGCGCCCTTGGTAAGGACCTCGTTCATGACCGGGGCGAGCACATGGGCGACCTGCGCGGCGACGAGCTCGCCGACCTCGAAGGAGAGCGCCGAAAAGCGCTCGGCGAGCGCTGCGGCATAATCCTGCTCGTAGCGCGCCCGCAACGCCTCGGCCTCGGCGCGCTGCGCCTCCTTGAGGCTGGCGATCTCCGCCTCGTGCCGGGCGACGAGCTCGGCTTCGGCCTCTGCGCGCCCCGCGGCGTGGGCTTCCGCGCGCTCGGCCTCGATATCGACGGGCGGCAGCGCGGCGGGCATGGCGAAGGGCTCGCCCATTCCGGCATCCGGCTCATCGAGGCCGAAGGCGGGCGAAGGCTGGAAGGCCGGGGCCTTGGCGCGCGCAGGGGCGCCGAAATCCTTGAGGTAGCGGGCGAGTTGGGCGCTCATGCCGCGCCTCCCGGCCGAAACGCGTGCCGGACGAACGCAAACGAGGCCCGGCGGGAAACCCGCGGGCCGCTTCGACGTTCGCTCTTGATAACACTGGAACCTGACAACACCGCTGACCTGTCTCCCCGGACACCGCGCCTTCATGAAGGAAAACGCGCGCGATCTTCCTGATCGTGCCGTCGAACCTAGGCGTTCAAACTTGTGCGAGGATGAAGATGGAGGGTGTTGGGCCGCGCCAGGGCAATCGCGCGGCCCAACCGCCCGCCCGGCCGTTGACCTTCGGCCGGGGGGATTCGTGAAGCGCCCGCCCTTACTGACGGAAGAGCTGGAGGATGTTCTCGGCGCTGGAATTGGCGATCGAGAGGGACTGGATGCCGAGCTGCTGCTGGGTCTGCAGGGCCTTGAGGCGCGTCGATTCCTCGTTCATGTCGGCATCGACGAGACGGCCGATGCCCTTGTCGATCACGTCGTTGAGCGTGGCGACGAAGCTTTCCTGCATGTCGATGCGGGTGGAGATCGCGCCGAGGTCGGCCGCGGTGCTGGTCATCGTCTCCAGCGCCGTATCCACCATCTTGAGGAGACCGTCGAGCTGGGCGGCCGTCGTGCTGTTGCTGATCGACAGCGACTCGACGGACGATGTCGTGGCCGACACGGTGTTGGTCGTGTCGACGGCCCACAGGTTGTTGCTCGAATCCTCGTAGGCGACTTCCTGGCTGGGAACGGTGGTCTGGTTGACGGCGAGGACCCAGGTGTCGTCGGCGACCTTGACGTAGTTGTTCGAGCCGTCGGTGGCATAGCTGCCGTCGAAGGTCGAGGCGCCGGCACCGGCGGCAATCACTTCGTCGGTCGTGAACGCGGCGACGGTGTGCTCGGTGAAGACGCCGCCCTCGTTGATGTTGAGCGTGACGGCGGGGCCCTCGATCACGGATGTCTTGTCGAGGATGCCGAGATTGCCGCCCTGGTCGAAGAGAACGGTCGAGCCGTCGAGCAGATAGTCCACCGTCTTGACGGAAACGGTGCCCGAGGCGTTGCGGACGAAGGAGGCGACGACGCTCTTCGTCACCGAGCCGCTGGCCGCCGTCAGGTCGGCCTGCAGCCAGTTCTCGCCGGAGAAGGAGGCGCCTTCGGCGATGCTGACGAGCTGCGACTGGAGCTGGGTGATCTCTTCCTGGATCTTCGCCTTGTCGACGCCCTCTTCGGTCGCGGCGACGAGCTTGGCGCGGATTTCCGTGACGACCTCGATGGCCGATTCCAGACCGGCATAGGCGGTGTCGATCTTGGCGGCGCCGAGGCCGAGGGCGTCCTGCACCGTGGAGATGGCGCGGTTGTCGGAGCGCATGGTGGTCGCGATAGACCAGTAGGCGGCATTGTCGGCCGCGGTCTCGACGCGAAGGCCGGAGGAAACGCGTGCCTGGGTGGTCTCCAGGCCCTTGTCGATGGAACGAAGGGTCTGCAGCGCCGCCATGGCGGCGGAGTTGGTCAATATGCTGGTCATTGGCACTTGCCCTGGAAAGAAGTGTCGGGGACAGGCCGGAGTGAGGCGGGGACCGGCAACGACAGGGGCTTCATGCATTCGGCGCGCATTTGCCCTGGCGCCGATCCATCGTTCTTAACAACTGGTTAACGGCGAATGGTTAACAAATGGTTAACGCCGTTAACGCTTCATAAACGAAAATGAAGAAAGCGTAAATTTCGCATGGCCAGATCTGGCCATGCGTCGATCCTCAGGCCGGCCAGAGGCGGGTGTCGTGCGGCAGCGGCGAGAACGCGTCCCATTGCGCCAGCTTCTCGATATAGCGGCGGCGATAGGCCTCCTCGCTCTCGAATGCGGGGTTCTCCTGAACGAGTTCCGTGCCGATCTCGTAATAGACGTCGAGGTTGCGCAGGTCCGGCACGGGCGTCTCGCCGCGCTCGGCTTCGCCCTGCATCTGCCAGAAGAGCTCCTCGAGCCGACGGGCAAGCCCCGGCATGTCGCGCAGGACGCAGGTGTCGCGGTTCTGCGTGAGCGTCTTACGGACGGCGTCGAGGCGCTTGCGGTCTTTCGCAAGCGTAATGGCGCGCTCGACATAGTCCTCCGGCGAGGCGCAGATCAGGTCCGCGATGCCGGCGGCGGCGACGATGCTGGCGCAGAAGCGCGCCGGGAAGGTCTTGCCCGGAACGGTCAGGACCGGCAGGCCCATGCCGATCGCGTCGGCGCCCGTCGAATGCGCGCCGTAGGGGAACGTATCGAGGAACAGGTCGGCGAGCGCGATGCGGGCAAGGTGCCGCGGATTGGGGATCTTGGGCGCGAAGATGATGCGCTCGGGGGCGACGCCCGCCTGCTCCGCCTTCTGGCGCAGGTTCCGGCTGGCGGTATCGTTCTCGCCGAGCAGCCAGAGCACGCTGCCGGGCGTGGCCGCGAGGATGGCGAGCCAGCGCGTGAAGCACTCCTCGGTGATCTTCTGCATGCCGTTGAAGCAGGCATAGACGAAGGCGTCCTCCGGCAGGCCCGCCTCGGCCCGCGTCGGCCGCGCGGCGATCTCGCGCTTGCGGTCGACGGGCTGGCTGCAGGCGATGCGCAAGACCTTCTCGGTATAGTAGATCTCGTTTTCCGGCGGGATGATATAGCCGTCGGTGATCATGTACTGGTGGTAGGGGCTCGCCATGGAGCCCGGATAGCCGCAGAAATTGACGATGACCGGCGCCGGACGATAGGCGAAGATCGCCGTGCGCGCGTGCTTGGTATAGCCGTTGACGTCGACGAGGACGTCGATCTCGTCGTCGCTGATCAACTTGGCCGCTTCGACATCGCTGATCGCCGCGATATCGCGCCAGCAATCCACGGCGGCCTTGATGCGCGCCTGCGTCTGATCGTTGGGAGCCGGGTCGCCGCAATAATAGGCGAAGACCTCGACGCTCTTCTTGTCGTGCAGTTCAAGGACCTCGCTGAGGGCGAAGCCGACCGCATGCTGGCGCAGGTCCGAGGAAACGTAGCCGACGCGAAGGCGCTGGCCGCTGCCCGACTTGCTACGGGCGGGCTTGCGCGGCACGACGCTGATGTCGGGACGGCCGACCAGCGTCTTGTTGTAGCGGTAGGCCCTCGCGAGCTGGAAGATCGGATCGTCCGCGTAGCAGCCGAGCGTCAGCGGCGACTGCGCGTCGACAAGCTGGCGCGCGGTGACATGGCTCGACGGCGTCATGATCGGCCACTTGCACTGGTGCTGGCGGATCGACAGCCAGTGCTGCGCCGCCTCCGGCTTCATGGGCTGCAGCTCGATCGCCTGCCACAGGATGGCTTCCGCCTCCTCCAGCCGGCCGGCATTCTCCAGCACGCGCCCGGTATGCTGGAGGCTCATCAGGCGATGCCCGAGCCTTTCGGGCGTGATCTCCTTCGTCGCCTCGACGAAGGACAGCCACTGGCGCACGGCCTGGTCGATCTGGCCGCCATCCTCGAAGGCGCGGCCGAGATTGATATGGGCGGGGCCGAAGGTCGGATCCATCCTCAGGCAGGCCTGCAGCGCATGGATCGTGCCGACGACATCACCCGCCTGGCGAAGCGCCACGGCATAGTTGAACGCGGCCATGTGGACGAGCGGATTGCTTTCGTTGAAGGCGATCCAGGTCTTGTAGAGATCGATCGCCTGCGCCAGCAGCCCCGCGCCCGTCAGGGCCTCGGCGGATTGCATGAGCTCGGCCAGGGACAGTTTCTGGCTGCGCGCGCGCTGGAACACATTGACGATGGGCGATGCCGGGTCCGCAGCCACAGTGGTCTTTACGTTCATGTCATCCTCCGACAAACGGCCGCGGAAACGCAATTGCAGGCGCAGTGAAACACCCTGCGCTTATTGCCCGTCTGGCTTGTGCGGGGCTGGCTGTCATGGACCCATGAACGAAAACGGGCGGCGCAAGAGCGCCGCCCGTTTCCCGTATCGCGGTGGAGGATACGGCACGGCCGAGGCCGTGCCGACCGTTTCCGTCAATTACTGTGCGTTGGTCGTTTCCGTGTAGGCGGCGATGATCCAGTTGGTCTGGTCCTGCGAGAAGAGCGATTCGCGGGCCGACGTCAGCTCGTCGAGCTGGGCATCGGTCATGTGCATCAGGTCGTCTTCCTCGAGGCCCTTGAGAGCGGCGTCGGAGATGGCAGCGAATTCGCCCGCGCTGAAGAGGGCGAGGTCACCATTGTCGAGAGCCGCGATCTGGGCCGAGGACATGGCGCCAACCTGCGCCGTGCCCATGGCGGTGACCTGGTCGCTCGTCAGGCCGGCGATCTTGTCGGTCGACAGTACCTTGACGAGGTCGGAGCTGAGGCCGCTGAAGACAGCCGCGTCGAGCTTGCCCATCTGGGTCGTGTCGAGAGCGGCGAAGGCCTTCGAGTTGAGGGCGTTGACCTGGGTTGCGTCGAGCGCGGCGACGTTGTCGGTGGACAGGCCTGCAACGCCGGTGGAGCTGATGGCGCCGAGCTGTGCGGTCGTCCAGGCGTCCAGGGCGCCGTCGTCGATGGCGGCGATCTGCGTCGAGTTGAGAGCGCTGATCTGGCCCGCGGTCAGGAAGCCCTGCTGCGTCGAGCTGAGGGCGGCGATGCTCAGGGACTGGATCTGCTTGGAGGCCAGGGCCGCAACCTGATCGGAGGTCCAGCTACCGACTTCGTCGCTGGTCAGCGCAGCAACCTGTGCGGAGCTGAGCGCCTTGATCTGGTCCGTCGTCAGCTTGGCGCCGCCGTCGGCGTCGAGTGCTGCGATATCGGTGCCGTCCAGGCCGGCGAGGGCCTTGGTGGAGAGCGCGGCGATCTTCGACGATGCACCGGCGAAGAGGGCGGTGATGTCAGCGGCTTCAAGGCCGGCGACACCGTCCGAGCTCATGCCGGCGAGCTGGGTGGCGGTAAGGGCGGCAGCGGCCGCATCGTCGAGGGACGTGATCTGGGCGCCGCTCAGCTTGCCGACCTGTGCAGCGTCGAGGTTGACGATGGAGGTTGCGCTGAGCTGCGATGCGTTGAGCGCGGCGAGCTGCTTGGACGTCAGGGCCTTGACCTGGGACGCATCGAGCGCGTCGAGGTCGGCCGTTACGAGCTGGCTGACCAGGCCGGTCGAAAGGCCGGAGACCTGGGCATCGGTGAGGGAGGCCGTGGCAGACGTGTTGATCTGCTGGAACTGGCCGAGCGTCAGGCCGGCAAGAGCGGCGGTCGACAGGCTGCTCAGCTTCAGCGATTCGATTTCATCGTCGGCGATGACCGCAAGCTGGCTGGAGGAAAGTGCGGCAACGGCTTCGGACTTCAGCGCGCCGACGGCAGCGGTGTCGAGTGCCGCAACGTTCGTGGTGGAGAGGCCCTTGACCTGCGTTGCAGACAGGCCGGAAACAAACGAAGTGAGAGACATGGATTTACCCCAAGATTGAAGTTGGCAGACGCAATCACCTGTCGCACGTCCGGTAATCCAGGAGGTTTCACGGCGAGGATGTCGAAATCCTTGCGCATGATACGAGGCCGCCGACGCTGCGCATGCCCTTATCGGCATCGGCAGGCCCGGCACCGCCCTTGGCCGGCGTTTGTGCTAGGTGAAACATGGCTCGCGCGAGCCAGCACAGCGGAATGGCATCATGCACCCAGAGCAACGAATGTCTCTGATCCCCACGCCCTCGAAAGCAATCGTCCCCCACCTGGAGCCGGCTTGCCGGCAGGGGCCCGAATGCATCTTCAGGCCCTGGATTCGCGAGGGAATTTCGCGTTCAACCGGAGATTATCCTCCAGCCTTTAATTTTGGGTTAACGGTGGCTCAAACGTCTGTCCCGAATTGTCCGGAATCAAGCCCGCAGGCCAGCATAGGCAGAAAACCTCAAGCACAGGCGCGCAGATAGACTACATGGGGCGAGTATTAATGATTAACGGGCGCCCGCCGGAGATGACGGACGCCCGTGAAAGGTTCGCATAGGGTTTCGGCCGGGCCGTGCGCCCGCCCCTTTCGCGTCAAAGACCCTCGAATTCGGCGTAGGCGGCGACCACCGCGTTCACCTGCGCGACGGTCATCGCCTGCGCCTGCGCCGTCGTGAAGCTGTCGAGCTGTTCCGAGCTCAGGCCGGCGACCTGCTGCGTGGTCAGCCCCCTGATGGCCCGGGTGCCGATCGCCGCGATCTCGTCCGTCTTGAAGGTCTGGATATCCTCCAGCAGCATCGCCGCGATCTGCCGGCTGCTCAGCGCGCCGATCTGCGCGGAGTTCAGGATATCGATCTGCTCGGAAGACAGGGCCGCGATCTGCTCGGAAGACAGCGACGCGACCTGGCCCGTCGTCAGGGCCCCGATCTGGCCGCTCGTCAATGCGGCGATGACGCTGGTGGACAGGCGGGCAATCGTCCGCGAACCGATCTGCGCGATCTCGCTCGTCGTGAACGTCTGGATATCCTCGGCCTCGAGGCCGGAGACGCCGGAGACCGAAAGGGCCGCCACCTGCCCGCTCGTCAGGGCAGCCGTCTGGTCGGACGAAAGGGCGGCGATCTGGTCGCTCTTCAACGCGGCGATGAAGGCCGTGGAAAGTGCCGCGGTCTGGGCCGTCGACAGCGCGCTCAAATCGAGGCCCGACGCCTGGCGTGCATTCAGCGCGCCGATCTGCGTCGTCGTCAGCGCACCGAACTGGTCGGAATTGAGGACGGCGAGCTGGGCGGGCTTGAGCACCGCGATCTGATCGGACGTCAGGGCGGCGACCTGCGCGGTGGAAAGGGCCGCGACGGCATCGGTCGCAAGCCAGACGATCGCCCGCGTGGCGATCCGGGCAACCTCGTCGGCCGTGAACGTCTCGATATCCGCGGCCGCAAGGCCCGTAACGCCGGCGGCCGAGAGCGCGGCGACCTGCCCCGTCCCGAGGGCGGAGGCCTGCTCGGTGGAGAATGCGGCAACCTGATCGCCCTTCAACGCGGCGATGAAGGTCGTCGACAGGGCCGCGGTCTGGGCGGTCGAAAGGGCCGTCACGTCAAGGCCCGCGGCCTGGCGTATGGCAAGCGCGCCGACCTGCGCGGTCGTCAGCGCGCCGACCTGCTCGGAGGAAAGCGCGGCCAGCTGGCCGGTCGAGAGCGCCGCGACCTGCGCGGTCGTCAGCGCACGGACCTGCGCGGTGGAGAGTGCGGCGACGGCATCGGTGGCGAGCCGCGCGAAGACCTGCGTCTTGATCCCCGCGATCTCGTCGGTCGAGAACGTCTCGACATCCTCGGCTTCCAGGCCGGCAACCGCAACGGCCGAGAGCGCGCCGATCTGGGCGCTCGTAAGAGCCGCCGCCTGGTCGGAGGAAAGCGCCGCGACCTGATTGCTCTTCAACCCGCTGATGAAGGCCGTCGACAACGCGGCGGTCTGCGTGGTCGACAGCGCCGTCACGTCGAGGCCGGCGGCCTGGCGGGCGGTCAGCGCGCCGACCTGCCCCGAATTCAGCGCACCGACCTGTTCGGAGGTCAGGGCGGCCAACTGGGCGATGGAGAGCGCGGCGACCTGCGCCGTGGTCAGGGCGCCGACCTGCTCGGAGGTCAGGGCGGCGATGGCGTCGGTGGTGAGACGCCCGAGCATCTGCGTCTTGATGCTGGCGATTTCGCCGGTCGAGAACGTTTCGATGTCCTCGGCCTCGAGGCCGACGATGGCCGTGGCCGAGAGCGCCGCGACCTGGCTGCTCGTCAGCGCCTCGGCCTGGTCGGAAGTCAGGGCGGCGACCTGCTGCGTCTTCAGCCCGGCGATGAAGGCCGTCGAGAGGGCGGCGGTCTGTTCGGTCGACAGCGCCGTCATGTCGAGGCCGGCGGCCTGGCGTATGGTCAGCGCCCCCAGCTGGACGGTGCTCAGCGATTCCACCTGCTCGGAGGTGAAGGCGGCCAGTTGCGCGACCGAGAGCGCCGCGACCTGCGCCGTCGTGAACGCGGCGACCTGCTCGGGCGAAAGCACGGCAATGGCATCCGTCGTAAGGCTCGGCAAGGCCTTGGCGTTGATCGCCGCGATCTCGCCGGTCGTGAAGGTCGCGATGTCGTCGGACGTGAGGGCGTGGACTTCCTTCGCGGTAAAGGCGGCGATCTGCGTGCTGTCGAAGGCGGCGATCTGGTCGGCGTCGAGGGCGTCGATCTGCTGCGAATAGAACGCGCCGACCTGCGCCGTCGTAAGAGCCTGGATGTGCTGCGAAGACAGGTAGGCCAACTGGTCGACCGTCAGGCCGCTGATGGAGCGCGCCGACACGGCGCGGATCTGCTGCGTGGTGAGCGAGCCGACATAGCCTGCATCGATGCTTGCGACCTGGCGCGCGTTCAGGACGCCGATCTGCGCGGTGCTGAGGGCAGCCACATCCTCCGCAGTCCAAGCCTGGATCGCAGCCGTCGAGAGTGTCCGGATCTGGCTGGTGGAAAGCGTCGGGATGGTGGATGTCATGAGCTACCTTCCAAATATTGACGTCATTTTCGATTCGAGAACGCAACGCGCCGGGGCGGTCCGTTCTCTTCCGCGTGCCGCCTTGGTCGGCAATGCAACGACACACGTCGAAAAGGATTGAAAATACATGGCTCTGACGAGCCTCGCGCTGGAAGGACATCATGCATTCGAAGCCGGAAACAGCTTCGAAATCCTGCGCTGAGGGCGGGAAAATCCCGTATTGAAACCGGGCGTGCCAGCCACCTTTCGGCGAGTGCGATTTTCGGCAAGCTACCCCCAATAAGTCAAGAGTTAACTGTTGATCGTTAAATTTTTATTAACGAGGCCTGATAGGCGCGCCTATATATTTGAAAATCTATGATTTTTGCCAACACGCTCTTCATCTGCCTGCAAGCCCGACACAAGGCAGTTGCGCTAGCCAGAGCCAGGGCCCTCTTACTGCAACCTCTCCACCGGGACAAAAGGCCATGAAGGCAGGCGAACGCATTCTCATCGTCGGCGCGGGGCTTTCCGGCGCCGTCATCGGCCGCGAACTCGCCGAGGCCGGCCACCGCGTCGAGATCATCGACGCGCGCAGCCACATCGGCGGCAACTGCCATACCGAGCGCGACGAAGCGACGGGCGTGATGGTGCATGTCTACGGCCCCCACATCTTCCATACGGACGACGAGGAAGTCTGGGGCTACGTGAACGGCTTCTCGGCCTTCATGCCCTACAAGAACCGCGTTAAGGCGACGAGCGGCGGTCAGGTCTACTCGCTGCCGATCAATCTGCACACGATCAACCAGTTCTTCGGCAAGTGCCTCCGGCCGGACGAGGCCCGCGCCTTCATCGAGGACCAGGCGGACAAGACCATCGCCGATCCGCAGACCTTCGAGGAACAGGCATTGCGCTTCGTCGGGCGCGATCTCTACGAGGCGTTCTTCAAGGGCTATACGCAGAAGCAATGGGGCTGCTCGCCGACCGAGCTGCCGGCGTCGATCCTGAAGCGCCTGCCGGTGCGCTTCAACTACGAGGACAACTACTTCTTCCACAAATACCAGGGCATGCCGGAGAATGGCTATACCGCGATGATCGAGTGCATCCTCGACCATCCGAACATGACGGTGACCCTGGAGAGGAATTTCAGGCGCGGCGAGGAGGCCGGCTTCGGCCATGTCTTCTATTCCGGCCCGCTCGACGGCTATTTCGACTATGAGCTCGGCCGGCTCGGCTACCGCACGCTCGACTTCGAGCGCTTCACCTATGACGGCGATTACCAGGGCTGCGCGGTGATGAACTACGGCGACGTCTCGGTGCCCCATACGCGGATCACCGAGCACAAGCATTTCTCGCCCTGGGAGGAGCATCGGGGCTCGGTCTGCTACCGCGAATTCTCGCGCGCCTGCGAGCCGGGCGACACTCCCTACTATCCCATCCGCCTCGTCGAGGAGAAGGCGCAGCTTGCCGACTATGTCGCCCGCGCCGAGCGGGAGGCTGGCGTCACCTTCGTCGGGCGTCTCGGCACCTACCGCTATCTCGACATGGACGTGACGATCCGCGAGGCGCTGGATACCGCGCGGCTTTACCTTGCCCGCAAGGCCGAAAACGCGGCCATGCCGACCTTCCTGCATCCGCCGCTTTGAAAGGCGCCGCGAAACGAGGAAGGCCCCGGCAGAACCGGGGCCTTCAGGTTCGGACGATGCCTTCCGATTAACGGAAGAGCGTCAGGATGTTCTGCGAAGCGGAGTTGGCGATCGACAGAGACTGGACAGCGAGCTGCTGCTGGGTCTGCAGGGCCTTGAGGCGGGTCGATTCCTCGTTCATGTCCGCATCGACGAGGCGGCCGACGCCCTTGTCGATCGAGTCGGTCAGCTTGGAGACGAACTCGGACTGGAGATCGATGCGCATGCCGATCGAGCCGAGGTCGGCGGCGGCGCTCGTCATCAGCGTCAGGGCGTCGTCGACCATGCTGATGAGCTTGTCGAGCTGAGTGCCGGTGGTGCTTGCGTCGATATTCAGGGTGGAGACCGAAGCGTTGGTCGTGGCCGCGGGCGCTGCCGTTGTGTCGACCGCCCACATTATGCCGTTGGTGGTGTCGTTGAAGGCGACTTCCTGCGTGGGTACCGTGCTCTGGTCGACGGCTTCGACCCAGACGTCGTCCGAGACCTTGACGTAGCTCTTCGCCCCGCCCGTGGCCGAATCACCCGTGAAGACAGAACCCGTGTCGGCGATGACCTGGTCGATCGTATAGGCCGCAACAGTGACGGGGCTCACGACGCCGCCCGTGTTGATGTTCAGCGTGATGCTGTTGTCCTCGATCGCGGTCGTCGAATCGAGGATGCCGGTGTTGCCGACAGTGTCGAAGAGCACCGACGAAGCGCTCAGGTCGTAATCGACCTTCTTGACCGAGACGTTGCCGGCATCGTCACGGACGAAGGAGCCGACGACGCTCTTCGTGACGGTGCCGAAGGACAGGTCCGTCTGCAGCCAGTTCTCGCCCGAGAACGACGCCGCGTCGGAGATGCTCGTGAGCTGGTCCTGGAGCTGCGTGATTTCTTCCTGGATCTTGTCCTTGTCGACGCCGTCTTCGGTTGCGGCAACGAGCTTGGCCTTGATTTCCTTCACGACCTCGATGGCCGAGTCCATGCCGGCATAGGCGGTGTCGACCTTGGCGGCGCCGAGGCCGAGGGCGTCCTGAACGGCCGAAAGGGCCATGTTGTCCGAACGCATCGTGGTCGCAATCGACCAGTAGGCGGCGTTGTCGGAGGCTTCGCCGACGCGAAGGCCAGACGAAACGCGGGCCTGCGTATCTTCCATGCCGGTCTCGATGGACCGGAGGGTGGAGAGCGCAGCCATGGCTGCGACGTTGGTCAGAATACTCGTCATTACTAAGTGCCCCTTGAATGGCTGATTTGAGAAGGGACATTCCGGTCACCACCGGGAACGACAGGCAGCGTCATGCTTGCTAACCTATTAATTTTCAAGGTTAACCTGCCGTTTCTATAAGACCATCTAACCGCAAGATGGTTAATGAATGCCGAAGGGGTGGGCGGAAAAAGCAGGATGGAAAAGAAAAACCGCGCCGGGGGTCCGGCGCGGCTCGCATTCGGGAAGGCGCGGCGGCCGTCAGGGCCGCCGACCTGGCTTTTCTGCCTCTTAACGGAAGAGGGTGAGGATGCTTTCCGAGGCCGAGTTGGCGATCGACAGCGACTGGACAGCGAGCTGCTGCTGGGTCTGCAGGGCCTTGAGGCGGGTCGATTCCTCGTTCATGTCCGCATCAACGAGGCGGCCGATGCCGGAGTCGATCGAGTCGGTCAGGGCATTGACGAAGTCTTCCTGCAGGTCGATGCGCATGCCGATCGAACCGAGGTCGGCGGCAGCGCTCGTCATTGCGGAAAGGGCATCGTCGACCATGCTGATGAGCTTGTCGAGCTGGCCGCCCGTCGTCGAGTTGTCGATCGTCAGGTCGGAGACCGAAGCGGTGAGAACCGTGCCGGGCGTGGCCGTCGTATCGACCGCCCACATCGTGGTACCGTCGTTGAAGGCGACTTCCTGCGTGGGTACCGTGCTCTGGTCGACGGCTTCGACCCAGACGTCGTCCGAGACCTTGACGTAGCTCTTCGAGCCGCCCGTGGCCGAGTTGCCGGTGAAGACGGAACCCGTGTCGGCGATGACGTCGTCGATCGAGTAGGCCTTGACGGTGGCGGCGCTGACGACGCCGCCCGTGTTGATGTTCAGCGTGAAGCTGTCGTCCTCGATACCGACCTGCGTGTCGAGGATGCCGGCGTTGCCGACGGTGTCGAAAAGAACCGTGGCGCTGCTCAGATCGTAGTCGACCTTCTTGACCGAGACGTTGCCGGCGTCGTCACGGACGAAGGAGCCGACGACGCTCTTCGTGACGGTGCCGCTGGACAGGTCCGTCTGCAGCCAGTTCTCGCCGGAGAACGAAGCCGCGTCGGAGATGCTGGCAAGCTGGTCCTGAAGCTGGCTGATTTCTTCCTGGATCTTGTCCTTGTCGACGCCGTCTTCGGTTGCGGCAACGAGCTTGGCCTTGATCTCCTTCACGACCTCGATGGCCGAGTCCATGCCGGCATAGGCGGTGTCGACCTTGGCGGCGCCGAGGCCGAGGGCGTCCTGAACGGCGGAGAGGGCCATGTTGTCCGAACGCATCGTGGTCGCAATCGACCAGTAGGCGGCGTTGTCGGAGGCTTCGCCGACGCGAAGGCCGGACGAAACGCGGGCCTGCGTATCTTCCATGCTGGAATCGATGGACCGGAGTGTCTGGAGAGCAGCCATGGCTGCGACGTTCGTCAGGATGCTTGTCATAATAAGTGCCCCATAGTTGGCTGACGGGAGAGGGACATTCCGGGTGGCGCCGGGAACGACGAGCAGCGTCATGCCTGCTAACGAGCTTCTTAAAGAGTGTTAACTCGCCGTTTCGTTGTGCCCATATAATCGTGGCATGGTTAACGAACTCTAAATTTGAATTAACGATATGCATCACAAAGCACGAATGCCGCGCCCGTTTCCGGGCGCGGCATTCGAGAGGCGATGGAGGCTCAGCCAGCCTCCATGCGCGTCGATTAGCGGAACAGCGAGAGCACGCTCTGCGAGTCGGAGTTGGCGATCGACAGAGCCTGGATGGCGAGCTGCTGCTGGGTCTGCAGGGCCTTGAGGCGGGTCGATTCTTCGTTCATGTCGGCATCGACGAGACGGCCGACGCCCTTGTCGATCGAATCGGTCAGCTTGGAGACGAACTCTTCCTGCAGGTCGATGCGCGAGGAGATCGAGCCGAGCGATGCAGCGGCGCTGGTCATCGAGCCGAGGGCATCGTCGACCATGCTGATGAGCTTGCCGAGCTGCGTTGCCGTGGTGTTCGAATCGATCGTCAGACCGGAGACCGAAGCGGCGGTCGCGGCGGCAGGTGCTGCCGTTGTGTCGACCGCCCACATTATGCCGTTGGTGGTGTCGTTGAAGGCG
Source organism: Shinella fusca (assembly GCF_014203155.1). Classification (GTDB taxonomy): domain Bacteria; phylum Pseudomonadota; class Alphaproteobacteria; order Rhizobiales; family Rhizobiaceae; genus Shinella; species Shinella fusca. The sequence continues at coordinate 84,423 of NZ_JACHIK010000011.1, forward strand.
ACTTCCTGCGTGGGTACCGTGCTCTGGTCGACGGCTTCGACCCAAACGTCGTCCGAGACCTTGACATAGCTCTTCGCCCCGCCCGTGGCCGAATCACCCGTGAAGACAGAACCCGTGTCGGCGATGACCTGGTCGATCGTATAGGCCGCAACAGTGACGGGGCTCACGACGCCGCCCGTGTTGATGTTCAGCGTGAAGCTGGCATCCTCGATCGAGGTCGTCTTGTCGAGGATACCGTTACCGTTACCGCTGGTGTCAAAGAGCACCGTGGAGCTATCGAGCGTATAGTCAACCTTCTTGACCGAGACATTGCCCGAAGCATCACGAACGAAGGAACCGACGACGCTCTTCGTCTCGGACGAAGTGGCGGTCGTCAGGCCCGTCTGGAGCCAGTTCTCGCCCGAGAACGATGCGGCTTCGGCGATGCTTCCGAGCTGGTCCTGGAGCTGGGTGATTTCTTCCTGGATCTTGTCCTTGTCGACGCCGTCTTCGGTTGCGGCGACGAGCTTGTTCTTGATCTCCTTCACGACTTCGATGGCCGAGTCCATACCGGCATAGGCGGTATCAACCTTGGCGGCGCCGAGGCCGAGGGCGTCCTGAACGGCCGAAAGGGCAGCGTTGTCGGAGCGCATCGTGGTCGCAATCGACCAGTAGGCGGCGTTGTCGGAAGCCGAACCGACGCGCAGACCCGAAGAAATCCGGTTCTGGGTATCTTCCATGCTGCTGGAGATGGACCGCAGCGTGGAAAGCGCTGCCATTGCGTTGGTGTTGGTGAGAATGCTGGTCATTGCTTGTCCCTTTGAACGAAATACTGAGGGGGACATACCGGGTTGGATTACTTACCGGTCATGACGGTTCGGCCTCATGCCAACTCGGCTCCTCCGGCGTTCCGGAGGGATACCAAACCCGTCATCTGAGGCAAAATTCGCAGCCATTTCTTGCCAACAGCTTAACCGGCGCTGGAGGGAGCGAGCCATCCCCGGCGTGTAGTGAACGAAACCTTAATCGGATTGGTTAACGCCGGTCAGTTGAACGAGCGCACGAGACTGCCGACGAGGAGGTTCCAGCCGTCGATGAGCACGAAGAACAGGACCTTGAAGGGCAGCGAGATCGAGGTCGGCGGCAGCATCATCATGCCCATGGCCATGGTGATGGTGGCGACGATCAGGTCGATGACGAGGAAGGGCAGGACGACGAGGAAGCCGATCTCGAAGCCGCGGCGGATCTCCGAGATCATGAAGGCGGGAATGACGACGCGCAGGTCCGCGACATTGCCCTCGACGACCTTCTGCCCGCGCTCCTCGGCGAGCGAGATGAAGAGATCGATGTCCTTGTCGCGGGTATTGGCCACCATGAAGGCGCGGAAGGGCTCGGCGATCCTCTTGGCCGCCTCCGTCTCGTCGATCTGGTTGGCGATGAGCGGCTCGACGCCGTTCTGCCAGGCGCGGTCGAAGGTCGGCGCCATGACGTAGAAGGTCATGAACAGGGCGAGCGAGACGAGGATCATGTTCGACGGCGTGGTGGAAAGCCCCATGCCGGATCTCAGGATCGAGAAGGCGATGACGAAGCGCGGGAAGCTCGTCACCATGATCAGGATGCCGGGCGCCACCGAAAGGACGGTCAGGAGCCCGAAGGTGCGGATGATCCAGGAAGCGACCGAGCCGTTGACCGGCGCATTGAGGAGGTCGCCCGGCAACTGCAACTGCTGCTGGGCGTAGGCCATGCCGGTCATCGCCATCATGGCGAGAAAGGTCAGAAGGACTCGAATCATTCGATCACGAAGGTGCGGAACATGACGTTGGTTACGCGCCCTTCGGACCTGAGGTCAACCCGCTCCTGCAGGTCCTCCCTGAGATATTGGAAACCGCGCGGTCCCTGCACCTGCTGGAGCGAGACCGTGCGCATGTAGGCCATGATGTCCTGGTGGATTTCCTCCGCCAGCTTGACGTCCGGCGCCCCCTTGAACATGAGGGCCACTTCGAGGCGGACCCGGTTGTCGGAGGGATAGGCGAGATTGCTGGTGATGGGATCGAGCAGGACGATGCCGTTCTCCTGGGTGGAGATATGCGGGATCTCCGCGCCCTCGCCTTCCTTGCCTTCCTTGCCACCCTCTGCCTTCGCCACTTCAGCGGCCGGCTTTTCGGCCGGCGGCGGGGCGAGCATGTTGCCGACGAACCAGCCGCCGCCGGCGGCAAGCAGCGTCAGCACCGCGACGGCCGCGATGGTGACGACCAGCGAGGGCTTCTTCTTTTCCGTGGCCTGTTCTTCGTCCGCCATAGGCTTCTTCCCGTGTTGCGTCAGAGCGGCGAGAACAGATCGACGGCCTGCTGGCCCCATGGCGGCTGCTGCACCTCGGTCAGGCGGCCGCGGCCGCCGTAGGAGATGCGCGCTTCGGCGATCTTCTCGTAGGAAATCTGGTTGTTGGCGTCGACATCCTGCGGGCGCACGATGCCGGCGACGTTGAGGATGCGCAGCTCGTGGTTCACGCGCACTTCCTGCGAGCCGCTGATCAAGAGGTTGCCGTTCTCGATGACGCCGGTGACGACGGCGGCGACGAGGAGGTTCAGCTTCTCCGAGCGCTCCGTCGTGCCGTCGCCCTTGGTGCTGGTCGAGGAGCCGAAGGAAAGGTCGGCCTTGGTGTCGACGTCGAAATTGTTGCCGGAACCGCCGAAGCCGATGTTCATGCCGCTCTTGTTGGTGCGCGAGCGGTCGGTCTTGTTGTCGAAGCTCGCCTTGTCGTTGACGCGGATGTTGACGGTCAGGATGTCGCCGATCTTGAAGGCGCGCGAATCCTTGAAGAGCGCCGACTGCTGGTCGCGCCAGATGGAATAGCCCGAGACGGCCGTGCGCGGCTGCTTGGGATACATGGCCATCTGCGGCGTCTCGGCATAGTTCAGCCCGCTGCCGATGGGGCTCATCGACGGCGCCTTGCCGATCTCGTTCACGGCCTGGCTGGCGCAGCCCGACAAGGCCAGCGCGACGGCAAGTGCGGAGGCGGTCTTCTTCATGACGGGTCCTTTGAGGTGTTCGGATCGCTCGCCGAGGCAATGATGCGGGTGAGCACGGCGGCCTTGTCGGCGGGCATTTCCCCGAGGATCGTGCTCGACTGGCGCGGCGCCAGCTTCATGACGATGGCCGATGCGATTTCCGGATCGAGCGCCGCAAGCTGGGCGGCGGCGGCATCCGGCTTCATCTTCTTGTAGATCTCGACGAGGCCGGCTTCCGCCGACTTCAGGAAGTCGTTGCGGCGCTTCAGCCAGTCCTCATATTCGGCGCGCCGGGCCTCGAGCGTCTTGATGCGCTCGTCGACGTCCTTCTGCAGGTTCTCGAGCTCCTGCTTCTGGAGCAGGTAGCGCTGGTCGCGCGCGGCGTCCGCGATATTGGTGCAGAACTCGCGGATCTCGTCGGCGCTCGCCTTGGTGGTCGTGATGACCGGCCGTTCCTCGGCGAAGGCGCCGGGGATGGCGAGCATCACGAAACCGGCAAGGGGAAGCGCCAGCTTGCGTGCGAGGGCGGGAAGCGTCATGCCTTTGTTCATTGCAGCACCAGTTCCGCCTGGAGAGCGCCGGCCGTCTTGATGCTTTGCAGGATGGAGATGATGCCATCCGGCTTGACGCCGATGCTGTTGAGACCCGAGACGAGCGAGCGCAGGCTGGACCCGTCGAGCATGGCGACGTTGCCGCCGTCCTGCTGGACGAGGATATCCGTGCGCGGCTGGACGGCCGTCACACCCTTGGAGAAGGGTTCGGGCTGCACCACTTCGGGCATTTCGTTGACCTGCACGGTGAGCGAGCCGTAGCTGACGGCGACCGGCGAGATGCGCACGTCCTGGCCGATGACGATGGTGCCGGTGCGCTCGTTGACGACGACGCGCGCGGGCGCGTCCGTCTCGATCACGAGGTTCTCGATATCGGCCATCAGGCGGGAAAGGTCCGCCATCTTCGGCTTTGCGACATAGACCGACTGCGAATCGCGCGATTCGGCGATCGGCGCGCCGTATTGCGCGGCCGCATAGCGGTTGATCGCGTCGGCCATGCCGACCGAGGTCGAGAAGTCGGGGTTGCGAAGCTGCAGCACCAGGTCGGCGGCGTCCTTGAAGCGCGAGGGCAGCTCGCGCTCGATGATCGCGCCGTTCGGCACGCGGCCGGCGGTCGTCACGCCCTGCTGGACGGTCGCGGCATCGCCGTTGGCGCTGACGCCGGTGACGACGATGGAGCCCTGCGCGACGGCGTAGATCTGGCCGTCGGCGCCGGAAAGCGAGGTCATGACGAGTGTGCCGCCGCGCAGCGAGGTGGCGTCGCCAAGCGAGCCGACCGTCACGTCGATGCGGCTGCCGGGGCTTGCGAAGGGCGGCAGGTTGGCCGTGACGAGCACGGCCGCGATGTTCTTGGCGCGGGTCTGCGTGCCGACCATCGAGATGCCGAGGTTCTGCAGCATCGCGCGCATGGACTGTTCGGTAAAGGGCGAGGAGCGCATGCTGTCGCCGGTGCCCTGGAGGCCGACGACGAGGCCGTAGCCGATGAGCTGGTTGTCGCGGCCCGACTGGAGCGAGGCGACATCCTTGATGCGGGCGGCGGGAAGCGCCGGGCCTGCTGCCAGCATGAGGCAGGCGATGGCGGCAAGGGCGCGGCGGAAGAAGGTCTGCATCATTTCACCACCACATGCACGGTTCCGTCGTCCATGACCGTGCCGGAGACGATCACGCCCGAATCCTTGTTGCGGACCTTGATGAGATCGCCGACCGCGGCATCGGCCAGCGGCGTTCCGGCGGCGCGCAGGACGAGCGAGCCGTTGTCGAAGACGAGCTGGACGGTGGTGCCGCGGGAAACGGCGAAGGGCTCGCGCAGCGCCGAGGTGAGGATGACGCGGCCGGGCAGCAGCGTGCGCTTGGTCACGAGGCCGCTGACGTCGGCGATGGTCTCGGCATAGCCCTTGACGATGTTCGGGTTGGTCACCTCGACCTCTTCGAGCTGGCCGGCATCCAGCTCCTCGCCGGGATAGATGATGCGCTTCGGCACGACGGCGGTGTGCGCGTCGGCAAGCGCCGCCCCGGCCACGCAAAGACCGACGAGCGCAGCGGGCGCGACGAGGGCCGCGCGCCGCAGGGCCGGAAGGATTCTTCCCGTACGAAGAGCTGCTGTCAGGCGAAACATCATGTTCCCCGCGTGTCCGGTTGCTATCTCAGGTTCTTGCTGACCACCGCCGCCATTTCGTCGGCCGCCTGGATGATCTTGGAGTTCATCTCGTAGGCGCGCTGGGCCGAGATCAGGTCGGTGATTTCCTTGACCGGGTCGACGTTGGAGGCTTCGAGATAGTTCTGCTGGATATAGGCGAAGCCCGCCTCGTCCGGCGCGCCGACATTGGCGGGGCCGGAAGCCGCCGTCTCGCGGTAGAGGTTCTCGCCGAGCGGCTCGAGGCCTGCCTCGTTGACGAAGTTGGCGAGCGTGATCTGGCCGAGTTCCTGCTGCTCGCCCGCCACGGTGGCGAAGACCTGGCCGGACTTGCTGACGGTCACTTCCGTCGCGTCCTCCGGCACGGTGATGCCGGGCACGACGGTATAGCCGTCGAGGGTGACGAGCTGGCCTTCGGCATTGGTGTTGAAGGCACCGGCGCGGGTATAGAGCGTGGAACCGTCCGCCGCCTCGATCTGGAACCAGCCGCGGCCGATCAGCGCGAGGTCGAAGGAGTTGCCGGTGGAGACGAGCCCGCCCTGGAGATGCAGGTTGCGCACGGCCGCGGTCTTGACGCCGAGGCCGATGATCGCGCCTTCCGGCACGACAGCCTGGTTGGCGCGGTTGGGAACGCCGGCGGCCCGCTCCGTCTGGTAGAGAAGGTCGGAGAACTCCGCGCGGGCGCGCTTGAAGCCGGTGGTGTTGATGTTCGCGATGTTGTTCGCGATGACTTCAAGGTTGGTCTGCTGGGCGTTCATGCCGGTCGCGGCAATGGCAAGGGCTTTCATGTCCGGTCCTCAGATCTGCATTCTGGCGATTTCGAGATAGGCGGTGACGACCTTGTCGCGGATGGCGATGGCGGTCTGCAGCGTCTGCTCGGCATTCATGACGGCATCGACGACTTCGCGGGTCGATGCCTTGCCCTGGATGGCTTCGAAGGATTTGGTCTCGCCCGCCTTCAGCGTGCCGACCATCTCGCTGGCCATGTCGGTCATCACCTGGGCGAAGCTCGTCTGGGGCGCGCCCTGTGCGGCAGCGGCGGTGACGGAATTGGATACGCCGGTTTCGACGCCCGAAAGAGCGCTGCTCGGAAGAAGGCCGTTGAGGCCCTTTACACTCTCGATCATTGCGAGGCCCTCAGAAGGTCGATGGTCGCGCTGATGAGGTCGCGCGACTGCTTGATGCTCTGCAAGTTTGCTTCATAGGAGCGGTTGGCCTCGCGCATGTCGGCCATCTCGACCAGCATGTTGACGTTCGGGACCTTCACGAAGCCCTTCTCGTCCGCGGCGGGGTTGCCCGGATCGTATTCCGTCTGGAAGTCGGTCTCGTCGACGCCGAGCTTGGACACTTCGACGAGCGAAGCGTTGGTGGCGCGGTCGAGCTCGGCCGAGAAGGTCACGGTCTTGCGGCGGAAGGGGTCCGCGCCGGGCGTGTCGCCGGTGGAGCGGGCATTCGCCAGGTTTTCCGAAACGATGCGAATGCGGGTGGACTGCGCCTCAAGTCCCGAGGCCGCGACTTTCATTGAAGCTACAAGCGGATCCATTTTTTACCTTCTGACTGTCATCAGCATCATGCGATGAAAGGCCTTTACGAGGCCGGCATTCAACTCGAACTCACGCTTGACCTGGCCTTCCTTCATGAGCTCCTCGGCAAGGCCGACAGTGTTGCCGGACTCCTGCACGCCGATCTCCTCGGTGGGCTTGGTCTCGATGACGCGGCTTGCCATTTCGGTTTCGGTGAAGTGGCCGGGCTGCGTCGCCGCCATGCGGATGCCCGTGGTTTCGAGCACCGACTGGAAGGGGGTCACGTCCTTCGCCTTGAACCCGGGGGTATTGGCGTTGGCGATGTTGCCTGCAACCACGCTCTGGCGGACTGAGAGCCATTCGGCCTGCTTCGATGCCAGTTCAAACAGTTGTATCGGTTGCATGACAAGCTCCATCCTTGTTCATGGCGAACCTACGGAGCCAATCTTGCGTCAGACTTGCTGTCCGGCCGTTTCCCGGCAACACGCTGAATTTGCGGGGGAATAAAGTGTGCGCCCCTGTGCGCGGCGCGCAAAGGCCCGCCAGTTCGCACATGGCGGGCGGCAGAATCGGCGCGGGAGGCATCCCCGCCGCCGTCAGTTGCGCTTGATGACGTCGCCGTTCGAGGTGACGATGACCCAGGCGCCGTCGCGCTGCTCGAGCGTCGCAAGGCGGCTGTTGTCGGGCAGGATGGAGCCGACGCGCACGATATACATGCCGCGGGCATCCTCGATCAGCGCCCGTCCGTTCGCCACATGCATCAGGCGGAAGCCGTCGCTGACCGGCAGCGGCTGGTCGAGGCCGGTTTCCAGCGGGGCGCCGAGCTTCGATTCCTTGCCGAGGCCGGGCGTGGTGGCGGTCGCGACGGGATCGACGCTTTCGAGCGGCGGGTCCTTGTCGTTGTCGATCATCGCCATCGGCGAGACGCTCATCACCTCGCGCGGCGCCGTCTCCGGCAGGTCGCGGGTCCTGCCCTGCCAAAGCGCGGGCACGGAGAACTTGCCCGGGTTGAGGAAGACATACCAGGGAAAGAAGGCCGCGCCCGCGGCCAGCAGCACGCCGGCGCCCACGGTGACCTTGTCGCTGGTGCTGTAGCGCGTGCGCTCCGTCCGCCTGATCGGCTGGATCTTCTCGTCCGCGTCGAAATCCGTCACTGTCAACCCCTCCGGTTTGCCGGTGCGGCGCCCTGCCCGGCCGCATTCTTCAGCGCCATGGCGAGATCCGAGAAAGCGTCGCCTGCCGGGGGCTCGCCCGGCGTCTGCTTGAGGACCTCGTAGATGATCGGCACCTGCTTGATCGCCATGTCGAGGTCGGGATCGCCGCCGGGGCGATAGCCGCCGATGAGCCGCAGGTCCCGCGTTTCCTCGAAGCGGTGGATAAGCGCCTTCAGCCGCGCCACCAGCTTTTCCTGGTCCGGCGTCCAGGCCTTGCGGGCAAGACGCGAGATCGAGGCGAGCGGGTTGATCGGCGGATAGCGTCCCTCCTCGGCCAGCGAGCGCTCCATGACGATATGGCCGTCGAGGATGCCGCGCGTGGAGTCGGCGATCGGGTCGTTGTGGTTATCGCCGTCGACGAGGATCGAGATGATCGCCGTGATCGTGCCGGTGCCTTCCGCGCCCGGGCCGGCGCGCTCGAGAAGGCGCGGCAGCTCGGTGAAGACGGAGGCGGGATAGCCGCGCGCGATCGGCGGCTCGCCGGAGGCCGTCGCCACCTCGCGGATAGCGTGGGCAAAGCGCGTCACGCTGTCGATGATGAGAAGGACGTTGTCGCCCTGGTCGCGGTAGTGCTCGGCGATGGTCACGGCCGTCAGCGGCGCCATCTTGCGCAGCATCGGGCTCTCGTCGCTGGTCGCCACGACCGCGACGGACTTGGCAAGGTTGTCGCCGAGCGTGTCCTCGATGAACTCGCGCACTTCACGGCCGCGTTCGCCGACCAGCGCAATGACCACCTTGTCGAAGGCATCCGCCCTTGCCAGCATCGACAGCAGCGTCGACTTGCCGACGCCGGAGCCGGCGAAGATGCCGAGACGCTGGCCGAGGCAGAGGGGCGCGAAGAGGTCGATGGCGCGGACGCCCGTGTTGAAGCCGGTCTCCACGCGCCGGCGCGTCATGGACGGCGGGGCGGAATTGGAGATGGAGCGGCGCACGTCCCCCTGCACGAGCGGGCCGAGCCCGTCGATGGGCTCGCCGAGCGCGTTGATCGTGCGGCCGCACCAGGAGGCGGCCGGCGCGACGCGGAAGGCGCCCTTGCGGATGACCGTGTCGTGGATGCCGATCGGCTCGCCCGGCTCGATGGGGCAGACGACGACCGAATCCGGCTCGACGCGGACGACCTCGCCGAGATGGATGCCCGTGGCGCTCTTGTGCGCGACGAACTCGCCGAGCCGCACGTGGCGCGACAGGCCGCTCACCGTGTAGTTGCCCGCCGCGATTGTCTGGACGTGGCCGCCGTGGGCGACCGAGAATTCCGGCGAGGAATAGCGCCGCACCAGCCCGGCCAGCGCATTGAGCATGCGCCCGCCTTCGGGATTGCGCGCCGTGCCGGCCGTCGTGCGTACTGCCCGCGTCATCGGCGCTTACCGGCTGCCGCCGAGGGTGTTCATGGCGTCCTTCATGGAATCCTCGCTGTCGCGGATGAGGGAGGCGACGCTCTCGAAAGCGCGCGTGACCTGGATGAGCTGCGTCATCTCGCCGATGGCGTTGACGTTGGATTCCTCCACATAGCCCTGCACCACGCCGGCATCGACGCGGTCGACGATGGGTTCGGGCGGGATGGTCGTGATGATGCCGCTGTTGCCGGCGCGCACGAAGCCGCCGGAAAGGTCGGCCTGGAAGATGCCGAGCGAGGTCACCGGCCGGCCGGCCTGGTTGAGCTGCCCGTCGGCGCTGAGGGTGATGGGGCCTGCCGTCGCGTCGATCTGGATCGGCCCGCCGCCGGCATCGAGGACGGGATAGCCGTTCAGCGTCACCAGTTCGCCGGCGTCCGTCAGCGTGAAGCGGCCGTCGCGGGTGAGCGTCGGGCCGGACGGCGTTTCCACCTGGAACCAGGCATCGCCCTTGATCGCGAAATCGAGCGGGCCGCCCGTCTCGGTGATGCCACCGCTGCGGCCCGACAGGAATTCCTTGCCCTCGGAGACGAAGGCGACGTCGGCCGTCTTCTGGTCGCTGACGACCTGGTTGAACTTGACCTCAGTGGCGCGGAAGCCGACCGTCGTGGAGTTGGCGACGTTGTCGGCGAGCGTGGCCATGCGGCGCTCGAGCGCAAGCTGGGACGAAAGCGATACGTAAAGCCCGGTCTGCATCTCAGCGGCCTCCAAGTTTCAGGTTGCTGATGGAAATGAGAAGGTCCGTCGAAATGCCGGTGAGGCTGGAAGACTGGAAGGCCGCCAGCGGATCGGTGCCGCCCTCGGGATTGTCGAGCTCCCACATCGCGGTGAAGCGCTCGAGGAACTTGCCCACCTTGGCGGGATCCTTGAAGTCGTCGAGGTTCAGGACGTCCTCGTAATAGGCCGCCTGCCGGTCAATGTCGGTCGCCGCGAATTCGTCGGGAAGCTGGAAGGCGGTGCGCACGACCTGAGCCAGCGCATCGTCGGCGATGATGGAATAGCCCGAGGTGATGGAGGAAGCCATGCGCTCGAAATAGAGCGCGAGGCGGACGCCGGTATTGTCCTCGCCGGCGCTGACTTCCAGCGTCTGGCGGGTGTATTTGTCGACGATACCCTTCTGGGCCTTGTCGAAGGAGGTGGCCGCCGCGCCGTCGCGGGCGAAGTTCAGCGATTCGGCCAGCTCCTTGTAGCGCGTGTCGGTGAGCTTGTTGGCGAAGGCGTCCTTGTCGTCGACACCCTCGGTCAGCACCTTGCGCATGAAGGCCTTGGCATAGGCCATGTCCTCCAGCCCGTGCGCCTTCATCACATAGTTATAAAGCCGGCTGTCGGCGAAGAAGTCGTCGATCGATTTCACGTTGCCGATGTTGGCGAGGTAATATTCGGTCTCGCGCTTGACGTCGGGCTGCTCCGAGACGCGCTTCAGCGACGTCTGCAGGTCGGAGGTAATCAGCTTGTAGCTCGTATAGGTGGTCGTCACGATGGTCCGCCGATCAGGATCGAATGGGCGCGAAGGCCCGTTTTGAACCATGATCTTCAAGGCTTTTGCTTGTGCGAACCTGATCGATAAACCCGCCGTTAGGTACAGCTTCACGCAAGGCTGGAACCGTATCTCCGGAAGGGTCAGAATTGTGTCGGGACACCTGCGCTCATGAACATCATTATCGGCCTCATCGTCACCATCGGCTGCGTCTTGGGCGGCTTCATGGCCATGGGCGGGCATGTCAGCCTGCTGGTCCAGCCATTCGAACTCATGATCATCGGCGGCGCCGGGGTCGGCGGCTATATCGTGGCGAACACGATGAAGGTGATCAAGGACACCGGCAAGGCGCTCGGCGAGGCCTTCAAGCACAAGGTGCCGAAGGAGCGCGACTATCTCGATACGCTCGGCGTGCTCTACAGCCTGATGCGGGACCTGCGCACCAAGTCGCGCAACGAGATCGAGGCGCATATCGACAATCCGGACGAGTCCCCGATCTTCCAGTCCGCCCCGACCGTTCTGGCCAACAAGGACCTCACCGCCTTCATCTGCGACTATGTCCGCCTCATCATCATCGGCAATGCCCGCTCCCACGAGATCGAGGCGCTGATGGACGAGGAGATCCAGACGATCACGCGCGACAAGATGAAGGTCTACCAGTCGATGACGACGATGGGCGACGCCTTCCCGGCCATCGGCATCATCGCGGCCGTCCTCGGCGTCATCAAGGCCATGAGCCACATCAACGATTCGCCGGAAGTGCTCGGCGGCCTCATCGGCTCGGCGCTGGTCGGCACCATGCTCGGCATCTTCCTGTCCTATTCGGTGGTCGCGCCGATCACCAGCAACATCAAGATCGTCCGCGAGAAGCAGAACCGCCTCTACGTCATCGTCAAGCAGACGCTGCTGGCCTACATGAACGGCTCGGTGCCGCAGGTGGCGCTGGAATACGGCCGCAAGACCATCTCCTCCTACGAACGCCCGTCGATCGACGCGGTGGAGCAGGAGATGATGAATCCGGGCGGCGGCGGCGATTCGAAGGCGGCCTAAGAGATGAATGCAGCAAGCGTGACCTCCCTTCCCGCCATGGACCCCGAGATCCTCGCCCGCCTCACCGGCAAGCTCGGCGACCAGGCGACCATATCAAGGCTCTGCGCCAGCCTCGGCGAGGTCTTCTCCGAATTCCTGCCCGACATGCTGGAAAGCGAGCTCGGCTTCGAGGTCGCGGTTTCCTATGCCGGCTTCACCACGGGCCGCCACGGCGAACTGACCGAGGGCCTCGGCGGCGCCATGGCCTTCTGCGATGCGTCGCTGCGCGACTGGTGCGATCACTTCACGCTCATCTGCGACAGCCCGATGGTCATCACGCTCGTCGAGAACATGCTGGGCGCGGTCAGCGATTCCATCGAGGACCCCGAGCCGCGCCCGCTCTCCAAGATCGAGCTCGACGTCGCCGCCATGATGTTCGACCGCGTCTCGAGCGTGCTGACGACGGCGGTGGGCGGCGGAAACGGCTTCGAGCCGCTGCTCGGCCCGGCGCACAACGCCGAAACGCGCAAGCCCCCCGAAGACGGCATCGAGGATCCGTTCGCCGCCATGATCAACATGGCCGTCGGCATCGGGCCGGTGCTCTCGACCTTCCACGTCGTCATTCCGCAAGGGGTGCTCCTCAAATCGGCCATCACGGCGCCGAAGCCGGCGAACGCGCCGAAGACCCGCGCGGAATGGAGCGAACAGCTCGGCGAGCAGGTCCGCCGCTCGAAGGTGACGCTGGAAGCGCGCATCCGCCTCGAATCCCAGACGCTGGACACCGTCAGCCGCCTCCAGGCCGGCGACATCATCCCGTTCAACGAGGCCGCGGACGTGCGCGTGGAGGTCAACGCCAACGGGCGCAAGCTCTATGTCTGCGAATTCGGCCGGTCCGGCGCCCGCTACACGGTCCGCGTCAAGGATACCTACGGTTCGGAAGAAGAGCTTCTCCAGCACATCATCGGATAGTTTACGCATGACGCGTACGAGGCGGCGAGCCTCAGGCAAGTTTCGAATGGAATAGTGGTCTTATGGCACCGAAGAAAACACCCATCGCTGACGACATCATGTCTTCCATCAACGCGGGCGACCAGGAACTGGAGCAGGCGATCGACGACCTGCGCGGCGTTCTTCAGAAGGATGCCAGCGGCACGCTCGACGCCGGCGGGACGGAAGCGGCCGAAAACGATCCGCTTGCCGCGTTCGGCGGCGATTTCGGCGGTTCGGACTTCGGCGGAACGGATTTCGGCGGCGCTGCCGCCACTTCCGACTTCGGCGGCGACACCAGCTTCGGCGGCTCGGATTTCGGCGGCGGCGACTTCGGCGCCGGCAACGACTTCTCCGCCGAGCCCGGCGAAGCGCCGCGCCCGGGCAGCGCCATGGAATCCAACATGGACCTCATCATGGACATCCCGATCGATCTGCAGATCGTTCTGGGATCCTCGCAGATGCAGGTCTCCAGCCTTATGAACCTCAGCGAGGGCGCCACCATCGCGCTCGACCGCCGCATCGGCGAGCCGGTCGAGGTCATGGTCAACGGCCGGGTGATCGGCCGCGGCGAGATCACGGTTCTCGAAAACGACGACACCCGTTTCGGTGTCAAGCTCATCGAAGTGAAGAGTACACGCAAGGTCTGACACCCGGTCGAGGGTTCAGGAGGATGATCCATGATGGATTTCGAAAATTTCGGCACCTCGACGGCGGTCGGAACACCGCTTTCGCCGGTTGAGAAGGCAGCAGCCGTCCTTCTCGCCATGGGCAAGGGGGTCGCCGGCAAGCTGCTGAAGTATTTCACGCAGAGCGAGCTCCAGGCGATCATCGCCGCCGCGCAGAACCTGCGCGCCATTCCCCCGCACGAACTGATCGACCTCGTCAACGAGTTCGAGGACCTCTTCACCGAGGGCGCGGGCCTGATGGACAACGCCAAGATGATGGAAGGCATCCTCGAAGAGGGCCTGACGCCGGACGAGGTGGACGGCCTGCTCGGCCGCCGCGCCGCCTTCCAGGCCTTCGAGACGACGATCTGGGACCGCCTGCAGGACGCCGATCCGGTCTTCGTGGCGAAGTTCATGCTCAACGAGCATCCGCAGACCATCGCCTATATCCTGTCCATGATGCCCTCCTCCTTCGGCGCCAAGGTGCTGCTGGAGATCCCGGAGGACCACCGCGCCGACATCATCAACCGTACCGTCAACCTCAAGGATGCGAGCCCGAAGGCCACCGCCATCGTCGAGGCGCGCGTCATCGAGATGATCAACGCGCTGGATGCGGAGCGCAATTCGATGGGCTCCAACAAGGTCGCCGACCTCATGAACGAGCTGGAGAAGTCGCAGGTCGACGAGATGCTGGCCTCGCTCGAAACGGTCTCGACCGAATCGGTCAAGAAGGTCCGCCCGAAGATCTTCCTCTTCGAGGACGTGCTCTACATGCCGCAGAGAAGCCGCGTGTCGCTGTTCAACGACGTCTCCGGCGACATCATCACGGCGGCCCTGCGCGGCGCCTCGATGGAACTGCGCGAAGCGGTCCTCTCCTCGATCGGCGCGCGCCAGCGCCGCATGATCGAATCGGACCTTGCCGCCGGCGATCAGGTCAACCCGCGCGAGGTCGCGATCGCCCGCCGCTCGATCACGCAGGAAGCCATCCGCCTTGCCGCGGCCGGACAAATCCAGTTGAAGGAAAAGGACGAAGCCCAGCAGGCCGCCTGATCCGCCTTGACACGGTGAAGCCGCAGGCGGAGCGTATTTCCGGCCCGAATCTCCTCAAGGGGGTTCGGGCCGCTTGCTTTTGCGGCAGGCACAATTCCAGCCGGAGCGCACCGTGGCGGACGACGACGACAAGGAAAGCAAAACAGAGCTTCCGACCGAGAAGAAGATCCGCGAGGCGATGGAGAAGGGCAACACCCCCTTCTCGCGCGAAGTCACGATCTTCGCCTCGACGCTGGCGATCTACCTCTTCCTCGTCTTCTTCATGCCGGGCGGCATCGCGCGGATGAACGAGACGCTGCGCGATTTCTTCGAGCAGCCGGAGGCCTGGAACCTGAAGACCGGCACCGACGTCATCGCCATCTTCCGCCATCTCGGCTGGGAGGCCGGCGCCATGCTGCTGCCGATCCTCGCCATGATGATGGTCTTCGGCATCGCCTCCTCCGTCTTCCAGAACCTGCCGAGCCCGGTGATGGAGCGCGTGCGCCCGCAGGTCGGCCGGCTCAACCCGATCAAGGGCCTCGGGCGACTCTTCGGCAAGCAGGGCCTCGTGGAATTCGGCAAGTCGCTGATCAAGATCCTCCTGGTATCGCTGGTCGTGGCGCTCGCCATGCGCGGCAACTACTTCGCCTCGCTCGACACCATGTTCTCCGAGCCTGCGACGCTCATCTACATGATGAGCTCGGACATCAACAAAGTCCTCATCATCATCCTCTTCGCCACCGCCCTCATCGCCGGCATCGACTTCGCCTGGACGCGCCATCACTGGTTCACCGAACTGATGATGACGAAGCAGGAGGTGAAGGAGGAAATGAAGCAGGCCCAGGGCGACCCGATCGTCAAGGCCCGCATGCGCTCCATCCAGCGCGACCGCATCCGCCGCCGCATGATGGCGGACGTGCCGCGCGCAACGCTCGTCATCGCCAACCCGACCCACTTCGCCGTCGCGCTGCGCTATGTGCGCGAGGAAGGCGATGCGCCGATGGTCGTCGCCAAGGGCCAGGACCTCATCGCGCTTCGAATCCGCGAGATCGCGGAGGAAAACGGAATCCCCGTCTTCGAAGACCCGCCGCTTGCCCGCTCAATGTTTGCGCAAGTCTCGGTGGATAGTGTCATTCCGCCGGTGTTCTACAAGGCCGTGGCGGAGCTGATTCACCGGGTTTACGCAGCATCGCCCCAGACCAGACGGGTAAACGAGATCCGATGAGAAAATGCACCTATTCCGCCGAGCGAGAGAAGATTGTCGCCGAAGCAATCTGCCCGGTCGCGACTGAGCTGAGACTGCTCGATGCCGCCGATCTCGTCTCGCTGTTGCGTTTCGAGTGCTACGGTAACCTGGCCGACCTCGTCTCATCGGCCGCCGAACTCTATTTCCTGCCCGGCACCGTCAATTTCGGTGCCGGCGGCGACTATCGTCTCGACTGGGACACGGAACCGGAAGTGACGCTCGACATGGAACTGCGCCCGCAGGGCGTGACGGTCTATGCGAAACTCCTCCTGCAGAAGGACAAGGCCGGCGTGGAAGTGACCCATGTGGCCTTCAGCGACCCGGCCGCCGACCCGGACGACAACACCGCCTTCCTGCGCAAGAGCCTTGCGGAAGCGCGCTACGTGAAGGGCGATCCGGCGTCGATGCATTGAGCGGCCCGGTGCCACACCCAAAGGTCATCCTCGGCTCAGGGCCGGGGATGACGAAGGAGACGTGGGCGGTCGCGGCTGGTAAGCCGGCCTATCCCGTCAGGTGATATATCCGAGCCGGATGGCCTTCGCGATGGCCTGGATGCGGTTGACCGCGTCGAGCTTGGTCGTCGCCGTGCCGAGATAGGCGTTCACCGTGTGGACGGAGAGGCCCATCTTCTCGGCGATCGCCTCGGAGATGCAGCCGTCGCCGGCCATCTGCAGGCAGGCGATCTCGCGCTCGCTGAGGGCTTCGGCCGGCGTCAGCTTCTTCTCCTCGCCCGCCAGCATGTCGATGAGGAGCTGGCAGCTCTTCATGTGCATATCGACGATGAGATCGCTGGACGGCGCGATGAAGGTGCCGAGGAAGACGACATAGCCGTTGCCGTGCGCGCCGAGGCGGACGGGAAAGGCCATGCCCGACCAGGGCAGGAGCCGCGCGGGCAGGCGCGCGGTGAAGGGTTCGGCGCCCGATTCGGCGAACTGGTTCTCGCCCGCCCCTTCCCAGAGGAGCGGCAGCATGGACGCTTCGAGATGGGCGAGCATCGCCGGGCCGTAGGCCTCCATCAGCGCGCGCGCGTTGACGTCGACCTCGTGGGCCCAGTTGTGCAGCGAGAGCGTGAGCTTGCGCGCCGAGGGCAGGCCGTGGCCGCTGAGGCGGAGCACGGCGAAGTGCTCGGCGCCGAGGATCGTCTGCATCACCTGGAGGCGCGAGACGAAATCGGAAGCGCGCGCCGCCTTCTGCGGGCGTGCGAGCCGGATTTCCGTCTCCATGGCACCGGGGGCGGAAAGCTGGATGTCCATGGCTGTCCTCCTCAAACCAGGCTGTTGCGGACGGCCCAGGCGATCGCCTCGGACCGCGTCTTGGTCGCAGTCTTGCGCATCACGCTGGTGATGTAGTTGTTGATGGTGTTGCGCGAGATGCCGAGGATGACGGCGATCTCGTCGCTCGTCTTGCCTTCCGCGATCCAGTAGAGGCACTCGACCTCGCGATCGGTCAGTTCCATCTCCCGGTCCTGCCGGAGGATGGCGCCCTGGCAGCAGACGCTGGCGAAATAGCCGGTCATGACGCCGACGTCGCGCAGCTTGCTCTGGGAGAGGATGAAATGCTCCGGGAAGAGGAGCAGCAGCGACATGCGGACCCGCCCGACATGGAAGGCGACGACGCAATATTCCCGGCTGATGCCCTTGGGCGCCGTGACCGTCTCGTCGAGATGGCTGAAGCAGGGCTTCAGGAGGGTCAGGCATTTTTCCAGTTCGCTGGTGCGCGACTGGCTGGCGAGAAGCGGGCCGGCAATGCCGCGCACCATGTCGAAGGGCCAGTCGGAGGCGACCACCGCCTCCAAGCCCGCTTCGGGCGCGGCGTCATGCCGCACGAGGAGATAATGGGAGGCGCTGACATAATCGGTCAGCGCCCTCAGACCTGAGGAGAGGCCGGCGTGATCCGCGCAGCGTCCGAGATGTTGAACCAGAAGCTCACGCGCACTCTTACGCTCAACCGCCTCGGCGGAGAATCCATAGGATTCCCAGGCCGCGGTATCCGACCGGATCGTTTCCATGATAGCCCCCTGTTCCGATTTCGAACGGCAATGCCCCGCCTCCCTTCCGACAGGCGTTCGGAACCGTCCGAATGCCCTTTCGGGTCAGGCCGCATCGGCGAGAATCACCAAGCGAATCAGTGACTAAAGTGTACATCGGCCATCGCTAAAAACCACCGCCATCTTCTCGGGATTTACTTTTGCCGGCTTCTGTGAGTCGAAGAGGTGCAAGTGATTTGCTTTGCGGCGTGCTGCCGAACGTGCGAAGAACCCGGCGTTTAAAATATTGTTAACCATACAATATTCGACGCCGCTCACAAAATCGGGCCTCGGCTCGCCGGCCTTTTTACACCTTGACGACAACCCGCCCGAACGACGGCAGGGGCGGCAGGAGGCGCAAACTTTTTTTCGAGAGGGGCGCGTGCATGCCGGTGCGGATTCCGGCCACGCGGAAAATAGCGCTTTGGAGGCACTGAAGCGTTGCCGAAAAGCGACAGCGCGAAATCAAAATGTCGCTTCGAGCACATTGCCGGAACGCGAAGGGCGCGGCCGTTTCCGGCCGCGCCCTTTTCATTTTCCCGTCGGGAGGCCTCAGGCGGCTTCCTGCTCGGCGGACCATTTGCGCAGGATCTTGGCAGCGCGCTCCTCGCTGATCTCGACCATGCGGCCGAGGCGCCGTTCCGGACCTTCCTTGACGCGGCGGTTGAAGTTGCCGTCGCCGTCGTCGCCGGCATTGAGCAGGTCGTCCGTGCTGTCGAAGCCGAAGTCCGCGCCGAAGCCGTCCATGAGCGTGGCGCCCGGGCCGCCGATGCCGCCGGCCGGAGAGAAGTCGGGCAGCTCGAGGCCGGCCGCATCGCTTTCCAGCGCATTGGCCGCAGCACCGGCGCCGGTGACCGAACGGACCGCCGGGCGAAGGCCGAACCAGACCACCAGGAAGGCGACGCCGAGGAAGGCGAGCGCGTTGATGATGCCGCCGAGGTTGCGCTTCAGCACTTCCATCACGCTCGGGCCGGGCACGGCTTCGTCGAGGAGTTGGTGGTCGAGGAATTCCATGGCGGTGATCGTGACCACGTCGCCGCGGTCGGTGTTGAGGCCGGCCGCAGCGGTGACGATCTTCTGCATGTTGGCGATGTAGGCGTCGATCTTCGCCTGGTCCGCCGGCTCGCCCACCATGGCGGCGATGCGGGCGCTGTTGACGACGACGGCGACGGAGAGCTTCTCCACCTCATAACCGTTGCGCACCGTCGCGACGGTCTTGCTGTTGATCTCGTAGTTGGTCTGCTCTTCCTTCTTGTCCGCCTCGTCGCTCGACTGCGGGCCGTTGCCGTCGCCCTTCGGGCCGCCCTGCGGGATGTTCTGCTCGACGGTGGTGGCCTTGTTCGTGGCCTGCTGGCTGGACTTCTGGGTTTCCTTCGTCACGCGGACCGAGCGCTCGACGCGCGATTCCGGATCGTAGACGGTTTCCTGGATCTGCTGGGAATCGGTGTTGAGCGCGGCGGTGACGCTGGCGCGGAAATTGTCCATGCCGAGGAAGGGCGCGAGCGCCTTCTCGATATTGTGCTCGATCTCGCCCTGGACCGTCTGCACGGTCGTCAGCGAGCGGTTGAGCGGGCCGTTCTCCGGATCGTCGCCGGAGGCAAGAAGCTGGCCGGCCGAATCGAGGATCGTCACGCCGTCCACTTCGAGGCCCGGGACGGAGGCGGCGACGAGGTGGCGGATGGCGGCGGCCGATTCGCGGCCGGCCTGCGCGCTCGCGCGGATCATGACGGAGGCGGTCGGCACCTGGTCGGCCTTGCGGAAATTGCCGCGCTCCGGCATCACGATGTGGACGCGGGCGGCGGCGATGCCGTTGATCTGCTGGATGGTGCGGGCGATCTCGCCTTCGAGGGCCCGAACGCGCGTCACCTCCTGCATGAAGGAGGTGAGACCGAGGGAACCGACCTTGTCGAAGAGTTCGTAGCCGGCATTGGCGCTGCTCGGCAGGCCGCGCTCGGCGAGATAGAGCCGCGCCTTGCCGGTCTGGCCGACGGGAACCGCAAGGCTCGTTCCGTCCGTTCCGGTGTTGAAGTCGATATTGGCTTCGGCGAGCGCCAGGCTGATCTGGTTGAGGTCAGCCTTTTCCAGGCCGACATAGAGGGTCTCGTAGGCGGGCTTGTTCACCATGATCCCGGCAGCAAGCACAAGGCCGATCGAGACGATGGCGGCGCCCGCCAGCATCGCGAGTTTCGCCTGCCCCAGCGAAGCCAGGTTCTTGTAGACTTTCGTCAACTGTTCCAACAGATTCATTCTGTTCCCGCACGGACTAGTCGCCTGGACGACGGCCCAACATGCCGCCGCGATCAGACGCATTTTCAATCTCGTGAGACGGAGCCGGCACATTTCCGCACGCGCCGGCCAGCCCCATGGAATACGCGGATCTGACTGATCCGGCATGGAGACTAGATCGTGAAACTTGCGCGAGCATTTCGTTGCCGCGCGGGAGAAAGGCGCGGCCGAAACGAAAGACGGCGCCCGAAGGCGCCGCCGCGATCGCCTGCCTTGCAGGAAAATCCGTCAGAACTCCTCGAAGTCGCCGGCGGCCCGGGAGATCGGCTGGGAATGTCCGTGGCGCAGGCCGTTGCCGAGCGCCTTCTGCATGTCGGCAAGCTTCACCAGGTTCAACGCCGTGGTGACGTCGACGAGCCAGCTTTCGGGAATGCTGGCGGTGATGGTGTCGATGAACTCGGCGAGCCCCCGCGTCTTCTGGACGGCAAGGTCGATGCCCTGCAGCACCATCATGCGTTCCTGCTGGTCGAGGACGGCCTCGCCTTTGACGCCGGAAAGCTGCGGCTCGATGCGTTCGATAAGGTAGGCGACATCGTGCAGTTCGGACACGATTCGCATCAGGACATCCGGAAGGGCTTCCTCCATGGCGGTCGCTGCGCTCAGATACTCGGCTTGCATGGATTACCCTCTTTGCCCGTACGAGCCGGCCGACCCTCTGTCGCTTCCGGCAACGCAATACACTTCGTACTTCCGCTTCCTTGCGGGGCGAGCCGCTCAGAAGAATTCGATCGAGCTCTCGACCGGCTTGACGACGGGTGCCGGCCGCTGTTCCAGCGCCACCGTCTTCTGCGTCTCCACGCCCGTCAGCGCATATTGCCGGGCCCGGCCGCTCGACGGCCAGTATTCCAGCTTGCGCCCGTGCTCTCCGCCCGTGCTTTCGCCGACGATCTGGATGCCTTCGTCGAGCAGGAACCGGCGGGCGAACATCGCGTTCTGCTCGCCGACATTGGAAAAGCGCGCGATCGTGCGGGCGCCGCCGAAGATCTTCGCCTCCAGCCGGTCGCGCCGGGCGCCCTGCTTGAGCAGGCCGTTGATCAGGAGCTCCATCAGGTGCACGCCGTAGCGCGTGGCGTCGCCCCCCGAGGCCATGGCCTCCGCGGAGCCCGGCAGCAGGAAGTGGTTCATGCCACCGACGCCAATGACCGGGTCGCGCATGCAGGCGGCCACGCACGAACCGAGGATCGTGGTGAGCACCACGGTCGGATCGTTGATGACCTTGTATTCGCCCTGAATGACATGGACGCGGCGCGCCCCGGCTTCTGGTGTCATTTCAATGCCCCGAACACGGCTTCGATGGCCGCCTTCATCTTCTCGATGGTGAACGGCTTGGCCAGAACGTTGTTCGCGCCGAGCGCCGCGGCCTTCTGCACCAGGGCACGGTCGCCCTGGGCGGTCAGGATGATGAAGGCCGCCTTCTTGGTGTTGGGGTTCGACCGCACCGCCTGCAGGAATTCGATGCCGTCCATCTTCGGCATGTTGAAGTCCGAGATGACGAGGTGGTGCGGCTGCTGGGTCATGATGGCCATGCCCTGCGCGCCGTCGCCGGCCGCCGTGATCTGCTTGAAGCCGAGCTGCTGGAGGGCATCGCCCAGCAGCAGGCGGCTCGTCACCTGATCGTCGACGATAAGAACTTTGATTTTTTCAGCGATAGACATTATTCGCTCCCTTCTCTACGGGCCGCAGTGATCTTCAAGATTTCCTCCCCTATGGAGGAGAGCGGAAACTGGTGCTCGACGGCACCCAGCTCGAAAGCCACTCTCGGCATTCCATATACGACGCAGGTTTTTTCGTTCTGACCGATGGTCCGCGCCCCTGCGTGACGCATTTTCAAAAGCCCGCTCGCCCCGTCCCGGCCCATGCCGGTGAGGATGACGCCGACGGCGTTGCGGCCGGCAAGCTCGGCCACCGAATCGAACAGCACGTCGACCGAGGGACGGTGGCCGTTGACAGGATCGCGCTCCACCAGGCGGCAGCACGGCGCATGCGGATTGGAGATCTGGAGGTGGCGTTCGCCGCCCGGCGCCAGATAGATCTTGCCGATCTCGAGCCGCGCGCCGTCCGTCGCCTCCTGCACCACGGGCGCGCAGAGCCGGTTCAGGCGGTCGGCGAAGCTCTTGGTGAAGGTCGGCGGCATGTGCTGCGTGATGACCGTCGGCGGGCAGTTGACCGGAAACTTCTGCAGCACCGCGATCAGCGCCTCTACGCCGCCCGTGGACGCGCCGATGGCGACGACCTTGCGGCCGGCGCGATAGCTGTCCGCCGGGTTGACGTTCGCGGTCGCCGGCGCGAGCGGCGGCGGCTCGGCATGGAAGCGGCGCTGCGAGCGGGCGGCGGCCTTCACCTTCTCGGCAAGGTCGCCGAAGGGACGGGCATCGCCCGGCTGCGGCTTGCCCACGCAATCGAAGGCACCGATCTCCAGCGCCATCAGCGAGGCTTCCGCGCCGCGATGGGTGAGCGTGGAGACCATGATGACGGGCATCGGCCGCAGCTTCATGATCTTGTCGAGGAATTCGAGCCCGTTCATGTTCGGCATCTCGATATCCAGCGTCACGACGTCCGGATTGAGCTGCTTGATCGCGTTGCGGGCTTCCATGGCATCGCCCGCCTGGCCGATGACGTTCACCTCGGGATCGGCATTGAGCACGGCCGTGATCAGGCCGCGCATGGTCGGCGAATCGTCGACGACGAGTACGCGCGCTGGTGCCATCATGCGCCCCTCCTGTGCTTGCCCGTGTAGCGGTAGGTGGTGATGCCGATATTGTCGAACTGGTTCTTCGCCTCGCCCGAGACGCGCTCGGAATGGCCGATATAGAGGTGGCCGTTGTCGCCGAGCATGCCGGCGAAGCGCGACCAGATCTTCATCTGCGTCGGTTCGTCGAAATAGATGACGACGTTGCGGCAGAAGATGACGTCGAACGGGCCCTTGAACGGCCATTGGGCCATCAGGTTCAGTTCGTTGAAGGTGATGAGGCGCTTCACCCGGTCCTCGACCTGCCATTTCTGGCGG
Source organism: Shinella fusca (assembly GCF_014203155.1). GTDB lineage: Bacteria > Pseudomonadota > Alphaproteobacteria > Rhizobiales > Rhizobiaceae > Shinella > Shinella fusca. The sequence continues at coordinate 107,477 of NZ_JACHIK010000011.1, forward strand.
CCGGCGATCTCCGTCTCGCGGAAGAACTGCTTGCGCATGACGGGGTTGACGGTCTCCAGCGCGGTCGCGTCGTAGGCTCCGGCCCGGGCGATGGCGAGGATCTTCGGGTCGATGTCGGTCGCCAGGATGCGGAAGTCGTAGTCCGCGACGTTCGGCATCAGCGAGAGCACGGTGAGCGCGATGGAATAGGGCTCCTGCCCGTCCGAGCAGGCGGCCGACCAGATGCGAACGCGCCCGCCGCTGCGCGCACGGGCGAGCAGGTCCGGCAGCACCTCGGTGCGCAGATGGTCGAAATGGTGGTTCTCGCGGAAGAAGCGCGTGAAGTTCGTCGTCAGGTGCGACAGCATCTCCTTGCGCGCGGCGGCGCCGGCGGGGGAGGAAACGAGCGCGCAATATTCGCGGAAGCCCTTGAGGCCGAGCGCACGGATGTGCTTCGACAGGCGCGAATAGACGAGCGAGGCCTTCGTCTCGTTGAGATAGATGCCGGCATCCGCATAGATCATGGCCGCAATCTCGGAGAGGTCGCGGCGCGTCAGCGGGTATTCGCCGCTCGCCAGGCACTCGTCCGGAGACTGTCTCGTATCGATGGCCGGGGAATAGGTCATGCGGCTTCGCTTTCCGTATGCGGGAAGAGGGAGTCGAGTTCGATGAGGCAGATCATGCGCCCCTCGATCGCCAGGATGCCGCGGGCATAGGCCTTCTCCGCCTCATTGGCGATGTCCGGCGTCGGCTGGATGTTCTCGTCGGTCACGGTCAGGATGTCGGAGACCGCATCGACGAGGAGGCCCACCACCTTCGGGCCGACCTGGGCGACGATGATGACGTGGCGCACGGTCGGCTCGGCGGCCTTCATGCCGAGGCGCAGCGACAGGTCGACGATCGGCAGGACCGCGCCGCGCAGGTTGATCACGCCGAGGACATAGGGCGGCGCATGCGGCATCGCCGTCGCCGGCGTCCAGCCACGGATTTCCCGCACCGACATGATGTTCACGCAGAATTCCTGATCGCCAATCCTGAAGGCGATCAATTCGCGTCCCTGGGTCAGATTCTTCACTGCGTACGTCATTTGCGATCAACCAGTGGCAGCAAGCGAGATGTCTTGCCGGAGGGACTGGCCGCGCGAGGCGGCGACCACCGCATCGACGTCCAGGATGAGGGCCACGCGCCCGTCGCCGAGGATGGTGGCGGCGGCGATGCCGGGGACGTGGGTGTAGTTGGCCTCCAGGCTCTTGATGACGACCTGGCGCTGGCCCTGGATCGCATCGACCATCAGGGCGCGCTGGCCGCCGCCTTCCGATTCGACGAGCAGCGCCACGCCGTCCACCGGATTGGCCTGCGTGCCGCGGAAGTTGAGGATCCGGCCGACGTCCACCAGCGGGCAGAAGGAGTTGCGGATCGAGATCAGCCGCTGCGAGGCGCCGAAGGAGTGGATGGCCGAGGCTTCCGGCTGCAGCGTCTCGACGATGGCCGTCAGCGGCACGACGAGCGTCTGGCCGGCGACCGTGACCACCATGCCGTCAAGGACGGCGAGCGTCAGCGGCAGGCTCATGGTGAAGACGGAGCCCTGCCCCGGCTTGGAGGAGATCGAGATGCGCCCGCCGAGCGCCTGGATCGAGCGCTTGACGACGTCCATGCCGACGCCGCGGCCGGAAAGGTCGGAGACCTTGTCGGCGGTGGAGAAGCCGGCGTGGAAGATCAGGTTGTCGATTTCCTCGTCCGAAAGGTTCGCATCGGCCGCGATCAGGTCGTTGTCGATGGCCTTCTGGCGCACCTTCTCGCGGTTGATGCCGGCGCCGTCGTCGGCAAGCTCGATGATGATGCGGCCGGAACGGTGCTTTGCCGTCAGGCGCACCGTGCCTTCCGGGTTCTTGCCGAGAGCTTCGCGCTTCTCCGGCATTTCGAGGCCGTGGTCGACCGCGTTGCGGATCATGTGCGTCAGCGGCTCGGCGAGCTTGTCGATGACGGTCTTGTCGACCTCGGTGTTCTCGCCTTCCGTGATGAGGCGGACCGACTTGCCGGTGATGTCGGCGATTTCGCGGACGGTGCGGGCCATGCGCTGGAAGACGGGCTTGACCGGCTGCGCGCGGATCGCCATCACCGAATCCTGGATCTCGCGGGTGAGCTGCTGCAGCTCCTCGAGGCCCATGTTGATCGAGGACGTGCCGTTGTTGTCGTTCTCCACGACGCTCTGCGAGAGCATCGCCTGGTTGATCACGAGCTCGCCGACGAGGTTGATCAGGCGGTCGACGCGGTCGAGATCGACGCGGATCGTCTGGCCAGCGGCAGCGGCCTGGCTCGCCTGCGCGGCGCTGGCGGCCGCAGCCTTGGCATTTTCGGCAGCGCGGCTTGCGACCTGCGCGACCTTGCTGGCCGTTTCGGCGGCGGCAACGGCGGCGGCGGCCGGGTTCTCGGCAGCCTGTTCTTCCCCGGCGGAAGCGCCGGCGGCGCCTTCATCAAGCATGGAAAGGTCGAACGGCACCGGCTGCATCGGCGGCTCTTCCTCGTCCGCCGTCTCGCCGACCACGTCTTCCTCGATCGTGCGGATGTCGAGGTCGCAGTCCCATTCGGCGAATTCGAAGACGGAGCGCACGCCGTCCTCGCCCTTCTCGGTGGTGACGGAGAGCTTCCAGGAGAAATAGGCTTCCTCCGGATTCATCTTGTCGAGCGGCGGCAGGGCGTCCATGTCGCAGTAGACGCTCATCTCGCCGAGGCGGGAGACATCGCGCAGCAGGAGGACTGCTTCGTTCCCCTTGGCGTAGAGGTCCTTCTTCGGCTTGAAGTCGATCTGGACAGTCGGCACGTAATGACCGGCCGGCTCATCGTCGAAATCGCCGAAGGAGAACGGGATGGGCTGGAAGCCCTCGTCGTTGACCGGCGGCTTCTCGACGACCGGCGCGGGCGCTGCGGCCACGGGCCTGGGTGCCGGCGCCTCGGCAGCGGCGGGAGCCTCGCCATGGGCAAGGGCCTCCAGCTCGCGGATGAGGGTGCGGCTGCGGGACTCGTCGACGCTTCCGCCGTCGCGCGCCGCATTGGTCAGGTCCGCCAGCACGTCGGCGGATTTCAGCATGACCTTCAGGACGTCCTGGGTCGGCTCCAGCTTGTTGGATCGAACGCAATCCAGTGTCGTCTCGAACACATGGGCGAAGGAGACGAGATCGTCGAGGCCGAATGCGCCGGCGCCGCCCTTGATCGAATGGACGGCACGGAACACGGCATTGACCGTTTCCGGGTCGCGATCCCCGTCGTTCAGCTTCAAGAGACCGGATTCCAGTTCGGCGAGCTGCTCCTCGCATTCCTGGAAGAAGATCTCTTTGATTTCGTTCATATCCATCGGGAGTGATCCTGGACTTGTGGATTAGGCTGTTACACGCTCGATTGCATCGATCAGCTTGGTCGGGTCGAAGGGCTTGACGATCCAGCCCGTGGCGCCGGCCTGGCGGGCACGGTTCTTCTTCTCCGCGTCGCTTTCCGTCGTCAGGACGAGGATCGGGATCGCGCGGTACTTCTCGTTGCGCCGCACGCCCTCGATGAAGCCGAAGCCGTCGAGGCGCGGCATGTTGATGTCGGTGACGATGACATCCGGGTTGGCGTTCTCCAGGACCTCGAGGCCTTCCACGCCGTCTTCGGCCTGGATGGTTTCGAAGCCCGCATTGTTGAGGGTGACCAGCAGCATGTTCCGGATCGTCCTGGAATCATCCACGGTCAGCACTTTCTTCTTCATTGCCCAGCCTCCTGTGCCAGCAAGTGATCGATATTCACGCCGATAAGTTGCATTGTCTTCATGAAAGGGTCGGAAACCTTGCCGAAGGTGAAGGGCTGCCCCTGCTCCTCCCAGCTCTTGGCGCCGGCCATCAGGACCTGGGCACAGAGCGCACCGACCCGCTCGACCGCCGAGGCGTCGATGACGAGCGGATTGCCCTTGAGGCCCATGAGCTGCGTGTGCAGCGCCGAGGCCTCGTTGAGGTCGAGAACGGGGGCAAGGCTTAAACTTTTCTGAGCGGCTGCTTTCTTGCTCGCCATTAGCGTGTTCCTTGTCTGCGTCTGTGCAAAACCGTGATTGCGTCTTTCGGGGTGGCGAGCGGCTGGCCTGCATCCGCAAGCCGGCTGCGCGCCGTCGAAAACCAGTGCCGGGGCCGTGTCGCCGTCATCTCAGCCTCCAAAGCCGGCGGTGCGGGCCGCCAGGAAATCGAGGGAAGAGGACTGCGCCTGCGGCAGGTCGATCTCCGCGCGCGGCATGGCCGGCGCCGGACGGACGGCACGCCCGCCGGGCTGCGCGGAAACGTGGAACTCGCGGATGGTGCGGCCGAGCTCGAGGATGACGGTATGAAGGTCCCCGCCGAGCGTGCCGACGCGGCCGGCATCCGCGGCATCGCTCTCCAGCAACCGCCCGGTCCGGCCGATCTCGGCCGTCACGCCGTCCAGCCCCTCGGCATCGGCGGCGCTGTCGCGCGCAATGCCGGTGATGGCCTCGTCGATGCCCTCGACCTGGCGCACGATGTTGCCGATCGCGTCCTGCGTGCGGTGGACATGCTCCACGCCGGCCTCGACCTGACCCTTGGTGCTGGTGACGAGCTGCTTGATCTCGCGGGCCGCATCGGCCGAACGCTGGGCGAGCGCACGCACTTCCTGCGCGACGACCGCAAAGCCGCGGCCGCTGTCGCCGGCGCGGGCGGCCTCGATGCCGGCATTGAGCGCCAGGAGATTGGTCTGGAAGGCGATCTCGTCGATCACGCCGATGATCTGGCCGATCTTTTCCGCCGATGCCTCGATATCGGCCATGGCCGACATCGCCTCGCCGACGATGCCGCCGCTCAAGGCCACGGATTCGCGCGTGGACGCGGCGGCGGACTGGGCCTTGCGCGTTTCGCCGAGCGTCCGGCGCACGCGTTCGACGATGGCGCCGAGGGCGTTGGCGGTCTCTATGAGGCTTGCCGACTGCTCGGCCGAGCGGGCCGAAAGCGCATGGGCACCGGAGGCGAGCGTGCCGACGAGGCCGTCGGTCTCGGCCGCGCGGTCGGCGGCGGAGGCAAGGCGCGACTGGATCTCGTCGAGCGCGCCGTTCAGCGTCTCGGCCATCTCGCGCCAGGCCTCCGGCATCTCGCCGGAAACACGCGCCGAGAAATCGAGCTGCGAGAGGCTGCGGACGGTATCGCCGAAGACGCGGTCGAGCTCGGCGCGGTCCTCGCGCCGCTGGTCGGCGAGCGCGCGGGCATGGGTGTGGCGCAATTCGTTGAAGCGCAGGGAGACGCCGATCTCGGCATCGACCATGGCGGTGCGCAGGAAGGCGGAGACGAGGTCCGTCAGCTCCTTGCGGCGGGCCTTGCCGGCGCCGGGCAGGATGGATTTCGGCCAGTATTCCTCGATGAGGCCGGCGACGACCGTCTCGACGACGACCGAATGGCCGGCGATGCGCCAGCGCGGGTCGAGACCCATCTGGCTTTCGCTATCGGAAAGGACCTTCACCCGCTCGGCATAGAGCCCGTCGAACCGCGCGTCGGTCAGCACGCTCCAATGGGAGCTCTGGAGGTCGTGCAGGCGGTCGATCTGGCGCTCGCTCTGGAAATGGCGGGCGGCATCGGGAAAGGTCTGGAAACGCTGGAAGAGATCGCGAAGCGCCGTTTCGACATGCCGTTCGAGCGTCTGGCGGTGGCGGCGCAGGAGCTCGCCCTGGCTGCCTTCCACCCCGGCAAAGCGCAAACGGTCGCGCAGGCTGGCTGCCTGTCCCGTTCGAGCCTGTTCTGCCGGCATATCCTGCACCAATCTGCTCCCAAACCAATGATGCCCGGCTGCCCGATGGGGCAACCGACGGAATTCTCGCATGGAGGAGAGTGGCCGGTCCGGCCGTACTCACGAGGCGGCGCGCTGCCCGACGATCCATGATCAAATTCGGTGAAACTCGAATACCGGCTCGGTTCCGGTACGGCGGTTCGGCGTCATGCCTGGGTGAGAAATGGCGAATTTCCCATTCCGACGTGTAGAGCAATGTTTATGGTTAATTCCTTGCCTGAAGGTTAATAGTTCACGGCCTGCTTATGGCATTGCTAAAATTAGCGCGACCTGACGTTGCGTAAGCCACGCGCAAGCCCGCGCGCGTAGGAAAGGCCAGGAACTGACGATGTTGTCAGGAGGACAGGCAATGATTGTTCTGGGACTAGGCGCCACCCTGCTTGCAAGCGCGACGCTGGCCGCCATCTATCTTCTTCTCGACATCGAGGCGGGGCGCACGCCGCAGCGCATGCGGGTTTTCTGAAAGCCCCGCGCGTTTCATCGCCTCTTGCTTTCCCCGCTACGGCTGCCACATTCACAATCGGCAGAATTGGACTGTCAAAGGGAGCATAACATGGGCATCGAAAGCATTCTGGTCTTCCTCATCGTCGGCGCCATCGCGGGCTGGCTCGCCGGCCTCATCGTCTCGGGCTTCGGCTTCGGCCTCGTCGGCAACATCGTCGTCGGCATCGTCGGCGCCTTCATCGCCGGCTACCTCTTCCCGGCGCTCGGCGTCAGCCTCGGCAGCGGCATCGTCGCCGCCATCATCCATGCCACCATCGGCGCGGTGATCCTGCTCGTGCTCATCAAGGTCATCAAGCGCGCCTGACGAAAAGGCGGAAAACAAAAGGGCCGCGGCGCCTGCCCCGCAGCCCTTTTCGCATCCTACCAGTCGAGGCCGCGCATTGCGCGGTCGCGCGAGAGCGGCAGGCGCGTGCTGCGCGAGGTGATGCCGTTCTGCGTGCAGGTATAGACGGTGCGCGGCATCCAGTCGGAATCCGTGGGTTCCCGCTGTTCCAGCGAAGCCTCGCATTTCGGCTTGTCGCGATGCTCGTATTCCTCGGTCGGCACGACGCCCGGCAGGTCCTTGAAGACCTGCGCGCCTGCGCCGGAAGCGGCGAGCAGAGCGGCCATGAGAACGAGGGCCATGCGTGTTTTCATCGGTTTTCCCGGCGGGAGCCGGCCTTTCGCCTGTCATAAAGAGATACCGCCGGCCGGAAACTTGCGCTATAGGCCTGCGGACGATCCGACAGTTTAGATGGGGTTTTCCATGGCAAGTGCAATCCGGTATCACGAAGGCGACATTTCGGCAGCCGATGCGGCCCGCTACACCGGCGCCATCGCCATCGACACCGAGACGCTCGGCCTCATCCCCCGCCGCGACCGGCTCTGCGTCGTGCAGCTCTCGCCGGGCGACGGCACCGCCGACGTCATCCGCATCGCCGCCGGCCAGAAGGATGCGCCCAACCTCGTCGCCATGCTGACCGATCCGGCGCGCCAGAAGATCTTCCATTACGGCCGCTTCGACATCGCGGTCCTGTTCCACACGTTCGGCGTCACCACCACGCCGGTCTTCTGCACCAAGATCGCCTCGCGCCTGACGCGTACCTATACCGACCGGCACGGCCTCAAGGACAATCTCAAGGAAATGCTCGAGGTCGACATCTCCAAGCAGCAGCAGTCCTCCGACTGGGCGGCCGAGACGCTCTCGCCCGCGCAGCTCGAATATGCCGCCTCGGACGTGCTCCATCTCCATGCCCTGCGCGACAAGCTGACCGCCCGTCTCATCCGCGACGGCCGGCTGGAGCATGCCGACGCCTGCTTCGCCTTCCTTCCGACCCGCGCGAAACTCGACCTCCTCGGCTGGGAAGAGACCGACATCTTCGCGCATAGCTGAGCCGCGCACGCCCCGAAATCCAGCGGGGGCAGGCTTAACGCCTGGTTAATGCCCTCGCTCTATCCTCCGGGAGACTGGAGGTTGCCATGTTGACACCGCTGCAAAGCGCGCAGTCCACTGCCGCCGTCTCGGCGATGCAGTCGATCGTCGAGACGCTCGAGGAGCGCCGCCGCGAGGACGCGGAGAAGGCGAGCGGGCGCAAGGACGACGACGTCCTCAAACAACAGCAGGCGCATCTGCGCGCGGACAGTGCCGCGCAGCAGGCCAATGCGCGCATCAACGAACACTTCTTCGGCAGCAACGCCCGCGGCGCCGACACGGTCGCCAAGCTGGTCTCGCGCTTCAGCGATCTGCTCGGCGTTTCGCAGCAGGACGGCGAGACGAACCGGCAGTTCGCCCAGCGCCTTCTCGACCAGCTCACCCTCGTCGACGCCATCAGGCTGCCCGCGCAGGGCAGCGAGCTCAAGGTCACGGTCGCCTCGCTCGGCACGACGATGACCGCCGTCAAGGAGGCGATGAGCGGCCCGTCGGACGATGCCGCCGCCAACCTCGTCGCGCGCCTTGCCCTTGCCGCGGGCGTGACGCAGGGCGAGGACGAGAGCGACGCCGACTTCGGCCAGCGCCTTTCCAACCTCCTGACGCGCCAGCGCAGCCAGTTGCCGGCGGATATCGACGCGCTGGAGGAAAAGAGCGGCCTTGCCGACCTCGGCCTCAAGGCGAGGGACCTCGTCGCCGCGATCGCCAATCCCTACGGCGAGGAAGCCCAGCGCGTGAAGGACGCGCTTGCCGACAAGGCGAAGGAGGAAAAGGCGCTGACGCCGGAGATGCGCAAGGTGATCGCGCGCCTCGAGGACACGGCGAAACCCAAATCCATCGAGGACCTGAAGCTCGAGCGCACGCAGCGCGACCCGACCCGCGTGGAGGATGCCGAGACCCGCAAGGAGCGCGAGGCGACGATCCAGGCGCTGGAAGCGGGCGAGAAGCTGGAGGACGTGCAGGACCTTCAGGAAGCCGTCGGCACGGCCCATGAAAAGGCGGTGAAGGCCGAGGCGAAAGGCGAATCCGACGGAAAGACCGCCGACGCACTCGACACGATCCAGTTGCTCGCCTCCGGCGCGGAGGCGGCCCAGCGCACCGGGAAGACCCCGGAAAAGACGAGCGAGAGCACGCTCGGGCACGTCGATGCCCCGGCGGAAACGACCGGCGAGGCGGTCCGCAATCTCGATGCGGCCAGCAGCGCGGAACAGGCCGAGCGGGAAGACGCCAAGAAGGAGATCTTCGCGCTGCGCGTCGACGACAACGGCATCTACGACCTCATCACGCGTCAGCTCGCCGGCTGAGCCTTCGGGCCCTTGCGCACGATGCCGAGCCGCGCGATCACTTCCGGCGGGATCACGTAGCGGCGGATCGCATCCTGCTGGCTGCGCAGGCCGCACATCTCGCGCTGGATGAAGAAGGCCCAGACCTTGTCGGCCGCGTCGTCGAGGAGATTTTCGCGCTCCTCCTGCGGACAGCCGGCGGCAAGACGTTCGGCAAGCAGGGCGAGCGCCTTTTCCACCTTCAGCCCGTGCCGGCCGAGCGCATCGGCCCGCTCCGACATCAGCTCGTATTCGAGGATATTGAGGCCCGTGTCCTTCGTGAAGGCGGGGGCGAGCGCCTGCGGCGGGCGAACCGTCATCTGCTTTCTCCGGTCATGGAGCCAAGATGGCGCGGGCCGGTGTTCCGCACAAGGGCGGGACCAATTCCGCGCCCGGCAAAAAGCCCGCCCCTTTCGGGACGGGCTTCGAGTTCGGCGGATTGGTGTCAGTGCTTGCCGCCCTTGTGGCCCGCTTCGGACGCCCGTTCGCGGTCCTCGGCGAAGTTGCCCTTGCCGCCGCGATTCGTGTCGTTGTCCTTGTTGCCCGAAGCCTGGCGCGTGTTGTCGCCGTTCTTGTGGCTCTGCTGGCCCGCCTTGACGTGCTGTTCGTGGGTTCCACCCTGATTGGGCATATCGTTTCTCCTGTTTTTTGCGCAGGGCATTCAGTCGCCCTGCGCAGGGTCAACGGAGATGGCAGGGGGGCGTTCCTCCTGAAACATAACGTGATCGGAACGCTCAGACGGCGCGGGCGCGCACCTCCTCGAAGCTCCAGTCGACAAGCAGCCGGCCGTCGCGCCAGACGGGCTGCAGGAAATTGGCGCGGCCGGCGAGCTGGTCGGCGCGCACGGCCTCAAGGCCGATATAGCTTTCCACCACTGCCTGGCGGCCGGCCTTGGAGGCCTTGAGGTTCATCGTCGCCGGGCGCTTGAAGACGTCGTGCCAGGCGCCGGCCGTATCCTGGCGCGCATTGGCCTTCATGGCGAAGGAATAGGTGTCGCGGTTGACGCGCTGGAGAAGCCCCGCGCCCATGCCGAAAGCGATGTTCTCCGCCGAGAAGCCGAAGGCCTCCAGCCGGCCGAGGATGAGGCCGATATCGGCCGGCGAGATGCCGTCGCCCTGAATGACGCGCACGCTGTCGTCCAGCACCTTGTAGCCCTTGGCGTTGAGATGCGTGCCGAAGGCATAGGCGAGCTGGCGCACGACCTGTACCGGTGTTTCCACCGGATCGCCGCTGTCTGGCCTGACGACGAGCGTGCCGCCGGCCGCCTGCACCCGGTCCTTGAGCTGCTTGCCCCAGATTTCCGAGACGGCGTTGCTGATGTCGTAGCTGTCCGACACCACCGCGTAGAGGCCCTTGCCGCCGAACCTGTCGATCATGTTGGCGTAGGCTTCCGCCTCGCGCTCCTGGCCCCAGGAGGTCATGGTCGAGTGCTCGGAGGCGGGGATGGAAAAGCCCGCCATCTCGGCACCGTAGTAGCGGCGGGCATAGAGCACGCCCGTCACCGTGTCCGTGCCCATGAAGTTGACGAGATGCGCCGCACCGCCGATGCCGGCCTGCTCGAGGCTGGTCGTGCCGCGGGAACCGAAGTCGTGGAGGCGGAACGGCAGGACGGCGGCCGGATCGTCGCAGGTCTTTTCCAGGATCGGCTGGATGATCTGCTTCACTTTCCGCGAATTGGAGGCGACGGTGCTCGGATACCAGATCGCGCGCAGCAACGCCGTCTCGATATAGGAGGTCAGCCAGAAGCAGGCGGGATCGGTGTTGACGACCTGCACGACGGGCACGCCGCGGCGCACCAGCGTTCCCTCCGGCAGCGCCTCGATGAGGAGCGGCAGGAAGCCGCCGTGCTTTTTAACGATATGCGTCCAGCCTTCGCGGTTGAACGGCAGGCCGTGTGCCGTGACGATGGCCTCGGCCTCGTCGATATCCGCCAGCGTCACCGGCTTCGACAGATATTCCTTCAGGAACACCTGGAGGCCGAAGAACACCACTTCCGCATGATCGGAATGGCCGCGCGCCTCGACATAGGAGGAGATGGCACACGTTTCCGGCGGATATTGCAGGTAGTGGCTGAACTTGTAGCTGTCTGTATTGAGGATGAGGTTCGTCAGGTTCATCGCTAGGTCTCCGCCGCAGCCGCGGCCGGAGACCCGCGGCCGAGAGTGCCGGCAAGATTTACGCGAGGTGAGCATAAGGGGCAAGGCCCGTCCGCCGGCAAATCGGCGGGCCGTTCGCGCGAGCCCCCGTTAGCATTTCGTTAACCATAAACTGGCATTTGTGAACGCAAGACGCCGCCCGGGAGCCTCATGGTCTCCCGTCCGGCATGGGTCGCGGTCCAGTGTTCGCCGGTCTTTCCGCCGCCGCCCGCAAGATCGCCCGGTAGGCCGGGCCGAAAGCTCATGACCTCGCAGCGTCGCGCATGATGCGCCATCCGACAGACGATGGAACATTGGCAGGCCTTGCGACACGGGCATCGGCCGGGACGAACAGGAGGCAGTCATGCTGCCACGCGTGGCACCAACGACCGGGGTATCGGAGCCCTCCCCCGCCCTTGCGGCGGGCACGGCGGTCGATGCCGCCGCCCGGGCGCAGCCCACCGCCGCCGCGCTTGCCAACCTTCGCGCCGAAGTGCTGCTTCGCCTCCTCGAAACCATGCTCAAGCATATGCCGCCCATGGCCGAGGCCAATCCCGGCCGCGACCTCGTCGAGACGCTGCTGGCGATGCTGAAGACCATGCCGGGGCGCGAGGGCGAAGCCGGCCAGAAGCTCTCCGATCTCATCGCCAAGCTGCCGGCGGACCTTCGCCCCGGCGTCGAGAAGCTGGTCGGCACCGTGCTTTCCGCGATGCCGACGCGCAGCCTCGTCGAGATCGTGCGCAATCCCAACGGGCCGGAAGCGCAGAAACTCGCAACGCTGCTTTCCGCAAGCCTCGGCCTCGGCGAAAGCCCCGCAGGCGCGGCCGCAAACCAGGCGAAGCCGCTCGGCCTCACCGCCCAGCAGCTCGCCGTCGTCGTCAGCCGCAACGGCCAGCAGCAGCCGGCACAGGCGCTCCCCGTCGTCACCGACGCACGCCTCCTGCAGGTCGCCCTGAAACGCCTCTTCGATACCGACGGCGGCGCAAGGCCGCGCCCCCTGCCCGGTCAGGCGAATGCCGTCACGGCGGATCACGAGACGCCGGCCGCGGCAACGCGGCTGCCTGCCGAAGCGGCGCGGGGCGAAGCCCGGATGCCGCTTCCCGCTGCCGCGACCGACGATCAGCCGGTGGAGGCCTCGGCCGCCGCCCTTCGCCACAACGGCAGCGCCGAGGAACTGGAAACACCCGCCGTAAAACGGGAGGGCATGCCCGGCCGGGCGGACACCGCCAATGGCACCGGGCAGGCACTGGCCCGCAGCGTCATGCAGGCCGTGACGCGCGACCTGCCGCCGGCCCTCCTGATGCAGGCGGTCGCCCATCTCGTCGAGAACCTCTCGCCGGAGGAAGCGACCTTCCTGCGCGCCCTGCTGGAGCGGCCCTTCGACGCGGCAACCGAGCAGGAGATCGCCGCGATCGTCCGCGAGCAGACGGAAGGCGCCGCCGATCCGGACGGCACGCCCGAAGCGGGCAAGGCGAGAGCAGGCCAAGCGCAGCCGGCGGCCGCACAGGCGCCTGCCGAGACGAACGAGCCCCTGCCCGCAGCGCAGGCCCGCGAGGCCGCACAGCCCGTTGCCGTGTCCGACGCCCTGCCCGACCGCATGGTTCTGGCCGCTGCGCTGCGCGAAGGCGTTCCGCTCGCCTTCGTACCCTACCTGCCGGCCGAAGAAGACCTCGAGTGGAAGGATGCGGCAAAGGCGTCCGAGGATGAGGAGGACGGCGAGGACGGCAACGCCGGAGAAAACGGCGAAGCCTCCGGCGAGGAAACGGATCAGGAGGCCGCCGCCGAGGCGGAACCGGAAAGCGCCGACATGGCGCGCCGGCGCGAGAAGACGGCGGAGATGGTCGGCCTCATCGAGCCCGGCCTTGCCTTCTACCAGAAGCTCGGCGACTACTGGACCTGATTTACACCACCAAAGAAAAAGCCCGCGGAGATCGCTCTTCGCGGGCTTCTTCATTTCATAAGCGAAGGCTTACTCGGCGTTGTTGCGGTTCTTCAGAGCCGCGCCGAGGATGTCGCCGAGCGAAGCGCCCGAGTCGGACGAACCGAACTGTGCGACGGCTTCCTTCTCTTCGGCGATTTCCAGCGCCTTGATCGAAAGCTGGATCTTGCGATCCTTCTTCGAGAAGTTCAGGACGCGGGCGTCGACGGTCTGGCCGACCGAGAAACGCTCCGGACGCTGCTCGTCACGGTCACGCGACAGGTCGCCGCGACGGATGAACGCGGTGATGTCCTCGTGGTTGACGAGCTTCACTTCGATGCCGCCGTCGTTGACCGCGATGACTTCAGCCGAAACGACGGCGTTCTTGCGCAGGTCACCCGAAGCTGCAGCTTCGCCGACCGCATCGCGGCCGAGCTGCTTGATGCCGAGCGAGATGCGCTCCTTGTCGACGTCCACATCGAGAACGACAGCCTTGACGACGTCGCCCTTGTTGTATTCCTCGATGACCTGCTCGCCCGGACGGTTCCAGTCGAGGTCGGAGAGGTGCACCATGCCGTCCACGTCGCCTTCGAGGCCGATGAACAGGCCGAACTCGGTCTTGTTCTTGACTTCGCCTTCGACTTCCGTGCCGGCCGGGTGGCTGTGCGCGAAGGCCTGCCACGGGTTCTCGAGAGTCTGCTTGAGACCGAGCGAGATGCGGCGCTTCGTCGGGTCGACTTCGAGAACGACGACGTCGACTTCCTGGCTCGTGGACAGGATCTTGCCGGGGTGTACGTTCTTCTTCGTCCAGGACATTTCGGAGATGTGGATCAGGCCTTCGATGCCCGGTTCCAGTTCGACGAACGCACCGTAGTCGGTGATGTTCGTGACGGTGCCGGAGATCTTCTTGCCGACCGGGTACTTCGTGCCGATGCCATCCCACGGATCCGACTCGAGCTGCTTCATGCCGAGCGAGATGCGGTGGGTTTCCTGGTTGATGCGGATGATCTGGACCTTGACCTGCTGGCCGATGGACAGGATCTCCGACGGATGGTTGACGCGGCGCCAGGCCATGTCGGTGACGTGCAGCAGGCCGTCGATGCCGCCGAGGTCGACGAACGCACCGTAATCGGTGATGTTCTTGACGACGCCGTCGACGACCTGGCCTTCTTCGAGGTTCTGGACGATTTCAGAACGCTGCTCGGCGCGCGATTCTTCGAGAACCGTGCGGCGCGAAACGACGATGTTGCCGCGGCGCTTGTCCATCTTGAGGATTTCGAAGGGCTGCGGGTTGTGCATGAGCGGCGTGACGTCGCGGATCGGACGGATGTCGACCTGCGAACGCGGCAGGAAGGCGACGGCGCCGTCGAGATCGACGGTGAAGCCACCCTTGACCTGGTTGAAGATGACGCCTTCGACGCGCTCGCCGGCTTCGAACTTGACTTCGAGCTTGGCCCAGCTTTCTTCGCGGCGAGCCTTTTCGCGCGACAGAACGGCTTCACCAAGCGCGTTTTCGATGCGCTCGACGTAGACTTCGACTTCGTCGCCGACCTTCAGCGTGCCGTCCTTGGACTTGGCGCCGAATTCCTTCAGCGGAACGCGACCTTCAACCTTGAGGCCGACGTCGACGATGGCGACGTCCTTTTCGATCGCGGTAACGATACCCTTGGCAACATAGCCTTCGGCGAGATCGTTGGCGGCGAAGGATTCCTGCAGAAGGGCTGCGAAATCTTCGCGCGTGGGGTTTGCTTGAGACATTGAAACTCCTGATGTGCCTATGGGCACGGGCGCCGGGGGTTAGCGTTGGTGATGAACGAGGCGATGTCCGCTACCTCGTGGGCAGCAAATCCGGCGCGGGGACAGGCCTTGTTCTATTGTTTAAGGGCAGCGTCGATGAACGACTTTGCCGCGGAAAACGCCGCCTCTATACTCATTTCCGAGGTATCGAGCAAGTGCGCATCGTCCGCAGGCTTCAACGGACTGTCCGCCCGGCCCATGTCGCGCTCGTCGCGGCGGCGGATATCGTCGAGGATCGTATCGAAATCGGCCATACCGCCGCCGGCGATGATTTCGTCGTGGCGGCGCTTCGCGCGCACCTCGGCCGAGGCGGTGACGTAGAGCTTCACCGGCGCATTGGGGCAGACGACCGTGCCGATGTCGCGCCCGTCCAGCACCGTGCCCGGCTCGCGCGCGGCAAAGCCGCGCTGCGCCTCCACCAGCGCCCGGCGCACCGAGGGCATGACCGCGATCTTCGAGGCCGCCTCGCCGATGCCGTGGGCCGACAGCACCGCGCGGTCGAGCCCGGCGAGATCGAGATTGCGGGCGACTTCCGCGGCGACCGCCTCGTCGTCGAGCGGCAGGCCGCGGTCGAGAAGGGCCTTGGCCGTCGCCCGGTAGGTCAGGCCCGTATCGAGATGATGAAAGCCATAGACTTCCGCGATGCGGCGCGAGAGCGTGCCCTTGCCGGCGGCCGCGGGCCCGTCGATGGCGATCGTGAAGGTCATCGGGCGCTTGCCTCGTGCAGTTCGATCTTCGCGCCGAGCCCGGCCATGAGGTCCATGAATTCCGGGAAGCTGGTCGCGATCATCGTCGCGTCGTCCACCGTCACCGGGTTTTCCGAGACGAGGCCCATGACGAGGAAGCTCATGGCGATGCGGTGGTCGAGATGGGTGGCCACAGCCGCGCCCGACGCATTGCCGAGGCCCTTGCCGTCCGGGCGGCCGCGCACGATGAGCGAGGCTTCGCCCTCGTCGCAATCGACGCCGTTGAGCTTGAGGCCGGTGGCGACGGCCGCAAGGCGGTCGCTTTCCTTGACGCGCAGTTCCTCGAGGCCGTTCATCACCGTCGTGCCTTCCGCGAAGGCGGCAGCGACGGCGAGAACCGGATATTCGTCGATCATCGACGGCGCGCGGTCTTCCGGCACCGTGACGCCCTTGAGGGACGAGGAGCGAACGCGCAGGTCCGCCACGTCCTCACCGCCGGCAAGGCGCGGGTTCATGACCTCGATATCCGCGCCCATCTCCTGCAGCGTCAGGATAAGGCCGGTGCGCGTCGGGTTCATCAGCACGTTGAGGATGGTGACGTCCGAGCCCGGAACGAGGAGCGCGGCGACCAGCGGGAAGGCGGTCGAGGACGGATCGCCCGGCACGTCGATGACCTGGCCGGTGAGCTTGCCGCGGCCTTCGAGGCGGATCGTCCGCACGCCGTCCGCATCCGTCTCGACCGTCAGGTTCGCGCCGAAGCCCTGCAGCATCTTTTCGGTATGGTCGCGCGTCATCACCGGCTCGATGACCGTCGTGATGCCCGGCGTGTTGAGGCCGGCGAGGAGGACGGCGGACTTCACCTGCGCGGAGGCCATCGGCACGCGGTAGGTGATCGGCGTCGGGCTCTTCGGCCCGTGCAGCGTCGCCGGCAGGCGGTCGCCGTCGGCGGACGTCACCTGCACGCCCATTTCGCGCAAGGGATTGAGCACGCGGCCCATCGGGCGCTTGGTCAGCGAGGCATCGCCGATGAAGGTGGAATCGAAATCGTAGACGCCGACGAGACCCATGGTGAGCCGGCAGCCGGTGCCGGCATTGCCGAAGTCGAGCGGGGCTTCGGGCGCAAGCAGCGCGCCGTTGCCGACGCCGTCGATGATCCAGGTGTCGCCGTCCTTGCGGATCTTCGCGCCCATGGCCTGCATGGCCTTGCCCGTGTTGATGACGTCCTCGCCCTCGAGCAGGCCTGTGATGCGCGTCTCACCGCTCGCAAGGCCGCCGAACATGAAGGAG
The DNA here is from genome assembly GCF_014203155.1 of Shinella fusca. Taxonomy (GTDB): domain Bacteria; phylum Pseudomonadota; class Alphaproteobacteria; order Rhizobiales; family Rhizobiaceae; genus Shinella; species Shinella fusca. The sequence continues at coordinate 124,321 of NZ_JACHIK010000011.1, forward strand.
CGGTGGGAGATCGACTTGTCGCCGGGAATGCGGACGGTTCCGGAAAGGCCGGAGGATTTGCGGGCGGTTGCGGGCCGGCTGCTTGCGCCGTGCGACATGGGCGTCTTCCTTATATGGCAGCTCTCCGCCGGGCGCTCCGGGGAGATCGCCGGCTTGCTATCACAAACGATTTAAAGCGTCATCCTCCCGGCGAAAAACAATCGCCGCGAAGGGCCCTGCCGTAGCCGCCTCAAGTTAGGCTTTGACAGGATTGCGCAAGACGATTAAGGGGACCGGCTAATCAATTTCCCCTTCAACGCGCCGGAACCCCGGCCCCGCCGGAAGAAGACGGCACCTGAGAGGCTTTGACAGTGGCAAAACCGGAACTCGGAACCAAACGCATCGACCCGGAAACGGGCAAGAAGTTCTACGACCTGAACCGCGATCCGATCGTTTCCCCCTATACGGGCAAGTCCTATCCGCTCTCCTTCTTCGAGGAGACCTCCGCGGCGGCCGTGCTCGAGAAGGATGAGGACGAGGACGTCAACGAAGTCGATACGGAGAACACGGAAGTCGAGCTCGTCTCGCTGGAGGATGCCGACGAGGATGCATCCGGCGGCGACGACCTGCCGGACCTCGGCGACGACGACGTGGAGATCGACGGCGACGACGACGATACGTTCCTGGAACAGGACGAAGACGACGACAACGACGACATGAGCGACCTCATCGGCGTCACCGGCGACGAAGACGAAGCCTAAGACCTTGATAATCCGGCCGGTTTCAAAAAAATCGGCCGGATTTCATTTTTCGGCTTGCCATCTTCCAAGACGGCAAGTAATAAGCCGCCACACCGAACGGCAACGCCGCTTCGGTTCCCGGAAACCGGCCTTGCCGGACCCTTATGGGGCTATAGCTCAGCTGGGAGAGCGCTTGCATGGCATGCAAGAGGTCAGCGGTTCGATCCCGCTTAGCTCCACCAAATTTCTCCTGAAACAATATTCGATTTTCCGTCCATTGGACTGAAGCGCGTTCTTACGGCTTTACGGCAGGTCGATTCTGACCCAGGGAACCTGCTGTTCCTTGTGGACGGCCTGTTCCGGGGCAAGGCCGGAATCGTCACCGAATGCGCCGAGGGCGAGAGCGATGCGGTCCGGCCGCATTTCGGGATACCAGAAGACCGTGCTGCCGCAGGCGGGGCAGAAGTGGAAGACGATCTGCTTGCCGCTTTCGCCGATCCGCTCGAAGGTTTGCGACGGGCCGGAGATTTCCGCAGCGCTGCGATCGAAGAAAACTGCCACGCCGAAGGCGGAGCCCGTGCGCTTCTTGCACGCTTCGCAATGGCAGAGCGATATCCGCAGGGGCTGGGCTTCGAGGCGGACGCGGAGGGCGCCGCAGGCGCAGGAAGCCGAGTGCTTCGTCACCGCAGCAGCCTCCTTTCCGTGATCCTCCTAGAACCGCACGCCGACGGCGAGGCCTGCGTGGGTGATGCCGTCGTTGGGGCCGTTGCAGAGGTTGGCGTTGGAGGAGTGGTCGATCGTCGCCATGACGTTCACCGTTTCCGAGACGCGCACGCCGAGGGCGGCGTGCTCGCGGAAGAGGAAGCGGCAGCCGAGAAGCGGGCCCGTGCCGCTGTCGAGGTTGCCGTTGTGCACCGTGCCGCCGGCGCCGATCTCGGCAAAGAAGGCCTCGGTGATCGGCACATGCCAGTTGAGGCCGAGATAGGCTTGGTCGGTCGCGTCCGCGCCGCCGGACACGCCCAGCTGGACGCGCGGCTCGAGAAGCGCCTTGGCAAGGCCGGTCTGCGAGGAATGGAAGGGCGCCAGATAGACCTCGGCGGAGCCGACGAGGCCCTTGTCATGGGACGAATCGCCATTGAGGCTGCCGCCGACGCCCACGCGGACCTCATCGACAAGATCGCCGGCCAGCGCGCAAGAAACAGGAAGGCCGGCAAGAACCGTCGCCAACGCGACCGCAAGACATGATTTCATGACATCCCCTCGAATCACGGCGAGGAGTGTCATCGGCGCCGCGCCGTTTGTACAGGCCAAAAAGCGGTGGGCACCAAAGTGTCCGGCAGCCTTTGGGGCAATCGGGCGGGCTTTACGGCTGCTCGCGCATTCCGGGCGTCGCCTCGCGTTCGTCGGCGTCCTCCAGGTCGGCCTTGACCATGAACACGTCGCTGTGTTCGCGGACGGCCTCGCGCAGGGCCGCAAGGTTCGGCTCGTCGTCGGGGCCGATCTCCCCCTCGCCCTTGTCGATCTCGTGCTCGCCGGCAAGGTCGATCTCGCGCTCCGCCTGAAGCCAGTGATCGTCGGGTTTGCCCTCGGGCGCCCCCTCCTGCTGCCAGAGTTCATAGGCACGTTTGCGGATGCGGTCTTCGCGGTCGTCTGTCATGATCGTACTCCCTTTGATCGATCGTGCGACCGAACGCGGGGGGGCGTCAAGATGTTCCCCGCTTGCGCAGTTCAGCGACCGCGAATAAGCATGGCTTTCCGGGCGTCTCACCCAGTACGCCAGCCTTGTCGGGGGACATCATGAGCTTCACGGAAACGACGACCACGTCCTGGTTTTCCAGGCTGAAGGGGGCGCTGATCAGGATCCTGGTCGGCTTCATCCTGCTCATCGCCTGCGTCTTCCTCCTCTTCTGGAACGAGGGGCGTTCCGTGAAGACCTATCGCGCGCTCGTCGAGGGCGCGGGGCTCGTCGTTTCCGTCGGGAACGACAGCGTCGATCCGGCCAACGAAGGCAAGCTCGTGCACATTTCCGGCCCCGTGAAGCCGGTCGGCGTGCCGCAGGACAACGCGCTCGGCATTTCGGCGGAGGGCGCCGCCGGCCTCGAGCGCATCGTCGAGATGTACCAGTGGGTCGAGACCTCCAGATCGGAGACGCGCAAGCAGCTCGGCGGCAGCGAGGAAACCGTCACCACCTATTCCTACCACAAGGAATGGAAGCGTGACGCGGTCTCTTCGGACAGCTTCCGCCAGCCGGGCCACGACAATCCGCAAAAGCCGGTCGCCGATGCAAGCTTCGCCGTTCCGTCCGCGACGATCGGCGCCTTCAGCGTCGACGGGCGGACGGTCGCGCGGCTCGGCGAGGAACGTCCCGTGCCGCTCACCGCCGCGGACGCGGGCCGGCTCGGCGAGGCGGCGACGCTTGGAAAGCCGGTCGCTATCATCGGCGGCCAGGCCGTCTTCTCCCTCGATCCGCAGAACCCGCAGGTCGGCGATATCCGCATCCGCTTCGAGCGCTCCGACATTGCCGAGGCAAGCTTCGTCGGCGCGCAGCGCGGCACGGCGCTTGCGCCCTACAGGACGACGAACGGGCGCGACCTCTTCCTCAGCGAAGCGGGCATCGCCGATGCGAGCGCCATGTTCGACGCGGCGCAAAGCGAGAACACGATCGTCACATGGCTCGTGCGCGTCGGCGGGCTCGTCGGCCTCTTCGTCGGCTTTGCCTTCATCCTGTCGTTCCTCGGCGTGATCGCCGATGTCGTGCCCTTCGTCGGCTCCATCGTGCGCTTCGGCACGACGGCGATCGCGCTCATCCTCACGCTGCTGCTCGGCCCGGCGGTCATCGCCATCGCCTGGATCGCCTATCGCCCGCTCATCGCCATCGCCGTCCTTGCCGCCGGCATTGCGCTTGCGGCCGGCATCCTCTATCTGCGACGGGGCAAGGCCGCGGCGGCAGCGCCCGCCGGGGCATGACGGGTTGGCAAGCAGGACGGGCATGGCGTGACCTTCTACGTTTCGAAGATCTTCTGGGTTCTCGCCCAGCCGCTCTCGCTTTGCCTGCTGCTCATCCTTGCCGGCCTCGCGGCGGGCCTTCTCAAGTGGAACCGGCTGCGTCTTGCGGCGCATCTTGCCGCAGCGCTCCTCCTCTTCGTCACGCTGTTCACCACCACGGGCGCCGTGCTGCTGCAGACGCTGGAGGCGCAGATCGCGCGCGCAGCGCTTCCGGAAGGCGGGCCTTCCTGCATCATCACACTCGGCGGAGCCTTCGAGCCGGACGTGACGACGGCCCGCGGCGGTTTCGAACTGAACCAGGCCGGAGACCGCTTCGTGGAGACGCTGCGGCTGGCGCAGCAATTCCCCGCCGCGCGCATCCTGATTTCCGGCGGCGACGGCTCGCTCGGCGGTGCCTATGAGGGGGATGCGGTGATCGGCACGCGGTTCTTCGCGGCCTTCGGCGTGCCGGCGAGCCGGCTGATCCGCGACCCGGATTCGCGCGATACCTACGAGAACGCCGGCAACACGAAGACGCTTCTTGCGCAGAACGGACTGGGGAACTGCCTGCTGGTGACCTCGGCCTTCCACATGCCGCGCTCGGTGGGCCTTTTCCGCAAGCTCGGCATCGACGTGCTGCCCTGGCCGACGGATTACCGCACGACCGGCACGGCAAGCCTCGGGCTGGACCTGACGCAGCCGTCGGTCAACACCCAGCTCCTGACGACGGCGGTGCGCGAGTGGATCGGCCTTGCCTTCTACTATATGGCGGGCCGCACCAGCGCCTTCCTGCCGCAATAGGCCGCCTACTTCTTCGAGATCGTCTCGAAGCGGGCGTTGCGCACGCGGATCGTCATCGTGCAGTATTCGCTGTCGCTGCGCCCGCAGCTTGCCGCGTTCGCCTTCAGTTCCAGCACCATGTTACCGAAGCGCTTCTTCATCGTATAGCCGTAGAGATCGGCGGTCGCGGCGAGGAAATAGCCGCCCTCGGCCACCCGGATGTAGAATTCGTGCGGGCAGCCGACATTGCCGCACAGGCCGCCCGGCACGCCGTCGCAATTGACCGCGCCGAGATTGAAGATCGCGTCGACGAGGCCGTCATTGTTGAAATCGATGCTGTCGGCGAAGTCCGCGCCATAGATGGCGCTCTTGCAGCGGCCGGCGACTTCCGCCTCCACGGCCGCCAGCGCATCGGGCACGATCTCGGCGGCACGCGCCGGCAGGGCGCTTGCGGCGAAGGCGGCGGAGAGAAGCGCGAGGGTTGTCATGCGGATGGCCATCTCTCAAACCTTTCCATGGCGGGCGATTCGGTCATTATGCGAGCCGGTGCCGGGTGATTCTGCGGCGGGCACTCTACTGCGGCAAAGCTGTCGCGAGGCTTGGCCGCAAAGGACCTGCAAGGAGGGAATGCGTGCCGATCCTGGAACTGCTCGATTATACCGGCGTCGCGGTCTTCGCCGCCACCGGCGCGCTGTCGGCCTCGCGCAAGCAGCTCGACATCATCGGCTTCGTGTTCCTGGCAGCCGCGACGGGCATCGGCGGCGGCACGTTCCGCGACGTCATCCTCGGCGCGACGCCGGTCTTCTGGGTGGTGAACCCGACTTATCTTCTCGTCTGCGTGGCGGTGGCGCTCATCGTCTTCGTGCTCTCCCACCGGATCGAATCGCGCTACCGGCTGCTGCTCTGGCTCGATGCGATGGGGCTTTCGGCCTATTGCGTGATGGGCGCGGCCAAAGGCCTCGCCGCAACCGGCTCGCCGACCGTGGCGATCACCACCGGCGTATTGACGGCAAGCTTCGGCGGCATCCTGCGCGATCTTCTCGCCAACGAGCCCTCCGTGCTGCTGCGGCCGGAGGTCTACGTCACCGCCGCGCTTGCGGGTGCCGCCGGCTTCACGGCCGCGATGGCGGCGGGCGCGCCGCTCTGGGCGGCCTCGGCCATCGGCATCGGCACGGCCTTCGTCGTGCGCGGCGGGGCTCTCCGCTTCGGCTGGCGCTTTCCGGTCTACAAGCCCCGGCCGGGGCGGCATCCGGACGATGTCATGTGAGGGGAAGGATCAGGCCTTGCGCGGGCGCAGGCGGATGATCACGTCGACATGCGCGATCTCCATGCCTTCCGGCGGCTCCGGCAGGTTGCCGATCTCGATATTGCTCACCGGAATGTCGAGGACGTGGTTCTCGCCCTCGACGAAGAAATGATGATGGTCCGACACGTTGGTGTCGAAATAGGTCTTCGCGCTCTCGACGGCCAGCACCCGGATGAGGCCGGCCTCGGTGAACTGGTGCAGCGTGTTGTAGACGGTTGCAAGCGACACCGGAACGCCGGCGGTGACGGCTTCCTCGTGCAATTCCTCGACCGTCAGATGCCGGTCGCCCTTGGCGAAAAGCAGATCGGCGAGAGCGACGCGCTGGCGCGTCGGGCGCAGGCCGCAGTGGCGCAGGCGCTCGTCGATGGGCATCTCGTATGCATGCGTCATGGGCAAGGGATCCGCTCGTGTGGCCTTGAACAACAATCTTGAACTTTCGATATAACTTTAGCACGGCCGGGATTCAATAGGATCGCAGGGGCCAAACCGCGTGCAACCTGCGGAAAACCGGGGCCTTGGTGGCTTTCCGGCCACTTTGCGCTGGCTGTGGCCGCAAGCATCATGTATGCGAACTGCACAATTCATGTCTCGCCCGGACGGGGCGCGGCGATAAAAAGACAGGGAGCAGGGTGCTTCAAATCGTGCCTCGCCTCCTCTAAATCTAACGCTGACCAAGCGTGTTCAAGACCGGGGATGAGACATTCGATGACCAGGCAATCCAGCTACAACTACGAGGAAATTCTGGCCTGCGGCCGCGGCGAGCTGTTCGGCCCCGGCAATGCGCAGCTTCCTCTGCCGCCGATGCTGATGGTTCACCGCATCACCGACATCTCCGAGACGGGCGGCGCCTTCGACAAGGGCTACATCCGCGCCGAATACGACGTGAAGCCGGACGACTGGTATTTCCCCTGCCATTTCCAGGGCAACCCGATCATGCCGGGGTGCCTCGGCCTCGACGGCATGTGGCAGCTCACCGGCTTCTTTCTCGGCTGGCTGGGGGAACCCGGCCGCGGCATGGCGCTTTCCACCGGCGAGGTGAAGTTCAAGGGCATGGTGCGCCCGGAGACGAAGCTCCTCGAATACGGCATCGACTTCAAGCGCGTCATGCGCGGCCGCCTCGTGCTGGGCACCGCCGACGGCTGGCTGAAGGCCGATGGCGAGACCATCTACCAGGCGACCGACCTGCGCGTCGGCCTGTCGAAAGACAAGGAAGCCTGAGGCGGCGACGGCCGCCTTGAGCCCGAGGGCGGCGGCAAGCCGCCTTCGCAACGGACGTTCTAAAAAAGGTCAATATCATGAGACGGGTAGTTGTCACGGGTCTGGGGATCGTATCCTCCATCGGGAACAACGCGGACGAAGTGACGGCATCGCTGCGCGACGCGCGCTCGGGCATCAGTTTCAGCCAGGATTTCGCCGACCACGGCTTCCGCTGCCAGGTCTGGGGCTCGCCGGATATCGACACGACCGACCTCGTCGACCGCCGCGCGGCCCGCTTCCTCTCGCAGGGCGGGGCGTGGAACCACGTCGCCATGAAGCAGGCGATCGCCGATTCCGGCCTGGAAGAGGCCGACTATGCGGCCAACCCGCGCACCGGCATCATCATGGGCTCGGGCGGCCCCTCCACCCGCACGCTGATCGAGGCGGCCGAGATCACCATCAAGAACAATTCGCCCAAGCGCATCGGCCCCTTCGCCGTGCCGAAGGCGATGTCGTCCACGGCCTCGGCGACGCTTGCCACCTGGTTCAAGATCCACGGCGTCAACTATTCGATCTCCTCGGCCTGCTCGACCTCGGCGCACTGCATCGGCAATGCCGCGGAGATGATCCAGTGGGGCAAGCAGGACATGATGTTCGCCGGCGGCCACGAGGACCTCGACTGGACCATGTCGAACCTCTTCGACGCCATGGGCGCCATGTCGTCCAAGTACAACGACACGCCCGCGACGGCTTCACGCGCCTATGACGTCAGCCGCGACGGCTTCGTCATCGCCGGCGGCGCCGGCGTCCTCGTGCTTGAGGAACTGGAGCACGCCAAGGCCCGCGGCGCGAAGATCTATGCCGAGATCACCGGCTACGGCGCGACCTCGGACGGCTACGACATGGTGGCCCCGTCGGGCGAAGGCGCGATCCGCTGCATGCGCCAGGCGCTTTCCACCGTGAAGGGCGAGGTCGACTACATCAACACGCACGGCACCTCGACGCCCGTCGGCGACTCCAAGGAGATCGGCGCGATCCGCGAGGTGTTCGGCGACAAGATCCCGCACATCCAGTCGACCAAGTCGCTGACCGGCCATTCGCTGGGCGCTGCCGGCGTTCAGGAATCGATCTACGGCCTCCTGATGATGCAGGCCGGCTTCATCGGCGAGAGCGCGCACATCACCGAGCTCGATCCGGAATTCGAGGGCGTTCCGATCGTGCGCAAGCGCATCGACAACGCCAAGATTGACACGGTTCTTTCCAATTCCTTCGGCTTCGGCGGCACGAACGCCACGCTGGTCTTCCAGCGCTACAACGGATGACACGCATGACGGGGATCATGAACGGCAAGCGCGGCCTGATCATGGGGGTCGCGAACAACCACTCCATCGCCTGGGGTATCGCACAGAAGCTCGCCGGTGCCGGCGCGGAACTCGCCTTCACCTACCAGGGCGAAGCGCTCGGCAAGCGCGTGAAGCCGCTTGCGGCCGAGCTCGGCTCCGACTTCGTGCTGCCCTGCGACGTCGAGGACATCGCCTCGGTGGATGCGACCGTCGCCGCGCTCAAGGAGAAGTGGGGCAAGCTCGACTTCGTCGTGCACGCCATCGGCTTTTCCGACAAGAACGAACTGAAGGGCCTCTATGCCGACACCACGCGCGAGAACTTCTCCCGCACGATGGTCATCTCCTGCTTCTCCTTCACGGAGATCGCCAAGCGGGCGGCGGACCTCATGGAAGACGGCGGGGCGATGCTGACGCTGACCTATGGCGGCTCCGTCCGGCTAATGCCGAACTACAACGTCATGGGCGTCGCCAAGGCGGCGCTGGAAGCCTCCGTGCGTTATCTCGCGGGCGACTACGGCCCGCGCGGCATCCGCGTCAACGCCATCTCGGCCGGCCCGATCCGCACGCTGGCCGGCGCCGGCATTTCCGATGCCCGCGCCATGCTCTCCTGGCAACAGAAGAACGCGCCGCTGCGCCGCACGGTCACCATCGAGGATGTCGGTAATTCCGCGCTCTACCTGCTCTCGGACCTTTCGAGCGGCGTCACCGGCGAAATCCACTATGTGGACGCCGGCTACAACATCACCTCCATGCCGACGCTGGAACACCTTCGAAGCGCGGACAGCGAGTAACAAAAAACGGCGCGAAGTTTAAAACTTCGCGCCGTTTTTGCTTGATAGCGGCCGTCGATCAGCGCCGGCCCCAGAGCACCTTGAAGCGGGCGTTGCGGCAGACTTCGCCGCTTTCCTTAAAGGCTTCCGCCAGAACCGGCTCATAGGGCAGGCCCCGGTTGGCGACCATCAGCAGGCGCCCGCCGGCCTTCAGCGACTTCGCTGCCATGCGGATCATGCCGGCGCCGAGCGCGTGATCGGCGGCATGCCCTTCGTGGAAGGGCGGGTTCATGACGATGAGGTCGTAGTGGTCGCGCGGCGTCTCGGCCGTCAGGTCGAACCAGTAGTAACGCGCCGGCACGTTCGGGCAGTTCTCCGCCATGTTCTCCCTGGCCGCTTCCAGCGCCTCGTAATGCGCCTCGAAGAGGTCGATGCCCTTGGCATTCGGTGCGCGGCCGCCGAGCATGACGGAAAGATAGCCCCAGCCCGCGCCGAAATCGGCGGCGTGGCCGCTGAAATCCTCCGGGATGCGGGTGGCGAGCAGTTCCGAGCCCTCGTCGATCCGGTCGTGCGAGAACATGCCCGGCGCGGCCGTGAAGCGGCCGACGATGCACACCGACTTCGCGGCCAGCTTGGCGATCGCCTCGGACGGGTCTTCCGGGCGCGCGAACCAGATGGCAAGGCCATGGTATTTCGGCATGGAATCGCCCGAGAGCCCGAGCTGGTCGAGGCGCTTGCGCATGGACTGCACGCCGTCTTCCTTGCCGCCGGCAACGACGATGAGGCCGCCCGTGCGCACGCGGCGCAGCGCTTCTGCGATGCGGTTCTCGTTCTCGCCCTTGTGCTTGGTCATCAGGATGAGCGCGCCGTCGTAGTCCTCGCCCTCGATGAGGGGCTTGACCGGCGCGCGCACGGCCTCCAGCCCGCGATAGAGCGAGCGCAGCGGCTGCACGGCCTCCAGCGAGGCGGCGAACCCTTCCGGCGGGCGCTGGCCGGCCTCGGCGCCGAGGAAGAGATAGCGCTCGCCTTCGCCGGGCATGGCAAGCGTGCCGGAGGCGAAGGGGTGGAACAGGGTTTTCAGGGCGTCGCGGGTCATGACAGGGTTCCGGTGTTCAAAAGAAAGGGGCGCGGAACGTGCCGCTCCGCGCCCCTTCGATACGTAAGGGATGACTTACTCGGCAGCTTCGCCGTCGCCCTTCTTGTCGGCGGCGATCTCCTTGCCGGTCGCCTGGTCGACGACCTTCATGGAGAGGCGAACCTTGCCGCGCTCGTCGAAGCCCATCAGCTTGACCCAGACCTTGTCGCCTTCCTTGACGACGTCGGACGTCTTGGCGACGCGCTCCTGGGCGAGCTGCGAGATGTGCACGAGGCCGTCGCGCGGGCCGAAGAAGTTGACGAAGGCGCCGAAGTCGGCGGTCTTGACAACCGTGCCTTCGTAGATCTGGCCGACTTCCGGTTCCGCGACGATGGAGTGGATCCACTTGCGGGCAGCCTCGATCTCCTTGCCGGAGGACGATGCGATCTTGATCGTGCCGTCGTCTTCGATGTTGATCTTGGCGCCGGTCTTCTCGACGATCTCGCGGATGACCTTGCCGCCCGTGCCAATGACTTCACGGATCTTGTCGACCGGGATGGTCATGACCTCAATGCGCGGGGCGAATTCGCCGAGCTGGCTGCGACCTTCGGAAATGGCCTTGGCCATTTCGCCGAGGATGTGCTTGCGGCCGCCCTGTGCCTGGCCGAGCGCGACCTTCATGATCTCCTCGGTGATGCCGGCGATCTTGATGTCCATCTGCAGCGAGGTGATGCCGTCGGACGTGCCGGCGACCTTGAAGTCCATGTCGCCGAGGTGGTCTTCGTCGCCGAGGATGTCGGAGAGAACCGCGAAGCGGTCGCCTTCGAGGATCAGGCCCATGGCGATGCCGGCAACCGGCTTAGCCAGCGGAACGCCGGCGTCCATGAGGGCGAGCGAGGTGCCGCAGACCGTTGCCATCGAGGACGAACCGTTCGATTCGGTGATCTCGGAGACGACGCGCAGTGTGTAGGGGAACTGTTCCGCCGTCGGCAGCATCGGGCGGATGGCGCGCCAGGCGAGCTTGCCGTGGCCGATTTCGCGGCGGCCCGGGGAGCCCATGCGGCCCGTCTCACCGACCGAGTAGGGCGGGAAGTTGTAGTGCAGCAGGAAGCGTTCCTTGTACATGCCGGTCAGGCTGTCGACATACTGCTCGTCTTCGCCGGTGCCGAGCGTGGCGACGACGATCGCCTGCGTCTCGCCGCGGGTGAAGAGCGCCGAGCCGTGCGTGCGCGGCAGGATGCCGACTTCCGAGACGATCGGACGGACCGTTTCCAGGTCGCGGCCGTCGATGCGGCTCTTGGTGTCGAGGATGTTCCAGCGGACGATCTTGGCCTGCAGGTGCTTGAAGACGGCGCCGATGACTTCGGCGGTGTACTTCGGCTCGACGCCTTCGGGGAAGAAGTGCGCCTTGACCTTGGCCTTGACGGCGTCGACGGCGGCGTAGCGGTCGGCCTTCTGGGTGATCTTGTAGGCGTCGCGCAGTTCGGCTTCGGCAAGGCCGAGCATTTCGGCTTCGAGCTCGGAGTAGTCTTCCGGCTGGAAGTCGCGCGGTTCCTTGGCAGCGACTTCCGCGAGCTTGATGATCGCGTCGATCACCGGCTGGAAGCCCTTGTGGCCGAACATGACGGCGCCGAGCATGACGTCTTCGGCGAGTTCCTTGGCTTCCGACTCGACCATCAGGACGGCGTCCTGCGTGCCGGCGACGACGAGGTCGAGGCTCGATTCGTCCATCTCGTCGAGATGCGGGTTGAGGACGTATTCACCGTTGATGTAGCCGACGCGGGCGGCGCCGACCGGGCCCATGAAGGGAACGCCGGAGATGGTGAGTGCTGCGGAAGCGGCAACCATCGACAGGACGTCGGGATCGTTCTCGAGGTCATGCTGGACGACCGTGACGACGACCTGCGTGTCGTTCTTGTAGCCTTCCGGGAAGAGCGGGCGGATCGGGCGGTCGATCAGGCGGGAAACCAGCGTTTCCTTTTCCGACGGACGGCCTTCGCGCTTGAAGTAGCCGCCCGGGATCTTGCCGGCGGCGTAGGTCTTTTCCTGGTAGTTGACGGTGAGCGGGAAGAAGTCCTGGCCGGGCTTCGGCGCCTTGGCGGAAACCACGGTGGCGAGAACGACCGTCTCGCCGTAGGTGGCGAGCACGGCGCCGTCGGCCTGGCGGGCGATCTTGCCGGTTTCCAGCTTGAGCGGACGGCCCGCCCACTCGATTTCGACCGTATGGGTATCGAACATGTCTTGTCCTTCTTTGCAGATACGCGCACCGCCGCCCGGAAAAGGCGCAGGTGGTCTATCCGCGTTCGTGACGCATCATGGGCAAGACAACGGGAGGCTTCGTTTCCTAGGTCGGTCGCGATTCCCGGCGGAATCGCCCCGAAGAAGCATCCTGCAATCCTGCCCCATGACAGGCCATCGGTTGGTTCCGCAGGACCGGCCCATCCGGCCTGCTGGAAAGGCAGCGGGCGCTTCCCGTCAGGAAGCGCCCGCTGAAATGTCTTAGCGGCGAATGCCCAGCGAAGCGATCAGCTTCGTGTAACGGGATTCGTCCTTCTTCTTGAGGTAGTCAAGAAGCGAGCGGCGGCTGGAAACCAGCGTCAGAAGACCACGACGGGAGTGGTTGTCCTTCTTGTGGTCCTTGAAGTGGCCGGTCAGGTTGTTGATGCGCTCGGTCAGGATCGCGACCTGTACTTCCGGCGAACCGGTGTCGCCTTCCTTGGTGGCGTATTCCTTGATCAGCGCAGCCTTGCGCTCGGCAGTGATCGACATCGAGATGTCCTTTCATGAATGGGAACCAAAGTCGCCAAAAGCCGGGATGTCGTCCAGCGATGGCCGTGAAGGCAAGCGGGCGGGCCCGCATTGCTGGCGTGCCTATAAACCATTCGCCGCCGAAAGAAAAGGGCCGTTCTAGCGCTGCTCCGCCGGCTGGCCGGGCGCAAGCGCGCGCACGTCGCCCGCCTTCGGGCAGACGACATAGGCGCCGAACACCCAGCCGAGCCGTTCGCCCTGCCGCGTCACGAAAAGCCAGGGCTTCGTGCCGATCTTCTTCTCCTCGATCACCTCCAGCCGCGTGCCGTTGCCAAGCGTCGTCACGATCGTTCCGTTGGGCGCCGAGCGCACGTTGAGCGGCGTGCCGGTCGGATCGTCCACGAGGCATTCGCCAACGGCGACGGCGGGGAACGCTGCGGCGCAGAGGATCGCCGCGGCGGCGGCACCCTTGAGGAGAAGGGTCATGGAACGCACCTTCGGGGTTTTCCGGAAGGAAACGGCGGCATCATTTGGCGCCGTTCCCGTCATGGGCGTGGTCCTCGCGCAGGCGGGCGAGCGGGATCGTCACCCGCCATTCGATGCCGTCGTCATGCACGATGAAATCCAGCTTGGCATCGAGCGCCATGCCGAGCATGCGTTCCAGCACGACGCTGCCGAAGCCCTTGCGGCTTTCGGCGATCGCCGCCTTGTCGATCGTCGCACGGCTTTCCCGCCAGATAAGGTTGAGGTCCTCGCCGGACGTCGCCCAGGTCAGCGAGACGTTGCCGGTCTCGTTGGCGAGCGCGCCGTATTTGGTGGCGTTGGTCGACAGTTCGTGCAGCGCCATGCCGAGCGTCTGGGAGGCCTGCGGGTCGAGCAGCACGGCGGGCCCGCGGATGCGCACCCGGGCCGCGTCGTCCGGCGTGAAGGGCTTCAACTGGTTCTTCGCCAGTTCCATCAGGTTTACGCCCTGCGTCGCGTTGGCGATCATCAGGTCGGTCGAGCGCGCAAGGCCGGCGACGCGCTTGCGGAAGGTCTCGGCGAAGTCGAGGGCGTTTTCCGCGCCCGCCGCCGACTGGTTCAGCATGGCCTGGATGACGGTGAGCTGGTTCTTGGAGCGGTGCGCCACCTCGCGCATCAGGAAGCGCACCTCGTTCTCCGACTTGACGCGCGCATCGGCCGCTTCGGACAGCGCCCGCGAGACGGTCTCGAGCTCGGAAATGGCATAGCGGCGCATTGCGATCCGCTCGCCGTGGCCGAGCCGGCGCGCATCGGTGGCGAGCAGCCGCACGTCGCGGGAAAGGACGCGCGCGATGCCGAACGCGCTCACCGCGGCAAGCGCGGCGAAGACCGCCCCGCCGATCGTCAGCCACAGGAAGGAGGAGACGGCGGGGGCCTGCACGTCGGCGGACTTTGCCCAGGCGATCATGCGCCAGCCGGCGAGCGAGGAGAATTCGGTGACGACCTGGTAGTTGACGCCGCCCTCCCGCATCTTGCTGACGCCGAGGCGGAGCGAGGGAACGACCTTGAGGAAGAAGGGCTTGCCCGTCTTCTGCGTCTCGTCCGTCGAGACGATGACGGTGCCCTGCGTGTCCAGCACCGCGGCGTTCCAGCCCGGCGACAATATATCGGGATTGACCGCGCGCCGCAGCGCCTCGGCGTTCTTCGTCAGCGTCAGCAGCACATGGCGGCCGTTGTGAAGGCGCATCGGCAGGTAGACGTTGAACACCCATTGCTGCGCTGTCTTGCCGAAGAAGAGATCGGAGACCATGCGCTCGCCGCGCGCCAGCGCCTGCCCTGCCGAAGAGGGCTCCGATGCCGCACCCAGCGGCGTGCCGTAGGGAACGCGCGTGTTGAGAAGCTGGCGCATCGTCTCGTCGATGACGAGGAAATAGATGTCCGTGCCTTCCAGCGCCTTCGACGCCTGCCGGTAGAGGCCCGCATAGTCGGGCTCGCGCAGGCTCTCGGAGGTCGACAGGAAATTAAGCGTCGAGAACATGCCGGAGATCTCGCGCTCGACGGCCCGGTTCACGGCGCCCGTGGAGGTGCGCAGCAGCGATTCGAAGATGCGCTCCTGCGCTTCGTTGGTGCGCTTGAGCACCACGATGGAGAAGAGGAAGGCGGGGATGACGACGACGAGGATGAGGCAGACGAGATAGAAGGCAACCGGGTGATGCATGCGCCGGCGGGCCTGGACGGGGCTGTCGCCCCCTTCCGCCCGTCTGGCGGATGCCGTTCTGTCAGTCGGCGCAATCGTCAACGACCAGCCCTTTCACCCTTCGCCGGAGCGGCCGCGGCGGCAACGCGCCGTCCCGGCCCGCCGTCAAGCGAACCTCGCCGGCCCATAAAGCCCTCAGCTTGTGGTGAAATCAAGTCGGGAGCCGTTGGTTCCAACCCCCGAATTCTTGCGTATGCGGCAAAGGCCTCAGCTCGTGAAAACGCGCTTCGGGCGGAATTCGCCGCCGCCGATCTCGCCGATGGCGACCAGCTTGCCGCGCGCGGTGGCATAGGCCTCGTCCGCCGACACCGGCGCATCGCGGCCGCGCACGATGATGGGATTGCCCATGCGCAGGCGGTGCGCCTGGTCGTCGTTGACGACGATCTGCGGCAGGCTGGAGAGTGCTTCGCCGGTGTCGATCAGGAAGGCGTCGAGGGCGGCAAGCCGCTCGGCCTCGTCCTCGATCCCTTCCAGCGCCGTGAGATCGGCGAGCGGCACCATGTCGTCCTCGCCGAAGGGCGCGACGAAGGTGCGGCGCAGCGCCGAGATATGGCCGTAGCAGCCGAGCTCGCGCCCGAAATCGCGGGCGAGCGCGCGCACATAGGTGCCCTTGCCGCACTCGACCTCGAAGCGGGCCGTGTTCTCATCCGAGCCGATCAGCGTCAGGCGGTGGATCTCCACCTCGCGCGAGGGGATTTCGACGGTCTCGCCGTCGCGGGCAAGGTCATAGGCGCGCTCGCCGTCGATCTTGATGGCGGAGAACTGCGGCGGGATCTGCTGGATGACGCCCGTATAGCCGCCGAGGATCGCCTTGATCGCGTCGGCGGTCGGGCGCGTGTCGGAGGTGCGCGTCACCTCGCCTTCCAGGTCGTCCGTCGAGCGCTCCTCGCCCCAGGTCACGGTGAATTCGTAGATTTTCCGGCCGTCCATGACGTAAGGAACGGTCTTGGTGGCGTCGCCCAGCGCAATCGGCAGCATGCCGGAGGCGAGCGGATCGAGCGTTCCGGCATGGCCGGCCTTCTGCGCCTTGAACAGCCACTTGATCTTGGAGACGGCCTCGGTCGAGCCGAAATCGAAAGGCTTGTCGAGGATCAGCCAGCCGGAGACCGGCCGGCCCTTGGGTTTGCGGGGCTTGGACATCGTTATCCTGGAATATCTTACTGTTCGTCGCCGTCTTCGGCGTCAAGATCGCGAGCGACTTCCGGCGAGCGCAGGAGATCGTCGATCTTCTTGTAATTGTCGAAGCTGGTATCGTCGCGGAAGCGCACGTCCGGCATGTACTTCATCTGGCGAAGCTGCGGGCCGAGCCGGCCGCGAATGAACTTCGCATTGCGGTTCAGCGCCTCGATCACAGCCTCGTGGTCCTTGACGCCGAGCGGCGTCACATAGGCGGTCGCGTGCTTGAGGTCCGGCGACATGCGCACTTCCGAAATGGAGATCACGGTCTTTTCGAGAAGCGGGTCGCGCACCTCGCCGCGCTGGAGGACCTGGGTGATGGCCGCGCGCACCTGCTCGCCCACGCGCAGCATGCGTTGCGACGGCGCCGAGGATGTTGCTCTGGTCATGATGGTCACCTTCAAAAAAATGCGAGCGCCGAAAAGGTCCGGCGCTCGCATGATACGCTTTTCGCGAGACGCTTACAGCGTGCGCGTGACGTGCTCCACGCGGAAGCACTCGATCTGGTCGCCTGCGCGGATGTCCTCGTAGTTCTCGAAGGCCATGCCGCATTCCTGGCCGACATTGACTTCCGAGACCTCGTCCTTGAAGCGCTTGAGCGTCTTGAGCTTGCCTTCGTGGATGACGACGTTGTCGCGCACGAGGCGCACGCCCGCGCCGCGCTCGACCTTGCCTTCGGTGACGCGGCAACCGGCGACCTTGCCGACCTTCGTGATGTTGAACACCTCGAGGATCTCGGCGTAGCCGAGGAAGGTTTCGCGGCGCTCCGGCGAGAGGAGGCCCGACATCGCCGCCTTCACGTCATCCACCAGGTCGTAGATGATGTTGTAGTAGCGGATCTCGATGCCCTGGCGCTCGGCGAGCGAGCGGGCCTGTGCGTTCGCACGGACGTTGAAGCCGATGATCGCGGCGTTGGACGCCTCGGCAAGCGAGATGTCCGATTCCGTGATGGCGCCGGCGCCCGAATGGACGATGCGCACGCGCACTTCGTCGGTGCCGAGCTTTTCCAGAGCGCCGGCAATGGCTTCGATCGAGCCCTGCACGTCGCCCTTGATGAGCAGCGGGAATTCCTTGAGGCCGGAATTCTGGAGCTGGTTCATCATCTGCTCGAGCGAGCCGCGCGAACCCGACTGGCGGGCCACCTGCTTTTCGCGGGCGAGGCGCTGGCGGTATTCCGAGATCTCGCGGGCGCGGCTTTCGTTCTCGACCACGGCGAACTTGTCGCCGGCGGCCGGCGTGCCGGAAAGGCCGAGGACCTCGACCGGCATGGAGGGGCCGGCTTCCTTGACGTGATCGCCCTTGTCGTTGACGAGCGCGCGCACGCGGCCCCACTGGTCGCCGGCCACGATGATCTGGCCGGGCTTCAGCGTGCCCGTCTGCACGAGGACGGTGGCGACGGCGCCACGGCCGCGGTCGAGCTGGGCTTCGACGACGACACCTTCGGCGGTGCGGTTCGGGTTGGCCTTGAGGTCGAGGATTTCGGCCTGCAGGAGGATCGCTTCGAGCAGCTTGTCGAGGTTCGTGCCGTTCTTGGCCGAGACTTCGACGTCCAGCGTCTCGCCGCCCATGGATTCGACGAAGACCTCGTGCTGGAGGAGTTCGGTGCGAACCTTCTGGGCATTGGCGGCCGGCTTGTCGATCTTGTTGATCGCCACGATGATCGGAACACCCGCCGCCTTGGCGTGGTTGATGGACTCGATCGTCTGCGGCATCACGCTGTCGTCGGCGGCGACCACGAGGATCGCGATGTCCGTCGCCTGCGCGCCGCGGGCACGCATGGCGGTGAACGCGGCGTGGCCGGGCGTGTCGATGAAGGTGATCTTGTTGCCGTTCTGCTCGACCTGGTAGGCGCCGATATGCTGCGTGATGCCACCGGCTTCGCCGGCGACCACGTTGGCATGGCGGATGGCGTCGAGCAGCGAGGTCTTGCCGTGGTCGACGTGGCCCATGATGGTCACGATCGGCGGACGCGATTCCAGATCGCCTTCCTCGTCGGCAACGTTGAAGATACCTTCCTCGACGTCGGATTCCGAAACGCGCTTGACGGTGTGGCCGAATTCGCCGGCGATGAGTTCGGCCAGGTCGGCGTCGATCAGATCGCCGGGCTTCATCATCTGGCCTTCCTTCATCAGGAACTTGATGACGTCGACGGCGCGTTCGGACATGCGCTGCGACAGTTCCTGGATGGTGATGGTCTCCGGCAGAACGACTTCGCGCATGACCTTCTCGCGCGTCTCCTGCATCATGGAGCGCTTGAACTTCTCCTGGCGGCGGCGCATGGCCGACAGCGAGCGGCCGCGCTGCGTGCCGTCCTCGTCGGTCGAGGCGGTCGTCAGCGTCAGCTTGCCCTGGCGGCGGCCGTCATCGGTCTTCGGGCGGGCCGGCGCCTTGGCCGGTTCCGGACGCTTGACGGCGCCGCGGTTGGCGGGCGCACCGCCACGCGGGCGCTTGTCGTCTTCCTCTTCGGCATCGCGGCGGCCACGGCCGGCGACGGCGGCCGGCGTGGAGACCGGGACGCGCCCCGGCTGCGGGCGCGCATCGGCGGCGGTTTCCGCGACGGCGGGCCGTGCCGCCGGCTGTGCGGCGGCGACCTCTTCCACGGCAGGAGCCGGCGCTGCGGCCTCGGCGGCGCGGCGCTCGGCCTCTTCCTTCTCACGGACGAGGCGGGCTTCTTCCTCGGCCTTGCGGCGAGCTTCCTCTTCCACCTTGCGGCGGGCCTCGTCCTCGGCGCGCTGGCGCGCTTCGGCGGCGTCGCGGATCTGCGCTTCGGCAAGCGCGCGGCGACGGGCCTCGACCTCTTCGGCTGAAAGCTGGTTCAGCACGACGCCGACGCGCGGACGGCCCTGGTCGGCCTGCGGGGCCTGACGGGAGGGCTGCTGCACGGGGCGCGACTGCTGCGGCTCGGGCTGGCGCTGCTGCACCGGAGCAACGGGCGTCACGGGGCGCTCGTCTTCCGGGCGATTGATGCGGCGCTTGCGGGTTTCGACCACGACGGCCTTGGTGCGGCCACGACCCATGTCCTGGCGCACGGTCCCCTGCTGAACCCCCGAGGGCTTCAGCGTCAGGGTCTTCTTGCCTGCCACGCTGATCGTCTTGTCGTCTTTGTTGTCGGTCATTCCGTTCCGTTCCTAATCAGGGCCGGATGCGGATCGGACCCTGTCGTTCGATTGTGTTCGTCCAATGCGAATGCGGCCGGCGCCAAGCCGGTGACCGCGTCATTGGTTCGGCTGGCCAGCGCCGCCATGTGCTCCCACCCGGGCGCCGCCCCGGTATTTTTCGAGCATGATTGCGCGCTTCACTACACCCTCACCCGCCTGCCCTGCAAGCGCTGCGGCATGGATAAAAGCATTCTGGCCCAAAAGCTCCTCCAATTCGCCTTCCGAGAAGAGCCTGAAGGAGGGTATTTCCGTTTCGTCGTCGGTCAGGAAGCTCGCTGCCTTCCGCGCCTGGTCTATCTTTCTGACGCCGTCGGCAGCCGCGTCCGCCGCATGGAAGACGGCAAGGGCGGCCAGAGACCGCACCGCCTGATCCACCTTCGTCGAGCCGGTGACGAACTGGCCGGCCTTGCGCGCCATGTTCATCATGCCGCCGAGCTGGGCCGCCAGAAGCCGGTCCACCTCGGCCCCGAGCTCGGGGCCTGCCTTCGCATCGGCCCGAAGGGCGCGGGCGAAGAGCTTGCGGGCCACCGCCTTGTCGACGATCGCCCGTTCGGCCTTCACCCAGCAACCACGTCCGGGGAGTTGACGCTTGAGGTCCGCGACGACGCTGCCGTCGGGGCCGGCGACGAAGCGGATGAGATCATCCGCTTCCCCGCTTTCGCGCGTCACGATGCACATGCGCTCGTTCACGCCGTCGTCCTTCTTGCCCATATAGGTTCCCGTTCCTGCCGACGCAAACCGCAACGGGGCGGGCGGCATGTCAAACCCTCAAGGACGCCGGTCAGGCGTCCTGTTCGGCGCCTTCCACGACCGGCTCTTCCTCGGTGGCGAGATCCTCTTCCGTGATCCAGCCGGCCGCAAGGCGGGCCTGCACGATCATGGCCTCGGCCTCGGCGCGGGAGACCTCGAACTTCGAGAACAGGCCCTCGAACTTCTTCGTCTCGCCGTCCTTGCGCTCGGTCCAGCCGACGAGGTCGTCGGCCGCGCAGCCGGCGAAGTCTTCCATCGTCTTGATGCCGTCCTCACCGAGGGCGACGAGCATCTGGCCCGTCATGCCGTCGATCTGGCGCAGTTCGTCGGCAACGCCGAGCTCCTTGCGCTTGGCATCCATCTCGGCCTCGATGCGGTCGAGATATTCGCGGGCGCGGGTCTGGATCTCCTGGGCCGTGTCCTCGTCGAAACCGTCGATGGACGAGATTTCGTCGAGGTCGACATAGGCGACTTCCTCGACGGCGGCAAAGCCTTCGGAGGCGAGGACCTGGCCGACCATCTCGTCGACGTCGAGGGCATCCATGAAGAGGTTGGTGCGCTCGTTGAATTCCTTCTGGCGGCGCTCGGATTCCTCGGCTTCCGTCAGGATGTCGATATCCCAGCCGGTGAGCTGCGAGGCGAGGCGCACATTCTGGCCGCGGCGGCCGATGGCGAGCGAGAGCTGCTCGTCCGGCACGACGACCTCGATGCGCTCGGCGTCTTCATCCAGAACCACCTTGGCGACTTCCGCCGGCTGCAGGGCGTTGACGATGAAGGAGGCCGGGTCCTGGCTCCACGGGATGATGTCGATCTTCTCGCCCTGAAGCTCGCCGACGACGGCCTGCACGCGCGAGCCGCGCATACCGACGCAGGCGCCGACCGGATCGATGGAACTATCGTTCGAGATGACGGCGATCTTGGCGCGCGAGCCGGGGTCGCGGGCAACCGACTTGATCTGGATGATGCCGTCGTAGATTTCCGGCACTTCCATGGTGAAGAGCTTCACCATGAACTGCGGATGGGTGCGCGACAGGAAGATCTGCGGCCCGCGCTGCTCGCGGCGCACGTCGTAGACATAGGCGCGCACGCGGTCGCCGTAGCGCATGTTCTCGCGCGGGATCATCTCGTCGCGGCGGATGATGCCTTCGCCGCGGCCGAGGTCGACGATGACGTTGCCGTATTCGACGCGCTTGACCGTGCCGTTGACGATCTCGCCGATGCGGTCCTTGTATTCGTCGTACTGGCGGTCACGCTCGGCCTCGCGCACCTTCTGCACGATGACCTGCTTGGCCGACTGGGCGGCGATGCGGCCGAAGTCCATCGGCGGCAGCGGGTCGGCGATGAAGTCGCCGAGCTTGGCGTCCGGGTTGCGGTCGCGCGCCAGTTCCAGCGGGATCTGGGTGGAATAGTCCTCGGCGTGCTCGACGACTTCCAGCAGGCGCTGGAGGCGGATTTCGCCGGTCTTGGAATTGATGTCGGCGCGGATGTTCGATTCCGTACCGTAACGCGAGCGGGCCGCCTTCTGGATGGCGTCGGCCATCGCGGCAAGCACGATCTCGCGGTCGATGACCTTTTCACGGGCCACGGCATCCGCGATCTGCAGAAGCTCAAGCCGGTTCGCACTGACTGCCATTGTCTCAGGTCTCCATGGTCGGGCCGGGGCCTAGCCGCCGGCCTGTCGGGAGCGGCGCGCCGCTCCGGTTCCGTCCTCTCCGCTCCGCCGCTCTCGGCGAAGCGCACTCACACTTATTCTTCGTCGTCGCCGTCTTCTTCGTCGTTCTGGTTCGCGGCCTGCGCGGCCTTCGCCTTCTTGTCGGCGGCCAGCGCGTCGCGGATCAGCTCGTCGGTCAGGATCAGCCGGCCCTCGGCAAGCGCCGTGAAGGGGATGACGACCACCGGCTCGTCGCCGGGGGCGGGCTGGTCCCGCTCCAGCGTGAAGCCGTTCTCGTCGGCCGCGACGATCTTGCCGCGGAAGCGCTTGCGCCCGTCGACCAGGATCGACGTCTCGCATTTCAAAAGATGACCGAGCCAGCGCGTGAAGTCCGACTTGCGGACCATCGGCCGGTCGATGCCGGGCGAGGAGACCTCCAGATGATACGCCTTGTCGATCGGATCCTCAACGTCGAGCACCGGCGAGATGGCCATCGAGACCTGCTCGCAGTCCTCCACGGTCATGGTGCCGTCCGGCCGCTCGCACATGATCTGCAGCGTCGCGCCGTTCTGCGCCGAAAGGCGCACGCGCACGAGCTGGTAGCCGATCTGCTCGATGGTCGGCTCGATGATGTCGGCGACGCGCCGGTCGAGGCCGGTCTCGACGATCAGCCGCGGCTCGACGGCGGTGTTTTCTGCCTGGGTCGTGTCGTTCATGACATGCCCTCCCGGGATGTTCGTTATCATGCGCTCGATCGGGGCAATAAAAAAGAGCGGGTCCTTGCGGGCCCACTCTTCATCTGACGATCAAGAATTTGCGGCTGATATAGACCCACTTCGCCGCGAATGCAAGGTCGGCGGCAAATCCGCCTGTGGGCGGGCGCATCTACCTGCACGTGGCCGGGTTGCCGCAATTTCCCGATGGACTAGATTGCCCCTTGAAACCGCGTCGAGAAAGAGTGCCCGCCGTGCCGGATCGCAAGTCCCCCCTCGCCCCCTTTCGCAACGAGACCTATCGCCTGATCTGGGCCGCCAGCCTCATTTCCAATTTCGGCGGGCTCGTGCAGTCCGTCGGCGCGGCCTGGATGATGGCCTCCATCTCGCCTTCGGCCAACATGGTGGCGCTGGTGCAGGCCTCCACCTCGCTGCCGATCATGCTGTTCTCCGTCGCCGCCGGGGCGCTCGCCGACAATTTCGACCGGCGCAGGCTGATGCTGTCGGCCCAGTGTTTCATGCTGGTCGTCTCCATCGCCCTGACGCTCTGTGCCTGGCAGGGCCTCATCACGCCCTGGCTGCTGCTGACCTTCACCTTCCTCATCGGCTGCGGCACCGCGCTCAACAACCCGGCCTGGCAGGCCTCCGTCGGCGACATGGTGCCGCGCGAGGACCTGCCGGCGGCCGTCTCGCTCAACAGCATGGGCTTCAACATCACCCGCAGCGTCGGGCCGGCCATCGGCGGCGTCATCGTGGCGGCGGGCGGGGCGGCGGCGGCCTTCGCCGCCAATGCGCTCAGCTATTTCGCCCTCCTCTACGCGCTCTTCCGCTGGAAGCCGAACGTGCCGCGCAGCGCGCTGCCGCGCGAGGATTTCGGCCGCGCCATCTCGGCGGGCCTGCGCTACGTTTCCATGTCGCCGAACATCTGCAAGGTGCTTTTGCGCGGCTTCGCCTTCGGCCTTGCCACCAGCTCCATCCTCTCGCTGCTGCCGCTCATCGCACGCGACATCGTCTCGGGCGGGCCGCTGACCTACGGCATCCTGCTCGGCTGTTTCGGGCTCGGCGCCATCGGCGGGGCGCTGCTGAATGCGAGCGTGCGCGAGCGCTTCTCCAGCGAGACCATCGCGCGCCTCGCCTTCACCGGCTTTGCCGTCAGCGCATGCGTTTCGGCCCTCAGCACCTCGGCGCTGCTGACCGGTGCGGTGCTGCCCATTGCCGGCGCCTCCTGGGTGCTGGCGCTCTCGCTCTTCAACACGACGGTGCAGCTTTCCACGCCGCGCTGGGTCGTCGCCCGCGCGCTTTCGCTCTACCAGACCACCACCTTCGGCGGCATCGCCGCCGGAAGCTGGATCTGGGGCGCGACGGCCGACACGCACGGCGCGCAGACCGCGCTCATCGCCTCGGCGGTGACGATGATCGCCGGCGCCGCCCTCGGCCTGCGCTTTTCGCTGCCGGAGCTCGAAAGCCTCAATGTCGATCCGCTGGGCCGCTTCAGCGAGCCGGACCTGCCGCTCGACCTCAAGCCGCGCAGCGGCCCCATCGTCATCCTCATCGATTACGAGATCGACGAGAAGGACATTCCCGAATTCCTTGAGACGATGACCGAGCGGCGGCGCATCCGCATCCGCGACGGCGCGGGCCAATGGGCGCTGATGCGGGACCTGGAAAACCCCACCGTCTGGACCGAGACCTACCATGTGCCGACCTGGGTGGAATATGTGCGCCACAATCAGCGCCGCACGCTCGCCGATGCCGCCAACGGCGAGAAGCTACGGCTCCTCCACCGCGGCGCGGACGCCCCGCGCGTCCATCGCATGATCGAGCGCCAGACCATCGTTCCACATCAATACGAGCGGTTCAAGCAGCAGGTGGTGGTACACTGACCCATCTGTTTGTTTTGCGCATTTCCGGACGCAGAACCGCTGCACACTTTTGCTGGAAATGCTTGTCTTATGACTTTCTGCGCCGGACGGGCGAATATGAACCGCTGCGAGAGGGTTGCCTCCCTCTCTCAGCGGCGAGGGTCGGATCGTTGAAT
>NZ_JACHIK010000012.1 GCF_014203155.1 Shinella fusca
AAGCCCGCCAAACTCGTCCTCATCGCAATAGCAAGGCGCCTGCTCGTCACGCTCAATGCCGCTATCAGGGACAACAAACCAGTGCGTACTTGACACCACAAACACAGTTGCTCGGGCTTGACCCGAGGATGACGAAGGAGAAGGTGTCAGGCAGGGCGAGATTCGGCTGTTGTTTCAGCTACATGTCATCGGCATGCGGCGCAAAAATGTAAGTACATACTTACTTATTTTTCTCCGTTGACAAATCCCCTCGCAGCGTTTTTGCTTACCGCATTCACCAGGGGGGTCCCGACAAGGGGCTGAGATACTGCTGGCATCCGCAGCGCAGTGACCCGTTGAACCTGATCCAGTTCATACTGGCGTAGGGACGGTGCAAGCGCTGTGAGGGCAATCCGTGAACCGGATTGCACATCGGCGTCCTTCCATCATTCCGGCTCTAGGACTGGGTCTCCAACTGCAAACTTGGAGCCTCACCGATGAACATTGCCGCCCAGAAACTCACCCCGACCGTCACGACGGGCCCCCTGCCCGCCTCGCGGAAGATCCACATTCCCGGCGATCTGCACCCGGACATCCGCGTGCCGATGCGCGAGATCGCCCTGCATCCGACCTCCGGCGAGCCGCCCGTCACCGTCTACGACGCCTCCGGTCCCTACACCGATCCCGCCCATGCCGTTGCCATCGATGCCGGCCTGCCGCGCCTTCGCGAAGGCTGGATCGCCGCCCGCGGCGACACCGAGGCCTATGACGGCCGCCATGTCCGCCCGGAGGACAACGGCTTTGCCACCGGCGAGCGGCTGACGCCGGAATTCCCGGTCCGCAACCGCCCGCGCCGCGCGAAGGACGGCCGGGCCGTAACGCAGCTCGCCTATGCCCGCGCCGGCATCGTCACGCCGGAGATGGAGTTCATCGCCATCCGCGAAAACCTCGGCCGCAAGGCCGCGAAGGAGGCGCTTGCCCGCGACGGCGAGAGTTTCGGCGCGCACATTCCCGATTTCGTGACGCCGGACTTCGTCCGCCAGGAGGTCGCGAGCGGACGGGCGGTCATCCCCGCCAACGTCAACCACCCGGAAGCCGAGCCGATGATCATCGGCCGGAATTTCCTGGTGAAGATCAACGCCAATATCGGCAATTCCGCCGTCACCTCCTCCATGGCGGAGGAGGTGGAGAAGATGGTCTGGGCGATCCGCTGGGGCGCCGACACGGTCATGGACCTTTCGACCGGCCGCAACATCCACAATATCCGCGAATGGATCGTCCGCAACTCGCCGGTCCCCATCGGCACCGTGCCGCTCTACCAGGCGCTGGAAAAGGTGAACGGCATCGCCGAGAACCTCACCTGGGAGGTCTTCCGCGACACGCTGATCGAGCAGGCCGAGCAGGGCGTCGACTATTTCACCATCCATGCCGGCGTGCGGCTGCACTACATTCCGCTGACCGTGAACCGCGTCACCGGCATCGTCTCGCGCGGCGGCTCGATCATGGCCAAGTGGTGTCTGCACCACCACCGCGAGAGCTTCCTCTACGAGCACTTTGAAGAAATCTGCGACATCTGCCGCGCCTACGACGTCTCCTTCTCGCTCGGCGACGGCCTTCGCCCCGGCTCCATCGCCGATGCCAACGATGCCGCGCAGTTCGCCGAACTCGAAACGCTGGGCGAACTGACGCAGATCGCATGGGCGAAGGATTGCCAGGTCATGATCGAAGGCCCCGGCCATGTGCCGATGCACAAGATCAAGGAGAACATGGACAAGCAGCTTGCGACCTGCGGCGAGGCGCCGTTCTACACGCTCGGGCCGCTGACGACGGACATCGCCCCCGGCTACGACCACATCACCTCCGGCATCGGCGCGGCGATGATCGGCTGGTTCGGCACGGCGATGCTCTGCTACGTCACGCCGAAGGAGCATCTCGGCCTGCCCGACCGCGACGACGTGAAGGTGGGCGTCATCACCTACAAGATCGCCGCCCATGCCGCCGATCTCGCCAAGGGCCATCCGGCGGCAAAAATCCGCGACGACGCGCTGTCGCGCGCCCGCTTCGAGTTCCGCTGGGAGGACCAGTTCAACCTCTCGCTCGACCCGGAGACGGCGCGCGCCTTCCACGACGAGACGCTGCCGAAGGAGGCGCACAAGGTCGCGCATTTCTGCTCCATGTGCGGGCCGAAATTCTGCTCCATGCGCATCTCGCACGATATCCGCGCCGAGGCGCAGAAGGAGGGGCTGGAGGTGATGGCCGCCAGGTTCCGCGAGGGCGGCGAGCTCTACATGCCGCTTGCGGGGGAATGACCATGCGCATTCTCGTCAAGGGCGCCGGCGTCGCCGGCCTGACGGTCGCCTGGCAGCTCTACCGCCACGGCTTCGACGTCACCATCGCCGAGTGCAACGCGGCGGCGGGCCTCGGCGCCTCCGGCTATGCCGGCGGCATGCTGGCGCCGTGGTGCGAGCGGGAGAGCGCGGAGGAACCCGTCCTCACGCTCGGCCGCCGCGCCGCCGACTGGTGGGAGGCGGCGCTTCCCGGCCATGTGCAGCGGCAGGGAACGCTGGTGGTCGCGGGCGGGCGCGATGCCGGCGAGCTCGACCGCTTCGCCGGCCGCACGAGCGGCTGGCAATGGCTGGACGAAGCGGGCATCGCCGCGCTGGAGCCGGACCTTGCCGGCCGCTTCCGCCGGGCGCTGTTCTTCCGCGACGAAGCCCATCTCGATCCGCGACAGGCGCTGGCGGCGCTGACGGCGGGACTGGAGGAGGCACGCATGCGCGTCCTCTTCGCCGGCGCGGAGGAGACCGGCGAATACGACCGCATCGTCGATTGCACCGGCGCGGCGCAGATCGGCCGTCTCCCCGGGCTTCGCGGCGTGCGCGGCGAGATGCTGGCATTGGAAACCGGCGAGATCACCCTTTCCCGCCCCGTGCGCCTCCTGCATCCGCGCCACCCGATCTACATCGTGCCGCGCGGGAAAGGTCGCTTCATGGTGGGCGCGACGATGATCGAGAGCGACGATGCCGGCCCCGTCACCGCCCGCTCGCTGATGGAGCTGCTGAATGCCGCCTATGCCCTGCATCCTGCCTTCGGTGAGGCACGGCTTACGGAAACGGGCGCCGGCATTCGCCCGGCGTTTCCCGACAACCTGCCGCGCGTGACGGAGGCGGGGCATACCCTCCATGTCAACGGCCTCTACCGCCACGGCTTCCTGCTCGCGCCCGCCATGGCCGGGGAGGTCGCGCGGCGTCTGCTTGCCGAACAACCGGAAAGGAAAGCCTCATGACCCTGATCGTCAACGGCGAGGAACAGGAGATCGCCGCCGCTACGCTCGCCGACCTCCTCTCGGCCCTCGACTACGAGGGCGAATGGCTGGCAACGGCAGTGAACGGCGAACTCGTCCACCGCGAGGACCGCGCCGCCTTCACGCTCGGCGAAAGCGACCGCATCGAAATCCTCTCGCCCATGCAGGGAGGCTGAGATGCTGAAGCTCTACGATACAT
Source organism: Shinella fusca (assembly GCF_014203155.1). Lineage (GTDB taxonomy): Bacteria > Pseudomonadota > Alphaproteobacteria > Rhizobiales > Rhizobiaceae > Shinella > Shinella fusca. The sequence goes on from NZ_JACHIK010000012.1 coordinate 3,483, forward strand.
GGGTGGAATCGCGCCTGCTGCTCGGCACCGCCCGCTATCCTTCCCCCGCCATCCTTGCCGAGGCGGTGCGGCGCGCAAAGGCGGAAATCGTTACCGTGTCGCTCCGCCGCGAGACGGCGGGCGGCAAGGCGGGCGGGGCGTTCTTCGACCTCGTCGGTGACCTCGGCGTGCGGGTCCTGCCCAACACCGCCGGCTGCCACAGCGTACGGGAGGCAGTGCTGACGGCGAAGATGGCGCGGGAGGTCTTCCGCACGGACTGGATCAAGCTGGAGGTGATCGGCCATCACGATACGCTCCAGCCGGATGTCTTCGGCCTCGTCGATGCGGCGCGCATCCTGACCGGCGAGGGGTTCCAGGTCTTCCCCTATACGACCGACGACCTCGTCGTCGCCGAAAAGCTGCTGGAGGCCGGCTGCAAGGTGCTGATGCCCTGGTGCGCGCCGATCGGCTCGGCCATGGGGCCGGTGAACCCGGCGGCGCTGAAAGCCTTCCGGGCGCATTTCCCGGATGTGCCGCTGATCGTCGATGCCGGCGTCGGCCGCCCGTCCCATGCCAATACCGTCATGGAACTCGGCTACGATGCCGTGCTGCTCAACACCGCCGTCGCCGGGGCCGGCGATCCCGCCACGATGGCCGAGGCCTTCGCGCTGGCCATCGAGGCCGGACGGCTGGCGCACAAGGCCGTGCCGCTCGAGCCGCGCGACATGGCCGTCCCCTCCACCCCCGTCATCGGAAAGGCCGTCTTCGCATGACGCTCGATCCCTTCTATCTCATCGTCGACAGCGCCGGCTGGATCGACCGCCTCGTGCCGCTCGGCGTGAAGCTCGTGCAGCTTCGCATGAAGGACCTGCCGGAGGCGCACCTGCGCGCCGAGATCCGCCGCGCGAAAGCCACCTGCGCCGCCCACGGCTGCCAGCTCGTCGTCAACGACTACTGGCGGATCGCCGTCGAAGAGGGCTGCGACTTCGTGCATCTGGGACAGGAGGACCTTGCGGCGGCCGACGTCGCCGCCATCCGCGCCGCCGGCATGAAGCTCGGCCTTTCCACCCACGACGAAGCGGAGCTCGCAACCGCGCTTGCCGCAAGCCCCGACTACGTCGCCCTCGGCCCCGTCTGGCCGACGATCCTCAAGAAGATGAAATGGGCGCCGCAGGGCGTGGAAAGGCTGAAGGTGTGGAAGGCGCGCATCGCGCCGCTTCCGCTTGTCGCCATCGGCGGGCTCAACCCGGAGCGCCTTTCCGCCGTCTTCGGGAACGGCGCCGACAGCGCCGCCGTGGTGACGGACATCACGCGGAGCGCCGAGCCGGAGGCGCGCACCCGCGAATGGATCGCCCGGACGGCCCGCTGGCGCTGATCACACCTTCCAGAGCCGGCGGGCGTTTTCCGAAAGCACGCGGCGCTTTTCCTCCAGGCTGACGCCGGAGAGCAGCGCCTGCGTCGCGCCAACCCAGGTGGAAAGCCCGCCGCCGAGCGTGCAGACCGGCCAGTCGCTGCCCCAGACCATGCGGCCGAAGCCGAAGCTCTCCGCCACATGGGCGAAATAGGGCTTGAGGTCCTCCAGCGTCCAGTCCTCCGCGCCATAGGCCGGGATGCCGGAGAGCTTTACCGTCACGTTCGGCCGGCGGGCGATCTCGGCGAGCGGCCCCTTCCAGACATCGAAGCCGCCGCCCTTGATGTCCGGCACACCGCAATGGTCGAGCACGAAGGAGACGTCGGGGGAAAGATCGGCAAGCGCAATGGCCTTCTCGATCTGGTGCGGCAGCACGCAGAGATCGAAATTGAGGCCGGTGCCCGCAAGCCGCCGGATGTTCTCGCGGAAGAGCGCGCCTCCGGAAACGTCGTCCGGCACAACATGCAGCACGCGGCGGAAGCCGCGCACGAAGGGATCGGCAAGGGCCGTTTCGAGATAGGCGGGAAAATCCGGCGATTCCGGCCGGCAGGAGGCGATGGCGCCGGCAAGGAGGCTCCCCGCCTCCTTCGAAAGCGCCTCCACCATCGCCGTCTCGCGCGCCATGTCCGCTTCCGCGACGTCCACCTCCATGTGCAGCGCCGCGACGATGCCGAGCCGGCGCGCCTCCCGCGCATAGGTCTCGTGGGTGAAATCGGCGTCGAGCGGCGGCGTGCCGGCCAGCCACGGATAGGACAGCCGGTCGCGATAGATGAGATGCAGGTGGGTGTCGACGATCATGCGGCGGGTCTCCTCGGGCGGCAGACTGGCACAGAAGAATGAGCCGTTCAAATACGAATTACGCGTCACCTTCTACGGTGAAGCCCGCGCCGGTCATGTCCGAAAGGCGCGCGGTCGCCTGCGTCACGAGCTGGATGGCAGCGGAGATGTCGGGCGCGCCCGGCGTGTTGATCAGCGTGATATAGGGCACGGTCAGCGCCGCGATCGCCGTGCCGTCCGCCCCGCGCACGGGGGCGGAAAGGTTGATGACGCCGGCCGTCTGCGCGCTCGGCATCATCTCGTAGCCGCGGGTGCGGATGAGATCGAGCCGCGCGGAAAATTCCGCCGTCATGCGCCCGTCCGCGCCGCCTTCGCCGGCATGCTCGGCGATCATGCGGGCGCGCTCCACCTCCGGGCGGAAGGCGAGCAGCACATGGCCGGAGCCCGTATCGAAAAGGCCGATGCGCGAGCCGACGCGGATGGAGATGCCCCAGTAGCCGGGTGCCTCTTGCTGGGCGATGACCACCGGATTGCCGCGGTCGAAGACCACGAGCTGGTTCGCCTGCCGGCAGGCTTCGGCAAGCTCGCGCATCACCGGCACGGCGAAGGAGACGAGCCTGCGCACCGGCGCATGGAGCTGAGCGAGGCCGAAGAGCTTCAGCGTCAGGGTGAAGCGGTCGCCGTCGATGCGGGTGACGTAGCCGCGCTTCACCAGCCGGTCGAGCATGCGGTAGAATTCGTTCGGGCTGCGGGCGAGGCGCTTGGCGATCTCCGCCTGCGTCAGGCCGCCGTCGACGCCCGCCAAGAGCTCGAGGATGTCGAGCCCCTTGTCCAGCGCCGGGGCGCGGTAGCGCTCGTTCTCTTCCTCCACGGTCCATCCTCTTTTGAACGGCGCCATTCATAGGCGCAGAAGCCGCCGGGCGGCAAGCCGGAAGCGGCATTTGCCCTTGACGAAAGCATGCTTTTCACTTGTATATAAATGAAATGCTCACTCATGAGCAAGAACCTTGCTTCAGGGGCCTTCCCATGACCACGATCACCAGCCTGCGCTCGGTCGACCTGCGCTTTCCCACCTCGCAGAGCCTCGACGGCTCGGACGCCATGAACCCGGACCCGGACTATTCGGCCGCCTATGTCGTGCTCGGCACGGACAGGCCGGGGCTGGAGGGCCACGGCCTCACCTTCACCATCGGCCGCGGCAACGAGATCTGCTGCGCCGCCATCGAGGCGATGAAGCACCTGGTGGTCGGCCTCGACCTTGCCGAGGTGAGGAAAAACCCCGGCGCCTTCTGGCGGCATGTGACGAGCGACAGCCAGTTGCGCTGGATCGGCCCGGACAAGGGCGCGATGCACCTTGCGACGGGCGCCGTGGTCAACGCCGTCTGGGACCTCCTCGCCAAGGAGGCCGGCAAACCTATCTGGCGCCTCGTCGCCGAGATGAGCCCGGAAGAAATCCTCTCCATCGTCGACTTCCGCTACCTCACCGACGCGCTGACGCCGGAAGAGGCGCTCGCCATCCTCAAGAAGGCCGAGGCAGGCAAGGCGGAGCGCATCGCGACGCTCGAGAAGGAGGGCTATCCCTGCTACACGACCTCGGCCGGCTGGCTCGGCTATGACGACGAGAAGCTGCGCCGGCTCTGCCGCGAGGCGGTCGAGGAAGGCTTCACCCATATCAAGATGAAGGTCGGCCGCGACCTCGAGGACGACAAGCGCCGCCTTGCCATCGCCCGCGAGGTGATCGGCGACGGGCGCACGCTGATGATCGACGCCAACCAGATCTGGGAGGTCGGGCAGGCGATCGACTGGGTGAGGGCCTTGCAGCCCTACAAGCCCTTCTTCATCGAGGAGCCGACGAGCCCGGACGACATCGCCGGCCACAGGGCGATCCGCGAGGCCGTCCATCCCGTGAAGGTGGCGACCGGGGAGATGTGCCAGAACCGCATCGTCTTCAAGCAGATGATCGCCGGCGGGGCCATCGATATCGTGCAGATCGACGCCTGCCGCATGGGCGGGCTCAACGAGGTTCTGGCCGTGCTGCTGATGGCCGCGAAATACGGCCTGCCCGTCTGGCCCCATGCCGGCGGCGTCGGCCTTTGCGAATATGTGCAGCACCTTTCGATGATCGACTATGTCGCCGTTTCCGGCACGAAGGACGGCCGGGTGATCGAATATGTCGACCACCTGCACGAGCACTTCCTCGATCCCTGCCGCATCGAGAACGCCGCCTATATGCCGCCCGTCCGGCCCGGCTTTTCCATCGAGATGAGGCCGGAATCGATCGCCGCCTACACGTTCCGGCCCTGAGCGGAGCCTAAACGCCGGTCTGGAAATCACCGGGCTGGGGCGGGGCGATGGGCTTGAAGAGCGTGCGGTCCGGCTTGAGGTCGAGGAGCGGCGTGCCGTCGAGGCAATCGAGGCCGCGCACGAAGAGGCGATTGCCCTCCACCCTCTCCAGAAGCACGATGGAGGTGCCGATCGGGTTCGGCCGCACGGGCGAGCGCAGCGCGAAGGTGCCATGCACCTTGCCGCTCGAGGCCGGGCTTTGCAGCACGAGGTCGCGGCGCGACTGGTGCAGCCAGTAAAGCACCTCCAGCCGCTCGAAACGCTCGATGCCCGCGAGCGCCTGCACCCACGGCTCGAAAATCTCGATCTCACAGATAGGCCCGTCAGGACGCCCCTGCCGCGGCGTTTCCATGCGCGAGGTCCAGGGCGTCGAAATCCGCCCGATGAAGATTAGCTGCGCATCCGCCGGCTCCGGCGCGGTAACCGCCACCTCGTTCTCGCGGATTTCGTTCAGCCGGACCATGCGTGTCTCCATCGCTATATTCATGTGAATACGACGATAGCGGCCTCCGGACTCTTTTGAAAGATATAAATCTCGATATATCTTGAATTCCGTTATATCGAGATTTATATCGGAACCATGAGACACAGAATGGGATGCGGCCCTCACCGCCACTTTTCACCGCCCGACGACCGTTCGGGTCCCTTCCATCACGGCCACGGCCGAGGCGGACGCCACCGCGGGCGGCTGTTCGACTACGGCGAACTGCGCCTCCTGCTACTGGCCATCATCGCCGACGCGCCGAGCCACGGCTATGAACTGATCAAGACCGTCGAGGAACGCTTCGGCGGCAGCTACAGCCCCAGCCCCGGCGTCATCTACCCGACGCTCTCCTGGCTGGACGACATGGGCTATGCCGTGATCGAGCCGGCCGAAGGCGGGCGCAAGCGCTACCGCATCACGCAGGAAGGCAAGGCCTTCCTCGACGCCAACCGCGCCGCCATCGACGAGCTCATGGCGCGGGCGGGCGGGCGCGGCCCCGGCCGGCGCGAGGGCGTACCCGCCCCCGTCGTGCGCGCCATGGAGAACCTGAAGCTCGCCATGCGGCTGCGGCTGCGGCAGGGGGACGTCAGCGAGGAAGCGGCCGAAGCCATCGCCGCAGCGCTCGACCTTGCCGCCCGGACCGTGGCGAAAAGCTGATGGTGAGAAGCGAGACCGCCATCGGCACCGAACAGGCGAGCCGCTACCTGCAACAGCTCTGCAAGCACTTCGCACACAAGATTCCCGCCACCTTCGACGAGCATGCAGGTCATGTTTCCTTCAAGGTCGGCGAATGCCGGCTCAAGGCGGAGGACGCCACGCTCCATATTCTGCTGGAAGCACCGGGCGCGGAAGACATGGAACAGTTGAAGGACGTCGTCATCCGCCATCTCGTCCGCTTCGCCTTCCGCGAGGAACTGACCGCTAACTGGCAGGATGCCTGATCAGAGGGCGCCGGCGGCTTCCGAATGCTGCCGGCGCCAATCCGTCGGGGAGGAGCCCGTCCGCCTGCGGAAGAAGCGGGAGAAATAGGCGGGGTCCTCGAAACCGGTCTCCCGGCCGATATCCTCGACCGGGCGGATGGTGAAGCGCAAGAGGCGCTTGGCCTCCAGCAGGCGCCGCTCCAGAACCATGTCCTTCACCGTCTGGCCGAACACCGTGCGCGCCGCCTTGTCGAGCAGATGCGGCGTCGTCGCCAGGATCTCGACATAGCGGCCGACCGGCCAGTCCTCGCGATAGTGCCGGTCGATGGCCCGGCGCAGCTCCAGCCCGAGCGCGACGGCGGGAGACGCCGCCTCGAAGCCGGCCGTTCCGCCGAGCCGCGCCATCAGCGACAGCACCACGCCGACGAGCCCGGCAAGCAGCCGCTCGCTCGCCGCCGCCCCGCCGCGGTATTCCTCCATCACCATGTCGAGCAGGCTGCCGAGCCGCGCCCAGCCCGGCGCATCCGCGGCGCCGCAGAGCATCGCCGGCACGTCGAGCGCAAGGTCCACCTGCGGCGCCATGGCCCGCAGGAGATCGTCGGAGACCGAGACGACGATGGCGTCCGATTGCTCGCCGACATCGAAGCCATGCACGACGTTGCTCGGCACGAAGCTGACGGCGGGAGCGGAAAAATTCCAAGTGCGGTCTTCGACCTGATAGCGCCCCTCGCCCTTGAACCAGTAGGTGATCTGGCCCATCAGCGGATGCTTGTGCGGCGCGACACGGCCGAAATGCACGCTCCTGCGCTCCATCACCGTCTCGACATGCAGGAAGCCGACGTCGAGCGCGCGGCTCGGCTCGCCGTAGACGAAGAAGGCGGGAACGTCGGCGCGGGCAATCATGCCGGAAAAAGTACCAGCGAATTGCCCCGTTTGTCCATGGCGGCCGCAGCATCGCCGACTTAGCATTCGTCAGAATTCTGAGGAGGATGCAGCATGCGTGCGGAAGACCATCGCAGCGACAAGACCCGGCCGTTCACCGGCGCCGAATATCTCGCGAGCCTTCGCGACGGGCGGGAAGTCTATATCAACGGCGAGCGCATCGCCGACGTCACCAGCCACCCCTCCATGCGCAATTCGGCCCGCTCCATCGCCCGCATGTACGATGCGCTGCACGATCCGAAGCGTAAGGAAATGCTTACATCGCCGACCGACACCGGCTCCGGCGGCTACACGCACAAATATTTCCGCGTCGCCCATTCCGCCGCCGATCTTGTCGGCCAGCAGGGCGCCATCGCCGACTGGGCGCGCATGTCCTATGGCTGGATGGGCCGCACGGCGGATTACAAGGCCGCCCTCATGAACACGCTCGGGGCGAATGCCGACTGGTATGGCCCCTTTAAGGACAATGCGCTTTCCTGGCACAGGCGCGCGCAGGAAAGCGTGCTCTTCATGAACCACGCCATCGTCAACCCGCCGATCGACCGCCACAAGCCGGCCGATGCGGTAAAGGACGTCTTCGTCCACATCACGAAGGAAACCGACGCCGGCATTTTTGTCTCCGGCGCCAAGGTCGTCGCCACCTCCTCGGCGCTGACGCATTACAACTTCCTCGCCCAGAGCTCGGCGACCGTCACCGAGGACCCGTCGCTCTCCGTCATGTTCATCCTGCCGATGAATGCGCCGGGCGTAAAAATGTTCTGCCGCGTCTCCTACGAGCAGACGGCCAATGCCGCGGGCCATCCCTTCGACTACCCGCTCTCCTCGCGCTTCGACGAGAACGACGCGATCCTCGTGCTCGACAATGTCTTCATCCCCTGGGAGGACGTGCTGGTGCTGCGCGATGCGGCGAAGATCCTCTCCTTCCACCCGGCCTCCGGCTTCATGCACGGCTATTGCTTCCAGGGCTGCACGCGCCTTGCGGTGAAGATGGACTTCCTCGCCGGCCTCCTCGCGAAAGCCCTGCGCGCCACCGGGGGCGACGCCTTCCGCGGCAACCAGGCGATGCTCGGCGAGGTGATCGCCATCCGCCACCAGTTCTGGGCCTTCTCCAACGCCATGGCCTACAACCCGATCCCCTGGGCGAACGGCGCGGTGCTGCCGAACCTCGAAGCCGCGCTCTGCTACCGCACCTTCATGTCGGAGGCCTATCCGAAGGTCATCGACATCGTGCGCCGCACGGTGGCCTCGGGCCTCATCTATCTGCCTTCCTCGGCGAAGGACTTCGCCAATCCCGAGATCGACCGCTACCTCGCGCAATATGTCCGCGGCTCGAACGACATGGGCCATATCGAGCGCATCAAGATCATGAAGCTGCTGTGGGATGCGACCGGCACGGAATTCGGCGGCCGTCACGCGCTTTACGAGCTCAACTATGCCGGCGCGCCGGAGGAGGTGCGCCTTCAGGTGCTGAAGGGCGCCGAGCGCGGCGGGCGGCTGAAGGAGATGGAAGCCCTCGTCGACCAGTGCATGGCCGATTACGACGAGACCGGCTGGACGGGCGACACCTGGCTGCCGCCGCTCGGCGACGATGCCCTGCGCGATGCGGCCGAATGAAGGCCGCACGATGGACAGCAACGTCTCCCGGACCGAATTCCGCAACGCGATGGCGCGGGTCTGCGCACCGGTCAACGTGATCACCACCAAGGGCGCGGCCGGGCGCGGCGGCTTCACCGCGACCGCCATGTGCTCGGTGACCGACGAGCCGCCGACGCTGCTCGTCTGCATGAACAGCCGCTCGGCCCAGACGGGCCTCTTCATCGAGAACGGCCGCTTCTGCGTCAACGTGCTGACGCAGGAGCACAAGGGCCTCGCCGCCTCCTTCGCGGGCCGCGAGGCCGACATGGAGGCGCGCTACGGCGAAGCCGAATGGCTGGACCTTGCCTCCGGCAACCAGGCGCTTGCCGATGCCATCGTCTCCTTCGACTGCCGGCTGACGGAAGCCCGGCTGGTGGGTACCCACAATATCCTCATCGGCGAGGTGATGGACATCCGCTGCCGGCGTGATGGCCACGCGCTCCTCTATTTCGACCGCAACTACGTGCATGTGCCGACGCAGGCAGGCAGTTTCGGCGGATAGGACAAGGCCGCAGGAGCCTCTTGACAAGCGCCTTTCTATTTAACATGTTAAATAAAGAATTGCGTGCCGGGAGGAACCATGCCGCATCTCACCGTCGAATATTCGGCCAATCTGGAAGGCCGCACCGATCTTGACGCGCTCTGTGCCGCGCTGCTGGAAACGGTGCTGGAAACCGGCCTCTTCGAGGTCGGCGCCGTGCGGGTGCGGGCACTTCGTGCCGACCACTACGCGATTGCCGACCGCCTGCCGGAAAACGCCTTCATCGACCTCAACCTGCGCATCGGCAAGGGCCGGAGCGCGGAGGAGAAAAAGCGCGCCGGCGAGGCGCTCTTTGCCACGGCCGGAAGGCTGCTCGCCCCTCTCTTCGAAACGCCGCACTTCGCGCTCTCGCTCGAAATCCGCGAGATCGACGCGGAACTGAGCTGGAAGAAGAACGCCATCCATCCGCGCCTGCGCGGCAAGTAAGGAAACACCATGTCGAAACTTCAGGAAAACATCGCCAGGGCGGAGGCCTATCTTGCCCGCTTCAAGGAGAAGGGCGTCTTGAACCGCATCGCCGGCGAGGACGCCGCGGCGGCGGACGGCGCGACCTTCGAGACCATCTCTCCCGTCGACCTGAAGCCGCTCGCGACCGTCGCGAAAGGCACCGCCGCCGATATCGACCGCGCGGCGAAGGCCGCGAAGGCCGCCTTCGCCGACTGGGCCGCCATGCCCGGCGCCGCCCGCAAGAAGCTGCTGCACAAGATCGCCGATGCCATCGTGGCGCGGGCGGAGGAGATCGCCTTCGTCGAATGCATGGATACGGGGCAGTCGCTGCGCTTCATGGCGAAGGCCGCGCTGCGCGGGGCGGAGAACTTCCGCTTCTTCGCCGACCGTGCGCCGGAGGCCCGCGACGGCAGGACGCTGCGCACCGAAACCCAGGTCAACATGACGACCCGCGTGCCGATCGGCCCGGTCGGCATCATCACGCCCTGGAACACGCCCTTCATGCTCTCGACGTGGAAGATCGCCCCGGCGCTCGCCGCCGGCTGCACCATCGTCCACAAGCCGGCCGAATTCTCGCCGCTGACGGCGCGCCTGCTCATCGAGATCGCCGAGGAGGCGGGCCTGCCGAAGGGCGTGTGGAACCTCGTCAACGGTTTCGGCGAGGACGCCGGCAAGGCGCTCACCGAGCATCCGCTGATCAAGGCCATCGGCTTCGTCGGCGAAAGCCGCACCGGCTCGATGATCATGAAGCAGGGCGCCGACACGCTGAAGCGCGTGCATTTCGAGCTCGGCGGCAAGAACCCCGTCGTCGTCTTCGCCGATGCGGACCTCGAGCGGGCGGCGGACGCCGCCGTCTTCATGATCTATTCGCTGAACGGCGAGCGCTGCACGTCCTCATCGCGCCTCCTGGTGGAAGAGAGCATCTACGGGAAATTCACCGCCCTCGTCGCTGAAAAGGCAAGCCGCATCAAGGTCGGCCATCCGCTCGATCCGGAAACCGTCGTCGGCCCGCTGATCCATCCGGTGCATGAGAAGAAGGTGCTCGACTATATCGAGATCGGCCGCAAGGAGGGCGCGACGGTCGCGGCGGGCGGCGGGAAATTCGCAGGTCCCGGCGGCGGCTGCTATGTTCACCCGACCCTCTTCACCGGCGCGACCAACACCATGCGCATCGCGCAGGAAGAGATCTTCGGCCCCGTCTTGACGGCCATTCCCTTCAGGGACGAGGCGGAGGCGCTGGCGCTTGCCAACGACGTCCAGTACGGCCTCACCGGCTATCTGTGGACCGCCGACGTCACGCGCGCCTTCCGCTTCACCGATCATCTCGACGCGGGCATGATCTGGGTGAACTCGGAGAACGTGCGCCACCTGCCGACGCCCTTCGGCGGCGTCAAGAATTCCGGCATCGGCCGCGACGGCGGTGACTGGTCCTTCGACTTCTACATGGAGACGAAGAACATCGCCTTCGCCACGAGCGCCCACGCGATTCCAAAGCTTGGCGGCTGAAGCCGCCGGCCCGAAACTCGGCGGCCGATCGCCGCCGCCCACAGACTGCGCCCGCACTCGCCCGCCGAGGCGGGCTTGAGGAGGACCCCATGCCCGTACCCCAGCCCAATCTCTACCCGCCGTTCAACATCGTGCGGCTCAGCCATGTCGAATTCGGCGTCACCGACCTTGCGAAATCCCGCGCCTTCTATGTCGACACGCTCGGTCTGCAGGTGACGGACGAGACGGCCGACACGATCTATCTGCGCGCCATGGAAGAGCGCGGCCACCATTGCATCGTGCTCCGGAAATGCGACAGGCCGGAAGCGCGCGACCTCGGCTTCAAGGTCTTCGACGACGGCGACCTCGACAAGGCCGCGCATTTCTTCAAGGGCAAGGACCTGCCGGTGGAATGGGTCGAGCGCCCCTATCAGGGCCGCACCTTCCGCACGCGCGACCCGATGGGCATTCCGCTTGAATTCTACACGAAGATGGACCGCCTACCGCCGATCCACCAGAAATATGCGCTCTATCGCGGCGTCAAGCCGCTGCGCATCGATCATTTCAACTGCTTCTCGCCGGATGTCGACGCCTCCGTCGCCTTCTACAACGAGCTCGGCTTCCGCGTGACGGAGTACACGCAGGACGAGGAGAGCGGCAGGCTCTGGGCCGCCTGGACGCACCGCAAGGGCGGCGTGCACGACATCGCCTTCACCAACGGCCGCGGCCCGCGCCTCCACCACACCGCCTTCTGGGTGCCGACGCCGCTCAACATCATCGACCTGCTCGACCTGATGGCGACGACCGGCTGGGTCTCCAACATCGAGCGCGGCCCCGGCCGCCACGGCATCTCCAACGCCTTCTTCCTCTATATCCTCGATCCGGACGGCCACCGCATCGAGATCTACTGCTCGGACTACCAGACGGTGGACCCGGACCTCGAACCCATCAAGTGGGACCTCAAGGACCCACAGCGCCAGACGCTCTGGGGCGCGCCGGCGCCGAAATCCTGGTTCGAGCACGGCAGCCTATTCGCCGGCACGGCGGTCTCGGATTCGCAGCTCAAGGCCCAGCCGATCATCGCGCCCTGAAACGCATTGCAAATCCCCGGCCGAGCGCCGAGAACAGGGCAATGCCTGAAGGGAGCAAGACATGGACAGCGAAGAATTCCGCAAGTGGTCGCAAACCGCCGCCGACTGGGGCGCCGACTACCGGGCGGGCCTGCGCGAGCGGCCGGTGCGCGCCCGGACGAAGCCGGGCGACATCGCCCGGCAGATCGCCGACGCCGCCCCGGAAGCGGGCGAGGCCATGGAGGCGATCTTCGCCGATTTCGAGCGCATCGTTCCCGATGGGCTCACCCATTGGCAGCATCCGCGCTTCTTCGCCTATTTCCCGGCCAATGCCGCGCCGGTCTCGGTGATCGCGGACTACCTCGTCACCGCCGTCGCCGCCCAGTGCATGCTCTGGCAGACCTCGCCGGCGGCGACGGAACTGGAAACCCGCACCGTCGACTGGCTGCGCCGGGCGCTCGACCTGCCGGAGGGCTTTGCCGGCGTCATCCAGGATTCGGCCTCCACCGCGACGCTCGCCGCCGTACTGGTGATGCGCGAAAAGGCGCTTTCCTGGAAGGGCAACAGCGAGGGGCTGGCGGCGCACAAGGTCGTGCGCGTCTATGCCTCGAAACAGGTCCACACCTCCATCGACCGGGCGATCTGGATCGCCGGCATCGGCGAGGCGAACCTCGTGCGCATCCCGACGAAGGGCCCCCTCAACGGCATGGACCCGGAGGCGCTCGACGCCGCGATCAAGGCGGACCTTGCGGCCGGCTACATCCCGGCCGGGGTCATCGCCTGCACCGGCGGCACTTCGATCGGCGCCTGCGACCCGATCCGCGCGGTCGCCGAAGTCGCGAAGGCGCATGGGCTTTACCTGCATGTGGACGCGGCATGGGCCGGTTCGGCGATGATCTGCCCGGAATTCCGCACGCTCTGGGACGGCATCGAGGCGGCCGATTCCATCGTCTTCAACCCGCACAAATGGCTGGGGGCGAATTTCGACTGCTCGGTGCAGTTCATCAGGAACCCCGAGGACCAGGTACGTACGCTGGCCATCCAGCCGGAATACCTGAAGACCCACGGCCATGACGGCATCGTCAACTATTCCGAATGGTCCGTGCCGCTCGGCCGGCGCTTCCGCGCACTGAAGCTCTGGTTCCTGATGCGCTACCACGGCCTCGAGGGCTTGCGCGCGATGATCCGCAACCATGTGAAATGGTCGGAGGAACTCGCCGGGCGGCTTGCCGCCGAACCGGACTTCGAGATCGTCAGCGCGCCGGTGCTCTCGCTCTTCTCCTTCCGCCACAAGAGCGGCGAGGATGCCGACGCGCACAACATCGCCCTCGTCAACGCCATCAACGACGACGGCCGCATCTATCTCACGCAAACCCGCGTCGACGGGCGCATCGCCATCCGCTTCCAGGCCGGCCAGTTCGAGATGACGCGCGACGACGCCGACACCGCCTTCACGGCGATCACCGAGATCGCCCGCAGACCGACTTAAGGAGACCGCCATGGCCGAACGGCCCCGCCTCGCCGGCTTTTCCCATCAGGGTATCCTGAAATACGGCCTCGTCCGGGACGGCATCGTCGACCTTTCCGCCCGCTACGGCGCGCGCTGGCCGAGCCTGCGCGAGGTGATCGAGGCGGGGGCGCTCGTGACGCTGGCGGAAGAGGCCGCAGCGCTTCCGGCAGACCATGCGCTCGAGGATATCACCTACGAGATCCCGGTCCCCGCGCCGGAGAAGATCATCTGCGTCGGCGTCAACTTCCCGGACCGCAACGAGGAGTACAAGGACGGGCAGGCCGCGCCCGCCAATCCGTCGCTCTTCATCCGCTTCCCGCGCTCCTTCACCGGCCACGGCCGGCCGCTGGTCCGCCCGCCGGAAAGCCCGCAGCTCGACTACGAGGGCGAGATCGCCATCGTCATCGGCAAGGGCGGCCGCCGCATAGCGGAGGCCGATGCGCTCGATCACATCGCAGCGCTCACCCTTTGCAACGAAGGCACCATCCGCGACTGGGTGCGCCATGCCAAGTTCAACGTCACGCAGGGCAAGAACTTCGACGCGACGGGCTCCATCGGCCCCTGGCTGGTGCCCTTCACCGATGAAGGCCAGATCGCCGACATCGCGCTCGAAACCCGCGTCAACGGCGAGGTGCGCCAGAGCGACCGCACGGGCCGCATGATCTTCTCCTTCCGCAGGATCGTCAATTACATCTCCACCTTCACGACGCTGGTGCCGGGCGACGTCATCGTCTGCGGCACGCCGACGGGGGCGGGCGCGCGCTTCGACCCGCCGGTCTGGCTAAAGCCGGGCGACGTGGTGGAGATCGAGGCCGAGGGCATCGGCCTTCTCCGCAACACCATCGCCGACGAGGTTTTCCGACCATGATGACGCCAGACGACATCCGCGCCGCCGCCCAGAGCCTCGACGAGGCCGAGCGCACCCGCATCCAGACCGGCCTCCTCTCGCTCAAGCACCCGGCCATTACCATGGACGACGCCTATGCGATCCAGGGCGCCTGGGTGAAAAAGAAGATCGCCGACGGCCGCCGCGTGATCGGCTGGAAGATCGGCCTCACCTCCAAGGCCATGCAATATGCGCTGAACATCGACATTCCCGATTCCGGCGTGCTCTTCGACGACATGGTCTTCGAGGACGGCGCGACGGTTCCGGCCGGCCGCTTCATCCAGCCGCGCGTCGAGGCGGAGATCGCCTTCGTCATGAAGGCCCCGCTCAAGGGGCCCGGCGTCACCGTCTTCGACGTCCTGAACGCCACGGACTACGTCACCCCGGCGCTGGAAATCCTCGACACGCGCATCCTGCGCGTCGACCCGGAGACGAAGAAGGCGCGCACCATCTTCGACACGATCTCCGACAATGCCGCCAATGCCGGCATCGTCACGGGAGGGCGCGCCGTCAGGCCCGACGAGATCGACATGCGCTGGATGGGCGCCATCGTCAGCCGCAACGCCGAGGTGGAGGAAACCGGCCTCGGCGCCGGCGTGCTCAACCAGCCGGCCCGCGGCGTCGCTTGGCTCGCCAACCGTCTCGCACAATATGGCGACGGCATCGAGGCGGGGCAGATCGTGCTCGCCGGCTCGTTCATCCGCCCCGTCGAGGCTCGCCACGGCGATACCATCGTCGCCGACTTCGGGCCTTACGGCTCCGTCAGCCTGTTCTTCGCATAGGAGGTCCCATGCCCGCCCCGAAAAACCGCTTCAAGCAGGCGCTGAAGGACGGCCGTGCGCAGATCGGCCTCTGGCAGGCGCTCGCCAGTCCCTACACGGTCGAGATCTGCGCCGAGGCGGGCTACGACTGGCTGCTGCTCGACGCCGAGCACGCGCCGAACGACGTGCCGCTGCTCGTCTCCCAGCTCCAGGCGATGAAGGGCTCGGCCAGCCACGCCGTCATCCGCCCGCCCATCGGCGAGACGTGGATCGTCAAGCAGCTCCTCGACATCGGCGCGCAGACGCTGCTGGTCCCCATGGTCGACAGCAAGGCGATGGCGGACGCGATGGTGAAGGCCGTGCGCTATCCGCCGCATGGCGTGCGCGGCGTCGGCGCGGCGCTCGCAAGGGCCTCGGCCTTCAACCGCACGGCGGACTATCTCCAGACGGCCAATGACGAAATCTGCCTGCTCCTGCAGGTGGAAAGCCGCGCCGGGCTTGCCGCGCTCGACGACATCGCCGGCACGGAAGGCGTCGACGGCGTCTTCATCGGCCCGGCCGACCTTGCCGCCGACATGGGTTTCCTCGGCAAGCCCGGCGCGCCGGAGGTGCAGGCGGAAGTCGAGAAGGCGCTTCGGAAAATCCAGGCGCACGGCAAGGCGGCGGGCATCCTCACCGGCGATCTCGGCCTTGCGAAACGCTATCTGGAGCTCGGCGCCACCTTCGTCGCCATCGGCAACGACGTGACGTTGCTCGCCAACGCGACGACGAAGCTGCTCTCGGATTTCAAGGCGGCCGAGCCGGCGACGGCGCCGGGCACCGCCAGGGTCTACTGACCTATTCCTCGCCGCCGCCCTTGCCTTCCAGCTTGAGGGCGGCGAGCTCCTCCAGCATGTCGAGCAGGTCTTCGACACGGCCCGCGCCGAAGCGCGCATCGATATCCGCATAGACCCGGCGGGAATCGGGCATGACCTCCTGGATCACCCTCTGGCCGGCCGGCGCAAGCGCCAGCAGCACCCGCCGCCCGTCGTCCTTGTCCTTGTGCCGCGTGATGAGGCCGCGTTCCTCCAGCGAGCGCAGCATGCGCGTCAGGCTCGGCGCGAGGATGAACGCCTTTTCCGCCACTTCCGAGGCGTCGAGCATGCCCGCCTCCGACAGCACGCGCAGCACGCGCCATTGCTGCTCGGTCACGTCGTGGTCGGCAAGGATCGGCCGGAAATGGCTCATCACCGCCTCGCGCGCCTTCAAAAGGCCGATCGCCAGCGAGCGCCGGCGTTCGCGCGGCGGGCTGTCCTTCGTCTTTTCGGGAGAGGTCGTGTCCTGCGGGGCGTCGTTCGTCATCCTGTTTCTATCCGCGATTTTCGCCGCCCGCGCAATCGAAAGGCGGCAGGGAGCGGAAGAACGGATCGCCTGCCGCCCGCCGGCATGCTAGCCTCCCGCCGAAATCCAGCCAACGGAAGTGCAGCCCCATGACGCATGACAATACCGACCGCCGCTACGTCCTCGCCCCCGCGCCCGTTCCCACCCTTGCCGTCGAGGGGAGCGACGCGCTCTTCCCGGTGCACCGTATCTACTGCGTCGGCCGCAACTTCGCCGACCATGCCATCGAGATGGGGCACGATCCGGACAAGGAGCCGCCCTTCTTCTTCCATAAGAACCCGGACACACTGGTGCGGCCGGAGGAGGGCTTCCCCTATCCGCCGGCAAGCAGGGACGTGCATTACGAGGTCGAGCTCGTCGTGGCGCTCCGC
Organism: Shinella fusca; assembly: GCF_014203155.1. Lineage (GTDB taxonomy): Bacteria > Pseudomonadota > Alphaproteobacteria > Rhizobiales > Rhizobiaceae > Shinella > Shinella fusca. The sequence continues at coordinate 20,425 of NZ_JACHIK010000012.1, forward strand.
GAAGGCGGCAGCGACATTCCCGTCGAGCGCGCGCTGGACTGCGTCTACGGCTATGCCGTCGGCCTCGACATGACGCGCCGCGACCTGCAGGCCGAGGCCAAGAAGCTCGGCCGGCCGTGGGAGATCGCCAAGGCCTTCGAGCGGTCGGCACCCTGCGGCCCCATCCATCCCGTCGCCGGCATCGGCCATCCGAACAACGGCGCGATCCGCCTCGACGTCAACGGCCAGCGCCGGCAGGACGGCAATCTCGACCAGATGATCTGGAAGGTGCCGGAGATGATCGCCTATCTCTCCCGCCTCTTCACGCTGGCACCCGGCGACCTCATCTTCTCCGGCACGCCGGCGGGCGTCGGCGCGGTCGAGCGGGGCGACGTGATGCACGCGCATATCGACGGGCTCGGCGGCATCACCGTCGCCGTCGTGTGAAGCGATGCCTGCGACAGGACGCCACGCACGGGTACCCTCCTTATTTGATTAAAGTCAAAGAACGGGAAGGGCTGCGGGTCTACCTCCTTGGTCATGAACGAGTGGCGTTCGTGAGCAAGGAGAATACCCCATGCGTAGCATAGTAAAGAGCATCGTCGGCGCGGCAGCCTTCCTGGCACTGGCCCTTCCGGCAGCGGCAGCCGATTTCGAAGTGCACATGCTGAACAAGGGCGCCGAGGGCGCCATGGTGTTCGAGCCGCCCTTCGTGAAGGTGGCCCCCGGCGACACGGTGACCTTCATTCCCACCGACAAGGGTCATAATGTCGAGACGATCAAGGACATGATCCCCGACGGCGCGGAAGCCTTCAAGAGCAAGATGAACGAGACCTACAAGGTCACCTTCGACAAGGCCGGCGCCTATGGCGTCAAGTGCACACCGCATGCCGGCATGGGCATGGTCGGCCTCGTGATCGTCGGCGATGCGCCGGCCAACCTCGACGCCGTCAAGACCGCCAAGCTGCCGAAGAAGGCACGCGAGCGCATGGATGCGGCAATCGCCGCGGCCGGCCTCTGAAATTCCCCCTTTCGGGGCAGGGTGGAAAACCCGGGGCGGCTTGCCGCTCCGGGTTTTTCCGTTCTGTGGCTTCGATCCATTTCCTGCATGGTATGGATTTGCACATTTAATTTTCTAATGCCGCAGGCGGCTGATAACGTGCCACCACAATCAACGGGACGGCGCATGCTAAAACTCGCTTCGTTTTCAGCCTGGCTCCTCCTTACGGCCTTCTGCCCGCCCCTTCTTGCCGCCGAAAACACCATGCCCCTCGCCCTGCACAAGGCTGCCGCAGCCGACGACGTCGCCGCCATAAAGACCCTCATCGCCGAAGGCGCCGAGATCGACGCGCGGGACGGAACCGGCGCGACCGCGCTTCTCGTCGCAACGCACGGCAACAGGCTGGAGGCCGCCCGCGCGCTGATCGCGGCGGGCGCCGACGTCAACGCCAGGGACGGCATCAGCGACAGCCCGTATCTATACGCCGGCGCGCGCGGCCATCTGGACATCCTCAAGCTGACGCTCGCGCACGGCGCAGACCTTGCGAGCACCAACCGCTACGGCGGCACCGCCCTCATCCCCGCCGCCGAGCGCGGCCATGTCGAGACGGTCGAAACGCTGATCGCCGCCGGCGTCGACGTCGACCACGTCAACCGGCTCGGCTGGACGGCGCTGCTGGAGGCGGTCCTCCTCGGCGACGGCGGGCCACGGCATGTGCGGATCGTCGAGCGGCTGATTTCGGCCGGCGCCGATGTCGACCTTGCCGACCATGACGGCGTGGCGCCGCTCCGGCACGCCCGCAGCCGCGGCTACCGCGATATCGCCGCCCTGCTCGAAAAAGCGGGCGCGAAGTAGCGGGAAAAGACGAGGCGGAGGACAATCCGCCGGGAAGACGGAAACACTCAAAGACAAAGGGCCTGAGAACGATGCAAAGAAGCTACTATTCCTCCCTCGGCGGCCATCCCCCGCAGAGCGACCTCCTGACCGGCCGCGCCGTCTTCACGGAGGCCTATGCGGTCATTCCCAAGGGCGTGATGCAGGACATCGTCACCTCCTTCCTGCCCTTCTGGAACGACACGCGCTGCTGGGTCATCGCCCGCCCGCTCTCCGGCTTCGCCGAGACCTTCTCGCAATACGTCATGGAAGTGGCGCCGGGTGGCGGCAGCGACCGGCCGGAACAGGACCCGGAGGCCGAAGGCGTGCTCTTCGTCGTCGACGGCGAGGTTGAACTGACGCTGCCGGCCGGCAAGCACACGCTCCAGCCGGGCGGCTACGCCTTCCTGCCGCCGGGCCTGAAATGGTCGCTGCACAACCGCTCCGGCGCCCATGCCCGCTTCCACTGGATCCGCAAGGCCTACGAGGCCGTCGACGGCCTGCCGCATCCCGAGCCGCTGATCCTCAACGAGAAGGACATCACTCCTTCGGTCATGCCCGGCACGGAAGGCCGATGGGCGACGACGCGCTTCGTCGACCCCAACGACCTGCGCCACGACATGCATGTGACCATCGTCACGCTCCTGCCCGGCGCGGTCATCCCCTTCGCGGAAACCCACGTCATGGAGCACGGCCTCTATGTGCTGCAGGGCAAGGCCGTCTACCGCCTCAACCAGGACTGGGTGGAAGTGGAGGCCGGCGACTTCATGTGGCTGCGCGCCTTCTGCCCGCAGGCCTGCTATGCCGGCGGCCCGGAGCCGTTCCGCTACCTGCTCTACAAGGACGTCAACCGCCACATGACGCTGAAGCCTTTCGGCGGCCGCCGCTAGGGCCTGCCCTGCCAGCTTCTCGGCAATCCGGACCCGCGCCCTCTTGGCGCGGGTTTTTCCATTCAGCCCGCAATCGGCATGGCGGCGGGATAGCGCCGCGGGTCGAAGCGCAGGTAGATGAGCGCCGTCACCAGCACGCAGCCGAGATGCAGTATCCAGCCCGCGGCAAAGCCGCCCGTCCAGTCGTGCAGCAGCGCCAGCGCATAGGGGCCGAGCGCGGCGATCAGGAAGCCGCCGCCCTGCATGAGCGCGGCGAGCGCCCCGGCCTGTTCGGGCCGCGGCAGGTGGTCGAGCGCGGTGACGATGGCGAGCGCGAAACTGCCGCCGAGCCCGGCACCGCACAGCCCCGCCCAGAGGACCGGCGCAAGCCCCGGAAAGCCGGCGAGCCCGAGGAAGCCGGCGACCTGCAGGGCGATGGTCAGGAGAAGCCAGGGGCGGCGGTCGGCATTGCCGCGCGCAAGGGCCGGCAGGCCGAGCGCGGCTGCTGCCTGGCCCGCGGCCATCACGGCGACGAGGCTGCTGCTGTCGCCGCTCGTCCAGCCCTGGCTCTGGTAATAGGGCGAGAGCCAGGCGATCATCGAGCTGTAGCCGGAATTGATGAGGCCGAAGGACAGCATCAGCCCCCAGGTCCGCGGCCGGCGCAGGAGCTGGCGGGTCAGCGTGCCGTCGGGCCGGCCAGTCCGCACGTCCGAGAGGATGCGCCAGGCGGCGGCGAGCGCAAGCGCCACCGGCAGCGCCAGGAAGGCGAGCGCCGCCTGCCAGCGGTAGCCGGCGCCGGTGAGCATCGGCATCAGCCGGGCGCCGAAGGCGCCGCCCGCCATGATCGTCGCCGAATAGAGCCCCGTCACCACCGGCACGCTTGCCGGGAAGCGCGCCTTGATGATGCCCGGGAAGATCGCCTGGATGAAGGCGACACCGATGCCGCAGACGGCGGCCGTCGCGATCAGCGACAGCCCGTCCTGCACGAAGAGGCGGAGCGCCGAGCCGGCAAGGAGCACGACGAGCGCGATCAGGAGCCCCCGCCGCGCCCCGAGCCGGACCTGGAGGCCGGGTGCAACGAAGGCCCCGACGCCCATCAGGAACATCGGCAGGAGCGTGAGCATGGAAACCCCGCCGTAGCCGAGCCCCGTATCCGCGACGATCTCGCTGAGGAGCGGCCCCGGCGCGGCGAGGAAGGGGCGCAGGTTGAGGCCGACGAGGACGACCAGTGCAAGCATTGTCCAGTCGCGGCCGGAGCGCGTATCCGTCATCGTTCGATCTTTCTGTTGGGGAGGCGGAAGGGAGCGCCGCCGAACATGCCTATCGCTACCACCGGCTTGAATCATGCGCAAATTAGATGTTTAGATAGCTAGTATTTATAAATTCGATGGAGGACGCCATGCTCGACCCGCGCCTGCTCCGAGCCTTCGTGGCGATTGCCGATGCGGGCAGTTTCACGGCGGCGGCCGAGCGCCTGCACATGACGCAGTCGACCATGAGCCAGCAGATCGGCCGGCTGGAAGAAGCGATCGGCCGGGAGCTTGTCGACCGCGCCGCCCGGCCGGTGCGCCTGACGGTGACGGGCGAACGGCTGCTCGGCCATGCGCGCCGCATCCTCGCCCTGCAGAGCGAGGCGCTGACGCTGGTGGCCGAGACCTCCGGCACGACCTCGGTGCGCATCGGCATGCCGGACGACATCGCCACGCCCGAGATGGCCCGCGCCTTCGCCGCCTTCACGCGGCGCCACAAGGAAGCACGGCTCGACGTCATGACGGGCCTGCGCTCGGACCTGACGCGCCGCTACCGCTCCGGCGAGCTCGACATCGTGGTGCTGAAGGAGGACATGCCGAGCGCCGACAGCTGGGCGAGCTTCGAGGAGCCGATCACCTGGTTCGCCGCCGCCGATGCGGCGGGCGACCTGCCCGATCCGGTGCCGCTCGTCACCTTCCCACCCGGCGGGCTCTACCGCGATTCCATGTTCGAGCGGCTGGAGCGCGAGCGGCGGCGCTGGTACATCGCCTTCACCTCGGCGAGCCTGCGCAACGTGCTGATGGCCGTCGAAGCCGGCCTCGGCCTCTCGCTGCTGCCCATCGACGCGGCCCGCGGCTGGCGGGTGAAACCCGTCGCCGAGTTCAGCCCCGAGCCGCCGATCGTCGCCTCGCTCTATGCCTGGGAGCGCGGCGGCATCGTCGGGGAACTCGCCGGCGAGGTGCTCGACATCCTGAAACGGCATTTTGCCCGCGATCAGGAGCGGTAGAGGTCCTTGTAGGCCTCGCGCAGCACGTTCTTCTGCACCTTGCCCATGGTGTTGCGCGGCAGGTCGTCGATGAAGAGCACGCGCTTGGGCTGCTTGTAGCGCGCGAGCCGCTCCCTGAGCCCGTCGAGCACCGCCGCCTCGTCGAGGGCCGAGCCCTTCTCGCGCACCACGACGGCCGTGACGCCCTCGCCGAAATCAGGATGCGGCACGCCGATGACCGCGCTCTCGACGACGCCCGCCATCGCGTCGATCTCGCTTTCCACTTCCTTGGGATAGATGTTGTAGCCGCCGGAGATCACGAGGTCCTTGCCGCGCCCGACGATGTGCACATAGCCGCGCGCATCGATCTTGCCGAGGTCGCCGGTGATGAAGAAACCGTCCGCGCGGAATTCCGCGGCGGTCTTCTCCGGCATGCGCCAGTAACCCGCAAAGACGTTCGGCCCCTTCACCTCGATCATGCCCGTCTCGCCATCCGGCACCGACCTGCCGATCTCCGGCTCGCTCACGCGCAGCGACACGCCCGGCAGCGGAAAGCCCACCGTGCCGGCGATCCGCTCGCCGTCATAGGGGTTGGAGGTGTTCATGTTGGTCTCGGTCATGCCGTAGCGCTCGAGGATGGCGTGGCCGGTCCGCTCGGCAAAACTGCGGTGGGTTTCGGCAAGCAGCGGGGCAGAACCGGAGACGAAGAGCCGCATTCCCTCGGCCGCCGTCCGCGTCAGCCCCGGATGCTGGAGAAGGCGGACATAGAAGGTCGGAACGCCCATCATCACGCTGGCGTTTTCCATCAGCCGCAGCACCTCGCCGGCGTCGAACTTCGGCAGGAGATACATCGAGGCGCCGGCCAGCAGCGTAACGTTGGTGGCGACGAAAAGGCCGTGCGTGTGGAAGATCGGCAGCGCGTGGATCAGCCGGTCGGCGCCGGTGAAGCGCCAGTAGTCGCGCAGCGTCAGGGCGTTCGAGAGGAGGTTGTCGTGCGTCAGCATCGCTCCCTTGGAGCGGCCCGTCGTGCCGGAGGTATAGAGGATGGCGGCGAGGTCTTCGGCCCCGCGCGCGGCATCGGGGAAATCGGCGCCTGCATCCGCCGCCAGGACGAGGAGCGATCCGCCGCCGGCCTCGTCGAGCGTCTCGACCTGGGCGCCGTGCCTGCCGGCGACCGTGCGCACACCCTCCGCCGCCTTCGGCGCGACGACGACGAGCCGCGGCTCGGCATCGCCGATGAAATAATCGAGCTCGGCAAGCGTATAGGCCGTGTTGAGCGGCAGATAGACGGCCCCGGCGCGAAGGCAGGCCAGATAGAGCATCAGGGCTTCCGGGCTCTTTTCCACCTGCACGGCCACCCGGTCGCCGGGCGTAACGCCGAGCCCCTGCAGCGCGCCCGCCAGGCGGCCGGAAAATTCCAGCATGTCGCCATAGGTCCAGCGCCGCCCCTCCGCCGTCTCGATGAAGACGGCCTCGCGCGCCGCCGCAGCCCGGATCGCATCGAAAAGGTGGTTCGCCATGGTCGTCTCCTCTGCCGTTGCCCCCGCACCTTGTCACAGCAGGCGGGGACGACGCCAGAGGCAAGCCCTTACCGAAGCAGGCCCTGCCCGCCGTCGATCCACAGCGGCACGCCGGTGATGTGCCGCGCCTTGGAGGAGGAGAGGAAGAGGATCGCATCGGCCACCTCGTCGGCCGTTCCCGGCTTGCCGTTGGTGACGGGGATGTCGCCCTCCGGCCAGACGACGGGAATGCCCGCCTCCTTCGCGCCGCGCCGCTCCGTGTTCTCCTCGATATCGGTCTCAATGGCGCCCGGGCACACCGCGTTGACGCGGATGCCGGCCTTGCCGAGCTCGAGCGCGAGCTGCTGCATCATGGCGACCTGCCCTGCCTTGGCCGCCGCATAGGCCGTCGCACCCGGCGTGGTGAAGGTGCGCGTGCCGTTGATGGAGGAGACGATGACGATGGCCCCCTCGCTCGCCTTGCGCAGGTACGGCACCGCCAGATGCAACGTGAGATAGGTGCCGCGCAGGTTGACGGCGATGGTCTCGTCCCATTCGGCGGGCGTAAGGTCGTCGATCGGCGCCCAGGCGCCGTTGATGCCGGCATTGGCGACAACGATATCGAGGCCGCCGAAGGTATCGGCAAGCCGTTCCACCGCGGCCCGCATGGAAGCCTCCTCCGCCACATCCGCGACGAGCGGGACGGCCGCGCCGCCCTGCGTGCGGATTTCGCGCGCCACCGCCTCCACCTCCTCGCCGGTGCGGCTGAGAACCCCGACGCTTGCGCCATAGCGGGCGAAGGCGAGCGCCGTGGCCTTGCCGATCCCCGATCCAGCGCCCGTCACGAGGGCGACCTTTCCTGCAAAGAGCATGGACATCTCCATTCGTTGGGCGTCGATCCGGCTGAATGGAGAATGTGCGGCGCGCCTTCCGGTTCCCGCCTTTCGCGTTCCCGATTGTCGGGAACCATGGCCCCCGACCGGCGTTTGGCTGAAAGAGGACGCCAATCCGCAGGAGGTCAACGTGCGCCAGAACCAGAAGAAGAAGCCGCTCGCCCGCAAACCCGCAGCTCCGGAAACCGACCCGCACGGCGCGCGCAAGCGCCGCAATTCCTGGGAGCCGCAGGTGGTGGTGCCTCATCAGGTGGACCTGCCGCTGCACCGGCCGGAGCACGAGGACGTCGCCGTGCCGGCCGCTCCGAACGGCCGCAGCCTGATCAACGGGCGTCTTTGACGAGGGCGGACCGATGCGCGTCAAGGACGTGATGTCCGCCCAGATCGTGACGATCTCGCCGAGCGACACCGCCCAGTCGGCCGCCCGGCTGATGCTGGAGACGGAAGTGGGCGCGCTGCCCGTCGAGGTGCCCGGGGTGGGCGCCATCGTCGGCATCGTCACCGACCGCGACATCGTTGTGTCGGTGCTTGCCCGCGGGCTTTCCACCTCCACCGCCGTCGCCGAGTTCATGACCGTGTCACCGGAACTGTGCAACGAGGGCGACGACACGACCGCCGTCGCCGCGCGCATGCGCGAGCTCAGCGTGCGCCGCCTGGTGGTCGCCAATGCCGACCGGCGCGTGGTCGGCATCGTCAGCCTCGTCGACCTTCCAACCGAAAAGCAGGACAGGGAGGACGCACGATGACGCTCTTTGCGACAGACAGGCTGTGGGCCGATGCCGTCGTGCTGGAGGGCGACGGGCGGGTCCTGCGCGTGCAGAGCACGCGGGACGCGCTCCTCTGCCTCAAGAACCATTGGCTGGAGACCGACGGACCGGCCCTTGCAGCAGCAAAAACGCTCTGTGAACGGGGCCTTGCGAGCGACGACGACCCGGGCCTTGCGCTGCGGGCCTTCATCGAAGCGGCGAAGGAAGCGGGTTTCCGCGTGAATTCCTGGACTGGTTAGCCTCCGGGCGACAAGCCGCAAAAGGCAGCCCGTTTCTTTAAGACCATGTCTTTCGAAGGGACATCATCGTGAACGACGAACGCGACGAATGGATCAGCAAGCGCGCCTACGGCCTCTGGGAGGCGGAAGGCCGCCCGCACGGCAGGGACCATATCCATTGGGAGCAGGCGGCCCGCGAGCGCGCCGAGCTCGAAAGGGTGGCGCTGCCGGACCATCTCGAAAAGCGCCGCAACAGCGCAGAAAGCGACGATGCGACCCGCGCGGCCGTCGACCTCACCCGCAAGACGACACGTCCCGCCCGCAAGCCCCCTCCGCGCCGCGGCGCCGCCTGACCCTCACGAGGCCTTGCGGCGGGCGCGGCGGCGGGCGTTCCTGCGGTTTTCGAGGAAGCGCAGCAGCCGCTCCTCTTCCGCGCGCAGCCCGGAAACGCCGGCAAGAGGCCGGCGGAGGGCAGCGGCAAGCGTTTCCGGCGTCTCCGCAAGCGCCACGATATCCGGATGGATATAGCTCGACCGGGCGATGGCCGGCGTGTTGTTGAGCAGGGAAGACGCCGCCTCGGCCATGGCCTTGACAGTCGGCCGCCCGCCCTCCTCGATCGCATGGCGCGCCGCCGAAAAGGCCGCAAGGCTGCCCGCCCAGGTGCGGAAGGTCTTGGCGGAAACGGGAATGCCCGAAATCTCCGCGAGATAGGCGTTGAGCCGCCCGGAATCGATGGGCCGCACGAGATCCGTGTCGTCCTTCCACACGAAGAGCGCGCGGCCCGGCAGGTCGGCGCACTCCTCCAGCAGGCGTTGCAGGCGGCGGTGCTTCAGCGTCCGCTGCACACGCTTGCCGCCCTTGGCGCTGAAGCGCAGCACGATGCGCCCGTCCGCAAGCGAGACATGCCGCTTGAGGAGCGTCGTCGCCCCGTAGGTCCGGTTCTCCTCGGCATAGGCGCGGTTGCCGACGCGCAGTTGCGCCTCGTCGAGCAGGACGGTGATCGCCGCCAGCATCGTATCGACCGCGCCGGGCGCGCCGTCGAGGTCGCGCCGCACCGCGCGGCGCAGCTTCGGCAGAGCGCGCCCGAAGGCAATGAGCTGGTCGAACTTGTCGCCGCTTTTCAACGCCTGCCAATCGGCATGGTAGCGGTATTGCTTGCGCCCGCGCGCGTCATAGCCCGTCGCCTGCAGGTGGCCGTTCTCCTGAAGGCAGATCCAGACATCCTCGTAGGCCGGCGGCAGGCCGAGCGAGGCGATGCGCGCCTTGATGTCCGGATCGTCGAGCAGGGAGCCGTCCGGCAGGCGGTAACAGAAGCTGCGGCCGGTCCGCTGGCGCCGGATGCCCGGCTCGCTGTCCGAGACATAGACGAGCCCCGTTTCCTCCAGGATGTCGGGCGCCATGTCCGGCTCCGTCAGGCCGGCTCGAAGACGGCAAGGCTGGCGGCGTAGACCGTGGCCGGGCTCCCGGCGTCATGCGCCGTGAAGGCGCCTTCCTCGGCGCCCGTATCGAGCACCCGCTTCCAGCCCGCAATGCCGTTCACCTCCGGCATCGTCACCGCGCAATCCTCGCCGGCATTGCAGACGATGAGGAGCTGGTCCGCCCCCTCGCCGTTCGCCGGCCGGGCAAGGAAGAGGCAGAGCGTGCGCAGGTTCTCGTCCTGCCACGCCGCATCGTCCATGGGCGCGCCGTCCGCCCTGTACCAGGCGATCTCGGTGGAACCGTCCTCCGCCGGCTCGCCCGTCAGGAACCGTTCCTGCCGCAGCGCCGGATGCGCCTTGCGGAAGGCGATGGCACCCTTGCAGAAGTTGAGGAACGGATCGGCAAGGCCGCTCCAGTCCGTCCAGCCGATCTCGTTGTCCTGGCAATAGGCGTTGTTGTTGCCCTGCTGGCCGTTGCCGAGCTCGTCGCCGCCGAGCAGCATCGGCACGCCCTGGCTCGTCATCAGCGTGGCGATCATGGCGCGGCGGCGGCGGTCGCGCGCGGCGCGGATACCGTCGTCCTCCGTCGGTCCTTCCGCGCCGAGATTGGCCGAATGGTTGTCCGAATGGCCGTCGCGGTTCTCCTCGCCGTTCGCCTCGTTGTGCTTGCCGTCGTAGGAGACGGTGTCCATCAGCGTGAAGCCGTCATGGGCGCTGATGAGGTTGATCGAGGAGGTCGCGCCGCGATCCGAATGGTTGAACTGCGGCGCCGAGCCCGTAAGGCGCGTCGCAAGCCCCGGGGCAAGGCCACCGTCGCCCTTCCAGAAGCGCCGGACGTCGTCGCGATACTTGTCGTTCCACTCGCGGAACGGATAGGGAAAGCCGCCGACCTGGTAGCCGCCGTCGCCGACATCCCACGGCTCGGCGATGAGCTTCACGCCGGAAAGGATCGGATCCTGCCGGATCGCGTCGAAGAAGGTGCCTTCGCGGTCGAACTCGATGTGGCGCGTGCGGCCGAGCGTGCTGGCAAGGTCGAAGCGGAAGCCGTCGACATGCATGACGCCGACCCAGTAGCGCAGGCTGTCGAGCACCATGCGCAGCACCATGGGATGAGCGACGTTCAGCGTGTTGCCGGTGCCCGTCGTGTCGTAGGTATGGCGCGGGTCGTCCGGCGAGAGACGGTAGTAGCTCGCATTGTCGAGCCCGCGGAAGCTCAGCGTCGGGCCGAGCTCCGAGCCTTCGGCGGTGTGGTTGTAGACGACGTCCATGATCACCTCGATGCCGGCGGCATGGAAGCGCTTCACCATGGTCTTGAATTCGGTGATCGCCCGGCCGGAAAGGAAGCGTGGCTGCGGGGCGAAGAAGCCGAGCGTCTGGTAGCCCCAGTAGTTGCGCAGGCCCTTTTCGAGAAGGTAGCGGTCGTCCGGGAAATACTGGATCGGCAGGAGCTCGACAGCGGAGATGCCGAGGTCGACGAGATGCTCGACGATCGGATCGCTCGCCATGCCCATGAAGGTGCCGCGCAACTCCTCCGGCACGCCCGGATGGGTCATGGACATGCCGCGCACATGCGCCTCGTAGATGATCGTCTCCGTCCACGGCCGGCGGATCGCCGCATCGCCCGCCCAGTCGAAATCGGGATCCTGCACCACGCCCTTGACCATGAAGGGCGCGCTGTCGCGCTCGTCGAAGGAAAGGTCCTCCGCCGGATCGCCAATACGGTAGCCGTAAAGCGCATCGTTCCACTCGATCTCGCCGAGCACCTGCTTGGCATAGGGGTCGAGCAGCAGCTTGTTCGGGTTGAAGCGGTGGCCGGCGGCGGGCTCGTAGGGGCCGTGCGCACGGTAGCCGTAGACCGTGCCGGGCCTGAGGCCGGCGATATAGCCGGACCAGACGTCGCCCTCGCGCTTGGGCAGCGGCAGGCGGTCGGTCTCCTCCCTGCCGTCCTCGCTGAAGAGGCAGAGTTCCACCTGTTCCGCATGGGCGGAGAAGACGGCGAAATGCGTTCCTTCTCCGGTGAACTCGGCGCCGAGTTCCGGTTTCATGAAATCGAGTTCGGAAAAGGAATAGCTCATGTGGTCTGGCCCCTTCGGTCGAGCAGGCGGCGTTCCGCACCGTGCCGGAAAAGCCGCGACAGCAACGCGAACAGGGGCCGATTGTTCCCGGAACTTTTGCCCCGCCGCCCGGTTCGTTGCTGGGCGTATCATGCAAGGAGAGACCATGACCGGAACGTGGGGACCGAGCCTGCTTCAAGACGGACGGGTACGCTTTCGCCTGTGGGCGCCTGCCGAAAACGCGGTGGACGTGCTGGTCGGCGGCAATGCCGTCGCGATGACCGCCGCAGGCGACGGCTGGCACGAGGCCGTCACGAGCCTTGCCCGGCCGGGCGACAGCTACGCCTTCCGGCTTGAAGACGGCACGGAGATAGCGGATCCCGCCTCGAGGACGCAGGTCAGGGACCTCGAAGGCCGTTCCGTCCTCGTCGATCCCGCCGCCTATGCCTGGCAGGAGACGGGCTGGAAAGGCCGGCCGTGGGAAGAGGCGATCCTCTACGAACTGCATGTCGGCACCTTCACGCGGGAGGGAACGTTCCGCGCGGCGATCGACCGCCTGCCGCACCTCCACCATGTCGGCGTCACCGCCATCGAGCTGATGCCCGTCACCCATTTCGCCGGCCGGCGCGGCTGGGGTTACGACGGCGTGCTGCCCTATGCACCGCACACGGCCTACGGCACGCCGGAGGACCTGAAGGCCCTCGTCGACGCCGCCCATGCCCATGGCATCATGGTGTTGCTCGACGTCGTCTACAACCACTTCGGCCCGGTCGGGAACGTCCTGCCGCGCATCGCGCCGGCCTTCTTCCACCGCGAGCGCCACACGCCCTGGGGCGCGGCCATCGCCTTCGAGGAAAGGGCCGTGCGGGATTACTTCATCGGGAACGCCCTTCACTGGATTAAGGACTACCGTTTCGACGGCCTGCGGCTCGACGCCGTCGACGAGATCGACGACCCCAGCGAGCGGCATATCCTCATCGAGTTGGCCGAGACGGTGCGCAGCGCCGCTCCCGGCCGCGACGTCCACCTCGTCGTGGAGGACCAGATGAGCCGCAAGGGCCTTCTCAACCGTGACGGCGGCATCGTGCATCACTATACCGCCGGCTGGAACGACGAATTCCACCACGCCCTCCACGTCATCGCGACGGGCGAGACCGAGGGCCACTACGCCCCCTTCATGACCGAGACCGACCGCCTGCTGCGGGAGGCGACCGCGCGCGGCTTCGTTTATGCGGACCGCTCGAAGGACCGGATCGGCCCGCCGCCGCAGGATCCGCTTCCCCCGCAGGTCAACGTCAACTTCCTGCACAACCACGACCAGGTCGGCAACCGCGCCTTCGGCGAGCGTCTCCCGCTGCTCGTCGAGCCGACGCTGCTCAACGTCATGACCGCGCTGCTGCTGTTTGCTCCCGGCATTCCCCTCCTCTTCATGGGCGAGGAATACGGCGAGCGGCAGCCGTTCCTGTTCTTTGCCGATTTCGGCGGCGACCTTGCCCATGCGACACGTGAGGGCCGCAGGGCCGAGGCGGAGAATTTCGGCGGGCTGCCGGAAGGCACGACGGCGCACCACCTGCCCGACCCCGGCGACGAGGAGACCTTCCGCCGCTCGCAGCTCGACTGGTCGCGCGCCGGCTCCCCCGAGGGCCGCGACTGCATCCGGTTCGTGCGCGAGCTCATCGCCCTGCGCCAGGCCCATGTCGTGCCGCTGCTCGCCGGCGGCGGCGCCGTCGAGCCGCACATCCTGCCCGCCGAGGCGGACGTTCTTGCCATCGACTGGCGCTTCGCCAAGGCGACGCTCGCCATCCGCGCCAACCTCGCAAAGAAGGCCCGCGCTCTGCCGCAAGCCCCGGGCGAGACGGTCTTCCGGCTTTCCGCCGCCGGCGCAGGCGGCCCTTCCATCCTCGTTGCCGTCGACCGGGGGCCCGAGAGCGGGAACCAACACGCCGCTCGTCTGTTATAAGGCAAAAGGCTGCGCGAGAGGTCCGCATGCGCATCGCAGAGATCATGACCAGCAATGTCCATCTCGTCCGCCCGGAGGAGACGCTGCAATATGCGGCGAGCCTCATGGCCGAATGGGACATCGCCTTCCTGCCGGTGGCCGATGCGACCGGCCTTGTCGGCACGCTCACCGACCGCGACATCATCCTGCGCGCGGTCGCACCCGGCTTCGATGCGGAAACCACCCGCGTCAGCGACATCATGACGACCAACATCACCTATTGCTACGACGACGAGGAGGCAGATGGCGTCAAGGCCAACATGAATTCGCTCCACCTGCGGCGCCTCGCCGTGCTCGACCGGCAGGATCGCTTGGCCGGCGTGGTCTCGCAATCGGATTTCCTGCGCCACGGAATCTGATGCGCGAAGCGGAACAAATCGGGTGGAAATGCGTTGCTGAGCGGCTGAAACCGCACGATCCAGGGCCGCATGACACCTCCCCGCTCGACCTATCGCCTCCAGTTCCGCAATGGCATGGACTTCGGGAGGGCACGACAGCTCGTGCCCTATCTCGCGGCCCTCGGCGTCACCCATCTCTACGCCTCGCCGCTCATGACGGCGGTGGCGGGATCGACGCACGGCTACGACGCCACGCGCACGGACGAGATCGATCCCGCGCTCGGCGGGCTAGACGGCCTTCGCAGCCTTGCGGGCGACCTGTACCGGCACGGCATCGGCCTCATCCTCGACATCGTGCCCAACCACATGGCGGCGAGCCTCGAAAACCCCTGGTGGCGCAGCGTGGTCGTCTGGGGTGAGGAAAGCCCGTTTTCCCGCCATTTCGATATCGACTGGTCCGAGCCGCTGACCCTGCCCTTCCTCGGCAAGGATTTCGCCGGGGAGCTGGCGGACGGCACGCTCTGCCTTGCGCTCGACCCGCGGCACGACGCACTTGCGCTCCGTTACGGCGAAAGCTTCTACCCGCTCGCCCCGGAAAGCTACGCAATGGCGCTTGGCGGTTTCGCAGGCACCGTCCTGCCGGCGCGGCCCGAGGAGAACCCGCAAGGGGCGGGCCTCCTCGCAAGGACGCTGGCACCGCCCGGGGCACGCGAGGAGCTGGAACGCCACCTTGCGGCCCTTTCGCGCGAGCCGGGCCGGATCGAGGCCGTGCATGCGGCCCAGCCCTGGCGGCTGATGGACTGGAAGGCGGCGAGCCTCCATCTCAGCTATCGCCGCTTCTTCGAGATCGCCGGGCTTGCGGGCCTGCGCGTCGAGGATCCCCCGATCTTCGAGGAGAGCCACAGGCTCGTCCTCGCCCTCGTGCGGGAGGGCACGGTGGACGGCCTTCGGATAGACCATGTCGACGGCCTCGCCGATCCGCGCGGCTACCTGGAGCGCCTGCGCGCCGCCGTGGGACCGGACGTCCCCATCCTCGTCGAGAAGATCCTGGAGAAAGACGAGCCCTTCGCCACCGACTGGCCTGTCGACGGCACGACAGGCTACGAGTTCATCGCCTCCCTTGCCGACGCGCTCGTCGACGAGACGGAGGGCGGGCGGCTCGCAGGCGCCTTCCAGCCACTGAAAAGCGAGGAGCATCGCGGCACCTTCCATGACGAAATGCAAGCGAGCAAGCGGCAGATGCTGGCGGATAATTTCCAGGGCGAGGTCCGGCGCGTGGCGCTGCTCGCCAAGGCCATGGCCGACACCGCCCATGCCGACTATTCGCGCAGCACGCTGACGGAAGCGATCTGCGCCATGATCGTCGCCCTGCCCGTCTACCGCACCTACATGGCGACGGCGGCGGAGATTTCCGGGCGCGACCGGGAGGTCCTCGCCGCGGTGCGCCGCGAGGCGCAGGAGGGCGTGCGCCCGGAGGTGCGCGAGGCGATCGACTTCATCTGGGAACTGCTGACCGACGACAGGACGTGCAACGCCATGCCCGAATGCGTGGAATTCCGCACGCGCTTCCAGCAATTGAGCGGCCCCGTCATGGCGAAGGCGCTCGAGGATACGCTTTTCTACCGGGAAAACGCCTTCATCGCGCTCAACGAGGTGGGCGGCGATCCGGGCCGGCCGACGGGCGGCCCCGGCGCCTTCCACGCCGCCATGCAGGCAAGGCAGGAGGCGATGCCGCACGGCCTTTCCGCCACCGCGACGCACGACACGAAGCGCGGCGAGGATGCGCGTGCCCGCCTCTATACGCTCGGCGAAGCGCCGGACGTGTGGATCGCCGCGGAACGGCGCTGGGCCGCCCGCAACGCCCGCCACCGCCGCCGGCATCAGGGCCGGCCGGTGCCGGAGCCCGATGTGGAATGGCTGGTCTACCAGTCGCTTGCCGGTGCCTGGCCGCCCGAAGGGCTGGAGGACCGCGCCGCCTTCGCGGAGCGGATGCGCCACTATGTCGAGAAGGCGTTGCGCGAGGCAAAGACGGCCTCGAACTGGGTCCTGCCGGATACCGGCTATGAGCAAAAGGTCATCGATTTCGTCGAAGACCTGCTCGGCGACACGGATTTCTGCGCGGATTTCACCGAAACGCTCCGCCCCTTCATCGATGCCGGCCTGATAAATTCGCTGGTGCAGACCCTGATCAAGCTGACCGCGCCCGGCATCCCCGACATCCATCAGGGCAGCGAGCGCGGCGATTTCTCCCTCGTCGACCCGGACAACCGCCGGCCGCTCGACCCCGCCGTCCTGGCCGTCCCGCAAAAGCCCCGGCCGTCCCGCGCGACCTTCGCCGACTACAAGCAATGGCTGGTCGCGGCCGTGCTCGCCGAACGGAACCGGGCGGGCGGCAATCCGTTCGCCGGCGCTTACATTCCGCTGGAGATTTCGGATGGAAACCGCGGGGCGCTCGCCTTCCTGCGCGCCGCACCGGAGGCTTTCGCGATCACCGTCGTCCCGCGCCTCACCTTCGATCGCATCGCGCCGGAGGGCCTCCATCTTTCCGCAGGCGCGCTGGAGGATGTCGTTCTCCACCTCCCGGCGGGCTTCGCAGGCCGCGATGTCCGGTCCGTCCTCGACGGCCGCACTTACCTGCTCCGCCCGGAAATGCCGCTTGCGGACATCCTCGGAACGGAACCCGTGGCGCTGCTTGTCGGCGCCTAGCGAATGTCGCGCGCCAATTGCTGCAGCCGCTGGAAGGCGTCGTAGCGCCGGGCATGCAGGGCCGCGGCCTCGCTGCCGGCCGGCCGGTAGATGCGGTCGGTCGCCGAGAGCGCGGCCATGGCGGAGCGTACATCCTCGAAGGCGCCGCCCGCGACGCTGCCGAGGATCGCCGCGCCGAGCAGCACCGGCTCCTCCGAGCGGGTCGAAAGCAGCGGCTTGCCGGTGGCGTCGGCGAGGAGCTGGCGGACGAGATCGAGCTGGCCGGCACCGCCGCTGATGACGATCTTCTCCACCGGCGCGCCGGCCGCCGCCTGCGCGTCGATGATCTGCCTGAGGCCGTAGCCGATGCCGCAGAGGCCGGCGATGTAGAGCGAGACGAGATTGTCGATGTCGCGCTCCATGCCGAGGCCGACGATGGCCGCGCGCGCATGGGGATCGGCAAAGGGCGCCCGGTTGCCGAGGAACTCCGGCACGACATGCAGCCCGTCCGCAAGCCTCGCCACGTCCGAGAGCGTTCCCGCCCGCCCGGCCGCCAGTTCCGCGAGGAAGACCGGCAGGGAAAGGCCGCGCGCCTTCGCCTGCGCCGCCGCTTCCGCGGCTGCCGGGTGGAAGGAAAGAAGCTGCTCGATCGCCGCCCCGGCCGCCGACTGGCCGCCCTCGTTGAGCCAGAGGCCCGGCACCATGGCCGAGAAATAGGGCCCCCAGACGCCCGGCACGAAGACCGGCGCGTGGGTCGAGGTCATGGTGCAGGAGGAGGTGCCGAAGACATAGCCGAGATTGCTTTCCGCCGGCCCGTCGACGCCGACAGTGCCGATGCCGCCGGCATGGGCGTCGATCATGCCCGCGCCGACGGGCGTGCCGGCCACAAGGCCGAGCTCGCCCGCCGCCTGCGCCGTCAGGCCGGCGCCGAGCGGCGTGCCCGGCTCGACGACGCGCTGGCCGATGCGCGCGAAATCCTCCTCCGCCAGCACGCCGAGGCCGATGGCATGGAAGTAGCTCGGGTCCCAGCGCTTCTCGTGGGCGAGATAGGTCCATTTGCAGGTGACGGTGCAGGTGGAGCGCGCAAGGTCGCCCGTCGCCCGCCAGGTGAGGAAATCCGCAAGGTCGAAGAACTGCCAGGCGGCATCGAACACCTGGGGCCGGTTCTCCCTGAGCCAGAGCAGCTTCGGCGTTTCCATTTCCGGCGAGATGCGCCCGCCGACATAGCGCAGCACGTCATGGTTCGTCGCGTTGATGCGCTCGACCTCGTTCACCGCGCGGTGGTCCATCCACACGATGATGTCGCGCGCGGGGTCCTCCGACGGGCCGACCGGCAACGGCGCCCCGCCCTCACCGAGAACGACCAGTGAGCATGTGGCATCGAAGCCGATGCCGGCGACGGCTTCCGGCGCAACGCCCGCTTTCGCGACGGCCTCGCGCACCGAAGCGCAGACGGCGGCCCAGATTTCCGTGCTCGACTGTTCGACCATCGCGCCCGGCTCGCGGAACAGCGAGATGTCGCGCTTTCCCGAGGCCAGCATGCGGCCGGAAAGATCGAAGAGGCCGGCCCGTGCGCTGCCCGTGCCGACGTCGACGCCGACGAGGTAGCGTTCGCCGCCCGCCGGGCGTGCGGAGGAGGTGTTGCTCATGGTTCTACCGCCTGCAAGTCAGGAATATTGCGGAAGGGCGGAGGAGCCGCCCTCCCGGTTTCAGAGATCGACGCTGTTGGGCAGTATCACGAGGTCGCGGATCGTCACGTTGCGCGGCCGCGTCAGCATGAAGAGCACGGCATCGGCCACTTCCTTCGGCTGCATCAGGCTGCCGTTGGCGAGCGCCTCGTCCATCTTCTCCTTCGGCCAGTCGTCGAGGAGCGCCGTCACCACCGGGCCCGGCAGCACCGCACCGACGCGCACGCCATACTGTGCCACCTGCCGCCGCGTCGAATGGACGAACGCCTGCACGGCGAATTTCGAGGCCGTGTAGATCGGCTCCCAGACGACGGGCACCACGCCGGCGATGGACGAGGTGAAGAGGATGTCGCCCGTCTTCTTCCCGATCATGTAGGGCAGCACCGCATGGACCGAGCGGAAGGCCGCGTTGATGTTGAGGTTCAGCATGCGGTCCCAGGCGTCCGGGTCGCCCTCGGCCACCGGCCCGCCGATATAGGCGCCGGCATTGGCGTGGAAGACGTCGAGCCCGCCGGCGATATCGAGGATGCGCGGCAGCATGCCCGAGACGTCGGACGGGTTCAGAAGATCGACGACGAGCGGCAGGGCATTCGGGCCGAGCTCCTTGCAGAGCTGCTCCAGCCTGTCCTTCGCCCGGTCGACGAGCACCACCTTCGCGCCCTCGGCGAGAAGCGTCTTGGCGCATTCGAGGCCGATGCCGGAGGCGGCCCCCGTGATGGCGGCGATCTTGCCCTTCATGAGATCGGTCATGATTGAAACTCCATTCGATATTCTTAGGCGCGGCCGTGGCTGACGCGCGAGCGGCGGGCGAGCGAGTCGACGATGACCGCGATGGCGAGAACGCCGCCGGTGATCATGTAGCGCAGCGAGGACGAGAGGTTCAGCAGCGTCAGGCCGTTCGAGATCGCCTGGATGACGATGATGCCGAGGAGGGCCGAATAGGCGCTGCCGCGGCCGCCGAAGAGGCTGGTGCCGCCGATGACCGCCGCCGCGATGGCGTTGAGGTTGACGTCGCCCGTGCCGGCCTGCTGGCTGGAGGAGGCAAGGCGCGCGGCCGAGAGCACGCCGCCGAGCGCGGCCAGCGTCGAGCAGAGCACGAAGGCGCTGGTATAGATGCGGCGCACGTTGATGCCCGAGCGGCGCGCGGCCTCCTTGTTGCCGCCGACGGCGAACATGGAGCGGCCCCATTGCGTGCGCGTCAGCGCATAGTTGAGGAGAACGGCGAGCGCGACGAAGAGGGCGAACATCCACGGAAGGCCGCGGCCGAGATTGAGATAGAACATCGCTGCTTCCAGCACGGCCGTCAGCACCACGGCCTTGAGGATCAGCGCCCGCATCGGCTGGGCCGAGAGGTTGGCGGCGAGCCGCTGGCTGCGCGTCCTGAGCCCGCGGCCGACCATGGCAAGGCCGGGCAGCAGCGCCAGCACGTAGGACAGCCAGTCCGGCATGATGAGGATCTGGCCGAAGCGCACCAGCACGGAGGCATAGGGCAGGTTGATCGAGCCGGTCGGGCCGAGGATGTAGAGCTGGAGGCCGAGCAGCGCGAGGAGGCCCGCGAGCGTGGCGACGAAGCTCGGCATGCCGAGCCGGTTGTAGAGCGCAGCATAGAGCAGGCCGACGGCGGCGCCGGCGACGAGAGCCGCAAGAATGCCGACGGCGACCGGCAGGCCCATATTGACCCAGAGCACGCCGACCATGGCGGAGGAAAGGCCGCTCATCGAGCCGACCGACAGGTCGATCTCGCCGAGCACGAGCACGCAGACGATGCCGAGCGAGATGACGCCGACCGTGGCGCAGTCGAAGAGCAGGTTGACGAGGTTGTTCGGCGCGAGGAACACAGGGTTCAGCGCGGAGAAGACGATGGAGATGACGACGAGGCCGACGGCGACCGGCAGCATGCCGAGGTCGCCGGAGCGCACGCGGTCGATGAAACCTTTCGCCATGGCGGCGAGGCTGTCGTCGTGGCGCACGCGCTCGTCGCTGCGGTCGAGCATCGGCTGGGAAGGATTCTGGCTCATGCTGCGCCCCCGTGGCTTTCCTGTGCGTGGCCGGACTTGCGCTCGGCCCGGCGCGAGACGGAGTTGTCCGTTGCGCCCGTGATGGCGGAAACGAGTTCCTGGTTGGACGAATCCGGCGTGAAGACGCCGTTGTTCTTGCCGAGGCGGAGCACGACGATACGGTCCGCGACGGCGCGCACGTCCTCCATGTTGTGGCTGATGATGATGACGCCGAGGCCCCGGTCGCGCACGCGCTCGATGAGGTTCAGCACCTCGGCCGTCTGGGCGACGCCGAGCGCGGCGGTCGGCTCGTCGAGCATGATGAGCCTCGGGTCGAGCAGCAGCGAGCGGGCGATGGCGACGGTCTGCCGCTGGCCGCCGGAGAGCGAGGCGATGGGTTCGCGCACGGAGGGGATGCGCGCGGCAAGCTCGCGCAGCAGGGTCCAGGCGCGCACCTCCATCGCCACCTCGTCGAGCGCCCAGGGCGAAAGCTCGTGGCCGAGGAAGAGATTGGCGACGACGTCGAGGTTCTCGCAGAGAGCAAGGTCCTGGAAGACGGTGGCGATGCCGAGGTCGAGCGCCTTGGCGGGGCTGTCGAGTGTCACCTGCCGGCCGCAGAACTCGATCGTGCCGGCCGACGGCTGGTGCACGCCGGCGAGCACCTTGACGAGCGTCGACTTGCCGGCACCGTTGTCGCCGACCAGCGCGACGACCTCGCCGGCCTTCACCTCGAGCTCGATGTCCGTGAGCGCGGACACGGCCCCGAAATTCTTGGATACGCCGCGAAGGCGCAGCACCGTTTCCCCCTTGGCGGGAGCATTCTCTAGCGTGGCTGTCATGGCCTGTGGACCTTTTCGACGGATCGGAGCGTCCGGCCGCCGGAAGCGGCCGGACACGGGAAGCGATCTTACTGCATGATGCCGAGCTTGCGGCAACCGTCGGCATATTCGCCGGTGCAGACTTCTTCCGGCTTGTTGATGCCCTTGTCGAAGATCTCGGCCTTGATGTTCTCCGCCGTCACGACGGCGGGGACGAAGAGCTGCGAGGGCGTGTCGTAGAGCGTGTGGGTCGCTTCCGGCTTCTCGCCCTTGAGGAGCTTGACCGCGGCGTTCGCGGCGGCTGCGGCAACGATTTCCGAGGGCTTGGAGATCGTGTTGTACTGGTCGCCCGAGATGATGAGCTGGAGCGCGGCGATGGTCGCGTCGTTGCCCGTCACCGGCGGCATCTCCTTGACACCGGCGGCCTTCAGCGCGGCGATGGCGCCGCCGCCCGTGCCGTCGTTCGCCGCCACGATGCCCTTGATCTCGTCGCCGAAGCGGGTGATCTGGCCGGCCGTCCATTCCTGCGCCTTCGGCGGCGCCCAGTCCGGCGTGTCGAACTCGGCGAGCGTCTTGTAGGGCGAGGCGGACAGCGCCTCATGGATGCCGTCGCGGATGAGGCCGGCGGCCGCATCGGTCGGCGAGCCGTTGATTTCCAGCACGCCCGCGCCGTCCGCAACGCCCTTGGCCTTCAGGTGGTCGACCAGCGACTGGGCGATGGCCTTGCCGATGCCCTGGTTGTCGAAGGAGACGTAGTAGTCGGCCGGCTTGTCGGGGATCGGGCGGTCATAGGCGATGACCTTGACGTCCTGCGACTGGGCGATCTCGACGAGGGCGGCGGCCGCCGCGGAATCGACCGGGTCGAGAACGATGACCTTGGCGCCCTGCGCGATCACCGAGTTGAACTGCTGCTGCTGGAGCGCGACGTCGGCATTGGCGTTCTGGTAGATGACCGTGCAGCCCGAGCAGAGCTTTTCCATCTCGGCCTTGAAGCCGGGATAGTCGTGCTGCTCGTAGCGGGTCGAGGCCTGGTCGGGCATCAGGAAGGCGACGGTCGCGTTTTCCTGGGCAAAAGCGGCGCTGCCGAGCGACAGGACGAGGCCGGTCGATGCGAGCAGATAGGTAAGCGTCTTCATTGGGTTCCTCCACGGTTGATGTTCGCCAGCGACCTCAGGCCTCCAGGGGTGATACGGGGCCGACGCTTCCGCTACGCAAAAACGCGCGGATCATCGTTCGCTGCGGGGGTGCCGCAACGTCCGGTTCGTCGGTTCTCCGTCTGACTCCTCCCTTGGGTCAGCCTTGCTGTTCAGGCAACTTCATCGATGAAGCATCTTTGCTCAATCGATGAAGCAAGAATTGCCACCAATCTTCATTGATGTCAAGGTGGCGCGCATAACGGAGAGAAAATGTGAAGCGGACGAGCCCACAGAAACGGACGACCATCTACGACCTCGCAGAGCTCGCGGGCACTTCCGCCAGCGCCGTCAGCGCCGTGCTCAACGGCAACTGGAAGAAGCGCCGCATCAGCGCCAAGCTCGCCGAGAGGATCACGAAGCTCGCCGAGGAACAGGGCTATGCGCTCAACATGCAGGCGAGCGTGCTGCGCCGCGAGCGCTCGAAGATCATCGGCATGATCGTGCCGAAATACGACAACCGCTATTTCGGCTCCATCGTCGAGCAGTTCGAGGCGCTGGCGCGCGAACGCGGCCTCTTTCCCATCGTCACCTGCACGCGGCGCGACCCGGCGCTGGAGGTGGAGGCGGCGCGCGCCATGCTCTCCTACCAGGTCGACTGCCTGATCGCGACGGGCGCCACCGATCCCGACCGCATCGTCGACCTGTGCGCGGCCTCCGGCGTGCGCACCGTCAATCTCGACCTTCCCGGCTCGCGCGCCCCCTCCGTCATCTCCGACAACTACGGCGGCGCACTGGAACTGACGCGCCGGGTGCTCGCCAACTGCGAGCGGGAATACGGCGTGAAGGCGCCGCTCCTCTTCGTCGGCGGCCGCGGCACCGACCACAATACGATGGAGCGCATGCGCGGCTTCCGCGATGCGCATGCGGAGGCCGGCATTCCCGTCGACGAGACGCTGGTGCTGCCCTGCGGCTACGCGCCGGAAAAGGCCGAGCAGGCCATGCGACAGCTTGCCGGGCGCACGCACGACCTGCCGCGCGGCATGTTCGTCAACTCAACCATTTCGCTGGAAGGCGTGATGCGCTGGATCCGCCATTCGGGCCACTATGCCGAGCGCATGCCCCATCTCGGCTGCTTCGACTGGGACCCCTTCGTCGCCATGCTGGGCGACCATATCGAGATGGTGCGCCAGGACGTGCCGAACATGCTGCAAGCCGTCTTCGCCATCATCGATTCCGGCGCGACCGAGCCCACCGTGGTCCAGGTGCCGCCCATCATGGAGAAGGTCGGGTGAGACCTATCCGCCGAAGGCCCGCGTCGGCCGCCGGGACGGCAGGGCGAGGACGCCGCGATAGGCCTGCCGCACCGTCTCGGCGAAGGTGAAAGGCCCCGGCCGCAGGCCCGAGGCGACCGCGCCGATGGCCGAGAGGCCGGGAAGCGGCGCACCGTCCGAGAGGAGATGGCCGCATTCGTCGGCGAAGAGGGCGGCCGGGTCGCAGCCGAGCATGCCGGCAAGCGCGCGGGCGGCCGGGATCTCGCGGCAATCGACCGTGTTCTCGTCCTTCACCGGCCCTTGCCGGAGCGGCACGAGGACCGTGCGGTCCGTTTCGATCTCGGCGGCAAGGCGGCGATGGACATCACGGGCGATGCGGATGGAGAAGTGCCGGTGCAACGGCAGGAGATGGCGGCGATAGCGGTTGCGGGCGGCGGGCGGCAGGTTGCGCCAGACGACGCCGAGACGGGCGGAGGCCGCATCGACGACGGCCTGCCACTGGCCGCCTTCCCGCGCCGCCGCATCGCTGCACTCCTGCCGGATATAGCGAAAAGCATCCTTCAGCGAGCGCGTGGCCGGCGGCTGGCCGAAGACGGCGCCGTCAGGGCCGCGGCCATGGGGATGCGGCAGCCCACCGGGCGCGACCGCGACACGGATTTCCCCGGCAAAACCCCGCGCGCGGAGATCGAGCAGGACGGCCGCAAGGCGCGGCCCGTTGCCGACGAGGGTAAGCGGCGGCGGGCTTTCCATCGCCGAGATCCGGGCGGCGACCTCCCGCGCCTCCTGCCACGACGTTGTCTCGCGATGGGCAAGCCCGAAGCCCGTCGCGACGAAGACGTGGTCGAAGACCGCGCTTTCGCCCTCTTGGAAGCCGATATGCACGCCGCACGCCGCCGGCCCGATGTGTCGCACGGCATCGCGCACGGTGCGGATACGCACGTCGCGGCGAAGCGCAAGCGCCTCGGAAAAGCGGCGGAGGAGATAGGCGCGGAAGAGCGCGCGCGGCACATGCAGGTCCTGCGGGCCGTGCAGCGGGGCAATGCCCCGCGCAACGAGATCGTCCCCCAGCCAGCGGGCGAAATCGTCCGGCCGGTCCGGCAGGACGGAGAGGTCGCGCGCGGGCTCGGCCGTCAGCGCCGCCCCGCCCGCCCCTTCGGCGAAGGCGCCCGGCGCATCCCCGGCATCGATCATCCAGGCCTCGAAGGATTGCGGCAGGCGCCGCATCAGGGCGATTGCCACGGCAAGGCCCGATGGCCCTGCCCCGACGATGGCGATCCGCATGACCGGCTGCGCGCCGGCTGGCGTGGCATCTTGCCTTGCGACCCTTTCGAAGAACATGCGCTGTCCTTTCCTCTCAGGTGGGAGGAGAATAGCGCAGCCGCGGATAATATTCTACCTTTTTACTAGAATAATATTCGCGACTGGAAAACGGCGGTTTGCAACCCTTTCGAGGCTTGTCCGTTACCCCTCGCGGCGATCCGCATGAAGCGGCCTTGCCGACAGAAGGTCAAAATCAATCTATACAATCTCTATAGACTATGATCTTTCTATTCCGAAAATGCCTGTGCGCCCTGGAAACGAATTCCGCAAGGAGGAGACGACATGGGTACTCTCTCATACGCACCGGACCGAGCGGCACGGACCGCCGCGATCATCGCCACGGAGGATGAGGCCGTCACGGTCGCCGGCACCCTCGGCGGCATCTTCGCCCTTCCCGGGGAGGGCGAGGTCCCGGCGGAAACGGCCGAAGCGCGCCTCGATCTTCTCTCCCGCTCCGGCCTCTTCGGCATTTCCGTGCCGACCGAGCATGGTGGGATCGATGTCTCCAACACCGTGCTGGCAGAGGTCTGCGCGCTTGCCGCCGCCCGCTCGCCGGCACTCGGCGAGATTCTTGCCGCCCATTTCGTCGCCGCGGAGGAAATCCGCGGCCACGGCAGCGAGAGCCAGAGCAACACCGTCTTTTCCGCAATCCTCGCCGGCGCCCGGCTGGCAAAGGCTTCCGTTCGCCGCGGCCAGACGGCGGACAGCTTCTCGCTCGCCTCCGGCGGGCTTGCCTGGCGGCTCGGCGGAGAGGCCTTCTGTACGCCCTGCGCCCGCCATGCCGACTGGCTGCTGGTGCCGGTTCGCCACGAGGGCACGAAGGTGACGCATCTCCTGCTTCCCGCCCGCGGCGAGGGCCTGCACTATGTCGCCAACAGTTGCACGCCGGCGGCCGGCGGCGCCCCGCCGGCCGAGCATGTGCTGTTCAAGGATGTGTTTGCGGAGGGCGATGCGCTGATCCAGACGGCGGGCGAGCCTTCCCCGCACGACGTCGGCCGCTCGCTGGAACTGCTGCTGGAGGCCGCCCGCACCCTCGGCGCCGGCCGGCACGCCTTGCAGCGGCTGCTGGACGATGCGGCAGGCGATGCGCTCACCGCCGGGCTCCTCTCGGCAAGGCTTGCCGCCGCAGAGGCGATGGTGGCCGAGGCCGGCCGGGCGATCGACGCCGCACAGATCGGCCTTGCCGGGCAGCACAGGACGAATGCCTTCCTCGCCGCCGCCGCGGCGCTCACCGTCACGGAGGAAGCCGCAAGCGCCATCGCCGGCACGCCCGCAACGCCCCCGGCGCACCTTGCGGCGATCCTGAGCGAAAGCGGCGAATTGCGCCAGCAGGCCCGCCGGCCGGAGGAGGAAGTCTAGGGCGACTCAGCCGACGCGCTTTTCCAGCTCTTCGTCGTCGATCATGGCGGAAGCGCCGGGAACGGCAACGAACTGCTCCAGCGTCATCGTATCGAGGATGGAGGCGATGGCGTCGCGCACCTCGGTCATCGCCCGGCGCACCTG
Source organism: Shinella fusca (assembly GCF_014203155.1). GTDB lineage: Bacteria > Pseudomonadota > Alphaproteobacteria > Rhizobiales > Rhizobiaceae > Shinella > Shinella fusca. Next base: position 46,986 of record NZ_JACHIK010000012.1, read on the forward strand.
GCAGCCTTCCGGGTCGGCACAGTCCTCGCAGGCCTCGTAGGCCGTGCGGCTGGCACAGCGGATCGGCGCCAGCGGGCCGTCGAGCACGCGGATGGCATGGCCGATGCGGATTTCCGCGGCCGGATGGGACAGCGAATAGCCGCCGCCCGGCCCCTTCTTCGAGCGCAGCATGCCGGCATTGCGCAATTCGAGCAGGATCGTATCGAGGAATTTCTTCGGGATATTGTTGCGCAGCGCGATCTCGCTGACGAAAGCCGTTTCGCCGGGCGCCAGCCGCGCCAGGTCGACCAGGGCCTTCAAACCGTATTTTCCCTTTTTCGTCAGCATTTCAGCCTGCTTTCCACCTGCATGAGCGTCATCCGGACCTCATGCAGTCACCCATGCCGGGCGATTCCGGCTCATTCTAGGCATTGAAGTACGAAAAACATATAAAAACGGTATAATTTATTTGTGCAGTGCATCGCAAGGACATTGCCCTTCCCGGTCAACCCCTTGCGGCGTTTTCCTGCCATCCGTGCCCCGGCCGCATCATTTTGCCGTCTTTTCGCGCGGCATCGGCTATTCTTGCGGGAACCTTCCGGCAGGTCCGGCATCCAACAGGTCCCGAAAGGAGCATCCGATGCCGATTCTGCAAGACATTGCCGACAGCCTTCCCGACGACGGGGAAGCATCGCTCATCCGCCGCGCGGCCGCGGGCGACGCGGACGCCGTCCGCCATATCGTCAAGGCCCACAACCAGCGGCTCTACCGGCTCGTCCGGGCGGTGCTGCGCAGCAATGCCGATGCCGAGGAAGTGCTTCAGGAGGCCTATCTCCATGCCTTCTCCCGGCTTGCCGGCTTCAAGGGCGAGGCCTCGCTTTCGACCTGGCTCTCGCGCATCGCTCTCAACGCGGCGCTGATGCGGCTGCGTGCGCAGAAGCGCCAGAAGCGCGCGGCGGCGGAAACCCGGCCCTTCGAGGCCGACATCATCCCCTTCCCGCTCTCCTCCTCCACAGCCGATCCGGAGCGTGTCATGGCGCAGCGGCAGCTTCTCCGCCTCATAGAGGAGGCGACCGACGCGCTTCCCGAAGCCTTTCGCCTCGTTTTCGTCGCCCGCGTCATCGAGGGCCTGAGCGTGGAGGAGACGGCCGCGCTCCTCGGCCTGCCGCCGGCGACCGTGAAGACGCGGCTCCATCGCGCCCGCAAGCTCATCCGCACGCGGCTGGAAGAACAGGTCGGCCCCGTCCTCACCGACGCCTTCCCCTTCGCCGGCACGCGCTGCGACCGGCTGACGGATGCCGTTCTCGCCAAGCTCGGCCTCGACACATGACGGGAACCTCCCGGGCACGCCGGCATCCAATGGGGCGTTAACCGAAACGGGCGCCACCCATCCGCGGCGCCGAGGAGATCCCGATGAAAACCCTGATCTGCGCGCTCAGCGCCGCCTGCCTTGCCCTTGCCGCCACACTGGCCGTCGCCGCCGACAAGCCGACCGATCCCCAGATCGCCCACATCGCCTACAGCGCCGGCGTCATCGACGTGGAAGCGGCCAAGCTTGCCCTGTCGAAGACGAAGAACCCGGACGTCACCGCCTTCGCCCAGTCGATGCAGAAGGACCATGAGGCCGTCAACGACATGGCGCTGGCGCTCGTCAAGAAGCTCGGCGTGACGCCCGAGGACAACCCGACCAGCCGGGCGCTCGCCAAGGCCAGCGAGGAAAAGCGCGCCGAACTCGGCAAGCTCGACGGCGCAGCCTTCGACAAGGCCTATATCGACAACGAGGTCGCCTATCACAGAGAAGTCAACGGCGCGCTCGAGACGTTGCTGATCCCCTCGGCGCAGAACCCCGAGCTGAAGAGCCTGCTGGAAACCGGCCTGAAACTGTTCCAGGGCCATGAGCAGCACGCCGAGCACGTTGCGGCAGGCCTGAAATGACCGCCCTTCTCAACCGGCGCCAGTTGCTGGCGGCGGGCGCGGCCGTGCTTGCCGGCGGCACGCTCGCCCGCGCCCACAACGGCACGGTCCATGTGACGATCGACAAGCTCGCCTTCCAGCCTGCGGAAATCGAGGTGAAGGCCGGCGAGACGATCGAATGGACCAACAGGGATCCCTTCGCCCACACCGCCACCGTCAAGGGCGGCTGGGAGGTGTCCATCCCGCCCGGCAAGTCGGCAACCCATGTCGTGACCGCCGACGACAGTGTGGACTATTACTGCCGCTTCCATCCCAACATGACGGGCAGGATCAAGGTCATCGCCTGACAGCGCTTGCCCGCCGCGTGCACTCCGCGCGGCGGTCTCCCATGGCCGCTTTCCCGCCCCCTCCTTGGCCGAAGGGAGGGCGTGATGAAAGCAAAAGGCCGTGATAGGGTCGCGCGGAACGATCCTGGAGTGTGAGCGGAATGAGCGAGAAGACGTTGAAGGACTGGGAAGCGCTGGCCGAGAAGGAGCTGCGCGCCGCGCCCGGAACGCTCGACTGGCAGACGCCGGAAGGCATAACCGTCAAGCCCGTCTATACCGCGGAGGACCTTGAAGGCGTCGACCACCTCGGCTCGCTCCCGGGCTTCTCTCCCTTCGTGCGCGGGCCGCGCGCCACCATGTATGCCGGCCGGCCCTGGACGATCCGCCAATATGCCGGCTTCTCGACGGCCGAGGCCTCCAACGCCTTCTACCGCAAGGCGCTCGCCGCCGGCCAGCAGGGCGTTTCTGTCGCCTTCGACCTTGCCACCCACCGCGGCTATGACAGCGACCATCCCCGCGTCGTCGGCGATGTCGGCAAGGCGGGCGTCGCCATCGACAGCGTGGAGGACATGAAGATCCTCTTCTCCGGCATCCCGCTGGAAAAGGTCTCCGTCTCCATGACGATGAACGGCGCGGTGATCCCGATCCTCGCGAGCTTCATCGTCGCCGGAGAGGAGCAGGGCGTGCCGCGGGAGGCGCTCTCCGGGACCATCCAGAACGACATCCTCAAGGAGTTCATGGTCCGCAACACCTATATCTACCCGCCCGCGCCCTCGATGCGGATCGTCGCCGACATCATCGACTACACGGCGCGCGAGATGCCCAAGTTCAACTCCATCTCGATCTCCGGCTACCACATGCAGGAGGCCGGCGCGACGCTCACGCAGGAGCTCGCCTTCACCATCGCCGACGGACGCGAATATGTCCGCGCCGCCATCGCCAAGGGCCTCGATGTCGACGATTTCGCCGGCCGCCTCTCCTTCTTCTTCGCCATCGGCATGAACTTCTTCATGGAGGCGGCCAAGCTGCGCGCCGCGCGCCTGCTCTGGGACCGCGTCATGGACGAGTTCCAGCCGAAGAAGGCCTCCTCGCGCATGCTGCGCACCCACTGTCAGACCTCCGGCGTCTCGCTGCAGGAGCAGGACCCCTACAACAACATCGTGCGCACCGCCTTCGAGGCGATGTCCGCCGCGCTCGGCGGCACGCAGTCGCTGCACACCAATTCCTTCGACGAGGCCATCGCGCTTCCGACGGAGTTTTCCGCCCGCATCGCCCGCAACACCCAGCTCATCCTCCAGCACGAGACGGGCGTGACGAAGGTGGTCGACCCGCTCGCCGGCTCCTACTATGTCGAAAGCCTCACGCATGAGCTTGCCGAGAAGGCCTGGGCTCTCATGGGAGAGGTGGAGGCGATGGGCGGCATGACGAAAGCCGTCATCGAGGGCCTGCCGAAGCGGCTGATCGAGGAGGCCGCCACGCGCCGTCAGGCCGCCGTCGACCGCGGCGACGAGGTCATCGTCGGCGTCAACAAATACCGCCTCGAGGACGAGCAGCCGATCGACATCCTGGAGATCGACAATTCCGCCGTGCGCGCCGCGCAGATCAAGCGGCTGGACGAGATCCGCCGCCGCCGCGACGGTGCAGCGGTGGCCGGGGCGCTCGCCGGGCTGGAAGCCGTCGCGAAGACCGGCCAGGGCAACCTCCTCGAAGCCGCCGTCGCGGCCGCGCGGGCGCGCGCGACGGTGGGCGAGATTTCCGACGCCATGCGCCGCGCCTTCGGCGACCATGCGGCGGTGCCCGACGTCGTCGGCGACATCTACGGCCCGGCCTATGGCGACGACCCGGAATACAGGACGCTCGCCGGCCGCATCGCCGCGCGCGCGGCGAAACCGAAGATCATGGTGGCCAAGCTCGGCCAGGACGGCCATGACCGCGGCGCCAAGGTCATCGCCTCGGCCTTCGGCGATCTCGGCTTCGACGTCACCGTCGGCCCGCTGTTCCAGACGCCGGAGGAGGCGGCCGACCTTGCCGTTTCCGGGAAGGTGCAGGTCGTCGGCATGTCCTCGCTCGCCGCCGGGCACAAGACGCTGGCCCCGGCGCTGGTCGAAGCGCTCCGCAAGCGCGGGGCGGAGAATATCGTGGTTGTCGTCGGCGGCGTCATTCCGCGGCAGGACTACGATTTCCTGCTGGAGAACGGCGTATCGGCCGTCTTCGGCCCCGGCACGAACGTGCTCGATGCGGCCAATGCCGTGCTCGACCTCGTGGACGGCCGGATTCGCAACCAGTAAAGACGGTCAGTTCAGCCGCGCTTCCGTCTCGGCGTCGAAGACGTGGAAGGAGGCGGGATCGACATGAAGGGTGACGTCATCGCCCGCCTCGACGCGCGCGGCTGCCGGCAGGGCGGCCACGATGCGCTGCCCGCCGACCGAGGCCGTGACGATGCGCTCCGGCCCGGTAAGCTCGGCGACCTCGCAGCGCGCCGAAAAGCCGATCCCCTCGCCCGCCTGCCCCACCGCCTCGGGGCGGACGCCGAGCACGAGCCGGCGTCCCGCGGGAACGGCCTCCAGCCCCGGCAAGGCAAGTGCGATCCCGGTCCCGTCGACCGTCACCCGGCCGGCCTGCGCGGTCGCGGCAAGAAGGTTCATCGGCGGCGCGCCGACGAAGGTGGCGACATAGAGCGTCGCCGGGCGGTTGTAGATCTCTTCCGGCGTGCCGAGCTGCTCGATGCGCCCGTTGCGCATGACGGCGATGCGGGTCGCCAGCGTCATTGCCTCGATCTGGTCGTGCGTGACATAGACCACGGTGGTCTTCGTCAACTGGTGCAGGCGCTTCAGCTCCGTGCGCATCTCCATGCGCAGCTTGGCGTCGAGGTTCGACAGGGGCTCGTCGAACAGGAAGATCTTCGGATTGCGCACGAGCGCGCGGCCGATCGCCACGCGCTGGCGCTGGCCGCCGGAAAGCTGGGCCGGCTTGCGCTCCAGCAGGGTCTCGATCTGCAGCAGCCTTGCCGTCTCGTGCACGGCCCTGTCGCGCTCGGCCGCGCCGACCTTGCGCATTTCCAGCCCGAAGCCGATGTTCCGATGCACGGTCAGATTGGGATAGAGCGCATAGGACTGGAACACCATGGCGATGTCGCGGTCCTTCGGATGCATCCCGACGATGGAGCGCCCGTCGATGCGGATATCGCCGCTCGTCGGCTCGGCAAGGCCGGCGATGATGTTGAGCAGCGTGGACTTGCCGCAACCCGACGCGCCGAGCAGCACGAGGAATTCCCCGCTCGCAAGGTCGATGTTGATGCCCTTCAACGTCTCGATGGCGCCGTAGCTCTTGCGGATGGCGTCTATGGTCAGCGTGCTCATGCCGGGATTTCCTGCGTGTCCGGCGCATAGCGCCGCGGATGGGTGGAAATGGCGCGCGAAGCGATGCGGGTGCCCACGGCAAGGCTCGCCGCCAGCCCCTCGCCGGCCGCATAGGCAGCAAGGAAGCCGGCATTGAACACGTCGCCCGCGCCGATCGTATCGACCACCGCAACCGGCGGCGCTTCGGCGTGCAAAAGCCGGCCTTGCGGATCGACGGCCAGCACACCCTTCGGCCCGCATTTCACGACGGCGATCGCACCGTCCGGCATGCCCTGCCGAAGGATGCGCCCCGCCTCGGCGGGGTCGGCCACCTCCGCAAGGCTGGTCGTCTCCACCTCGTTGAGAAGCGCGATGCGGCAGCGTGACAGCCAGCGTTTCGCCGCCGTTTTGTTGGCCGCCGTCCAGCCGGCGAGCGGCCAGCCCGTATCGAGCGCGACGGCGATGCCGTGACGATCCGCCCAGTCGAAGAGCGCGTCGTATTCCTCCACCAGCCGGTCTGTGAGGAAGGAGCCGCACAGGAGCGCGATGCCGCCGGCAAGGCGCGGCCCGTCCAGCACGGCGAAGACATCCTCCAGGCTGAACAGCGGAAGGTGGCCGCGCGTGGTGAAGAAGGTGCGCTCGCCGTCCGGGTGGGTGATGCCGACGGAGAGCGTCGTGCTCTCGCCGTGCACCGGCCATTTCCGGGCGTGATCGCCGAAGCTGCCGGCAAGCCACGTCCCGAAACTGTCGGCGCCGATGCTCGCCGCCATCTCGAAGGGCGTGCCGAGCGCCATCAGGGCGAGCGCCGCGTTGCCGGCCGAGCCGCCGGGGCGCAATTCGTCATGGTCGACGATGATCTCGGTGCCCGGCTGCGGCCACGGCGCGGCAGGCCCCATGATCAGGTCGACATTGACGTTTCCGATGACGGCAAGCGGTCTCACACGTTATCCTTTCACGCCGCCGCTGGTGAGGCCCGAGATGAGGGCCCGCTGCATGAGGAGGCCGACCAGCACCGGCGGCAGCGCGGCGAGCACGCCGGCGGTCGCGATCAGCCCGTAGTCGGAGACCCGCCCGCCGGCAAGGTCGGCGATGGCGACGGTCAGCGTGCGGGCGCGCTGGTCGGAGGTGAAGAGCAGCGCATAGAAGAACTCGTCCCAGCCGAGCAGGAAGGCGAAGAGCGCCGAAGTGGCGACAATGGGCATGGCGAGCGGCAGGGTAAGGATGCGCAATGTCGTAAAGAGCCCGGCTCCGTCGATCATCGCCGCCTGCTCGATCTCGCGCGGAATGCCGTCGAAGCCGGATTTCATAAGCCAGGTCGTGAAGGGCGCGAGGATGCTGAGATAGACGAGCGCGAGGCCGAAGACGGAATTGAGAAGGCCGAGCCAGGCGAGCGCCATGTAGAGCGGCACGGCAAGCGCCACCGGCGGCAGCATGTAGGTGGCGATCACCAGCGACAGCGACCAGCCGACCGAAGGCGTGCGCGAGACCGCCCAGCCGGCCGGAATGGCAAGCGCGATGGCCGCGAGCGTCGCCATGCCGGCAACGAGGATGCTGTTGATAAGCGAAGCGACGAAGGCCGCGCCCGCGCTGTTGGGAACGGTCGAGAGCAGGACCGCATAGCGCGAGAAATCGACATGGCTCGGCCACCAGCCGAGCGGCTTTGCGACGAGGTCGGCGGCCGGCGAAATACTCATGACGAAGAGCCAGAAGATCGGCGCGAGGATGACGGCGGCAAGCAGGAGCGCTGCGGCATGGATGAGGATCGAGGCGAGGCGGCTGCGGCGTTCCATCAGGCGGCGCTCCCCGCGGCGCGGCGCACCAGCAGGCCGTAGCCGACCGCCAGCACGGTAACGATGAGCGTGACGACGAGGGCGAGCGAGGCGCCCGAGCCCGCCCGCTGGAAGGAGAAGGCCTCCTGATAGACGAGGATCGAGAGCGTGCGCGTCGAATTGGCCGGCCCGCCGCGCGTCATGACCCAGATGATGTCGAACACCTTGAAAGCCTCGATGGTGCGCAGCACCAGCGCCACCATGAGGGGACCGGCAAGATAGGGCAGCACGACGAAGCGGAAGCGGGCGAAGGGCCCTGCGCCATCGACGAGCGCGGCCGAGGTGATGTCGCGCGGCACGGCCTGCAGGGCGGCGAGCGCGATGAGGGCGACGAGCGGAAAGTTCTTCCAGCAGTCGGCGAGGATCAGCGCCGTCATGGCCGTGCCCGGCTCGCCGAGCCACGAACGATAGCTATCGAGAAGGCCGATCTGCGTCAGCGCGGCGTTCAGCGCGCCGTATTCCGGGTTGTAGATCAGCCGCCACAGGGTCGCATTGACGACGGTGGGCAGCGCCCAGGGCAGGATGAGCAGCGCGCGCAGCACGGCACGACCATAGAAGCGCTGGTTGAGCAGCAGGGCGGCGAGGACGCCGATCACCATTTCCGCCGTCACCGAGACGACCGCGAACCAGGTGGTCGCATAAAGGGCGCGCTGGAAATTGCCGCTCGTCAGCATCTTCACGTAATTGTCGAAGCCGACGAACCGGCCGCCGAGGCCGACGAGCTTGGCATCGGTGAAGGAAAGACGCACCGTATCGGCCATCGGCCAGCCGATCACCGCGATCATGATCGCCAGGAGCGGCAGCATGAGAAGCCATGCCCGGGTCGTCATCCAGGTGCTGGACATAGCGTCCTCTTGTCGGTCTTCGGGCTAGTGAGTGTGCGGGCGGCCGGGGCCGCCCGCAAGACGCATTCGTCAGAGGCCGCTGTTTTCCGCGGCGGACTTCAGCGCATCTTCCGGCGAGGCCTGATCGAGAAGCGCTTCCTGGATGGCCTGCTGGAGAGCCGTGGAGAGCTCCTGGTACTTCGGCGTCGTGGGGCGCGGATACATGGCGGCAAGGCCGAGCTTGGCGGCGGCGATCATCTCTTCCTGCCCGGCGGTCACGGCCGGGTCGTCATAGGAGGAGGACCAGATCGGCAGGCTGAGCTTGGCATAGGCGTTCTGCGTTTCCTGCGAGGTCATGTGGACGATGTATTTCCACGCCTCGTCGGGATGCTTGCTCGTCGTGGTGATGCCGAGACCCATCGAGCCGTTGACGGCCGAGACCTCGCTCTTGCCGGAAACGCCCGGCGCCGGCACGACGCCGACCTTGCCGGCGACCTTGCTGTCCTTGCCGGCATTGGCCATGTTGTACATGTAGGTCCAGTTGAGCGCGAAGGCCGCCTCGCCGTTCTGGAAGACGTTGCGCACGTCCTCTTCGAGGAATTCCTTGGAATTCGGGTTGGTGAGGCCGGACTTGTAGCTGTCGACCATGTATTTCAGCGCGTCGAGACCGCCGCCCTCGGCGAAGGCCGGCTTGCCGTCCTTGAGGAACTCACCGCCATAGGCGCTGACGAGCGTGGTGTAGTCGCAGATCGCGGCCTCGGCCTGCGCCCAGCTCCAGGCGATGGGCGTTGCCAGCAGGCCCTTGTCCTTGATGATCTTCGCCTGTTCGGTCAGTTCGTCCCAGGTCTTCGGCGGCGCCTTGATGCCGGCCTTTTCCAGGATTTCCTTGTTGTAGAACAGGTACTTGGTGTCGAGGATCCACGGCATGCCGTAGGACTTGCCGTCATAGTTCACCGTCGTCCAGGCGCCCGGCAGGACACCCTTCTTCATGTCGTCGGTGATGCGCGAGGACACGTCGACCAGCACGTTGTTGGCCGCATATTCGGCCGGCCAGATCACGTCGAAGAGCACGACGTCATAGCCGCCGCCGGAGCCCTGCGCGAGCACGGTCTTGTCGTGCAGGCCCTCGTAGGGCACGAATTCGAGATTGACCTTGATGTCCGGATTCGCCTTGGTGAAGGCGTCGGTCATCGCCCGCACGTCCGCTTCGCTATAGGCGGCCTGCGCCATGAAGAGGGCGTTGAGCGTGGTTTCCGCAAAGGCGTGCGGAGCGGACGCGGCGGCGATGAGCGCGGCGCCCAGCAGGGTTTTCGAGATCGATTTCAACATGCCAGCCTCCAGTTTGCTTTGATGCCGAAAGCGCCCGGCACGGGCGCTTGTCTTTGCCATGGGCCTTGCGGCCCGTTCCCGGAACTCTTCGGTTCCTTATTAAGTCAAATGTCTTGACTTAACTGTTCTGTATTAATCAAATGGTGTCAAGAGGGAAGTGGCGATGAACGAACTGCGGACGATCCGCGCCAAGAGCGGAACCAATCAGGAAGGCACGAGCGCGCACAACCGGCGCGTCATCATCGAGGCTATCCGCCTGAACGGCCCGCTCTCGCGCGCCGATCTCGCGCGTGCGACCCGGCTCACCAAGCAGACCGTCTCCAACCTCATCGAGAACCTGGAGGCCGACGGGCTCGTCGCCTCCGAAGACGTGGTGCGGCGCGGCCGCGGCCAGCCATCCACGCCCTACCGGCTCGTGGCCGAGGGCGCCTTTGCGCTCGGCGTGCAGATCGACCGGGAGCTTACCCGCGTCGTCGCCGTCGATTTCCTGGGGCGGGAAGCCGCCCGGGCGGTCGCCAACCTGCCGCCGGGCGATCCCGTCGAGGGCAGCCGGGTGATCCTGCGGCTCGTCGAGAAGGTGCGCGCCGACCTCGTCGCACGCATTCCGGTCTCCGCCCACCGGCTCACCGGGCTCGGCATCGCCATGCCGGGGCCGTTCGGGCTGGAGCCCGCCGGAGACGATCCGTGGATGATGGGCAAGTGGCAGGCCTTCCCGCTGCTGGAGACGCTCGCCGCCGGCACCGGCCTCGACGTCAGCCTGCAGAACGACGCCACGGCCTGCGCGACGGCCGAGCGCATGAACGGTGCGGCCGACGGCCTCGACCATGTCGTCTGCCTCTATCTCGGATACGGCATCGGCGCCGGGCTCATCCTCGGCGGCGAACTCTACACCGGCAGCAACCGCAATGCGGGCGAGATCGGCATGGTGCTCTTTTCGCGCGGCGGCGCGGTCCTGCCGCTGGAACATCGCGCCTCGCTCGCCTCGCTGTTCCAGCGCCTCGGCCTCGACACGGCGACGACGGATGCCTACGAGACGGTGGAGCGGCTGACGCGGGAGGGCGACCCGCGCATTCTCGACTGGCTGGAGGGGGCCGCGACAGATCTCCGGCAGGCCGTCCACATGGTCGAGACCATCTTCGATCCGCAGACCGTGCTTTTGACCGGCAGCGCGCCGCAGCCGCTCGCCGAGCGGCTGTTTGCCGCCGTCTTCCCGCTGCTGCCGTCGAATGCCGAGCGGCCGGGCCGCACGATCGCCCGCTTCCAGCTCGGCACGATGGATCCTTGGGCGGTCGCCCTCGGCGCGGCCGCCGATCCCATCCGCCGCGCCTTCGATCCGGTCTTCTCGGCCATCCTCAAGGAAGCCACCTGAGCGGAAAGCCTATTCCTTCGCGCCGTCGGCGAGCGCCGAAAGGCCGTTCATATCGCGCACGAGCAGCTTCTGCCGCCCGCCCTCGACGAGGCCGCGCGCTTCCCAGGCCGAGAGGATGCGCGAGACGGTGTGAAGCGTCGTGCCGGTCATCTCGGCGATGTCCTGGCGGGAGATGGGGAAGTCGATGCGGATGCCGTCCTCCTCCTTGCGCCCTGCCTGGCGCGAGAGACGCAGGACGGCATGGGCGACGCGCCGCTCCACCTCCTCGGTGGACATCTCGCGGATGCGGGTATGGGCCTCTTCCAGCCGCTGGCCGATCGTCTGCATGGCGCTGACGGCAAGGCGGGGGTTCTGCTCGACGAAGCTCGGCCAGAGATCCGTCGGCCAGCCGAGGATCACGCTCTCCGTCGCCGCGCGCGCGGTGCCGGGATAGTCTGACCGCTGCAGCGCTTTGGCGAAGCCGAAAAGGTCGCCCGGATGGACGACGCGCACGATGATCTGCTGGCCGTCCTGCGTCACCTGCGTCACCTTCAGGCGGCCGTGCAGCAGGAGGAAGAAGCTTGCCGCCTGCTGGCCCTGCTCGAAGACGGCGTCGCCCTGCGGCACGCGGCGCGCGGTCGCATGGGCCAGCAATCTGTCGAGGTCTTCGTCGCTCATCCGCTCGAACAAGGCGAGCGAGCGCACGACGGTCCTGTCGATCTTCACAATCCGTAGCCTCTCGGTATGAACGTTACCGGCTTCTATCACGCCGGGGCCGCGGCCGGAAGTTCAGAACGGCAATCCTTTCCTGCGAAGCGTGTCGAGGAGGCCGGCATACCAGCGGGTGTCCTTCACCAGGCGGAAGCCGACATTGTCCGGCGGCACGCCCACCGCGCAGCCGCCGCCCTTGGGGTTGCGCACGAACGAGCTCAGCGAGGCGCGGTGTTTGCCGCTCGCAACGTAGACGCCGCACGACTGGGTGTCCTTCACGACAGCCCCCGCCTCGTCGAGGTTGACGCGGCGGCTGCAGGTCGCCGTCCAGTCCCAGACATTGCCGGCGAAGTCGGCAAGGCCGAACTCGCTCTCGCCGAAGCGGCCGAGCGGCTGGGGAACCGGATCGCGCGAGGCCTTGCGCGCCGCCTCGCGGCGATAGTCGGCCAGCCAGCGGTCGGCGGGATTGGTGCTGTTAATGTCGACGCCCAGCGCATCGTCCGGGAAGCGCGAACCTGCAGCGAAGGCAAGGTCGCGGTCGGTCGGCAGCGTCCAGATCTCGCCGGTGCGCGCGCTCAGCCAGCCGGCATAGGCGACGGCGTCGTCATAGCTGACGCCCGTGGCGGGGGTGGTAGCGGGATCGGCCGGCACATAGCTCGGCTCGGCCGGCGGGCAGGCACCATCGGCCACGCAGCGCCCGTAGTCGGCGGCGGTGACCTGGTATTTCATGATGGTGAGCGGACGGCGGATCGTCACGGTCTCGACCGGGCCGTCGACGGCAAAGCCGTTGCGGAAGAATTCGCCGCTGTCGCGATACTGGAAGGTGCGCGGCGCGACCTCCACCGTCATCGGTTCATCGAGGACGGGCCCCGCCGGCGCGGGACGGAAGAGATCGGCCTGAACTGCCAGCGTGCCGGCAAGGCCGGCGAGCAGGACGGCGGGGAAAGCGAGCGAAGTCCACGAGATGCCGGGTTTCGAAACGAGCACAGCCATGACGGCCTCCTTGCACGCGCCCGGACGGTGTTTCGGCATCCGGGGCGGGTGCCGGTGAAAGGCCGGGCCGCCGCCGGCGGCCCGGAGAGGGCCCGCCGCCAAGGCGGCGGGCATCAGGGGTCAGACGCCGTTCGGGGGCGTGACCGATGTCATCAGGTCGTCGTTCCACTTGCCCGTGACCGTGAAGTGCGCGGCCGCACCCAGCTCGAAGGCCTCGATCAGGTTGTGGTTGACATAGGCATAGATGCCGGGCTGCTCGAAGGTGTAGAAGGCCGCGCCCGCCGTGCCGCCCGGAATGAACCAGGTCTCCTGGTCGACATCCGGAACGTTGCGGAACTTGCCGGTCGCCCAGACATAGTCGCCGTGGCCGCCGATAAGGTGCGGACGGGTGTCGCGGTTGGCCTGCGAATGCACGATCAGCACCTTCTCGCCCACCTTCGCCTGCAGGGCGTTGTCGCCGGTGAGGGCCCCGACCGCGCCGTTGAAGACGATGTGGCTCGGGGTCAGCGTGCGCATCACCTCGATCGTGTCGGCATAGGCGTCGCCCGCGCTGGCATATTTCTTGAAGTTGCCCTTCTCGTCGCGCGGCACGTAGAAATCCTGCTCGCCGACATAGTAGACCCGGTCATAGGTCAGTTCCTTGCCGTGCCCGTCGGTGAGCCCTTCGCGGGGCAGCACCATGATCGCGCCGTTCATGCCCGAGGTGACATGCCACGGCACCATTCCGGGAGGTGCGCAATGGTAGACAAAGACGCCGGCCTTGGTGGCCTTGAAGCGCAGGACCGTGCTTTCGCCCGGGTTGACCACGGTCAGCGCACCGCCGCCGAGGCCGCCGGTTGCCGAATGGAAGTCGATGTTGTGCTGCAGTTCGTTGGTCTCGGGGTTGATCAGCGTCAGTTCGACATAGTCGCCCTGGTGCACCACCATCATCGGCCCGGGAACCGACCCGTTGAAGGTCATCGCGTGGACTTCCGTGCCCTGGTCGTCGAGGATCATCGTCTTTTCCTCGATCGTCAGGGTGAATTCGTGGATCTTCGGGCCGCCGTCAGCCTTCTGGCTGTGGGCGTGGACGAAGGGAGGTTTCACCAGCTCGACCTTCACCCGCTCAAGGTTGGCGACGTTTGCGGCCGCGGCGGTCGGATCGGTCTGGATGTCGCCGCCTTCGGCCCGTGCCATCGTCGCCGCGATGAGCGGCGTCAGGACGCCGGCGAAAGCGGCACCGCCCAGGATCGTGCGGCGGGTCATCTGAAACTGCTCAGTCATTGCATGTCTCCTTTTGAAAGAACGGAGCGGTGTATCGCCCTGTTGCTCTCGTTCTACGCGCATTCGGCGCCGTCTCTTTGAGGCTGGTCAAACAGGTCCTTCCGGCCGCTGCGGCATTTTGGCAGGCGCCTGCTTGCTCTTTGTCATCTCGCAAAGAACCCGTCGGCCGCGGCCCCTAGAAGGAAACTCACACATGCAAAGGAGCACGATCATGAGTGCAAGCCAAACCGCGGGGCGCGTCGGCGGCCCCGTTCCACGCGGCCTTTCCCGCACCGGCCCGGTGCTGTTTTCCTACGGCTTCCGGCCGTTCTTCCTCGGCGGCGGCGTGTGGGCGATCGTCGCCATGACGCTGTGGATCGCCGCGATCACCGGCCATATCGAGATCGCCGGCGATTACGGCGCGCCGAACTGGCACGCGCACGAGATGCTGTTCGGCTTCGCCTCGGCCGTGCTCGCCGGCTTCCTGCTGACGGCCGTGCCCAACTGGACGGGCCGGCTGCCCGTTTCCGGCAAGCCGCTCGGCGCGCTCTTCGGCCTCTGGTGCGCCGGGCGCATCGCCCTCCTCATGACCGACTGGATCGGCGTGACGGCAGCCGCCGTGATCGACGGCCTCTTCCTTCCGGTGCTCCTTCTCATCTGCACGCGCGAGATCGTCGCCGGGCGCAAGTGGAAGGACCTGAAGGTGCTCGGGGCGCTCCTCGCCCTTTCGCTGGCGAACGGGCTCTACCACGTCGCCATCATCGGCGGCGACCGCGACGAGGTGACGATCCGCCTCGCCCTCTCCGCCTATGTCATACTGGTGATGATCATCGGCGGGCGCATCGTGCCGAGCTTCACCCGCAACTGGCTCGCCAAGGCGGGGCGGACGAAATTCCCGGTCCCCTTCAATCGCTTCGACACCGTCGCCATCCTCGCCGGCACCGCGGCGCTCGCCGCCTGGACCGCCGATCCGATGCATCTCGCGACGACCGTGCTCGCACTTGCCGGCGCCATCCTCAACGCCGTCCGCCTCTACCGCTGGCGCGGCTGGACGACGGCGCAGGAAAAGCTGCTCGTCGTCCTCCACGTCGCCTATGCCTTCATCCCGCTCGGCCTTCTGGCCATCGCCCTTGCCGCCAACGGCTGGGTGGAGGAACGCTCGGTGCTGCATCTCCTCTCCGTCGGCGCCATTGCCGGCATGATGCTGGCGGTGATGACGCGCGCCAGCCTCGGCCATACCGGCCATGCCCTGACGGCCTCGCGCCTGACCGTCGCGGCCTATGTGGCGGTCTTCGCCTGCGCGCTGGTCCGCCCGCTCGGCGAGGTCCTTCCCGACATGAGCCAGACGATTTATGCCGCCTCCGGCGTCCTCTGGATCACCGCCTTCGGCCTCTTCTGCCTGGAATATGCGCCGATCCTCACCCGCCGGCGCCGCACACCGCTGTAAGGGGAACGGGCATCGTCAGCCGGGCGAGACCGCAGGTGTGCCATCTCCTGCGGTTTCGCCCCTCCTGCTTTGCGAAGGCGGAATCTTCCGCATCCGCTTGCCTCTCTCCCCTCGCCTTGTATACTAGCATGCATTATACGCCCCGGCAGGCGCGGGGCCTTGCCTTGGAGCCCGAAGTCATGCTCTTTGGCGAGCCGGCGTCAGCGCGGCCCGGCAGGACCGGGACGGGCGGGACGCGATGGAACAGCGGGCCGGTGACAGGATGACCATGGTGGCTATACATGAAATGACCTTTGCCGCCCGCGGCAGCCGTTGCGGTTGCCGCGCATGAGGGGCGCCCAGAACCCGGCCGGCGCGCCGTCGAGCGTCGACGACATCCACGACGTCATCCGCGACGAGATCATCACGCTGCGGCTGATGCCCGGCGCCAAGGTCTCCGAGAACGAGCTGGCGCGCCGGTTCAACACCAGCCGTACGCCGGTTCGCGAGGCGCTGCTGCGGCTCGTCGACGAGGGCCTCGTCGAGGTCTGGCCGCAGCGCGGCACGCTGATCACGCCGATCTCGCTGCAGGCGGTGCGGCGCGCCCGCTTCGTGCGCGAGGCCATCGAGGTCGCCGTGTTCCGCAAGGCCGCCATCGAAGGCCTTTCCGCGGCGGTGCTCGCCCAGCTCGACGCCATCATGGCCGAGCAGGATGCGGCCCGCGAGGATCCCGTCCGCTTCACCGAGGCCGACGACGCCTTCCACCGCGCCTTCGCCAACGGTATCGCGGTCGGGGACATCTGGACGGTGCTGGAGCGGGAGAAGGCGCAGTTCGACCGGCTGCGCTTCCTCAGCCTGCCGAACGTCACGCCCGTCTCCGTGCTGATCGAGCAGCACGAGAAGATGATCGCCGCCGTCCGCGCGCGCGATCCCGACGCCGCCGAGAAGGCCGTGCGCCATCATCTGTCGGAAGTGCTGAAGGTGACGGAGCAGCTTTCCGCCCGCTACCCCGACCTCATCGTCAACGATATCTGACCGCGCAGGACCTATCTGGCTTCCGCGCGGATCGCCTTCTCCATGCCGAGCGACAGCATCCGGCCGAGCCTCAAGATCGTCGCCTCAGCGAAGGCGCCGTGCGACAGCCCTTCGGGAAGGAAATCCGGCAGCGCGGCGAGGGCGGAGAAGATCGCCGCCGCATCCTCGCGCGGCGTGTCCGCCAGGGCGGCCGAGAGCTCCTTTTCGCGCGGATCGTTCAGTGGATGATCGCCCCGGTCCAGCACGTAGCGCATCCAGGCCGCCGTCGCGAAGGCGAAGGGCGCGACGTCGTTGCCGCGCGCCAGCGCTTCGAGGGCGGGCGCGAAGATACGCTGCGGCAGCTTCTGCGTGCCGTCCATGGCGATCTGCCGTGTCTCGTGGGCGATGGCCGGATTGGCGAAGCGCGTGCAGAGCCTGTCGGCATAGGCCGCAAGGTCCATGGCGATGTCCGGCAGGGTCGCCGCCGCGGCCGTCATATGCCGGCGCACGAGCGCGGCGAGCGCCCCGTCCGCCATGACGTCGCAGACATAGGTCTTCCCGCTGAGGAAGCCGGCATAGGCCAGCATGGAATGGCTGCCGTTCAGCATCCTGAGCTTCATCTTCTCGTAGGGCGCGACATCCGGGACGAAGAGCGCGCCGGCCTCTTCCCAGGCAGGGCGGCCGGCTGGGAAACGATCCTCGATCACCCATTGGCTGAACGGCTCCGTCTCGATGGCCGCCTCATCCTCGTAGCCGGTCAGCGCGGCGGCATCGGCCCGCGTGCGCGCCGTCGCGGCCGGGGTAATGCGATCCACCATCGTCGAGGGGAAGGCGACCTCCCCGGCGATCCGCTCCGCAAGGGCGGGACCGTGCGCGCGCCGCGCGAAATCGATCACCGCCGCCCGGAGCAGGGTGCCGTTTTCCGGCAGGTTGTCGCAACTGAGGACGGTGAAGGGCGGCAGGCCGCCTGCGAAGCGGAGCGCAAGCCCCTGCGCGATCAGGCCGAGGACGCCGCGCGGCGCGGCGGGCGAAAGAAGGTCTGCGGCGACCGCCGGATGGCTCTCGTCGCAGCCGCCGCTGCGCAGGAGCCCGTAGCCCTTTTCCGTGACGGTGATGCTGACGATCCGGCAGCCGGCCTCCGTCATGGCGGAGAGGACGCGCGGGCCGATATCCCCGCCGGCAACGACGCCGGCGATCGCGCCGACGATGCGGGCATCCGGCGTCTCGCCGCGTTCGATCAGGGTGTAGCGGCCGTCCTGCGGGTTGAGGGCGTTCGCCACGTCCTCGCCGCGCAGGGAAACACCGAGGATCCGCCAGTCGCCGCGGCCGGCGGCCATAGCGCCATCGGTATAGGCGGCGATATGGGCGCGCGCGAAGGCGCCGAGGCCGAGATGCACGATCCCGGTTTTCCTCTCCTCGGGCGCATAGCCCGGCCAGCGTGCCGGAAAACCGTCGAGCGGCCCTGCCTTGGATGAGAGCCTCATTGCCCCGCACCGCGCACGGCCGGATGCTCAAGGGCGGTCATGATGCCGCGCAGCTCGGCAAGGCCCTTGAGGCGGCCGATGGCGGGATAACCCGGCTGCGCCTGCCGCTTGAGGTCGTCGAGGATGTCTTGCCCGTGGTCGGGCCGCATCGGGATGTTGCAATCGGCCCGGCCGGCCGCCTTGCGGCGGCGTTCCTCGGCGAGGATCGCATCGATCATCGCCACCATATCCGTGCCGCCCTCCAGATGCCCCGCCTCGTGGAAGGAGCCGCCGAATTGCGGGGTTTCGCAGAGAACGTTGCGCAGGTGCAGGAAATGCACGCGGTCGCCGAGCCGCCGCATCATGCCCGGCAGGTCGTTGTCGAGGCGCGCGCCGAGCGAGCCGGTGCAGAGCGTGATGCCGCTCGCGGCGATGTCGACCGCATCCATGACGTGACGATAATGCGCCTCGGTCGACATGACGCGCGGCAGGCCCAGGAGCGGGAACGGCGGGTCGTCCGGGTGACAGCAGATCCGCACGCCGAGCTTTTCCGCCAGCGGCGCGACCTCGGCGAGGAAATCGACGAGATGGCCGCGAAGGCTTTCCTCGCTGATGGCGGCATATTCCGCAAGATGGGCGCGCACATCCTCGAGCGTAAAGGATTCGGCGGCGCCCGGCAGGCCGAAGACGACGTTGCCGGCAAGCTGGCGGCGGCAGTCGTCGTCCATTCCGGCAAAGCGGCGCGCGGCATCCTCGACCACGTCGGCGGGGAAGCTTTCGGCCGCGCCGGGCCTTTTCAGGATATGGATGTCGAAGGCGGCGAAATCGACCACGTCGAAGCGCATGCAGGTGGCGCCGGACGGCAGGCGATAGGCAAGGTCGGTGCGCGTCCAGTCCAGCACCGGCATGAAATTGTAGCAGACGATCTCGATCCCGGCGCGGGAGAGGTTCGTCAGGCTTTCCTTCCAGGCGGCGATATGCGCCTTCCAGTCGCCCTTCTGCTTCTTGATGTCCTCCGAGACCGGCAGGCTCTCCACCACTTCCCAGGCAAGCCCGGAGGGCGCGCCGTCCGCCATGAGGCCGACGACCCGCTGGCGCTCGGCGATCTCCTCGGGAGACCAGACCGTGCCGGTCGGCACATGGTGCAGCGCCGAGACGACACCCTCCACGCCCGCCTGCCGCATATCGTCGACCGAGACGAGATCCTTCGGCCCAAACCACCGCCACGTCTGACGCATCTCATCCCCCTTGCGGATTGCGTATCGTGGGGCCAGTGTTAGCAATTAGTCGACTAGTATGCAAGTCACGGACTGGTGAAGCCGCATGGAGTTCACAGGGGCAAGCCGCCCCGCATCGCGCTGAGAAGGGGAAAGGGCGCAGGCTTCGCCAGCGCATGCGCATGCGCCGACAGGAAGAGGAGCCAGGCAAGGGACCATGCGGCCCCGGCGACGGAAAGCCACGGGACGGACGGCCCGGACACTTCCGCCATGATGCGTGCCGCGGCGGCGGCAAAGACGAGGCAGAAGGCAATCCAGTGCCGCCGCCGGGGCCGGAGCTCCGCCCCGGCCGCACGCCGCATCGACACGCGCGCCGCAACCGCGAGGATCATCGGCCCCATGACCGCCATGGTCAGGGCATGGACCTCCGCCAGATGCGGCACCAGCCCCGACCTTGCGGCGGCGATCGCGAGCAGACCGGGAACGAGGCCGGCATAGCCGAGGCAGAGCATGCGGTTGGCCTCGCCCAGCCGGAGGCCATCGAGGCCGTGGCAAAGAACCCAGAGCGCAGCCGCGAGCAATGCGCCGGCCCCGGCGATGCCCGGCAGCAAGAGGCCGGCACCCAGCGGGACGGCCCCCAGCCAGAGCGGCGGCCGGCGCGGAGGGAGAAGCCCGCGGCGGCAGCGCGCCTCGGCCGTGAAGGCCGGCACCAGCCGTCCGCCGACGAGGAAGACGAGCACGGCCATCGCCTCGGGAAGCACTCCGGCAAGGCCGGGCTGGACTGGCAGCAGCGCCTCGGCCGCGGCCAGCATCGGCGGCACCGCAGCCAGAGGCGCCTTGTCCCACCGCCCCGCCCGCAGGACGGGCCACAGGATCGCAAGGGCAAGGGCCGGCGCCGGCAGCAGGACCGGCCAGAGCGCCTCGGGCCGGCAAAGAAGCGAGGCGAGGCGCGCGGCGAGCACCAGCGCGCCGATGCCAAGGGCCGGCAGAGGAAGCGGCCGCCCCGTCCAGGCCTTCTGCGCCGTCATGACATAGCCGCAGACGGCCGCCCCGCCGAAGCCGAACAGGCCGAGCCGCACATGCGCCAGCCGCGGATCCGCAAGCGGCAGCAGCCAGAGCCAGGGCAGCGCGGCCGCCATGGGCGCGGCAAGCGCGAAGAACACGCCCGCCGGATGGAAGGCCAGCAGCGGACGCGATCCGGCGCCCTTCCCCGCGCCCATCAGGCCGGGGACACGGGCCTGAAGGCGTTGAGGCGGGCGGGATCCGTCTCGATCCGGCCCGCGCCGATCAGGTCGAGGCAATAGGGTACGGCGGCGAAGACGGCGTTGAGGCTGACGCGGATCGAGGTCGGCTTGCCGGGCAGGTTTATGATCAATGTGCTGCCGCGCGTGCCGGCCGTCTGCCGGGAGAGGATGGCGGTCGGCGTCTGCACAAGGCTCGCCCGCCGCAACTGTTCGCCGAAGCCGGGCAACTCCTTCACCATGACCGCGCGCATCGCCTCCGGCGTCTCGTCGCGCGGCGAAGGGCCCGTCCCGCCGGTGGTGAGGATCAGGTCGACGCGCTGCTCGTCGCACAGCTCCACCAGCGCATCGCGGACCGGACCGAAGCCGTCCGGAACGATCCACCGCACGATCTCGAAGGGCGAGACGATCGTCTCGCGCAGCCATTCCTCGATGGCGGGGCCGCTCAGGTCCTCGTACTGCCCGCGGCTGGCGCGGTCCGATATCGTGAGGATGGCTATCTGCATCGTGTCCCTCGTTTCCATGGCGGCGGGCGAAGATAGCGCGGCCGGCGGAAGAGCATCTTTGCGCGGGCACAAGCAAGGCAAAGCCGGTCCGCCCACGTCCTCCCCGCGGCGAGGCTGCGTTTTTTGGTCGCGTAGACCGTCCCCTCAAAGTGGCATATGATTTACCACAATAACGGAGGTTTCCATGGACAAAGAAGAGACGCGTAAGCCGTTCGTGTTTTCCAGCGAAGACGTCAGCGGCCGCGACCTGAACGGCAGCAGCCTGATGCCCATGCTCGTCGCCGGGCTCATCCTGATCGGCATCGGTGCGGCGGCCGTCATGATCTTCGTCTAGGCGGCCGCCCGGAAAGTGCTGGAAGTAGAACGGCCCGGAGCTTCCTCCGGGCCGTTTCCTCATGCCGTCGTCATCATGTCCGGCGACCACGGCGGCTCGTAGGTCATGTGCACCTCGGCATATTCGACGCCCGGCACGTACCAGACGCAATTGCCCACCGCCTCTTTCAGGTAGCCGCTCGCCGGGCAGCCGCGCGTCGTAGTGGTCATGGTGACGCGGGCGATGCCGCCCTCCTCCACGGTTATGTCGTAGATCAGGCCGAGATCGACGATATTCTGGCCGATTTCCGGGTCGATGATCATGCGCAGCGCATTGCGGATATCCTGCGCCAGCGCGGCTTTTTCGTCTTCGTCCATGGTCTTACGCCTTCGGCCGGCCGACCCGCACGAGGATGCGATAGGCCGTGCCCGTCTCGTCGAAATTGCCGGCCCACTGGTGGCCCCGCTTGCTCAGCTCCGGAAAGAGGAAGATCGGCTCGCGGGAGAGCACGGCGAAGAGCACCTTGCCCGCCTCCAGCTCCTCGGCCGCCGCGAGGATGCGGACCATCGGCTCCGGCGGATCGAGGTCGGAGAGGTCGAGATGGAGCGAGGGATCCGGCCAGGTCTCCGGGCTGTCGGCATCGGCCGAGGTCTCGACCGGCGCCACGTCCGCGCGCGGCGTAAACAGCACCTCCCAATGGCCGTTTCCGATCTCGCGGGCCTCATGGTCGAAGCCGCGCCCCTCCATGACCTGGAAGAGCGGCTGCGGACGGAAAGGGGCGACGAGCTTCAGGCCCTGCCCCGGGGCGAGCGTGGTGACGGCCTGCATGATCTCCTGGAACGGCTCGCCGCCGTTCTGCAGGATCGGCCGCACGTCGAGGACCTTCGGTGCGGTCTCGGTTGAAACATCGGGCATGGTCATCTCCTTGAAGCGGAAAGAGGCAGGAACAGATGGGGCTGCACCATGCCGGCCGGCGCACGAAGCGCCGCCGGCACGACGGCGAGCCGGCGCGTGCGGATGAACTCCCGCGCCAGCGCCAGCGTCGCGAGGAGTTGCAGGGCCACCAGCCCCCGGAACATGCCGGGCGCGCCGGCAAGAAGGGCGAGTGCCGCCGCCGCGCATGCGGCGTAATAGACCCCGAACAGGATACGCGCATGGCGCTCCTCGACAAGGTCCTGCACGCGCGGCACCGGCATCCGGCCGAGAATGGGGCCATAGGCCTCCAGCCAGGTCAGGAAGGCGACGATCTTGAAGAGCTGGGCAAGCCCGAGCCCCGTCAGCCAGCCGAAGACGAAGAGATAGACCGCTGCCGCAACGCCCTCGCCGCCTCTTACGGCCGGGATATTGAGGAGCACGAGGGAAAGGCCGAGCGCAGAAAAGGCGGGAAAGGTCGCGCGGATGTTCAGCTCCGCCTGCTTGCGCTTGCGCGAACGGTAGATGTGCCGCACGTCGCCGCCGTAGAGCGCGACGGCCGCGAGCGAGAGGACGAGCGCTGCGGTAAACAGCACGTCCACGCCGGAAACGGCGAAAAGCACGAGGACCACGCACAAGGCGACCAGCCCCGCCGCCAGCACCATGGCCCACCAGGCGGCGCGGCTCGTCCGCCGGTCGGTCTCCGGTGCCAGCAGGAACATGGCGAGCAGCCGGTAGCTGACGCCGACCGCCGTGATGGAGAGCCAGCCGCCGAGCCCGAGCGCCGCGTGCAGCGGCACGCCGTCGGCCAGCAGCCGGGCAAGCGGCGCGCTTTCGTCGAGCCCCGAAAGGCCGGCGGTGAAGGCCGCGCCGACAAGAACGGCCGCAAGGAGACAGACGAGCCCCGCCGCCACGAAACGGGCAGGCAGCGGCAGCGGGCGCGCCGTACGAAGCGTCGCCGCGAGAACGCCCGCAAGGAGGCCGAAGCCGGCAAGGAGCATGCCGCCGCCGAGCGGCAGCAGGAAAAGCGGCAGGTCGAGACTGCCCGAGAGCGCCACGAAGCCGGCGACGAGCGCGGCAAGCCCGCCGGCAAGCAGCACGAGGGCGGGCGCCGCGAAACGCCCGCCGACGAGCGGACGGGCGACGAGCACCGGCACGAACTGCAGGAGGGCGCCCCCCATCAACAGGCTCAGCCAGCCGATCACCGTGACATGCACGACGACGAGCGTTTCCGGCGCGCCGATCGATGCCGCCGGATAGCCGTAGCCGGCGGCCATCAGGCCCTGTGCGGTGAGGAGCATCAGGCAGGCGATGGCGAAATAGGACATCGTCCAGCGGGAGAGCGTGGCGCCCGGCATGTCGTTTCTCCTTCGCCGCGCCCTATACCCTGGCAATTCCGGCCGCCCTGCGCAGCGTCTGGCGTCCGGAATCGCATGCGAACGGAACTAGTGGTCCGAGCCGCAGCAGCATTCACAGCCGCCCTCGTCCATCCGGCCGATCTCGACGCGCCAGACGTCCGGCCCCTCTTCCAGGTAGTCCCAGCCGAACTGGCCGGGGAAATTGGTTTCGAGCTGGTAGTGCAGCGGGCGCGGATCGTGGTCGCTGGTGATCAGCATGGATGTGCCCGGAAGCAGCGAACCCAGCATGCCGAAGATGCGCGGATGGCGTTCGCGCGGCGGTATGGTGCGCACGTCGATGGAGGGCTTTTCCTGATGGTCAGACATGGTCGATATTTCCGTCCCGGCCGCTCCGATCCCGTTCCGGAGAGCACGGCCGACCCGACCGGAACCAGCCGAGGCTAGCCCCCGCTTCCGGCCTCCACTTTGACGATGCGCAAACAATTCCTCAAATCCGGCCGCGATGGCGCCCTGCTTGGCTTTTCGCAAAGAAGGGCCCGCCCGCCCCTCCTAGGCTCCCCTCGACGGACCATCACGGACAGAGGAAGCGCCATGCAACAGGCCCTGATCGAAAAATACGGCGAGGCGCGGCTGCCGCGCTATACGAGCTATCCGACCGCCCCCGGCTTTTCGCCGGCCGTCGGCGTCGGCACCTACGGAGACTGGCTTTCCGCCGTGAAGCCGGGCACGGAGGCTTCGCTCTATCTCCACATCCCCTTCTGCCGCTCCATGTGCTGGTATTGCGGCTGTCACACCACGATCACCCAGCGCGACGAGCCGATCCTCGACTACATCGACATGCTGCGCAGGGAGATCGACCTCGTCTCGGAGAAGGTCGAGCGGCGGCTGAAGATTCGCCATGTGCATTTCGGCGGCGGCACGCCGACGATCATGCAGCCGGAAGAGTTCTGCGACCTCATCGGCCTCCTACGCGCGCGCTTTGCCTTCATGGCCGGCATGGAGATCGCGGTCGAGATCGACCCGCGCACCCTCACGCCCGAAATGGCAGACGCGCTGGGCGAAGCGGGCGTCACCCGCGCGAGCCTCGGCGTGCAGAGCTTCGACCCCGTCGTGCAGAAGGCGATCAACCGCATCCAGACCGAGGCGCAGACGGCCGAGGCCGTGACCCGGCTGCGCAAGGCGGGCGTCGAGGGCATCAACTTCGACCTGATCTACGGCCTGCCGCACCAGACGGTCGCCTCCTGCATCGAGACGGCGAAGGCCGCCGTCGCCATGCGGCCGGAGCGCTTCGCCGTCTTCGGCTATGCTCACATCCCCTCCTTCAAGAAGCACCAGCGGTTGATCGACGAGCGCGCGCTGGCCGATGCCGCGGGACGCATGGCGCAGGCCGAGGCGATCGCCGAAACGCTCACCGCCGCCGGCTATGTCCGCATCGGCCTCGACCACTATGCCCTGCCGGGCGACGGCCTTGCGCTTGCGGCCAGGCGCGGGCGGCTGCGGCGCAATTTCCAGGGCTATACGACGGACGCCTGCACGACGCTGATCGGCTTTGGCGCCTCCGCCATCGGCCGCACGCCGGAGGGCTACGTCCAGAACGAGGTGCCGCCGGGGCTCTACGCCCAGCGCATCGCCTCCGGCCGCCTCGCCACCGTCAAGGGCTACCGCCTGACCGCCGAGGACCGGCTGCGCGCCGAGATCATCGAGCGGCTGATGTGCGATTTCCGCGTGGACGTCGCCGCCATCGCCGCCCGCCACGGCCTCGACGCGGCGCCGCTGATCGAGGGCAATGCCCGTCTTGCGGCGCTCGCCGAGGACGGGGCGGTCGACGTGCGCGGCGGCACCGTCACCGTGCGGCAGGACCATCGCTTCATCATCCGCGCCGTCGCCGCCGCCTTCGACGCCTATATCGGCGAGACGGCCCGCACGCACAGCAAGGCCGCCTGAAACGAAAAGGGCCCGGCATGGTGCGGCATGCCGGGCCCTTCCTCGCGGTCTCCAGCCTCTATCCCACGAGACCGCGATAAATTGCCGGCAGCGCAGCCGGCAGCCGGGCGATGTTGCCGACGATGGCATAGCCGTTACGGCCGAAGAGGGCCGGCACATAGGCCTGCGCCTCCCGGTCCACCGTCACCCCGAACACGCTGACGCCGGTGCGGCGCGCCTCCATGACGGCGCGGCGGCTGTCCTCCAGCGCAAAGCGCCCCTCGTAATGGTCGACGTCGTTCGGCTTGCCGTCGGTGAGGAGGAGCAGGAGCTTGCGGCGGTTCGGCTGTTCCCGCAGCTTCGCCGCCGCATGGCGGATCGCCGGCCCGATGCGGGTATAGAAGCCCGGCTTCAGCGCGGTGATGCGCGCCTCCACGCCACGGCCCATCGGCTCGCCGAAATCCTTGACCGTCTCGACCCGCACCCAGGAGCGCCGGCGTGAGGTGAAGGTGAGGATCGAGTGGCTGTCGCCGCAGGCGGCAAGCCCGTGGGCGAGCACCGTCAGCGCCTCCTTCTCCACGTCGAGCACCCGGCGGTTGTCGAACCAGGCGTCGGTCGACAGCGACACGTCGACGAGGATGGTGACGGCAAGGTCGTGCGCCTGCGGCCGGCTCATCAGGTGGATGCGGTCGCTGCCCTGTCCGCCGGCGGCAAGGTCGCTGCGCGCGCGCACCACGGCATCGAGGTCGAGTTCCGACCCGTCGAGCTGGGCACGCAGCATCTCGTGGCGCGGCCTCAGCACCTCGAACTGCCGGCGCACGCGGCGGATGAGGCTCTTCGTATCGGCATCGGCCTCCGGCATCGCCGCCGTGTCCGGGGCGGGCGAAGCGAGCACATGGCAATGGTCCGGCAGATAGGTGCCGGTGCGGTAGTCCCATTCGGGATAGGTGTATTCGCCCGTCAGCCGCGTGCGGTCGAGCGCTTCGGGCGGCAGGTCGAGATCGAAGCGGAAGCGGGCGGCGGGCCGCCCCTTGCGCTCGCCGAGCGTCATGTCGTCGAGCTCGTCGGCGGCGCTGGAATCGTGGTCGTCGCTGTCGTCGCCGGGGCGGTCGACATTGACCATCTCGGCCATCGCCAGGATCTTCTCGAAGCGGTTGAGGATGAAGGGACTGCGCTCGCCCTTGCGCTTCTCCGCCGCCTCGCGCTGCGCAATATGGCGGCCGGTCTCAGGCGCAAGCGGCGTGCCGCCCGCCGCCGGCTGGTCGTCCTCACCGCGCCCCTCGCCCTCGGCGCGCAGCAGCGCATCGGGCCAGAGCGGCACCGGCAGCATGGGAAGGTAGCGCGGCGGCGCGCGGTGCGGGAAGATGACGGGCATCGTCTCGTCGGCAAATCCCGCGCCTTTCCTGAGAAGGCCGAGGATGCGGTTCTCGACATGGCGCTCGATGGAGGGCAACGGCCGGGCAAGGCGCGCCTCCAGCGTCGCGGCGCAAAGCCGGCGATAGCGCCGTGTGAGGCCCGGAAAGGCGGCGAGCACGGCCTTCGCCGTCGCCTCGGCGCGCCGGAGCGCGGCAAGGTCGCGTTGCAGCGGATCGTTCTCGGTGATCGGTTCGAGCGGCATCACCGCCATGGCGGCGGCGAGCCAGATGTAGAGGTCCCGGTTGAGGCCGCGGTCGGCGAAGAGGTCGATTTCGCCGGGCAGCATCAGCGTGGCGTGATCGCGACCGGGCTGGACAAGCTTCTCCTCGCCGAGCCCCATGCGCTCGCGCAGCCTGAGGCGATGCGTCGACGTGCGCCCGCGGGCCGGCGCGATCTGCACCGCACCCTCTCCGCCGAAGCCGCGGAAGCAGACGGCGAGCACCGGCCGCACGTCCTCCAGCCGCACGGCGTGGTCGGGATGGCGCGGCCAGCTGCCGGCCTTGCCCACCAGCCGGTGCCAGGCGCGGCCGACGGTTTCCTCGAGCTCCAGGAAATCCAGCATGGCGGACCTCAGCGGATCATCGCGTCGGCGACTTCGAGGAGGGCGGCGCGCACGTCCGGCTCGTCCGTCAGCGGCTCGATCATCGCCGCGCGAACGGCCTCGCGCACGTCCATGCCGCTGTCGATGAGGCAGGCGCAATAGACGAGGAGGCGCGTGGAGACGCCCTCTTCGAGGTCGTGGCCCTTGAGCGCCCTGAGGCGATGGGCAAGCTCGACCAGCGGCGCGATGCGCGCCTCGTCCAGCCCGCTCTCGGCGGCGACGACCAGGATTTCCGCGGCCTTCGGCAGGAAGTCGAACTCGATGGCGACGAAGCGCTGGCGGGTGGAGGGCTTCAGCGCCTTGAGAAGGTTCTGGTAGCCGGGATTGTAGGAGACGACGAGCATGAAGCCGGCCGGCGCCTCCAGCACCTCGCCGGTGCGCTCCAGCGGCAAGATGCGCCGGTCGTCGGTGAGCGGATGGAGGACGACAGCGACGTCCTTGCGGGCTTCGACGATCTCGTCGAGGTAGCAGACACCTCCGTCACGCACCGCGCGCGTCAGCGGCCCATCGACCCAGACCGTGTCGCCGCCCTTGAGGAGATAGCGCCCGGTGAGGTCGGCGGCCGAAAGGTCGTCATGGCAGGAGACCGTCGAGAGCGGCAGGCCGAGCTTTGCGGCCATGTGGCTGACGAAGCGCGTCTTGCCGCAGCCGGTCGGCCCCTTCAGGAGGAGCGGTAGCTGGCGGACCCAGGCTTTCTCGAAGAGGGCGCATTCATTGCCCGAGGGGCTGTAGGCGGGAATGTCGGCGCGCGCGGCCTTGAGCATGACGTTCATTTCGATCTCCAAAACTTCAGGAAAGAGGTGCCGGCCCCGTGGGATGACGGGGCCGGCCAGCGCTCACTCGGCCGGCTGGACCAGACGGGTGAGGCTGTCGGCACGCTCGCGGCCGGGCACGAGCACGGCCCAGATGAACATCAGCGCCGAGACGAGGACGACGGCGCCCGAGCCGAGGCGGACCCAGTAGAACAGCGAAAGCTGGTCCTGCACGTCCATGTAGCTTTCCCCGAGCACGCGCTGGAGATGGACCTGCACGACGCCCGCGAAGGTGAGCGCGAAGGTCATCACCGACATGGCCGTGCACATGATCCAGAAGCTGGCGATCGAGAGCCACTGGTTGTAGGGCTGGCGGCCGCGGATTTCCGGGATCGCATAGGCCATCATGGCAAGGTTCAGCATCACATAGGCGCCGAAGAAGGCGAGGTGCCCGTGCGCGGCGGTGACCTGCGTGCCGTGGGTGTAGTAGTTCACCGACGACAGCGTGTGCAGGAAGCCCCAGACGCCCGCGCCGAAGAAGGCCATGACCGAGCAGCCGATCGACCAGAGCAGCGCGGCCTTGTTCGGATGGTTGCGGCCGGCCTTCCAGGTCATCACGAAGGTGAAGATGACCATGGTGAAGAAGGGCGCCACTTCCAGCGTCGAGAAGAGCGAGCCGATCCACTGCCAGTAGCCCGGCGCGCCGATCCAGTAGTAGTGGTGGCCCGTGCCGAGGATGCCCGAGAAGAGCGCGAGGCCGACGATGACGTAGAGCCACTTTTCCACGACCTCGCGGTCGATGCCGTTGAGCTTGATCATCAGGAAGGCGAGCACGGAGGCCATGATCAGCTCCCATACGCCCTCGACCCACAGGTGGATGACGTACCACCAGTACATCTTGTCGAGCGCCAGGTTCGCCGGGTTGTAGAAAGCGAAGAGGAAGAAGAGCGCAAGGCCCCACAGGCCGAAGAGCAGTATGTTGATGACCGTGGTCTTGCGGCCCTTCAGCGCCGTCATGGTGATGTTGAAGAGGAACATCAGCGCGACGACGACGATGCCGATCTTGGCCGGGAACGTCTGCTCGAGGAATTCGCGGCCCTCATGGATGCGGAAGAGGTAGCCGACCACCGTGAGCCCGGCGGCGGCGAAGAACAGCCAGAACTGGACGATGGCGAGCTTGGGGCTGTAAAGCTCCGTCTCGGTCTCTTCCGGGATCATATAGTAGGTCGCGCCCATGAAGCCCATGAGCAGCCAGACGACGAGCGCATTGGTGTGGATCATGCGCACGATGTTGAAGGGCAGCAGCTCGGAAAGCGTGTTCGGCAGCACGTAGATCGTGCCGGCGAGGACCCCGAAGGCCAGCTGGGCGAGGAAGAGGCCGAGCGCGCCGTAGAAGTACAGCATCGCGACCTTTTGCGTTTGATATTTCATGTCTTGTCTCCTGAGCGCAATCGGTCAACCGGCGTCGTTCGGCGGCCAGTCCTGGGTTTTGATCTTGCTCGTCCATTCGAGGAAGTCGGCGAGATCGTTGACCTCCTGTTCGGTGAGGTTGAATTGCGGCATCTGCCGCCGGCCCTCCGCCCCGCTCGGCTGCGCGGCCATCCAAGCCTTCAGCGCCTCGCGCGCGCCTTCCGGATCCTCGACGCCGCCGTAGCGCTTCCACACATTGCCGAGCTCGGGCGCGAAATAGGCTCCCTCGCCCAAGAGCGTGTGGCAGTTGATACAGGCGTTCTTTTCCCAGACGTGCTTGCCGCGCACGACGCTGTCGGTCAGCGTCGACTCGTCGGTGGAGGTCGTGCGCATGTAATAGTGGGAGTGGGCCGTCAGCCCGACGAAGATCGTGAAGAAGAAGATGGACCCGCCATAGAAGACGTTGCGGGCCCCGGTCTTGGTTAGGCGCTCTGCCATCCCCTGGTCCTTTCCCTTGCCGAACCTCAAGGGGCCCGGCGACAAAACCCCGCGGTGGTTCGCCGGCGATCCCCTCGCCGGCATGCGGGACACCCGAGGTTCTAGCCACGGGGGCGACGCGGTCTTTGCGCATTGGCAAAGACCGGGGCGGTTCGTCAGCCGATGAACGTGACGGCGAGCGCGCGGACGAGCGCGAGCGACAGGAGCGCCGCCGGCCAGGCGAGCAGCGCGGAGCGCAGGATGCCGCGGCTGGTGCGCAGCTCCATGAAATCGAGGATGACGAGGCGGCCCTTGGCGAAGGCCATGACCAGCACGGCGGCGACCGGCACGAGGAGCCCGCCGCTGAGGCCGCCGACGAGCGCGCCGCCGGCGGCGAGCGTCAACAGCATGGCGAGGGTGGCGATGAATTGTTCGCGGGCCTGTCGGGTCATGGGTGCCTCAGGTGAGATAGACGATGGGGAACATCACGAGCCAGACGAGGTCGATCGCGTGCCAGAGCGTGGCGATCATCACCACGTTCGCCCGCGAAGGCCGCCAGGCGACGAGAAGGAGAACGCCCGCCCCGAAGACGACGTGCAGCAGGTGGAAGCCGGTGATGAGGAAATAGAGCTCCGAAAGCCCGCCGGCGGCGGCGATGCCCGAGCGGATCTCGACGCCGTATTCGACGAGCTTGACCGTGGCGAAGAGAAGGCCGAACAGCGCGGCGAGCAGCAGCGGTCCACGGACCGCGCCATCGCCACGGCGCACGGCCAGCGCCGCCTGCCAGCCGCTCATGACGAGAAGCACCGTGTTGAGCGCCGCAAGCCCCGGATGGAGATGCGAGCGCAGCAGCGCCGCTCTTTCGATATCCACCACCGTCATCACCATGAAGGCGATGAGCAACGCGCCGAAGGCGGCAAGTTCGCTCCATACGAGGATCCAGAGCAGGAGCGAGTCGGCTTCGCCGCTCTCCGCGCTGCCCGCCGCAATGTCCATGTCATCTATCGTCGCCATGGGGCTTCCCTAGCGTGGCGAGCCGGGGCCTTCTTTGCGCCGGCACAAAGAGCGGCGATGCCCCGCGCGGCATGATGACGGCAAAACGAAAGGATCCTTCCATGACGGACGCTCAGTTCGGCCTCGTCGTCGCGGCCCCGGTCATCGCCGGCTTCGCGCTGGTGCTTTATCGCATGGGCGTGCTGCAGGGGGCCGGCACGATCTCCGCCGTCGGCGCCTCGGTCGTCATCGCCGCCGTCCTGTTCTTCGGCCAGTAGGAGGGCGCCATGAGCGAACCCGTACTGGCTGCCGCCGATATCGGCCGGCTGGAGACGTTGCATACCCGCCTGCTCGACCTTTGCCTGCGCCTCGAGGAGGCGGCGGGCGATCCCGCCATCGCCGGGGAGCTGCGCGAGCTTGCCGAGACCATCGTCCCGCTCCTGAAATCGGCGCACGAGCTGGAGGAACGCCTGCTCTTTCCCGATTTCGACCATCATGCCGGCTCGCACTTCGCGACGATCACCATCGAGCGCCTGAAGGCCGAGCACCGCTGCGACCAGTTTGCCGCGGGCGAGATCTCGAAGACGCTGCAGGCTATCGCCGACGATTGCTGCACGCTGCCGCCGGAAGCGGTCTCCCGCATGATCGGCGGCTTCCAGGAGAGTCTCCGCCGCCACGTCTTTTCCGAGAAGATGATCCTCGAAGCCCTGCTCTCGGCGAGGGAGCAGTCGCGCGACGTCTTCGCCTGAAGCCCGCCTCAGCCGTGCCCCATCGCCGCGTTGCGCCCGCGCGAGACCCAGGCCGCACCCTCCTGCTGGTGCAGGAAGCCGTTGGAGAAGCGGACGCCCGGATAGACCTCCGCCAGTTCCGAAATCGCCTCCTCGCCGTCCATCCGGCCGTCGAGCACGGCACGGTAGAGGCCGGCCACCTTCACCATGTCGCAATCCTGCGGGGAGAGCCGGACGCGCGACAGCCCCGCCTCCACCAGTGGCGCAAGGTCGTCGACGAGCACGGCGCAACTGTTCGACATGGTCTGTACGCCGTTCAGCACGAGGAAGGACTGCTTGTCGAGCGTGCGCAGCGGCAGGCCGTCCGGCTCCTCGCCGCAGATGAACTGGCAATTGTCCTTCGTCAGCCCCTTGGAGCGGGCATGGGCGCAGCGCGCGGAGATGGCGAGCGGCATGCGGCCGAAGGCGAAGAGCTCGAAGGAGAAATCCGGCATGGCGGCGAGCATCTGCAGGACGGACGCGGCCGGCAGCTCCGGCGGCAGGCAGATGTTCTCAGCCCCGCGCGCGGCGAGCGTGCGCGCCGTCGCGGCATTGTAGACGTTGACGAGCGGGCCGATGGAATGCGGCCGGTCCCTGAGGAGGCCGAGCGCCGAGAGGTCGTTCGCCTCCACCGGATGCTCGCTGTCGCGGATGAGGTCGCGCACCTGCCGGCTCTCGCGCTCCAGCGTCACCATGGCGAGGGTCGAGAGCGTCACCTTCTTGCCCGCCGCCTCCAGCCGCTCGATCACCTCGGCGATGTGCGGCTCGCTGAAATGCTGGCGCTTGGAACAGACCGTCTCGCCGAGCGTGACATGCTCGACGGGCGCCTCGTCGGCGATGCGGAAATAGAAATCCCGCCATTTCGGCCCGTCCCAGAGGAAATAGACCGGCCCCAGGCTGAGGGACGGTTTGCGCGTCGTCGTCATGTCGTCTCCTATCGCCAGCGCTTGTCGTAGGCGCCGGTGGTGGTGCGCTGGCCCTCGCTCATGGCGCGAAGGCGGGCGACGAGCGCCGCCCGTTCGGCGGGCGCCGCGCGCAACGCCTTCTTGAGGGAGGAAACCACCTCGGCGACATAGGCCTTGCCGCGCTGGCGCCCCTCGATCTTGAGCGCCGAGACGCCGGCCGCCCGCAGCGCGTCGATCTCGTCGATCACGTCGAGCGAGACGGGATCCTCGAAGGCATAGCCCGCGACGTCGCCGATCTCGAAGCGACCCTTGCAGAGCGTCGGATAGCCGGAGGCCTCGCCCGCGCCGAAGCGGTTGATCGTATAGGCGCCGAGCTCGGAGACGAGATCCTCGCCGTCCTGCCGGTAGCGCACATGGCTTGCCGGCGAGCAGACGCCGTTCATGTTGGGCGACTTGCCGGTGGCGTAGGAGGAAAGCGAGCAGCGCCCCTCCGCCATGACGCAGAGCCCGCCGAAGGCGAAGACCTCCACCTCGCAGCCGATCTGCCGCGTCAGCCGGGCGATGTCCTGCACGGTGAGGACGCGCGGCAGCACGACGCGCTTCGCCCCGAAGGCCTCGATGAGGAAGCGGATGGCATCCGGATTGGAGGCCGAGGCCTGCACGGAGACGTGTAGCCGCTGCTCGGGGTACTTTTCCGCGACATAGGCCATCAGGCCGAAATCGGCGAGGATCAGCGCGTCGGCGCCGAGCGCCACCGCATCGTCGGCCGCCCGGTACCACAGCGCCTCGTCGCCCGCCCGCATGAAGGTATTGAGCGCGACGAAGGTGAGGACCCGCCGGCTGCGGGCGAGCGCGATCGACTGGCGCAGTTCCTCGCGGCTGAAATTGAGGCCGGGGAAATTGCGGGCGTTGGTCTCGTCGCGAAAGCCGCAATAGACGGCGTCGGCGCCGGCCTCCACCGCCTCGCGGAAGGCGGCGGGCGTGCCGGCGGGGCAGATCAGTTCCATGTCGTATCCCTTCCTTCGAGGGCCTTGGTGCGGATGTAGCGCGCCGTGCCGGCGACGAGCGGCGAGAACGGCCCGGCCAGCGCCCCGAGCTCGCGCGGCAGGTCGATGGCGCTGTCGTCGAGCGCATTGCGCAGCGCCAGCATCGCCTCCATGTCGCCGGTGACGGAAAGGTCGCGCGAGAAGAACAGCGCATCCGCGTCGCACCGGCCTTCGAGAAGGCCGAGCAGCAGCACCAGCAGCCCCTCGATGCGCGCATCGACAAGCGGCGGCTGGCCGCGCGAGACGGTGAGCTGCTGCGCCGCCGGGACGACGGTGAAGTGCAGCGGCAGGTCGGTCGGCGAGAAGCCGTAGCGGGTCTGCCGGTAGTCGCCGAGCCGCTCGAAGAGATCGGGATGCGCCTTCAGCACACCCGAGAAGATGAGCCGCGCCACCCGCTCCACCAGCCAGATCGGCGCGATATCAACCGGCTTTGCGAGGATCGGGGGAAGCGACGACATGGAAAGGCCCTGACGAGATGCGATTGGCCGGAACCTAGGGAGCCATGCGCGGAAGGAGTTTGCGCCAGCACAAAGACCGGGACGTTTTTCCCCGGCAAGGGAGCCGGCATGAAAGCCGATGCCTCGATCCCGCGCCGTTTCGACAGCCTTCAGGATTTCGTCGCCCTCCTGGAACGGCGGGCGCGGCTGAAGCGCATTTCCGCGCCCGTCTGCCTCGTCCACGAGGTCACGGAAATCCATCGCCGCGTGCTGGCGGAAGAGGGCCCGGCCCTGCTCTTCGAGCGGCCGGTCGATGCGGAGGGCAATATCCAGCCGATCCCGCTCCTCGCCAATCTCTTCGGCACGCGCGAGCGCATCGAATGGGGGCTGGGGCTGGAGACCGGCGGGCTGCCGCGTCTCGCCACGTTCCTCGCCGACCTTCGCGACCCGCGCCCGCCGCGCTCGCTGCGCGATGCCTGGGGGAAGCTGCCGCACCTGAAGGCCGCGCTCTCGATGAACCCGCGCGCGGTGCGGCGCCCGCCCTGCCAGGAGATCGTCCGGCGCGGCGAGGATATCGACCTCGGCCGGCTCCCCATCCAGACCTGCTGGCCCGGCGAGCCCGACCCGCTCGTCACCTGGCCGCTCGTCATCACCGCCTCGCCGGACGATCCTTCGGATATCAATGTCGGCATCTACCGCATGCAGCGGCTCGGCCGGAACCGGCTGATCATGCGCTGGCTCGCCCATCGCGGCGGGGCGCGGCACCACCGCCTCTGGCAGGCCAGGGGCCTCGACATGCCGGTCGCCGTCGTCATCGGCGCCGATCCCGCGACGATCCTGTCCGCCGTCATGCCGCTGCCGGACGGCATGAGCGAGCTTGCCTTCGCCGGCGTCCTTGCCGGCCGGCGGCAGGAGACGGCAAGCGGCCTCACCGTCCCCCTTCCCCTGCCGGCGAGCGCGGAAATCGTGCTGGAGGGCATGGTCTCGATGAGCGAGACGGCGGACGAAGGCCCCTATGGCGACCACACCGGCTACTACAATGCCGTCGAGCCCTTCCCGGTGATGACGCTCTCGGCGATCACCATGCGGAAGAACCCGCTCTACCTCTCGACCTATACCGGCCGCCCGCCGGACGAGCCCTCCCGGCTCGGCGAGGCGATGAACGAACTCTTCGTGCCGCTGGTCAAGCGCCAGTTCCCGGAGATCCGCGACCTCTGGCTGCCGCCCGAGGCCTGCTCCTACCGCGCCATGGTGGTTTCCATCGACAAGCGCTATCCCGGGCAGGCGCGGCGGGTGATGATGGGCCTCTGGTCCATGCTGCCGCAGTTCAGCTACACCAAGCTGATCATCGCCGTGGACGGCGACATCGACGTGAGAAGCTGGCCGGACGTGATCTGGGCGCTCTCCACCCGCTTCGACGCAAGCCGCGACCTGATGGTCGTGGAGAACACGCCCATCGACTATCTCGACTTCGCCTCGCCGAAATCCGGCCTCGGCGGCAAGCTCGGCCTCGATGCCACCACCAAGATCGGCACCGAGACGGAGCGCGAATGGGGCCGCGTGCTCGCCATGACGCCGGACGTCACCGCCCGGGTCGACGAATTATGGGCTTGCCTCGACCTTGGCAGCGCCACCGCGCCGTAGGCCGGCGATCACCACGAAGAGCAGCGGCACGAAGAAGACGCCGAGCACGGTGGCTGCGATCATGCCGCCCATAACGCCGATGCCGATGGCATTCTGCGCCGCCGAGCTCGCGCCCGTCGCGAAGGCGAGCGGCAGCACGCCGAGGATGAAGGCGAGCGACGTCATGACGATGGGGCGAAGGCGCATGCGCGCGGCCTCGAGCACGGCCTCGACCGCGCTCCTGCC
The DNA here is from genome assembly GCF_014203155.1 of Shinella fusca. Classification (GTDB taxonomy): domain Bacteria; phylum Pseudomonadota; class Alphaproteobacteria; order Rhizobiales; family Rhizobiaceae; genus Shinella; species Shinella fusca. Next base: position 82,865 of record NZ_JACHIK010000012.1, read on the forward strand.
CTGGTCGCGCAAATCCTTGGCGAATTCGACGATCAGGATGGCGTTCTTCGCCGTGAGGCCGATGGTCGTGAGCAGGCCCACCTTGAAATAGACGTCGTTCGACTGGCCGAAGAGCCACGCCGCGACGAGCGCGCCGAGCACGCCGACCGGCACGGCAAGGATGACGGAGAAGGGAATGGACCAGCTCTCGTAGAGCGCGGCAAGGCAGAGGAACACGACGAGCAGCGAGACGGCATAGAGCATCGCCTCCTGCGAGCCCGCCAGCCGCTCCTGGTAGGAGAGCCCGGACCATGCGGAGGCATAGCCGCCGTTAAGGCCGGCGACGAGCTCCTCCATGCGGTCCATGGCATTGCCGGAGCTCGCGCCGGGCTGGGCCGAGCCGTTCATGGCAATGGCGGCCGTGCCGTTGAAGCGCGAGAGCGAGGGCGAGCCCTGCACCCATTTCGTCGTCGCGAAGGCGGAGAAGGGCACCATCTCGCCGGCATCGTTGCGGGCGTACCAGCGCTCGATATCCCCCGGCTGCATGCGGAAGGGGGCATCCGCCTGCACATAGACGGGCTTGATCTCGCCGTTATAGACGAAGTCGTTGACGTTTCTGCCGGCAAAGGCGACCGAGATCAGGTTGTTGATGCCGCTGATGCCGACGCCGAGCGCCCCAGCCTTCTCCTGATCGATGTCGATCTTGAGCTGGCTTTCCAGCGTGCGCGTATTGCCGCGCACGTTGCCGACCGTATCGTCCTTGAGGGCAAGGTCGGCAAGCGTGTTGCTGGCCGCGATCAGCGCGTCGCGGCCCCGGTTGCCGGTATCCTCCAGATACATCGAGAAGCCGTTGCTCTGGCCGAGGCCCTGGATGGCCGGCGGGGCGAGCACGAAGACCTCGGCGTCGCGGATCTTGCGGAAATGGGCCGAGGCGCGCTGCGAGATGGCGGAGGCCGACAGCGCGCTGTCGGTACGCTGGTCGAAATCCTTGAGGCGCACGAAGGCCATGGCGGCGTTCTCCCCGCTGCCGCCGAAGCCGAAGCCGAGCGTCATGAAGACGCTCTCCACCGCGTCCTTCTCGTCGTTGAGAAAATAATCCTCCACCATGTCGATGACGGCCTGCGTGCGGGCGGCATTGGCCCCGGCAGGCAGGGTGATCTGCGTCATCAGCACGCCCTGGTCCTCTTCCGGCAGGAAGGAGGAGGGAAGCTGGGTATAGACCCACCAGGCCCCGCCGAGCAGCGCGGCGAAGACGACGAGCATGCGCAGCGGCCGAAGCACGAGGCGGCCGACCGCGCCGACATAGCCGCGCGTCGTCTTCTCGAAGCCGCGGTTGAAGCCGCCGAAGATGCGCGCGGCAAGCCCGCCATGGGTCGGCTTCAGGAGCATCGCGCAGAGCGCCGGCGTCAAAACGACGGCGACAAGCACGGAAAGGATCATGGCGCTGGCGATGGTGACGGAGAACTGCCGGTAGATGACGCCGACGGAACCGGAGAAGAAGGCCATGGGAATGAACACCGCCGTCAGCACCAGCGCCACGCCGATCAGCGCGCCGGTGATCTCGCCCATCGACTTCTCGGTGGCTTCTCGTGCGGAAAGCCCCTCCTCCGTCATGATGCGCTCGACATTCTCCACGACCACGATGGCGTCGTCGACGAGAAGGCCGATGGCCAGCACCATGGCGAACATCGTCAGCATGTTGATGGAATAGCCGAGCGCCGCCAGCACCCCGAAGGTGCCGAGCAGCACCACCGGCACGGCGATCATCGGAATGAGCGTCGCCCGCAGGTTCTGCAGGAAGAGCAGCAGCACGAGGAAGACGAGAACGACCGCCTCGATGAGCGTATGCACCACCTTCTCGATGGACAGTTCGACGAAGGGCGTCGTCTCGTAGGAATAGGCGATCTCGACGCCCTCCGGCAGCGAGCCGGCGAGGCTGTCGAGTTCGGCATGGACGGCGTCGGCCGTGGTGATCGCGTTCGCGCCGCTGGCAAGCTGCACGCCGAAACCGGCGGCCGGCATGCCGTTATAGGTCGAGCTCTGGCCGTATTTCTCCAGCCCGATCTCCACCCGCGCCACGTCGCCGAGCCGCACGACGGAACCGTCCGGCGCGGTCTTGAGGATGATCTTCTTGAATTCGTCCGCCGAGGTCATCTGCGTCTGCGCGACGATGCTGGCCTTGAGCTGCTGGCCGCGCACCACGGGCGTCGCGCCGATGGAGCCGGCGGCGACCTGCGCGTTCTGCGCCTGGATCGCCGCGGTGACGTCGGAGGGGACGAGCTGGTATTTCTGCATCTGGTCCGGATCGAGCCAGATGCGCATGGCATAGCCGCTGCCGAAGGACTGGACGGAGCCGACGCCGTCGAGGCGCTCGATCCGCTCCTCGATGCTGCTCGACATGATGTCGGAGAGCTCGGACGAGGTATAGCGCCCGTCGCGCGAGACGATGTTGCCGATCATCAGGATGCCGGAGGGCGAGCGCGAGACGGTGACGCCGGCGTTCTGCACCGCTTCGGGCAGTTGCGATTCGACGCGCGCAAGCTTGTTCTGCACCTCCACCTGCGCCAGTTCCGGGTCCGTGCCGCTTGCGAAGGTGAGCGAGATGGAGGCCGAGCCGGTGCTGGAGGTGGACTCCATGTAGAGGAGCCCTTCGAGGCCCGTCAGCACGCTTTCGATCTTGGTCGTGACCGAGTTCTCGACGGCCTCGGCCGTCGCGCCGGAATAGTTCGCGCCGATGCGCACCGTGACCGGCGCCACGTCCGGATATTGCGAGATCGACAGCGAATAGATGCCCATGACGCCGCCAAGCAGCGTGGCGATGGCGAGCACGATGGCAAAGACCGGGCGGGCGATGAAGAAGCTCGCCAGGGCATTGCGCCGGAAACCGCCGCTCATTGGGCGGCTCCCGTCGAAGCGAAGTTCTGCTTGACGACGCCGTCCTCGTCGATCGTCACGTCGACGGGCGTGACCGCGGCGCCGGCGGAAATCTTCTGGAAGCCGTCGACGATCAGCCGGTCGCCGTCCTTCAGCCCGTCGGTCACGATCCAGTCGTTGCCCTGGGTTCCCGCCGTTGCGAGCTTGCGCTCCTCCACCTTGCCGTCGGTAGAGACGACATAGGCGACCGCATCCCCCGCCCCGCTGCGCTGGACGGCGCGTTGCGGCACGAGGAAGGCGTTCGGCATGCTGCCAAGGTCGACGGAGGCCCTGACGAACATGCCGGGCAACAGTACCCGCTCGGGATTGGGGAAGGTGGCGCGCAGGGTGAAGGTGCCGGTGCTCTCGCTGACATTCACCGTCGCCAGCGAGATCGTGCCCCGCGGCCCGTATTCGGCGCCGTTCTCCAGCGTCAGCCTGACGCTCGGCGCACCCTGCTGGCCTTCGCGCCCGAGGCGGCCCGCCTCGACGTCCTCGCGGATTTTCAGGAGGTTCGCACTGGTGTCGACGAGGTCGACATTGACCGGGTCGATCTGGCGGATCGTCGCCAGCGCATCCGTCTGGTTCTGCGTGACGAGCGAGCCGACGCTGACGCTCGCCGTGCCGATGATGCCGGAGATCGGCGCCTTGATCGTCGTGTTGTCGAGGTCGATCTTGGCGGTCTGCAGGCTGGCCCTGGCCGATTCCACATCCGCTTTCGCCTGCAGGAGCGTCGTGCGCGCTTCGTCCAGCGCCTGCTGGCTGACGGCGCTGGAGGATTGCAGCCGCTCGGAGCGGTCGAAGGCGGCCTCAGCGGATTGCTGCGAGGCCTCGGCGCGGGAGAGGGTGGCGCTCGCAGCCTCATAGGCCGCCCTGAACTTGTCGTCGTGCACCGTGAAGAGCACGTCGCCCGCCTTCACCGGGCGCCCCTCGCGGAAATCGATGCTTTTGACGATACCGTCGACCTGCGGGCGGATCTCCGCCGTGGCGCGCGCCCCGACCCGGCCGGACAGCGCGGCGAACCGCGGCACGGACTGCGCCTTGAGAGCGATCACCCCCACCTCGATGGCCGGCGCCGCTCCGCCCGGCCCTTGCCCGCCGCCGTTCTGCTCCGAGCAGGAGACGAGGAAGAGGCCAGCGGCCACAAGGCCGATCCGGATTGCCAAAGCGCGCATCATGCACCTCTTGCCGGCGCGGGGCGATCATCTCGCCCGGTCGCCTTATTTACAAAACCAATGAGTACCATTAATGTCGATCAGCCGAGAATGTCAATGCCGCCCGCACCGGAATGCTCCCATGCCGAAACCCTCTTCCCCTCAGCCGCACACGCAGCGCAAGGCGCGCGGGCGCCCGAAGGTCGCCTCCGCCGATGAGCGCCGGGCCGGGATCGTCGAGGCGGCGCGCCGGCTGTTCCTTGCCGAGGGCTACGGCCGCACGACGATGAGCGAGGTCGCCGCCCATTGCCACGCCTCCAAGCGCACGCTCTACGAATTGTTCCCGTCCAAGACCGATCTTCTCGCCGCGGTGATCGAGCAGCACAGGACCAGCATGCTCGCCCTGCCGGGCGACTACGAGGGGCTCGGCCTCTGCGAGGCGCTGGAGAGGATCTTCCAGGTCGATATCGACGAGGCGGCGGACGAGGAGCGTGCGGCCTTCCTCAGCCTCACCATCGTGGAGGCCGCCCAGTTCCCGGAGGTCGGCGAGATGATGCGCCGGCTGGGCGGGCAGCGCGCGCACGCCCTTCTGGCCGAATGGATGGAGGGGGAGAAAAAGGCCGGCCGCCTCTTCGTCGACGATACGGCGAGCGCGGCCCGGATCCTCATGGACATGATGTTCGGCGCGGTGGTGACGAAGACCGGCACCGCCGCCGAATGGCCCGGACTGGAGGCACGCAAGGACTATATGCGCCGCTGCATCCGCATCTTCGTCCACGGCACCGGAAGGCCCGATCAGACGTAGATCTCCCGGTCGCCGAAGGGATCGCCGTCCTCGAAATTGCGCGTGCCGATGCGCGAGGTGCTTTCGCTTTCGGATGCCTGCGGCGCCTTCTGCGCGGCGCTCGCCTCCTTGGCGGCCTTCGCCGCGGCGATCTCGGCCTTCAGGCTGGCGATGGCCTCCTGGATCTCGGCCTTCTTGTCCGCGCCCTCGGCCTCGGCCAGCTCGCTTTCCTTGCTGGCGAGCTTCGCTTCGAGCGCCGAAAGGCTGGACGTGCCGGAGGAGGAGGAAAGGGTGACGCTCGCCGCCGTCGTCGATGAAACCGCTGTGACCATGCCGATACCGCTCCGTCGTTTCGTTGCGGAAGATTTGGCACGGAGAAATTGAGGTAATCTCAGCGGCGATTTCGTACCGCCTCCGCAGTTCGGCGACGCCGGGCCGATAGCCCGACGCCCGTCGTTCCGTTCAGGCGCCGGTAACGGCGCGCACCCAGCCCTGCGGATCGGGGCGCTGGCCGCGCTGGATGCCGACGAGCGCTTCGCGCATCCGCGTCGTGACGGGCCCGGTGGCACCGTCGCCGATCGCAAATTCCCCATCGGCGAACTTCACCGTGCCGATGCCGGCGACGACCGCCGCCGTGCCGCAGGCAAAGGCTTCCCTGAGGCGGCCCGATGCCACGTCGGCCTTCCACTGGTCGAAGGAATAGCGCTCCTCCCGGACCGTCAGGCCCTGGTCGCGGGCAAGGGCGATCAGCGACTTGCGGGTAACGCCGGGAAGGATGGTGCCGCCGAGCGGCGGGGTGAGGAGCGAGCCGTCCTCCATCACGAAGAAGATGTTCATGCCGCCGAGTTCCTCCACCCAGCGATGTTCCGCGGCGTCGAGGAAGACGACCTGATCGCAGCCCTGTGCGGAGGCTTCGGCCTGCGCGACGAGGCTTGCCGCATAGTTGCCGCCGCATTTCGCGACGCCCGTGCCGCCGAGGGCCGCGCGGGTGTAGTTCTGCGAGACCCAGATCTTCACGGCCTTCGCGCCGCCCTTGAAATAGGGACCGACCGGCGAAGCGATCACGCAGAAGATATATTCACGCGAGGGGCGCACGCCGAGGAAGGTTTCGCTGGCGAACATGAAGGGCCGCAGATAGAGGCTCCCCTCGCCCTGCGGGATCCATTTGGCGTCGATGCGAACGAGCTCCTCGACGGCGGCGAGGAAATCCGCCTCCGGCAGTTCCGGCATCGCCATGCGGCGCGCCGATTCGTTGAAGCGCCGGGCGTTCTCCTCGGGGCGGAAGAGCACCGTGCGGCCGTCCTCGGTGCGGTAGGCCTTCATCCCCTCGAAAATCTCCTGCGCATAGTGCAGGACGCTCGATGCGGGATCGAGCGCGAAGGGGCCGCGCGCAACGATCTCCGCGCCATGCCAGCCCTTGTCCGCGTGCCAGCGGATCACCGCCATATGGTCGGAAAACAGCGTGCCGAAACCGAGATTTCCAAAAGCCGCCTGCCGCTCCGCCTCGGGCATGGGGTTGGCATTCGTCTTCACGGCGAAGGAGAGGCGCGAACTATCAGCGTTCATGGATATTTCTTTCAGTTCGTATCGAGAAAGGCCGACTGTGCCGCGTCCTTCGCCGTTCTTCAAGCGTTGCAGTCACGTCCATCGGCGAACCCTGCCGGAGAACATCGTCGGCCCATGACTGCCATACACCTGGAATAGCCCGTAACGACGGCCCCTCCCCGTAACCCGAAGGCCCGCGCCGGACAAGGGGAAATGCCGTCGAACGGCGGCCACGGCCGGCGGATTTCCGACCCGCTACATCGTGTAGCCGGGCGCCTTGACGAGTTGCACGCTGCCGCCCGCAATGTCCTTGTCGTAGACCGCTTCCTTCCAGCGCTCCTGCGGCACGTCCTCGAACGCGACGGAGATCGAGGAATCCGACGATCCGAAGATATCGATGACCGACCGGGCCACCGCCTCGGCCAGCCTTGCTTTCTGCTCGTCCGTCCTGCCCGGAAAAGCCTTGACGATGATATGAGGCAATCGTTTCTCCTTCCGCCATGCCGCCCTTCGGCATTGCCGGAGTATAGGCCGGTTCGGCGCCCCTTGCGAGATGCCGCGCGCCGGCAGGTCCGACCTCGGCAGCCGTTCCTTGCCTCGCGCCGCCCGCTAGATCGCGCCGCGCACCCGCTCCCAGGCGTTCGTCAGGTGGCGGCCGAGAACGGCCGCGAGCCTTTGCTGGTCGCGCGCTTCGAGCGCTTCGATCATCTCTTCGTGCTCGGCAACGGCCGCCGCCCACTTTTCCGGCCCCTCGTGGCCGATGAAGCGGATTCGCTTGAGGCGTGTCTGCAGCATCGCATGGATTTCCGCGAGCGGCGCATTGCCCGACAGCGCGACGATCGCCGTGTGGATGTTCTGGTTGAGCTTGTAATATTCCAGACGGTCGCCCGCCTTGTAGTGCTGCACCATGCGGTCGTGCAGGCCGCGGATTTCGGCAATGCCCTCCTCGCTCGCAATCGCGCAGGCGAGCTTCGCGGCAAGCTCCTCCAGCGTGCCGAGAACCAGCAGCATGTCCTGCACGTCCTTGGCGCCGAAGCGCTTCACGACGGCGCCGCGGCTCGGCACCAGCTCGACGAGGCCTTCGCTCGCCAGATATTTGATGGCCTCGCGCAAGGGGGTGCGCGAGACGCCGAGCATCTGGCCGAGCTGGCCTTCGTTGAGGCGCGTTCCCGGCGACAGGTGCCCCTCGATGATCATGTCGCGCAGGCGGTTGACGAGCGTGTCGTGCAACGCCGTTCGACGGATCGGTCCCGGCAGAGCGCTTTCCGGCCGCTCCAAGCTTCTGCTCTCATCCATGGTCTTGATCTGCATCTTCCTTTTCGGCGCACGGCATCGGCCGTCGCCAGCGATTTGGCCAAAGCATGAATAGGCCGGGCGGCGACGTCAACGGAAAATGCTGCATACAGAATACAAAAGACTTGATACAGTTTTCCGGATGCCTTATAAACCTGCATACAGAATGCAGAGGAGGAGTTTTCCATGACCGAGAGTGCCAAGAGCGCCCGTCCCGTCATCGCGCTCGCCATGGGCGACCCGGCCGGCATCAGCCCCGAACTGACCGCGCGCATCATCGCGCTCGACGACGTCAAGGCCGCCGCGCATCTCGTGGTGATCGGCGACCGCCGCATTCTCGACGAAGGCGCGAAGGCCGCCGGCCTCACGCTGGACCTGGAGCCGGCCACGCTCGAGACGTTCCAGCAGGCAAGCGGCGAGCGCCACGTCTTCATCGACCTCGGCCATCTCGACCCGGCGGATGTCACGCGCGGCGAGGCGACCCTTGCCGGCGGCACTTTCGCCACGACCAATTTCCGCACCGCCCTTCAGCTTGCCGACGAGGGCAAGGCCCAGGCGGTCTGCTTCACGCCCTTCAACAAGAAGGCGATGCGCTATGCCTATCCCGGCTATGACGACGAGATCCGCTTCGTCGCCGACGTCATCGGCTTTTCCGGCAAGGTCCGCGAGTTCAACGTGCTGGAGAAGGTCTGGAATGCGCGGGTCACCTCGCACATCCCGCTGAAGGACGTGGCGGCGGCCCTTTCGGTCGAGGCGATCCTTGCCGAGATCGAGCTGACGGCGACCTGCCTTCGCAATGCCGGCTACGACGACCCGAAGATCGCGGTCGCCGGCCTCAACCCGCATGCCGGCGACGGCGGTTCCTTCGGCATGGAGGAGATCGACATCATCGAGCCGGCCGTCGCGGCGGCGAAGGCGCGCGGCTTCAACGTCGAGGGCCCCTTCCCGGCCGACACCGTCTTCCTGCGCGCGCTGAAGGACGGCTTCCAGGCGGTCATGACCATGTATCACGACCAGGGCCAGATCGCGATGAAGCTCATGGGCTTCGACAAGGGCGTCACCATGATGGGCGGCCTGCCCTTCCCGCTCTGCACGCCGGCCCACGGCACGGCCTACGACATTGCCGGCAAGGGCATCGCCGATGTCGGCGCCAGCCGCGAGGCGCTGCTGCTCGCCGCCCGCATGGCGAAAAAGGCAGCCGCGCTCTCGACGGCGGCCTGACCGGCCAAGATTTCAGCTATACCGGCATGGAGGAGGTTCGTGCCGGGATCATCCCAACGGAGGAGCAAGATGAAGAAGTCCCTTACCATCGCCTGCATCGCAGCGGCCGCGGCGAGCGTCGCCATGCCCGCCTTTGCCTTCGAGCCGGACCGTCCGGTCGAATTCGTCGTCACTGCCGGCCCCGGCGGCGGCACGGATATCTTCGCCCGCACCATCCAGGCGATCATCACCAAGTACGAGCTGATGAAGGCGCCGATCGTCGTGGTCAACAAGGGCAGCGCCGGCGGTGCGGAAGGCTTCGTCTATGCCGCGACCGCCAAGGGCGACGCCTACAAGCTGACCTTCGGCACGAACAATGCCTATCTCCTGCCGATCCGCGCCAAGGTGCCCTATACCGAGGCGGACCTCACGCCGGTGGCCGCCCTTGCCTCCGACGAGTTCGTGCTCTGGGTCAACGGCAAGTCGGACATCAAGACGGCCGCCGACTTCATCGCCAAGGCGAAGGCCGCCCCGGGCGAGCTGAAGGTCGCCGGCAGCCAGTCCAAGGACGTCGACCAGATCCTCACCTCGATGATCAACGACGCGACGGGCGCCGATATCGGCTACGTTCCGTTCAAGAGCGGCGGCGAAGCGGCCGTGCAGCTTGCCGGCGACCACGTCGCCGCCAACGTGAACAATCCGAGCGAGAACCTCGGCCAGTGGCAGGCCGGCATGGTCAAGCCGGTCTGCGTCTTCAAGTCGGAACGGCTGAAGAGCGAGACGAAGGTTGCCGGCAACGAGGGCTGGAGCGATATCCCGACCTGCAAGGAATCCGGCATCGCCATCGACAACTACGCCATGCCGCGCACCGTCTGGATGGCCGCGGGCGTCGACCCGGATGCCGTCGCCTTCTACACGGACGTGCTGAAGAAGGTCTCCGAGACGCCGGAATGGCAGAAATACCTCGCCGACACCTCGCAGTCCGGCACCTATATGAGCGGCGCGGAATTCTCCGACTTCATCAAGAAGGACGAGACGGCCGTTTCCGCCGTGCTCAAGCGTGAAGGCTGGCTCGCCAACTGAGCCCCGCTTTCATCCCGCCTCGTTCCGGGCGCAAGTCTGCCGCACACCTGTTGTGGCAGGCTCCATGCGGGTGCCGCCTTCGGCGCCCGCCTCTTTCGGAAAGGGTTTGATCCATGAGTGAGAACAGCGTGAACGGGCTTTCCCGCTTCGCCATGGAGGCGGCGGTCGCGCTCCTGACGGGCGCCTTCGGCATCGCCGTCGCCTATGGCTCGATCGAGGCCGATGCCGGCTGGACCGACATGGGGCCGGGTGCCGGCTACTTCCCCTTCTATATCGGCCTGCTGATCACCTTCGGCAGCGCGGCGAACCTCGTCTATGCCTTCGTCAAGCACCGCGGCACGGGCGAGATCTTCGTCGACATGGCGCGCTTCAAGGTGGTGCTCGGCTTCCTGCTGCCGCTCGTCGCCTTCGCCGCGGTCTCCACCGTCCTCGGCCTTTACGTCGGCACGACGCTCTATATCGCCGGCACGATGATCTTCCAGAGCAAGTACAAGTGGTGGGCCGGCCTTGCGACGGGCATCGGCGTTGCCCTCTTCTTCTTCGTCATTTTCGAGATCGGCTTCAAGGTTCCGCTCCTGAAGGGCCCGGTCGAGGCGTTCTTCGGGATCTACTGATCCGGTCGGCGCCTGTCTTCGGAGGAAAGACATGGAAAATATCGGTCTCCTCATGGAAGGCTTCGGCCATATCCTGAGCTTCAACCACATCCTGCTCATGATGCTCGGCGTCACGCTCGGCATCCTGGTGGGCGTGCTGCCGGGCCTCGGCGCGCCGAACGGCGTGTCGCTGCTCCTGCCGCTCACCTTCTCGATGGACCCGATCTCCGCCATCATCCTGCTCTCCTGCATGTACTGGGGCGCGCTCTTCGGCGGATCGACCACCTCCATCCTCTTCAATATCCCGGGCGAACCCTCCTCCGTCGCGACGACCTTCGACGGCTATCCGCTGGCGAGAAAGGGCGAGGCGAGCCGCGCTCTGACGCTCGCCTTCGTGTCGGCCGGCCTCGGCGCGCTGGCCGGCGTCGTGATGATCACGCTGCTTTCCGGCTGGGTCGCCAATTTCGCGCTGCGCTTCTCCTCGCCGGAATATTTCGCCGTCTACTTCCTCGCCTTCGCCAGCTTCATCTCGATGGGCGCCCAGTCGCCGTTCAAGACGCTGGTGTCGATGATGGTGGGCTTCGCGCTCGCTTCCGTCGGCATGGACACCATTTCCGGCAACCTGCGCCTGACCTTCGACATTCCCGAGCTCATCAAGGGCGTCTCCTTCCTCGTCGCCGTCATGGGCCTCTTCGGCATCGGCGAACTGCTGCTGACGGCGGAAGAGGGCCTGCGCTTCGACGGGATCAAGGCGCGCGTCAGGCTCTCCGAGATCGGCCGTACCCTGATCGAGATGCCCCGCTACTGGTTCACCATCGGCCGCTCCATGCTGATCGGCATCTGGATGGGCATCACGCCGGCGGGCCCCACCGCCGCTTCCTTCATGAGCTACGGCGTCGCCCGCCGCTCGGCCCGCGACAAGTCGCAGTTCGGCAAGGGCGATCCGCGCGGCATCGTCGCGCCGGAGACGGCCGACCATTCCGCCGGCACCTCCGCGCTCCTGCCCATGCTCGCGCTCGGCGTGCCGGGTTCAGCGACGGCGGCGGTCATGATGGGCGGGCTGATGATCTGGGGCCTTACCCCCGGCCCGACGCTCTTCACCGATAGGCCGGATTTCGTCTGGGGCCTCATCGCCTCCATGTATCTCGGCAACATCGTCGCCGTGATCCTCGTCATCGCCACCGTGCCGCTCTATGCCTCGATCCTGCGCATTCCCTTCGCCATCATCGGGCCGGTCATCGTCGCCGTCATCTTCTCCGGCGCCTACCAGGTCGGCAATGCGGTGAGCGACATGTGGCTCGTGCTCGTCTTCGGCCTGCTCGGATACGTCTTCAAGAAGCTCGACTATCCGCTCGCCCCGCTCGTGCTCGCCATGGTGCTCGGCGACAAGGCGGAGGATGCGTTCCGCCAGTCCATGCTGCTGTCCAACGGCAAACTCTCGGTCTTCTGGTCGAACGGGCTGGTAACGACGCTGATGCTGGTCGGCCTTGCGCTGCTCCTCTCCCCGCTCGTCTTCTGGCTCCTCGGCATCTCGCGCCGCCGCAGGCTGGGTGTCCCCAAGCCCCCGCAAGACGGAACGCCGGCGGCCTGATCCGCCGGCTCCCCACCCCCCATTCCAGGAGTTCGCAATGACCGCCTCTGCCCCCGCATGGACCCGCGAAACATGGCCGATCGCCGCCGCCATGATCCAGTATCCGAACGTCCTTGCCGACGGCCGCTCGGTCCAGGAACAGTCCGTCGAGGAATGGGCCGCGACGCTCGACGACGTCGTCGATGCCGGCTTCACGGAGCTCGACCCGACGGATAGCTGGCTGCGGCTCGCCGACCTTTCCCCGGCGCGGCGCGACGATTTCATGGCGCTTGCCCGCTCGCTCGGGCTGACCGTCCCGGCGATCTCGACCTCGCGCCGTAGCGTCATCGACGCCGTCCATGGCGATGCCTATCTCGCCTACTGCCACCGGGTCATCGATACGGCGAAGGCAATCGGCGCCGGCGCGGTCTCCTTCGGCCTCTTCGAGCCGCTGACGGAGGCGCAGAAGAAGGCGCTCTGGTTCTGGACGGTGGACGGTGCGAAGAACCCGGACGATCCCGCCGTCTGGCAGAAGGCCGTGGCGCGCATCCGCGAGCTCGGCCGCCACGCGGAGGAGCTCGGCATCGAGGTTTCGCTGGAAATGTACGAGGACACCTATCTCGGCACGGCCGACAGCAGCGTGCGCTTCGTCGAGGAGGTCGGCCTGCCGAATGTCGGCATCAACGCCGACCTCGGCAACCTCATCCGCCTGCACCGTCCCGTCGAGCACTGGCAGGCGATGATGGCGAAGGTCGCCCCCTTCACGAAATACTGGCACGTCAAGAATTATACGCGCGTCGAGGATCCGGGCACGGGCGCCATCATCACCCATCCGGCCCCGCTGGAATCGGGGCTCATCAACTACCGGGCCGCCATCCGCACGGCGCTCGACCACGGCTTCAACAGCGCCTTCCTCTGCGAGCATTACGGCGGCGACGGCCTCACCGTTTCGGCCGCCAACCGCGATTACCTGCGGCGCATCCTGCCGCGCCGCTGAAACACGATCACAGAACGCGAGAGACGATTACGATGACCACCATCTTCGATGCTCCGGAGGACTTCGCGGCGACGGCCCTTGCCGGCTTTGCCGAACTCTACAGCCGCCATGTCCGCCTCGTGCGCGGCGGCGTGGTGCGCGCGACGGCCGTGCCGAAGGGCAAGGTCTCCGTCGTCGTCGGCGGCGGCTCCGGGCACTATCCGGCCTTCGCCGGCTATGTCGGCCCCGGCATGGCGGACGCGGCGGTGGCCGGCGACGTCTTCGCCTCACCCTCGACGGCGGCCGTCGCCCGCGTCTGCCGCCAGGCCCATCGCGGCGGCGGCATCCTGCTCGGCTTCGGCAACTATGCCGGCGACGTGCTGAATTTCGGCGTCGCCGCCGAGCGGCTGCGCTCCGAGGGCATCGACGTGCGCATCGTCCCGGTCACCGACGACGTGGCGAGCGCGCCGGCCGAGGCCCATGCCAAGCGCCGCGGCATCGCGGGCGACCTCGTCGTCTTCAAGATCGCCGGCGCGGCGGCCGAGGCCGGCCTTTCGCTCGACGAGGTCGAGCGCATCGCACGCCGCGCCAACGACCGCACGGTCTCCTTCGGCGTCGCCTTCGACGGCTGCACCCTGCCGGGTGCGGGCGGGCCGCTCTTTTCCGTGCCCGAGGGGCGCATGGCGCTCGGCCTCGGCATCCACGGCGAGCCGGGCATCAAGGAAGAAGCCATCGTTTCGGCGCGCGAGCTTGCCGGCCTCCTCACCGGCAAGCTCCTCGCCGAGCGCCCGGCCGGCGCCAGACGCGTCGCGGCCCTTCTCAACGGCCTCGGCTCCACGAAATACGAGGAACTCTTCGTCCTCTGGACCACGATCTCCCGGCTCCTGAAGGATGCGGGGCTGGAGATCGTGGCGCCCGAAGCCGGCGAATTCGTCACCAGCCTCGACATGCAGGGCTGCTCGCTGACGCTGACCTGGCTCGACGGCGAACTCGAAACCTACTGGAAGGCGGCCTGCGACACGCCGGTGCTGAAGCGCGGCGGCGAGATCCGCACCGTGCCGGCCACCGACACGATCGCGAACGAGGATGCGACGCCCGTTTTCGGCCCTGCCTCCGCCGGATCGAAGGAAGGCGCAGCCTGCATCGCCCGGCTCGTCGGCCATGTCGCCGATGCGCTCCGGGATGCGGAAGACGAACTCGGCCGCATCGACGCGCAGGCCGGCGACGGCGACCATGGCCAGGGCATGCGCCGGGGCTCGGCCGCCGCACGCGATGCCATCGAATATGCGGTGACGGCCGGCGCAGGGGCCGCCAGCGCGCTCGCCATTGCGGGCGATGCCTGGGCGGATCGCGCAGGCGGCACCTCCGGCGCCATCTGGGGCCTATTGCTGCGCGCATGGAGCAACGCGCTCTCCGACGAGGACGGGATGGACGAAGCCGCCGTCGTCAGGGGCGCGCGCCTCGCGCTCGACGGTGTGACGCGCCTCGGCCGCGCCCGCGTCGGCGACAAGACGCTGGTGGACGCGCTGGTGCCCTTCGTGGAAACGCTGGAAGCCGCCTTTGCGGCCGGCAAGCCGCTGAAAGCGGCCTGGGCCGACGCGGCGGAAGCGGCGCGGGCGGCGGCCGTCGCGACCGCCGGGCTCACGCCGAAGCTCGGCCGCGCCCGTCCGCTCGCCGAACGCAGCATCGGCCATCCGGATGCCGGCGCCGTCTCGCTGGCGCTGGTGGCAGGGGTGGTCGGCGCATCGCTGTAAAGCCTTCAACCCCTTGAAGGAAAAAGAAGTGCCGAACTCTTCTTTAGGGTTGAAAGCGAGCGCCGGGCAGGCATGATTTCCGTTATCGCCGTCACGCCGGATCGATGATCCGTTCGCCGTGGACGTGCCTGGTCTCGGAAAGGACATTGCCATGCAGATCGGAATGATGGGCTTGGGGCGCATGGGCGCCAACATGGTGCGGCGCCTGATGGCGGACGGCCACGAATGCGTGGTCTACGACATCAATGCGGCCGCCGTCTCGGCCCTCGTTTCCGAAGGTGCGACCGGCGCGGCCTCCATGGAGGATTTCGTCGCCGGCCTCTCCAAGCCCGCCTGCGTCTGGCTGATGCTGCCGGCCGCGATCACCGGCCGGATCGCCGGGGAGGTCGCCGCGCTGATGCAGCCCGGCGACATCATCGTCGACGGCGGCAACTCCCATTACCAGGATGCCGTCGACATCGCCGGCAAGCTGGAGCCGAAAGGCATAAGCTTCGTCGACGTCGGCACGAGCGGCGGCGTGTGGGGCCGCGAGCGCGGCTATTGCCTGATGATCGGCGGTCCGGACGAGGCCGTGCGCCATCTCGACCCCATCTTCGCAACCCTCGCGCCGGGCGCCGACGCGGGCGCGACACCCGCGGCAAGCGAGGGCACGGCCCCCTACGGCTATCTCCATTGCGGGCCGAGCGGCGCCGGCCACTTCGTCAAGATGGTGCATAACGGCATCGAATACGGCGTGATGGCCGCCTATGCCGAGGGCATCAACATTCTGAAGGCCGCCAATGCCGGCAAGCGCAGGCGCGAGGCGGACGCGGAGACGAGCCCGCTCAAGGACCCGCAATACTACCAGTTCGATATCGACCTTGCCGCTGTCACCGAGGTCTGGCGGCACGGCAGCGTCATCGGCTCCTGGCTGCTCGACCTGACGGCGGGCGTGCTGAAGGACGATCCGGCGCTCGCCAATTTCGGCGGGCGCGTCTCGGATTCCGGCGAGGGCCGCTGGACGCTGAAGGCGGCGATCGACACGGGCGTTCCCGCCCCCGTGCTCTCCTCCGCGCTCTTCGACCGCTTCAGCTCGCAAGGCGAATCCGCCTTCGCCGACAAGCTCCTCTCCGCCATGCGCTTCGCCTTCGGCGGCCATGTCGAGAAGAAGAAATGACGGGAGAGGGCACGATGGACGGACGTTCCGACGGACTGGTGCTGTTCGGCGCGACGGGAGACCTCGCGCACAAGAAGATTTTCCCCGCCCTCTACCGCATGGTGGAGCGCGGGCATCTCGATGAACCCGTCATCGGCATCGCCTACGATCCGTGGCCGCTCGAAAAGCTGGTGGAACGCGCCCGCGACGGCATCGCCAACGCCTTCGGATCAGTCGACGAGAGGGTCTTCGCCAAGCTCGCCTCGCTCCTGACCTATGTCAGCGGCGACTACCGCGACAAGGCGACCTTCGACAGGCTGAAGGCGGCGATCGGCAAGCGCCGGCACTGGCTCTTCTATCTCGCCGTTCCGCCGAGCATGTTCGAGACCGTCGTCACGGGCCTGCAGCAGACGGGCCTTGCGACGGACGGGCGGCTGATGGTGGAAAAGCCCTTCGGACGCGACCTGCAATCGGCCCAGGCGCTCAACGCCATCCTGCACGGGGCTTTCGCGGAGAAGGCGATCTTCCGCATCGACCACTACCTCGGCAAGGAGGCGGTGCAGAACCTCCTCTATTTCCGCTTCGCCAATTCCTTCCTGGAGCCGATGTGGAACCGCAACCACGTCGAGAGCGTCGAGATCACCATGGCCGAGGATTTCGGCGTGGAAGGCCGCGGCAAGTTCTACGACGAGGTCGGGTGCCTGCGCGACGTCATCCAGAACCACCTGCTCAACGCCCTCCTGCTGCTGGCCATGGAGCCGCCCGCCGGCCGCACGGCCGACGACCTGATCGACGAGAAGGTGCAGGTGCTGAAGGCGGTGCGCACGCTCCGCAGGCAGGATGTGGTGCGGGGCCAGTTCAAGGGCTATCTCGACGAGCCGGGCGTCCGGGAGAACTCGCCGGCCGAGACCTTCGCGGCCGTGCGCTTCCATGTCGATACCTGGCGGTGGGAAGGCGTTCCCTTCTACATCCGCGCCGGCAAGAACCTGCCGGTCCACGCGACGGAGATCGTCGTGCGCCTGAAGCGCCCGCCGCTCGACGTGTTCGACACGCTTCGCCCCGACGACGCCAATTACCTGCGCTTCCGCATCTCCCCACAGGTCGCCGTCGCGCTCGGCGCAAGGCGCAAGGCCGCAGGCGATGCCATGGTCGGCGAGCCCGTCGAATTGCTGGCCGTCGACGACGACACCGGCGACATGACGCCGTACGAGCGGCTGATCGGCGACGCGATGAACGGCAACGCACAGCTTTTCACCCGGCAGGACGCCAGCGAGATCGCCTGGCGCATCGTCGAGCCCGTGCTGGACGATCCGGCGCCCCCGCCCCTCTACGAGCCCGGCACCTGGGGACCGGCCGAAGCGATGAAGGGCTTCGGCCCGCCGCATGGCTGGCACGACATCTCCGCACCGGCTGCAAAGGCGGGCGGAACGTAGGGAGGAGACGCCCTCGCCGTTGCAAAGCGTCCGGCAGTTCCTATCTCTTTAGCGGGAGGTCAAGGAGCAGCCGCGATGAAGGAATTCGTCATCGATCTCGTATCGGACGATACGGTGGAAGTCTCTGTGCCGCACAGACGAAAGCGCGGTTTTTCAGGCGCGGCCGTCTGCGTCTGCTGCCAGCGGGCGGACCAGCCGATGGACGACGACGGCTGCGGCATTTGCGATGCATGCCTCGGTTTGCCCGTCCACGCGACGGACGGTCCGGACGGCCTTGAATTCCCCGACGCCTCTTCCCATCTATCGCTCACTGCCCGTCATCGATGACTGCCTGCAGCGATGGTGCTCTGTCGCGCGTTCGTAGTCGTCCGGGTTGGAAGGGCGCTCCCCGAAAGGGTCGAGCGCCCTTCGTCTTTTTGCGGGCATGCCACGATAATGATTTGACTTCCTGCCGCGATGCGCCAGATCACCGCCGTTCCTCCGCTTTGGCGGAGGTGCCGGGTTGATCCGGGCAGCTTCCGCTGCGCCGGGTCCACCCGTCGAGTGAAATGCATGCAGGAAATGAAATGCCCCTTATCAGGAAGACCGGCGCACCGGCGCCGAAGGAACTCGGACTGTTCTGGCCAATGCAGACGACCGAGGGAACGACCGTCGAGGTCTATGTCTATGCCAGCGCGCTGCAGGCGTTCGATCCGGACTCCGTTGGCCCGGTCGGGTTGCTCAAACGGCACAGGCCTTTGCTCGAACGCATCGCGGGCGAGAAATACGATCCGAACGGCACCGGCCCGCTTCATATCACCGAAAACGACCTGCGCGCCGCCTCGTCCGGCGAGGCGGCAGCAGACGAGATCGGCTGAGACACACCCTGCGGCGGCACCGGCGGCATCATCGCCCGTCCGCCGCAGGTCCTTCGACGCTCTTCGCCTTCATGGCGGCTTCGATCTGGCTTATCACCTTGGCCGCTTCCAGCAAGATGGCCCTCATCTCGTCGTCATAGAGATGCACCGGCATCCCGCCGGCCAGGATGAGGTCCATGGCCTCGGCGGATTCCCGTAGCTGCGCCGGTGCGCCGAGCATGTCCCAGCCTTCCCTGATCGTGACGTAGGCCCGCCCGATCAGGCGCAGCTTCTCGCCTTCCGAAAGCGTCCGCACCTCGTCGGCCGCCCTGGTGAGTTCGGCAATAACGTCCGCGATGCTCTTCACGGGTCACCTCGACTGCACGGCCTGCACGCAAGCGGCAGCGCTTCATCCTTTTAAAAAGGTAATGCTCATATTGGGCGAAACAAGGCCGTCCGCGCCTGTAGCGGCAATCTTCGCACAAGGACGTCCATGCATCTTCCACCGCCATACCACCAGCACGGAGAAACCCTTGGACAACGGAACGGGCATCTTTGCATCGAGCACGGAGCGCATGGCCTGGAACATCGCGGCACGCCACCTTCTCAGCGGGCAGACCGACCCCGTCGCGATGATCGTCGAGGGCATAGAGGAAGAGCGCCGGCGCTGCGTCGAACTGTTGCATGCCGCAGCCGGAGACGGCGCGGCGATTGCCTCCTGCCTTGCCGATCCCGACCGCGCGCGGCCGCTCTCCCCAGTCCGGTAATCCCGCCTCTGTTCACGCCGTCAGAGCCGACGCCCGCGTGATAAGCGGCCGCCTCACTCCGCGGCCGCGGCAAGGCATCCATCGACGATCCCCCGGATTTCCGCGCGGCAGGAGCCGCAGTTCGTCCCGGCATTGAGCGTCTTGCCGACGGCCTCGACGCTGTGGCAGCCGCCGCGCACGGCGGCGACGATCTGGTTGACGCCGACGCCGAAGCAGGAACAGACGGTCGCGCCGGGATCCGGCTTGTCCGCCCCCGGCCGCCCGGCGACGAGCGCAAAGCGCCGGCGCGGATCGGCATGGTCGGCGGCAAGCTGCGCGATCGCCCAGTTGCGCGCGACGGCGACGGGCCCGCGCGCCAGGAAGAACGCGGCGAGAAGGCGCGTGCCGTCGAAGAAGGCGAGCCTGATGTCGCCGGTCTGCGCATCCGCATAGCCGAGCGGTTCGACGCCGTCCGGAATGGCGAAGACCCGGCGGCACCAGCCGGCCCAGTCCCCGGCCGGTTCGGCGAAGGCAAGCTCCAGCCGCCAGCCGCCAGCCGCCTTCGCCAGCGCCCAATAGGGGGCATCCGGTTCGACGGGCCGTGCCTGCGAGACCGCAAAGGCATAGTGCCGCGCCGCGAACCGGCGGGCCGCAACGGCGACGTTCTTCGAGGCCGGCTGGCCCGAGAACGGATCGGTGATCGCCGGCACGACGGCATCGATGCGGGCGCGCGCGGCGAACTGGTCGTTCCAGTGCATGGGCGCGAAAATGCTGCCGCGCGCCTGCCGCTCGGTGATGAGGGCCCGAACGACCGCCCTGCCCTGCGGGCTCTCGATCTCGACCAGCCCGGCATTGCCGACGCCGATCTCCATCGCATCGCGCGGGTGCAGTTCCGCAAAGGGCTCCGCGATATGGGAGGAAAGGCGCGCGCTTTTGCCGGTGCGCGTCATGGTGTGCCACTGGTCGCGGATGCGGCCGGTGTTGAGCGTGAAGGGATAGGCGGCATCGGTGCGGTCGGTTTCGGCCGGCGCGACGGCGACAAGGCGGGCCTTGCCGTCCGCATGGTAGAAACCGCCAGTACCGAAGAAGCGGCTTTCCGCAGGCTCTCGCCCCGCCGGCTGCGGCCATTGGAAGGGGTCAAGGACCTCATAGGCAGCGCGCGCGAGACCGGCATGGGCGCCGATATCGAAATCCCGCCTGCCGTCGTTCTCGAAGGCAGAGAGGGCGGCGTGCTCGGAAAAGACATCGGCCGGCGCCGCATAGGCGAAGGCATCGGCAAAGCCCATGCGGCGGGCGACCTCGGCAAGCTGCCACCAGTCGGCGCGCGCTTGCCCCGGCGCCGCGAGGAACGCCCGCTGGCGGGAAATGCGGCGCTCCGAATTGGTGACCGTACCGTCCTTCTCGCCCCAGCCGAGCGAGGGCAGCAGGACATGGGCGTAGCGGGTGGTGTCGGTCTTTCCCAGGACATCGGAGACAGCCACGAAGGGGCAGGCTTCCAACGCCTCCGCGACCGCATCGGCATCCGGCATGGAGACGACAGGGTTCGTCGCCATGATCCACAGCGCCTTGATGCGCCCCTCGCCCACCGCCTTGAAGAGGTCGACGGCCTTGAGGCCCGGCTTCTGCGCAACGGCCGGTGCGCGCCAGAAGCGCTGCACGCGGTCGCGGTCGTCAGCATTTTCGAGCGCCATATGGGCGGCGAGCATGTTGGCGAGCCCGCCGACCTCGCGCCCCCCCATGGCGTTCGGCTGGCCGGTGAGCGAGAACGGCCCCATGCCCGGCCGGCCGATGCGGCCGGTGGCAAGGTGGCAATTGAGGATCGCATTGACCTTGTCCGTGCCCGAGGACGACTGGTTGACGCCCTGGCTGTAGCAGGTCACCACCTTTTCGGTTTCCGCGAACAGGCGGTAGAATTCGCGCAGTTGCATGGCCGGCAAGCCGGTCCGCTCCAGCACTTCGGCAAAGGAGAGGCGGCCGGCCGCCAGGAAGGCATCGGCGAAACCGGACGTATGCGCGGCGATGTAATTCTGGTCGACGGCATCGCCGGCAACCAGATGGGAGAAGAGGCCGGCGAAGAGCGCCACGTCCCCGTCGGGACGGATCGCGAGGTGCAGGTCGGCGATATCGGCCGTCATGGTGCGGCGCGGATCGATGACGACGACCTTCATGCCGGGCCGCTTCGCCTTGGCCGCGGCAAGGCGCTGGTAGAGCACGGGATGGCACCAGGCAAGGTTCGAGCCGGCAAGGACGACGAGGTCCGCCAGTTCGAGGTCCTCATAGGTTCCCGGCACCGTATCGGCGCCGAAGGCACGGCGGTGCCCGGCGACGGAGGACGACATGCAGAGCCGCGAATTGGTGTCGATGTTCGCCGAGCCGACGAAGCCCTTCATCAGCTTGTTGGCGACGTAATAGTCCTCCGTCAGCAACTGGCCTGAGACGTAGAAGGCGACGGAATCCGGGCCGTATTCCTTGATGGCGGCGGCGAATTTCCCGGCGACGAGGTCGAGCGCTTCATCCCAGGAGGCCTGCCGGCCGCCGATCTCGGGATGGAGGATGCGGCCGTCGAGGTCGATCGTCTCGGCGAGCGCCGATCCCTTCGAGCAGAGCCGGCCGTAATTCGACGGATGATCCGGATCGCCCCTGACGGAGACGCCCCCGTCCTCCGCCACCGTCGCGACGACCCCGCAGCCGACGCCGCAATAGGGGCAGGTGGTTTTCGTCTCAACGGGCATGGGCGGCTCCCGTCAGCGGCGGGAGGCGGCGTGCCCCGATACCCCCCTCTGCCCTGCCGGGCATCTCCCCCTCAAGGGGGGAGATTGGATGGAGCACTGTTTCGCCCATCGTCGACGTCGAGTTCGGGCGATGCCATTTCGTCTTGCCGATCTCCCCCCTTGAGGGGGAGATGCCCGGCAGGGCAGAGGGGGGTGCTTTTGTTTGCATCAAGCCTCTACTCCGCCGCCATCATCAGGCTTTCGAGCGCGATGAACAGCGCCCCGTCCTCGTTGCGGAGCGGAATGGTCTTCACCGCCCCTTCGTCCGCGCCGAGCGCCTTGCCGGTTTCCAGCGAGATCACCCAGTTGTGCAATGGGCAGGTGACGGCCTTGGCGTGGACGATGCCCTGCGAGAGCGGTCCGCCCTTGTGCGGGCAATGATCCTCGATGGCGAAGGCCTCGTTTTCCGCGGTGCGGAAGACGGCGATCCTGCCCTGCGGGGTCTTCACGCAGCGCGCGCCGCGGAGCGGGATGTCGGCGATATTGCCGATGGCGATCCAGTTCGTGTCCATGGGCTTACTCCGCGGCCTGACCGTAGCCGATGGTCGCCATCGGCCGGAATTCGTGCTTGTCCTTGCCGGAGACGCGCTCCGACCAGGGATCGACCTGGGCGAATTTCTGGGAGAAGACGAAGCGGTCGAAATAGGCCTTGCGCCTGTCCGCGTCGCCCATGATCTGGCGGCGGATCTCGTCGAGGCCGACGCGCTTTGCCCATTTGTAGATGCGCTCGAGATAGCGCGCCTGCTCGCGGTACATCTGCGTCAGCGCCACGATATGCTCCAGCGCCTCGTCCTCGGTTCTGACGAGGCCGAGCACTTCCGTGCCCTTGATGTCGAGGCCGGCCGCGCCGGCGAAATGGATCTCGAAGCCGGAATCGACGCAGACGACGCCGATATCCTTGCAGGTCGCCTCCGCACAGTTGCGCGGACAACCGGAGACCGCCATCTTCAGCTTGGCCGGCGTCCACGAGCCCCACATGAACTTCTCGATGCGGATGCCGAGCCCGGTGGAATCCTGCGTGCCGAAACGGCACCAGTCGGAGCCGACGCACGTTTTCACCGTGCGCAGTCCCTTGGCATAGGCCTGCCCCGAGATGAAGCCGGCCTTGCCGAGATCGGCCCAGACGGCCGGCAGGTCCTCCTTCTCGATGCCGAGCAGGTCGATACGCTGGCCGCCCGTCACCTTCACCAGCGGGATCTCGAACTTGTCGACGACGTCGGCGATGGCACGCAGCTCGGAGGCATTGGTGACGCCGCCCCACATGCGCGGCACGACGGAATAGGTGCCGTCCTTCTGGATATTGGCGTGGACGCGCTCGTTGATGAAGCGCGACTGGTAGTCGTCGGCATATTCGTCCGGCCAGTCGCAGACGAGGTAGTAGTTGAGCGCCGGCCGGCACTTCGCACAGCCGCAGGAGGTCTTCCACTCCAGCTCCTGCATGACGGCGGGAATGGTCTTCAGCTTCTTCGCCTTGATGAGGCGGCGCACGTCGTCATGGCCGAGATCGGTGCAGCCGCAAATCGGCTGCACGGCGGCGGGGTTGTAGGCATCGCCCAGCGTCAGCGTCATCAACTGCTCGACGAGGCCGGTGCAGGATCCGCAGGAGGCCGACGCCTTGGTGTGAGCGCGCACGTCGTCGAGCGAGGTCAGGCCCTTTTCCGTGATCGCCGAGACGATCCTGCCCTTGCACACGCCGTTGCAGCCGCAGATCTCCGCATCATCCGGCAAGGCTACAACGGCCGCCATAGGGTCCAGCGGGCCCCCCCCCTGGTAGGCCTGACCGAAGATCAGCGTCTCGCGCATCTCGGAGATGTCGGTCGCCTTCTTCTTCAGGTCGTTGAACCAGGCGCCGTCGGCGGTCTCGCCGTAGAGGACCGTGCCGATGATGCGGTTGTCCTTCAGCACCAGCCGCTTGTAGACGCCGGCCGAGGCATCGCGCAGCACGATCTCCTCGCGGTCGTCCCCATCAGCGAAATCGCCGAGCGAGAACAGCTCGATGCCCGTCACCTTGAGCTTGGTCGGCGTATCGGAATGCACGAAGGCGGCCGAGGGATCGCCGGCAAGATGGGCGGCGGCGACGCGCGCCATTTCGTAAAGCGGGGCGACCAGGCCATAGACCATGCCGCCGACTTCCGCACATTCGCCGAGCGCCCAGATGGAGCCGTCCGAGGTCTGCATGCCGTGGTCGACGACGATGCCGCGATTGACGGCAAGGCCCGCCTCCTTCGCAAGGCCGACGCTGGGGCGGATGCCGACGGCCATCACGACCAGCGTCGCCGGGATGACGCGCCCGTCCTCAAGCTCGATGCCCTCGACCCTTCCCTTGCCGACGATGGCCTTGGTGTTGGCCTTGCAGACGACCTTGATGCCGCGCCCTTCCAGCTCCTTCTGCAGGAGGTAGCCGGCGGCGGGGTCGAGCTGGCGGTCCATGAGGGTGGGCATGACGTGGAGCACGGTGACGTCCATGCCGCGGCCGGCAAGGCCGGCGGCCGCTTCCAGGCCGAGCAGGCCCCCGCCGATGACCACCGCCTTTTCGCGCGACTGGGCGGCCAGCAGCATGGCCTGCACGTCGTCGAGGTCGCGATAGGTGATGACGCCGGGCAGGTTGTTGCCGGGCACGGGCAGGATGAAGGGCACGGAGCCGGTGGCGATCACCAGCCTGTCGTAGCTCTCCGTCACGCCATGGTCGGAGGTGACGGTCTTGGCGTCACGGTCGATGGCGACGATGCGGTGGCCCTTGTAGAGCGTAATGCCGTGCTTGATGTACCAGCCGTCGCCGTGGATGATGATCTGTTCGTAGTCCTTCTCGCCGGACAGCACCGGAGAGAGCATGATGCGGTCGTAGTTGACGCGCGGCTCGGCGTTGAAGATGGTCACCTCGTAGCGGCCGGGCGCTTTTTCCAGGAGATGTTCCAGCATGCGGCCCGGCGCCATGCCGTTGCCGATGATGACGAGTTTCTCGGTCATGATGTTTCCTTGCGATTATGCGGCGATGGCGGAGACGGAGAGGCGCTCCATCCGGCGGATCGACAGGTGCATCCACACGAGCGCGGCGGCGACGACGGCAAGGAGCAGCATGAAACAGCTCTGCCACAGGCCCGTCGCATCCTTGAGGAGGCCGAAGGCGATGGGCAGCACGAAGCCGCCGAGCCCGCCGACCATGCCGACGACACCGCCGACCGCGCCGACGCTTTGCGGGTAATAGGTGGGGATGTGCTTGTAGACGGCTGCCTTGCCGAGGCTCATGACGAAGCCGAGCACGAAGACGGCGACGATGAAGATCGCGGGCGAGACACCCGCCGGCAGCGACAGGACGAGGGTGGCGGCGGCCGAGACGGCGAACATCCCGTAGAGCACGCTGCGGGCGCCCTTGCGGTCCGAGAGCACGCCGCCGAGCGCGCGGAAGACGCTGCCCGGGATCGAGTAGGCGGCGGCGACCATGCCGGCCGTCGCGATATCGAAGCCGTAGACGCCGACGAGGTAGCGCGGCAGCCAGAGCGACAGCGCGACGAAGCCGCCGAAGGCGAAGAAATAGTAGAGCGAGAAGCGCCAGACACGGGCATCGCCGAGCGGGGCGAACTCCTCGCGCAGGCTGCGCCGCGGCGCCGCGCCGGCGCGCCGGTCGCGGAAGGCGGGATCGTCGGTCGTGGTGAACCAGAAGAGGAAGGCCGCCACGATCAGCGCCGCCGCCCAGAACTGCGCCACCATCTGCCAGCCGGCGGCGACGAGCACGAAGGGCGCGAGGAACTTCGTCAGCGCCGCCCCGACATTGCCGGCGCCGAAGATGCCGAGCACCGTGCCCTGCTTTTCCGGCGGGAAGAACGGCGAGACATAGGCGACGCCGACGGCGAAGGTGCCGCCGGCAAGCCCCACGCCGAGGCCGGCGAGCAGCATCTGGGGATAGGTCGTGGCATGGGAGAGGAGGAGCGTCGCAAGCGCCGCCGCCAGCATGGTCAGCGTATAGACGAGGCGCCCGCCGTAGCGGGTCGTCCAGACGCCGAGCACGACGCGCACCAGCGAGCCGGTGAGGATCGGCGTGCCGACGAGGAGGCCGAACTCGGCCTCGCTGAGCCCGAGGTCCTTACCGATGCGGATGCCGATGATCGCGAAGATCGTCCAGACGGCGAAACAGATGGTGAAGGCGAAGGTGGACATCCACAGGGCGACGGCGGGTGCGTGCGCGGGGACAGGTTGCTTGATCTCGGACATGGCTTCTCCGTGGCCCGACAAGGTCGTGCCGCTCCATCTTGAGGGTGAAAAACGAAAAGCCGCTGGCCAGGGCCACGCGAGACGGACGGTCCGGTTCGCAGGATCCTGATCAGCGGCTTTGCTGGAGGCGCCCGTCATTGGACGCCGATATCGTGGCCCGAAGGCCTACGAGAAGATAAGCAACCGGCGTGCCAAGTTCATCAAACTATTGTTTTTGCACGTGGAAATCTGGAGATCGACGCACCGCGAAGCCATTTTTTGTGCAGTGCGCATAAATTAGTCGCCCGATCGGCGGGCAGCCTGCATTTCGATATAGGCGTCCACGTCGTCCGGATCGAACCGGCCGCCGTCGAAGAAACCGTCGGGCCCGAGCGTCAGCGCGCCGGAGGAGCCGACCGGCGTCTCCACGGTCAAGGCGCCCTCCACCTTGGCGCTCGCCGAAGGCATGGCGACGCCGAGCGCCGTCAGCGCCGCGCGGTAGACATCCGGCCGGTAGGTCTGCGCGGCGATCCGCCGGTGGCCGGCGGTATGCGCGATCTGCCCCCAGCGCACCATCTGGGTATAGAACCACAGCGCATGGCTCTTCCACGGGAAGGTCGCGGCCTTGGCATGGGGAACGAAGAAATCCCCGACCTGCCGCACGATACCGCCGCCCACCGGCAATGTGCCGCTGAGGGCCGGCAGCAGCAGCGCGGCGTCCCGCCCGACATAGGCGGGCCGCGCGAGAAGCTGCGCCAGTTCCCCATGGTTTTCCGGCCGTGCGCACCAGAGCGAGGCCCGATGCAGCGCGACGAGCAATGCCGCCAGCGCCTCGGGATGGCTTTCCGCCCAGCGGGCATTGACGCCGAGCACCTTTTCCGGGCTCGACTTCCAGATGGCCGCCTTGACGGTGGCAAGATGCCCGCCGCGCTCGAGCACGCCGAACGTATTCCAGGGCTCGCCCGCGCAGTAGCCGTCGATAAGGCCTTGCGCCAGCGCATCGCCCATGTCCGGCGGGGGCAGGACGACGATCTCGATGTCGCGGTCCGGATCGATGCCGCTCGCCGCCAGCCAGTAGCGCAATTCGTAGTTATGGCCCGAATAGGGATGCACGACGCCGAAGCGCAGCGGCTCGCCCCGGCGTCTGCCGATCACGCGGCGAAGGGCGGCACCGTTCCCGCGCGCATCGAGGTCGTCCTTCGCCCCCTCGCCCGCCATCGCCCGCCAGAGGGCGGCGGAAACCGTCACGGCATTGCCGCCGAGGCCGAGCGCCATGGGCACGATCATCTTCGGCGCCGGGGCGCTGAGGCCGAGATTGCAGGCAATCGGCATGGGCCCGAGGATATGGGCGACATCGACATGGCTGACGGCAAGCCGGTCGCGGATGCTCGCCCAGGAGCGCTCGCGCACGAGGGTGAGGTCGACCCCCTCGGCTTCGGCAAAGCCCTTCTCCTTGGCGACGACGAGCAGCGCGCTGTCGAGCAGCGGGACGAAGCCGGCGGTGATGGCATGTCGCGTCGTCATTCCTTCGCTCCCGGATCGAGAAGGCTCGCGGCCGTGACGAGGCTCTGGGCGATCTCGGCGATCTTGCGGTTCTGGTTCATCGCCGTGCGGCGGAGCAGCGCATAGGCCTCCTCCTCCGAAAGCCCGCGCGAGCGCATCAGCAGCCCCTTGGCACGGTCGATGACCTTGCGGTTCTCCAGCTCGCCGCGCGTTTCCTCCAGCTCGCGGTTGAGGCGGGAGAAGGCGTTGAAGCGGCTGATCGCCATCTTCAGGATCGGCCGGACACGCTCCTGCCGGAGCCCGTCGACGATATAGGCCGAGACGCCCGCCTCCACCGCCGCCTCGATGGAGGCCTCGTCGGACTTGTCGACGAACATGGCGATGGGGCGCTGCACGGCGCGCGAGAGCTGGAAGATGCTCTCCAGCATGTCGCGGTTGGGGTTTTCCAGATCGATGACGATGACGTCGGGATTGAGCTCGGCGATGCGCCGCGCAAGGCCGTGCATCTCGTCGATGACGGTGACGCGGTCGTAGCCAGCACCGCGCAGCCCCTCTTCGATGATGGCGGCGCGGATGCGGTTCTCGTCGATGACCAGTACGTTGAGCTCGCTCGGTTTCATGCCAACATCGCAATGACGCCGCGCCCAGGAATTGGCGCGCGGTTATATTGCAATGCAGCATGAGACATCCGTAAAATCAAGGATGCATGCGCTGCGTCAGGAAAGCCAGCAATGCCGCCGCCACGCGGGCGGGCGATTCCCAGTGCGGATTGTGGCTGTGGACGGCAAGGATTTCCGTCGTCGCTCGCGGAAAGGCCGCATGCAGGATCGCCCGGTGCGGCGCGTCGAACAGCGCGTCCTCGTCGCCCGCCAGCAGCAGGACCGGCGCGCGAATCCCGCTTGCGGCGCGGCGCAGGTCCGTGGCCTCGAGCACGGCATAGAGCGCCTGCCAGACGGCTGCCGGCATGTCCGCCGCCTCCCGCGCGATCCAGCGGATGAAATCCGCATCCACCGGCAGCGCGCAGCGATGCCACTCGCGCAGGAACCGGCTTTCCGGCTCGATGGGATCGGCAAGCGCGCGGATCTCCGCGCCGAGCGCAGTGTCCGCTAGAAGGTCCGGCCGCAGGCTGCCGCAAATGCTGGCGAGCGCCGTGACGCGCCCGCCATGCCGCGCGGCGAGCGCGAAGGCCGTTATCGCCCCCATCGAATGGCCGGCGACGGCGAACCGCGCGACGTCAAGGGCATCCGCCAGCCGGACGATGTCGTCGGCGAAGGCCTCCACCGCCGGCAAAGGCATGGCCGGCGAAAGGCCATGCCCCGGCAGGTCCGGCATCACCAGCCGAAGCCCGGCAAGGTGCGGCTCGATCAGCGACCAGCTCCGGCTGCTGTCTGTATAACCGTGCAGCAGGAAGAGCGGCATCCCGTCACCGCCGCTATCGACATAGGCAAGGCGGCGTCCGTCAGCCATCGCCACGAAGCGCTTGCGGGCGTTCCAGCCGGCCTGATCGGCGGCTGCGATCACAGGCCGAGCGCCTGGCGGACGGCCGCAAGACCCGGCTCGCCATCCACGGTGGTGACCCCGGCCAGCCAGGCATCGAGCCGCTTCGGATCCTCGCCGATCGCCTTGCGGCCGGCTTCTTCCGGCGCAAGGCCGTCGTTCATCAGGTAGCCCATGCCGCGATTCTCGAAGTCGATGTCGAAGGTGAGGTTCTTCAGGAGCTGCCCGACATTCGGGCATTCCTCCATGTAGCCCTTGCGAACCTGCGTGGAGACCGTCGCGGCGCCGAAATCGGGCCCGTAGAACTTGTCGCCGCCCGTCAGGTAGCGGATGTCGAAGGCGGTGTTCATCGGATGCGGCGCCCAACCCTGGAAGACGAAGAACGCCTTCATGTCGATATGGCGCGCCAGCTCCGCCAGCATGCCCTGCTCGCTGGATTCGACCACTTCCCAGCCATCGAGGCCGAGGGCCGGATCGGCGATAGCATCCAGCATGAGCTGGTTCGAGCCCGGCTCGATGCCGTACATCTTCTTCTCGAACTTGTCGGCCTGGGTCTTGAGGTCGGCAAAGTCCTTGACGCCGGCCTCCCAGACATAGGCGGGCACCGCGAACGTGTATTTCGCCCCGGTGAGGTTCCTGCCGACGGTCTCGACGGAACCGTCCTTCTCGTAAGGGGCGAAATAGGTCTTCATCGCCGGATCCCAGTAGCCGAGGAACACGTCGAGATCCTTGTTCTTCAGGCTGAGATAGATGACGTCGATGCCGAGCAGGTCGCTCTGCGTCTCGTAGCCGAGGCCATGCAGCAGCGCCTGCGCGACGCCGGTCGTGAAGGCGAGATCGTTCCAGCCCGGCTCGGCGAGCCGGACCTTCCGGCAGCTTTCCTGTTCCGCCGCTCCGGCGGTTCCGATCATCAGCATGCATGCGGCAGCGCAGGTGATGGCGCGTTTCATCGACGTTCCCCTTTTTGAACATTGTCCGATCAGATCGAAGATTGACCGATGGGTCAATCCTTGAACTTTGCGGAAAAAATGTCAATGTCCACCCGATAGAATGCGGGAATCACATGGCGGGAAAGCTCACCAGGCTGGTCGATATCAGGCGTCGGGAACTGCGGCAGGCGGCCTTCGAGGTGCTGCAGCGCGAGGGCATGGCCGGCGCGACGCTGGAAAAGGTCGCCATCCAGGCCGGCGCCTCCAAGGGCATCGTGCTGCATTATTTCCGTAACAAGCAGGAGCTTTTCGAGCAGGCGATGCGCGAGGCGAACGCCAATCTGCGCGATGCCGTCGCCGAGCGCCTGCGGCAGGCGAAGACACCGCGCGAACGGCTGGCCGCCATCATCGAGGGGAATTTCGACGACCGCTTCTACCAGCCGTCGATCGCCCATGCATGGCTGTCCCTGTGTGCCGAAGTGCCCCGGGAGCCGCAGCTTGCCCGCATACAGGCAGTCATCCACGCCCGCATGCACTCCAACCTGCTGTCGGCGCTGAGGCCGATCCTGCCCGCCGAGGAAGCGCGGCAGACGGCGCATCTCATCAGCGCGCTCATCGACGGGCTCTGGCTGCGCCTCGGCCTGCATTCCGGCGGCATCCTGCGCGATGAGGCCCTTGCCCTCATGCGCGACTTCATCGAGCGCAGGCTGCCCGCCGGGCAGGCAGCCTGAGGATAGCGCTAGGTATCCGCCGCGGCGTCCAGCACGGAGCCGATCAATCCGGGAAAGCGCGCCTCCAGGTCATCGTAGCGCAGGCTGAGGCGCCGGCCGCGCCCCAGCGGCTCGTTCCGGATGATGCCGGCCTCGCGCAGCACCTTCATCAGGTGCGACTTGGTCGATTTCGGCATGGAGGGGTCGGAGAGATGGCATTGCGCCATCTCCAGGGGACCGTCGACGAGCTGGCGAACGATGGCAAGGCGTTCCGGATCGCTCAGCGCGAACAGCACGTCGGTGAGCCGCAGGTCGTCTCGGGCAGGATGGGCAAGCTCGGTATTGTCATGGGCCATGGTTCGAATTTAGTTGAACCATCACCGGAATGATAGTAGGAAATGGTTCGAAATTAATCGAACCATAGGTGCCGCGTGACCCATACGACCCTATCCATGCCGCTTCGCGGTGCCGCGGGTTTCCGCATCGCGCTTGCGGGAATGGCGGTGATGATGGCCGGCGCCAGCGCGCCCTCGCCCTTCTATCCCGTGCTGCAGCAGGAGATCGGCTTTTCCGCCGCGACCCTGACCGGCATCTTTGCGGTCTACACCGTCGCCCTCCTGGCATCGCTGCTGGTCACGGGATCGCTGTCCGACCATGTCGGCCGCCGGCCGGTGATATCGGCGGGCTTTGCCCTGATGGCGCTGAGCCTCCTGTTGTTCTGGCAGGCGGGCGACGTCGCCGGATTGATGGCGGCGCGCATGCTGCAGGGCATCGCGGCCGGCCTGCTGCTCTCGGCGCTCTCCGCCGCCGTCGTCGATCTCGAACCGCGGGACAGGCCGGGGAGCGCCTCGATCTGGAACTCGGTCATTCCGCTCGGCGGCCTTGCCGTCGGCGCCCTCGTAGCGGGAGTATTGATGGATGCGACCGACATGGCGGAGGCCGACGTCTTCGGCGCGCTGGTCGCCGCCTATGCGCTCTTTGCCGGCGTCATCTGGTCCATTCCCGAGACCGCGCCGCGGCATGAAGGCGTCTGGGCCTCGCTGCGCCCGCGGATCGGGGTGCCGGCCACGGCAGCCAGGGCGTTCTGGCGCAGCTCCCCGGCCGTCATCGCCGGATGGGCCACGGGCGGGCTCTATCTCTCGCTCGGCGCACCGATCGTCCGGCACGTCTTCGGCGCCGAGGACCATGCGACGCAGGCGGCCGTGATCGTGCTGCTCTGCGCCGCAGGGGCCATCGCCTGCTACGTGGCGCGCGGCCATTCCTCCCGGCGCGTGACCCTTTATGGCACCGTCGCGCTGTCGATCGGCACAAGCCTCACGCTTGCCGCCATCGCCTGGCAATCCCTGCCCGCCTACCTGATGGCACTCACCATCGCCGGAACGGGTTTCGGCACCTGCTTCTACGGCGTGATGCGCTCCGTCGTCCCGGCCGTGCGCCCCGAGGAACGCGGCGAGCTCTTCGCCGCCCTCTTCACGCTGAGCTATCTCGCCTTCGGCCTGCCGACCCTGATGGCCGGCATCGCGGTCGGCTTCTTCGGCCTGACGGCGACGACCCTCGGCTACGGCGCGCTGATCGTGTTCTTCTCGGCGCTTGCGGGCTTCCTGCGAAAGTTCAAGACCCGGGATTGAGCTTTTCCCGCTGGCCTCAATCCTGCTGCCGAAGGCGCGCATGCAAGGTCTGGCGTATCCGGGCCCGGTTGACGGCGATCTCCTCCGGCGCGGGCGCCCAGTCCCCGTGCCACTCGGAAGGGATATCGGCGAGAAGCCCCGCGGGGTCGGTGAACTTCGGCGCGTAGCCGCGCGCCAGCATCTCGTCGATCAACTGCTGCTGGCGTTTCACGAGATATCCGAGCCGGGGATAGAAAAACCGGACATGCCCCGGCCCCAGGCGATAGTTCAGCGGGTTGCGGGGATCGTCGGGCCTTTCCCCGCGCCCGATCGCCGCGCGGACCAGGCCGAACACCCGGGGAAGCTCGCGATACTCGGCAATCAGGTGCGGCGTCGTGAGTTCCGCCGGCGGCACGCAGTTTATACGGGTCATCCTGTCGTCACCTGTTTTCTTCGGCCAAAGCGGGCCGCATTATCCGCCTACGCCGCGGCCTCGAGAAAATCCAGGGCGGCGATACGGGCATCGTGATCGGCGCGGCCCCACGACCAACTCCGCAGTCACGTCAGCGATTTCGTCTCCTAAATCCAATCCATCAATTCCCGGGACTGAACACCAGGTGGAAACCGGCGTGCCTCGGCCACGAGCACCGCAAGGCCTGCCGGCCGCGCCCTGCATTCTCGACTTGTAACGGGTCGCCTCGCCCGCTATCGCTATGATCTTCCAAGGTCGCCCTCCGATGCCCCAGATTCTCGATCCCACCCAGCTTCCCGGCGCACTCCTCTATGCCGGCATCTTCGTCCTGCTCGGCCTGTGCCTGTCATGGCTGGTGCGGCGCGTGGTGGCCGAAGCCCTGCGGCACGACAAGTCGGAGCATATCGACCAGATCACCCTCTCCTTCCTCAGCCACCTCGGCATCCTCGTCATCTGGGTGCTGCTCGCCACGTTCTATGCGCATCTCGTTCCCGCCCTGAACCGGCTCGGCACGGCGCTTCTGGCCGGCGTCAGCCTCATGTCCGTCATTCTCGGCTTTGCGGCGCAGACCACGCTCGGCAATCTCGTCGCCGGCATCAGCCTGATCCTCTACAAGCCCTTCCGCCGCGGCGACCGCCTGCAGATCCAGGCGCCGACCGGGCTCGAGACCGGCGCGGTCGAGGATATTTCCCTTGGCTATACGGTGCTGCGGACCGACGACGACAGGCGCGTGATCATCGCCAACACGACCATGGCGCAGCAGACCATGATCAAGCTCGCCCCCACTTCCGGGACAACCGAGCCCTGACGGCCGTTCCGTTCGAACGACGATTTGCCGCCGGCAAGCGAGTCACGCCACTGTCACGGTAGCGAACTTGGAAGACGCAACCGGAAGGGTTACCATCCGGCATTCAACGATTTCGGGGGATCCAGTGTCTCGTCACCACGAAACGAAGATTGCAGTCGTTCAGAATCTTGCGATGAAGAATTCGGTCGCTCAGACCCCTGTGAATTTGAAGGCGATCCGGACCGCATTGATTGTCGGCGGCTACACCGAGATCGAAATCCTGACCGCGGTCCGTAGCCTGGCGCGCGAAAGAATTCTCAGGCTTTTACCCGACCAGCAACTCGCCAGGATCTCGCGAAACTGATGGCTTCCGGCGACGGCAAATCCCCACCTGAACCTCCATGTGAACCGGAGACTGAATCCGGTATCGGCCTTTTTCAGATAGGCATCGTCGTTGCCCTGCTCTGCGGTTCGTTCGCAGTGTTCTTCGCGCTATAGGCGGCGCAAGCCCTGTTTCCTGCGTCAACGTCCGTGCGGCATGGATCATGTGTCCCGCCGCCCGTCGCATTCCCTGCGCCGATGCCGTACCATTCCCGAAATTCCGGGGAGAGGTGAGGCCGAAAATGCATGCACTGCGTCGTATCCTTGACGATATCCGGGCGCTCGTCCGCGCCAGCAGCATGCCGCATTCACATCTGCGCGACAGGCTGGGCGCAGCCCTGACGCTGACCTTCGTCGTCGATATCGTCGCGAGCGGGCTTCTCCTGCTTCTGGAAAGGAGCCATCCGCAGACGGATATCCATACCTTCTGGGATGCGCTGTTCTTCACGACCTCGCAATTGACGACGCTCTCCTCCGCCATGGCGAACCCCGTCACCATGGGCGGAAAGGTGCTGTGTCTCCTGATCGACATCTATGCGATCACCGTCGTCGCCACGGTCGCCGGCATGTTCGGCGCCTTCTTCTCCCATCGCAGCATCGATATCGCGCGGGCCAGCCAGCAAGCTGTCCCGGTCGAACCTATACGCAGCCAGGCCGATGCCGAACAGCACGCGGCGGAGCCGTAGAGGCGGCCAAGCACGACGATAAGGCAAATCCCGTCGGCGCGCCGCCCGTCAGGCATCGATGGCGCCGATCCGGCGCAGTTCCGCAAGCAGGGGCAGCATCGGCACCCCGGCCGCGGTGAAGCGGTCGCCCTCGATCGTCTCGACGAGCCGGATTCCCTCTCCATCGACCCGGCAGAGGTTCGCCGTCTTGAGGCCGTCCGGGCCGATCTCCGCCATGTAGCGGCCAATGAAGCCCGGATCGAGCTTCAGCATGGTGATGCTTGCGACATCGGTCTTGTGCCAGAGGATCTCCCCGTCACGGGCCAGCACGACGGCGACATTGATAGTGTGCGTCCTGCCCGAGAGGAGAAGCAGGCGGCGCCGCGCCTCCTCCATGTCAGCCGGCAGGGGAAGGACCGCATCGTCAAGCGACCAGACCTGTTCACAGCCGAGGAAAAGCAGGCCGGGGTTCTGCTCGCTCATCTCCGTCGCCTTGGCTTGCGCCACCACGAGGGCGAAATCTTCAGGCGACGCGCCTGTCTCTTCGAGCGGCTCTTCCAGCGCCCGGTCGTCGAGGTCGGCGGCCATCACCTCGACCGCGATACCCGCATTGCCGAGCAGCCGCAGCGCGGAGGAATTTTCCGATGCGAGGAAAAGGGACGTCTTCATTCCTGCCTCCCGTTCGATGTCGTTGCCGGCCCGCCCTCGCCGGCGGCGATATGGCCGGTCCTGCCGCTCTCGAACGTGTCGTGGGATCGCCGGGCTGCGGGCAGACGGGAGACAGTTTGCCCGCAAAACACGCCGCAGTCGACCGCCAACGCTATCCGAACGTCAGCGGCACGAGGCGATAGTCTTGCGACGCCGTCGTCTCCGCCAGCATCTGCAAGATGCCGCTCTCGGCCGCTGCACGGATCGCCGGCCAGTTGCGCCGGCCGGTCGGCAACTCGACCCGCTCCGGCGCAAGATGCGTCAGGAGCAGGCGGACGTCGTGCAGCGAAGCCGCATCCGACGGTACGAAGAGGGACGCGACGTCGCCGCTATATCCGGACGAACGATCGACGCGGTTGCTTGCGGTGAGGCTGTTGTAGAGGGGCTTTGCCGCATAGTGGCCGCGAACCTGGTCCTGCACGCGAAGATCATGGAAGTCGCGCCGATGCAGCGGGTAGCGGAAGTAATGGGAGACCTGCTTTATCTTGCGCAGGTCATCGAGGTCGAGTTCGCCGAGCATGGCAGCCTCCGCATCGTACTACTCGAGAAAGATCGTTCATGCCCATATATACAGGATCGATCGGATATCCGCGCGACTGCAAACGAGGGGGCACCTTGAAGCCGCATGGCGAGAGCCCAGACCCGGCGGTCGAAACCGGCGGTTTGACGGATCATGCCTTCCGGTCCCGGCATATCGCCGGTCCCGGGCGACCGTTCATGGCTTTATTCTGCCACCGCAACAGAGGCGGGAGAAAGCGAAATGCGCGGTGCGGATATTCTGGTGGAAATGCTCGTCGGCTACGGCGTCGATACGATCTTCGGCGTGCCGGGGGATACGAACGTTCCCCTCTATGAAGCCCTTCAGCACCGGGAAGACGAGATCCGCCATGTCATGGCGCGCGACGAACGTTCGGCCGGCTACATGGCCGATGCCTACGGGCGGTTCACCAACAGGCCGGGGGTCTTCGAGTGCCCCTCGGGGGCGGGCGCGATGTATTCCCTGCCGCCGGTCGCCGAATCGAACGGCTCGTCCGTGCCCGTCATTCTTCTCACCATCGACATTCCCCTTCCCGGCGAAGGCCGCGGCGTGCTCACGGAGCTCGATTGCGCCAAGCTCTTCGAGCCGGTGACGAAGCTGTCCGTCCAGGTGAAATCGCCGGAAAAGCTGCCGGAGATCGTCCGCCGGGCCTTCCGCGTCGCCTGCTCCGGCAAGCCCGGCGCCGTGCATCTGCAAATCCCCGAGGACATGCTGCTCGCCGAAGTGGACCCCGCCCGCATCTCCCTGCATGTCGAGGAGGAATGCCGCACGTTTCCGGCCTATCCCACGCTGCCGCCGCGCGCGAAGCTGGAGGACCTGCTGAAACTGCTCGCGAAGGCCGAGCGGCCGCTGATCGTGGCGGGCGGCGGGGTGAACCGCGCCCGCGCCGGCGACCGCATCACGGAGCTTGCGGAGAAATACAACGTGCCCATGTGCACGACCATGACCGGCCAGGGCGCCATCGACGACGACCATCGCCTCGCCATCGGCGTCATCGGCGACAACGGCTTCCATCCCCATGCGAACTGGGCGCTGGAACATTCCGACTTCACGCTCTTCGTCGGCTCGCGCATCGGCTCGGTCGTCACCATCGGCTGGACCTTCCCGCGCATCACCCTCAACCGCCGGCTGGCGCAGATCGACATCTCGCCGGAGATCATGGCCAACAACTACGAGAACCTGCTGTCCATCCAGGGCGATGCGCTGCTGGTGCTGGAAGAGCTTCTCAGCCTCGACGCGGCCATCGAGCCCGCCCGGCATGATGCGTGGATCGACGAGCTCAACAGCCGGCGAAAGGTGTTCTGGGATCACGCCGAGGAGGCGCTTCGCGACGAGCGGGTTCCGCTGCGCCCGGAGCGGGCCGTGCGCGCCTTCAACGAAGCGCTCCAGGCTTCCGGCAAGCCGGCGCTGATCTATTCCGATGCCGGAACGCCGACGCCCTACATGACGCGCTTCCTCAAGATCAACGACCGCGAGACGCGCTTTGCCATTCCGCGCGCCTTCGGCGGCCTCGGTTCGGCGCTTCCCGCGACCGTCGGGGCGTGGCGGGCGGACCCGTCCAAGCGGCCCATCGGCCTTTTCGGCGACGGGTCCTTCGGCATGACGGTCGGCGAACTGGAAACGCTGGTGCGCCTGCAGGTTCCGGCCATCCTCGTCCTCTTCAACAACGGGACCTTCGGCTGGATCAAGGGCCTGCACCGGCTGAAGGGCCATAACCAATGCTTCGGCGTGGACTTCCTCGCGCCGAGGGGGCAGGCCATCGCCGAGGCCTACGGCCTCAAGGCCTGGACGGCGCGCACCGCCGCGCAGCTCGACGAAGCGCTGGCCGGGGCCTTCGCCCATCGGGACGGGCCGTGCTTCATCGACGTGCACGTCGAATCCATCGCCGACCGGGTTCCGCCGGTCTATTCCTGGCTCCTGAAACGGGGCGAGGATCCGCTG
Organism: Shinella fusca; assembly: GCF_014203155.1. Classification (GTDB taxonomy): domain Bacteria; phylum Pseudomonadota; class Alphaproteobacteria; order Rhizobiales; family Rhizobiaceae; genus Shinella; species Shinella fusca. Next base: position 120,556 of record NZ_JACHIK010000012.1, read on the forward strand.
GACCTGCGGCCGGCCGAAAAGGCCTATCTTTGACCCGCCGCACAGGCCGGCGGCAGGAATTGCCTGCGCCGGCCGAATTCCGTGGCGAACCAGTCACGGAAGATGCGCACGTTCGTCGAGCTCATCCGCACCTGCGGAAAGCAGAGATAAAAGCCTTCGCCCGACGTCTGGAGCCTGTCGAAAGCAAGCCTCAGCGTTCCCGACGCCAGTTCGTCGCGCACATGCAGCTCCGGTACCACGGCAAGCCCCATGCCGTTGACGGCGCATTCGAGGATCATGTCGAAATTCGGCAGTCGCGGGCCGTAGATGCGGCTCTTGTAGTGAACGCCCGCGCCCCGCAGCCAGTGCAGCCAGAGACTCGGCCGGCTGGAATTCTGGATCAGCGGATAGTCCAGCAGCGCCTCATCGCTTGACAGTCCCTCCGGCGGCAGCAGCTCCGGCGCGCCGACCACGACCAGCTCCTCCTGAAACAGCAACTGGCTGCGCGCGCCGCTCCAGTTGCCCGTGCCCCGCACAAACGCAAGATCGAGCTCGGAGGTCGCGAAATCGAGATCGTGGCGGCAGGGGTAGACCTCGAACCACGTCTGCGGATGGGCGCTTGCAAAGGCGGTTAGCATCGCCGCGCCCCAGCGCCGCATCAGGGTCGGGGGAAATCCGATCTTCAGCATGCTCTGCGCCGTTCGCCCGCGCACCGCGTCGATCGAGACGTCCTCCAGCTTGTCGAGCAGGCGCGAAATCTCCTCGTAGTACCGCGCGCCCTCGGCCGTCAGGACCAGTTTCGGCCCGGCGCGCTCGAAGAGCGTAAGCCCCAGGAAATCCTCCAGATTCTTGATCTGCCGGCTGATCCCGCTTTGCGTGACGCCCATGTCCTCGGCCGCCTTCGTGAAACTGAGATGGCGCACGGAGGCGTCGAAGGCATGAAGGGCGCTGAGGGAGGGCAGGAAGCGGCGCATGGGAATCTCCACTGGACAAGCATGAGTAAAAGTCATGGAGAACCCATTTTTCAATGTTTTTCTTCGGGAAGATTTCGCCGCACTCTCCGGTAAAAGAGGTGGGAACGATATGGACTACGGCGACAGCATCGACCGAAACCTGCTCAGCATCCTGGAGGAGAACGCCCGCGTTCCGGCCAGCGAACTCGCCCGGCGGGTCGGCCTTGCCCGCTCGAGCGTGCAGGAGCGCATCGAGCGGCTGGAGCGCCGCGGCGTCATCCTCGGCTACCGCGCCATCGTCGGGCGCCGTGGCGCCGACCAGTCCGTCTGCGCCTACCTCTTCATCACCACCGCGCTGCGGGCGACGCAGCGGCTGTTTGCCGTGCTGCGCGACTATCCGGAGATCCTGACCGCCGATGCGATCAGCGGCCCGGCCAACATCCTGTGCCGCGTGAGCGTCGATCTCCTGGAGGACCTGGAGGCGCTCATCGACGAACTCGCCCGCATCGAGGGCATCGAAAGCGTGACCTACTCGGTCGTGCTTTCCAACAAAATCAACCGCGAGAACGCGTTGATCGCGCACAAGGCGCAATAGGGAACGAACAACCAACTGGGACCAAGATCATGAACAGACGCGATTTCGGAAAGACGATGCTTCTTGCGGGCGCAGCCGCGCTGCTTTCGCCCTCGGTGCTTCTGGCCGCTGCCGAAGGGCCGACGCTGAAGGCCATCCGGGAGCGCGGCACGCTGCGGATCGGCGTCTTCGCCGGCACCGAGCCCTACTATCACAAGAACCTCGCCACCGGCGAATGGGAAGGCTTCTGCGTCGCGATGGGCCAGGACTTCGCGCAATATATCGGCGTGAAGCTGGAACCGGTCGAGACCACCTGGGGCAATGCCGTCATCGATCTCCAGAGCAACAAGATCGACATGATGTTCGGCCTCAGCGACAATCCCGAGCGCGCCAAGGTCGTCGATTTCAGCAAGGCCCTGATGGACAACACCTTCACCCTCGTCGCCCGCAAGGACCTTACGGTGACGACCTGGGAAGAGATGAACAGGCCGGAGATGCGCGTGGCGGTCGACCTCGGCTCGACCCAGGACAATTTCGCCCGCAAGACCCTGCCGAACTGCACGCTGGTCGCGCTCAAATCCGCCGACGAGACCATCCTTGCGCTTCAGTCCGGCCGCGCCGACGCCATCATCCAGGTGGCCCTTCTGGCCGTGGTGACGACGAAGAACCTCGCGCAGGTCTCCAAGCTGATCATTCCCGAGCCCCAGTCGAGCCAGCCGACCACGATCGGCGTGCGCCGCGATCCGAACGGCGAATTCCGCGACTTCGTCGATACCTGGCTTGCCGAGCGCCGCAAGGAAGGCAAGGTCTCGAACTGGATCGTCGACAGCCTCGCCCTCGTCGGCGTCGACAAGTCGACGCTGCCGGCGAACCTGACGTTCTGACCGGCATCCGCCATGTCCGCCCGTCCCCGCGCCCTGGGCGTCATCATGCTGGACACGGCCTTCGAGCGTCCGGCCGGTGACGTCGGCCATGCAGCGTCATGGCCCTTTCCGGTAAAGTTCCGCCGCGTGCGCGGGGCGTCCGTTCCCCTCGTCGTCCGTGCGGGCGGCGAGGGCCTCGTCGACGATTTCGTCGCCGCCGGCCGGGAACTGGTCGCCGAGGGCTGCACGGCGATCGTCACGTCCTGCGGCTTCATGGCCCGCCACCAGCGCAGGCTCGCCGACGCGCTCGGCGTGCCGGTCGCCGCCTCCAGCCTCATGCAGCTGCCGATGGTGGAGATAGCCCTCGGCGCGGGGCGGCGCCCCGGGGTGATCACCTATGACGAGGCAAGCCTCGGCCCCGAGACGTTCAGGGCCTGCGGCGCCGATCCGTCCGTGCCCAAGCGCGGCGTGCCGGCCGGCGGCGCCTTCCACCGCCTCGTCGAAGACAACGCCCCTTACGACCAAGCGGCGCTGGAGGCGGAGGTGATCGCAACGGCCCGCCGGCTCGTCGCCGATCATCCTTCGGTCGGCGCCATCGTGCTGGAATGCACCAACATGCCGCCCTTCGCACAGGCGATATCGACGGCCCTCGCCCTTCCGGTCTTCGACATCCTGACGCTCGGCGAATGGCTCTTCACGTCAACCTCCCCGCGGACATTCCCCCGGGCCGAAAAGGGCGCGCTGTGATGGATTATCAATGGGATTTCTCGGGCCTGTGGCAATATCGCGGCCTCTTCCTGCAAGGCCTGGCCTATACGATCGGCTTCACCATCCTCACGATCGTCTCCGGCATCGTCGTCGGCACGGTCTTCGCGCTTGCCCGGCTCTCCGGGTGGAAGATCGTCACCATTCCCATCATGGTCGTCGTCGAGCTGTTCCGCTGCACGCCGGTCCTCGTGCAGCTCGTCTGGTGCTACTATGCCCTGCCGATGCTGATCGGCATCGAGATCGCCCCGGCGACGGCCGCCTTCATCACGCTGACCATGTACGGCGCGGCCTTCTATGCCGAGATCGTCCGCGGCGGCATCGTGTCGATCGACGCGGGCCAATGGGATGCGGGCCGGGCGATCGGCATGCGGCGCGGGCAATTGATGGCGAAGATCATCCTGCCGCAGGCGCTGCGCCGCATGGTGCCGCCCCTGGTGAACCAGTCGGTCCTCCAGTTGAAGAACACGTCGCTGCTCTCGGTTCTCGCCGTGCCGGACCTGCTCTACCAGGGCCAGCTCGTGACGTCGGCGATCTACCGGCCGCTCGAGACCTACACCCTGATCGCGTTCATCTATCTGGCGGTCCTGTTCCCGACGACGCGCCTGGCACACTGGCTGGAGGGCCGCAGGACATGACCGGCAAGGCACAGACGGCGAACGGCGCGGACCCGATGATCGAGGTCGTGGGGCTGAAGAAGTCCTTCGGCGCGCTCCATGTCCTGAAGGACATCAACCTGTCGGTCCCGCGCGGCCATGTCGTCGCGATGATCGGGCCGAGCGGCTCGGGAAAATCGACGCTCCTGCGCAGCCTCAACCTCCTGTCGCTGCCGGACGCCGGCTGCATCACCATCGGCGGGCACCGGATGGATTTTTCGATGGGGCGCGTCTCCATGCGCGACCGGGACCTTGCCGCCTTCCGCGCCGGCACGGGCATGGTGTTCCAGAACTTCAACCTCTTCCCGCACATGAGCGTCATCGACAACGTGATGATCGGCCCGGTGAGCGTGCTGAAGCAGGACAAGGCCACCGCCCGGGCGCAAGCCACCGAACTCCTCGCCAAGGTCGGCCTTGCGGCCCGCGCCGATGCCAGGCCCGAGCAGCTTTCCGGCGGGCAGAAGCAGCGCGTGGCAATCGCCCGGGCGCTGGCCATGAAACCGGAGGTGATGCTGTTCGACGAAGCGACGTCGGCGCTCGATCCCGCGCTGGTGGGAGAGGTGCTCGCGGTCATCCGGCAGCTTGCCGAGCAGGGCATGACGATGATCCTCGTCACCCATGAAATGGCCTTCGCCCGTGACGTCGCGGACACGGTCATCTTCATGCAGGACGGCTTCGTCGTGGAGACCGGCGATGCGCGGCAGGTCATCAACGAGCCGCGCGAGGCGGCGACACGGGACTTCCTCAGCCATTTCCATGGCGGGCTTTCCTGAGAAGCGGGCGAAACGGAAATGACAGGCAGGATAATCGTGGTGGGCGCGGGCATCATCGGTGCGACCGCCGCCCTGAAACTGGCCGATGCCGGCTGGCAGGTCACGCTTTGCGACGGGCATCCGCCGGGCAGCGAAGCCGGGGCGAGCTACGGCAACGGCGGCTGGATCAGCCCGGCCTCGATCATCCCGATGAGCATGCCCGGCCTCTGGCGGCAGGTTCCCGGCTTCCTCCTCGACCGGAACGGGCCGCTGACCATCGACTGGGCCTCGCTGCCGCAGCTCACGCCCTGGCTCCTGCGCTTTCTCTGGGCCGGCGCCAGCAAGGCCCGCGTGCGCCGGACCGCCGCGCGGCTGAACTTCCTGCTCCATGACGGCCCCGAGCGCCATCTGGAACTGGCGCGGCAGACCGGGCAGGAGCGGCTGATCCTGCAGAACGGCCTGCTCTACGCCTATCCCGACCGCGCCGCCTTCGAGGCGGAGGCGCTGAGCTGGGAACTGCGCCGGGAGAACGGCGTCGCCTATGCGGAATGGGACGAGGCGGATCTGCGCCGCCGGCTGCCCGCCCTCGGCCCCGCCTACCGCTTCGCCGTGCATGTGACGAAGGGCGCGCATTGCCGCGACACGGGCCGCTACGTCGCCGGCATCGTCGAGGCCGCCCGGCGCAAGGGCGTGGAATTCCGCCAGTCTCCCGCGACGGCCATCCTCGATGCGGTCACGCCGCGCGTGGTCCTTCAAGACGGCGAAACCCTGTCGGCCGACCGCATCGTCGTCGCCGCCGGCATTCATTCCGGCCGTCTCCTGCGCGGGCTCGGCGTACGCATCCCCATGCAGAGCGAGCGCGGCTACCATGTCACCGTGGCCTCGGGCGAAACGCCCTTCGAGATTCCCGTCATGCCGAGCACCGGACGGATGGCCAACACGCCCACCGACATGGGCCTGCGCCTTTCCGGCCAGGTCGAGCTTGCGCGTGTGGACAAGCCGCCGAACTGGGAACGCGCGCAGGTGCTGCAACGGCATGCGCTGGCCAGCTACCCCTATCTTTCCGACGACAAGGCGCCGCGCCTGCGCCTGTGGATGGGGCACCGGCCCTCCACACCCGACGGGCTGCCGGTGATCGGCCCCCTGTCGCGCCATCCCGGCATCGTCGCGGCCTTCGGCCACGGCCATATCGGCATCGCCGCCGCCCCCAAGACGGCGGATCTGGTCATCGACGCGCTGGAAGATCGCATCGGCGAGGATGCGCGGCCCTTCCTGCCAAGCCGCTTCGGGCAATGACCGGCAAGCCACGCCACCACGCCGCCGAAGCGGACCGGAAGGCTTCAGGCGCAGGCCTCTTCAAACGACATATTCGTTTGCGAGCGTGACATGGTGGTGGATGCGGCCGTCGAAGAATTCGGCGAGCACCGCCTCGGTCGCCGTGCGGGCCTCGGTTCGCGCGGGGCTGGCAAGCGCCGCCTCCACGGCCTGAAGGCTCGGATAGTTGACGGCGAGGATCATCGGATATTCCGGCGCCC
>NZ_JACHIK010000013.1 GCF_014203155.1 Shinella fusca
CTGCGGTCTCTCATCCGCCACCGCAATCGGCAATACAGCGCCAATCCCGGGCAAAGGGAAGTTACAAAGGTGGCCGGCAGGCCGGATGAGGGGCGGCCAAAGAACACAAAAGGCCGGGATCCTGCGATCCCGGCCTTTCCAGTTCGTCTTTCCGTCGGGGCTGTCAGTCGACGGCTTCCAATGAACGGATCGGTGCCATGTCGGCAGCGCCCGCGTTCTTGTCTCTTTCCCGTTGCAGCGCCTCGGTCTTCTCGCTGAGACAGCGGATGATTTCCTTGAGCTGCTGCTTCTGTTCCTCGGTGAGGACGGCGAAGATCGCCTCGATCGTCTTGTGCTGCGGCTGCTGGGCGGCCGAAATGACGGTCCGGCCCATATCCGTGATCGAGACGATCTTGGCACGGCGGTCCTTCGGGTCGGGCTCGCGCTTGACCAGCTTGTCACGCTCGAGACCGTCGATCGCTTCCGTCACCGTGCGGGGTGCGAAACCAAGAGCGCAGGCGATATCCGTCGACCGTTGCGGGCCCTGACATTCCAGAAGAAGCAGGAACTTGCTGCGGGCGAGCGACACACCTTCGTCCATCATGCACTCGTTCACCAGGCGGCTGACCTGATGGTAGAGCTTGAACATGCCCTGGGAGATTTCTATCGTGCTACTCATGAGGTGGAATATAGGTATTATGAGGGACCATGTCAAAGGATCGTAACGTTTTTCGATGAATTTGATCATAGATATTGAACGATCATCGTAAAGCCGCCCGGCCGTTATTTCCGCCTTCCCGGAAGGTTTTTTCCGGGGGCATGATTTCACCCTGCATAACCCGGCTCTTCGGCCTGCGGGCATTGACCCTTCGGGGCGTCGGGGCGATTGTCCGGCCATGCCTTTCCGCTTCATCCACACGGCCGACCTGCACCTCGATTCGCCGCTCACCTCCCTGGCCCTCCGCAATGCCGACCTCGGCGACCTGGTGCGCGGGGCGACCCGCACGGCGCTGGAGCGCATCGTCGACATCGCGCTCGCCGAGGCGGTCGACGCGCTCGTGATCGCCGGCGATCTCTACGACGGCTCGCAGACCTCCATGGCGACGGCGCTCTTCCTGATGGCCGAGATGCGGCGGCTGGAGGCGGCGGGCATCCGCGTCTATCTCATCCGCGGCAATCACGATGCGCAGTCGCAGATCACCCGCGAGCTCACCTTCCCGCCGAACGTGCATGTCTTCGACGGACGGGGAAGGCCGGTGCGGGCGGGGGCGCTGGCGAACGGGCGCGAGGTCCATGTCCACGGCATCAGCTTCGCCAACCCGCACGCGCCGGCCTCGTTGCTGCCGTCCTTCCGCGCGCCGGTGGCCGATGCGGTCAATATCGGCCTGCTCCACACCAGCCTTGCCGGCGCAAGCCGCCACGATCCTTACGCGCCCGTCAGCATCGCCGACCTCGCCGCGCACGGCTTCGACTATTGGGCGCTCGGCCATATCCACCAGCGCCGCGTGCATCTGGAAAAGCCGTGGATCGTCATGCCCGGCAACCCGCAGGGGCGCGACATCAACGAAAGCGGGCCGAAGGGCGTCACGCTCGTCACCGTGGAGGAGGACGGCACGATCGCCTGCGAGGAGCGCCCGGTCGCCGTCGCCGTCTTCGAGCGGCTGTCGGTGGACCTTGCCGGCGTCGACGACTGGCGCGGCATGCAGGAGCGGGCCGAGGCGGTGCTTGCCGCCGCGCTCGCCGCGACCGGCGGCGCCCATCTCGTCGCGACCGGCGGCGCCCATCTCGTCGCGCGCCTGACGCTGGCGGGCGCGACGCCGCTCGCCTGGCGCCTGCGCCGCGATGAGGACCTGCTGCTCGCCGAATTGCAGAATATCGCCGCCTCGCTCGGCTCCGGCTGGATCGAGGCGGTGGAGCTTGCCGTCACCGCCCCGCCGGTCGCCGAAGGGAGCGATGCCGGGCCGCTCTCCGAGCTTTCCCGCCTGATGCACGCGGACGTCACCCTCAGTCATGCCTATCGCGAGGAGCTGCGCGAAACGCTCGCCGATCTCCTGCGGCAATTGCCGAAGGAGGCGCGTCACCTTCTCGTGCCGGACGAGGTGGCGGAGGAGGGGCTGATCGCCGAGCTTGCCCGCGAGGGGGCCGATACAGTGCTCGCCCGCCTCGGCGGCGAGCGGGAAGGGGCCTGACATGCGCCTCGACCGGCTCGACCTCGTCCGCTACGGCAAGTTCACCGAGCGCAGCCTCGATTTCGGCGTGCCCCGGCCGGGCAAGCCGGATTTCCATCTCGTGCACGGCCCGAACGAGGCCGGCAAGTCGACGCTCTTTTCCGCCTATCTCGACCTCCTCTTCGGCATCGAGAAGACGAGCGCCTACGGTTTCCTGCATCCTTATGCGCTGATGCGCGTCGGCGGGCGGCTTTCCATCGGCGCGGACGCCGTGGAGGCGTACCGGCTCAAGCGCAACCAGGGAACGCTTGTTTCCGCCGACGACCGGCCGCTGCCCGATACGCTCTTCGCCTCCGTCCTCGGCGGCATGGACCGCAGCGCCTACCGCACCATGTTCTCGCTCGACGACGAGAGCATCGAGAAGGGCGGCGAGGATATCCTGAAGAGCGAGGGCGAGCTTGGCGCCATGCTGTTCTCGGCAAGCTCCGGCCTTTCCGACATGGCCTCCGGCCTTGCCGCGCTGAAGGCGGAGGCGGACGATTTCTACCGGCCCGCCGGCCGCAAGCACGGGCTCTCCACGCTGAAAATCGAGATCGAGGCGCTGGCGGCCGAGCGCAAGGCGCTCGACGTCGCTGCCCGCGACTACGGTCTTCTCGTGCGCGAGCGCGACGAGGCCGCCCGGCGCCATGCGGAGGCGAGCGCCGAACGGGCCGAGGCACGCGCCGCGCTGGGGCAGGCCGAGCGCAGCCTTGAGGCGCTGCCCGCCCTTCGCCGCCTGCGCAGCCTCAGGGCCGAGCTCGGCGCCTTCGACCTCGGCGATTCCCCGCCGCCCGGCTGGCGCACCCTTCTGGGCGAGCTTGCCCGCGAGGAGGCGGAGATTGCCGCTCGGACCGAGGGCGTGGCTGCCGAGCGCGACCGTTCCGCCGAGGAACGTGCGGGCCTATCCGAGGATGCCGCGGTGCTGGAGGCCGAGGCCGATATCGCGGCCCTTGCCGGCTCCGCGCTGGAAGCCCGCTTCCGCACCGCCGCGATGGACCTTGCCGCGCGCGAGGGCGAGCGTGACCGGCTTGCCGCAACGCTTCGGGCGGAGATCGCCGCGCTCGGCCTTCCGCCGGAGACGGATCCGGCGGAAATCCTGCTGCCGCCCGGCCTCGGTGAAAAACTCACCGCGCAGCTTTCCCGCCGCGCCGCGCTTGCCGAGCGCGCCGAGGCCGCCCTTCGCGAGCGGGCCGAGGCGGAAAAGGCGCTGGAGGCCGCGCGCGCGGCGCAGGATTGCGGCGCGGAGGGCGATGAGGCGCAGCAAGTGGCGCTCGGCGCCGCGCTGCGCGCCGCTCGCTCCAGCGATCTTCCCGCACGCCTGCGCGAAGCGCGTCGTCTTCTCGCCCTTGGCCGGCAGGAGGCCGAGGCGGCGATGGCGGGGCTTGCACCGTGGTCCGGCACGGCGGCGGCGCTCGCGGCCCTGCCGGTGCCGTCGTCTTCGGAACTTGAAAGCCTGCGCAAGCGGCGCGAGGCGGCGGAAGACGCCCTTCGCCGCCAGCAGGAGCAGGTCGCCGCCCTGACGCTCGAAAGTGCCGGCGCCAAGGCAAGGCTCGACGCGCTGCAGGCGGTAACGGGCGCTGCGGGCGAGGAGCAGGCGGGCCGCCTGCGCGCCGGGCGCGAGGAGGCGTGGCAGGCGCATCTCGCCCGTCTCGACCGCCAGACCGCCGCCGCCTTCGAGGCGGCGATGCGGGAGGACGACCGGGTGACGGATGCGCGCCTGCGCAGCGCCGACCGCCTCTCCGAAATCCGCCTGCTGGAGCGCAGCGTGGCGGAAGGCGCGGCGCGTCTTGCGGCGCTGGCCGGCGAGACGGAACGGCTTGAGGCGGCGCGAACGGAGACGGATGCGGAGATCGCCGCCATCGCCCGCCGCTGCGGCCTGCCGGCGGAGACGCCCCTGCCGGAAACGGCGGGCTGGATCGAGCGCCGTTCGGCCGCGCTCGCCATGGCCGCCGATCTTGCCCGGTGCGGCACGGAGGCCGATGTGGTCGAGGAGGAGGCCAGGGCGACGCTCCTGCGGCTTGCCGGCCTGCTCGGGACGGATTTTCCCGCCGGAACCACGTTCGAGGAAGCCGTCTTCCTTGCGGAGGATCGCCTGGAGGCGCTGAAGGCGGCGGAAGCGCGCCGCCTTGCCGCCGCCGAGCGCCACACCCGTGCCACAGCCGATGCCGAAGCGCGCGGCAAGGCGGCAGGGGAGGCGGCGGACGCCCTTTCCGCATGGCAGGCGGCATGGCAGCGGGACATCGCCGGCACATGGCTCACAACGGACCGGGCGCCGGGCGATCCGGAGCGCCTTGCCGCCCTTCTGCCCGCCCTGCAGGCGCTCGCCCGCACCGTCGAGCGGCACCGCGAACTGGAGCACCGCATCGCCGCCATGCGGCGCGACCAGGAGGATTATACCGGCCATGCGCAGCGGCTCGCCGGCCGGCTCGGCGAGGCGTTCGACGCGGCGGACCCCCTTGCCGCGGTTGCGAGCCTTAACCGCCGGCTCGCCGCGGCGAAAGCGGTGCACGACCGGCGCGCGGCGCTCGACAAGGCGCTGGCGCGGCTCGGCGAGGAGGCCCGCACGCTGGAGGAGCGCCGGGCGGCGCTTGCCGCGCGGCTTTCGGAGATTTTCGCCGTCCTCGGCTGCGCCAGCCTCGCAGAGGCGGAAATCCTCCTGGAATCCTATCGCCGGCGCGACGATCTTCTCGACCGCATCGGCGAGGCGGCGCGCGACCTTGCCCGGCAGATGCGCCTGGAAACCGCCGAGGAGGCGGAGGCCGCCCTGTCGGCGGTCGACGAGGACCAGCTTGCGGGCGAGCGGGCCGATCTTGCCGCACGGCTCGACGATCTCGACCGCGCGGTGGAGGAGCAGCACCTTGCAAAGGCCCGCGCCGACGAGGCCCTGTCGAAGATCGCCGGCAGCGATGCGGCGGCGGCGCTGGAGGAGCGGCGGCGCACGGCGCTCGTCGATCTTGCCGAGCGTTCGCGGCGCTACCTTGCCACGCGCGCCGGCATCCTTGCGGCCGAGCAGGCGCTGCGGCTCTACCGCGAGCGCCACCGCAGCCGGATGATGGAGCGCGCCTCGCACACCTTCCGCGCCATCACGGGCGGGGAATATGCGGGCCTTTCGACGGTGCTGGAGAAGGACGGCGAGTTCCTCGTCGCCAATGCCGCCTCAGGCGCCTCGAAGCTCGCGAAGGACCTTTCCAAGGGCACGCGCTTCCAGCTCTATCTCGCGCTGCGCGTGGCGGGCTACCATGAGATCGCCGAAACCCGCGAGACCGTGCCCTTCATCGCCGACGACATCATGGAGACCTTCGACGACGGGCGCGCGCTCAATGCCCTGCGCGTCATGGGCGAGATGGCAAGGGGCGGGCAGGTGATCTACCTCACGCACCACCGGCACCTGCGCGATCTGGCGCGGGAAGCCTGCCCGGACGTCACGGTCCACGAGCTGTAACGGACGCCCCGCCGGGCGCGGAACTTGACTCGCCCGGCGGTAAATGGTTCTTGGCGCACCATCTGCGCCGTGCGAAGCCTGCTTCGCGCGACCTTCCGCCTTCGATGAACGGACAGGCATGAACATGAGGACCGGGAAAGAGGCGACGATGTGGGAGCGGGGTCTTGCGCCTGCCGGCTTCCTCGTGCTGCTTTTCACCCTCTTCCTCTCGCAGTTCTCCCTGCCCGACAGTGCACGCACCGCAGGCCATCCGCAGCGTGCCGCCGCGGAAGGGGGCGTCGCGCCGTCGCCGCTTTCGCCTTCCGGCGACGATCTCTGGTTCCCGGCGAGCGGCCATGCCGAGCGGCGGACGGCCAAGGCGAAGGCCGGCCTTGAAAGCGGCAATGCCGGCGGCAAGGCTCTCCTGCCCGGCACGGGCTTCCTTGCCTATCCCTTCGAGACGGCGGCTTTGCTGGTCTTCGTCCTTGCCGACGATGCGGCCCCGGCGCGTGCAGCCACCGCGTTCTTCAGAAGCCGTGCGCCTCCGGCCCTTGCCGGTTGAGGCTCCGTGGCGCCGGTTGCGCGCCATTCGATGACATTCCGATCCCAGCGGACGGCGTCGGCCTGAGGGCGCGCCGTTCCGGCAGTTGAAGTGGAACACCCAATGAAAACCTCCAAGTGGGCCCTGATGGTCTACGCCGTCATCATCCTTTTCGGGATGCTCGCGGCCGTGCCCAACGTGCTGACGTCTGAGCAGCAGGCGAAATTCGGGCGCTACCTGCCCGCCAACCCCGTCACCCTCGGCCTCGACCTGAAGGGCGGCTCGCACCTCGTCCTCGAGGTGGATTCCGCCGCGCTGCGCAAGGCGCGCATGGATACGCTCCTCAACGACGCCCGCGCCATCCTGCGCAAGGCCGGCGAGCGGGCCTCGGCCGCCCGCCTCAACGGCGCCACGCTGACGATCACGCTGCCCGACCAGGACGCGCTCGACAAGGTGCTGCCGGAAGTGCGCAAGCTTGCCGCGCCTGCCTCCGCGCTCGGCTTCGGCGGCGGCTCGGCCGATATCGACGTCGCCACGAGCGGCACCGTCATCAACGTGACGCTGACGGAAGCCGGCATCAACGAGCGCATGTCGGCCGCCGTCGAGCAGAGCCTCGAGATCATCCGCCGCCGCGTCGACCAGGTCGGCGTTGCCGAACCGCTCATCCAGCGCGTCGGCGGCGACCGCATCCTCGTCCAGCTTCCGGGCCTCCAGGACCCGACGCGCCTTCGCCAGCTGCTCGGCTCGACCGCGCAGATGAGCTTCCACATGGTCGACCAGAGCGTCGATCCGAACGGCGTCGCCCCGCGCGGCGTGCTGATCCTGCCCGGCGCCAACGACGGCCGGAAGTATGCGGTCGAGGAGCGCGTCGCGATCTCCGGCGACCGCCTTGCCGACGCCAAGGCAGGCTTCGACCAGCGCACGAACGAGCCGATCGTCTCGTTCACCTTCGATTCCACCGGCGCGCGCCAGTTCGCGGAAGTCACCCAGGCCAATGTCGGCAAGCCCTTCGCCATCGTCCTCGACGGCAAGGTGTTGACGGCGCCGGTCATCCGCGAGCCGATCCTCGGCGGCCAGGGCCAGATCTCGGGCAACTTCAACCCGCAGGAAGCGACCGTCCTTTCGGCGCTGCTGCGCTCGGGCGCCCTGCCGGCCCCGCTCACCATCATCGAGGAGCGCACCGTCGGCCCGAACCTCGGTTCGGACTCGATCCGCATGGGCCTCTATACGGGTCTTGCCGGCCTTGCCGCCGTCGTCGTGATGATGCAGGTGCTCTACGGCTCCTGGGGCCTCATCGCCAATCTCGGCCTCGTGCTGCACACGATCCTGACCATCGGCCTGCTCGGCCTTCTCGGCTCGACGCTGACGCTGCCCGGCATCGCCGGCATCATCCTCGGCATCGGCATGGCCGTGGACGCCAACATCCTCATCAACGCCCGTATCCGTGAAGAGACGGCGGGCGGGGCGGGGGCCATGAAAGCGCTCGATGTCGGCTTCAACAAGGCCTACGCCACCATCGTCGACGGCAACATGACCACCATGGTGGGCATGATCCTGCTCTTCATGTTCGGCTCGGGTCCGGTGCGCGGCTTCGCCATCACCATGATCATCGGCCTTGCCATCTCCATGTTCACCTCGATCACCTTCGTGCGCCTGCTGATGCGCGAAGTGGTCATCCGCAGCAAGATGAAGAAGATCAACATCCATTCGATCTTCGGCCAGGTCTGGAGCATCCCGAGCTTCTCCTTCATGCGCGGGCGCTATATCGCGATCGCGACGTCTGCGATCATCTCGACCAGCTCGATCGTCCTGTTCTTCACGCCGGGCCTCAACTACGGCATCGACTTCGTCGGCGGCATCCAGGTGGAGGCGACCTCCAAGGCGCCGATCGACCTTGCCGTGCTGCGCAAGAAGATGGAGGACCTGAACCTCGGCGAAGTGGCGCTGCAGGAATTCGGCCAGGGCACGTCCGTCCTCGTGCGCGTCCAGCGTCAGCCGGGCGGCGAAGCGGTGCAGACCGCCGCGCTCCAGGAAATCCGCAACGGCGTTGCCGAAGTGATCCCGGACGCCAGCTTCGAGCGCACGGAAGTGGTCGGCCCGACGGTCAGCACCGAGCTTGCCCGCTCCGGCTTCCTTGCCGTCGGCCTCGGCATGCTGGCGATCCTGATCTACATCTGGTGGCGCTTCGAATGGCACTTCGCCGTGGGCGCCATCGTCACGCTGGTGCTGGACATCACCAAGATGATCGGCTTCTTCTCGCTGATGCAGATCGACTTCAACCTGACGGCCATCGCCGCCGTGCTGACGCTGATCGGCTATTCCGTGAACGACAAGGTAGTGGTCTACGACCGCATGCGCGAGAACCTGCGCAAGTACAAGACGATGCCGTTCTCCGACCTCATCGACCTGTCGATCAACCAGGTGATCATGCGATGCATCTTCACCTCGCTCGCCGTCGCGGCCTCGCTGCTGCCGATGGCGATCTGGGGCGGCGACACGGTCAAGCCCTTCGCCTGGCCGATGCTCTTCGGCGTCGTCGTGGCGACGACGTCGTCGATCTATATCGGCGGCCCGATCCTGCTCTTCCTCAGCCGTTACTGGAAGGATCGCAGCGCGACGCGCACGGCCGACGCGCCGGCGGCGGAGGCTTGAATGCAGAACGGGCGCCCTTGAGGCGCCCGTTTCGTTTCAGGAGAAGCGCGCCGGGCTGAAGGCCGCCGCCTCCACGCCCTCGCGGGCAAGCGGTTCGGGCACCGGAGCGCCGGCGAGGAGGCTGCCGGCAAGGCTGCCGAGGGCGGGCGAGGTGAGGATGCCGTAGCCGCCCTGGCCGGCGAGCCAGAAGAAGGACGGCTCGTCCTTCGCAAAGCCCACGACCGGCAGGCGGTCCGGCGAGAAGCTGCGCATGCCGGCCCAGCTCCTGAAGACGCGGCGCACGCTGAGGGTCGTCGCCTCCTCGATGTAGTGGGCGGCATAGGCGACATCCAGTTCTTCCGGCTGCACGTCGGCGGGCTCGCACGGCGTCTCGTCAGCGGGGGAGGCAAGCAGGCGTCCGCCCTCCGGCTTGAAATAGAACGTGTCCTCGATCTCGTTCATCTCCGGCAGGCGGCTTGCCTCGACGCCCTCCGGAAGGTCGACCGTGACGGCGGTGCGCCGGTGCGGCACGATGCCGACAGGGGCGACGCCGGCGCGGGCGGCGACCGTATCGGCCCAGCCACCGGCCGCATTCACCAGCATGCCGGCGACAAGCGTCTCCTCGTTCGTCTCGACCAGCCATTTGCCGCCGACGCGCCGGGCGCCGGAAAATTCGCGCTTCTCGAGGACCTGCGTGCCGTGGCGGCGGGCGTGGCGGGCGTAGGATTGCAGGAGCGCGTCGACCTCGATGTCCCAATAATCCGGGTCGAAATAGGCGGCGGCGACATAGGCGGGGTTCATGATTGGCGTGCGGGCGAGGAGGGCGGTCTCGTCGAGCCATTCGACGGCCGCGCCGAGCGCCTTCGCCTCCTCGAAGCGGGCCTGCACCAAGGCCGCCTTTTCCGCAGCGCCGAAGACGACGCTGCCGCGTGGGATGAGCAGAGGCACCTCGCAAAAGCCTTCCGGCGGCGCGGTCATGAAGGCGTGGCTGGCGCGGGCGAGCGCGTTGACGGCGGGGGCGTTGTCGCGCAGCGTGAACTCGGCGGCCGACCGGCCCGTGCTGTGATAGCCGAGCGCGCCTTCCTGCTCCAGAACGACGACGGAGCGGTGCGGGCTCAGGAAATAGGCCAGCGACAGGCCGGCAATGCCGCCGCCGATGATCGCGATGTCGAAAGTCTGCATGGTCGTCTCCGCCTGTCGTTTCGCCACAGGGGTAAGGGAGCGGCGGCCATTCTTCAAATTTATAGGGATGAAGGTGGCTATCAGCCGGATTGATGCTCGTCGCCCCATCGCCATGCGGAAACACCCGCGACATGGGCGAGGAAGGCGCGCTCGGCGGGGTTCAGCGTCGCGCCGGGATTGGAAATGCGGAAGGTCTCCGTCACCGGCAGGTCGGCATAGGGCGGCAATTGCCAAAGTTCGCCGGCCGCGAGCGCCCGGCCTGCGAGATGGACGGGCAGCATGCCGATGCCCGCATTGGCGATGACGAGCCGCAGCACCTCCTCCACGTTGAAGGCGAGCGCGCGCACCTGCTGGCCGAAGGAGCCGATGGCGCGTACGGCCGTCACCGGCCCCATATGGGGCCCGCCCAGTACGTCGGCGAGGAAACTTACATAGGGCTCGCCCCTCAGGTCCTCCAGCCGTGCATCCGCCGCGCCGAACAGGCGGTGGCTACGCCCACAGTACAGCGCATAGCGCTCGTAGCAGAAGGGCGCCTTTTCCAGCGCCTCGGGAATGATGCCGTCCGAAAGGCCGAGCGTGGCGACGCCCCGCTCCACCGAGCGGATGACGTCCGTGGTGGTCTCGACGGTGACGCCGACCGTCACGCGCGGATAGAGCTTGAAGAAATCGGCGATCGCCCGGTCCCAGGCCGGGTTCATGGCATGGCTGACGGTGTGGATGGCGATATGGCCGGCGATCTCCTCGCCGGAGGTCTCCATCGCTTCCGGCAGGCGCACGATGGAGGTGAAGATGTCGCGGCAGAGCGCATGCAGCCGCACGCCGGCCTCGGTGAGTTCGAAACGGCCGGGGCTGCGGTCGATCAGCCGGTGGCCGACCGATTGCTCCAGCCGCTTCAGCGCCATGCTGACGGCCGGCTGCTGCAACAGGAGCCGGCTCGCCGCCCGCGTGATCGAGCCTTCCTCCACCACGACCACGAAGGTGCGCAGCAGGTTCCAGTCGAGATTGTGGGCGAAGCGTTCGAGACGGTTGAGCGGCATGGGCCTAGCTATGACGGCAGGGCGGGGAATGGCAAGGGGTGGAAGCCGCCCCTCATCCCGCTGCCGCGACCTTCTCCCCGCAAGCGGGGAGAAGGAGGTTGTCGCGCCCGCTTCCTGCAAAGGGAAAACAGGGCCTCATGCTTCCTTCTCCCCGCTTGCGGGGAGAAGGTGCCGGCAGGCGGATGAGGGGCATTAGCCTCCCGCACCTCACTTCATCGTATAGATATCGATGGAGAAATACTTGTCGTTGATCTTCTGGTAGGTGCCGTCCTCGCGGATGGCCTTCAGGGCGGCGTTGAGCTTTTCGCGCAAGTCGTTGTCGTCCTGACGCACGGCTATGCCGACGCCTTCGCCGACGAACTTCGGGTCGGTGATCGGCTGGCCGATCAGCTCGCAGCAGGCCTTGCCGTCGTCGTTCTTGGTGACCCAGTCGAGCAGCGGGATCATGTCGCCGACCTGAAGGTCGAGACGGCCGTTCGCCATGTCGAGGTTGACCTCGTCCTGTGTCGGATAGAGCTTGATGTCGGCATCCGGGTAGACGGCGGCGACATAGTCGGCCTGCGTGGTGCCGGACTGGGCGCCGATGGCCTTGCCCTTCATGCCTTCGTTGGTGAAGTCGGTGATGCCGGAATTCTTCGCGGCGGCATGGGTCATGGCGGCGAGATAATAGGGATCGGTGAAGGCGACCTGCTTCTTGCGCTCCTCGGTGATGAACATCGAGGCGATGATCATGTCGTATTTCTTGGCGATGAGGCCGGGAATGATGCCGTCCCAGTCCTGCGCGACCACCTCGCACTCGACCTTCATCTTCTCGCAGAGCGCAAGGCCGATCTCGACGTCGAAGCCGCCGAGCTTGCCGGCCGAATCCTGGTAGTTGAAGGGCGGATAGGCGCCTTCCGTGCCGATCTTCAGCGTCTCGGCGGAGGCGTTGGCGGCAAGCAGCGTGGAGCCGGCGAGCGCCAGTGCCAGAAGCATTCTTTTCATGGTGGTTCCCCTGTTGTCTTTGGACGATGGGGAACGGTAGCGCGGGGCAGCGCATAAACGAAATAGATAGCCATGATGTTCGCTATCATTCCGGTTGATGCGCCGGCCCGGTTTTCCGGCTGCTACCAGCGCTGGTGGACGTGCGGTGCGACGAGGCGTTCGTAGATCTCCCGCGTCGCGTCCATCACGTCCTGCGGGATGGGCGGGAGGCTTGCGGCCGCGGCATTGGCCTTCGCCTGCGCGGCGTTGCGCGCGCCGGGAATGACGACGCTGACGGCGTCCGCCATCAGGATCCAGCGGAGCGCGAAGGCGGCCATGCTCTCGCCCGCCGGCACCAGCGCGCGGATCTCTTCGACCGCCTGAAGGCCCGCCTCGAAGGGCACGCCCGCAAAGGTCTCGCCGACGTCGAAGGCCTCGCCGTTGCGGTTGAAGTTGCGGTGGTCGTCGGCGGCAAAGGCGGTCTCGCGCGAAATCTTGCCGGAGAGGAGCCCGCTTGCCAGCGGCACGCGGGCGATGATCGCGACGTTGCGGCGGGCAGCTTCCTGGAAGAAGAGCCGCGCCGGGCGCTGGCGGAAGAGGTTGTAGATGATCTGCACGCTAACGACGCCGGGATATTCGATCGCCTTCAGCGCCTCCTCGACCTTCTCGACGCTGACGCCGTAATTGGCGATCTTGCCGGCGGCCTTGATCTCCTCCAGCGCTGCGAAGACCTCGGGGCGATAGAACACCTCGGTCGGCGGGCAATGGAGCTGCACGAGGTCGAGCCGCTCGACGCCGAGGTTCTTCAGGCTCCGGTCGATGAAGCCTTCGAGGTTTTCCTTGGTGTAGCCGTCGGCGACATGGGGCGAAAGGCGGCGGCCGGCCTTGGTGGCGACCATCGGGCGCGCGCCGCCGCGGTCCTTGAGAACGTCGGCGATGATCTTTTCCGAGCGGCCGTCGCCGTAGACGTCCGCCGTGTCGATGAAGGTCATGCCGGCATCGAGCGCGGCGTTGAGGGCGGCGCGGCCGTCGGCCTCGCTCACATCGCCCCAGGCGCCGCCGATCTGCCAGGCGCCGAAGCCGATGTCGGTGGTGGTGAAGCCCGTGCGGCCGAATGTGCGATGTCTCATGAAAATGTCTCCCGGCAAAAATCGATGTGCCGGGAGGTAGCATTCCGCCGGGAGGCGGACAAGGAAATCGCGCGATCTTCCGGTCAGGCCGGCATGATTTCAACGAGATAGAAGGCGGCACTGTCGCCGGCCGGCACCACCTCCGCCGCTTCCGCGCCGGCGAGCACGAGCGCATCGAGCGGCTGGAGGCCGATGAGGCCGTCGCCCGTCGAAACGCCGAGCGGTGCGAGCGCCAGAAGCAGGCGCTCGCCGGACGATGCCGGAAGGGCCGTCGATGCCGACGCGACATGATGCGTGAGCGTGTGCCGGAAGGCACCGCGCCGCGTCATCACGTTGAGGTCGGTGATCGGCCCGCCGGTAAGGCGCGCCGTGGTGGGCGCATCGGCGGGGAAGGCGAGCGGCGCGGACTGCGGCGTCAGCAGCCTGTCGCCGAGCCCTTCGATGGAAAGCGCCATGCCGTCGCCCGAAAGCACCGCCAGCGTGCGGTCGATGCCGGGGAAGACGGAGAAGGGGCCGTCGCTCGCCACGCTCGCCATGCTGACGCGCCAGCCGAAATCCGAAAGGCTCGCGCCTTCCGGATGGACGATCACCTCGACCGTCTCGCCGCCGCCGTTCTTCCACGGCATGCGGCGATGGTCGGCGTTGGGCAGGAGCCTCGCCATTAGTTGCCGAGGATGGCCGGCAGGCGCAGGCCCTTTTCCTTGGCGCAGTCGATGGCGATGTCGTAGCCGGCATCGGCATGGCGCATGACGCCGGTCGCCGGGTCGTTCCACAAAACGCGGCCGATGCGCTCGGCGGCGTCATCCGAGCCGTCGCAGCAGATGACCATGCCCGAATGCTGCGAGAAGCCCATGCCGACGCCGCCGCCGTGGTGGAGCGACACCCAGGTGGCGCCCGAGGCGGTGTTGAGGAGGGCGTTCAGGAGCGGCCAGTCGGAAACGGCGTCCGAGCCGTCCTTCATGGCTTCCGTCTCGCGGTTCGGCGAGGCGACCGAGCCCGAATCGAGGTGGTCGCGGCCGATGACGATCGGCGCCTTCAGTTCGCCGTTCCTGACCATCTCGTTGAAGGCGAGGCCGAGGCGGTGGCGGTCGCCGAGGCCGACCCAGCAGATGCGCGCCGGCAGGCCCTGGAAGGAGATGCGCTCGCGTGCCATGTCGAGCCAGTTGTGCAGGTGCGTGTTGTCGGGCAGCAGCTCCTTCACCTTGGCGTCGGTCTTGTAGATATCCTCCGGGTCGCCGGAGAGGGCCGCCCAGCGGAACGGGCCGATGCCGCGGCAGAACAGCGGGCGGATATAGGCCGGCACGAAGCCGGGGAAGTCGAAGGCGTTTTCCAGGCCTTCGTCTTTGGCGACCTGGCGGATGTTGTTGCCGTAGTCGAGCGTCGGGATGCCGGCATGGTGGAAGGCGAGCATCGCCTCGACATGGTCGCGCATGGAGGCGCGGGCGGCCTTTTCCACGGCCTTCGGGTCGCTTTCGCGCTTTGCCCGCCATTCGGCCATGGTCCAGCCCTTCGGCAGGTAGCCGTTGATCGGGTCGTGCGCGGAGGTCTGGTCGGTGACGATGTCCGGGCGGATGCCGCGGCGGACCATTTCGGGCAGGATCTCGGCCGCATTGCCGAGGAGGGCGACCGATTTGGCCTCGCCCGCCTTCGTCCAGCGGTCGATCATCTCCATGGCTTCGTCCAGTGTCTCCGCCTTCTCGTCGACATAGCGGGTGCGCAGGCGGAAATCGATGGAATCGGGGTTGCACTCGACGGCAAGGCAGGAGGCGCCGGCCATGACGGCGGCGAGCGGCTGGGCGCCGCCCATGCCGCCAAGGCCGCCGGTGAGGATCCACTTGCTCTTGAGGCTGCCGTTGTAATGCTGGCGGCCGGCTTCCACGAAGGTCTCGTAGGTGCCCTGCACGATGCCCTGGCTGCCGATATAGATCCACGAGCCGGCCGTCATCTGGCCGTACATGGCAAGGCCCTTCTTGTCGAGCTCGTTGAAGTGGTCCCAGTTCGCCCAGTGCGGCACGAGGTTGGAATTGGCGATGAGGACGCGCGGGGCATCCTTGTGCGTGCGGAAGATGCCGACCGGCTTGCCGGACTGCACGACGAGCGTCTCGTTTTCTTCCAGATCGCGCAGCGAGGCGACGATCGTGTCGAAATCCGCCCAGGTGCGGGCGGCGCGGCCGATACCGCCGTAGACGACCAGCTCGTGCGGGTTTTCCGCGACGTCCGGGTCGAGGTTGTTCATCAGCATGCGCAGCGGCGCTTCGGTCATCCAGCTCTTGGCGGTGCGCTCGGTGCCGGTGGCGGCGCGCACGTCTCGGATGTTGTGGCGGGGATTGTCGGTCATGGCTGGTTCTCCCGGATCAGCGATTGAGGGTGGAGGCGAGCGCCTCGATGTGGGTGAGGATGTCTTTCAGGTGGACGCGGAGCTTTGCGGCCTTCTCCTCGTCATAGGCGAAGGGCGGGGCCTCGCTTGCAAGATGGCTGCGCTGGGCAAGCTCCATCTGGATGGCGTGGACGCCGGTTTCCGGCCTGCCGTAATGGCGCGTCGTCCAGCCGCCCTTGAAGCGACCGTTGAGCACGCTCGTATAGCCTTCGGCCTTGGCGCAGACGTCGACGGTCGCCGCCTCGATCTCCTTGGCGCAGGTGCGGCCCATGTCGGTGCCGACGTTGAAATCCGGCAGCCGCCCCTCGAAGAGGAAGGGGATCAGCGAGCGGATCGAATGGCAATCGTAGAGGATGGCGACGCCGTGGATCGCCTTCACGCGCTCGATCTCGGCGGCAAGGGCCGCATGGTAGGGCGCATGGAAATTGGCGAGCCGATGGGCGATATCCGCTTCGGTCGGCGCAGCGCCGTCCTTCCAGATCGCCTTGCCGTCGAAATCCGTCTCCGGCACGAGGCCCGTCGTGTTCTGCCCCGGATAGAGGCTGACGCCGGCCGGGTCGCGGTTGGCGTCGATCACGTAGCGGTGGAAGGTGGCGCGCACCGTCGTCGCGTCCGGCAGGAGGCCGTCATAGAGGCGCTCGATGTGCCAGTCGGTGTCCGCGAGGATGCGGCCGTTGTCGTTCAGCCGCTCCCATATATCGGCCGGAACCTCCGTGCCGGTATGCGGAAAGGCGAGGATGACGGGCGAGGTGCCCTGGTGGGTTTCGAAGACGGTGCTCATCGGATGGCCTCCGGGTGACGCTCACCCCCCTCTGGCCTGCCGGCCATCTCCCCCACAAGGGGGGAGATCGGCAAGGCGTGGGGGCATTGCTCGACCGCGACGGTCGAATTGGGCGAAACGGCCCTCCATCCAATCTCCCCCCTTGTGGGGGAGATGGCCGGCAGGCCAGAGGGGGGTATCACGCTAAACGTACCCATCCCTATACCTCCAGCACCGGCAGGATGCCCTTGGAGACGGAGGCGGCGAGGGCGCCGGAGGAGATGAAGGTGCCGGCGGCCGCAAGGTCGGGGGCCATGTAGCGGTCTTCCTCCAGCGTCGGCACGACGGTGCGCAGCGCCGCAACGACCTTCTGCAGTTCCGGGCTGGTCACGAGCGGGGCGCGGAACTCGATGCCCTGCGCTGCCGTCAGCGCCTCGATGCCGACGATGGCGGCAAGGTTCTCCGTCATGCGCAGGAGGCGGCGGGCGCCGTGGCAGGCCATGGAGACGTGGTCTTCCTGGTTGGCCGAGGTCGGCGTCGAATCGACCGAGGCCGGATGCGCCATCTGCTTGTTTTCGCTCATCAGCGCGGCGGAGGTGACTTCCGCGATCATCAGGCCGGAATTGAGGCCCGGCTTCTTGGCGAGGAAGGCCGGCAGGCCGAAGGAAAGGGCGGGATCGACCAGCAGCGCGATGCGCCGCTGCGCGATGGCGCCGATCTCGCAGACCGCAATCGCGATCTGGTCGGCGGCAAAGGCGACGGGCTCCGCATGGAAGTTGCCGCCGGAGACCACCGTGTCGTCGGAAAGCACCAGCGGGTTGTCCGTCACTGCATTCGCTTCGATTTCCAGCGTGCGGGCGGCAGAGCGCAGGAGATCGAGGCAGGCGCCGTCCACCTGCGGCTGGCAGCGGATGCAATAGGGGTCCTGCACGCGCTCGTCGCCGGTAATGTGGCTTTCGCGGATGACGGAGCCGGCGAGCAGCGCGCGCAATGCGGCGGCCGCGTCGATCTGGCCCTTGTGGCCGCGCAGCGTGTGGATATCGGGATGGAACGGCGCGGAGGAGCCCATGGCGGCATCCGTCGAGAGCGCGCCGGTGACGAGCGCGGCCTGCGCGGCGCGGTGGGCGCGGAAGAGGCCGGTGAGCGCCAGCGCCGTGGAGACCTGCGTGCCGTTGATGAGGGCAAGGCCCTCCTTGGCGGCCAGCACGACCGGCTTCAGGCCGGCCTTGGCGAGCGCCGCGCCGCCCGGCAGGCGTTCGCCGGCATAGAAGGCCTCGCCTTCGCCGATCATCACCGCCGTCATGTGGGCGAGGGGGGCAAGGTCGCCGGAGGCGCCGACGGAACCCTGTTCCGGGATGACCGGGACGACGCCCTTTTCCTGCATGGCCTCGATGAGGCGCACGACCTCCAGCCGCACGCCGGAGGCGCCGCGGCCGAGCGAGATGAGTTTTAGCGCCATGACGAGGCGCACGATGTTCTCGCCGAGCGGTTTGCCGACGCCGCAGCAATGGGAGAGGATCAGGTTGCGCTGGAGCGTGGCGACATCGGCGGGCGCGATCTTGATGGAGGCGAGTTTGCCGAAGCCTGTGTTGATGCCGTAGACCGGCACGTCGCCGCTGGCGATCTCGGCGATGCGCGCGGCGGCCTTCTCGATGCCCGCGTCGAAGGACGCGTCGAGCCGGGCGGCTTCGCCGGTGCGGTAGATGGTTTCGAGGGTCTTGAGGGGCACGGAGCCCGGATGAAGCGTGATTGTCATGGTTCACTCCCGCGGCAGCTCCCGGCTGCCATTGATCGAATTACTGTCCGCTGCGGATGCGGGCGTGCATGGGGTTGAAGCCCATGCGGTAGACCAGCTCCGCCGGCCGGCCGATGTCCCAGAGGACGAAATCGGCCCATTTCCCGGCTTCCAGCGTTCCCACCTCGTCGACGAGGCCGAGCGCGCGGGCGGCCTCGCGCGTCACGCCGGCGATGCACTCCGTAACGGTCATGCCGAAGAGGGTCGCGGCCATGTTCATGGTGAGGAGGAGGGACGTGAGCGGCGAGGTGCCGGGATTGGCGTCGGTCGCGACCGCCATCTTCACGCCGTGCTTGCGGAAGAGCTCGACCGGCGGCTTCTTCGTCTCGCGGATGAAATAGAAGGCACCCGGCAGGATGACGGCGACGGTGCCGGCCTTCGCCATGGCGGCCGCGCCCGCATCGTCGGTATATTCGAGGTGATCGGCCGAAAGCGCGCCGTAACGCGCGGCAAGCGCCGCGCCATGCAGGTTGGAGAGCTGGTCGGCGTGGAGCTTGACCGGCAGGCCATGGCTTTTCGCGGCATCGAAGACCTTCGCCATTTCATCCGTCGAGAAGGCGATGCCCTCGCAGAAGCCGTCGACGGCGTCCGCCAGCCCCTCGGCGGCGATGGCCGGCAGCATCTCGCCGACGACCTTCTCGATATAGGCGGCCTTGTCGCCGTTCATTTCCGCCGGCAGCGCATGGGCGCCGAGGAAGGTGGTGCGCACGGTGACGTCGCGCGCCTCGGCGATGCGGCGGGCCGCGCGCAGCGACTTCAGCTCGTTCTCGGTGTCGAGCCCGTAGCCGGACTTGATCTCCAGCGTCGTCACGCCCTCGGCGATCAGCGCATCCACACGGGGAAGCGTCTGGCGCACCAGGTCGTCCTCGCTTGCCGCGCGCAGCGCCTTGACGGAGGAGACGATGCCGCCGCCCGCCCGCGCGATCTCCTCATAGGAGGCGCCGGCAAGGCGAAGCTCGAATTCATGGGCGCGGTTGCCGGCATGGACGAGATGGGTGTGGCAATCGATGAGGCCCGGTGTGATCCAGCGGCCCTCGCAGTCGATGCTTTCGGCGCCGGCAAAGGCTGCGGGAAGCTCGGCTTCCGGGCCGGCGAAGGCGATGCGCCCGTCCTCGACGGCGATGGCGCCGGCCTCGACAATGCCGAGCCCCGGAAGGCTTTCGTTGAGCGTGGCGAGGCGCGCATTGCGCCAGACGCGGGGCGTATCCTTTTCCGGTGTCGTCATCACGATTGCCTCTTCCCTGTGATGGATATAATGTATATACATAATGACGCAACACGCAAGGGCCAATTTGAGGCCGCGTTCAAGTGTACCGCGAAGGAGGGGACGATGGCCGTCATTCATGCAAGGCAGGCGCTGCTTTCGGGCGGCTGGGCGAACGATGTGCGGCTGCATGTCGAGGCGGGCCGCATAAGCGCGGTCGAGACGGACGCCGCCCCTGAAGCCGCCGACGAGCGCCACGACACCCTCTTCGCCGGCATGCCGAACCTGCACAGCCACGCCTTCCAGCGCGGTATGGCCGGCCTTGCCGAGACGCGCGGGCCGGGCAGCGACAGTTTCTGGAGCTGGCGCAACGTCATGTACCGCTTCGCGCTCTCCATGACGCCGGACGACGTCGAGGCCGTCGCCGCCCAACTCTATGTCGAGATGCTGGAGGCCGGCTTCACCCGCGTGGGCGAGTTCCACTACCTGCATCATGACAAGGATGGCGGGCATTACGACGATATCGCCGAGATGGCCGCGCGCATCGCCGCCGCGGCCTCCACGACCGGCATCGCGCTCACGCTGCTGCCGGTCTTCTACGCCCATGCCGGCTTCGGCGGCACGGCGCCGGGCGAGGGGCAGCGCCGCTTCATCAACGATCCCGAGTCCTATGCGCGCCTGCTGGAGCGCTGCCGCGCGCTCACCGACGGCCTGCCGGAAGGCGTCACCGGCGTCGCCCCGCACAGCCTGCGCGCCGTCACGCCGCAGGAGCTTTCCGCCGTCGTCGCCATGGCCGGCGACAGGCCGGTGCATATCCACATCGCCGAGCAGGTGAAGGAGGTGGAGGACAGCATCGCCTGGTCCGGCCGACGCCCCGTGGAATGGCTGCTCGACAATCAGGCCGTCGATTCGCGCTGGTGCTTCATCCACGCCACGCACATGACCGGGGCCGAGACCGCCGGCATGGCGAAGGCCGGCGCGATTGCCGGCCTCTGCCCTGTGACGGAGGCCAATCTCGGCGACGGCATCTTCGCAGGCGCCGATTTCCTTGCCGCCGGCGGCCGATTCGGTGTGGGGTCGGATTCCAACGTGCTGATCGGCCTGCCGGACGAGTTGCGCCAATACGAATATTCGCAGCGCCTCGCCCACCGTGCCCGCAATGTGCTGGCCGCCCCCGGCGGTTCGACGGGCCGCGCGCTCTTCGACGGGGCGCTTGCCGGCGGGGCCGCCGCGCTCGGTGCGCCGTCGGGCCTTGCCGCCGGCAACGCCGCCGATTTCGTCAGCCTTGCGCCGCGCCACGGCCTGGCGCTTGCCGGCGACGGCCTGCTCGACGGCTGGATCTTTGCCAACGGCGCGACGGTCGATTGCGTCTGGGTGAACGGGCGCAGGCAGGTCGAGGGCGGCCGCCATGTCGCGCGCGAGGCGGTCGGCCGGCGCTTTGCCGAGACGATGCGGGCGCTCGCCGACGCCTGACTTTCCATTGAAAGGCGTTGCGGCCTTTCCTAAGACAAGGAGCCGGGCGATTCCCGCCCGGCACACGCGCGGAGGCGGCCATTTCCATTTCCCCCGAAGAGGACAAGCCCCAGGCCGACGGCAAGGAGCCGTCGCTGCACCGCCGCATCCTCGACGATGTGGAGGGGAAAATCCTCTCGGGCGAATGGCCGCCCGGCCACCGCATCCCCTTCGAGCACGAATTGACCGAGCAATACCAATGCTCGCGCATGACGGTGAACAAGGCGATCACCGAGCTCGTCAAGCGCGGCCTCATCGAGCGCCGCCGCAAGTCCGGCAGCTACGTCACCCATCCGCACGCGCAATCCGCCGTGCTGGAGATCCACGATATCCGCCTGGAGGTCGAATCGCTCGGCCTGCCGTACCGTTACGAGCGCCGCAGCCGCACGGACAGGGCAGCGAAAGCCGCCGACCGCCGCCTGCTCGACCTGCCGGAGCCGACGCGCCTCACCGACATCACGGCCCTGCATTTCGCCGGCGTCCAGCCCTTCTGCCTGGAAGAGCGCATCATCAACCTCGCCGCCGTGCCCGAGACGGCCGGGGAAACCTTCGATACCGTCGCCCCCGGCCCCTGGCTCATCAGCCGCGTGCCCTGGAGCGCCGCCGAGCACCGCATCCGCGCCGTCGGCGCCGATCCCCGCGCCGCCGCGCTCCTCGCCATCCCCCCCGGTACGCCCTGCCTCGTGGTCGAGCGCCGCACCTGGAGCGGCGGCCTCTACATCACCCACGTCCGCCTGACCTATCCCGGCGAAAAGCACGAACTCGTCGCCGAATTCGCCCCGACCCACCCGCGGTAGGCATTCTTTTTGGACTGTAGAAAAAAAGACGGAGGCAGGTTGCGTCCGTCACAACGAGAGGACGCGCATCGACCAGCGCAGCCTTGCGGCAGATTGGTGTAACCGGATGGAAACAAGGGGAAAATGGTGGGCGATGAGAGAGCGTCCACCATCCGCTTAAAGCCTTGAATTACTTGAACCCGGCTAGCGGCGAGGGAGACACGATGTCTCCCTTTTGTGCCTCCTCATGACACAGGCTGACGAAGCACACAATAGGAACAGCTAAGACACCCGGCTTTGCAAAGTGTAGAAAGCCTACGTGGTTGCGAGCTTCTGGACAGAGGCTAGAGCAGCCCCCGCTCAATGAGATTGCTTTCTCCTGCTAACGATGCAAGTAAGCTGATATGTGCTGCCGATAACTGATATTTTTCATCTACAGGGGCATCAGCACTAACAAGATGAGCCATTCCCGCCTTCAGGATATCCCTTGAGACCCCATTCTCGATGACAGCTCTTACGCCTCCATAGGTAAACGTACGAGACAGCCTCACCCCGTCTACGAGTTGGAGGCCTTCGGCTGATGCGCTGGCGATCAAAGCATAAGCACATCTAACGGTTGGTGATCGCGGGCTAGGATGTGGAGACGAAGGCAGTATCCGTTTTATCTGGCTGAGAGGCTTTATGGGTATGCTGGCAACAGGGCCGATGCTCAGCAGGAACTTGTTTAAGACTGCTCGTTCAGGGTTATCTAGTGGTTCTCCCGAAAGAGTAGCAGCATGACGTTCGAGGCTGAAGGGTGCTGCACCAGACAGATTTCCTAAACCGCCAGCTAGGTTCGTCAAACATCCACCTTCGTGCAGACGCTTGTACTGATGAATAAGCTCAGCTTCTCTCTCTAAGCATTGCTGCTGTTCGTACTGGTCGTATAACTTCTCAATACGATAGATGACGTCACCGCCGTCGCGCAAGATTTTCCTGATGACGTTACACTTGAACGGATTGCTTTCTCCTATGGGGTGATTCCTCCTCGCCTCAGCTTCATGGTCCAAGGCGCGGAAATTAGTTCCCTTTCCAATGTAGAACGGGCGACCATCTTGACGGCATAGGAGGTATACATAGAAACGACCGTTGGTCGACTTGAGAAAAGACTGCGCTTCCGTCCGAAGCCCTTCAAATACAAAACTCATATCCCGCCCTTCGAGCCCACCCTACAAGTCTTCTACATTGGGGCTGATAACTGGCCCACTCGATAGTCATGCCAACATGTTCGCTGTCCACAGCATCTTAGACTACGGACATGGTACGACAAGAAACTCACGGCGCCGCCTGTCCAGTGGGCGACTGGATTGCAGGCTGGCTGTGGATGGGCGCGCTGGAGAAAACCAGAAATTTTTACGAGGGGGTATTTAAATCTCTTCGTGCAGCCACTTCCCCCCATGGGCGCTGTACGTCTGTACTTGCTGCTTCGCCGCCGATTACAGGTTGGCCTAAGCTGTTCGTACTGCCTTCTGACAGGTCGAGTGGGCGAAATTCTTCTGGAATGCCGTCAAGCCCGCAGGCAGCATAAGCGCCGTGTGACCCTGCCAGTAAGCCAGCGGCTAATATGCAGGTCCGCAATGCTGACTGTATGAAAGGAATTGGGCGAGCGGATACGGATGCTTGCGAGTATGTCGCCGCCGTCATAGCTGATGCGTTCGGTTTCAATGATACGCCCCACACAGAAGGGCGGTAGGCGCGGTACGTCCCCGCGAATTGCCCTTCGATCTCTGGTGATCGGGGAGGTAGTAAACCGCACAACACGGCCCCACGGCCTTTAGTCCGAGAACCTGTTGCATACGCCGCAGGCTCCCCGACCATAGGTCGAAGAGTGGTGTCTTTCAGGACACCGATCCTAGTTGTGACGGGCTACTACCCCCGTGGGGCCGCACGTACGGCTCCGAGGCTTGTTTCTCGCGTTCGTGCTTTGCTGTCAATCCTGAATGGCAATGTCAGGTTTCAGCGCTGGCAAGCTGTAATCCAGCTTTTTTATCGCTTCGTTCAACTGTTGAAGCGTGTATCCCTGCTTGAAATAATTCTGGTGAGTAACGCCTTGCCGCGTATGGCCCACCAGTGCTTGCACAATGGCTAGATCGACCCCGATCTGCATAAGCTGGGTGACAACAGTATGCCGCAGGCTGTGAAAAACGAGCCCGCTGTTTTTTAGGCCGAGTTCTGGCAGAAGCCGCGTATTAAAGTAATGTCCGAGACGTCGGCCCCATCCGTTTTTGGGATCGTAGGTAAAGGTGGGAAAAAGCTTCTGCTCTCCAAGGCGGCGCTTGACGGCGACATAATCCAGCAAGCCTAATTGGATCAAGCGCGGGTGCATCGGGATAAGGCGACGGGATGCTTCCGTTTTCACGCTCTTGCGGTCGCCCTCATCGTTGATGTCGAAGCAGCAGATACCGTCAACCTCACGAATGTCCTTGAGGTGGAGCTGTGCGATTTCGCTAAGCCGTGCGCCGGTGTAAATGCCGATAAGCGGTCCCCATTTCTGGTATTCCTTATTGGCAAGACCGTTCTTGTTGGACAGAACGGCAGCAAGGATAAGCTGTATCTGGTCAGGGGAGAAGGCTTCACGGCTGTCCTGATTGCGGGCCTTGTTCTGGCGGATGGCAAGTCCGACGAAAATGTTCTGGTCCACATGCCCGTTCTGCTTAGCCCAATTGAACAGGTCTCCGTAACTCTGAAGGTATTTGTTCACCGAGGTCGTATGTAGCTTTGCTACATCAGGCAGGCCGAGGATTTCAGACAAGGGACGGCCACTGGTCTCTTTCATCTTCTCGCGGTTCTTTGGGTAAGACCGAAGCGTATCCTTGACCTTCTTCGCGTCCATAGCGCCAAGGATTTTAACGTCTGTATCCGCTCCCAATATCTCTTTCAGGAGCTCAAGGTGGCTGAGTTTTTCGCTTTCGGTTTTATACGCCCAGTTTTTCCCATCCCGCTTTTCGTCAACGTAGGCTTTGATGGTATCGGCAAGGGGCATGCCTTTCTCTGTGGGGGCTATCTGCGTCGGTGGGGCAATATGCTGTGCCGGTGAATTAAGATCGAAATCCGCCACCTCAGCATCGTAGGCAAGCACGTCTTCAAGGAAACGCCGATAGCCCCGTTTTACATCCCGTTCCAGCTTGTCGTACAGGTCCGCACCCTTGGCGATGTCGAGGCCGAACCTGTCGATGAAGCGTGCCAGCAATTCGTCGTCGGATTTAACGAACGATAGCGGCCTACCTGTTTCGATTGCCTGTTCGGCAATCTTGAGGCTGGTCTGGTAAAGATCGCGGTCGCTGGCGCTCAAGCCGCCCGCTGCATCTATCTCTTTTCTGGTTTGGTCCCTCAATTCCCGAAAATGGTTTTGAAGGGTGGTGCGTAAATGCTGGTAGTCCATGCGGCAGGCAATTCCGACATTATTATATTGTTCGCCTATGTGGATCAAAGGGCGCGATAAACGCAACGCCTTTCGGGGATCGCGGGTCTGTAGCGATACCTTGATGTCGGATGCCAGTTTTTGTGGATGGAGTTGCCGGGGCAGGGGCCAGCGCAGATAAAAGATACCGTTACGCGACCGCAGCAAATAAGCCGGAATGAGCAAGCCAATGTCTCCCTCGAATGGCTCACTGGCCAAATTCAAGGTGCAAGGCTTTGATTTTAAGGGGAATGGTGGGCGATGAGAGCCCAATTGTTTCCCACATTTCCAATGCGCACAGCGAGAATGAGACACAACAAAAAATCGAGGAAAAACAATCCTCGCTAAATCAGGGTGTCTCACGTTTTTCTAGCGCAGTCGAATGGCTTTGTGTCCACCTCGACGACTGCCCGCGCCCCGTCGTTCCCTATGTCAAACAAGCGTACGGCCTTAGCAATCTGGAGGCCTGCGAAGCTCTCCGGCTTGCGAACCTGAAGCGCGGAACGGGGGCCGAATGACGTGCCTGCTGAGGTAAACCGCGACATCCATCTCGGCTTCATGGCATTTGGTGCGCTTGCTGATTTGACCAGCAATGAGCGCCGGGTCGCGTTCGCAATCCTCGATCACTACAACAAGCGCGACGGCCGCTGCGATCCTAGCGGCGAGCGTTTGGCGAAGCTGCTGGAAATGGACCGCACCAGCGTTGTGAAGGCGGTATCCCGGCTTTGCAACGTCTTCGGCCTTTTCGAGAAGGTTAGCCACGGCGGCCACAATCATTGCGCCTCGTACCGTCCTCAGTGGCGTCGCTACCGCGAAATCATGGGCGAATGGAACGCTAAAGCGCGAGGCCGCGATCCACGTTCAAACATGGCGAAATCACCACAGGCAACGTGGCGAAATCACCACACTGAACGTGGTGAAATCACCACACAAACCGATCTTATTAACCGAATAGATAAGTATGGAAATAGTGGAAGGGCCGCACCAAGCGCGGAACCGCCCACGGATGACCTGCGGCAGGATCAGCGCAGTCAGGCGCGTGTCGAAACGGTGAATGGGCTCTTGAGAGGGAGCCTGAAGCGGGTGAACGGCGGACGCTCACCGAGCCATGCATCCGTTGCAAGGCAACAGGCCGAGAAGAGGCTCGACGCCGATCTTATCAGCCTTGGGTTGCATGCCCACGCTGACGCCATGAACCGAATGGACGAGGGCACGCAAGCCGACGCGGTCGATGCTGAGATGCATCGACGCGGCGCAGGCCTCGCCTTGCTGCAAGAGCGCCTCGGCCTCGGAGGTGGGCGCGGACCGCCCGACAGGGGGGGCGGGTCGAAAGTCTAGAAACCCTCTCGCTCCCAGACCCGCGCCCCCCTCATTCAGAGGTTTTTTCCTTGCGGAGCGAGTTTTTTCATGGGTGATCGCCCTATTCCAGCCACTGGAAGCACGGCCTACATAAAGAAAATCAATAGCTTAGCATCTATGAAGGCCCGAGAAATGCCGAATAAATCCCGACTTGCGAGCCATTCTTTTATCGCCGACCTCTTCGGCGCGCAGCCTTCGTGCGAGCTGCCGGCCGTCGTCCGGCATGCGGTTTGCGCAGAGTGCGGCAAGTCGTTCGGAACGGAGCTTGGCATGGGGCGTCCGGCGAAGTTCTGCACGGTCGCGTGTCGCAGCAAGCACCGTCGCGGTCAGCAGCGCGCCTGGCGTGGTGCCGCTGCCACCGATGGACACGAGACGCCACGTTCCTGCGCCTTCTGCGGCGGCGCCCTCCCGCCGCGCTCACCCGGTCCCGGCCGGGATCGCCAGTTTTGTCGCCGCGCGTGCTTCCGCGCCTTCCAGCGAGGCGAGCGGCCTCCCGACCAGACCATGATTTTCCCTCTCCCCCTCGACCAACGAAAGGAACCGACATGACCGATGCTGATCTTGAAACCCATGACCGCCAGGTCACGGCCGTCGCACAGGCCGTCGCGAAGTTGCTGCCAAAACTCAATGCTCAGGGCTTCACGCCGGAAGCGATTTTCGAGGGGGCGGTGAAGGGCGGAGCGACGGCGCTCCTCGCCGGCACCTCCGCCAGCGCGGAAGAGGTGGCCGGCCTTCTTGAGGAGATGGCGGTGGGATTCCGCAATCTCGAAAAGCCGAACCTGCATGTGGTTCAGTAGCCATGCGTGTTGACGCGGTTTCTGAACACGCGCATATTGCGCCTGCACTTCCCGTTCGGCAGCATGATGCGCTCTGCCCCAGCCGTTCCCGGATTTGCAGGCCCGGATGCGTTCCGCGCAGCGAAAATCACCCCAAAATTAGACCGCCTCGGCGGGCGAATGGCGTTTGCATCCGCAAGATGATGCTTTCCGTTTCGCTGTCGCCCAGGCTAGACCAAAGGAACGCATCATGCGGAAATCCCTAATCATGGGCGCAAGCCCGATGGCGCTTGGCGCTGGCGTGCAGATGGTAAACGCCATGGCATCGGCCGGCGGACACCCCGCCGCCGGAGCAAGTGCGCTGCTTGCCGAGCTCACCGGAAAGGTCGACGACTTCATCGCGAACAATGGTGCTCGCGTCGACAAGATGGAAGCCGCGCTCGACGCGGCGAACGCCACCATCGCGGCGCTCAAGATCGGCGGCGTCGGTGACGGTGAGCCGTCCGGCGGGGCCTTCGACGGCTCCCCTGCCGCCAACGCTATGCTCGGCTTCATGCGCAACGGATCGACGACGGCCTTTGCCGCTCTGAACCCGCGTGGCGGCATGTCGTCGGACAGCGATCCCGATGGTGGATGGACTGTGCCGACGCAGGTCGACCAGGTCATTCAGAACCAGATGATCGAGCTTTCGCCGATCCGCCGTGTGGCGAGCGTCGTGAGCATCAGCACCGCGGACTACAAGCGTTTCATCAACCGCCGGGGCGCGACCTCCGGATGGGTCGGGGAGCGTCAGGAGCGCGGTGAAACGGAAACCCCGCTGCTCGGCATGATCTCGCCGCCCATGGGGGAGATCTTCGCACAGCCGGAGATCACCCAGCGCCTGCTCGATGACAGCTCGTTCAATTTGGCCGCATTCCTCTCCGAAAACGTGAGCGACGAATTTGCGCTCCAGGAGGGAACGGCCTTCGCCCGCGGCGACGGTATCGAAAAGCCCCGCGGCTATCTCACCTACGATACCGCCGTCACGGCGGACGACACGCGGCCCTTCGGCACCATCCAGTACGTGCCGACCGGGGTTGCCGGTGCGCTGGCGGACAGCACGCACAACGGCGTCGACGTCCTGATCGACCTGGTGCATGCCCTGCGGCCGTCCTACCGCGCCGGCGAGGGTGTCGGCTGGATGATGAACTCCACCACGGCGTCCGTCATCCGCAAGCTGAAGACGAAGACGGAAGAGCAGTATCTCTGGCAGCCGTCGACGATCGCAGGCCAACCTGACCGCCTGCTCGGCTATCCGATCTACGAGGATGAGCAGATGGACGATATCGGCGCCGGCAAGTTCCCCATTGCCTTCGGCAACTGGAAGAAGGGCTACGTCATCGTCGATCGCCACGAGCTGCGCCTGCTGCGCGATCCCTACACCAAGAAGGGCTGGGTGAAATTCTACTTCACCAAGCGCGTCGGTGGATCGGCGACGGATACGAACGCCATCAAGCTCCTGAAGGTCTCCGCCTCCTGATCGCGGTGATTTTCGGAATAGCTGCTCGGCCGGCCTCTCGATGATCTGAGGCCGGCCAGTTTCCAACATAGAGGAATTTCAAAATGGATGAAGCGATGTTAAGCAGACCCGCAATGACCGCCGTGACGCTGCTCTTTGGCGATGGCGAATACACCTTCAACCTCACATGGGGTTGCGTGGTCGAATGGGAGAAGACGACTGGCCGCAGCCTTTTCGCCACCTTCAAAGCGATGCTTTCAGGTGGCGATATCCCTCTTGAATGCATTCGTGAAACGATCCGCCTCGGCCTGATCGGCGGCGGCATGGCTCCCGTCGATGCGCTGAAGAAGGTCAAATTCTACGTCGAGGGCCGCCCTTTCGCGGAGAGCTACGGCACTGCACTCGCAATCGCTGGTGCGGCCCTCTTCGGGGCCGACAAGATCGAAGCCGCCGTCGCGGAGGGTTGACGATGGCGAAGACCCTTCAGGGATGGGAAAGGCTCCAGCGCCGCCTTAAAGCGATACCGGAAGCGGTTCGCAAGGCGGCAGTGCTGGAACTGGAGCGGCAAGCTGCTGATATGGTGGAGACGATGCAGAGCCTGGCGCCGGTAGCTGATGGCGATTTGCGGGATAGCATCGTCGCCACGCCTGCCGGGAGGTCAACGCCGCCCTATTCTCAGCCTGGAGGGGCAACCGTCGTGCCGGAACTTTCCGTTCTGATCACGGCCGGCAACTCGGAGGTTCGCTATCCGCATCTTGTCGAGTTCGGCACGAAAAGCCACGAGATCAAGGCGAAGATGGCCCCGGCGTTGCGACTCCACGGCGGTCGGTTCGCCGAAAGCGTGCAGCACCCCGGTGCTGCCGCGCATCCGTTTTTCTTCCCCGGCTATCGCATGAGCAAGCAAAAGACGGCTCGCGCGGTGAAGCGCGCGATGGCCAAGGCAATCAAGGAGAGCAAACGTGTCAACTGATTATGAGCGGCTGGCCGTCCTTCTCGAGGCGCGTGTTAGCGATTTTGAGAAGAAGATCGCGTCCGCGACCCGCACGGCGGATCGCCAATTCAAGAAGATCGAGCGCTCGGCCGCCTCGATGCGGGATCGCGTTTCGGCGTCGGCCGGGGGCATGGCGACACGTCTCGCCGGCGCCTTCGCTGCGGCAGCTTCGGCCCGCGCGGCGGTGCAGCTCATCGACGCGGCGACGAAGATCGAAAACTCGCTGAAGGTGACGGGCCTTGCTGGCGAGGATCTAGCGAAGGTCTATGACCAGCTGTTCACGGCGGCGCAGAAGAATGCTGCGCCCATCGAGAGCCTGACCACGCTCTATTCGAAGCTGGCGCTAACCCAGAAGGAGTTGGGCGTCACAAATCAGGAGCTGATCGGTTTCACCGACAAGGTGGCGCTGGCGCTGCGCGTCGGCGGGACGGATGCGCAGGCGGCATCCGGCGCGTTGCTCCAGTTGTCGCAGGCCCTCGGCGGCGGCGTTGTCCGCGCCGAGGAATTCAACTCCATCCTGGAAGGGGCGCCGACCATCATGCAGGCGACGGCGGCCGGTCTGAAGGAAGCAAGCGGGTCCGTCGCCCAGCTGCGCAAACTCGTCGTTGACGGCAAGGTCTCCTCCGAAGCCTTCTTCCGCGCCTTCGAAGCAGGATCGGTCATTCTGGATAAGCAGGTTGCCGGGGCAGAGATGACCGTCTCGCAGCAGTTCGTGCGCTTACAAAATGTCCTTATCGACACGGCCGGCAAGATCGACGAGGCGACCGGCGCAAGCGGGCGGATGGGCAAGAGCATCGAGACTCTTGCCGGCGTCATCCGAGGTTTCGGGGATATCGTCGTGGAGACGTCGGACAGCGACCTCGGTCGGCTCCTCGGCTGGTTTGACGATGCGATCGGCAAGGCGGACGAATTCCGCAAGGTCATGGGCGGCATCTCCGGAATCCTCTCGAAGCTGAGCCAGATCAATCAGGACATGCTCACCGGGCGCGAAATCGGCTCGGGGTTGAGTGAGAAGAACATTCAGGGCCGGATCGACGCCGCGTTCGAAGGGACTGGCCGCTCGCCGAAGACCGGGCGCCTGCCCGGTGAGGAGGTTGTGAAGAATGTCAGCCTCGCCGATTATGACTTGCCGGCCAATACGAAGACGAAAAAGGGCAAGCGGGAGCGAGCCGACGAATACGCCCGGGAGATTGTACAAATTCGTGAGCGAACGGCGGCGCTGACGGCGGCGTATGCTGCTCAGGCTAGCCTGAACCCCCTCATCGAGGACTACGGCTATACCATCGAGAAGGCGCGCGCACGTCAGGAACTGATGACGGCGGCGCAAAAAGCCGGCAAGGAGATCACGCCACAGCTGGCGGCCGATATCGACGCCGCGGCCGAAGCCTATGCCCGGGCCGGCGCGCAAGCTGAACGTTTGGCAGAGAAACAGGACGAACTGCGCCAGCGCGCCGAGGATGCACTCAACGCCACCAGGGACGTCGTTGGCGGCATGATCGACGGCTTCATTGAAGGAGAGAAGGCGGCGGATATCTTCGCAAGCTCGCTGAAGAAGATCGGTAAGACACTCGCAGACGACGTCCTTTCCAGCATTTTCAGCATCAAGAATGCAACGGCGGGCGGAGGCTGGATGGATGGTATCTTCAGCCTCTTCGGCGGCAGTGGCGGCTTCAAGGCGAACACGACCCTCGGCAATTACCTGATGGGAATTCCCGGCTTTGCCAGCGGCACGAATAATGCGCCTGGCGGCCTCGCGCTGGTCGGCGAGCGCGGGCCGGAGCTGGTGAACCTGCCGCGTGGTGCGCAGGTCATTCCGAACCATCAGATTCGTGCGCCCGTCATGCCAGACCTTTCGGCCGTGAGAAGCGAAACGCCTTCCGCGTCGATTGTCTACGCGCCCGTCTATAACGTTGCGCAAGGTGCCGACCCGAAGGCTATTGCCGAGCTTCAGCAGGCGCAGGCACAGGACAGGAGGGATTTCAAGAACAACGTTGTTGCTGCGATCGTGGATGCGCATAGACGGAACGTGCGTGGTATCTAGAGTGTGGCTTCGGGCCCGCAAATTTGCTGACCCGAAAATGTTCTTATCTAGGACATTTATCCCTTCCCGCGTGGAAGGTTTTCAAATGCCGCCTAACCCTTCGGCTTTAATTCGGCACGCTGTTTGAAACTGAAGGCAGGGGCATGATGGATCACGGGAATTACATTTTCAGTTGCCCACAACTCATGGTCGCGGCCCCAATAAAAGAAGTGAGCAGTTCTGCCTTTTCCCAATTCCTTCGTATTTTGCGTGCCTTTGCGGCTATAAACAACGACAAGGTCGCCTGACTTGATCTTATTGAAAGGGAACCAATATGCATCCAGAACTTCTACGCCAACCTCTTCCCCAATAAGTTCATTCCTCGTCAACATATACTCACCAACATCGGTGTCACCTTTAGCCTTCAGTATAACTCTTTCCTTCGAGAAGTTTCCCGCGTCAGAAATCAAACTTAGTTCAAGGCTCATTTCTTCACCCAGTGCGTGTACAGGGCGGTGCCGGTAATTACGGCTCCGGCCAGAAGGACATAAATGCCAGTTAAACCCTGATCCCAGACATTCGGCGCAAAACCAAAGAGTACCGACCCACCGATAACGCTCCCATTGTAAAGAAGTTCGTTTCTGTTTTTCGTCACGAGTTGCCCTTCGAGCGTGGCAATATTTTTGTCGGCCGCATGGAAGCGCTCGCGAAATCTTTTGGCTTCTTCAAGTTCGCCTTCCAACCGTTCAAGATCGTCGAGGAGAAGTTTTTGAGCTCCCGGGCTGCTGAGCTCCTTCTCACTTAGCTCACGACGAACATTCCTGAAGGATCTTCGCCCCTTCGTTTGCGGTGCTGAATTTGTATCTTCGCTGACAACATCAGTAATCTCCTCAACCTCAACGTCGTTCTCAGCCATAAAAAGCCCCCACTTTTGCGCCAATGGTCGTACGCGGAGGCGGCCATTCACGCAATCTCAAAGTGCGACATCGTTGCCGGCTATGAAGCTGCTCGTTTGCGCTTCCGCAGTGCCCGTGCGCTTTGCAACGCCGCGGCAAGTGCCGCGCTTTGTCCTTCTGCCTCTGACGCACCAATAGCCAGAGGCCTCGCCCAGGGTCATGGACTCATCATCGGCGATATCGCTGCTGGCGAAAATACCCCGTCAATCCCGCGACCGCGCTGAAAGCGTTCGGTGTCCTCGGTGGCGTTGTATCCGTTAAATGGATCGAAGATTTAGCTTCCGATAAGTAATAGCTTATCGGAAGTTAGGGTTGAGGCTTCTTTCCCTTTCGGACGACGTCTTCAATTTTCCCTGGATCGATGCCATCGACGCTTATAGGAGCGTCCTCATCGCTCTGGATTTCTTTGCCTTGTTTAAGCTCGGGAAAGCGTTCCCAGAAGTCTGTCAGAAAATCTTCCATTAAGTCAGCTGCGGCTTTGAGGTCGGGATTTTTCGCCAAGCCCTTCTCAATTGCCTCTTCAAAAGTGTCGAAAGATCGTAGATTTTTTGCGCGATCTTCCATGTCGCGCGCGAGCGCGATGACGCCTGTCAGCGCCATGGTGGTAAAAAGGTTTGTTTGATGGGATGCGGGTGCTGCGGCGTTCTTATCTTCCTGGGGGGCTAGTTCGCCTAGCTCCTCATTCTGGAACTTTCTGGTCTTTGACGCCCACATCATGCCGGTTTCAGCCACTTCGCGGATGATTTTGGCGCCGTCCTCGGCTTGAAGGCCGATCTGGCAAAGCCGCCGGATCGCTTCCGCGCGTGTGCGGATGCGGTTTTTGAACCCCCAATCGTCAATGGCAGCGGCTTCAGAAGGTGAGAGCATCAATTGGAATTTGATGGTCTTGAGTTCGTCCGACATTAGCAGGTGCCTCCAGTTCTGGCTTTCATAGATCGCATCCGTTTCTGCCGCAATAAATGGAAGTTCCATCTATTGCTTGACATGAGCACTAACTGGCGTCATATCCATCCATCATAGATGGAAGTGATGGAGGTAGTTGTGGCCGAGACTGATGAGATCAAGACCGAGCGTTTTCAGATGTTGATGGATAAATCGACACTTAACGCGGTCGATGATTGGGGGTTTGCAAATCGAGTGCGCACACGCGCGGAGGCAATTCGTAAGCTGATCCGTATGGGATTAATGGCTAGCAATGAAACCAAAGAGGGCTCCGTCTCGGCGTAGGAACCGACGGAGCCCTCTTTCTGCATGTGAAAGGATATCCAAATGCAGAAAAACTTTACCCCAGAACCGGGAATCAACGCAAGTGCCGCGGGCGAATGCTTCTCCATCGTCCGTGTCTTGGATCGCCTCGAGGAGGTGGAGAGCGTGCTTGCCGCTCTCTACATGATGGCCGCCGACCTTGATAACGATACGCAAATCGGCGCCATTCGTCACATCATCACAACCGGCGAGGATGCGCTGGCATTTGCGAAGGGGCCGCTTGAGAACAATGCTGGCCGACTGCGCTTTGTCGCTGAAAAGATGCGGGCTGGCGTAGTAGCGTCAGAGCCGGCGTCATCCGCTAAGCCCGTCAAGAAGGTGACATCTGATCCGTTGATCGCTGCGATCCGGGCCTACCGGAAAGGCGAGGCCGCCTTCAACGGGATCAAGGAAGACGACTGGGCCGCACTTGGAGGAGAAACCGAGGTCATCCGTAAGACCTACGGCGAACCGTTAGGTGTTCTTGAGCAATGGCGTGCGCCTGCCACGACGCGGGAAGCGGCAATCGAAGCTCTCCGCTTTGCCCATGAGGAGAATAAAGACTGCGACGCGAGCGCTTCCGCGGCGGCGATGACGGCGGCGGCGTTGGCCTTCTTCGAAAGCGAGGAGGTATAGAAATGGCGGCATCTTCCCTCCGTGAGGCCTCGCTTCCGCGCTTTGCCCTTCGTCGTGGCGAAGCGGCGGCAGCGTTGGCGATCTCTCCCGGCACCTTTGATAGCTGGATCGAAAACGGACGTCTGCCGAAGGGCAAGCGAATCGACGGCGTTGTCGTATGGGATGTGGAGCGGCTGCGTGACGCCTGGCTGAGGCTCTACGAGGCTGACAACCACCTCGACGGTGACGATGGGAATCCGTTTGACGAATTGGTTGTCTGATGAAGGCCGTTCTTCGCTATCTTGTCTACGATCCCGACCCGCGCGGGAACGAACGCTACTACGTTCGTATGAAGGGACGGCCCAAAATTCGCA
Organism: Shinella fusca; assembly: GCF_014203155.1. Taxonomy (GTDB): domain Bacteria; phylum Pseudomonadota; class Alphaproteobacteria; order Rhizobiales; family Rhizobiaceae; genus Shinella; species Shinella fusca. The sequence goes on from NZ_JACHIK010000013.1 coordinate 34,789, forward strand.
TCCGGGAGACGTTCCGCAATGCCGAGGGCGAAATCACCGACGAATTCATGGCGGCCTACAAGGCCGCCATCGCATCTTTGAAGCAAGAGGGGCCTCAAGTTAGCAGGCGCACGCCGGCTCCGGAGGGCACGTTCGAATGGCTGTTTGACCAATTCTATCGATCACCCACCTTCGCGGGCTTCGACAAGGCCACCCAGAAGGACAAGGCCAGCGTGCTGGATCGTTTCTGCGAAACTGCCGGCCGGCTGCCCTATCGCAAGTTTCGCCACGAAGACATGGTGAAGAGCCAGCAGAAAAGGGCGGCCACCCCGGGCGCCGCCGATAAACTAGTGAAGGTGCTTCGCGCTCTCTTTAATTGGGCGATGGATCAGACGCCGCCCCTGGCGACGTACAACCCGGCCGCGCGCGTGAAGCCGATTCATAAGTCGCAGGGCGGTTTTCACACCTGGTTGCCGGAAGAGATCGACAAATTTCGAGCGTTTTGGCCAATCGGGAGCATGCCGCGTCTAGCGCTGGAGATCATGGTCGCGATCGGCGCACGCCGTTCCGACGCCGCATTGATCGGACCGGCGAACGAGGTTCGCCATGATGGCAAGCGGTGGCTGCGCTTCACGCCCTACAAGGGCCGGAACAACTACCCGGTGACGATCGAGACCCGCATGACGCCGGAGTTGATCGAGGCCCTCGCCAACATTGAGGGCGGCAGCAAGACCTTTATCACCTGGGGGCAGGGGCGTTCTTATACGATCGAGAGTTTCGGTAATGCCTTCGGGCGCTGGTGCGAGGAGGCGGGTCTTCCGCATTGCTCCTGCCACGGGCTCCGGAAGGCCGCTTCCGTCGCTTATGCGGAGAGCGGCGCAACGGCTCCGGAATTGATGGCCGTCTTTGGCTGGACCAATCTCAAAACGGCGCAGGGCTACATCGAGAAGGCGCAAAAGCGCATCATGGCACGCAATGCGGCGGACCGTCTTGAGAGGCATAGGGAAAGAGAAAGTGTCTCACTTTCCGGCAGCGAAACCCCGGATGAGACAAACGAGGGAAAAAGCGATGAATAATCATAAGGGAAAAGGAAAGATGGTGGGCGATGAGAGACTCGAACTCCCGACATCCTCGGTGTAAACGAGGCGCTCTACCAACTGAGCTAATCGCCCGCCGCGTTGGTGGCTGTGATCTATGCGGAACCGGATCGAACCGCAAGAGGCAATCGCCAAGTTTTTTGCATTTTTTTGAGCCGGCCCGCAGGAAGCCGGAAGGGTGTGGAAACATTTTCCGGCACGTCATTCTTTTGTCTTGAAACCTGCTTGACACCCAAACACGAACCCCGTAGTTAGCCGCTCATCGAACGGCTTGGCCGCTCGACGCGGATGCTTCGTCATCCGGTCTTTCGAGGAATGCGGGTGTAGCTCAGTCGGTTAGAGTGCCGGCCTGTCACGCCGGAGGTCGCGGGTTCGAGCCCCGTCACTCGCGCCACTCGAAGGTTCGGACAAGCATGCGGGGCCCTTGCGGCCAACAAGATGCGCGGGTGTAGCTCAGTCGGTTAGAGTGCCGGCCTGTCACGCCGGAGGTCGCGGGTTCGAGCCCCGTCACTCGCGCCATTCTTCTTTCTCTCCAGGATATTGCATCCGTTTCCTGAAGCCGTTTTTGCGCGGCGCGCCTGCGCCGAATCGCCGCTGTGAATCCCCGCCTTTGCGCCGGCGCATGCCGGGCGCACGTCGCGGACTTTGCCTTCCGTCAAGATTGGGGATGCCCGGCCCGGGCGTGATTGCGGGCGGCCGCCACATCGCTGGCGGCGCGGCCGGCCGGACGCGGGGCCGTTGCGGCGACGGGGAGGGGTCCCTATATGAAAGTGAAGGCCCTCATAAGCCGGGCTTCATGAAATCGTAACGATTTAAATGGCTTTGGCGGCGGCGTTTCCGGCCGACCGGGAAAAGAGCACAATGATTGCGGCGAAAGCCGGACAAAGCCTTGCGCGGGGACGCTCACTGCGCTAACGACGTGCCGTTGCAACATACTTTATCGGCTTGCAGGCCTTCATGGCCACAGGCGTCTCTCCGGCGCCGCGGGCAGGCAGGATGGACGCCAATGACTGAACTTCTCGGTTCCTATATCCCGATCGCCATTTTCATCGGTATCGCGCTTGTGATCGGCATCGCGCTGCTCGTCGCGCCGTTCGCCGTCGCATACAAGGCGCCCGATTCGGAAAAGCTCTCCGCTTACGAATGCGGCTTCAACGCCTTCGACGATGCGCGCATGAAATTCGACATCCGGTTCTACCTCGTGTCGATCCTCTTCATCATCTTCGACCTGGAGGTCGCCTTCCTCTTTCCGTGGGCCGTCTCCTTCGCGAAGATGGGCTGGTTCGGCTTCTGGTCCATGATGGTCTTCCTCGGCGTCCTGACCATCGGCTTCATCTACGAATGGAAGAAGGGAGCACTCGAATGGGAGTAGCTCATACGAACGCCACGCTCGTCGCGCCGCAGGCCAAGGGGATCATCGATCCCAACACCGGCAAGCCGGTCGGCAGCAACGACGCCTTCTTCGGCGAGATCAACAACGAGCTCGCCGACAAGGGTTTCCTCGTCACCTCGACCGATGAGCTCATCACCTGGGCGCGCACCGGCTCGCTGATGTGGATGACCTTCGGCCTGGCCTGCTGCGCCGTCGAGATGATGCAGCTTTCCATGCCGCGCTACGACGTCGAGCGCTTCGGCTTCGCGCCGCGCGCCTCGCCGCGCCAGTCCGACGTCATGATCGTCGCCGGCACGCTCACCAACAAGATGGCGCCCGCGCTCCGCAAGGTCTACGACCAGATGCCCGAGCCGCGCTACGTCATCTCGATGGGCTCGTGCGCCAACGGCGGCGGCTACTATCACTATTCCTATTCGGTGGTGCGCGGCTGCGACCGCGTGGTGCCGGTCGACATCTACGTACCGGGCTGTCCTCCCACGGCAGAAGCGCTCCTCTACGGCGTGCTCCTGCTGCAGAAGAAGATCCGCCGGACGGGTACGATCGAGCGTTAAGGGCAGGGGACTTTAGAATATGAGCGAAGCCCTCCAGGAGCTTTCCTCCCATATCGGCGAAGCGGCCGGCGGTCTTGTCGCCTCCGCCGACATCGCCTATGGCGAACTCACCCTGAAGACGGATGGCGCCCGCGTCATCGAGCTTCTGACCTTCCTGCGCGACGACGTGCAGTGCGGCTTCGTCAACCTCGTCGACATCTGCGGCGTGGACTGGCCGGCCCGCGCCGAGCGCTTCGACGTGGTCTACCACCTCCTGTCGCCGCGTCAGAACCAGCGCATCCGCGTCAAGGTGGCGACGGGCGAGGACCAGCCGGTGCCGTCCGCCTGCTCCGTCTATCCGGGCGCGGACTGGTTCGAGCGCGAGGCCTACGACATGTACGGCATCCTCTTCACCGGCCATCCGGACCTTCGCCGCATCCTCACGGACTACGGTTTCGAGGGGCATCCGCTGCGAAAGGACTTCCCGACCACCGGTTTCGTGGAGGTGCGCTACAACGACGAGGTCAAGCGCGTCGTGTACGAGCCTGTCGAGCTGAAGCAGGAATTCCGCAACTTCGACTTCCTCTCCCCCTGGGAAGGCACCGACTACGTGCTGCCGGGCGACGAGAAGGCGAAGACGAACTGATTTTGGGTCGCGTGGCCCGACAGGGCACCGGCTTCTGGAGCAAGCGGCATGAACGAGCACAACGTTCGCAACTTTAATATCAACTTCGGCCCGCAGCACCCTGCGGCGCACGGGGTTCTGCGTCTCGTCCTCGAGCTCGACGGCGAAATCGTCGAGCGCGTCGATCCGCATATCGGGCTCCTGCATCGCGGCACCGAGAAGCTGATCGAGACGAAGACTTATCTTCAGGCCGTGCCCTATTTCGACCGCCTCGACTACGTGGCGCCGATGAACCAGGAGCATGCCTTCGCGCTCGCCGTCGAGAAGCTGACGGGCACCGAGGTGCCGATCCGCGGCCAGCTCATCCGCGTGCTCTATTCGGAGATCGGCCGTATCCTGTCGCACCTCCTCAACGTGACGACCCAGGCCATGGACGTCGGCGCGCTGACGCCGCCGCTCTGGGGCTTCGAGGAGCGCGAGAAGCTGATGGTGTTCTACGAGCGGGCCTGCGGCGCGCGCATGCATGCGGCCTATGTCCGGCCGGGCGGCGTGCACCAGGACCTGCCGCACGAGCTGGTGGAAGACATCGGCAAGTGGATCGACCCGTTCCTGAAGACGGTCGACGAGATCGAGGTCCTGCTGACCGACAACCGTATCTTCAAGCAGCGCAACGTCGATATCGGCGTGGTGAAGCTGGAAGACGCGTGGGCCTGGGGCTTCTCCGGCGTCATGGTGCGCGGTTCGGGCGCCGCCTGGGACCTGCGCCGCTCGCAGCCCTACGAGTGCTATTCCGAGCTGGATTTCGACATCCCGATCGGCAAGAACGGCGACTGCTACGACCGCTACCTGATCCGCATGATCGAGATGCGCGAATCCGCCAAGATCATGCGCCAGTGCGTCAACCGCCTGCTGGGCGACGCCAAGGTCGGCCCGGTCTCCTCCATCGACGGCAAGATGGTGCCGCCGAAGCGCGGCCAGATGAAGCGTTCGATGGAAGCGCTCATCCACCATTTCAAGCTCTATACGGAAGGCTACCACGTTCCGGCCGGCGAAGTGTATGCCGCCGTGGAAGCGCCGAAGGGCGAGTTCGGCGTCTACGTCGTCGCCGACGGCACCAACAAGCCCTACCGCTGCAAGATCCGCGCCCCGGGCTATGCGCACCTGCAGGCCATGGATTTCATCTGTCGCGGCCATCAGCTTGCCGACGTCTCGGCGATCCTCGGTTCGCTCGATATCGTGTTCGGCGAGGTTGACCGCTGATGAAGAAGCCCGCCCTTGCCGCCGCCGCCGTTTTCCTTGCCGCTCCCGCCTTTGCGCAGGACAGCGGTGAGAAGAGTGCGTCCGTGACCATGGGGCAGCTCGCCAGCCAGGGCTATGAAATCAAGGCGGCGGCGCCGAACGGCGGCCGCTACGTCGTATTCATGCAGAATGACAAGTCGGCCTATGCCTGCGAGTTCGTCAACACGAACCAAACGCAGTGCCGGCAGATTAACTGAGACAAGGCGTTACAGAATGTCCGTTCGTCGACTAGCCGAAGACAGTGTCCAGCCCGCCAGCTTCGCCTTCACCAAGGAGAACGCGGCCTGGGCGAAGGCAACGATCAACAAGTATCCGAAGGGCCGCCAGCAATCGGCGGTCATCCCGCTTCTCATGCGGGCGCAGGAACAGGACGGCTGGGTCACCAAGGCCGCCATCGAGGTCGTCGCCGACATGCTCGGCATGGCCTATATCCGCGTTCTGGAAGTGGCGACCTTCTACACGCAGTTCCAGCTCCTGCCGGTCGGCACGCGCGCCCATGTCCAGGTCTGCGGCACGACGCCCTGCATGCTGCGCGGCGCGGAAGACCTGATCAACGTGTGCAAGAAGCGCATCCACCCCGAGCCCTTCCACCGCAACGAGAGCGGCACGCTCTCCTGGGAAGAGGTCGAGTGTCAGGGCGCCTGCGTCAACGCACCGATGGTCATGATCTTCAAGGACAGCTACGAGGACCTGACGGCCACGCAGCTCGAGCACATCATCGACCGCTTCGACGCCGGCAAGGGCTCGACCGTCGAGCCGGGCCCGCAGATCGACCGCGTCTATTCCGCGCCGGTCGGCGGCCTCACCAGCCTCAACGCGCCGGAAGCGGCCGCGAAGAAGGCGCCGTCCCGCGCCAAGAAGGCGGACGAGGACAGCGTCAGCGTTCCCCCGTCGAACGCCGCCCGCGCCCGGACCGATGCGGACGAGACGAACCCCAAGCTGAAGACCGCGGCGAACGCCAAGGCGGAAGCCGCGGCCAATGCCGAGGTGAAGGGCGAGACCCGCGCCGAGGGCGAGAGCGCCCCCGCCGGCAAGCCCTCGCTGGCCGACAAGAATCGTCCGGCCGCGATTGCACGCCCCGAGACCCCGGACGACCTCAAGCTCATCTCCGGCGTCGGCCCGAAGATCGAGAACATTCTCCACGAGCTCGGCATCTTCACCTTCGCGCAGGTCGCCTCCTGGAAGAAGGCCGAGCGCGAATGGGTCGACAGCTACCTGAACTTCAAGGGCCGCATCGAGCGCGACGACTGGGTCAAGCAGGCCAAGGCGCTCGCCAAGGGCGGCGAAGCGGAATACATCCGCGTCTTCGGCAAGAAGCCGCGGTAAAGAGGTGAACCATGCTTAAAGACCAGGATCGCATCTTCACCAACATCTACGGCACCAAGGACAAGTCGCTGAAGGGCGCCATGGCCCGCGGCCAGTGGGACGGCACCAAGCAGCTTCTCGAAAAGGGCCGCGACTGGATCGTCAACGAGATCAAGGCCTCGGGCCTGCGCGGCCGTGGCGGCGCCGGCTTCCCGACGGGCCTCAAATGGTCCTTCATGCCGAAGGAGAGCGACGGCCGGCCACATTACCTCGTCGTCAATGCGGACGAATCCGAGCCCGGCACCTGCAAGGACCGCGATATCCTGCGCCACGATCCGCATACGCTGATCGAGGGCTGCGTGGTCGCGTCCTTCGCCATGGGCGCCAACACCGCCTACATCTACGTGCGCGGCGAGTTCATCCGCGAGCGCGAGGCGCTGCAGGCCGCCATCGACGAATGCTACGATGCCGGCCTGCTCGGCAAGAACAACAAGCTCGGCTACGACATCGACGTCTTCGTGCACCACGGCGCCGGCGCCTATATCTGCGGCGAGGAGACCGCGCTGCTCGAAAGCCTTGAGGGCAAGAAGGGCCAGCCGCGCCTGAAGCCGCCGTTCCCGGCCAATATGGGCCTCTACGGCTGCCCGACGACGGTCAACAACGTGGAATCGATCGCCGTCACGCCGACGATCCTGCGCCGCGGCGCAAGCTGGTTCTCCTCGTTCGGCCGCCCGAACAACGTCGGCACCAAGCTGTTCATGATGTCCGGCCACGTCAACACGCCCTGCACGGTCGAGGAGACCATGGGCATCTCCTTCAAGGAGATGGTCGAAAAGCACGGCGGCGGCATCCGCGGCGGCTGGGACAACCTGCTTGCCGTCATCCCCGGCGGCGCATCGTGCCCGGTCGTCAAGGCCGAGGACATGATGAACGTCACGCTCGACTTCGACGGCCTGCGCGAGGTCAAGTCCTCCTTCGGCACCGGCGGCATGATCGTCATGGATCGCTCGACCGACATCATCAAGGCGATCTGGCGCATCTCGGCCTTCTTCAAGCACGAGAGCTGCGGCCAGTGCACGCCCTGCCGCGAAGGCACGGGCTGGATGATGCGCGTGATGGAGCGCATGGTGCGCGGCAATGCGCAGAAGCGCGAGATCGACATGCTGTTCGACGTCACCAAGCAGATCGAGGGCCACACGATCTGTGCGCTCGGCGACGCCGCGGCCTGGCCGATCCAGGGCCTCATCCGCAACTTCCGCCCCGAGATCGAGGCGCGCATCGACCAGTACACCGCCAATGCCATGGCGCATGGCGCGGTGCTGGAAGCCGCGGAGTAAGACGATGAAGACGCCGGCGGGACAGGATGCGAATGCGACCAGGACCCCGCCGGACGAAGCCGCCGGCGATGATCCCTTCGGATTCTCGCCCTGGCTGAGGCAGATGCCGGACGTTCCGCTGCATCCGCTGATGGCCCATCCGGTCGCCGGCCTCGTCGCCACCACCGCGATCGGCTTCGGCCTTGCGGGCCAGATGGCCGGCATGATGCTGGGCATGATGCAGGGCGCGGCCGAGCGGACGAAGGCGGTGCTGGACGAGGCGGCCGAACGGGCCGCAAGGGCGGACGCGGTGGAACGCAGGGCGCCGCCGGTGCTGAGGATCGTTCCGAAGGCGGAAGTGTCCGCCGCGGAGAGGACGGAGAAGGCGGCGCGCAAGGGCGCGACGCCGAAGACGGCGGCGAAGGCCGCAAGGGCCGATGACCTGAAGGCGATTTCGGGTATCGGGCCGAAGCTGGAGCAGGTGCTGAACGGCATGGGCTTCCGGCGCTACGCCGACATCGCGGCCCTGACGGACGGCGATGTGGCACGGATCGAAGCCGAACTCGGCCTCGGCGGGCGCATCGCCCGCGACGGCTGGGTGGAGCAGGCAAGAACGCTGGCAAAGGGCAGGGGCTGACCTACCGGAACCGGCAGAGAACGAAGGCCGAAGGGGCGGGCGAAGGTCTGCACCGAAGCCGGAGAGAATGGCGCTGGCAAGACGCGGGGAGCTTCCCTCGTCAAAAGCGGGATTGAGATATGGCAAAGCTGAAAGTCGACGGAAAAGAAATCGAAGTCCCGGATCACTTCACGCTGCTTCAGGCGTGCGAGGAGGCCGGCGCCGAGGTTCCGCGCTTCTGTTTCCACGAGCGGCTGTCGGTTGCCGGCAACTGCCGCATGTGCCTCGTCGAGGTGAAGGGCGGCCCGCCGAAGCCGGCGGCCTCCTGCGCCATGGGCGTGCGCGACCTGCGCCCCGGGCCGAACGGCGAGCCGCCGGAAGTCTTCACGACCACGCCGATGGTCAAGAAGGCGCGCGAAGGCGTGATGGAGTTCCTGCTCATCAACCATCCGCTCGACTGCCCGATCTGCGACCAGGGCGGCGAATGCGACCTGCAGGACCAGGCCATGGCCTACGGCGTCGACAGCTCGCGCTTCCAGGAAAACAAGCGCGCGGTCGAGGACAAGTATATCGGCCCGCTCGTCAAGACGATCATGAACCGCTGCATCCACTGCACGCGGTGCGTCCGCTTCACGACGGAAGTGGCCGGCATTTCCGAGCTCGGCCTGATCGGCCGCGGCGAGGACGCCGAGATCACCACCTATCTCGAACAGGCGATGACCTCCGAGCTGCAGGGCAACGTGGTCGACCTCTGCCCGGTCGGCGCGCTCACCTCCAAGCCCTTCGCCTTCACGGCCCGCCCGTGGGAGCTGAACAAGACCGAATCGATCGACGTCATGGATGCCGTCGGCTCGGCGATCCGCGTCGATACGCGCGGCCGCGAAGTCATGCGCATCCTGCCGCGCGTCAACGAGGCGGTGAACGAGGAGTGGATCTCCGACAAGACCCGCTACATCTGGGACGGCCTGAAGACCCAGCGCCTCGACCGCCCCTATGTGCGCAAGGACGGCCGCCTGCAGCCCGCCACCTGGGCCGAGGCCTTCGGCGCCGTCAAGGCCGCCGTCGCCGGCAAGTCGGGCGACCGGATCGGCGCGATCGCCGGCGACCTCGCTTCCGTCGAGGAAATGTTCGCCCTTCGCGAACTGATGGCGTCGCTCGGCTCGAAGAACATCGACTGCCGCCAGGACGGCTCGGTGCTCGATCCCTCGCTCGGCCGCGCCAGCTATCTCTTCAACCCGACCATCGAGGGCATCGACGAAGCCGATGCGCTGCTCATCGTCGGCGCCAATCCGCGCCTGGAAGCGGCCGTGCTCAACGCCCGCATCCGCAAGCGCTGGCGCATGGACAACTTCCCGATCGGCGTGATCGGCGAAGAGGCGGACCTTCGCTACGGCTACGACTATCTCGGCGCCGGCACGGACACGCTCTCCGGCCTCCTCGACGGTTCGGTCAAGTTCGCCGCCAAGCTGAAGAAGGCCGCGCGCCCGATGATCATCATCGGCCAGGGCGCGCTGTCGCGCGCCGACGGCCTTGCCGTTCTTTCGGCCGTCTCGGCGCTCGCCGAGAAGGTCGGCGCCGTCAAGGCGGACTGGAACGGCCTTGCCGTGCTCCACACCGCCGCCGCGCGCGTCGGCGGCCTCGATCTCGGCTTCGTGCCGGGGGCAAGCGGCAAGACCGCGGCCGACATGCTGACGGGCACGGACGTCCTCTTCCTGCTCGGCGCCGACGAGATGGATTTTTCCAAGAAGACCGCCTTCACCGTCTATATCGGCTCGCACGGCGACAACGCGGCGCATGTCGCCGACGTCATCCTGCCGGGCGCGACCTATACCGAGAAGTCGGGCACCTGGGTCAACACCGAAGGCCGCGTCCAGATGGGCAACCGCGCCGGTTTCGCGCCGGGCGACGCCCGCGAGGACTGGGCGATCCTGCGCGCGCTTTCCGACGTGCTCGGCAAGAAGCTGCCGTTCGATTCGCTGCTGCAGCTCCGTGCGAAGCTCTATGAGGCGCACCCGCATTTCGCCGGGATCGACGAGATCGCGGCCGGCAATATCGCCGATCTTTCCGCGCTTGCGAAAAAAGGCGGGACGATGGCGAATTCCGGGTTTGCGTCTCCGATCAAAGACTTCTATTTGACGAACCCGATAGCGCGCGCGTCCGCGGTCATGGCCGAATGCTCGGCACTGGCCCGCAACAACTTCAAAGTCGCGGCGGAATGAGCGCGAAGGGATAAAGCATTATGGACGCTTTCGTTTCGACCTACGTTTGGCCTGCCGCGATCATGATCGGCCAGTCGCTCCTGCTGCTGGTCGCGCTGCTGATCTTCATCGCCTACATCCTTCTTGCCGACCGCAAGATCTGGGCGGCCGTGCAGCTTCGCCGCGGCCCGAACGTCGTCGGCCCCTGGGGCCTGTTCCAGTCCTTCGCCGACCTCTTGAAGTTCGTCTTCAAGGAGCCGGTGATCCCGGCGACGGCCAACAAGGTGATCTTCCTGCTCGCCCCGCTCGTCTCCGTGACGCTCGCGCTCGCCACCTGGGCGGTCGTGCCGCTCAACGACGGCTGGGTGATCGCCAACATCAATGTCGGCATCCTCTACATCTTCGCGATCTCCTCGCTGGAAGTGTACGGCATCATCATGGGCGGCTGGGCTTCGAACTCGAAGTACCCGTTCCTCGGCGCGCTGCGCTCGGCCGCGCAGATGGTCTCCTACGAGGTCTCCATCGGCTTCGTCATCGTCACCGTTCTGCTCTGCGTCGGCTCGCTGAACCTCACCGACATCGTCAATTCGCAGCATGACGGCCTCGGCACGCGCCTCGGCCTGCCGGCGTCCTTCCTCGACTGGCACTGGCTGTCGCTGTTCCCGATGTTCATCGTGTTCTTCATTTCGGCGCTTGCCGAGACGAACCGCCCGCCCTTCGACCTTCCGGAAGCCGAATCCGAACTCGTCGCCGGCTTCATGGTCGAGTACGGCTCGACCCCGTACATGATGTTCATGCTCGGCGAATATGCGGCCATCTGCCTGATGTGCGCGCTGACGACGATCCTCTTCCTCGGCGGCTGGCTACCCCCGGTCGACGTCTGGTTCCTCAATTGGGTCCCGGGCATCGTCTGGTTCGTCCTCAAGGCCGGTTTCGTCTTCTTCATGTTCGCGATGGTGAAGGCCTTCGTGCCGCGCTATCGCTACGACCAGCTCATGCGCCTCGGCTGGAAGGTCTTCCTTCCGATCTCGCTCGCCATGGTCGTCATCGTTGCATTCGTGCTGAAGCTCACGGGCTGGTCCGCATGAGGACCGCCCTGAACCTCGGCAGCATTGGAGCTTGAAATGGCTAGTCTTTCGCAAGCCGCAAATTCGCTGTTCCTCAAGGAATTCGTGGCCGCTTTCGCCCTGTCGATGCGCTACTTCTTCCGCGCGAAGGCGACAGTGAACTATCCCTTCGAAAAGGGCCCGGTCTCCCCGCGCTTCCGCGGCGAGCATGCGCTGCGCCGCTATCCCAACGGCGAGGAACGCTGCATCGCCTGCAAGCTGTGCGAGGCCATCTGTCCGGCCCAGGCCATCACCATCGAGGCGGGGCCGCGCCGCAACGACGGCACGCGCCGCACCGTGCGCTACGACATCGACATGGTGAAGTGCATCTATTGCGGTTTCTGCCAGGAGGCCTGCCCGGTCGACGCCATCGTCGAAGGGCCGAACTTCGAGTTCTCGACCGAGACGCGCGAGGAGCTCTACTACGACAAGCAGAAGCTGCTCGACAACGGCGACCGCTGGGAGCGGGAAATCGCCCGCAACATCGCTATGGACTCGCCTTACCGCTGACCGGCGGCTGGGCATGAATGAACTGAAGTGCCTGGCGGCGAGGTCGTCAGGCTTCGACGGGGGAGGGGGAACCTTCTCCGGGGAAGACGAAAAGGCACCAAAATGGGTCTGCAGGCTCTATTCTTCTATCTCTTCGCCTTCGTGGCGGTGGCGTCCGCCTTCATGGTGATCGCGTCCAGGAACCCGGTCTATTCCGTGCTGTTCCTGATCCTCACCTTCTTCAATTCGGCGGGCCTCTTCCTTCTGACGGGCGCCGAGTTCCTGGCGATGATCCTGCTGGTCGTCTATGTCGGGGCCGTGGCGGTTCTCTTCCTCTTCGTCGTCATGATGCTGGACATCGATTTCGCCGAGCTGCGCGCGGGGGCCCTCGAATATGCCCCGGTCGGCGCACTGATCGGCGTCATCCTCGCCATCGAGCTCATCATCGTCATCGGCGGCTCGACGCTCTCGCCGGAGATCGCCGCCAGTGCGGCCGTGCCTATCCCGCCGGTCACCGAGCGCACGAACACGGCCGCCCTCGGCGACGTGCTCTATACGAACTACGTCTACTTCTTCCAGCTTGCCGGCCTCGTGCTGCTCGTCGCCATGATCGGCGCGATCGTGCTGACGCTGCGCCACCGCGAGCACATCAAGCGCCAGGATATTTCCAGGCAGGTCGCCCGCACGCCCGAAACCGCCGTCGAGGTGGTCAAGGTGAAGCCGGGCCAGGGTATCTGAGGCCGCGAGAGACCAAGGAAAAGCATCATGGAAATCGGTATTTCCCACTACCTCACCGTCAGCGCGATCCTCTTCATGCTCGGCGTCTTCGGCATCTTCCTGAACCGGAAGAACGTCATCGTCATCCTGATGTCGGTCGAATTGATCCTGCTGTCGGTCAACATCAACATGGTCGCGTTCTCGCACTTCCTGAACGACATCGTCGGCCAGGTCTTCGCGCTGTTCATTCTGACCGTCGCGGCCGCGGAAGCGGCCATCGGTCTTGCAATTCTCGTCGTCTTCTACCGTAACCGCGGTTCGATCGCCGTCGAAGACGTCAATATGATGAAGGGCTGATCGGGTCATGGATACCATCATCAAGGCAATCGTCTTCCTCCCGCTGATCGGCTTCCTGATCGCCGGCCTCGGTGGCAACACCATCGGCGCCAAGGCGTCGGAATACGTGACCTCCGGCCTCATGATCCTCGTGGCCGTGCTGTCGTGGATCGTCTTCTTCCATGTCGCGCTCGGCGAGACGGAGATGCTCAAGGTCAGCGTGCTGCGCTGGATCCAGAGCGGCGGCCTCGACGTCGAATGGGCCTTCCGCGTCGATACTCTGACGGCCGTCATGTTCGTCGTCGTGAACACGGTCTCCACGCTCGTGCACGTCTATTCGATCGGCTACATGCACCACGATCCGAACCGGCCGCGCTTCTTCGCCTATCTCTCGCTCTTCACCTTCGCCATGCTCATGCTGGTGACGTCGGACAACCTCTTCCAGATGTTCTTCGGCTGGGAGGGCGTAGGCCTCGCCTCGTACCTGCTGATCGGCTTCTGGTACAAGAAGCCGTCGGCCTGCGCTGCCGCCATGAAGGCCTTCATCGTCAACCGCGTCGGCGACTTCGGCTTCGCGCTCGGCATCTTCTGCGTCTTCGTGCTGTTCGGCTCGGTCAATTTCGAGACGATCTTCGCCGCCGCAGCGAGCTACCTGCCGGCCGAAGGCGCGGCGGACGCCGCAGAGCCCGTCATCAACCTCTTCGGCATGACGCTCGACAAGTCGCAGGCGCTGACCGCCACCTGCCTCCTGCTCTTCATGGGCGCGATGGGCAAGTCGGCGCAGTTCCTGCTGCACACCTGGCTGCCGGACGCCATGGAAGGCCCGACCCCGGTCTCGGCCCTCATCCATGCCGCCACCATGGTCACCGCCGGCGTCTTCCTCGTCGCCCGCATGTCGCCGCTCTTCGAACTGTCGCACACCGCCCTCATGGTCGTGACGCTGGTCGGCGCCATCACCGCCTTCTTCGCCGCGACGGTCGGCCTCGTGCAGAACGACATCAAGCGCGTCATCGCCTATTCGACCTGCTCGCAGCTCGGCTACATGTTCGTGGCGCTCGGCATCGGCGCCTACGGCGCGGCGATCTTCCACCTCTTCACGCACGCCTTCTTCAAGGCGCTCCTGTTCCTCGGCGCCGGCTCGGTCATCCACGCGGTCGACGGCGAGCAGGACATGCGCTACATGGGCGGCCTCAGGAAGCACATCCCGGTCACCTTCTGGATGATGACCATCGGTACGCTGGCGCTGACCGGCGTCGGCATCCCGGGCACCGTCATCGGCTTTGCCGGCTTCTTCTCGAAGGACGCGATCATCGAGAGCTCGTTCGCCTCGGAAAGCCCGCTTTCCGGCTTCGCCTTCGCGCTGCTGGTCATCGCCGCGCTCTTCACGAGCTTCTATTCCTGGCGCCTGGCGTTCATGACCTTCTTCGGCAAGCCGCGCGCTTCCGCCGACGTCATGCACCATGTCCATGAATCGCCGGCCGTCATGCTGGTGCCGCTCTACATCCTCGGCGCGGGCGCCGTCCTCGCCGGCGTCCTGTTCGTGCAGTATTTCTACGGCCACCACTATGACGAATTCTGGCAGGGCGCGCTCTTCACGCTCCCCGACAACCATCTCGTCCACGAATTCCACAACGTCCCGATCTGGGTGAAGTGGAGCTCGTTCGTCGCCATGGCCGTCGGCTTCGTGCTGGCCTGGTACATGTACATCCGCTCGCCGGAAACGCCGAAGTACCTTGCCGAGCAGCATCGCGGCCTCTACCAGTTCCTGCTCAACAAGTGGTACTTCGACGAATTGTACGACTTCCTCTTCGTCCGCCCGGCCAAGCGGCTCGGCAAGTTCCTCTGGAAGAAGGGCGACGGCGCCGTCATCGACGGGCTCGGCCCGAACGGCATCGCCGCCCGCGTCGTGGACGTCACCGACCGCGTCGTGCGCCTCCAGACCGGCTACCTCTATCACTACGCATTCGCGATGCTGCTGGGTATTGCAGCACTCGTCACCTGGATGATGCTCGGGAGTTCCATCTGATGACCGATTGGCCCATTCTTTCAGCGGTCACCTTTCTCCCGCTCGTCGGCGTGGCGCTTCTGCTGCTGACGCGTGAAGACAGCCCCTACGGGCGCCGCAACATCCTGAACGTCTCGCTGCTGACGACGGTCTTCACCTTCGTCCTCTCGCTCTTCATCTGGACGGGCTTCGATGCGTCGAACCCCGGCTTCCAGATGACCGAGAAGCACGAATGGCTCGGCACCGGCATTTCCTACCATCTCGGCGTCGACGGCATCTCCATGCTGTTCGTCATCCTGACGACCTTCCTGATGCCGTTCTGCGTGCTCGCAAGCTGGAACACCATCGAGAAGCGCCTGAAGGAATACATGATCGCCTTCCTGCTCCTGGAAGTGTTCATGGTCGGCGTGTTCGTCTCGCTCGACATCGTCCTCTTCTACGTCTTCTTCGAGGCGGGCCTCATTCCGATGTTCATCATCATCGGCGTGTGGGGCGGCAAGGATCGCGTCTACGCATCCTACAAGTTCTTCCTCTATACGCTGCTCGGCTCGGTGCTGATGCTGCTCGCCATCATGGCGATGTACTGGCAGGCCGGCACGACGGACATCACGGAACTGCTCGCCTATAATTTCCCGGCGCATATGCAGACCTGGCTGTGGCTCGCCTTCTTCGCCTCCTTCGCGGTGAAGATGCCGATGTGGCCGGTGCATACCTGGCTTCCGGACGCGCACGTCCAGGCGCCGACGGCCGGCTCCGTCATCCTGGCGGGCGTTCTCCTGAAGCTCGGCGGCTACGGCCTGATCCGCTTCTCGCTCGCCATGTTCCCGCTCGCCTCCGACTATTTCGCGCCCTTCGTCTTCACGCTTTCGGTCATCGCCATTATCTACACCTCGCTGGTCGCGATGATGCAGGACGACATGAAGAAGCTGATCGCCTATTCGTCGGTCGCGCACATGGGCTACGTCACCATGGGCATCTTCGCGGCGAACGTGCAGGGCCTGCAGGGCGCCATCTACCAGATGCTCTCGCACGGCCTCGTCTCCGGCGCGCTGTTCCTGTGCGTCGGCGTCGTCTACGACCGGCTGCACACCCGCGAGATCGCGGCCTATGGCGGCCTCGTCAACAACATGCCGAAATATGCCGTCGCCTTCATGGTCTTCACCATGGCCAATGTCGGCCTTCCGGGCACGTCCGGCTTCGTCGGCGAAATCACGACCCTGCTCGGCGCCTTCCGCGCCAATACCTGGGTCGCGCTCTTCGCCACGACGGGCGTCATCCTGTCGGCCTCCTATGCGCTGTGGCTCTACCGCCGCATCATCTTCGGCGCGCTGGAGAAGGAAAGCCTGAAATCGCTGCCCGACCTTTCCGGCCGCGAGAAGCTGCTTCTCTATCCGCTCTTGATCCTGACGATCTTCTTCGGTGTCTACCCCGCGCCCGTCTTCGACGTGACGGCGGCCTCGGTCGACGCGCTCCTCAATCACTATTCCGCGGCTCTGCAGGCGGCGCAGCAATCCGTTGCGCTCCTGGCGAACTGACGACGGGACTGGAAGACAATGACCGCTGATACAATCCTTGCCAGCCTTCATCTCTCGACGCCGGAGATCATCCTCGCCGTCGGCGGCCTGGTCCTGCTGATGATCGGTGTCTTCTCCGGCGAACGGTCGGGAACGATCGTCACCGGGCTCGCCGTCGCCCTGCTGATCATCTCCGGCCTCTGGCTCGTCCTTGCGACGGGCGAGGGCGAGGCCTATGGCGGCGCCTTCGTCTCCGATGCCTTCGGCAAGTTCATGAAGGTGCTGGCGCTGATCGGCTCCGTCACGGCCATGGTGATGACCGTCGGCCACGACCGCTCCGAGCAGCTCGACCGCTTCGAGTTCCCCGTGCTCATCGTGCTCTCGACGCTCGGCATGCTGCTGATGATCTCGGCCAACAGCCTCCTGTCGCTCTATCTGGCGCTGGAACTCCAGTCGCTGGCGCTCTACGTGCTTGCCGCGATCAACCGCGACAGCCTGCGCTCGACGGAAGCGGGCCTGAAATACTTCGTGCTCGGCGCGCTGTCCTCGGGCCTGCTGCTCTACGGCATGTCGCTGGTCTACGGCTTCACCGGCCATATCGGCTTTGCCGAGATCGCCGCGGCGCTGACCTCGGAAGGCCGCTCGCTCGGCCTCGTCTTCGGCCTCGTGTTCATCCTCGCCGGCATCGCCTTCAAGATCTCGGCCGTGCCGTTCCATATGTGGACGCCGGACGTCTATGAAGGCGCGCCGACCCCGGTCACGGCCTATTTCTCGGGTGCCCCGAAGGTCGCCGCGATGGCCATGCTGGTGCGCATCGTCATCGACGCCTTCCAGCCGGTCGTCGCCGACTGGCAGCAGGTCGTGGTCTTCATCGCCATCGCCTCCATGCTGCTCGGCGCCTTCGGCGCCATCGGCCAGCGCAACATCAAGCGCATGATGGCCTATTCCTCCATCGGCCATATGGGTTACGCGCTGGTCGGCCTTGCCTCCGGCTCCATGGCGGGCGTGCGCGGCGTCGTCCTCTACATGCTGGTCTACATGGTCATGACGCTTGGCGCGTTTGCCTGCATCCTCGCCATGCGCCGCAAGGAAGGCGGCTATGTCGAGAACATCGACGATCTTGCCGGCGCCTCCGCGACCAACCCCTTCATGGCGACGGCGATGACGGCGATGATGTTCTCGCTGGCCGGCATCCCGCCGCTGGGCGGCTTCTTCGCCAAGTACTTCGTCTTCATGGCCGCCATCGAGGCGCAGCTCTATGCGCTCGCCATCATCGGCGTCCTCGCCTCGGTCGTCGGCGCCTACTACTACCTGCGCGTGGTCAAGGTGATGTGGTTCGACAACGCCACCGGCGAATTCGCCCGCACGCCGGGCGAATTGAAGCTGGTCTTCGGCCTCGCCGGCCTCTTCGTCGTCGGCTATGTGCTGATCGGCGGGCCGCTCGGCAGCGCGGCCGAAGCTGCGGCGCGGACCTTCTTCTGATGCGCGCAGACATGCCCGGCCGGATGTCGCTCGACGACTTCCGGCACGAGGCGCTCGCAGAGGTCGGCTCGACCAACACGGAATGCCTGGAGCGCGCCCGAAAGGGCGCGCTTTCCGGTCTCTGGATCACCGCCGGCCGGCAGACGGGCGGGCGCGGGCGGCGCGGACGCGCCTGGTTCTCCGAACCCGGCAATCTCTATGCCTCGCTGCTCCTGATCGATCCCGCCCCGATGGAACGGCTCGGCTCCCTGCCGCTCGCCGTCGCCGTCGCCGTGCAGGAGGCCGTCAGCCGCATCATGCCGCTGGACAGCCCCGACGTGCTGATCAAGTGGCCGAACGACATCCTCATCGACCGCCGCAAGATCTGCGGCATCCTGATCGAGGGCGAGACGCTTGCGGACGGGCGCCATGCGGTGGTGATCGGCTGCGGCATCAACGTCGCCGTGGCGCCGGAGGCCGGGCTCTATCCGGTGGCGACGCTGCGGGGTTTCGGCGCCTCGGCCTCGCCGGACGAGCTCTTCGCCTGGCTCTTCCGCTCGATGGCCGAAACGCTTGCCCTGTGGAACCGCGGGCGCGGGATTTCGGCCGTCATGGAGCGCTGGAAATCGGTCGCCGGCGGCATCGGGGAAAACATAACGGTCAATCTTCCCGACCGTTCTATTTCCGGGCGCTTTGCCGGAATTGATGATACAGGTCTCCTGAAACTGGAGACGGATGACGGCGGCACGCGGCTGATCGCGGCCGGCGACGTATTTTTTGGATAGGACTGTTTGAACCCGATGGCAAAAGAAGACGAACTGGTGTTCCTGCCGCTTGGCGGCGTCGGCGAAATCGGCATGAATCTGGCGCTCTACGGCTATGGGCCGAAGACGAACCGCCAGTGGATCATGGTCGATTGCGGCGTCACCTTCCCGGGGCCGGACCTGCCGGGCGTCGACCTCGTTCTGCCCGATATCCGCTTCCTCGCCGAAGAGCGCAGGAACCTCAAGGGCATCATCATCACCCATGCGCATGAGGACCATTACGGTGCGCTGAACGAGCTGTGGCCGGGCCTCAACGTGCCGGTCTACGCCTCGCCGTTCACCGCCGGCATGCTGGAGGCCAAGCGCGACTACGAGCGCAGCCGCACCGAGATCCCGGTGACGATCTTCAAGCAGGGCGACCGCATCAACCTCGGCCCGTTCGAGATCGAGGCGGTGGGCGTCAACCACTCCATTCCCGAGCCGATGTCGCTGGCGATCAGGACCCCGCTCGGCACCGTCATCCATACCGGCGACTGGAAGATCGACCTCGAACCCTCGCTCGGGCCCCTGACGGACGAGGCCCGCTTCCGCAAGCTCGGCGACGAGGGCGTCCTTGCCCTCATCTGCGACAGCACCAACGCGGTGCGCGACGGCATCTCGCCCTCCGAGCGCGAGGTCTCCGAGAGCCTCACCAAGATCATCGAGGCATCCGAGGGCAGGGTGGGCATCACCACCTTCTCCTCGAATGTCGGGCGCATCCGCTCCATCGCGCGGGCCGCCGAGGCCGCCGGCCGCGAGGTGCTGCTGCTCGGCAGCTCCATGAAGCGCGTGACGGACGTGGCGCGCGACATCGGCCTCATGGAAGGCATCAAGCCCTTCATCGCCGAGGACGAGTTCGGCTATATCCCGCGCGACAAGGTCGTCGTCATCCTCACCGGCAGCCAGGGCGAGCCGCGCGCCGCGCTCGCCAAGATCGCCCGCGACGAGATGCGCAACGTCGCCTTCTCGGCCGGCGACACGATCATCTTCTCCTCGCGCGCCATTCCCGGCAACGAGAAGGCGATCAACGACATCAAGAACGGCCTCGTCGAGCAGGGCATCCACATCATCACCGACGCCGAGGCGCTGGTGCACGTCTCCGGCCATCCGCGCCGCAACGAGCTGCAGCAGATGTATGGCTGGGTGCGCCCGAAGATGGTCGTGCCGGTGCATGGCGAGGCGGCGCATCTCGTCGCCCATGCCGAGCTCGCCGCGCAGTCGGGCATTGCCGAGGTGCCGCGCGTGCGCAACGGCGACATCCTGCGGCTGGCGCCCGGTGTGCCGGAGGTCGTCGGCGAGGCGCCGCACGGCCGCATCTTCAAGGACGGCAACCTCATCGGCGACTATGAGGAGATGGGCATCGGCGACCGCCGCAAGCTCGCCTTCGTCGGCCATGTCGCCGTCAGCGTGCTGCTCGACAGCCGTTTCGATTTCATGGGCGATCCCGAGGTGGAGCCCTTCGGCCTGCCGCAGTTCGACGACGAGGGCGAGGACATGGGCGACACGCTCTACGACGCCGTGCTCGGCGCCGTCGAGAGCATTCCGCGCGCCCGCCGCAAGGACCTCGAAATGGTGCGCGAGGCCGTGCGCCGCGCCGTCCGCTCCACCGCGAACGAAATCTGGGGCAAGAAGCCTGTCGTCACGGTGTTCTTGACGAAAGTCTGATCCGCTTGGCGTTGCCCCTCATCCGGCCTGCCGGCCACCTTCTCCCCGCAAGCGGGGAGAAGGAAACGAGCGGCAAAGTTTTCCTTCTTGCTGCGTGAATTGCTTGAGGAGGCCGGCGCAACATCCCCTTCGCCCCGCTTGCGGGGAGAAGGTGGCGGCAGCCGGATGAGGGGCTGCCCGAAGGACTTGCCTCACGGAGAGAAAAGCATGCTCGAAAAGGTCAACCACATCGCCATCGCCGTGCCGGACCTTGCCGCCGCCATCGCGACCTATCGCGATACGCTGGGCGCGAGGGTCTCCGCGCCGCAGGCTCTGCCGGAGCATGGCGTGACGGTGGTCTTCGTCGAGCTGGCGAACACCAAGGTGGAATTGCTGGAGCCGCTGGGCGAGGCCTCCCCCATTGCCGCCTTCCTGGAAAAGGCGCCGGCCGGCGGCATGCATCACATTTGCTACGAGGTGGACGATATCCTCGCCGCGCGCGACCGGCTGGCGGCGAGCGGCGCGCGCGTGCTGGGCGACGGCAATCCGAAGATCGGCGCGCACGGCAAGCCCGTGCTCTTCCTGCATCCGAAGGACTTCCTCGGCACGCTGGTCGAGCTCGAGCAGGTGTGACAGCGCGCCGCCATCGCGCCGTTTGAACTTTGCGGGGAAGGGGCGTAAAAGAGCCCCGTCGCAGGAGGCTCGCCCATGCAGGTATTTTCCTATCTCGCCGTCTATTTCATCGTCTGGTGGCTCACGCTCTTCGCCGTCCTGCCCTTCGGGCTGAAGACGCAGGCGGAAGCCGAGGAGGTGGTGCTGGGAACGGTGGCGAGCGCGCCGGCGCGCTTTCGCGGCGGCCGCGTGGTGCTGATCACCACCTGCATTTCGGCGATCGTCTACGCCCTCTATATCCTGGCGATGAAGTCGGGCTACGGCCTCGACGCCATCCCGCAGCTCTATCCGGATTTCGAATAGGCCACCGCCTTAAAGATTAACGGAGCCCGACGGCTGGGAAGTACGTCATTCCCGTTGCGCGCGTTCTTTCGGAAAACTCTTCCTTTGCGCCTCTCGGCTAAGCGGGCGGAAAAGCCCGTTTCGCCGACCCGTTCGGGCTGGAAAAAGCAGCGGAGGGCAGGGACTTTGCCTCTCCTAACGTGAGGCCGAGTGCCGCAGGGTAAGGCGGCTGTGCGTCTTTGACGCATGGACTTTGCGGAGAAGGTTGCGGCAGAAATGCCGCCGTGTATGAAAAGCAAAAAAAAACAAGGCTGAAAGCCTTGTTTTACAGGTATCGCGTGATCTCTATCCGTTGTGCGGTGGCAGCGTCTACGCGCGCCAAAGATCTGATCCTCCCAAGACTTGACCGCGAAATTGGCAAGAATTTTTGCTCCCTGCCTATTTTGTGGCGTGAAACTAGCCCAAACATTGGGCGTTGTCATCCGCTTTTTTTGCATTTTTGCTACACTGGAATAAAATTTTTCCGTTGACAAGCTTCGCGCAATTTCCGTTATTGGCGGCCCCATTTTTCTGCCACATTTGTCCGGGCCGCCGACAGCGGTGGACAGTGCTTCGCGCCGGCGGCCCCGCGCCGCGTGGCGGGTTTCCTTCCGTTGGCGAAGCGTTTATGAACGCGTGAAAATCAACGTCATTTTGCCCGATTCCCGAAATAGGGCGGATCAGTCACTCCGGAACCCGATATGCGCCTTTCCCGCTTCTTCCTGCCCATCCTCAAGGAAAACCCCAAGGAGGCCGAGATCGTCTCCCACCGGCTCATGCTGCGTGCGGGCATGATCAAGCAGCAGTCCCAGGGCATCTACACCTGGCTGCCGCTCGGAAAGCGCGTTCTCGACAAGGTCAACGCCATCATCCGCGAGGAGCAGAACCGCTCCGGCGCCGTCGAGCTCCTGATGCCGACGCTGCAGTCGGCCGAGCTCTGGCAGGAAAGCGGGCGCTACGACGCCTACGGCAAGGAGATGCTGCGCATCAAGGACCGGCAGGAGCGCCCCATGCTCTACGGCCCCACGAACGAGGAGATGATCACCGACGTCTTCCGCTCGTATGTGAAGTCCTACAAGGACCTGCCGCTCAACCTCTACCATATCCAGCTCAAGTTCCGCGACGAGATCCGCCCGCGCTTCGGCACCATGCGCTCGCGCGAGTTCCTGATGAAGGACGCCTATTCGTTCGACCTCAGCCGCGAGGGCGCCGAGCATGCCTATAACCGCATGTTCGCGGCCTATCTTCGCACCTTCGCGCGCATGGGCCTTCGCGCCATTCCGATGCGCGCCGATACCGGCCCGATCGGCGGCAATCTCAGCCACGAATTCATCATCCTTGCCGACACGGGCGAGTCGGAGGTCTTCTGCCACAAGGACTTCCTGGGCTTCGACGTGCCCGCCGAGGACACGGATTTCGAGGACGTCGCCGGCCTGAAGGCGATCTTCGACAAGTGGACCTCGCGCTATGCCGCGACCTCGGAGATGCACGACGCACCCGCCTTCGAGGCGATCCCGGAAGGCGAGCGCCTTTCGGCCCGCGGCATCGAGGTCGGCCACATCTTCTATTTCGGCACAAAGTATTCCGAGGTCATGGGCGCCAGGGTGCAGGGCCCGGACGGCAAGGAACATGCCGTGCACATGGGCTCCTACGGCATCGGCCCGACGCGCCTCGTGCCGGCGATCATCGAGGCCTCGCACGACGAGAACGGCATTATCTGGCCGAAGGCCATCGCGCCCTTCGAGGCGATCGTCATCAACATGAAGTCGGGCGACGCCGCCTGCGATGCGGCCTGCGAGAAAATCTACGCCGCGCTGCAGAAGGCCGGCATCGACGTGCTCTATGACGACAAGGACGAGCGCGCGGGCGCCAAGTTCGCCACCGCCGACCTCATCGGCGCGCCGGTGCAGGTCATCGCCGGCCCGCGCGGCGTTGCGAACGGCGAGGTCGAGATCAAGGACCGCAAGACCGGCGAACGCGAGACGCTGACCATCGAGGCGGCCATCAACCGCCTGACGTCCGGCAACTGAAGCGGGTGAAACGATGCCCGTAGCGCCGCCGCACCCCCCTCTGGCCTGCCAGCCATCTCCCCCACAAGGGGGGAGATCGGCAAGGCGTAAGGGCAGTGCTCCGGTGGTGGCGTCGAAGAGGGGCGAAACGGTGCTCCACCCGATCTCCCCCCTTGTGGGGGAGATGCCCGGCAGGGCAGAGGGGGGTATTGCCAGCCGCTACAGCGACTTCTTCTTTTCATATGAGATCGCCCGAGGGGCAACGGGGAGGAAGCATGGCTGACGCAGCAAGCGGAGCGACCGAGGCCTTCAGGAAGAGCCGCCCGTTTTCCGCCTTCGAGCGGATGGTCGCCTGGCGCTACCTGCGCTCCCGGCGCAAGGAAGCCTATATCTCGGTCATCGCCGGCTTTTCCTTCATCGGCATCATGCTGGGCGTCGCCACGCTCATCATCGTCATGGCGGTGATGAACGGCTTCCGCACGGAGCTGATCTCGCGCATCCTCGGCATCAACGGCCACATGATCATCCAGCCGGTCGACAGCCCGCTGAACGACTATGCCGCGCTCGCCGACCGGCTGGCCGCCATTCCGGGCGTCACCATGGCGATCCCGCTCGTCGAGGGCCAGACGCTGGCGCAGGGTACGGCCGGCGGCGGAACGGGCGCGCTGGTGCGCGGCATCCGCGCCGACGACCTCGCCAGGATGAAGGCCGTCTCCGACCATATCAAGGAAGGCGACCTCGTCGGCTTTGCCGCCGGCACGGGGGTCGCCATCGGCTCGCGCATGGCCGAGGCGCTCGGGCTCACCGCCGGCAGCCAGATCACGCTCGTGGCGCCCGAGGGCGACGTGACGCCGCTCGGCGTCAACCCGCGCGTGAAGACCTACACGGTCTCGGCGATCTTCGAGATCGGCATGTCGGAATACGACGCCTCGATCATTTACATGCCGCTGGAAGAGGCGCAGCTCTATTTCAACGCCGAAGGCATCGTGCAGTCGATCGAGCTCTTCGTCTCCAATCCCGATGCGGTCGACGACTTGCGCCAGCCCGTCGAGGCGGCCGCAGGCCGGCAGATCTTCATCACTGACTGGCGCCAGCGCAACCAGACCTTCTTCTCCGCGCTTCAGGTCGAACGCAACGTCATGTTCATGATCCTGACGCTGATCGTGCTCGTCGCCGCGCTCAACATCATCTCCGGCCTCATCATGCTGGTGAAGGACAAGGGCAGCGACATCGCGATCCTGCGCACCATGGGTGCGACCTCGGGCGCCATCATGCGCATCTTCTTCATGACGGGCGCGGCCATCGGCACGGTCGGCACCTTCGCCGGCGTCCTTCTCGGCGTCGTCGTCTGCCTCAACGTCGAATCGATCCGCCAGTTCTTCTCCTGGGTTTCCGGCACGACGCTGTTCAACCCCGAACTCTACTTCCTGAGCCAGTTGCCGGCGGACATGAACGCCGGCGAGACGGTTTCGGTCATCGTCATGGCGCTGGTGCTCTCGTTCCTCGCGACGATCTTCCCCGCCTGGCGCGCCTCCAGGCTGGATCCCGTCCAGGCCCTCCGCTACGAATAGGATAGAGAAACGCATGGCTGCGCGCGTCGCTTTGGAACTCAAGGGCATCGAACGGCACTACGGCCAGGGCGAGACCCTGCTGTCGATCCTCAAGGGGGCCGATTTCACGCTGAGAAGCGGCGAGACCGTCGCGCTCGTCGCCCCGTCCGGCACCGGCAAGTCGACGCTGCTCCACATCGCCGGCCTTCTCGAAAAGCCCGATGCCGGCGAGGTCTTCGTCAACGGCCATTCCTGCGCGGCGCTTTCCGACGACCAGCGCACCGGTATCCGCCGCGGCGAGATCGGCTTCGTCTATCAGTTCCACCACCTGCTGCCGGAATTCACGGCGCTGGAAAACATCATGATGCCGCAGCTCATCGGCGGGCTCTCCAGGGCGGAGGCGCGCGAGCGCGCCGCCCAGCTCCTCGATTACATGCGCATCGGCCACCGCGCCGACCATCGCCCCTCGGAGCTTTCCGGCGGCGAGCAGCAGCGCGTCGCCATCGCAAGGGCCGTCGCCAATGCGCCGCTGGTCCTGCTTGCCGACGAGCCGACCGGCAACCTCGACCCGGAAACCGCGGGCTATGTCTTCGAGGCGCTGGAAGCGCTCGCCCGCCAGTCGGGCCTTGCCGCGCTGATCGCCACGCATAACCACGAGCTTGCCGGCCTCATGGACCGGCGCGTGACCATCGAGGATGGCCTCGTGCGTGAAATGGAGTAGGCCCGGGGCCTACTCCAGCCCGCAGATCGATCGGCCGATCTCGTCCTTCCAGTCTTTCAGCAGAACGAACTGCGCGGTGCCCGCAACGGGCCGGCCGCCGCTTTTGCCCTTGCCGGTCAGTACGTTGAGGTCGCAGTCCCGCGTGCCGTTGTCGATCGTGTCATAGGCCGAATAGGTATAGCCGGCGACGATGAAATCGAAGTTGCGGTAGGCGATGGTGAGCGACTGGCGCCAGCGGTCGCGCCCGACCGCGTCGTTCTTCGTCGTCAGCGTGAAGGAGCCGTTGGCGAGCGCCGAAAGCTCCGGCTCCTGGCCGTAGAGGGTGTAGTTGCCCCAGACGGAATTCGGCAGGGCGAGCGCCAGCGTCAGCCGGTTTTCCCCGGCCTTGGCGAGATAGACGTAGAGCCCGTTGTCCTCGCTGCTGTCGTCGTCCGGCCTTGCCACCAGCACCAGGTCCGCCGCGCCGTCCTTGTCCCAGTCGCCGCTCGCCATGGCGACGACCCGGTCTGCCGCAAAGTCCGCGGCATGGGCGCTCACGGGCAGCGCGGCGGCAAGCAGAAGGGCGGCGGCAAGCGGCTTCATCGTTTTTCCTCCATTGGTCGAGGCGACCTTATTGCGCCGGAAAGCGCCGGTCCAGAGGGGCTGTGGAAAGCTGTTGACATGAGAACAATAATAGAACAAAATAAAAACATAAAAGGAAAGGGAGCCACAATGACCGATTTTCTTCGCGAACTTGCAGCATTCACCTCCATGGCGATTTTCTTCGCCAGCTTCTCCGTCATCCTCTTCGGAATCTGACGGAACCGCATTTCCCCGACGCCAATGCATCGTCTCCACGCCTTCAAGGCGTGGAAAGCGGGCGCAAAGCCAAGAACCGGCTGGACGAGACGGCTGCGAATCCGTTTAAGCTCTTCCTCTCACTGGAAGGACGATGCGGATGGCGGACGAAGCTCTGAAGACGGATGGCGAAAAGATCGCGGAAACGCCGGGCTTCGTGCATCTGCGCGTCCACTCGGCCTTCTCGCTTCTGGAAGGGGCCCTGCCGATCAAGAAGATCATCGGCAAGGCGACGTCCGACCAGCAGCCGGCCATCGCCATCACCGACACGAACAACCTGTTCGCGGCGCTCGAATTCTCGCAGAAGGCGGTCGGCGAGGGCATCCAGCCGCTGATCGGCTGCCAGCTTTCCATCGACATGGAAGACGAGGGCGAGGGGGAACGGCGCGGCGGCCAGTCGCAGCTTGCGAAATTGCCGTCCATCGTGCTCCTGGCCGCCACCGATGCCGGCTATGCGCGGCTCGTCGATCTCGTCAGCCGGGCCTATCTCGGCGGCGAGGGCAGCCAGGCGATCCATATTGCCCTGAGCTGGCTGGAGGAGGGTACGGAGGGGCTGATCGCGCTTTCCGGTGCGCTCGGCGGCCCCGTCGACATGGCCTTCCTCTCCGGTCATCCGGCGGCCGCGACGGCGCGGCTTCATGCGCTGAAGCGGCTCTTCGGCGACCGGCTCTATATCGAATTGCAGCGCCACGGGCGCTACGACAAGCAGCACGAACGGCGCATGGTGGACCTCGCTTATGCAGAGGACCTGCCGCTGGTCGCGACCAACGAGCCGTTCTTCCCGGCGCCCGACGACTACGATGCGCACGACGCGCTGATGGCGGTGGCGCACAATGCCATGGTCTCCGACGACAATCGCTTCCGCCTGTCGCCGGACCACTATCTCAAGAGCCGCAAGGACATGGCGAAGCTCTTCGCCGACCTGCCGGAGGCGCTGGAGAACACGGTGGAGATCGCGCAGCGCTGCTCCTTCGTGCTGAAGACCCGCGCGCCCATCCTGCCGCGCTTCACCGGCGCGACGGGCGACCCGGAGGAGGCCGAGCGCGCCGAGGCGGCGGAACTGCGCCGCCAGGCGATCGAGGGCCTCGACCGGCGCATGGAACTGCTCGGCCTGTCGCCCGGCTATACGGAGAAGGATTACCGCGAGCGGCTGGAATTCGAGCTCAGCGTCATCGAGCGCATGAAGTTCCCCGGCTACTTCCTCATCGTTGCCGACTTCATCAAATGGGCCAAGCAGCACAACATCCCCGTCGGGCCGGGCCGCGGCTCGGGCGCGGGCTCGCTCGTCGCCTATGCGCTGACCATCACCGACGTCGACCCCTTGCGCTTCTCGCTGCTCTTCGAACGCTTCCTCAACCCGGAACGCGTCTCGATGCCCGACTTCGACATCGACTTCTGCCAGGACCGCCGCGAAGAGGTGATCCGCTACGTGCAGGGCAAGTACGGCCGCGAGCAGGTGGCGCAGATCATCACCTTCGGTTCGCTGCAGGCGCGCGCGGCGCTGCGCGACGTCGGCCGCGTGCTGGAAATGCCCTACGGCCAGGTCGACAAGATCTGCAAGCTCGTGCCGAACAACCCGGCCAATCCGACGCCGCTCTACAAGGCCATCGAGGAGGAGCCGAAGCTGCAGGAGGAGGCGGAGAAGGAGCCTGTCGTCGCGCGTCTTCTCGACATCGCCCAGAAGATCGAGGGCCTCTACCGCCACGCTTCCACCCACGCCGCCGGCATCGTCATCGGCGACCGCCCGCTCTCCAAGCTCGTGCCGATGTACCGCGATCCGCGTTCGGACATGCCGGTCACCCAGTTCAACATGAAATGGGTAGAGCAGGCAGGGCTCGTGAAGTTCGACTTCCTCGGCCTCAAGACGCTGACCGTCCTCAAGACGGCCGTCGATTTCATCCGCAAGCGCAAGATCGAGGTGAAGCTGGAGAGCCTGCCGCTCGACGACACGCTCACCTACGACATGCTGTCGCGCGGCGAGACCGTCGGCGTGTTCCAGGTGGAAAGCGCGGGCATGCGCAAGGCGCTGATCGGTATGCGGCCGGACTGCATCGAGGACATCATCGCCCTCGTCGCGCTCTACCGCCCGGGCCCGATGGAGAACATCCCGGTCTACAACGCCCGCAAGCACGGCGAGGAGGAGATCGAGTCGATCCACCCGATGATCGACCATCTCCTGAAAGAGACGCAGGGCGTCATCGTCTACCAGGAACAGGTGATGCAGATCGCCCAGGTCCTTTCCGGCTACTCGCTCGGCGAGGCCGACCTTCTGCGCCGCGCCATGGGCAAGAAGATCAAGGAGGAGATGGACAAGCAGCGCGCCCGCTTCGTCGACGGCGCTGTCAGGAACGGCGTGTCGAAGCCGCAGGCCGACCTCATCTTCGACCTGCTCGCCAAGTTCGCCAACTACGGCTTCAACAAGTCGCACGCTGCCGCCTATGCCATCGTCTCCTACCAGACGGCCTATCTGAAGGCGCATTACCCGGTCGAGTTCCTCGCCGCGTCGATGACCTACGATATGTCGAACACCGACAAGCTGAACGATTTCCGGCAGGATGCCGGCCGTCTCGGCATCGAGGTCATCCCGCCATCGGTGCAGACCTCCTTCGCCCATTTCGAGACGGGCGAGAACCGCATCTACTACGCGCTCGCCGCCATCAAGGGCGTCGGCGAGGCGGCCGTGCAGCATATCGTCGAGGTGCGCGGCGATACGCCGTTCAAGAGTCTGGAAGATTTCTGCGCGCGGATCGACCCGAAATTCGTCAACCGCCGCGTCTTTGAAAGCCTGATCATCGCCGGCGCCTTCGATTGCTTCGGTCATGACCGCGCCGCCATGATCGCCGGCCTCGACCGGCTGCTCGGCGCCGCCCAGCGCGCGCAGGAGAACAAGACGAGCGGGCAGGGCGACATCTTCGGCATGGGTGCGGCGACCGGGCCGGAGGTCATCACGCTGCCGTCCTACACGCCCTGGCTTGCGTCCGAAAAGCTGCACCGCGAGTTCCAGGTGCTCGGCTTTTACCTCTCGGCCCACCCGCTCGATACCTATGCGCCGATCCTCGCCAAAATGCGCGTGCAGACCTTCTCGGACTTTTCCGCGGCGGTGAAGCGCGGCGCGACGGCCGGCCGCCTTGCCGGCACGGTCACCTCCAAGCAGGAGCGCAAGACCCGCACCGGCAACAAGATGGGCATCGTCGCCTTCTCCGATTCCTCCGGGCAGTTCGAGGCGGTGCTGTTTTCCGAGATGCTGAACCAGTACCGCGATCTGCTGGAGCCCGGCAAATCGCTGGTGATGACGGTGCAGGCGGAAGAGCGCCCGGAAGGTATCGGCCTTCGTATCCAGACGCTGCGCTCGCTGGAGGAGGAGTCGCTGCAGACGCAGAAGGCGCTGCGCGTCTACGTGCGCGACAGCGGCCCGTTGCGCTCCATCGCCGCCCATCTCAACACCAAGGGCGACGGCCTCGTCTCCTTCATCGTCATCAAGGACAGCGGCCAGCGCGAGATCGAGGTGGAGCTGAACGAGCGCTTCCGCATCTCCCCCGAAATCGCCGCCGCCATGCGCTCCACGCCGGGTGTTCTCGACGTGGAGCTGGTGTGAGGCTCAAGCGGCGGCCGGCACGCGGGCCACGACCTTGATCTCGAAGTCGAAACCGGCGAGCCAGTTCACGCCGATCGCGGTCCAGTTCGGATAGGGGCGCGTGTCGAAGATCTCCTGTTTGACGGCCAGGATCGTGCCGAACTGGCTTTCAGGATCGGTGTGGAAGGACGTCACGTCGATGATGTCGTCGAAGGTGCAGCCCGCTGCCGCGAGCGTCGCTTCGAGGTTCTGGAAGGCGAGGCGCACCTGCTGCCCGAAATCGGGCTCCGGCGTGCCGTCGAGACGGCTGCCGACCTGGCCTGAGACGAACAGGAGGTCGCCGGATTTGATCGCGGCCGAATAGCCGTGCTCGTCGTAGAGGGCGTGTCTGCCCGCCGGAAAAATCGCTTCGCGCTGGGTCATGGCTGATCTCTCTTTCAAGGGTGGAAGGGGCCGGGGAGGCCACGATGCTTCACAACGATCGTAATTTAATATACGTTGCGTATATGAAATTGGGTGTACGCGGCCGCGATGTCAAGTTCATATACGTTTCGTATATGAAAAGAATGAGGATGAAAGCGTGAATCGACGCATCGCGATGATGGAGGAAAACCGGATCAAGCTGATCGGCGCGGCGCGCAAGGCCTTCGGCAAAAAGGGATACGCGGCCGCCTCCATGGACGACCTGACCGCCGATGTGGGACTGACGCGCGGCGCGCTCTACAATATTTTTGGCGACAAGCGTGGTC
Organism: Shinella fusca; assembly: GCF_014203155.1. GTDB lineage: Bacteria > Pseudomonadota > Alphaproteobacteria > Rhizobiales > Rhizobiaceae > Shinella > Shinella fusca. The sequence goes on from NZ_JACHIK010000013.1 coordinate 65,655, forward strand.
TTCTGGCGGCGGTCGTGCATCAGATCGACACGGAGATGGCCACACGCGCCAAGCAGATCGGCGCTTGTGCAGGAGACGATTGGAACGGTCTCCTGGCGGAAGGGGCGGCCTATATCGAAATGTCCCTCGACCCCGAAGTGCAGCGCATCGTCCTGCTCGATGGACCCGCCGTGCTGGGCGACCCCTCGCAATGGCCGAGCCAGAGCAACTGCCTGCAGGTCACGCAGGCGAAGGTCGAGCAGCTCGTTGCCGAAGGAATGCTCAAGCCGGTGGATGCCGAGGCGGCCGCCCGGCTCCTCAGCAGCATGGCGTTCAACGCCGCGCTCTGGATCGCGGCAAGCGACGATCCGAAGGGCGTCTTGCCGAAGGCGATCGAGGTGTTCCGGGCGCTTGCGACGGGCCTCCTCGCCCGGCCTGCCTGACGAGGTGCGCGCAATTCCTGCTGCAGCGTTTCGGCAAGGGACGCAACGAAAAGAGCCGCTGCGCCGGAAGAACGAGCGGCCCTGACGTCATGTCAAACGTTTCCGGTCAATCGATGACGGTGACGGACGATGCCTTCTTCTTTTTCTTCTTCTTGACGCCCTGCACCGCCGTGGCGACTGCCTTCTGCGGCACCTCACGCGTCATGGTGATGAAGTCGGTGCCGTTGCCGGTTTCGGGGCCGAGGCCCGTGTCGGAGATGGAAAGCGAGGCGCCTTCGCCCATCAGGGCGGAAATGCGATTGCGGGTCTCTTCGGGAATGTCGAGCCGGTCGAGCGTGCGGGCGATGGCGTCGGGCGCTTCGGCGTCGGCCTCCGTGGTGATGCCGAGGCGCTTTTCCGTCGCCGGCGAAAGCTGGTTGTCCATGCTCACGCCGTACCATTCGGCCGTGCCCGTGTCGGCATCGACCTCGCGGGCAAGGAGGAAGTGCGTGCCGAGCGCGATCTGAGGATCACGGATGGCGACCGGCTCCTCGAGCAGCGGCTTGAACTTCTGGCGCACGAAGACGACGCCGTTCGGCGGCGTGCCTTTGCCGGCCCTGGCATAGACGGCGGCGATGAGCTCCGGCGTCACCATGCCGTCCTCCTTCAGGCCTTCGGCAAGCTGGAAGGCGCGGATGGCGGCGATAGTCTGCTTGCCGTGGCTGCCGTCCGGCACGCCGGCATCGTAGCCGAGATCGTTCAGCAGCGTCTGCAGGTCGAGCAGCCTTTCGCGCTCGCCGCGGCGGGTGATGAGGATGCGGATCGGGTCTTCTTCCGTCGGGTGCACGGTCGGGGTCTCGATCACCGGCTTGGGGTCGGTCATCGCCACTTCTACGCTCTTGTCGCCGGCCTCGATCAGGGCGGGGCGCAGGCCCGCGTCGGAGAGGAGCGGCGTATCCGGCACGACGATGGAGGGCTTGAAGAGAGCGGAATGCACGATCCGCTGCGGGGTAAGCTCGCGGTCGCTGATCAGCACATGCGCGCCGCGGCGGGTGACGGAGAACAGCGTTTTCGCAAAATCGTTCGGCATGCGCACGCAGCCGTGCGAGGCCGGATAGGAGGGCACGCTGCCCGAGGCGTGCAGGGCGATGCCCGACCAGGTGAGCCGCTGCATGAAGGGCATCGGCGCGCTGTCGTAGATGTTGGAGAAATGCGTGCGCTTCTTTTCCAGGATGGAGAAGATGCCGGTCGGCGTCGCATGGCCTGCCTTGCCTGTGGAGACGCGGGAGGTCGCCACGACCACGCCGCCGTCATAGACCTTCAATTGCTGCTGGTCCTTCGACACCACGATCTGGAGCGGACCTTCGAGCGTGCCGGCAAGCGCGGTGCCGCAACTCAGCATCAGGCCCACGATGCTCATGCCAGTGGCAAGGCGAAACTTCATGTTACCCATCCGTACGCAATACAAACCGGCCGAAAGCCTAGCGCATCCGGTTTAAGGAAGGCTTGATGCGGCCGTGGCGGCGGGCCGGTCTGTGCCATCCCGATGCAGTCGGGAACGCTGGTCCGCCGGGTTTTATTCGGCCGGTTCCTCGTCCCTGCCGCTGGATTTCAGGGTCAACTTTCCGTGAAAGCGCTCCGGGCCCGACTTGCCGAAGGTATAGCCGGTCTCCACGCTCGCCCTGCCGAACTTGTCGCGCAGCGTGTTCATGGCCGCCTCGGCGGCGGCCCGGCGGGCGGCGGCTGGATCGACGAGGTCCGGCGGATCGGCGCGGCCGGGGTCGGTGAGGTCGCTGACGCCGATGCCGATCAGGCGGTATTTCGTGCCGTCCGCCTCCTTGCGCAGGAGCTCCATGCCGGTGCGGAAGATCCTGTCGGCGAGCATGGTCGGGTCTTCGAGCTTGCGGTTGCGGGTGCGGCCCTTGAAGTCGGCGGTCTTCAGCTTGAGGACGACCGTGTGGCCGGCAATGCCGGACTTGCGCAGGCGCGTCGCCACCTTCTCGCTGAGGCGGCGCAGATGCGCGACGAGGTCGTCATAGCGTGAGATGTCGTCGAAGAAAGTGGTTTCCGCCGAAACGCTTTTTGCCGGATCGTTGGGGTGCACCTCGCGGTCGTCCTGCCCGCGCGAGAGATGGAAGAGCCGCTTGCCCATGATGCCGTAGCGGCGCATCAGATCGGTTTCCTCCATGGTCTGGAGCTGGCCGACGGTGCGGATGCCGTCGCGCTCCAGCGTCTCGGCAAAGGCCTTGCCGACGCCCCAGATGAGGCGCACCGGCTTGTCGCGCAGGAAATCCAGCGCCTCGGCGGCACCGATGACGGAAAAGCCGCGCGGCTTGTTGAGGTCCGAGGCGACCTTGGCGAGGAACTTGCAATAGGAAAGGCCGATGGAGATGGTGATGCCGACTTCCCTCTCCACCCGCTGGGCGAAGCGCGCGAGCACGCGGGCAGGGGGATCGTGGTGCAGCCGCTCCGTACCCTTCAATTCGAGGAAGGCCTCGTCGATGGACAAGGGCTGCACGAGCGGCGTCAGGTCCTGCATCATGGTGCGGACCTGACGGCCGACGGCGACATACTTCTCCATGTCCGGCTTGATGACCACGGCGTTCGGGCAGGCTTCCAGCGCCTTGAACATCGGCATGGCCGAGCGAACGCCGTGGATGCGGGCGATATAGCAGGCGGTGGAGACGACGCCGCGCTTTCCCCCGCCGATGATGACGGGCTTGTCGGCAAGCTCCGGATTGTCGCGCTTCTCGATCGCCGCATAGAAGGCGTCGCAGTCGATATGGGCGAGCGTCAGGTTGTTGAGTTCGTCGTGGTAGACGAGGCGCGGGCTGCCGCAGGCCCGGCAGCGCCGCAGGCCGGCAGGCTGCCCGGCAAGGCAGTCGCGGCAAAAGCCCGGAAAGCGCGTGGCGGCAACGGTCATGACCTGGAACAAATATTGAACATCGCGACATTACCGCCTAAATTCATGAGTCTCAATAGTCATGGAAGGCGCAGAGCATGGCGATGCACAGGCAGAAAGCCTGCCGGGATTCGCCCCGGGCGCGGGCTCAGAAATCGGCCCCGCCCGGCGGCCCGGCAAGGCGCGCATGGGCGGCAACGACCGCCTCGGGCGCAATGCCGGTCGCAGCACAGAAGGCGAGCAGCGTCGGCTCGTGTCCCATGAGGAATTCGACGAGGCCGGCAAGGAAGCCCGGATCGTTCACCGCGCCCCGCACCTCCACGGGCGTGACGCCGGTGAGCGAAAGGAAGCGGGAAAGCAGCTCCGGCTCGCCGGCAAGCCAGCCGAGGATGGAGACGGCGACAGCCTCCGCGTCTTCACCCGCGGTTGTATCTTTTTGGCTTTTCATCGTTTTTCCTCGGGAAATTTACCTTTTAATCAACCAAGTGACGCTAACGTGGCTGCGGTCGGGCTGGGTGATTTCGGCTTTGCCGCAACTTATCTATCTCCCGGACGGTTGCAAGGCCGGCGAGAGGAACAGGGACGCACGATGCCCAAACAGGTCATGATTGTCGAGGACAACGAGCTGAACATGAAGCTCTTCCGGGACCTCATCGAGGCATCCGGCTATGCGACCATCCAGACCCGGAACGGTATGGAAGCCCTTGATCTTGCGCGCAAATATCGCCCCGACCTGATCCTGATGGACATTCAGCTCCCCGAGGTCTCGGGCCTTGAGGTCACCAAGTGGCTGAAGGAGGACGACGAGCTCCACGTCATTCCCGTGATCGCCGTCACGGCCTTCGCGATGAAGGGGGACGAGGAGCGCATCCGACAGGGCGGCTGCGAGGCCTATGTCTCCAAGCCCATTTCGGTGCCGAAGTTCATCGAGACCATCAAGACTTATCTCGGGGACGCGTAAGGCGGGGGCAGCAGAATGACGGCACGCATCCTCGTCGTCGACGACATTCCGGCCAATGTGAAGCTGCTCGAAGCGCGGCTGCTGGCGGAATATTTCGACGTGCTGACGGCCGAGAACGGCTACGATGCCCTCTCCATCTGCGAGCGCACGCAGGTCGACCTCATCCTGCTCGACATCATGATGCCGGGCATCGACGGTTTCGAGGTCTGCGAGCGGCTGAAGGCCAATCCGCGCACCGCCCATATCCCCGTCGTCATGGTGACGGCGCTCGACCAGCCGTCCGACCGCGTGCGGGGCCTCAAGGCCGGCGCGGACGATTTCCTCACCAAGCCGGTCAACGACCTCCAGCTCATGTCGCGGGTGAAAAGCCTCGTGCGGCTGAAGACGCTGACGGACGAGTTGCGCATGCGCGCGGCCACCGCCCGCGCCATCTCGCTGGAGGAAGGGCTGGATACCAATCTCGGCGACGAACCGGGCGATATCCTCCTCGTCGACGGCCGCGGCTCCTCGCAGGAGCGCATCGCCCGCGCGCTGAAGCCGATTGCCGACGTCACCTGCATGTCCGATCCGCAGGCCGCGCTGTTCCAGGCGGCCGAGAGCAATTTCGAGCTCGTCATCGTCAACGCCAATTTCGAGGACTACGATCCGCTTCGCCTCTGCTCGCAGCTCCGCTCGCTGGAGCGCACGCGCTTCCTGCCGATCCTCCTCATCGCCGAGCAGGGCGACGACGACATCATCGTGCGCGCGCTCGACCTCGGCGTGACGGACTACCTGATGCGGCCCATCGACCCGAACGAGCTGATCGCCCGCAGCCTCACCCAGATCCGCCGCAAGCGCTGCAACGACCGCCTGCGCAACAGCGTGCGCCAGACGATCGAGCTTGCCGTGACGGACGGGCTGACCGGCCTGCACAACCGCCGCTACCTCGACAACCACATGAAGCTCCTGGTCGACCGCGCCGCCGCGCGGGGGCGGCCGCTCTCCGTCTGCATCACGGATATCGACCGCTTCAAGGCCGTCAACGATACCTATGGCCACGATGCGGGCGATGCGGTGCTGCGCGAGTTCGCAAGCCGCGTCCGCTCCGCCGTGCGCGGGGCCGACCTTGCCTGCCGCTATGGCGGGGAGGAATTCGTGCTGGTGATGCCCGATACGCCCGAGGACATGGCGGCGGGCGTCGCCGAGCGCCTGCGCATGACCGTCGAGGAGGCGCCGTTCCGCATTCCCGGCACGGATGTCTTCCTGTCCATCACCGCCTCGCTCGGCATCGCCTCGCTGGTGCCGGCCGGGGATACGCCGGAAGCCTTGCTCAAGCGCGCCGATACCGCGCTCTACGAGGCCAAGCGCTCCGGCCGCAACCGCGTGGTGGCCGCGGCCGCCTGAAGGGCGAATCGCGTCCGATCAAATAAACTTGTCCACAGCTGCGTCGTCCGCCCAAGCAAATGCGCTGCGGCAAGGACAGTTGCTCATAAGTAGAAACTGCAATCGGAAGATGCGTTTTCGCAATTTCATGACAGTTCGTGTCGTGAAATCTGGCCATAAGTCGTACTGATTATTTTTGGCAAAACTTATCAACGGCTTGTGGTTTTCACAATTTCACCGTGTAGGTGCGTGTCAATTTGTAAGGGTGGTTGCCTTCTCGCGTGGAGGTTGAGTGACGCGGGACGGTGCCGTTTTGATCCATGACGCAATTGGCGCCCGATGGCACATCCGCCCGCTCCGCGGTTAACTATGAGACAAGGACTCCTGCCGGGAATGTTAAGAATTCGTTGATTTTTTTTCTTTTTGGCGCGATGCTCAATCCATGGGCAGCAAACAAGACAGCCCAGCCGGTTACCCCATGATGCTAGGTCCGCCGCATCTCCTGGGTCGTGGGGTCGGTCGGCCAGCTACGGCAAATACGGAATCCTCGTGCCGTCGTCGTATCTGGCCGACCCCCATTCAACGCCGCTCCCGCCATGGGGGCGGCGTTTTTGATTCGGCGGTTGCGAAAGGTTGTGGGGAAGGGCCAAAAGAAAAGGCGCCGGACGTTTCCGTCCAGCGCCTTTGCGAACCTTTTCAGGCCACCAGGATTACTTGATCTTGGTTTCCTTGAACTCGACGTGCTTCTTGACGACCGGGTCATACTTCGTCTTGGTCATCTTTTCCGTCATCGTGCGGCTGTTCTTCGTCGTTACGTAGAAGAAGCCCGTGTCGGCCGTCGACAGCAGCTTGATCTTGATGGTGGTAGCCTTGGCCATGGTCGTCCTGCCTTTATGAAAAACGAAGCCGCGGACAGCTTCCACGGCTTTAAATCTGGCCGGAAACTACAAATCGCGGCCGAAAAGTCAACCCCGCTTCGGCCGGAAAACGATCCGCAGCAGGGAAAGTACGAGGTAAAAGCCGAAGAAGGCGACGATCGCCCAGGCAAAACCGTCGTTGCCGGAAACATCCATCGCCGCGCCGATCGCCTGCGGGCCGACGACGGTGCCGACGGCGTAGCAGAAGATGAAGGCCGCATTGGCGGCGGCAAGGTCCGCGCCGACGAGTCGCGAGCCGAGATGGCCGAGGCCGATCGTGTAGAGGCCGGCCACGCACCCGCCCCAGACCAGGAGAACGCCCGCCATCAGCAGCCAGTCGTGCGATATGACCGGCAGCGAGAGCGAGCCGAGAAGGCCGATGGCGGCCATGATCGTCAGCAGGCTGCGGCGGTCGCGCATGCGGTCCGAGAGCATGCCGAGCGGGATCTGGAAGGCCATGTTGCCGACGCCCATGACGGTGAGCAGGAGGGCGGCCTGCGCCTCCGTGAAGCCCGCCCGCGTGGCGTAGATCGGCAGCAGCGAGAGGCCGCCGACCTGCACCGCGCCGAAGATGAAGACGGCGGCCGTCGCCGTCGGCACGAGAAGGATGTAGCGCATGAAATGCAGCTCCGGCTTCTCGTTTATGATCGGGCTTTCGCGCCGGGCGATGAAGATCGGCGCGGCGGCAAGCAGGATGATCATCGCCCCGACCGCGAAGGGCAGCACACCGTCGCTGCCGATCAGCGAGAAGAGGAGGGGGCCGGTGGCAAAGCCGAGCGAGAGCACCGTCGCATAGATGCCGAGCACCAGCCCGCGCCGGCGCGGCGGGGCGGCGGCGTTGATCCAGAACTCCGAGAGGATGAAGAGCATGGTGGTCGCGCCGTGGAAGACGAGGCGCAGCGGAAACCACAGCCAGAAGTTCTCGATATAGTAGAAGCCGAGGCCGCTGACGGCGGCAAGCAGGATGGCGCCGAGCATGGTCGTCGACGTGCCCCAGGCATGGGCAAGGCGCGTCGTGCAGGGGGCTGCGGCCATGGCGGCGACACCCGCCATCGCGGAGTTGATGCCGATGAGCGTCGAGGAGATGCCGCGCTTCTCCATGATGATGGAGAGCAGCGGAAGGCCGAGGCCCATGGCGATGCCGACGGCGGAAATGGCGGCGATGGCTGCAAGCAGGGACCGCCAGTGAATATGCTCCACCGGGCCGGAGGTGCCGGATTGCGGCTGCGTCATAAGCGGTCGATCCTTAAAGAAGGTCCCGCCGGAATTGCCCGCGCCGGGCATAGTAGAACGGCGCGGCCCTTCCGAAGGGCAGAGACTTGTCTTCCTGAATGCTTTTCTTCAGTTCTTCAAGGATCAAGACGGTTATGTCGGGCATATCGACGCCCTTATGGTCGAAAATATCCACCCAGCGCAGGTCTTCCAGCTCGTGGCTGGCTCTCGCTCCGGCCGGGTCGACGCCGGCCTCGTCGGTGAAGAGCGCGAAGAACCGCGTATCGAAGCGCCGCACCATGCCGGCGGGCGTAATGGCGCGGGCGAGGAACCGCAGATTGGAAAGGTCGGGCCGGAACGGAAGGGCGCCGGTCGCCGGCGATGCATGCGCCGGGCCGACGCCGATGCCGGCCTCCTCGTGAAGCTCGCGAAGGGCGGTGACGGCAAGGGCGCGAAGGCGCGCCTGCGAACATCGCGTCCCGGCCCTTATGGCGAGCCGTTCGCTGGCGAGCGGGTTGAGATGGGCCGCGACGGGAACGAGCCGGTCGCCGGCATCGCGCCGGCCGCCGGGAAAGACATAGACGTCCGGCATGAAGACGTGCTTGCTGCTGCGCCGGCCGACGAGGACGCGCGTACGGCCCCCGGAGCGGTCGAGAAGCAGGATCGAAGCGGCGTCGACGGGCCGGATAGCCGTCATGCGGCCTTGTCGCCGCTATAGGCGTGCGCTGCGTCCGCATCGTCCTCGGCCGGCTTGTCGGAGAAGCCGTGCATGCGCAGCGCCCATTGCAGGCCGATGGTGCCGCCCTTGATGGGCTGCAGCAGGAGAAGCGAGAGGATGAGCGTGATCGGCGTCCAGATGGCGAGGTGCTGCCAGGTGTTGATCTGCCAGGTGAGGTCCGTCATCATGTAGCCGCCGACGACGATGTGGCCGACGATCATGATGACGAGATAGGGCGGCAGGTCGTCGGCGCGCTGGGCCGTATAGTCCTCGCCGCAGGCCGCGCAATTGTCGACCGGCTTGACGAAGGACTTGAAGAGACGGCCGGTGCCGCAGGCCGGGCAGCGGCTCAGCAGGCCACGCTTGATGGAGCGGCCGAGCGGGCGCTCCTGCCTGGAAACCGAAGCGGTATCCCCGAAATGCAGCGTGCTGCCGGTGGTCTCGTTCGCCTGCATGTCATGTCCTTCCTGCCGGACCCTGGCCGGCCTAACGTCTTCCCCGCGGTGGGCGCGTTCCCGGCTGGCGCCGCGGCGCTGCGCCCTTGCGCCGGCCCGACTTGTGGAAGGAGCGCACCGCCGTCGGCATCTTGCGTCCCTCGCTCAGCATGTCGAACCGGAGCGAACCGGCGAGCGGCACCGCTTCCGCGAGCCTGACGCGCACTTCATCGCCGAGCCGGTAGCCGAGCCCGGTCTTCTCACCGGAAAGTGCCTGATGGGCTTCGTCGTAGATATAATAGTCGCGTCCCAGCATAGATATAGGCACGAAGCCGTCCGCGCCATAGGCGGGCAGGGTGACAAAAAGTCCCGCCTTGGTGACGCCCGAGACGCGCCCGTCGAACTCCTCGCCGATGCGGCCGGCGAGGTGATGGGCGATGAGCCTGTCCACCGTGTCGCGCTCGGCGGCCATGGCCCGGCGCTCGAAGGTGGAGATCTCCGCGGCGATGTCGTCGAGCGCCGCTTCCTCGTCCGGCGTGATGGCGCCTTCGCCAAGCCCCAGCGAGCCCACCAGCGCCCGGTGCACGATGAGGTCCGCATAGCGGCGGATAGGCGAGGTGAAGTGGGCATATTTCAAGAGGTTGAGGCCGAAATGGCCGATGTTCTCCGGGCTGTAGATCGCCTGGCTCTGCGAGCGCAGCACCATCTCGTTCACCATCTGCTCGAACGGCTTGTCCTTCGCCTTGGCGAGGACGCCGTTGAAATGGTTGGAGCGCATGTTGCCGCCCTTGACGAGCGAGATGTCGAGCGTCTGCAGGAACTCGCGCAGCACCTCCTGCTTGGCGAGCGAGGGCGCGTCGTGGACGCGGTAGACGAGGGCCTGCTTCTTCTTCTCCAGCGTCTCGGCGGCCGAGACGTTCGCCTGGATCATCATCTCCTCGATGAGCTTGTGCGCGTCGAGCCGCGGCGGCACGACGACCCGGTCGACGGTGCCGTCCTCCTTCAGCAGGATCTTGCGCTCCGGCATGTCGAGCTCGAGCGGCTGGCGGCGGTTCCGGCCGACCGTCATGATGCGGTAGGCTTCCCACAGCGGCTTCAGGATCGTCTCGAGGATCGGTCCGGTCTTGTCGTCCGGCGCGCCGTCGATGGCGGCCTGCGCCTGTTGGTAGGAGAGCTTGGCCGCGCTCTTCATCATGATCCGGTGGAAGGTGTGGCTCGCCTTGCGGCCCTCGTGCGAGAAGACCATGCGCACGGCGAGCGCCGGGCGGTCGACGCCCTCCTTCAGCGAGCAGAGGTCGTTGGAGATGCGCTCCGGCAGCATGGGCACGACGCGGTCGGGGAAATAGACCGAGTTGCCGCGCTTCAGCGCCTCGCGGTCGAGCGCCGATTTCGGGCGCACATAGTAGCTGACGTCGGCGATGGCGACGGTGACGAGCACGCCGCCCGGATTGTCGGGCGAGGGATCGGGCTCGGCGAAGACCGCGTCGTCGTGGTCCTTGGCGTCGGCCGGGTCGATGGTGATGAGGGGAAGGCTGCGCCAGTCCTCGCGGTGCGACATGGTGGCGGGGCCGGCGGCCTCCGCCTCGCGGATCACCGCGTCGGGGAAGATGTAGGGAATGCCATGGGCGTGGATGGCGATCATCGAGATCGCCTTTTCCGAGGCGACCGAGCCGATGACGCCCTTCACCTGCGCGCGCGGCAGGCCGTAGCGGCCCATGCGCACGACGTCGATCTCGACGAGGTCGCCGTCCTTGGCGCCGGCCGTGAAGTCGGCGTCGACCTCCATCTCCTCGCCGCGCCGGTCGATGGGCATGATGCGCCCGCCGCCGCCGGCCATGGCGCGGAAGACGCCCATGCCGGAATTCTTCTTCTTGTCGAGGACCTTGATGACGCGGCCCGTATAGGCCGGCCCGCCGCGTTCCTTCGCCGGGAAGATCTTTGCCAGCACCCGGTCGCCGAGCCCGGCGACGGGCGCCTTGTCCTTGCGCGGCCCGCCCGACTGGCGGATGAGCACGGCGGGCGCGACGCCCGCATCGTCCAGCCATTCCGCCGGCCGGCCGATCAGCTCGCCGTCGACGTCGCGCGTCGTGATGTCGAGAACGGTGACGGGCGGAAGCGCGCCGGGGCGCACCAGCGACTTGCGGCGCTTTTCGAGAAGCCCGTCTTCCTCGAAGGATTTCAGCAGCGCCTTCAGCTCCACCCGCGCCTCGCCCTTGAGGCCGAAGGCCTTGGCGATCTCGCGCTTGGAGGCCTGCTCGGGATTTTCCGAGATGAAGCGCAGGAGCACCTCGCGCGGCGGCACGGCGCCGTGGATGATCGGCGTGTCGTCCGCCGGCGGCGGCACGTCACGGCCCGCGCGGCCGGGCCGCCTCGACTGTCCTGCCCGGCTGCGTGGTTCCTTCGTCATGCGTCAGGCCTTCTTTGCCTTGGATGCCGTCTTGGGCTTGGCGGCCGCCTTCGCCTTCGGCTTGGCGGCCTTGGCTTCGCCGGCTTTCGTCGTCTTCGCCGCCGCCTTGGCCTTGCCCTTGGCGGGCATCTTGCCGGCCTTGTCGGCGATCAGCACGAGCGCTTCTTCCAGCGTCACGCTGTCGGCCGCCTTGCCCTTCGGCAGGGTGGCATTGACCTTGCCCCAGTTGACGTAGGGGCCGTATTTGCCGTCGCGCACCGTGATGGGGCCGCCGTCCGGATGGTCGCCGAGCGTCTTCAGCGCCGCCGGCGTGCCGCGCGAGCGCCCGCCCGGGCCCTTCGACTGCTTTTCGGCGATCACGGTCACGGCGCGGTTGAGGCCGATGGAGAAGACGTCCTCGACAGTCTCCAGGTTCGCATAGCTGCCGTCGTGCAGCAGGAACGGCCCGTAGCGGCCGATGCCGGCGGAGATCATCTTGCCGGTTTCCGGATGCTGGCCGATGTCGCGCGGCAGCGAGAGGAGGGCAAGCGCCTTCTCATGGTCGATGCTCGCCGGCGCCCAGCCCTTCGGCAGGCTGGCGCGCTTGGCCTCCTTGCCGTCGCCGCGCTGGACGTAGGGCCCGAAGCGGCCGGAGCGCAGGGTGATCTCCTCGCCGGTATGCGGGTCCTTGCCGAGGCTCTGCGGCTCGTTGGAGGCGGCCGCCTCCGCGTCCGAGCCGGCGTCGGCGGAAAGCTGGCGGGTATAGTTGCATTCCGGATAGTTCGAGCAGCCGACGAAGGCGCCGAATTTTCCCAGCTTCAGCGAGAGCTTGCCCGTGCCGCAGACCTGGCAGATGCGCGGATCGCTGCCGTCCTCGCGCTTGGGGAAGACGAGCGGTGCCAGCTCCTCGTTGAGCGCATCGAGCACGTTGGTGACGCGCAGCTCCTTCGTATCCTCGATCTGGGCGAAGAAGTCCTTCCAGAAATCGCGGAGAACCTGCTTCCAGTCGAGCTCGCCGGCCGAAATCTTGTCGAGCTTCTCTTCAAGGTCCGCCGTGAAGTCGTATTCGACATAGCGGGTGAAGAAGCTTTCGAGGAAGGCCGTCACCAGCCGGCCCTTGGCCTCGGGGATGAGCTTGCGCTTGTCGATGGTGATGTATTCGCGGTCGCGCAGCGTCGCCAGCGTCGCGGCGTAGGTCGAGGGGCGGCCGATGCCGAGCTCTTCCATCTTCTTGATCAGCGAGGCTTCGGAATAGCGCGGCGGCGGCTCGGTGAAGTGCTGGGTGGCGTTCACCTTCTGCTTGTCGAGCTTCTCCTGCGCGTTGATCTCCGGCAGGCGACCGTCCTCGTCGCCCTCGTCCGGCTGCTCGCCGTCCTCCTTCTGGTCCGTATAGGCGGCGATGAAGCCGTCGAAGCGGATGACGGAGCCGGTGGCGCGAAGGCCGGCCTTGCGCCCGCCGTTGTCCGCCTCGATCTCGACGGTCGTGCGCTCGATCTCGGCGGAGGCCATCTGGCTGGCGATGCCGCGCTTCCAGACGAGGTCGTAGAGGCGGAGCTGGTCGGGGTCGAGGTAGCGGCGCACCTGGTCGGGCGTGCGGTCGAAGGAGGTCGGGCGGATCGCCTCGTGGGCCTCCTGCGCGTTCTTCGCCTTGGTGGAGTAGAAGCGCGGCTTTTCCGGCACGTAGCGCGCGCCGAACTGCTCGCCGACGGCCCGGCGGGCCGCGTCGATCGCTTCCGGCGCCATCTGCACGCCGTCGGTACGCATATAGGTGATGAGGCCGACCGTCTCGCCGCCGATGTCGATGCCTTCATAGAGCCGCTGCGCCACCTGCATGGTGCGCGAGGCGGAGAAGCCGAGCTTGGAGGAGGCGGCCTGCTGCAGGGTCGAAGTGGTGAAGGGCGGGGCGGGATTGCGCTTCGTCGGCTTGGCCTCGACGCTCTCGACGCGATAGGCCGCGCCGTCGAGCAGCGCCTTGAGGCGGTTCGCCTCCTCGCCGTTGCCGATGGACTTCGCCTGCAGGCGCTTGCCTTCGGCCGAGACGAGGCGTGCCTCGAACTCGTCGCCGCGCGGCGTCTTCAGGAGCGCGGAAAGGTTCCAGTATTCTTCCGAGACGAAGCGCTCGATCTCGGCCTCGCGGTCGCAGACGAGGCGCAGCGCCACCGACTGCACGCGGCCGGCCGATCGGGCGCCCGGCAGCTTGCGCCAGAGAACGGGCGACAGGTTGAAGCCGACGAGATAATCGAGCGCGCGGCGGGCGAGATAGGCATCCACCAGCGGCGTATCGATATCGCGCGGGTTCTTCATCGCGTCCAGCACGGCCGACTTGGTGATGGCGTTGAAGACGACGCGCTGGACCGGCTTGTCGCCGATCACCCGCTTCTTCTTCAGGACGTCCAGAACGTGCCAGGAAATCGCCTCGCCCTCGCGATCCGGGTCGGTTGCCAGGATCAGGCCGTCGGAGGACTTCACCGCGTCGGCGATGTCCTTCATGCGCTTGGCGGACGCGCTGTCCACTTCCCAGGACATCTCGAAGTCCTCGTCCGGGCGCACGGAGCCGTCCTTGGCCGGCAGGTCGCGCACATGGCCGAAGGAGGCAAGCACCTTGTAGCCGGGGCCGAGATACTTGTTGATCGTCTTGGCCTTGGCGGGCGATTCCACAACTACAACATTCATCGTCATTTCTCTGATACCGGGTGCCGCGGCTTGAAGGCGCGGCGAAAAGGGCGGTTCTCCGCCGAAGGATAGTGTCTCGACATGAACAGACAAAGCGTTCGGGTCAAGAGGTAGGGCTGAAATTAGTGGGATGCAACGTGATGCAACCATTGCGAGATTAATCATTTGTTGCAATTATAAATAATCGTTGTATCGTTTCCTGGGTGTAGGAATTGCAACCTATCGGTGATTCTGAATCCTTGGCACAACGAGGAAGCCATGAACTCGAAAACCAAGCCCGCCCCACCGCCGCATTCGACGGAAGAGAACATTGCCTATCTTCGCCAGATGCTGGGTGAATTGCGCACCGTCGCCAACAACGAGGGGGCCGACATGCTGCGCTACCTGATCGAGATGGCCTATGTGGAGGCGGGCGATATCCTCACGGGCCTGCGCCCGCTGTCAGTCCGCGGCCATCGCGACCCGGCCGTCGACGTGGCGTTCAAGGCGACCGGCAAGTTCAAGCTCTAGGAGGACGAGGTAGACGGTCGCGGCCGTTATGCCGGTATGGCGGATGATCTCGTCGATCTCGGCGGGCACCTGGCTCAGCGCCTCGGCAATCCGCTCCCGCTCGGTTTCGCTCGGCGGCAGGCGCAGGGCAGGGGGCGTCTCCTCCGCCGGTTCGTCTGCGCCCGTCCCGCGGGCGGAGAAGAGATCAGGCTCGCAGAGCGGCCGCAGGCCCTCCAGCACATCGTCCGCCGTCGTCACGATCGTCGCGCCGTCCTTGAGGAGGCCGTTCGTGCCCTCGCAGCGCGGGTCGAGCGGCGAGCCCGGCACGGCGAAGACGAGCCGGCCGAAATCCGCCGCGTTGCGCGCGGTGATCAGCGAGCCGGAGCGCACCGCCGCCTCCACCACGACGAGGCCGAGCGACATGCCGGCGATCAGCCGGTTGCGGCGGGGAAAATCCCGCGCGCGGGGTTCCCAGCCGAAGGGCATCTCGCTGACGGCAAGGCCCTGTCCTTCGGTGAGCTCGTTCAGGAGGCCGATGTTTTCCGGCGGATAGGGCTTGTCGAGCCCGCCGGCCATGGCGGCGACGGTGCCGGTGTCGAGGCTGGCGCGGTGGGCGGCCGTATCGATGCCGCGGGCAAGGCCGGAGACGATGCAATAGCCCGCCCGGCCGATCTCGCGGGCGAGCTGCCCGGTGAACTTCATGCCGGCGATGGAGGCGTTGCGCGCGCCGACGATGCCGACCGCCGGTGCGGCCGCGGCCCTGCGGTTGCCCTTCACGGCGAGAAGCGGCGGCGCGCCGTCGATCTGGCGCAGGAGCGGCGGATAGTCCGGTTCGCCGATGCCGACGAAGGCGGCGCCGTGCCGCTCGGCGATCTCCAGCTCGCGCTCCGCATCGGCCCGGCCGGCGACGCGGATGCTGCGGGACGCGCCGCCGCGGCGCGAAAGCTCCGGCAGCATCTCCAGCGCCGTCTCGGCGCTGCCGAAATGGTTGATGAGTTCGCGGAAGGTGACCGGCCCGACATTGTCGCTGCGGATGAGGCGCAGCCAGGCGATCCTCTGTCTTTCCGTCAGCGCAATGCCTCTTGTCCCTGCGCTGCGGTCGTCCATGGCTATCCCTTGCTGCCGATCCTGCTTTCGGTGCCGCTGAGGAGGCGGCCGATATTGGCGCGGTGCTTCCACCAGGTGATCACGGTGAGGACGGCAAAGAGCAGCGCGACCTTCTCGTGACCGATGAACCACAATACAACCGGAGATACGATTGTTGCAACCAGGGCGGAGAGGGACGAATAACGCGTGAGATAGGCGAGCCCGATCCACACGACGGCGAAGACGAGGACCATGACGGGCGCAAGGCCGAGCAGCACACCGACATAGGTGGCGACGCCCTTGCCGCCCTTGAAGCCGAGCCAGACGGGAAAGAGATGGCCGAGGAAGGCGGCAAAGCCCGCCGCTATGCCGGCATCGAGCCCCCAGCGCGAAGCGATGGCCGCCGCCGCCGTGCCTTTCAGCGCGTCGAGCAGGAGCGTCGCGGCGGCGAGCTTCTTGTTGCCGGTGCGCAGCACGTTCGTCGCGCCGATATTGCCCGAGCCGATCTTGCGCACGTCGCCGAGCCCGGCCATCCGCGTGAGGAGGAGGCCGAAGGGAATGGAGCCGAGGAGATAGCCGAAGGCGAGGGCGGCAAGGCTCGGCAGCGCGCCGAGCTGCCAGGTGAAGATGTCGGACATGGTCGTTCCCCCGTTCATATAGTGGCATTCGCGGCCGTGGATCCTCGGTCGAGCCCGAGGATGGCGACGGAAACGCGGTGGATGGCGGGAAGGCGAAGCACACCTTAACCTCCGTCATCCTCGGGTTCGACCCGAGGATCCACACGCTTTCCGCCAGCCGTCCCCTCAGTCCAGCGAGTGCACCCGTTCGCCGGCAACATAGGTGCTGACGGCGCGTCCCGTAAAGCGGGCATCTTCGAAGGGCGTGTTCTTCGAGCGCGAGACGAAGCGATCCTTGGTGGCAAGCCACGGCTCGTCGGGGTCGATGAGCACGATGTCGGCTTTTGCGCCCGGCGCCAGCGTGCCGGCGTCGAGGCCGAAGATCCTTGCCGGGCGTGTCGAGAGCGCATCGATGAGCCGCATCAGCGGGACCTCGCCGCTGTGATGCAGCCGGAGCGCTGCGGCCAGCATGGTCTCGAGGCCGATGGCTCCGTCCGCGGCATCGGCGAAGGGCAGGCGCTTGGTGTCGACGTCCTGCGGATCGTGCGAGGAGACGACGATGTCGATCTCGCCCCGTGCCAGCGCGTCGACCATGGCCTTGCGGTCGTCCTCGCCGCGCAGCGGCGGAGAGAGCTTGAAGAAGGTGCGGTATTCGCCGATGTCGTTCTCGTTCAGCGTCAGGTGGTTGATTGAGACGGCGCAGGTGACGTTCGCGCCGCGCTCGCGGGCGATTTTCACGGCCTCGGCCGATTCGGGCACGGAAATCTGCGCGGCGTGGTATTTGGCGCGGGTGAGGGCGGCGATGCGCAGGTCCCGTTCGAGCGGGATGAGCTCGGCTTCGCGCGGCGTGCCGGAAAGCCCGAGCCAGCTTGCCAGCAGCCCCTCGTTCATCACGCCGCCGGCGCCGAGATGCTTGTCGCGGGTTTCGAGCGCGATCACGCTGCCAAATTCGCGCGCATAGGTCATGGCGCGGCGCAGCACCTGCGCATTGTGCATCGGGTTGCGGCCGTTGGTGAAGGCGACGGCGCCGGCATCGCGCAGGAGGCCGAATTCCGTCATCTCCTCGCCCGCAAGGTGCTTGGTGAGCGCCGCTGCCGGATGGATGTTGACGACGGCCTTGTCGCGCGCCGTCTTCAGCACGAATTCGACCAGCGCCACGTCGTCGATCACCGGATCGGTGTCCGGCATCATAACGAAGGTGGTGACGCCGCCAGCCGCCGCCGCGCGCGAGGCCGATTCGATGGTCTCGCGGTGTTCCGCGCCGGGCTCGCCGACGAAGACGCGCGCATCGACGAGGCCGGGGGCGGCGATGAGGCCGCGCCCGTCGACGATTTTCGCGCCTTCCGGCGCGCCCTGGTTCTGGGCGCCGCTGCCGATGGCGGCGATCCGGCCGTTCTCGATGACGATGGAGCCGTTCTCGTCCACGTTGCGGGAGGGATCGAGGATGCGGAGGTTCTTGAGGACTTTCGTGCGGGTCATGCGCGGGGGCCCTGGTTCTGCGAGACGAGAAGCGTTTCCATCACGGCCATGCGCACGGCGACGCCCATCTCGACCTGCTGCTCGATGACGCTCTGCGGGCCGTCGGCGATCTCCGAGGCGATCTCGACGCCGCGGTTCATCGGGCCGGGATGCATGACGAGCGCATCGTCCTTGGCCGCCTTCAGCTTTTCCGCGTCGAGGCCGTAATAGTGGAAATATTCGCGCACCGAGGGCACGAAGGCGCCGGACATGCGCTCGCGCTGGAGGCGCAGCATCATCACGACGTCGGCATCCTTCAGGCCTTCCTCCATGGAATGGTAGACTTCTGCGCCCATCTGCCCGATGCCGGCGGGCAGCAGCGTCGCGGGCGCGACGACCCGCACCCGCGCGCCCATGGCGTTGAGCAGGAGGATGTTCGAGCGGGCGACGCGCGAATGCAGCACGTCGCCGCAGATGGCGACGATGATGCGCGAGAGCTTGCCCTTGGCGCGGCGGATAGTCAGCGCGTCGAGGAGGGCCTGCGTCGGATGCTCGTGCTGGCCGTCGCCGGCGTTCACCACCGCGCAGGAGACCTTTTGCGCCAGAAGCGCGGCGGCCCCGGCGGAGGAATGGCGCACCACCAGCACGTCCGGGTGCATGGCGTTCAGCGTCATCGCCGTGTCGATCAGCGTCTCGCCCTTCTTCACCGAGGAATTGCCGACCGACATGTTCATCACGTCGGCGCCGAGGCGTTTGCCGGCCAGTTCGAAGGAGGATTGCGTGCGGGTGGAGGCCTCGAAGAACAGGTTGATCTGCGTCAGGCCGCGCAGGGTGGAGGTTTTCTTTTCCCGCTGGCGGGAGATCTTGACCGCCTCGTCGGCGCGGTCGAGCAGGACGGTGATGTCCTGCTCGGTCAGACCCTTGATGCCGAGAAGGTGGCGATGCGGAAAGAAGTCCATGGGGCTCCGCCTCAACTGTCGTGGATACGCGCGGTCTATAGAGCCTCGATCCGGTCGCGGCAAGGCGAAGAGGGCGGGCGCTCGCGCATTCCCACGCTTTTGTGCGCGCAACGGTGCATGGCGCCGCAACGCCCCGTTTCGCCGGCCCGCGACTTGGGATAGAACCCGCTCATGACTCGCGACACCGAACAGAAACTCGCCGATCTCAACCAGCCGCCGCTCTGGTCGGGCATCAATGCCTATCGCTCCGACCCGCTCTTGGTCGACGCCACCGACGCCATGCCGAAGGCCTTGCGCGACGAGTTCGACGCGATCGGCCGCTACGTGACCTCGCCGGAGGCGCAGGAGCTTGCCCGCATGGCCAATGTCGGCGTGCCGCAGCTTCGCACGCACGGGGCCCGCGGCGAGCGGCTCGATGTCGTGGACTTCCATCCCGCCTGGCACGCGCTGATGCGCCGCTCCATGGCGAGCGGCCTGCATTCCTCGCTCTGGGAGAACGTGCCGGACGAGCAGGGCAGGGCGCACAAGGCGCGCGCCGTGCGCTTCTATCTCACCGCCCAGCTCGAATGCGGGCATCTGTGTCCGCTGACGATGACGAGCGCCTCCGTCGCCGCGCTTTCCGCCTCGCCGCAGGTGCAGCGCGAATGGGGCCGCAAGATCCTCTCGCGCAAATACGACAGCGCCAACAAGCCCGCCATGCAGAAGAGCGCCGTCACGCTCGGCATGGGGATGACGGAAAAGCAGGGCGGCACGGATGTGCGCGCCAACACCTCGACCGCCGAGCGCGTCGGCGAGGGCATCTATCGCCTCACCGGCCACAAGTGGTTCATGTCCGCGCCGATGAGCGACGGCTTCGTCATGCTGGCGCAGACGCGCGAGGGCCTCGGCTGCTTCCTCGTGCCGCGCCTGCTGGAGGACGGCTCGACCAACGGCCTTCGCTTCCAGCGCCTCAAGGACAAGGTCGGCAACCGCTCGAACGCCTCTTCGGAAGTCGAGTTCTCCGATACGTTCGGCTTCCTGCTCGGCGCGCCGGACGCCGGTATCCGCACCATCCTCGACATGGTGACGCTGACGCGGCTCGACTGCGCGCTCGCCTCCTCGGGCATCATGCGCGCCTCGCTGGCCGAGGCGGTGCACCACACCCGCGGCCGCAGCGTCTTCGGCAAGCCGCTTGTCGCCCAGCCGATCATGACGCGCGTTCTCGCCGACATGGCGCTCGACGTCGCCGGTGCGACGGCGCTTTCCTTCCGCCTTGCCGAGGCCTTCGACAAGGCCCGCGACAGTGCGGAAGACGCCGCCTATGCCCGCATCATGACGCCGGTGACGAAATACTGGTGCTGCAAGATCGCCCCCGCGCTGATCTACGAGGCGATGGAGTGCATCGGCGGCAGCGGCTATGTCGAGGAACGCCCCATCGCCCGGCATTACCGCGAGGCGCCGGTCAACGCGATCTGGGAAGGTTCCGGCAATGTCATGGCGCTCGACCTGATGCGCGTCATCGCCCGGGGCCGGGACCTGTTCGAAATGCTCTTCGCCGGCCTTGCCCGCGACCTCGGCTCGGCCGGCCGCAAGACGGTGGAGGTGCTGCGCGCCTGCCTCTCGCTCTGCGAGCGCGACGAGGGCGCGGCCCGCATGCTGGTCGAGCAGTTGGCTCTTGCCGCCGCCGCCGCCGAGCTCTACCGCGCCGGCGCCGGGCGCGTCGCCGATGCGTTCCTGGAAACGCGCCTCGCCTCCGGCTGGCGCTCGACCTACGGCATGCTCGATTCGCGCTTCGATTCGGCCTATATCGTCGACCTGCTCTATCCGCCGGCCAGATAGGCCGTCGCCGCCAGCACCACCGGAATGGTGAAGAACGACGCGACGGTCTGGAGCGTTGCGACCGCGGCATAGAGCGGCGCATCGCCCCCCATCTGCTTTGCCAGCACATAGCCGTTCATCGCCGTCGGCACGCTCGCGCCCATGGCGATGGTGAGGAGCTGTTCGCCGCGAATGCCGAGAACATAGGCCGAAACGGTCATGATGAGCGGCATGAAGAGGAGCTTCAGGACGACGGGCAGCAGCGCGAGCGGGCGCGGCTTCAGCGCGTCGGCGAGCTTGAGGCCCGCCCCGACCATCAGGAGGCCGAGGCTGAGGGACGTGTGGCCGACGAGCTCCGCCGCTTCCATCAGCGGATGGTAGATCGGGATTTTCAGGAGGTTGACCGCAACGCCCGCCACCGAGCCGATGATCATCGGGTTGGTGGCGATCTTCTTTGCGAAGATGCCAAGGCTGCGCGTGCCGCCGCCGAACCAGACCAGCATGCCGATATTGTAGAGGTTGATCGGAATGATGATCAGCGTCGCGATCAGCGCGACGAGGGCAAGGCTCTGCGCGCCGTAGAGCTTTTCGGCGATGGCGAGCGCGATGAAGGCGTTCCAGCGCGTCGAGGTCTGGAAGACCGAGGTGAAGGCTGGCCCGGAGACGCCTGCGGCGTTGAAGAGCGGCCAGCAAAGCGTGAGGAGGAGGGCGATGAGGCTCAGCGAGCCGATCGATTCGACCGCAAGGCCGCCGACCGCCATGCCGGAGAATTCCGCCTCGGCGAGCGTGACGAAGAGGAGCGCCGGGAACAGCACGTAGAAGCCGAGCTGCTCGAGCCCGCCCCACATGTCGCGGTCGATCGCCCGCCAGCGCTTGAGAAGCGCCCCCAGCACGACGAGCAGGAAGACGGGGAGAATGCTTTCGAAGATGGCGAGCATGGAACCGGATCGGCTGAAAAAGGGTTGTCGCTCATTCCATGCCCGCAAGCGCATGGCAAGGGCATCGGGCGATGCGGCCATGTGGAAATTAACCTTAACGACGGGTTTGCGTTGCGCGAAGAGGGTTAACGGGCAAAGGTGATGTTTACCTGGTGTTAACCATGTGAAGCGAGTGCTGAGTATGGCCAGAACGGCCCGCATATCGGTCATGACGACCCTGTTTTCCTTCGCGGCGGTGGATATCGTCGTGCCGCTCCTCGTGCTTGTCGCGGGCGTCGCGGTGAGCGAGATGATCTTCGCCGCTGCCGACCTCCTCGCGTTGAAGGGGAGGGCGGCATGAAGTGGTTCCTGATCTTCTGGGCGGGGCCCATCGCGCTTCTGGGAAGCTGGTACGGGCTTTCCTACTACGACATGAATTTCGGCATCTTCATGCTGACGCGCGATGCGCACGACCTGGTGTTCCAGATCTACGGCCATATCCTCGGCATTCCGCCGGAGGACCTGCCGCCGCTGGTGATGCGCGCCATCGTCTTCGACAGCTTCCTGGTCTTCGCGCTGCTCGCCTTCCGCCGCCGCAGGCAGATCCGGGCCTGGTGGCAGGCCCGCCGTCAGTCCGCGCCGGCAGCCCTTGCCAGCGACGAGAGCCTGTCCAGCGCCCCCTGAAGGATGAAGGAGGCGGCGGCCGAGTCGATGCGCTCGGCCCGCTTCTTGCGCGAGACGTCCATCTCGATCAGCGTGCGCTCCGCCGCCACCGTCGAAAGCCGCTCGTCCCAGAAGACGAAGGGAATGTCGGTCTTGTCCGCCATGGAGCGCACGAAGGCGCGCGTCGCCTGGACGCGCGGACCTGCGCTGCCGTCCATGTTCATCGGCAGGCCGATGACGAAGGCGGCGACCTTCTCCTTCGCCGCGAAGGCGAGCAGCACTTCGGCGTCCTGCGTGAACTTCACGCGTTTGAGCACCGGGCGCGGCGTTGCCAGCCGCCGGCCGAGATCGGAGACGGAAAGGCCGATCGTCTTGGTGCCGAGGTCGAGGCCGGCGACCGGCTGGCCGGTGGCAAGGGTCTCTGCCAGTTCTTCGAGGGTCAGCGTCGCCATTTGAAGTTCCTCAGCGCTTGCGCACGAATTCCGTCCGCAGCACCAGGCCCTTGATGGCTTCGTGCCGGCAGTCGATCTCTTCCGGATTGTCGGTGAGGCGGATCGACCTGATCACCGTGCCCTGTTTCAGCGTCTGCCCGGCGCCCTTGACCTTGAGGTCCTTGATTAGCACGACCGAATCGCCGTCGGAAAGCACGGTGCCGCTGGCGTCGCGCACGACGTTCTGCGCGGCCTTCTCGGCCGCGATCTCCGAGGCCGGGCGCCATTCGCCGGTCGCTTCGTCATAGATATAGTCATCGTCGCTCATGGCGGGTTCCCTTCGATACGTTCAAGCCCACGCTTATAACGATCCGGCGGCGGATGGAAACGGCCTTCGCCGGGACTATATTGCGTGGCGAATCCAAACGGGAGAACAGACATGAAAATCACCTGGCTCGGCCACTCCGCCTTCCGCATCGAAACGGCGAAGGCGAAAATCCTGATCGACCCGTTCTTCACCGGCAATCCCGCCTTCGACGAGGCGACCCGCAAGGACGCCGTCGCCGGCCTCACCCATATCCTGCTGACGCACGGCCATGGCGACCATGTCGGCGATACGATCGCGATCGCGAAGGAGACCGGCGCGACGGTGCTGGCGAACGCCGACCTTGCCGCCTGGCTCGGTGCGAAGGGTGTGGAGAAGATCGACATGGGCAATACCGGCGGCACGGTGCATTTCGACGGCTTCTCCACCACATTCGTCAACGCGCTGCATTCCTCCGCGCAGATCACCGAGGACGGCGTCTCCCATTCGCTCGGCAACGCCAACGGCCTCGTCCTGCATTTCGAGGACGAGCCGACGCTCTACCACATGGGCGACACGGACATCTTTTCCGACATGGCGCTGATCAACGAGTTGCACCGGCCGGAAATCGGCCTCGTGCCGATCGGCGACCGCTTCACGATGGGCGGGGCCGTCGCCGCGCTCGCCTGCCAGCGCTTCCTCGACTTCGACACCGTCCTTCCCTGCCACTACGGCTCCTTCGGCATCATCGACCAGACGGCCGACCTCTTCGTGCAGGCCATGGACGGCGCCTCCACGAAGATCGAGGTGCCGGAGCCCGGCGGCTCGGTGTCGCGCTGAAGGTGCCGTCCCTCATCCGGCCTGCCGGCCACCTTCTCCCCGCAGGCGGGGCGAAGGGGACCTGTTGCGTCCCTTTCCCCAACCAATACCCGTTAGCAAGGCACGTTCCCTCTCCCCGCTTGCGGGGAGAGGGTTAGGGTGAGGGGCCAGTTTGCCCGCATTCCCCGTTGCGCCCCTTGGGCTTGGTCAGTATAGCGAAGGGGAAATTTCCCATCGGAGACCGTCCATGTCCGTAGATATAGCAACCGTGAAGCGCGTCGCGCGCCTTGCCCGCATCGCCGTCAGCGAGGAAGAGGCAAACCGCATGACGGGCGAGCTGAACGGCATCCTCGGCTTCGTCGAGCAGCTTTCCGAGGTGAATGTCGAAGGCGTCGAGCCGATGACCTCCGTCACGCCCATGGAGATGCGGAAGCGCGAGGACGTCGTCAACGACGGCAACAAGGCCGACGACATCGTCGCCAACGCGCCGGCCTCCGACCGCAACTTCTTCCAGGTTCCGAAGGTCGTCGAGTAACGCCCCTTAGCCGCCAGAGCCTCCGCTTCCGAAAGTAGTTCTTCCATGACCGACCTCACCCGCCTCACCATTGCCGAAGCCCGCGAGAAACTCTCCGCCGGGGAGATCAAGGCCGTCGAGCTGACGGACGCGTATCTTTCCGCGATCGAAGCGGCGAACCCGGCGATCAACGCCTATGTCGCCGTCACGCCGGAAAAGGCGCGGGAGATGGCGAAAGCCTCCGACGACCGCATCGCCGCCGGCAGGGCAGGCAGCCTGGAAGGCATTCCGCTCGGCATCAAGGACCTCTTCGCCACCGAGGGCG
Organism: Shinella fusca; assembly: GCF_014203155.1. Taxonomy (GTDB): domain Bacteria; phylum Pseudomonadota; class Alphaproteobacteria; order Rhizobiales; family Rhizobiaceae; genus Shinella; species Shinella fusca. The sequence goes on from NZ_JACHIK010000013.1 coordinate 90,000, forward strand.
TCCACACGCAGGCGGCAAGCCACATCCTCGACGGCTTCAAGCCGCGCTACGAATCGACCGTCACGCAGAATCTGTGGAACGACGGCGCCGTCATGCTCGGCAAGCTGAACATGGACGAGTTCGCCATGGGCTCCTCCAACGAGACCTCCTATTACGGCGCGGTCAAGAACCCGTGGCGCGCCAAGGGCTCCAACGCCGACCTCGTGCCGGGCGGCTCCTCGGGCGGCTCGGCCGCCGCCGTCGCCGCGTTCCTGTGCGCGGGTGCGACCGCAACGGATACCGGCGGCTCGATCCGCCAGCCGGCCGCCTTCACCGGCACCGTCGGCATCAAGCCGACCTATGGCCGCTGCTCGCGCTGGGGCGTCGTCGCCTTCGCCTCCTCGCTGGACCAGGCCGGCCCCATCGCCCGCGACGTGCGCGACGCGGCGATCCTCCTCAAATCCATGGCCAGCGTCGACGCCAAGGACACGACCTCCGTGGACCTGCCGGTGCCGGATTACGAAGCCTCGCTCGGCCAGTCGCTGAAGGGCATGCGCATCGGCATTCCGCGCGAATACCGCGTCGACGGCATGCCGGAGGAGATCGAGGCGCTCTGGCAGCAGGGCATCGCCTGGCTGAAGGATGCCGGCGCCGACGTCATCGACATCTCCCTGCCGCACACGAAATACGCCCTTCCGGCCTATTACATCGTCGCCCCGGCCGAAGCCTCCTCGAACCTTGCCCGCTACGACGGCGTGCGCTACGGCCTGCGCGTCGACGGCAAGGACATCATCGACATGTATGAGAAGACCCGCGCCGCCGGCTTCGGCACCGAGGTCAAGCGCCGCATCATGATCGGCACCTATGTGCTCTCGGCCGGCTACTACGACGCCTATTACCTGCAGGCGCAGAAGGTGCGCACGCTCATCAAGCGCGACTTCGAGCTCGCCTTCAACGCCGGCGTCGACGCCATCCTGACGCCGGCCACGCCGTCGTCGGCCTTCGGCATCGCCGACGAGGACCTCGCCTCCGATCCGGTGAAGATGTACCTCAACGACATCTTCACGGTGACGGTGAACATGGCGGGCCTGCCGGGCCTTTCCGTCCCCGCCGGCCTCGACCACAAGGGCCTGCCGCTCGGCCTCCAGCTCATCGGCAAGCCCTTCGAGGAGGAAACCCTCTTCAAGACGGCCCATGTCATAGAGAAGGCCGCCGGCCGCTTCTCGCCGACCAAGTGGTGGTAGTCTCGACAGGGGGGGGCTGTCAGGGCCGCCCCACATCTTTCGTGCGAATTTTGGTGGATTTTACTTTTCCGCTCTGCTAGGCGCGGGGAAACATCTATCAGGTCCAACTGTGCCACCCAAACGCTTGTCGATCGTCGCCCCGACCTACAATGAATCTGGAAACGTCGTTCCTTTCATCGAGCGCGTGAAATCGACGCTTGAAGCCTTTGATTGGGAAATATTGTTTGTGGACGACAACTCCGCGGACGGAACTGCGCAAAAAGCATTCGATTACGCAAAAGAGGATGCCCGCGTGAGGACGATCATCCGACTGGAGGATCGCGGTCTTGCAAAATCGAGTATCCAGGGAATGCTATCCGCTCGCGGCGATCTGATTTGCGTCATGGATGTCGACGGTCAGCACGATCCGGCAGTTCTTGTCGAAATGGTCACTCGCATGGAGCAGGATAACCTCGAGATCGTAAGCGCTGCACGCCGTCTCGATGCCCAACAGCCGCTTGAAGGGCTCTCGCCGCTTCGCCACAGGCTGTCGACTTTTGGTAACTGGCTGAGCGGCTTCGTTCTTGGGCGTAAGCTTGCGGATCCTCTCACTGGCTTTTTCCTCATACGTCGCCGCAGTTTTCTCGATGTGGCCCCGCATTTGGGAGATCCAGGCTTCAAGTTGCTCTTGGATATATTGTATTCCAACAAGAACTTGCGTCATGGCGAAGTGCCGTTTGACTTCGGCAAGCGGCTTCACGGCGAATCCAAGCTCGATATCTATGTTGTATGGAAGTTCATAACCTTCCTGTTGAGCAAGCTAACGGGGGGCTTCCTGCCCGTTAATCTCATATCATTTCTGTTCGTTGGCGGTTCGGGCGTCTTTGTTCACTTTGCGGTGCTTTACACCGCGTTGGCGATGTCGGCGCCGTTTATGGTTGCGCAATCGATGGCGACCCTGGTGGCCGCCACTAGTAACTTCCTTCTCAACAATCTTCTGACGTTCCAAGATAGAAGGTTGCGGGGAGCGCGAAAATTCTGGGGCTATTTGAAGTTTCTGGCTGTTTCCGCGGTCGGGATTGTCGCCAATGTCTCAGCCGCCACGTTGGCCTATGAGCGGCTGGTCCATGTGGTGTTTTTTGCTACGCTTGCCGGTATCGCCATTGATACGGTTTGGAAATTCGTGATAGCAAATCGGTTTATCTGGAAATGAATGCTTCAGTCTCGGCAACTCCAGACACCATCGCGCCGAAGGGCAAGGTAATTGCGTCGTTGTGGATGCTGCTGGCTGCTTCCGTTTGCGTGCTGTTGCTTCGCAAATTGGTTCATCAGTCTTTTTTCTTTGACGGGGGCATATACGCCTCTTTGGCGAGGAACCTCGCGGAAGGCACCGGCTCTGCTTGGAGACTGCACTTTTCGAACACTCTCTTTGCCGTCTTTTCGGAGCATCCGCCACTTATGATGTGGCTTGAATCTCTGGGGTTCATGGTTTTCGGTGATACGATTGCGGTCGAAAAAAGCTTTTCTCTACTGACGTTCGCAGTTTCGGGAATGCTTCTGTTCAAGATCTGGACCCGATTGCATGATGGCGACCCGCTCATGCAGCGCGCCGCGCCGCTCGCGCTTTTCATGACGCTTGTGGCGGGGCGCGTGAACTGGGGATTTGCCAATGGAATGCTGGAGAATCTGCTCACAGTTTTTACCCTGTGCGCCATCCTTCTCGTCGTCACGGCCTATGATGCACGTCTGAATGCTTCTGCAATAAGGCGGATGGCTCTCGTCTTCGGTGCCGGCGTGGCGATTGTGCTCGCGCTTTTGACGAAGGGGCCTGTCGGCCTGTTTCCGTGGGCGGCGCCGATGCTTTACTGGATGGCGCTTCGCCGACCGGCATTTAGTGCCGTTGTCTTGGATAGCATCATCATTGCTGGCGTTATCGTGCTGTTCTTCCTGCTGCTTTGGTCTTTTGATGAATCCCGGGAAGCTTCGCAGCGCTATCTATCTGCTCAATTGCTGTCCAGCCTGGTTGGAGAACGCGGATACAATGGTGGCGGCTTGGCCGCCTTCCGAAAAATCCTACTTGGCAATGGCTATTCGCTTTTGATTCTGGCATTGGTCTTTGCAGCAGGGAGCCTCTGGCGGAGGGCGAGTATCGATCCAGCTTTGCGCCGTGATCGATTACAGCGGTCGGTGTTCCTGCTGTTGGTAGGATGTTCGGCGTCTCTTCCAATAGCCATCAGTCCGCGCGTCGCGAATTTTTACTTCAACCCCTCCCTTCCGTATTTTTCTGCCGGTTTGTGCGCATTGTGCGCACCCGTTCTGATGGAAGGCCTCGGAAAACTTCGGGAGAAGGGGCAAAGCCGCTTGTGGATGGCGTCGATCGGCGCGCTCGCTTTAGGCGTTGTCGTCGTCGGCGTGAACGTGGGTCGCCTCGGCGTGGATCGGCAGACCATCATGACTGCACGCAAGATTGTTGACGTGGTCTGCAGTGGTGCGATGCCGTGCGATGAAACGATCAGTGCTTGCGGTAAGGTGTTGGAGGACTGGGCTCTGCACACCTATATGCAGCGGTACTACAAGATCAGCATCGCGGATACATCGACCGAGATTGCGAAGTACCTTGTATCGGACGACAGTTGCGGGCCTTATCCCGTTTATACTGACACTGGAACAGACATCTCTCCATACCGTTTGCTTCGACACTGATTGTCACCGGGATCCAACCGGAGGACAATTACAAACGGAGCGGCACCGACCGCTTGGTTAAGGTTCTTGATGCTTTGGTGGCTGCATGATCACCGTTCGCAATGCCCTTGAAGAGGATGTGCCGGGCCTGATCGAGATCGGCGTGCGTGCCTGGGAACAGGCCGTGACGGGCGCCGTCGACCTCCAGATGCGGCGCGAGCATGCGCGCAACGCCTTCCAGCAGTTCCTTGCCAACCATTGGCTGCGCGTCACCCTCGCCGAGGCGGACGGCGTTCCCGCCGGCTGGGCTTCCCGCGAGGCGCTGGACGACGAGATCACCGATCTCTGGGTCGATCCGCCACGGCAGCGCAAGGGGCTCGGCGCCGCGCTCCTTGCCGCGATGGAAGCGGAGATCGTCGCGGCCGGCTTCGAGGCCGCGCGGCTCCAGACCCATGCGCGCAATTCTGCCGCCGTCGGCTTCTTCCAGAAGCACGGCTATTCGGTGAGCTGGCTTTCCGTCGATTATTCCCCGCGCCTCGACCGCGACGTCGAATCGATCGGCCTCCACCGGCAGCTCGTCGCTGACGAGCCGGTCGGCTACGGGCCGGGTGGGTTTTGAGGAGAGGCGGCCTTCGCCGCCCCTCCCGGCTGCCTAGCGGTTGTTCAACTGCGAGCGCACCAGTTCCAGCCCGCGCTGGGTGATGCGATAGGGCCTGCCGCCGGAGGAGGCGATGCACCGCCGGCGTTTCAGCTTGCGGAAGAGCTCGATGTCGAGCCCGCCGGCCCGCCAGCCCTCGCGGGTGACGCAGGTCACGGCCACGATCGTTTTCGTTTCGTCTTTTTCGATGTCGATCCTGCCGCCCTGGGCGAGCAGGTGGAGAATGCGCTGTTCGGCGCGGGAAATGTCCATTGTCTTGAGAATCCGTCCGGCGTTCGGATGAACGCGAAAAAACGTTCCGCCGCCCTGAGGGCGGCAGGCTCATCGTTTTTCCGACCCTGCGCGCAAAGCGTTGCGGGCAGGGTCCTCAGCAGGTCTCGGACGAGTTGGACATCAAAACTCCATTTGCGGATATCCCGGGATAACCGGGAGAGCCGGGAAGGTCAATGCGACGGCCAGATCAGCGAATGGTGCAGGAACACCGCTGTCTTCACGCCATTGGCCGAGGCGAGCGAGATGTTGGCCGCGCCGAGCGCGATGTCGCCGGCGGCATAGAGGCCGGGCAGGGAGGTCTGGCCCGTGTCGTCGGTTGCAAGGATGCTGCCGACCGGCGTTTCCTTCAGCTTCAGGCCGCGCTCGGCGGGAATGTCGCTGCGCACGCGCGCCTCGGGCATCACGAAGAGCGCCTTCACCAGCGTCGGGATGCCGGGGCCCGTCTCGACGGAGAGCATGCCGTCCGGCCCGTCGGCAATGGCGGTGACGCGGCCGGGCCGGAGCCTGACCTTTCGGGCGGCGAGTACGGCAAGCGCCTCCTCGTCCGGCTCCGGCACCATGTTGGTGAAAAGCGTGACGTCGCCCCAGTCGGCGACCACGGCGGCAAAGCGGGCCGCTTCGGCGGTGCGGGCCAGCACCCCGACGGGGCCGCCGCCCACCTCGTAGCCGTGGCAGTAGGGGCAATGCAGCACCGTCCTGCCCCAGCGCTCTGCAAGGCCGGGAATATCGGGCAGCCGGTCCTCGAAGCCGGTGGCGAGCAGCACGCGCCGCCCCTCGATCCGTCCGCCGTCGCCGGTGACGACGGAAAAGCCGTCCCTTTCGCCGTCCAGCCGCTCGGCCGGTGCATCGCGGAAGGTGACGGTATCGTAGGCGTAAAGCTGCCGGCGGGCTTCCGCGAGGATATCGCGTCCCGGCCTGCCGTCCTGCGCGAGGAAGCCGTGCGAACGGGCGGCGAAGCGGTTGCGCGGCTCGCCGGTGTCGAGAACGGTGATGCGCCGGCGGGCGCGGGCAAGCTGCAGGGCGGCGGAAAGGCCGGCAAAGCCCCCGCCGATGATGATGGCATCTTCGGTCATGGTAGATCCTTTCTGTAGAGCGTGCGGCATCGTTCGCCCGGCAGGTGCCGGCCGTTCGATGCAGGTCTTGGGAATTGGTCGCCGCTAGCCGGTATCGGCCCGGCAGTGTTGCGCCGCCATCCGGAAATCGGCGGCAAGGTCGGCAAGCGTCGTGGCGGCGAAGCGCGCCATCAGGATCGCCTCGGCATCCTTCAGGGCATCGCCGATCACCCGGTTGACGGATTGCTCGACCGCGCAGCCCGGCATCTCCGTCGCCGGGCCGATCTGGAAGACGATAGGCTCTCCGAGCGCATTGTAGATGTCGAGCAACGAGATGTCGGCGAGCGGCCGGGCAAAGTGCCAGCCGCCGCCATGCCCGCGGCCGGACTGCACGATGCCGGCATCGCGAAGCCCGGCCATGGTGCGCCGAACGACGACGGCATTGGTGTCGAGGCAGAAGGCGAGGTCTTCCGAGGTCATCGGCGCCTCGCGCTCGGCCATGTGCATGAGTGCATGGAGGACGGCGGAAAGTCGGCTGTTTCTCTTCATGTAACAATAATAGTTACGAATTCGCCCGCATGTCAACACGCGCCGGCAAGAGGCCGCTCAGCCGGCACGCAGCATATCGAGCAGGGTGGGGCCGAAGATCAGCGCCGCCGGCACGAGCGCGGCGTGCAGAACGAGGATCGCCATCAGTTGCGTGCGGAATGGCTCCTTGCGCGTCTTGTGCCGTAGCAGGCGTTGCGCGGCGAAGGCGCCGAGACTGCCGCCGAGGAAGGCGAACTGCAGCAGCCGTGCCTCGGAAACGCGCCAGTGGCCGTCCCGCGCCGCTTCCTTGTCCCACCAGTAGAGGCAGAACGTGACGACGTTGAAGAGGAGGAAGATGACGAAAAGCGTTGCTGTCGTGCCCATGGCGCGCTTTATAGCCGGTCAACCTTGCGGCTTGGCTAACGAGGGTCGGCGGCACCCGCTGAAAACCTTGCGCCGCCTGCCCATATGTTCTACCGAGACAGCACCGAAGACACCACAAAAAGAGCCTGCAATGACCCTCGTCGACGTCCGCACCCCCGATCCGAAACGCTTGATCCCCGGCGCCACCGGCGACTGGGAAGTCATCATCGGCATGGAGGTGCATGCGCAGGTCCTGTCCAATTCCAAGCTCTTCTCCGGCGCCTCCACCGAGTTCGGCAAGGCGCCGAACGCCAATGTCTCGCTTGTCGATGCCGCCATGCCCGGCATGCTGCCGGTCATCAACATCGAGTGCGTCCGGCAGGCGGTGCGCACGGGCCTCGGCCTCAAAGCCCAGATCAACCACCGCTCGATCTTCGACCGCAAGAACTACTTCTATCCGGACCTGCCGCAGGGCTACCAGATCTCGCAGTTCAAGGACCCGATCGTCGGCGAGGGCAAGATCGTCATCTCGCTCGGCCCGGATCGCCAGGGCAATTTCGAGGATATCGAGATCGGCATCGAGCGCCTGCACCTCGAGCAGGACGCCGGCAAGTCGATGCACGACCAGCATCCGACCATGTCCTATGTCGACCTCAACCGCTCGGGCGTGGCGCTGATGGAGATCGTCTCCAAGCCGGACATGCGCTCTTCGGACGAGGCCAAGGCCTATATGACGAAGCTGCGCTCCATCGTGCGCTACCTCGGCACCTGCGACGGCAACATGGACGAGGGCTCCATGCGCGCCGACGTCAACGTCTCGGTACGCCGTCCGGGCGAGCCCTTCGGCACGCGCTGCGAGATCAAGAACGTCAACTCCATCCGCTTCATCGGCCAGGCCATCGAATATGAGGCCCGCCGCCAGATCGGCATTCTGGAAGACGGCGGTTCCATCGACCAGGAAACCCGCCTCTTCGATCCGGGCAAGGGCGAGACGCGCTCCATGCGCTCCAAGGAAGACGCGCACGACTACCGCTATTTCCCCGATCCGGACCTCTTGCCGCTCGAATTCGACAACGCCTTCGTCGCCTCGCTTCTCGCCGACCTGCCGGAACTGCCGGACGACAAGAAGCTGCGCTTCGTCAAGGATCTCGGCCTTTCGGTCTATGACGCCTCGGTGCTCGTCTCGGAAAAGGCGATCGCCGATTATTACGAGGCCGTCGCCGCCGGCCGCGACGGCAAGATTGCCGCCAACTGGGTCATCAACGACCTGCTCGGCGCCTTGAACAAGGACGGCAAAGCCATTGAAGAGACTCCGGTTTCGCCCGACCAGCTCGGCGGCATCATCGATCTCATCAAGGACGGCACCATCTCCGGCAAGATCGCCAAGGACCTCTTCGAGATCGTCTGGAACGAGGGCGGTAACCCGGCGGAGATCGTCGAGGCGCGCGGCATGAAGCAGGTGACCGATACCGGCGCCATCGAGAAGGCCGTGGACGAGATCATCGCCGCGAACCCCGACCAGGTCGAGAAGGTCAAGGCCAAGCCCACGCTTGCCGGCTGGTTCGTCGGCCAGGTGATGAAGGCGACGGGCGGCAAGGCCAACCCGCAGGCCGTGCAGGCCCTCGTCAAGGCCAAGCTCGGCATCGAGGAGTAACCCGGTGTTTTTTGTCCGTACTGCCTCGGAGCGTGATCTGGCGAAGGTCAGCGCGCTTCTGGCCGAGACGTGGCACGCGACCTATGACGGCCTCTACGGCGCGGACAAGGTGAGCGAGATCACGGCGCGCTGGCATTCCGTGCCGGCGCTGAAGGCCCGGCTGGAGCGGAAAGACAGCGAGTTCGTCGTCGCCGACAACGGCAGGGAGTTCGCCGGCATGGGCTATGTCGCCATGGCGAAGGACCGGCCGAAGACGGCGCTGCTGCACCAGCTCTACGTGCTGCCGCGCTACCAGCGGCAGGGCATCGGCCGCGACATGTTCGCCGAGCTCGAGACCTGTTTTCCCGATGCCAATGCCATGCTGCTGGAGGTCGATCCGCGCAACGAAGCGGCGGTCGCCTTCTATCTGGCGCACGGCTTTGCCAAGGTCGGCGAGGCCAGGCACACGGCGGACGACGTTTCCGGCGTGCCGCTGCACGTCTACGAGAAGCCGCTCGGCAGCTGAAAAGCGGCGAAAAGCCCCATGCGAAGGCGCGGGAATCGCTGGACATTCCGGCCCCGCCGCGCCATAAGCGGAAGAAAATATCAGTCTCGGGCCGCGCTTCCGGCATGGCCCTGCCAAGGACGCCAGCCCATGAACCTTCTCAAGCAGATCTTCACCTGGTGGAACGGTCAGACGATCGGCACCCGCTTTCACACCTGGCGCTTCGGCACCCGGGTCGGACAGGATGAGTTCGGCAACGTCTATTATCAGGGCGGCAAGGATTCCGAGGGGCGCACGCGCCGCTGGGTGATCTACAATGGTTACGCCGAAGCCTCGGCCATTCCGGCCGGCTGGCACGGCTGGATGCACCACCGCACCGACGTTTCCCCGGCCGACGAGGATTACAAGGCGCGCGAGTGGGAACAGCCGCACCGCAAGAACCCCACCGGCACCGCCCAGGCCTATCGCCCGCCGGGCTCGATTGCCGCTGCCGGCGAGCGTCCGCGCGTGACGGGCGACTACGATGCCTGGACGCCGGGCAACTGACACCGATTTGGCCACATTTCGCCGGTAGCTCCGAACGGGCCGGCAAAGGCCGGCGCGGAGCGCAGGAGACGGCATCGATGACAATCGGCTTTTCGACGGCAAGGGCAGGGCGGCGGCTTCTTTCGGTCGCGCTCGCAATGGCGGCTGCCGGCATCGCCATGGCGCCCATGCCCTCCAAGGCCGCGCGCATCGAAAATCCCGTCGCCACCTTTTCCGGCATCGACAAGATCACCGGCCGCATCACCAGCTTCGATGTCTATATCGGCGAGACCGTGCAGTTCGGCGCGCTGCAGGTGACGCCGAAGGTCTGCTACAGCCGCGACGATACCGAGGCGCAGAAGATCACCTCCTTCGTCGAGGTTGACGAGATCACGCTCGACCGCAAGATCCGCCGCATCTTCACCGGCTGGATGTTCGCCGACAGCCCCGGCCTCAACGCCGTGGAGCACCCCGTCTACGACGTGTGGCTGACCGAGTGCAAGGCGAAGTCCGACGTCCCGCCGCCGGATGATTCTCAGGCGAAGGCCGAGTAAGGTTCCGTGACGCGTGGATCCTCGGGTCGAGCCCGAGGATGACGGAGGGGAGGAGGTTTCCTTCCGTCGACTGGCGCGGCATAGGCCACGCTGCTTTTATCGCAATTCTCTCTTCTTGCGTCATCCTCGGGCTTGACCCGAGGATCCACGGCACGACCGTCAGAACGGCAAATGCGGCGAGGCCAGCGCGCCCGCCAGCATGTCCTCGTACTCGATCTTCGGCACGTCGATCGCCCCGAACGTCTTCAGGTGCTCGGTGGTGAACTGCGTGTCGAGCAGGCGGAAGCCGCGTTCCTTCAGCCGTTCCACCAGATGGACGAGGCAGATCTTGGAGGCGTCCGTGCGCCGGGAGAACATGCTCTCGCCGAAGAAGGCAGCGCCCAGCGAGACGCCGTAGAGGCCACCGACGAGCGTGTCGCCCTCCCAAGCCTCGACGGAGTGCGCATGGCCCATGCGGTGGAGCGTGCCGTAGAGCGACTTGATCTTCGCGTTGATCCAGGTCGACGGCCGGTCCGGCGCGGCCTCGGCGCAGGCGGCCACCACCGCGTCGAAGGCGGTGTCGAAACGGATGTCGAAAGGTTTCCTGCGGATCGTCCTGGCGAGGCTGCGCGAGACGTGGAAGCCATCGAGCGGGATGACGCCCCGCATGTCCGGCTCGACCCAGAAAAGCTCCGGGTCGTCCGCCGAATCGGCCATCGGGAAGAGGCCGATGGAATAGGCGCGCAGGAGGAGTTCCGGGGTGATCTCCGGGTGCCTGCTGCGCCGCCCTGCCATGACCGGCGCCCTCTCAGGCGTCGGTCTTGCTGGCCAGGTAGTTTTCCAGCCAGTGGATGTCGTAGTCGCCGTTGGCGATGTCCTGGTTGCCGATGAGGTCCTGGAACAGCGGCAGCGTCGTCTTGATGCCGTCGATGACGAACTCGTCGAGCACGCGGCGCAGGCGCATCATGCATTCGACGCGGGTGCGCCCGTGCACGATGAGTTTGCCGATCAGGCTGTCGTAGTAGGGCGGGATGCGATAGCCCTGATAGGCGCCCGAATCGACGCGCACGCCAAGGCCGCCCGGCGCATGGAAATGCGTGATCGTGCCCGGCGAGGGAACGAAGGTGCGCGGGTCCTCGGCGTTGATGCGGCACTCGATGGCATGGCCCGAGAAGACGATGTCCTTCTGCTCCACGGAGAGGCCGGCGCCGGAGGCGACGCGGATCTGCTCGTGCACGAGGTCGATGCCGGTGATGGCCTCGGTGATCGGATGCTCCACCTGCAGGCGCGTGTTCATCTCGATGAAATAGAACTCGCCGTTCTCGTAGAGGAACTCCACCGTGCCGGCGCCGCGGTATTTCAGCTTCTTCATGGCGTCGGCGCAGATCTGGCCGATCTTCATGCGCTGCTCGACATTGAGGGCCGGGGAATTGGCTTCTTCCCAGACCTTCTGGTGGCGGCGCTGCAGCGAGCAGTCGCGCTCGCCGAGGTGCACCGCGTTGCCCATGCCGTCGCCGACGACCTGGATTTCGATGTGGCGCGGCTTGCCGAGGTACTTTTCCATGTAGACGGCGTCGTTGCCGAAGGCGGCGAGCGCTTCGGAACGGGCGGTCGAGACGGCTTCGTCGAGGTCGGCTTCGGTCCTTGCGACCTTCATGCCGCGCCCGCCGCCGCCGGCGGTGGCCTTGATGAGCACGGGGAAGCCGATCTTGCGGGCGACTTCCAGCGCGTTCTCCGGCTTCACCTCGCCGTCGGAGCCCGGAACGACGGGGATGCCGAGTTCCTGCGCCGTCTGCTTGGCGGTGATCTTGTCGCCCATGATGCGGATGTGCTCCGCCGTCGGCCCGATGAAGGTGATGCCGTGCGCGTCGAGAATTTCCGCGAACTTGGCGTTCTCCGACAGGAAGCCGTAGCCCGGATGCACGGCGTCGGCGCCGGTGATCTCGCAGGCGGCGACGATCTGGTGGATGTTGAGGTAGCTTTCGCGCGAGGGCGGCGGGCCGATGCACACGCTCTCGTCGGCAAGGCGCACATGCATGGCATCGGCATCGGCCGTCGAATGCACGGCGACCGTGGCGATGCCCAGCTCCTTGCAGGCCCGAAGGACCCGAAGGGCGATTTCGCCGCGGTTGGCAATGAGGACTTTGGAGATCATGGGACCCGCCTTATTCGATGACGATCAGCGGTTCGCCGTATTCGACCGGGCTTGCATCCGAGACGAGGATTTCGGTGACCTTGCCTGAGCGCGGCGCGGGGATCTGGTTCATCGTCTTCATGGCTTCGATGATGAGGATGGTCTGGCCTTCCTTGACGCTTGCGCCGACTTCGACGAAGGCGCGGGCGCCCGGGGCGGGCGAGAGGTAGGCCGTGCCCACCATCGGCGCCGTCACGGCGTTCTTGTTGTTGCGGGCGTCGGCGGGGGCTGCCGCTGCGGCGGGCGCGGCGGCCGGGGCCGCGCTGAGGGCGGGAGCGGCGATCGGGGCCTGGACATATTGCGGCGTGCCGGCGCGCGAGACGCGGATGCGCAGGTCGTCCTGCTCCACTTCGATCTCGGTCAGGTCCGTCTCGTTGAGGATGTTGGCGAGATCGCGGATCAGAGCCTGATCGATGCCGTGTTTCTTTTCAGCCATGGAAGTGAGCCTCTGGTTCTTCTTATGTCGTGATGGATGAGAGCGCATGGAGCGCGAGGATATAGCTATGCGCGCCGAAGCCGCAGATGACGCCCTTCACGGCGGGCGCGATCATCGACTTGTGGCGAAATTCCTCACGGGCATGCACGTTGGAAAGGTGCAGCTCGACCACCGGGATCTTGATGGCGCGGATGGCGTCATGCAGGGCGAGCGAGGTGTGGGTATAGGCACCGGCGTTGATGGCGATGCCGGCGGCAACGTCGCCGGCCTCATGGATCCAGTCGACCAGATCGCCTTCGTGGTTGGATTGGCGGAAGTCGACGGCAAAGCCCAGCTTCTCGCCCTCCGCCTTGCAGAGCGCCTCGATGTCGGCGAGCGTGTGGCCGCCGTAGATACCGGGCTCGCGCTTGCCGAGTGCGTTGAGGTTGGGGCCGTTGAGCACGAAAAGGGGTAGAGCCATTCGCAATTCCGCATGCTGGATAGAGGACTACCTATAGACCGGCGGTTCCCGCAGGGAAAGCCCCAAGGGCAGGGGCTTTGCCGGTCGAAAGGGCCGATGTCCACAAGCCAAGCGCTCAACACGGCCAGCATGGCAGGAAGATGGCGAAATCAGCAGGTTGCCTTGCCGCAGGCGCGCACGTTGGCGATCTTTTCGCGAAGGTCCTCTTCGCCGACCGCGCCGAACACCATTTCCTGGCCCACGACATAGGACGGCGTGCCGGTGATGCCGAGGTCGTTCGCCAGCGAATAGGCCTGGCGCACGGCGTCGTCATGCGGCTTGTCGGCCATGGTCTTGCGGATGTCCGCCTCGGAAATGCCCATGCCGGAAGCGATCGCGATGGCGCTCTCCTCCGTCGCGCGGCCTTCCCCGCCGAGCAGCGCCCGGTGGAACGCGCCGTATTTTTCCGGCGCGAGGTCGCGCACGGCGGCGCTCACCTTGTGGGCGGCGAGCGAATCGGGGCCGAGGATCGGCAGTTCCTTGAGGACGAAGCGGACGTTCTTGTCGTCCTTCAGGATCGCGTCCATGTCCGGCAGCGCCCGCTTGCAGTAGCCGCAATTGTAGTCGAAGAACTCGACGATGGTGACGTCGCCCTTCGGATTGCCGAGGGCGATATCGTAGGGCGAGGAGAAGATCGTCTTCTCGTTGTCGGTGATGACGGCCTCGGCCTTGGCCTGCTGCTGCGCCGCCTGCTTCTTCTGCAGGGCTTCCTGCACGTCGATGAGGATTTCCGGGTTCTCGACGAGGTATTCCTTGATGAAGTCGCCGAACTCCTTCTTCTGCGCGTCGTCGAGCGCGAGGGCGGGAAGGGGGGCTGCGACCGTGATGGCAAGGGCAACGGTGGCCGCGAGCTTCGTCTTGAAAATCATCTTTGTCCTGTCCTCGTCGTGATGCGCCGCAGAAGTGCCATTGCCCGCGCCGCCGCGTCAATGCCGGGGGCGGGCTTTCAACGACCTTATGACGCAAGCCTTGCAAACGACAGGGCAAAAGCGGCGGATTTTCGGCCCTCGCGGGATTGTGAAGAGCGGCGTCTTGCGGCAGGAAGGCGGCGGACCGGAAGCGCAGAAAGGCAAGCCATGAAACTCTCCCGCCGCGGGGCCGTCGAACCCTTCCACGCCATGGACGTGCTCGCCGAGGCGACGAAGCGGCGCGCGAGCGGCCGGCCGGTCATCTCCATGGCCGTCGGCCAGCCCGTGCATCCGGCGCCCGGGGCGGCCCGTCAGGCAGCGCGCAGGGCGCTGGAGATCGGCCGTATCGGCTATACGGATGCGCTCGGCCTGCTTTCGCTGCGCCGCTCCATTTCGGATTTCTACCGGGAACGCCACGGCGTTTCGGTCGATCCCGGCCGTATCGCCATCACGACGGGCTCGTCGGCCGGCTTCAACCTCGCCTTCCTCGCCCTCTTCGATGCCGGCGACCGTGTCGCCATCGCGCGTCCCGGCTATCCGGCGTATCGCAACATCCTCGCCGCGCTCGGCATCGAGACGGTGGAGATCGAGGTGAGCGCCGAAAACGGCTTCACGCTGACGCCGGAGGCGCTTGAGGCCGCGGGCCGCATCGACGGCGTGCTGCTGGCAAGCCCCGCCAATCCCACCGGCACGGTGACGGGGCGGGCGAACCTCGCCGCGCTCTCGGCCTATTGCCGGGAGAACGGTATCGCCTTCATCTCGGACGAGATCTATCACGGCCTCACCTTCGTCGGCGAGGAGGCGACGGCGCTGGAGTTCGGCGAGGATGCCGTCATCATCAACTCGTTCTCGAAATACTATTGCATGACCGGCTGGCGGATCGGCTGGATGGTGCTGCCGGAAACGCTGGTGCGCCCCGTCGAGCGCATTGCCCAGAGCCTCTATATCTCCGCGCCCGAACTCTCGCAGATCGCGGCGGAAGCGGCGCTCGGCGCGGAGGCGGAGCTGAACGTCTATCGCGACGCTTACCGCGCGAACCGCGATTTCCTCGTCAAGCGCCTGCCGGAGCTCGGCTTCTCCGTCGCCTCGCCGATGGACGGGGCCTTCTACGCCTATGTCGATGTCAGCCGCTTCACTAATGACAGCATGGCCTTCGCCCGCCGCATGCTGGCCGAGACCGACGTGGCGGCGACGCCCGGCATCGACTTCGATCCGAAGGACGGCCATCACACGATGCGCTTTTCCTATGCCGGTTCCTTCGAGGAGATGAGCGAGGCGGTCGACCGCCTCGCGCGCTGGCTCGGCTGAAAAGGATTCCGCTTCAAGGCGTTGCGGCGCAAAGCGGAATCGATCTTTCAGGAAGGTGAATCACTTTCTCACACGCGGTTGATCGAGACGCCGCCGTCCACCAGCATGGCCGTGCCGGTCATGAAGCTGGAGGCCGGCGCGGCGAGGAAAAGCGCCGCCTCGGCGATCTCCTCCGGCTCGGCCATGCGCTTGAAGGCGTTGAGGCCCGCCACGAAGGCGCGTGCCTCGGGCGTCGCCGCCACTTCCCGCCCCATCGGCGTGTCCGTGGCGCCCGGCAACAGCGCGTTCACGCGGATGCCCTTCGGCCCGTATTCCGAGGCGAGCACCTGCACGAGGCCGATGAGGCCCGATTTCGAGGCGGCATAGGCCGCAAGCCCCGGAAAGCCCGCCGTATGGCCGACGAAGGTGGAGGTGAAGACCAGCGAGCCGCCGCCGCGTGCCTCCAGCGCCGGCAACTGATGCTTGGCGGCAAGGAAGCCGCTCGTGAGATTGGCGCCGAGGACGCCCTGCCAGTCCTCCATGGAAAGGTCGGGCAGCGGGCCGACGGGTCCCGTCGTGCCGGCATTGTTGAAGGCGATGTCGAGGCCGCCGAATTCCGCCTTCGCGGCATCGACAAGGTCCCGGTGATGCGCTTCGTCGGCGACGTCGCCGGCAAGGGCGATGGCGCTGCCGCCGGCCGCGCGGACCTCGCCGGCCACCGCCTCCAGCCGGTCGCGCCCGCGCGATGAGAGCACGAGTTTTGCACCCTTGCGGGAAAAGAGGAGGGCGGCGGCGCGGCCGATGCCGGAGCTTGCGCCGGTGATGATGGCGACCTTGTCGTCGAGGCGGGTCACGGATGTCTCCCTGCTGGTTTCTGACGACCGCGGGTGTCGCAGAAGGGCAGGCAGGCAGCCACCCGATTTCCGCATGAAAGCAAAAGGCCCGGTCGAAACCGGGCCTTTCAAATTCATCGGCTAAGACAGGCGTCTCAGAAGAAGCCGCGGCGCTGCCACCAGCCGCCCTTCTTGGGCTTATCCGGTTCGTCTTCCGGCGTGGCTTCCTTCGTCGTGGACGACTTCACCACCGGCTCGGAAGCGATCTTGTTGATGTCGCGGTTGGCGCGGACGGGCTTGGCCGGCTCTTCGAGGTCGGCGGAGGCCTCCTCGACTTCCGGCTCGGCCGGAGCGGCTTCTTCCACGACGGCGACGGGCTGCGCCTCGACTTCGCTGCGGGCGGCTTCGTCCGGCGCGACGTCCTCGGCAGTAGCCTTGGCGCGGCTGCGGCGGGCCCGCTTCGGCTTGGCCGGCGCCTCTTCGGCGACGACTTCTGCCGGCGCTTCCTCGGGAGCGGCCGCTACCTCGATGGTTTCGGCTTCGACGGCGGCGATCTCTTCGCCCTCGTCGTCGCCTTCATCCTCGCCATCGGCGCCTTCGGCATCGGCGGAACCCTCGTCCTCGGGACGATTGCGGCGGCCACCGCGCTTGCCGCGGCGGCGGCGCTTGCGGCGGGGCTCGGAATCGGAGGCCTGTGCGCCGTCCTGACCTTCCTCGCCGTCGCCATCCTCGTCGTCGCCGTCGAGCGTGTCTTCATCGCCCGCCTGCTCGCCGCCGAAGGAGGCCGTGTCGGTGCCTTCGCCGTTCTCGCGGCCCTTGCCGCGACGGCGGCGGCGGCGCTTGCGCTTGCGGCCGTTCTCGTCGGAGGCGGCCGACTGCGCGGCCTGGGCTGCCGCGGCGGGACGGGCCTCGTCCTCTTCCTCGTCGATCTCCTCCTCGATCACGACGTCGTCTTCTTCCGGCTCGGGCTCGAAATGCATGAGCTGTTCGATCTTGACCGGGTTCTCGACGGGCTCGCCGCGGTCGACAGCGAAGTGCTGCGCGCCGACATGGGCATCCGCCTCGATGATGATGGCGACGCCGAAGCGGGCCTCATAGTCGATGATCGTGCCGCGCTTGTGGTTGAGGAGGTAGAGCGCGATGTCCGGCGTGGTGCGGACGGTGATGTTGTGCGTCGTGTTCTTGAGGAGATATTCCTCGATGCCGCGCAGGACATGCAGCGCGACGGACGACTGCGAGCGGATGTGCCCCGTGCCGTTGCAGTGCGGGCAGGTCTGCATGGTCGATTCGAGAACGGAGGCGCGGATGCGCTGGCGCGACATTTCGAGCAGGCCGAAATGCGAGATGCGGCCGACCTGGATGCGCGCGCGGTCGTTCTTGAGATGGTCCTTCAGGCGCTTCTCGACGGCCCGGTTGTTGCGCTTCTCCTCCATGTCGATGAAGTCGATGACGACGAGGCCGGCAAGGTCGCGCAGGCGAAGCTGGCGCGCGACTTCTTCCGCCGCTTCCAGGTTCGTCTGCAGCGCGGTCTCCTCGATGGAGTGCTCGCGCGTCGAGCGGCCGGAGTTGACGTCGATCGAGACGAGCGCCTCGGTCTGGTTGATGATGATGTAGCCGCCGGACTTCAGCGTCACCTGCGGCTGCAGCATGCGGTCGAGCTGGGCTTCGATGCCCGAGCGCGAGAAGATCGGATGCACGTCGCGATAGGGCTGGACGACCTTCGCGTGGCTCGGCATCAGCATCTTCATGAAGGCTTTCGCCTCCTTGTAGCCTTCCTCGCCGGCAACGACGATCTCGCTGATGTCCTTGTTGTAGAGGTCGCGGATCGAGCGCTTGATGAGCGAGCCTTCCTCGTAGACGAGGCAGGGCGCCGTGGAGGCGAGGGTGAGCGTGCGGACGTTCTCCCAAAGGCGCATCAGGTATTCGAAGTCGCGCTTGACCTCGACGCGGGTGCGGTTGGCGCCGGCGGTGCGCAGAATGACGCCCATGCCCTGGGGAACTTC
The DNA here is from genome assembly GCF_014203155.1 of Shinella fusca. Lineage (GTDB taxonomy): Bacteria > Pseudomonadota > Alphaproteobacteria > Rhizobiales > Rhizobiaceae > Shinella > Shinella fusca. The sequence continues at coordinate 108,114 of NZ_JACHIK010000013.1, forward strand.
CAGATCGCGGGCGATCTCCTTCAGGCGCTTGCGGTCCTGCAGGTTGGTGATCTTGCGGGAAATGCCGCCGCCGCGCGCCGTGTTCGGCATCAGGACGGAGTAGCGGCCGGCGAGCGACAGGTACGTGGTCAGCGCCGCGCCCTTGTTGCCGCGCTCTTCCTTGGCGACCTGCACGAGCAGGATCTGGCGGCGCTTGATGACTTCCTGGATGCGGTACTGCTTGCGCGGCTTGCGCTGGACGCGGTCCGGAACCTCTTCCATGGCGTCTTCGGCGCCGACGGATTCGATGACTTCCTTTTCCTCGCCGTTGTGGTCGTCGTCATCCTCGTCTTCGTCGCGCCGGCGGCGGCCGCGCTTGCGTTCGGCGGGCTCGGAGACCTCATCGGTGTCGACGGCCATGGCCATCGCGCCGCCGGGCGTCTCGTCGTCGCTGCCTTCGGAGGGGGCGGCGGCCTCTTCGGCGGCCGGGGCGTCCTCGGTCTTCGCCTTGGCCTTGCGGGTGCGGCGCGGCTTCTTCGGCTTTTCGGCCGGGGCTTCCTCGGCCAGATCGGCGGAGGCCTCGACGACCTCGGGTTCGGCTACGGCCTCGACCGGCGTCTCCTCGACGGCGGCGGCTTCGGCCTCGGCCGGTGCCTCGCTCTCCTCGGAACGGTCGCCGGCGGTCTCGACATGCTCGATGTCGTCGTCGCGTCGATGCTCCTCGGCCTCGGCCCTCAGGAGGGCCTGACGGTCGGCAAGCGGGATCTGGTAGTAATCCGGGTGGATTTCGGCGAAGGCCAGGAAGCCGTGGCGGTTGCCGCCGTAGTCGACGAAGGCCGCCTGGAGCGACGGTTCGACGCGCGTGACCTTGGCAAGGTAGATATTGCCGCGGATCTGTTTCTTGTATTGGGACTCGAAGTCGAATTCTTCTATGCGGTTCCCGCGTACGACGACAACCCGCGTCTCCTCAGCGTGAGACGCATCGATAAGCATTTTCTCTGCCATGTAGATTGAGCTCCTCGGCGCAGCCGCAATCCGTGCGGCAAGCTGTTCCCTAGGAGGGATGAGCCGGGGGAGGAGTGGGATGCGCCGGATAAGTAAGTTCCCGTCAGGCCCCGGTGAGGGGTGAGCGGCCGGAGGGCGGCGGGCACGCGAGCGTCCCGATACCTGTTACCCTCTGATAAAAGCCGCCGTGACAACATCAACGTCCAACGAGAATGCCAGTGCCATAGACCCTGAAGGTCCGATGAAATTGCCCTTCGTGAAGGGCGAGCGGTGGAAATCCACCTTGACTGTTCCGGCCACCGCCGGTTTACGCGATCTAATCGGCCGGGAAAAAACGGTGCGACGGCGGATGAAGGCCCGGTTTGGCGCCAAGTCCCGGGAAGGGGGGCTGCCTGCTCCAGACGATTCTATCCCGTCTATTCTTTTTCCCTGATTTTGCTTTTATGGCGGATATGTCACAATGGCAAGGGAAAAGCCGAAAGCGTCATAATCCTGATGGATTTGCCCTTATGGCTGCCGGAACGCGGGCGGTGGCAAGTTTCGGTTAACCATATGGGGGCATCTATGGGGCTTGTCCAGCGCCGCACCGCGCGCAATTCACGCGTTTGAACGGACCGCCACTGGTGATGCCAAGTCTTCCGATTCCATATCCGCTCCGCCTTGCCGCCGGCGCGCTCCTTTTCCTTCTCTGCATGGCGCTTGCCGTGCCGGCCTTCGCCGCCGCGCCCGCATCCGCCCCGCTGCTCGCCTTTTCCGCCCGCGTCGCCGGCGACGATGCGCGCACGCGCCTCGTCATCGATTTCGACCGCAAGCCGGAATTCGAGGTGCACTATGTCGCCAATCCCTACCGCGTGCTGATCGACCTGCCGGAGACCGATTTCGGCATCAAGGCGGAGGAGATGGAGGCGCGCGGCATCATTTCCGATATCCGCTACGGCACCATGGCCGCGGGCCGCTCGCGCATCGTGCTGACGGCGGCGCGTCCCATCGGCGTGGTGCTGGCCGAAGTGCAGGAAGAGAAGGGGGCGACGACCTACCGCCTCGTCATCGATACGGCGATCGTCACCGACCAGGCCTTCCAGGAGAAGATGAAGACGCAGAGCTGGCAGGAGGCCTCGGCCTCTGCCGGCCAGTCCGCCATGCTGCTGCCCGGCGGCAAGGCCGGCGGTCCCTTCGTCATCGCCGTCGATGCGGGCCACGGGGGCATCGACAACGGCGCGAGCGGCGGCGTCACAAAGACGGAGGAGAAGGTCGTCACGCTGGCCTTCGCGCGGCAGCTTGCCGAGGCGCTGAACAAGCTGCCGGACACGCGCGCCTTCCTGACGCGCGACAAGGACGAATTCCTCTCGCTTTCGCAGCGCGTGCAGCTTGCCCGCAACGAGGGCGCCAATCTTCTCATCTCCATCCATGCCGACACGGTCAGGCAGAAGGACATCCGCGGCGCGACGGTCTACACGATCTCCGACAAGGCCTCCGACAGCCTTGCCGCAAGCCTTGCCGAGCGCGAGAATCTTTCCGACCAGATCGCCGGCATCGCCCTTTCCGAGGAGCCGGCCGAGGTCGCCGACATCCTCCTCGACCTGACGCGCCGGGAGACGCAGGCCTTCTCCGTCAACCTTGCCCGCAGCGTCGTCGGCGCCTTCAAGGACCAGGTGCTGCTGATCAACAATCCCCACCGCCATGCCGGCTTCCGCGTGCTGACGGCGCCGGACGTGCCCTCCGTCCTCGTCGAGCTCGGCTTCCTGTCGAACAAGGACGACGAGAAGCTGCTGGTCGATCCGGCCTGGCAGAAGAAGGTGGCCGGCCTGCTCGCAAGGGCCGTGGGCGAATACCGCACGACGGTGGTGGCGAACGGCGGCTGACGCGGGGCCTTCGCGTTGTGCTGGAAAAGTGACATTGGCCGCCATTGTGCGGTGGCGAAGCCGGGATGCATGCTGTAAGCCCTATTTTCCTCACATTCCGATCGCTAGACGGGATCGGCAGAATGGGGTGACTCGTCTTCGCACGCGAAGGCGCGACGGTCGTCTGCGGCCGTGGCGAAGAGGCCGGGCGGCAGGGCCGCCCGAGAGAACGACAAGATACAGGCATCGGTAGCTGGCTCATGATCAGACTGATTGGATATTTCTTCGGGATTGGCGCCGTGGCGTTCCTCGGCGTGGCGGCTGCGGTCGCGCTCTATCTCGGAAGTGTCACGAAGGATCTTCCCGACTATGAGGTCCTCAACAGCTACGCGCCGCCGGTGACGACCCGCATGCATGCCGGCAACGGCGCGCTGATGGCCGAATATGCCCGCGAGCGCCGCCTCTTCCTGCCGATCCAGGCGATCCCCGACCGGGTGAAGGCCGCCTTCCTGTCGGCGGAAGACAAGAACTTCTACCAGCATCCCGGCGTCGACGTGACGGGCCTCTTCCGCGCCGTCCTCGTCAACATCCAGAACATGGGCTCGGGCCGCCGTCCGGTCGGCGCTTCGACCATCACCCAGCAGGTCGCCAAGAACTTCCTGCTCTCTTCCGACCAGACGATCGACCGCAAGGTGAAGGAAGCGATCCTCTCCTTCCGCATCGAGCAGGCCTATTCCAAGGACCGCATTCTCGAGCTCTACCTCAACGAGATCTTCTTCGGCCTCAATTCCTACGGCATCGCCAGCGCCGCGCTCACCTATTTCGACAAGTCGGTGACGGAACTGACGATCGCCGAGACCGCCTACCTCGCCTCCCTGCCGAAGGGCCCGTCGAACTACCATCCCTTCCGCCATCCGGACGCCGCGCTCGAGCGCCGCAACTGGGTGATCGACCGCATGGTCGAGAACGGCTATGTCAGCCAGGCCGACGGCGCGGAAGCCAAGGCGCAGCCGCTCGGCGTGACGCCGCGTCAACGCGGTTCCCATCTCTTCGCCTCGGAATATTTCTCCGAGGAGGTCCGCCGCCAGATCATCGAGCGCTACGGCGACAACGCCCTTTATGAGGGCGGCCTTTCGGTGCGCACCTCGCTCGACCCGCGCGTCCAGGTCGCGGCCCGCAAGGCGCTCCAGCACGGCCTCGTCACCTACGACGAGCGCCGCGGCTTCCACGGCCCGATCAAGACGATCGAGGTCGGCGGCGACTGGGGCGTGGAACTCGCCAAGGTCGACAGCTTCTCCGACGTGCCGGAATGGAAGCTCGCCGTCGTCCTCGCCGTGGACGAAAGCGGCGCCGATATCGGCCTCCAGCCGCGCAAGGACAGCGCCGGCAAGGTCGTCGCCGAGCGCGTGACGGGCCGCATCGAGGCCAAGGACATGAGCTGGGCCTTCCGCTCGGCCAAGGGCGACCGCAAGACGACGAAGACGCCGGTCGGCGTGTTCGATGCCGGCGACGTCGTCTATGTCGAGCCGACGGAGGACGGCAAGTCCTACCGCCTGCGCCAGCCGCCCAAGGTGCAGGGCGGCCTCGTCGCCATGGACCCCCATACCGGCCGCGTGCTCGCCATGGTCGGCGGCTTCTCCTATGCCCAGTCCGAGTTCAACCGCGCCACGCAGGCGATGCGCCAGCCGGGTTCCTCCTTCAAGCCCTTCGTCTACGCCGCCGCGCTCGACAACGGCTATACGCCGGCCTCGGTGATCCTCGATGCGCCCTTCGAGATGGTTTCCGGCGGGCAGGTCTGGCGGCCGCAGAACTACGGCGGCGGCTCGTCCGGCCCCTCGACGCTGCGTCTCGGCATCGAGAAGTCGCGCAACCTGATGACCGTCCGCCTCGCCAACGACATGGGCATGAACCTCGTCGCCGAATATGCCGAGCGCTTCGGCATCTACGACAAGATGCTGCCCGTGCTTGCCATGTCGCTCGGCTCGGGCGAGACGACGGTGCTGCGCATGGTCTCGGCCTATGCCGTGCTCGCCAACGGCGGCAAGCAGATCAAGCCCTCGCTGATCGACCGCATCCAGGACCGCTACGGCAAGACCATCTTCCGCCACGAGCAGCGCATCTGCGAGGATTGCAATGCCGGCGACTGGGAGAACCAGGAAGAGCCGGTGCTGGTGGACAACCGCGAGCAGGTGCTCGACCCGATGACGGCCTACCAGATCACCTCGATGATGGAAGGCGTCATCTCGCGCGGCACCGCCGCCGGCAAGGTCAAGCTCGACCGCCCGGTGGCCGGCAAGACCGGCACCACCAACGACGAGAAGGACGCCTGGTTCGTCGGCTATACGCCTGACCTCGTGGCCGGCCTCTATATCGGCTTCGACAACCCGGCCCCGCTGGGGCGTGGCGCGACCGGCGGCTCGCTTGCCGCGCCGATCTTCAACGAGTTCATGCAGGCCGCCGTCGACGGCACGCCGCAGACGAAGTTCATCGTGCCGGAAGGCATGAAGTTCATCGCCGTCAACCGCAAGACGGGCATGCAGGCCATCGAGGGCGATCCGGACACGATCATGGAAGCCTTCAAGCCCGGCACCGGCCCCGCCGACGTCTTCTCCGTCATCGGCGGCGACGAATACGCGACGCCCGAGGAAATCCTGAAGAGCTCGCCGCAAGCGAACCAGGCCGTGACGGGCGGCAGCGGCGGCCTGTTCTGATCCATCGCCACCCACTTTGAGGGCGGGCGCGGGCTTTACATCCGCGCCCGCCCTCTCTATTTCGGGGCCACCGAAACCTGAAGCATCGAAGAAACGGACATGCGCGCGGAAATCGAGAATATCGTCGACGAAATCAAGCAGGCCATAAGCCTGCTGAGGAGGCATCTTTGACTGGGATCAGGCGGTAAGACGACTGGACTGGTTGAACAACAAGGCAGAGGACCCGAGCCTCTGGAACGATGCCCAGGAAGCCCAGAAGCTGATGCGCGAGCGCCAGCAACTGGATGAGGGCATCAATGGCGTCAAGGCCATCGAGCAGCAGCTCAGGGACAATGTCGAACTCATCGAAATGGGTGAGGAAGAAGGCGACGAGGCGATCGTCAAGGACGCCGAGGACGCCCTGAAGGCGCTGAGGACCGAGGCTGCGCGCAAGCAGGTCGAGGCGATGCTCTCGGGCGAGGCGGACGGCAACGACACCTATCTCGAAGTGCATTCCGGCGCCGGTGGCACGGAAAGCCAGGACTGGGCGAACATGCTTCTGCGCATGTACACCCGCTGGGCGGAGCGCTCGGGCTACAAGGTGGAGCTGCTGGAAGTCCACGACGGCGAAGAGGCCGGCATCAAGTCCGCGACGATGCTCGTCAAGGGCCACAACGCCTATGGCTGGCTGAAGACGGAATCGGGCGTGCACCGCCTCGTGCGCATCTCGCCCTATGACAGCAATGCGCGCCGGCACACCTCGTTCTCGTCGATCTGGGTTTATCCCGTGGTCGACGAATCGATCAATATCGAGGTCAACGAGAGCGACTGCCGCATCGATACCTACCGTTCTTCCGGTGCCGGCGGCCAGCACGTCAACACGACCGACTCGGCCGTGCGCATCACGCATATCCCGACCGGCATCGTGGTCGCCTGCCAGCAGGAGCGCTCGCAGCACAAGAACCGCGCCAAGGCGTGGGACATGCTGCGCGCCCGTCTCTACGAGGCCGAGCTGAAGAAGCGCGAGGAAGCCGCCAACGCCGAGGCCGCCTCCAAGACGGATATCGGCTGGGGCCACCAGATCCGCTCCTACGTCCTCCAGCCCTACCAGCTCGTCAAGGACCTTCGCACGGGCGTCGAAAGCACGGCCCCCTCCGACGTCCTCGACGGCGAAATCGACGAGTTCATGGAAGCCGCGCTCGCCCACCGCGTCAACGGTGGCGCCGACGCCGTGGTGGACGACCTGAACTGAGGTTGGACTGGATATCCGGAATGGAAAACGGGCGCTTCGGCGCCCGTTTTTGCGAGCGGCGCCTTGTGGATCCTCGGGGCAAGCCCGAGGATCCACAGCTCACCTGCAACGATTGCGGCTCAGTTCGTCGCTCGCTCGATCCTGATCTCGCCGAGATCGTCGACCAGCACCGTCCAGCTTTCCGGTTCCGCCGCCTTCGGGTCCGTCTTGAGATAGACGGTGGCGAAGAGACCGGGCTGCGTGGTGATGCCGGAAGAATTTTCCGGGCGGATATCCGTCACGTAGGGTTTCAGCGCCGAAAACTCCTCCAGTTCGGTGGAGGAGGCGATCTTCGGACCTTCGGCCGTCGATTCGATCTGCTGGAGGTGGATTTCGGCCGTGCCGTCCGGCTGGCGCACGGCGATCAGCTTGTAGTAGCCGCGCCGCATCTCCGCCGGCTTGCCGGCAGGGGCCTCTGCCGTTTCGCCGTCCTCCGCGTCGGCCGGCTCTTCCCAGTAGCCGGTGCTCACCACGAAGGTGATCGTCTCCGGCACGGGCGGCTCGCCTTCGGCGAAGGCGGGCGCGGCAAGGAGGAGAAGGGTGAGGGCGCTGGCAAGCAGGGGGCGCTTCATGGCGAAAAGTCCGTTCGGTTCCGTCGATCCGTCAATAATCGAACTGTTCGGCGAGAATCCGGTCGGACCAGGAATGATCCGGATCGGACAGGATGCGGGCCGCAAGGTGGGCCGATTCGGCGATGCGCACCGATGTGACGGACTTGACCTCGGTATTGTCGGCGACCGCGTTGACCGGGCGCTTTTCCGCCTCCAGCACCTCGATCTCCACCGTCACCTTGTTGGGCAGCAGCGCGCCGCGCCAGCGCCGGGGGCGGAAGGCGCTGACGGGGGTGAGCGCCAGAAGCGGCGCCTCCAGCGGCAGGATGGGGCCGTGGGCGGAAAGGTTGTAGGCCGTCGAGCCGGCGGGCGTCGCCAGAAGCAGCCCGTCGCAGATCAGTTCCTCCAGCCGCACGCGCCCGTCGATGCTGACCCTCAGCTTCGCCGCCTGGTAGGACTGGCGGAAGACGTAGACCTCGTTGATGGCGAGCGCCCGGCGCTCCTGGCCGCTCGCATCGCCCGTCACCATTTCCAGCGGCCGGAAGGCGTTCTCCACCGCCCCGTCGATGCGGGCCGGCAGGTCCTTCGTATCGTAGCGGTTCATCAGGAAGCCGACCGAGCCGCGGTTCATGCCGTAGACCGGCTTGCCGGTGCTCATGGTCGTGTGCAGCGTCTGGAGCATGAAGCCGTCGCCGCCGAGCGCGACGATCACGTCCGCTTCTTCGGGATCGGTATTGCCGTAGACGGAAATCAGCTCCTCGCGCGCTTCCTGCGCTTCGGCCGCCTGCGAGGCGACGAAGGAGAGGGAGTGGAAGTTACGCGTCATGCCGGATCCCGCATCCTCGTTCGAACGGCGCCCTTCGGGCCGGTCTTTGTCGCATGCCTTTACGGCATGCGCATCTGAAAAATGTGACAGGGTTGCGGGAGCCGTACCTTCAGCGCGAGCTCTTCTCCGCCTGCGCCTCGAGGCCCTTGAGCACGGCCTGCCCGGCGGCGGCGGCCTGCATCGGGTTGGCGAAGGGGCCTTTCACCGGATAGGTGACGCCGCGGAAGGTGAGGGCGAAGAAATACTGTCCCTTGCGGTCCTTCTGCACCGTGACCTTCGAAGCCGGTTTTTCCTTGTCTGCCGCCACGTCCGTTCCTCCGCACGATCGCCCCTGTCGCACGCGGGCCGTGGCCGGGCGTGGGGGCAGGCGCCACAGGCGCCGATTGAACCAGCAACGCCTATAGGACACTCACCTCCGCACGGCAATCCGCTGCCGGAATCAACAGTCGATCGACGGGAAGGCTTGAGGACTACCGGCCACATGCCGGGCGGGGATGCGGGCCGCCGAGGCCCATGGCGATGGCCGCGATCGCGAGGCGTTCCTCGACCGCATCGCGCTCGGCGATGAGGGTGCGCAGGGCCTCCAGCGCGTCGCCGCCGTGCAGCGCCAGAATTTCGGTCGCTTCGTCGGAGCAGGGCTGCTGCATGCGGGGCGCCGGGATCATTGCAGGCGCAGCTCCAGCTGCCGCTTGCTCTTCAGCACATAGAGCGGGCGGGCCGAGGCCGCCGCCTTGCGCTGGAGTTCGAGACGATTTTCCATCTGCCGCTCACGCAGCGACCGGCAGGCATCGAGGATCGCCTTTCCGCGTTCCAGGGCATCGTTCTGCATCGGTATACCCTCCATTTGTTCCCTTTATGTTCCAGTTTTGCGGATGCGTCAAGCGGGCGTTGCCGAAAGCAACGCGCTAAAAAAGCATTTCCTATGCGAAAGGATCGGAGGGGCGCGGCGTCGCGCAAAAAAGAGTGGTGCCCCCAGCAAGACTCGAACTCGCGACCCCCTGATTACAAATCAGGTGCTCTACCAACTGAGCTATAAGGGCACTCCTACGAGGGAGTTAGCACATTCTCCGCCGCTGTAAAGTGAAAACGGGCCTGGTCAGATGGACCAGGTGCTGTCGGAGGCGGCCTTGGGCGCGATCTCCTGGCAGCGCTGCATCGAGCGGGGCAGATTCTCCGCAAGATGGTCGATGAGGGCGCGCACGGCCGGCAGCATGCCGTGGCGGGAGGTGAAGACGGCGTGCACGGCCGATTCCGCGCTCGACCAGTCGGCAAGCACCGGCGTCAGCACGCCGTTGCGGAAGCCGCGCTCGACGATCATGTCCGGCAGGAGGCCGAGGCCGATGCCCTCGATGGCCGCCCGCTCCAGCACCGTGAAATCCGAACAGGCAAGGACGGGCGAATGGGAGACGTCGCGCACTTCGCCGGCCTCGTTGTAGAGCGTCCAGATGGCGCGCGGCGCGTTCTCCTGCATGGAGAGGGTGGGGATTTGGCCGATCGTGTCGAAATCGATCGGGCCGTGGCGCTCCAGGAAGCGCGGGCTGGCGGCGAGGTAGCGCCGCGTGCCGCCGAAGCGGCGCACGATGAGCGACTGGTCGGTGTCGTAGCTGTCGCGCACGCGCAGCGCGACGTCGATCCGCTCCTCGATGAGGTCGACCGGCCGTCCGGTGGTCAGGATCGACAGGCGCACCAGCGGATAGCGCTTCATGAAGCCGGGCAGGATGTCGGCCACCATGGGCGCAAAGCCGGGCGGCATCGCGAGGCGCACCGTTCCCGCCGGCTCGGCCTTGGCGACGGCGACGACGGCCTCGGCCGCCTCGACGCCCGAAAGCACGGCCTCGCAGCGCTCGTAGAAGGACTGGCCGATATCGGTGACGGCCAGCTTGCGCGTGGAGCGCTCGATCAGCCGCACGCCGAGCTGCTCCTCCAGCGCGGCGATGCGCTTGCTGATCTTCGACTTCGGCACCGAAAGCGCCCTGGCCGCCGCGGTGAAACCCTTGTGCCGCACCACCGCGGCGTAAAGCGCCAGATCGTTCAGGTCCTGCATGGTCGTCTCCGTCGTTCCCCTGATTTATTGTTTCTCATGGGAAACGGTCAATTGGATTTTTGCCGTCTAATCATGTGATTGTTTTCGCAGCATATGGTTTGCACCAAACGAAGCAAAGGTGCTGACCCATGAACGTTCTCCATATCGACTCCGGCATTCTCGGAGATCATTCCGTTTCCCGCCGCCTGACCGCGGCCGTCGCCGCCCAGATCAAGGCCGAACAGCCGGGCGCCGCCGTCACCTATCGCGACCTCGTCGCCAACCCGCTGCCGCATCTTTCCGGCGCGCACCTCATGGCCGCCAACGCCAAGCCGGAAGACGTCGACGCCCAGGTCGCCGCCGAGGTCGAGGAAAGCACGGCCGTGCTGGAGGAATTCCTTGCCGCCGATACGGTCGTCCTCGGCGTGCCCATGTACAATTTCTCCCTGCCGAGCCAGCTCAAGGCCTGGATCGACCGCGTCGCCGTCGCCGGCAAGACGTTCCGCTATACCGCCGAAGGCCCGGAAGGCCTTGCCAAGGGCAAGAAGGTGATCATCGTCTCCACGCGCGGCGGCCACTACAGCGCCGGCCCCGCGGCCGTGATGGACCATCAGGAAAGCTACCTGCGCTCCGTGCTCGGCTTCCTCGGCATCACGGATATCGAGATCGTCCGCGCCGAAGGCCTGAACCTCAGCGCCGATTCGAAGGTCGAGGCCATTTCCGAGGCCGAGCGCGTCATTTCCGACCGCGCCAGCCTGAAGCTCGCCAGCTAGGAACCGTTTCCTCCAACGCAAAGGCCCGCCGGTGGAAAGCCGGCGGGCCTTTGCGTTTGTGTGGTTGCCGGATCAGCCGAGGAGATGGCGCTGCGTGGCATAGAGGGCGATGGCGGCCGCGTTCGACACGTTCAGCGACTTGATCGCGCCCGGCATGTCGAGGCGGGCGAGGGCCTTGCAGGTGGCGCGCGTCTTCTGGCGCAGGCCCTTGCCCTCCGAGCCCATGACGAGCGCGACGCGGTTGCCCGCAAGCGTGCCTTCCAGCGGCTCGGGGCCTTCCGAATCGAGGCCGATGGTCAGGAAGCCGAGCTTGTGCAGCTCTTCCAGCGCGTCGGCGAGGTTGGTGACCTGGATATAGGGAATGAGCTCCAGCGCGCCGGAGGCGGTTTTCGCCAGAACGCCCGATTCGGTCGGCGAATGGCGCTGCGTGGTGATGACCGCGCCGGCATTGAAGGCAACGGCCGAACGCATGATGGCGCCGACATTGTGCGGGTCCGTCACCTGGTCGAGCACGAGGAGGAGGGGGCTGTCCTTCAGCGCCTCCAGCCGGCGCACGGGCAGCGGCCGCGTCTCCAGCATCACGCCCTGGTGGATCGCCTCCGGGCCGAGCACCTTGTCGAGGTCGGAGGGAAGCACGGTCTCGACCGGATAGGGCAGGCTGGCAAGATCCGGCAGCTCCAGCCGCTGGGCGGCGTTCTGGCTGACGGACAGCTTTATGATCTGCCGCTCGGGATTGTCGAGCGCCGCGCGCACGGTATGCAGGCCGTAGAGATAGACCTGGTCGGGCGCAAGCGCCGGCGGCTTCCAGCCGTCCGCCTGCCTGCGGCGGCGGTCGTCCTTCGGTGTCGGGATCTCGCCGCGCTCGCGCTTCTGGTCGCGGTGCGCCCGGCGCAGCTTGGCGTAATGGGTGTCTTTCGCGGACTTGCCGCCGGTATCGTCTTTGCTCATGCGGCCTTATAGGCTGAGCGCGGGCGCGGCGCAAACGGCTCGGCCGCCGGACTGGCCGGGGACGACGCCGTTTTTCGCAATTTTTTCCGTGACGTCGTGTTGACAGGACGAATTGTGCCCGTCATATACCGCGCCAGATCGAAGGCGCCGCCCGATGGCGCTGCCGAACGGTCGATACTGGTCGCTCGATCCCGACGGAATATGGAGGGATGCCCGAGTGGTTAAAGGGGACGGACTGTAAATCCGTTGGCTCAGCCTACGTTGGTTCAAATCCAACTCCCTCCACCATTCTGTCAGGCGGATCGAGACCCCCGCGGGTATAGCTCAATGGTAGAGCAGCAGCCTTCCAAGCTGAATACGCGGGTTCGATTCCCGCTACCCGCTCCACTTCATCGCCTCATGAAAAGAATCAGCGCGTCGCCCTAAGGTGCTGCCTTGAAAAAGCGATTCGTCGTTACGATCTGTTGACCCATCCGGCTCGCCCCAGCCCGTTTCCGGCATGTTTTCCCGTGCATTTAAGGCTTGCGCATTCGTTGCGAAAGCCTTAAACGCCTGCCAAACCGGACGGGCCGGTTAGCCCAACTTTCGTTCAGTAGGAAAAAAGACATGGCAAAAGGTAAGTTTGAGCGCAACAAGCCTCACGTAAACATCGGCACGATCGGCCACGTTGACCATGGCAAGACGTCGACGACTGCAGCGAT